>DASRGE010000036.1:0-24748 GCA_035651215.1 Bryobacteraceae bacterium
ACTCGGCCCGCCAAAACAAGTCGCCCTTGTTTTGTTCTGGCCCTCCGCTGCGGCTCGCTACGCTCGCCTCCGCTACGGCCCAGAACAAAACAGTCCCGAATTGCTTCGGAGCTAATTTACAGAAAGAAGTTTACACGAACCCTACGAAGCTTTTCAATTTTCATTGCAGCAATCCACCACAAAGGGGCTTAGCTATCTGGTCTCGTACACTTGGTCAAAAACGATTGATATCGCATCTGACGGATGGTATTGCTCTGAAGGGTGCAGCATTGAGAATCCGTACGATTTGAACGGCAGCCGGAGCGTGGCTGGCTTCGATGTTCCGCAGATTCTTTCGATAAGTGCGACTTATCAGGTGCCAATCGGGAAAGGTCATCTCCTGGGCACCGGAAACAGGGTTGCGGATTACCTCCTCGGGAATTGGGCGGTGAACGGAATCGCGTCGCTGCACTCCGGCGTGCCCTATACGATTACCGTCTGCGGCGATATTGCGAATACAGGAAATGGATCGTGTTATGAGCGGCCGAACCTGGTCGGCAACCCGTCTCTGTCCAATCCTACGACGGCCCAATGGTTCAACACCGGTGCATTTGCCGCCCCGGCTGCGTTTACCTATGGCAACTTAGGGCGCAACACGATCCGTTCAGATGCCTTTAAGAATCTCGACTTTTCACTGTTTCGCGAATTTCCGATATCGGAGGAGAGACACTTCGAATTCCGATTTGAAGCTTTCAACGTCTTCAATCATCCCACTTGGGGGACACCGAACAGTGTCTTAAACCAGAACAATTTTGGTGTTGTAACCACGACACAGAGTACTGAACGTCAACTGCAGCTTGGGCTGAAGTTCTATTTCTGATTACTCATGTAATGTTGCTGCGATCCGGCAATGAACTGCTAAGAAAGCGTGGAAGCGATGGTCCTGCTGTGAATCATTCAACCTGCACGACCAGTTCCTGCCCGGTGTACCGCACGTCTTTCGTTAAGCTAGCCTTGGATCCATCTACCAGCACAATTCGAAACTGCTGTTCGCGAGGCATACCTGGATACTCGCCCTGGCGCACTCCGATCGTCATCGTGGCCGATTTGTCATTCCAATGCAGGAGAATGATCGCCCGCTCGCCCTTTTCATATCCGTAGGTGTCGCCCTGATCATCGTAAAGTGTGAAAGCTCCGTCGCTGCCGCGGTAGACACGCAATTCGATTGGCTCGTCCGTGCGCTGCTCTGCATACTCGACGTCCGGACCGAGGGGCAAGATGGATCCAGCGCGGACATAGAGGGGAATTCGATCCAACGGCGCCTCGGCTGTGATGCGCCGCCCGCCACTCAGCTTCTCACCCGACCAGAAATCGTACCAAGCGCTGGCCGCGGGCAGGTACAGCGAGCGGTTCGTCGCGCCTTCTTCGGTTACCGGGTTCACGAGGATCGCCGGCCCGAACATAAACTGATCTCCAATCGAGACCACCCTCGGGTCGTTTCGCCAGTCCATGATCAGCGGGCGCTGAATCGTGTAGTCTTCGTTTGTGACGCGCCAGGCTAGCGAGTAGGTGTAGGGCAGCAAGCGGGATCGCAGCTTGTCGTACCGAATCAGGATCGGCGTTACCGGACCGTAAGAAAACACGTCGTTAGTGTTGTTCAATCGATGACCATGGGTGCGAAAAATCGGGCAGAAGACGCCATACTCATACCATCGCGCGAACAGCTCCTGATACGTTGGGTCGCGCGTGTCGCGAAACGAAGGCCACCCGTAGCCGCCGATGTCGATCGTCCAGTACGGAATGCCGGAAAGCGCGAAATTCAGGCCTGCCGGAATTTGCCGGGAAAATGCCAGGAACGTGCTGAAGATATCGCCGGACCACACAGTTGTCGCGTTTCGCTGCTGACCCAGGAAAGCCGACCGAGTCAGGATAAACACGCGTTTCTCGTTCCCGCTCGCGCGCCAGTGTTCGTACACGTCGCCGGTGTGTAGCAGCGGAAAAACATTCGTATAACGCGCGCCATTGCCTAGGAAGATCTTCTTATCGAACAGCACGGCGTCGCTGCGGCCATTGAGAATCTCGGGTTCCGAACTGTCAAGCCAAAAGCCATCCCAGCCCTCCTGCAGAATCGGCCAGATGAGCAGCTTCCAGTAGCCGTCGCGCGCGGCTGGATTAGTGGCGTCGTAATCATAAGTGCCGGGGATGATCCACCCCCGCTGCTTGAACCTTCTAAAGTTGTTGGATTTTGGATCCATCATGGCCCAGACGGAAATGATCGAGTGTACGTGTTCCTTGTGCAACTCCCGAAGGGCTCGGGGGACATCGGGATATGGCTTCAGATAGGATCCCGCGAACTCCGGGTCGCCCTGGCACTTCCACCAAAACCAGTCCTGGACGACAGTATCGAGGGGCACGTGCTCAGCGCGATATTTGGCCGCCACATCGAGCAATTCTTGTGCGGATTTGTAGCGATCTTGCGATTGGAAGAACCCATACGCCCATTTCCCGAACAGAGGCGCACGCCCGGTCAGAGTGCGGTAGTGATGAATGAGCGAGTCCATCTCGGGGCCATACAGGAAGTAGTAATCGATTGCATCAGCGGCGTCGGCGGTGAGCTTTAACTCCGGCGGGAAGCGATTATCGAACCAGGAACGCGAGGCTGTGTTCCAGAGGATTGCGGATCCATTTGAGGAAAGCAGAAACGGCAACGCGACATCCGTGTTCGCCTGCGCCAGTTCCACGACCGTTCCGCGGTAGTTGAACACGCCGTTTTGATGCTGGCCCAGTCCGTACAGCGCCTGATCGGCACCCAGAAAGAATCTCTCGCTGACGCGGTATAGCTTCTCACCGTTCACCTCGATGGGATCATAACGGCGCGGCTCACGGTCGGATTCGCGCTGCAGCGTGTGGCCCGTGGAATCCTGGAAGGTCAGGCGACCGTCTTTCAGGCCGAACAAGACTCGAAGGGCCGGAGTGGTGAGGGACGCGTTCTGGGTACCCCGGGTGAAGTCGAAAAGAGCCGGCTTGCACGGTTGAAAGAACCAGGGTTCCTTCGGCGAAGCCCCGCTGGGGTCGCCCGGTCCCGCGACCACGTGAATTACCTCTGGCCCGCAGACAGCCACGCGGACTGTTTCTCCGGCACCCCGCATAGTGACTCCGGTGGCATCGCGCTCAATCGTGATGGCAGGTAGAGATAGCGTTAGGGTGAAGTACAAAAGCAGCACTGTGCATTTAGGTTTCATTTTGTTGAGAAAAAGCCAACCTATCGCGCGGCGTCTAAAAGCGGCACGCATGAGTGCAAGGCCCACATACCTTCAATGAACTGGTGTGTCATGCTTGGCGCGGATCTGCTCCGATTTTTCGAATGCTGTTGCTGCGGCTTTCGTATCTCCGGAGCTTTGATAGAGACGGGCGAGCTGGTAGTAGACTGAACCGTCGTGGTCGCTGGCGAGACCTTGCTTGAGTTCGTTGATTGCCTGTTGCGGGCGGCCAGTCCGGGCAAATACGCGCCCGAGTAGTGCATGAGCGCGAGGGACAAGCTCCGGGCGCGCGTACAGGCTGCGTTTCAGGCAGAGCTCTGCGCCGGAGTAGTCATGCCGCTCCACGAGAATTTCCCCCATCAGGAGATTGATATCGCTATCCTCAGGGTCTGAAGCGAGCGCTTTCCGGGCAGCGGCTTGTGCCTGATCGAGGTGTCCATCATGTAAGTAAGCGGCGGCCAGTCCGGCCAGCCCGGCAATGTTATCCGGCTCAAGCGCCAAGATTTTCGAATATTCATCGCGAGCTTTGCCAAACATCTGCTGCTGCTGATATACTGCCCCGAGCAGGGCATGAATTCTCGGCGACTCGGGTTCCAGTTCGCCGGCACGGGTGAGCGCAGCGACACCGAGCTTTTGATAAGACCGCTCGCCGGCGGATTTGTCTAACTCAAGATATGCCACGCCCAGGCCGTACCAGGCCTCGCTGCTGCGCGGGGCCAGATCCGTCGCCCGCTGATACCACTCGCGCGACCGAGTCGGATCTAAAAGCAGATGGAATGCCCGTCCGAGGGCGAGCGGCACCTGCGCATCCTGCGGATTCAATCTCTCCGCCGCGAGCAGATACTGAACTGACTGACGCCGGCGCTTCAATTCGAGCAGATCGAGGCCGAGAAACAGGTTGGGGACGAATAATGATTTGTTGATCCCAATTGCTCGCCGGAACGCCTGCTCGGCTTGCGCATATTCATGAGATTGGTACTGAATGAGGCCAAGATTGCTCCAGAGTTCGGCGAGATCGGGGCGGATCGCCAGCGCCTTCGTATATGCGCCGGCAGCGGCGCGGCAGTCGCCCCGAGCTTGGGCCTGATGAGCCTCAGCCAGGAGCAATTGAAACTGTACGTCTCGACCGGGTTGCGCCGGAGCCGGCAGGCAAGCCGCTAACGCAATGCTCAGCAGGATTCGCACTACCAATACAGCTTCAACCCGAATTGAACGTCGCGCGGTGGGAGTGTGGCGGAAATTTGCCCAAACGCGGGATTTCCAAAGACGGCATTCGGTGCATAGAAGTTCGCGCGATTGAACGCGTTGAACATTTCAGCCCGGAACTGCAGCCGCAGGAGTTCGCGCCAGTAGAACCACTTCTGAATTCCGATGTCGAAAGTCTGTAGTCCGGGCGCTCGGACGTTGGACATGTAGCGGGGGGCATTGCCGAATGTGAACGGTGTCGGCTGCTGGAACGCAGAGGTGTTGAACCACCGCTGAAGCGTCTGGTTGCTTTCTGTGGGATTGCCCACCACGTTTGGCCTCTGATTCCCTCCGAACGAGCTGGTGTTGTCCACGCCTCCGACTACTCCGATTGGGAAACCAGACTTGAATGTAGACACGCCGGTGACCTGCCAGCCGCCGAGCACGGCATTCTCAACCGCATTGAAACCAGCTCCCACTTTCTTACCGTTGCCAACCGGGAGTTCATAGATATAGCTGATGACAACGCTGTGTCGAATGTCGGCGGCATCAACCGATTTCTCGACTGCCAGATTGTAATAGTTTCGAATGGGAACCGAATTGGTCTGCGCCCAGCCGTTGGTGCCGCTGGTGTCGTCCGTAAACTTTGAAAATGTGTAGGAGGCAAGCACCTGCAGGCCGGCACTCCAGCGGTGAGTGTAGTTCACTTGGAGGGCGTTATAGCGAGACCAACTGTTATCCACCTGCGAGATACCGACGTTGCAAAATTCCGGATATGGCCGCAACAATTGGCCATATGCGATGGTCGGGCTCGAGAGGCTGCAGCCGCTGCTGGTGATTTTGCCGTAGAACGGATTCGCCACCTTCTGCAATAACTGGTTTCCAAGAGCCAGGTCCGCTGCCGGCAACTGGTTGAAATTCATGCTCCCCTGCTGGATGTGAACTCCGCGGGTCCCCACGTAGCTTACGTCGACCATGTCATTGCCGGTCAGGGCATGTTGCACTCCCGCCATGTACTGGATCATATAGGGATCTGGCCGGTGACTCTCGGTTCCGCTGGTGTCAAGGCCGACGTTCGTGAGCGCGCCTAAGCTACTACCAGTTTGTGGAAGCAGCCCGCTGGGGAAAGCGTTGTCCAAGGCGTTTTGCGGTGTGAAGCCATCCGACTGAACCGCAACCCACGGCGTCGATTGGCCGAATCCCTGAGTCGAACCGCCACCGTAGTAGGACGGGACATAGAAGGTGCCGAACCCGGCCCGTACGACCAACTTGCCGGCAGCTTGATAGGCCAGCCCGATGCGCGGCGAGAAGTCCGTACCCGGCGGATTATACAAGCCGCGACGAACACCGTTGACTCCGTTGAAAACGACGGTGCCCTTGACGGTTGATCCGAGGCCCGAACTGATCGGATTCATGGCGTTGAAATCGAAGAAGGATTGCTCGTTAAAGCGCTCCACCGGCGCGGTCTGGTATTCCCAGCGAAGGCCCAGATTCAGCGTAAGCTTGCGAGTGATCTTCCAGTCATCCTCGAAGAACGTCCCATAATAGTGTTTCGAATTGTACGGGAGCACCGAGACGCCGGTGGACCCGCCCGTTCCGACCCCAAGCAGTAAGGATGCGAAAGCGTCGCCGCTTGTGCTCGGAGATGCTGTCTGGGGATTCGGTCCCGCCGTTGCGGTTGAACTGAAGTTGAATGTCGTGGGGAAGATCCGTCCGCCACCGGACTGAAGTATGACATTCATAAAACCAGCCGACACGGAATGCGGGCCGATCACTTTACTCAGGCTGGCCGACCAAGTGTACGTGTTCCGCGGGAATCCACCTTCGCCTGATCCGTTCTGTGGACCCAAGGGCGCATAGCCGCTCACGTTGACTACCGGGAACTGATCCGAAGTCTGGTTGACGAATGCGGGCAGACCCAGTTTGGTCATGTCAAACGGATATCCCTGTACGACGTTGCCTTCTATCCAGTGGTTGAGGCCGAAGTTGAGGCTAAGAACCGTCGTTGGATTGATCACCCAGGTCAACTCAGCGGCGCCATCCAGGCGATTATTTGGCTGCCGCAGGTACGGTCCTCCCGGATCGCTTGCGCCATAGAAGGCAGGATTCCCCACTTTATACTCGTTCTTCTGCGACCAGCGCACGAAACTCTGCACGTTATCCGTAAAGTTGTGATCCACGCGGAGGCTCCATTCATCCGACGCGGTTGGGGCTGCGGCGGTCGTGACAAAGTTGTTGGCCAAACCGCTCGTCGTGGGATTCGGATAATAGGTGAGCAGATTTCTCGCCACCGTACTCATCCTGGATAGCGGAATCTGATTGCCTGGAAATGGATTTCGCGTGAATCCGCCGGCGGTTTGCGTTGTCGAGAAGGGATCGTAGAGAGTTTGCGGGATGGCGGAGAAATTCCCGTTTCTCTCGGCCTGGGTCGGAACTGTCGCCGTATAGGGAACGGGCGACGATTGTCGCAAACCCTCATAAGCTGCAAAAAAGAAAGTCTTGTTCCGCTGCTCGTAGAGGCGCGGAAGGTATACCGGCCCGCCGCCAACGATGCCGAACTGGTTTCGATGAAAGGGCGTTCTCGGTATACCGTTGGCGTTATCGAAGAAAAAGTTCGCGTCCAGCTTGTCATTGCGCAGGAACTCGAAGGCGTCTCCATGGAAGCTCCTGGTTCCCGACCTGGTTATTACGTTATAGACATTGCCTGTGCTCCAGCCGTACTGCGCAGTGAATCCATTGGTCTGGATCTTGGCTTCCTGAACCGAATCCATCGAGGGCACGTAGATCACACCGCCCCAATCGGCCGCCGTATCCCAGTGGCCGTCGAGCAGATAGGCGGTTGTCCCAAAATAGCCGCCCCCAAAGTTCAGGAACGATATGTCCTGATCCGCCGTGCCGGACTGGCCGCCCCCGTTGAGCAATTGCAGTTGAGTCGAGTTGTTCACCGAAGAGTTCAGCAGAACCAGGCCGAACACGTTGCGAAGGTTGACCGGCAATTGCTGGATTTGCTGCTCGTTCAGGTCCGAGGAGACGTTCGAATTCTCCGTTGCCAGCAGTGGCGCCTGCGCAGCCGAGACTTCAATCTGCGTTTGCACCTGCCCGACTTGCAGGGTGATGGATTCGCTGGATGCCTGCCCGGCAGCCAGTTGGATGCCCTCCTCCTTATACGTGGAGAAGCCCGGAGTTTCAATCGAAAGCGAATAGGTGCCGGGTGGCAACAGGGTGAATGAATACCGCCCCTCTGGATCAGTGGTAAAGGTTCGACTGATGCCCTTCTCCCGGCTATATAAGGTGACCTTGGCTCCGGAAATTGCTGCTTCCGACGCATCGTGGACTACACCTGCCAGTGAAGCGCTGAAAGCCTCGGTTTGGGACCGAGCCGCCGGAGTCAGGAACACAAGCGCGGCTGTCAAGCCAATGCTGAAGGCCAAGCCCGCTCGCCGAGAGTAGTCTCTCAACATGGAAGACCCTTTCTTGAGGTGACATGGGCGGAACGCACATGCTCTCGCCCGTTTAAGCGGAATGCTATTTCCTTTGAGCGAGTTTCACAAGGTTCTTTACCGTGCGCTACCGCACAGGGCGGCGGTTGCAATGCCGTCAACTGAGGAGTAAAGTACCTGGGAGGGCGTGGTGGAGCACAAGCTGCCAACGCTGGCGGAAGCGAGTTCCGCATCCATATCGCACACGGAGACCGTCCGGGTCCGCGAGACTCTGGGCGACATCCTTCAGAGTGCGCCCTTCCGCAGTAGCCGCCAATGCCAAGTCTTTCTCACGTATGTAGTCGAGCGAACGCTTGCCGGAGAAAACGATCTGCTGCGGGAGCGTGTGATCGGGACGGAGGTGTTCGGTCGCAGCCCCGATTACGAACCCAGCGAGGACCCTGTGGTGCGTGTGCGGGCGGCCGAAGTGCGGAAGCGGCTGGCTCAGTACTATCAAAATCACGCAGGCAGCCTCGTCCAGATCGATATTCCGCCCGGCTCATATCGGGCGGCCTTCCATTGGAAGACGGGTCGACTTCCCGCGCCGGCAATTCGGACGGCCAAGCGGATATCACAACGGCGCGGGGCTGTCTTCGCTGTTTTGGCGATGGCGGCCAGCGCCACGGCAGTCCGCACGTTGCACTCGGCTGCACCTTCAGCCCTGGACCAGTTTTGGGCGCCCGCGTTGACGAGCCCGAAACCGATCCTGATCTACAACGCGACCACGACGGTTTTTCATTCACCGAACGCGAGCAGCTCCGTGCGCGATTTTATCCCTATCCGCGGGCAATACACTTGCATCGGCGATGCGTACGCCAGCGTGGTGCTGGGTTCGCTCTTCTCTCGAAAGGGCAAGCTCTACCAGATGCGTTACGGCGACGATCTCACCTTCGGCGATCTCAGATACCAGCCCTCGATTCTGATCGGCGCCTTCAACAACGTATGGACGCTTGAAATGACCAACGAACTGCGGTTCGTCTTCGATAAGCACCCGACCATTCGAGACCGATCGGATAACCGCTTATACGTTCCAGCAGACTTGAAGCCGGATGGACGCGCGACGGAGGACTATGCGATCGTGTCGCGCGTCTTCGATTCGAAAACCGGCGAGTTGCTGATCGCCGCTGCAGGTATCACTCAATATGGCACTCGAGCAGCCGGCGAGTTTCTTACCTCGGCGCGATTGATGACGGCGTTGGCCACGAGCGCGCCCCGCAACTGGCCGAGGAAGAACCTCCAAGTACTGTTGCGCACGAAAGTGGTTGACGACACGCCCGGACCGCCGAGTATCGTGAAGACCTATTTGTGGTGACGTGAGCAACATAGCCAAACGGCGTCCGCAATCTCATGAAAAAGCACCCTGGGCCAGCCTTTGAACGTTGCCATTCAAAACACGCGCTTGAGCGGAAACTACAATTGCTCTGCGGCGTTTGTTGTCGAAACGACCGGCGTCGCGACCGACTGCGATCATTTGCAATTTCCAGCCGAACATAGGTCCGCGCTAAAGAACGGAATTACATGATTCTGAAAGCGGTCTGCAACGGCGCTGGTGTGCGTGCCGTGATAAATTTCAAAGCTGTTCTTTATACCGTAGGTGTCGAGGACTTCGTGCAGCTTCTGTGTATCGCTACGTAGCCCGTCCTGATCGCCAACATCGATCGCAATCGCCCGGTATCGCCGGAGCGAGTCGATGTATTGATCGATAAAGGCCAGCGGTGAGTTCGCGGTCCATTTGGCTAAAATTTGCGGCTGCGGCGTACCGTCTTTCACCGGCAGATCCAAATAGAGCGGCGGATTCTTTGGATCGGGCGACCACGCGGCCGCCGATGCCAATTGGGCCCGTGAAAAGAACGGAAGGCCAGCCGCATCCGCCGGCGATTTCATTGCCGCCACAGTGTTCGCAAACGCCTTTTCTGTGCCGGGGTTCGGTCCGTGAGCAGGCCGCGGCGCTAAGCAGCACGGGCTCATAATGTATAAGCTTCCGAATACGTCGGAGTGCTTCATCCCGATACGCGTTGCGCCATAACCTCCCATGGAGTGCCCGGCGAGTCCCCGGCTCAGGCGGTTGGGAATGGTGCGATAGTGAGCATCGATGTAAGTGACCACATCATGCGCGATGAACCGCTCGAAATCACCCGTGGTCACCGAGCTGGAGTACATGGAACCTCCGTAGACCGTTTTCGAATCGGGAAGCACCACAATCATCTCCTTCGCGCCGAGCGCGAACGCTCCCTCGATGGTCTGCGGCACATGAATCTCATGGGTCCACTGCTCCGCCCCGATAGAGTAGCCGTGCAGCGCGTAGACCACTGGATAATGCCGCTGCTTGTTCTGGTTGTAGCTCGGAGGCAGGAACACGATAACGTCACGATCGGCGGGATCGCCCTCCAGGTTGCCCTCTATGGATTCCGCGTGGATCTTGATGTGTTCTACCGTGACCGGCTTCGCGCCAGCAACTACGGGAGGTATTTCCGTCTGCACTTGCGCCGCAAGCGGGAATCCCGCTACGGCCGTAAAAACCGTTATCAGGCAAAGCAGCTTTGTCGTTTTCATCGATCCAATCCGGTCTTGGCCATCCTGCCACAAGAGTTTCCGCCAGTCCAGGTTTGTTACGGTATGCGGGATGAAGACTAACAGGAAGTTGCTTATGACATCTGGCCGGCTAACGGTTAACTCGAACTGTTGATGCTATTTCGAATCTTCAACAACCTCGATGCCGTTGACGCAAGCCATCCCGTTAAAGGGAACAAAAGTGAGCACGATTTTTCCCTGAGCGGTAGGCCGGATACCGGAAAACGTTCGATCGACGGGGCGCCCCTCGCCGCCTGCTTCCTTAAAAATATCGAAGTTCCTCAGCAGGGCCACGCCATTGCAATACACATCGAAGACGCGGCTCCCCACTCCGCCTACTCCGGTATTATGACGTCCGTAATGGCCCTCGCAGAACTTCAAAGTAACGCGGTACCGGCCGTCGGCAACGGGCACGGCGTAGGAGAAATGTCCCCACCGCTCGCTGGCGTATAGCGCAATGTCCGGCGAGTTGCTATCGCGAGCCGGATTTGTCGTGCGAACCAGTGCATTGCCTCCCAAGAAATAAGAATCGGCCCGCCACTGCTGTCCGGCCGAATCCTGCCAGGATGTGGGCCAACCGGCCCGAATCCGGATGGGTCTCACCTTCCCAGGGCTGACCGGCAGCACCTCGATTCCACTCAGGATCGCTGTGCTTCTCAAAGAGGTAAAGTTCAAGTGAAGGAAGCCATCTTCGGCTGGCGAGATGTTCCGGAACACGCGCTCATCCGAGGTGTTGGAACCGTCGGCATCGGCCACTACATCGAAGAAATCCAGGATCCGTTTTCCGTTCGCAGAGACGCGAAACAAACGCTGTCCCTCGCCGCTCGATTCCGCGCTGATAAAATCAGCGAGCCCGGTTTCCGCAAAATGAAGATGCAGCTCATAGGAGCCGGGCGCAAGCGGAATGTCATATCGGAAGTCGCCGCTGCGTACGTGTCTGTAAATATCGGGATCCAGAGTTCGAAAAATTCTCTCCGACGGGCGAACGAGCACAGAACCCCCGGAGAAGAAGCGATCCGGCCCCCACGTCTGTCCACTCCGATCAATATAGGAAGAGGTAGAGCCGACCATCAACCGGAAACTCCCAGTGCTTGACGAGAGCTTGGGAAGAGGATCGGGCACGGGAGTGGTCCTGGCATCCACAGTTACACGCTTCATCGCGTGACTTGGCAGAAGGGAAAAGACAGCAGCAATCGCGAAAGCAGCTGTTACGCCAGCAATCAGGCCGCGGTTGAGCCTCCTCGGAGCGCGTGCCGGAGCGTGTGCCTCGGCGGCCGGAGTGTCCCACCGGAATTCGGCGCTGTAGGACCCCGGCGGCAGATCGATTCTGACCGGATGATAGGAGCCGTTGTCGGCCAGATAGTGCTGAGCGAGCTTTTTCCGCACTTCATTGGCTGTCACGCGGACAATCGTGTGCTGTCCTGTATCGAAATCTTCCGGAAGCTGGAAGAGCTCTACACCGATCGCGCGTTCTTTCAGAGTGCCGCTCGGCCCCTTAATCGTGTGCTCGACGACGTACTTCAGGAACTCCCGGCACCGCTTACTTGTGCGAAAGGCGGCGCTGTCTAATAGACGGTCGAGCTCCGCGAGAACAGCCTGCTCGCGAGCCTCGCTGAGTTCCGTCTGTTCGACCTCGTACATTGTTTACTATTGTGCCGGAATCATATCACAGCGCTGTTTCGAACGGACTGGAGGGTTCTTAACGGTCTCCTTAACGGTTAATCAGGCCCAGCGACCACCTCTTGCATTCGCCGGAAGACTAGAGTTCTATTCGTGTTAAACACGCTATACCGTACCAAACCTAGCGGCGTCTGCGGTCTGCATGGGAGGATACCGCAAGCGGGAGTGCAGCTTCGTGTTCTGATCCAGCCGGTGATAGTGTTAGCAACCATGAATGGAATCGTCAAGCAACGCAGAGCACGCCTGTGGGCGGGCTTTGCGCCACGGCCCGGGGCGGTGGCGAAACCGGACGCGCTGGATATAACCGAAATTCGCGAGTTTTCCGTCCGCGAGCCCGTATCGAAGAATCGCTATGCGCTGTTGCGGGTAATGACGCGATCCGGATTGATCGGCTGGGGGGAATGCCGGTATGATCCAAATGCCGATATCAAGACTCTTCAGACGGCTTGGACTGGCCGGCCTGCAAATGCCTACGCGACCATTCCGCCTGCAAGTCCTTACGCAGCGGCGCTCGATATGGCCTGCCTGGACATTCTCGGCAAAGCGGCGAACGCGCCCGTCTACCGGATTCTCGGAGGGCCCACGCGGAACAAAGTTCGCGCGTATAGCTGGCCGTATGGGCAAGAGTTCCCGATTACGGTTATCGAGCTTCCCAAGCCGGCATCGCGGAATCAGGGGAAGGCGTATGAAAACCAGGTGCTGGCGCTCGCGAATGCCGTTCCGGTGGAACGCGATTTCATTGTGATGGGGAACGGCTCTCTGACGCCGGGGGACGCGGCGTCGGTGGCGAAAACATTGGAATCGAAGTATCCGCTGTGGTTCGACGAACCGTGTGCTCACTCAAATATCGATGCCTTGCGGAAGGTTGGCGATGAAACCGTTGTTCCTCTAGGCTTCGGGGCGGGAATAGACGACCCGGCCGTGTTTCAGGCGCTGCTGCGCGAGGGACTGGTTGATCTGGTGCGGCCCGAGATCGGCATCTTCGGGATCAGCGGGGCAAGACGCATAGCTGCGCTCGCGGAGACGTATTACGTGGCGGTTGCGCCGCGCCACAGCGGAGGCCCGGTGGGTACCGCCGCAGCGATCCACTTAGCCGCGAGTATTCCGAATTTTTTCATCCAGCATGTGCCGCTTCCAGCGGCGGAAGAAGACCGCGCGATGCGGCGCGAGATTGTGTCTCCGGCATTGGAAACCGGTAAGGACGGCTTCCTCCAACTGACGAACTCGCCTGGTCTGGGAATTACGGTGAATGAATCCGCTCTGGAGAAATATCATGCGTCGTAGAAACTTTCTCGCCCTGGGGCCCGCTAGTGTTCTTATGGCGGGAACGGGGAACCGTCCGCGCGCGGGAATGGACGCATGCGGTTGCTCATTTCTTCCGCAAGCCGGCCCGGTTGGTCTCGAGGCCTTTGCCGGCGTAAGCTCCGGTCTAAAAATCACCGGCCTCAAAGTATTTGGTGTTTCTCTTACTCCCAAGTCGGATCGTCCCTACGTGTTCGTCAAGCTCGAGACGAACCAGGGGCTGGTCGGGTGGGGCGAAGGAACACTCGAAGGCAAAGCCGGAGCCGTAATGGCATGCATCAACGATTTCCGCGATTTTCTCATCGGCGCGGACCCGATGCAGGTGGAACACATCTGGCAGTCCATGTACGTTCACTCGTTTTACCGCGCAGGCCCGGTGATTGGGTCCGCCATCTCGGGCATCGATCAGGCTTTATGGGATCTCCGCGGCAAAGCGCTGGGGATGCCGGTTTACAAACTGCTCGGCGGGCCGTTCGATGCGCGCGGCGTTCGCGGCTATTATCACGTCGATGGAGCCAACCGCGAGCGGCTGGCACAGATTCGACAGACCGCCCGGGAACAGGGCATAACGTGCGTGAAGGGCGGCATTCCCGGTTACTACGAGTGGCTCGAACGCAGGCCGAAGATCGACCGCGCCATCAAAGCAATTCAGACGCTGCGGGAGACTCTAGGCCCGGACATTGACATCGCAGTCGACTTCCATGCGAAGACCAGCCCCAGTGTCGCTTCGATCATCGTGAAGGAAGTCGAACCGCTGAACCTGCTGTTTGTGGAGGAGCCATGCCCTCCGGAAAATGTCCAGGCTATGGCGAAGATTGCGCGGCGTTCCACCACACCCATCGCCACCGGCGAGCGGCTGATTGCCTCCTACGGCTGCCGTGAGCTGATCGAAATGGGCGTCATCGATATCCTCCAGACCGATATCAATCATGTGGGCGGCCTCACCGCGTTGTGGAAGGTTGCGGCCACGGCGAATGTTTCCTCCATTTCGATGGCCCCGCATGCGTGCGAAGGCCCAATCGGAGGGCTCGCCACGATTCAGGTGGATGCGGCCATGCCCAACTTCCTGGTTCAGGAGATCTGCGGGCAAGTCAAGCCCGGCGCCACAGACAAGATCTGGGAAGAGTGGCTCGGATTTCCCGCCATGCGCATGGTGGACGGCCGGTTTCCTCTTTCCGAAAAACCGGGTTTGGGATTCGAGCTCTCGGAGGCGAGCCTTGCGAAATATCCGTTCGGCGGTACGCGGCCCATGGCTCGCGTCTTTCACGAGGACGGGTCAGTGGCGGAGTGGTAACCGCGAAAACTTTTCAGAACCCCGCGCGGAAGCAAGGGGTCAAAGGAGCATTCATGAAATCAGTCCTTATTTTGACGCTATTGGCTTGCGGAACGTGCTGGGGACAAACCGCCGGCGAATGCAAGCCTTCCTCGCTCAACATACCGGGAGCGCCGTACCCGTGCGTATATCCCGACCATCGCGTGGCTTTTCGCGTATCGGCGCCGGACGCGCACAAAGTGCAGGTGCGTCTGGGAGGAGTACACGACATGACGCGCGGCGCGGACGGACTTTGGACGGTCACCATCCCGCCGCAAGTGGTCGGATTCCACTACTACAGCATCGTGGTGGATGGCGCGGTGATGGCCGATCCGGCGACCCGCACGTTCTTCGGCTCGGGATGGGATAACAGCGGCATCGAAATTCCCGCGCCCGATGCAGACTTCTACGCCCCGAAAGACGTACCGCACGGCCAAGTGAGCCAGCGGTGGTATTTTTCGAAGGTCACCGGAAAATGGCGGCGCTGCTTTGTCTACACACCGCCGGATTATGCGGCCAATGCGCAGAAGCGGTACCCGGTTCTTTATCTGCTGCATGGCTGGGGCGAGAACGAACAGGGCTGGTCCACGCAGGGACATGTGGATTTCATCATGGATAACCTGATCGCCGCGGGAAAGGCCAAGCCGATGATCATCGTGATGGATAACTTGAATGCCGTAAAACGGGGTGAGGATGACAGCCTCTACACCGCTCGAAGTATCATTGCCCGGCGCTCTTTGGCGGATGTTCCGCCGCCGATTGGCGCGCGACCACCATCCGGCCGAAGCCGTCCCATGTTTCCCACCAACTGGGGAGAAGCATTCACCGAAATGATGTTTACGGATTTGATTCCGATGGTTGAACATACGTATCGAGTGCTTCCCGGACGCGAGAACCGCGCCATGGCCGGTTTATCGATGGGTGGAGCGCAGACGTTTAAAACAGGACTCGAACATCTGGACAACTTTGCTTACCTGGGTGGATTTAGCGGGAGCTGCGCAGGCAGAGGCACGGCTTTCGATCCGAAGACCTCCTGCGGAGGAGCATTCGCGGACCCGGCGGCCTTCAACAGCAAAGTGAAAGTTTTATTCCTGGGGATCGGCTCTGTCGAAGGACCGGGTACAAAGAATTTCAGCGAAGCGTTGAGTAAAGCGGGCATTCACAATGTGTATTTTGAATCGCCCGGCACGGCTCACGAGTGGTTGACGTGGCGGCGGTGTTTAAATGATTTCGCTCCGCGACTGTTCCAATAAATCGGAGAGAAGACCGCTGCGCCGGATCCTATTGGCCGTCCTTCTTTGCGCGCCCGCGGTTTGCGCCGGCGCTCCACAGGCACGCACGAGTCAGGCTCAGCCACCCGCGTTTACGCCGCCGGCGCCGAGTCCTAATGACACGCTGCGATCGCCCGAAGTTAGTTCAAACCGCCACGTGACGTTCCGGCTCTATGCTCCCCATGCTCAGGAGGTGAAACTTCAGGCAGAGGGGAAGGAAGCGACAGCGGGCATCAGCCCGCAAGAAGTGGCGAAAGGTATGGCGGGCTTCCCGATGATTCGTGGTGCGGACGGGGTCTGGAGCATTGACTTCGGACCCATTCAGCCCGGCGTGTACCGGTACACGTTTGTGGTGGATGGGGTGCAAACCACCGACCCGCGCAATCCAGTCTCCAGTGAATCGCTCAATTCGGTGAAAAGTATGTATGAGGTTCCCGGCGCGGCGTTCGAGGAGTACCGGCCCGGCGTGCCGCACGGCAGCATTGCCAGCGTATGGTACCGCTCCTCCGCTACCGGCGGCCTGCGGCGCATGCACGTGTACACGCCACCGGGATACGAACACGATAGCCGGTCGTATCCTGTTTTGTACCTGCTGCACGGCGGCGGCGACAGTGATGATTCGTGGCCAACTGTCGGCCGCGCAGGGGCCATTCTGGATAACCTGGTCGCTGCGGGGCAAGCCGTGCCGATGATTATCGTGATGCCCGCCGGTCACATCTCGCGGGATTTTCAACTGCGCTCAGGGCAGAACACCATGGGCCACGACAAATTCAACGAGGATCTAACCGGCAGCATTATTCCCTATGTCGATCACAACTACCGCACCCTTGCCGATCGCGAGCACCGGGCATTGGCAGGTCTGTCGATGGGCGGCCTGCAGGTCTTAACACGTTCGTTAACCCACTCGGATCTGTTTTCCTATATCGGCGTGTTCAGTTCCGGCTGGTTTCCAAACATGAGAGATCGGGAGGAGAAAACCACTCTTGCGCAATACAAAGCCGGCGGCAAGCCCTACAAACTCTACTGGGTGGGAGTGGGTCAATACGATATCGCAAAAGCGAACAGCGGAGCCACTGTGGAGTTGCTCAGGAAATATGGTATCGTTCCGGTAACTCATGACAGCGGAGGCTTTCATGCCTGGAATAATTGGCGCGATTACTTACACATCTTCGCGCCGCAGCTATTCCGCTAATTTCACTTGCTATGGGATGCAGGTGATGCGCCTTTTTTCAAGAACCGGCTGCGCACTTATCATCTCGCTGCCGTGGCTGGCGCTGGCGCAGAATGCCCCGGATGTTCAACATAGAGTGGAAGAGCTCGAACAGCGGGCCCAGAACTACCTTCAGGAACAAAAACCGCAGCTCGCTATTCCTGTGTTGCGCGATATCGTGTCGCTCGATCCAAAGAATGCCGGCGCGCAAGGAAACCTCGGAGTACTGCTGTTCTTCCAGAGCAAGTACGCCGATGCAATTCCACACATGCGCGCCGCATTGCAGTTGCAGCCCAACCTTTGGAGGATTGAGGCGCTGTTGGGCACTGCTGAGAAGCGGACCGGGAACTTAATGGAGGCGCAAAAAGATCTGGAGCGCGCATTCTCAAATCTGGACGACAAAAAGGTCCAAATTGAGGCCGGTTTAGAACTGATTGAGCTCTATTCCGCTTCCGCACAACTCGACAAAGCTCTGTCGGTGGCAGTAAAGCTCGAGGAACTGGCGCCTCAAAATCCACAAATCCTCCTTGCCGCTCATCAAATCTCACGCCAGGTCATGGACCAGAGCCTGCTAAGCATGATGATGATTGCGCCGGATTCTGCCGAGATGCACATGATTATGGCCGGCGAATTCGGGCGCCAGGGAGATCACGCCAATGCCATCCGGGAATATCGGGAGGCGCTCCGGCTGAATCCAATGCTCCCCGGAGCGCATTTTCAACTGGCCGAGCAACTGAGGACTTCCTCGAATCCTGCATGGAACGCGCAGGCAGAGGACGAATATAAGGCCGCCCTCCGAGTGAATCAATACGACGAGCTGTCCTGGCGCCAACTTGGCGGAATCATAGAAGCGAAAGGCGATTATAAGGCAGCGGCGGAGGATTATAAAAGAGCTCTTGCTCTTCAGCCGAGAGATTCGGATGCAGAAACCGGTTTGGCGATCGCCTTTACTTCCATGGATCAGACGAATGAAGCGATCTCACTTCTGGAAAGTGCGGTCAAGGACGATCCGACCAACGTCGTGGCGCACTATCGGCTCAGCGGGTTATATCGGCGTGCAGGGCGGACGGCGGACGCCCAACGCGAGATGGATACATTTCACCACTACAAGGATGTAAAAGACAAGCTTGGCAAAGTGTTCAAAAATCTGACACTGCCGTCCAGCCCGATGTGAGATTCCGGGCACATCGGTTTCAATGAGCAGTACCGTGCAGCTAAAGTTCGCAGTTCTCCTGGGTGCAGTTGGACTCGCGGTCTGGCTTTATGCCGGGCACACCGCGCAAGCCGCGCCATCGGGCAGAGCGGCCGACCAGCATCAACTTCAGGCCGTAGTTCCTCAGTTGGTGGATATTACGGGTTCCACCGGGATTCATTTCAAGCATCTCGCCTCGCCGGATAAGAAATACATCGTCGAGTCTATGAGTGGCGGGGTGGCTTTAATTGATTACGATCGCGATGGCTGGCCCGATATCTACTTCACGAACGCGCCGGATGTGGACATGCAGTTGGCCGGAAAAAAGGCCCGAAGCGCTCTTTTCCATAACAATCATAACGGCACCTTTACCGATGTCACCGAGAAAGCCGGTGTTGGATATCCATGCTGGGCAAATGGCGCTGCCGTGGGCGACTACAACAACGACGGCTGGCCGGATTTACTCGTGACTTGTTTCGGGGGCGTGGTTTTGTACCGCAACAATGGCGACGGATCGTTTACCAATACTACACAGCAAGCGGGGTTGGGTGGCGATACCCTCTGGGCGATGGGCGCCGCTTTTGGAGATTATGACGGCGATGGATTCGAGGACTTGTTCGTGTCGCACTACGCCGCCTTCGATCTGCACGACCTGCCGGCCTTCGGTTCGATGGTGAATTGCCAGTACCATTCGATCAAGGTCCAGTGCGGGCCGGCCGGACTGAAAGGATCGCCCGATAACCTCTATCGCAACAATAGCGACGGAACATTTCGCGATGTTTCAAAGCAAGCCGGCGTCGACGATTCGGAGAATCTGCTCGGCTTGACCGCAGTTTGGTCGGACTTCGATAACGACGGTAAGCCAGACCTGTTCGTAGCTAATGATGGCGCGCACAACTATCTTTACAGGAATGAGGGGAACGGCCATTTTACTGAGGTAGGCTACCAGGCAGGAGTGGCTTTGGATGAAAACGGGAAGGCGCTGGCAAACATGGGGCTCGCTATCGGCGACTATTTGCATACCGGCCGTTTCTCTATCGCGATCAGCCATTTCAGTGAACAGTACCTGGAACTTTTTCGTAACGATGGCAATCTGATCTTTACCGATGTTTCGAACATTTCGGGCATTGCGCGCCCCACGACTCGCTACGTGGGTTGGGGAGATGCCTTCTACGATGTCGATAACGACGGATGGCTTGACCTCATTATGGCCAATGGGCATGTGTACCCGCAGGTGGATCAGGCGAATATCGGAATTTACTTCCGCGAGCCGACGCTTTTGTTTTTGAACCGGCGTGACGGCAAATTCCGGGATGTAAGCAGCGAGGCGGGTGAAGCGCTGCAGGTTCCGCGAACAGGCCGGGGTCTGGCTATAGGGGATCTGTTCAACGACGGAGTTCAGGAGGTTGTGATCGAAAATCTCGAGGGAGAGCCGGTAATTCTTCGTCCCGAACGCGGACCGCACAATCACTGGATCAGTTTGGAACTGGCGGGAACCAAGAGCAACAAGCTGGCGCTGAATGCACGGGTAAAGGTCACCGCCGGTGGCTTTGCACAAACTGACGAAGTAAGGAGCGGAGGGAGCTACCTATCGCAGAGCGATCTGCGGCTTCACTTCGGATTGGGGAACTGCCGCCAGGCGGATAAGGTGGAAATCGTATGGCCATCCGGAGTAACCGAGACTTTAACGAACCTCCCGGCAGACCGTTTTTACTGCATTCTGGAGGGAACGGGTCTGGTTCCATGCACTAACCTCCGGCCCGCCGCTGTTCCAATCCCCAAAAAATCGGCGCGTGAACTCCGCTAACCGTTAAAAGGCCGTTAAAGCCTGATTTGTCAGGCCGCGTGTACCGTATCAAACCTAGCCAACCCTGTAAATACGTGGCACGATATCCCGCACGAGGACAAATCGAGATCGGAAGGGGTTATGAATCTGCGAATGTACTCCGCGTGGAAAGTCCTGCCGCTGTATGCCTGCGTCTTCTGCTTCTGTGCCGGCGCAGCCCGGGGCCAAGCTACGAATTCGGCAGACGTCACCGGCTCTGTGACGGATCCGTCGGGAGCAGTTGTACCCAACGTAACGGTCAGCATCAAGGATATCGATAAGAACCTGGAGCACACGGTCGTCACAAACGATTCCGGTCTCTACGATTCCGGCCCGCTCGTTCCCTCGGACCACTACGTAATCACCTTCAAAAAAGAGGGGTTTGCGGTGTTACAACGCGGACCCATGACGCTGACTACCGGCGTCACCGGTCTGAATGTGCAGTTGACCTTGGGGCAATCAACGCAAACGATTGTCATTCAGGATACTGCCGCGCCGTTGCTTGAGACAGCGACCGCCGAAATCTCCACCACCATCTCTAAAGAAACCCTCACAACGCTGCCCCAGGTCGGGACGCCGGATTGGCAGCAGTTCATCATTTTGCTGCCGGGCACGCGCGGCACGCCGCAAAACGGAAACAACACGTCCAATCCCGGCATGGGAGGCGTGTCGGCGAATGGAAGCATGCCGTTCTCGAACGCCCTGCTGGACGGCGTGTCGACCAGTTCGCCTATGAGCAACAATGTCATCAACACGCCGATTTTTGATTCCATCGCAGAAGTGAAGATTACTGATTCGCTTTCTTCGGCGCAATACGGATCCGGAGGGATTCTCTACAACCAAATCAGTAAGGGCGGAACGAATCAGTTCCATGGCATGGGGTATGACTATTTCCGCAACACGGTATTGAACGCCGCGAATTTCCAGTTTGGCCTCAACGCTCCGCGCAGTCCCATACACTACAACGCGTTCGGAGGCAATATCGGCGGTCCGGTAATCAAAAATCGAGTGTTCTTCTTCTTTGCGGTGGAAAACATCGTCAATCATGGAGGCGCCAACGTGAATCTGGTCACCGTGCCAACGAATGCTATGCGCACGGGCGACTTCAGTGGAATGAATCCGATTTACGACCCGACAACCCAGGTGGTCGATCCGAATACTGGGGTTGTGAGCCGGCAGCCATTTCCAGGCAACAAAATCCCGGCCACACTTATTGACCCGGTAGCGAAGGCCATCCAGGGGCTCTATCCAACGGCCAACCTGGCTGGAACTGTGGCGGGGGGCGCAACCACGAACAACTACAATTACGCGCTGCCCAGCTCATCGCCCCTGCGTAAGTACTTCGGACGCTTCGATGCGGACGTGACCAGCAACAATCGCATCACGGGCTCTGCCGCCTGGAACGATGCGCCTTCCATCGGCCTCAGCCCCATCTGTCCGGTGAACTGTATCGGGCTGGACATTTTTAATACGAATAATCAGATCTCCGACTACTGGAGTATCAGCCCTCAGACCATGAACGAGTTTCGTGTCGGGTTTATGGGGGAATATGACCTGCTCACGCCCCAGACCCTCGCGCAGGGGTGGCCGGCGAAGCTCGGCTTGCAGTTCGCCAAGGCAGACATTTTTCCGACGATCAATGTCACGGGCTTCTACAGTTTAGCCCCCGGGGTCCATGCTAACTACAAAGAGAATCTGTTCGATTTGTCGGATCAAGTGACGCTCGTGCGCGGCCGCCACATTTTGCATTTCGGAGGCGAGGTGCTGATCAATCGCGCTGATTCCACCGCCTGGGGCAACATCAATGCCGCCACCCTGGGTTTCACCGGCGTCTACACCGCCGGCAGCAACGTTGGATCCCTCGCAACGACAAGTGGCTCGCCATACGCCGACTTTCTGTTAGGCTACGCCAAATCCTGGTCAGCTTCGGTGTCGCCAGAATATGGCGGCCGGCTCAAGAACCCTGGAGTATTTGTCCAGGACGATTTCAAGGTGAACCCAAAGCTCACTCTGAATATCGGACTGCGCTGGGAGGGAAACACTGGATGGTCTGAAATTCATGGCAATGAGCGTTCGTTCGATCCAAACATTATCAATCCCGCCACAAACGCGCCAGGCGCGATGTGGTACGCGGTGACAGCCGCGAATGGCAGGCACACACTGCAGGCTCCGCAGTGGAATAATTGGCTGCCCCGAGTTGGGTTTGCCTATATGCTCGGGAAAGATACGACCATTCGCGGCGGGTTCGGCATGTACACGTTTCCGTGGAATGTGGACACCTACGGTAACGGATTAGGCAACGCCTTCACTTCCAGTGGCTCCGAAACAGACTCCACCAACAACGTGCAACCCGTGGTCCTCCTCTCCTCTGACGGGAACACGAACTATCAGGGATCGAAGGGCGTCAGCATCAACTCGCTCTACCGGCTCGCCCCGACCACCCCGCAAGCTTATAACGGCCAGCCAGTCGGCTTCACGCAGTACACGTCGCCGGTTCCCCTCCTGAAATCGTGGAACCTGACGGTCCAGCGAACTATCACCGGAAACATGTTTGTCGAGATCGGCTATATCGGGAGCCACGGAACCCACCTTCCTTGGCTCACAGACCTGAACCAGGTTCCTGAAAGCAAGCTGGCACCGAACGACGCTGCTTTCCGCCCGTATCCCGAATTTCAGAGCATCACCGGAGTTACAACCAGCAGTATTTCCAATTACAATGCGCTGCAGGCCGGGATTACCCGCCGGATGAGTAACGGGCTGATGTTTAACTTCAATTACACCCTTTCTCACATGCTCTCCACGCAGGATTCCTCGGGCTGGGGCTCGAAGCAGGGCAATCAGCCATACCAGCGCGCCTATAGTCCGGCCCTGAACTACGGTCCTTCAAACTTCGACGTTCGCCACCTGTTCAAGGGGCAAGTGATTTACAACTTGCCTTTCGGTACCGGCCGAACTTTTCTGAACAAGAGCTCGGCTCTCGATCGCGCGATTGGCGGCTGGACTCTTTCGGGCACCATCATCGCCCAAACAGGTAATCCTTTCACACCTTACATGCTTGTCAATAACAGCTACAGCCTTTCGTCCAACGCCGTGCAATATCCGAATGTTGTGGGGAATCCGAATCGCGCAAACCCGACGATCAATTCCTGGTTCAATGTGAGCGCGTTGGCGGCGCCGCTTCCAGGAACGTTCGGCAACATGGGACGGAACATCTTGTATGGACCGGGCTTGAATACAGTGAACTTATCGCTTCAAAAAACATTCACCATTACGGAGCGCGTAAAGTTGGATTTCTTCGCCAATGCGACCAACGCCCTGAATCATCCGTCGTTCGCGCTGCCTGATCTCCTGATCGGTGCGGGTCATATCGGAAAGATCACGGGTGTAACAGTGGGCGGGCGCCAAATGGAACTCGTTGGCAAAATCAGGTTCTGAGACTACTTAATAAACATGCGAATTTCTCTTTTTGCCGGGGCGACGTTATGGCTTGGGCTTACGGCGGCAATTCCGGCTCGACAAGCTGGGCCGAGCGCTCCGGAGCGGATAGCAGTAACGATCAACACGCAACAAACCGCCGAGCCCGTGTCGAAATACGAATTCGGCATGTTC
Source organism: Bryobacteraceae bacterium (assembly GCA_035651215.1). Classification (GTDB taxonomy): domain Bacteria; phylum Acidobacteriota; class Terriglobia; order Bryobacterales; family Bryobacteraceae; genus Bog-105. Next base: position 23,876 of record DASRGE010000036.1, read on the forward strand.
ATCGAGCACATCGGGCCGCTTATTTACCGAAGTCTTTGGTCGGAGATGCTGGATGACCGGAAATTTTATTTCCCGATCTCCTCTGCAAAAACGGAAACCGCGGCTCCGCCGCCGGCCGGCCCTTCCAGGCAACTTCGCAAATGGGTTCCGGTAGGTCCAGATAACGCCGTGCTGATGGATAAAGATCAGCCATTTGTCGGGGACCAGAGCCCGCGCATCGAGCTGGATTCAGCCACTCCGCATGGCATCCGGCAAGCCGGTCTTAGCGTGCTCAAGGATAAGAAGTATATTGGCCGGATCTATCTTCGCGGCACTTCCGGAGCCCGCGTCAAGGTCTCTCTCGTTTGGGGCAGCGGCGCTGATGAACGGCAGACCCTCTCCTTTGGACCGCTCAGCAGGCAATACAAAAAATACCCGCTCAGTTTCACGTCGAAAGCCGGCAGCAACGATGCAATTTTCGAAATAACCGGTACGGGCAGTGGCGATTTTCACATCGGCACGGTTTCGCTGATGCCGGCGGACAATATCGATGGATTCCGGCCCGATACGATTGCCTTGCTGCGTACGCTTCATTCCGGCATGTGGCGCCTGCCGGGCGGCAATTTTCTTTCCGACTGGAGCTGGTACAACGGTGTGGGCAATATGGATAAGCGTCCGCCGACATTTGACTATGCCTGGCACGCCATGCAGAGCAACGATGTGGGGCTGGACGAGTTCATGACCCTCTGTAAGCTGATTGGCGTCGACCCGTACATCACCGTGAATGCCGGCTTTGGCGACGCACACTCAGCAGCAGAAGAGCTCGAGTATATAAATGGTTCGGCCAATGCGCGGCTCGGCGCGGAACGCGCCCGGAATGGCCATGCCGAGCCG
>DASRGE010000037.1:0-59216 GCA_035651215.1 Bryobacteraceae bacterium
AACTTCTGTACGGCCCGTTCTTTGTTGATCTGATACTGTTTCTTCATCAGCGACTCTCCTGTTCTTCTGGAAAACGGTTTTGCCGGCGCCTATCACGGCTCCGGCCCGAGTCGCTGTTTCAACTAAATTCCGGACATCCTCCGTGGGTCACACTTTTCAAAAAAAAATTATCTTCCCGCGAATCAAACACTTAGCCAAAAAAAATCCAGCCCCGGCGAACGCTGCGCGGTACACCTGAATCAGAAAGCGCGTTGCGGAAACAAATCAGCGCAGGAGATGCAATGAAGAGCGTTCGTTTAACGGCTTTTGGGTTGGTGGCTTTCTCGGCTCTAGGCTTTGCTCAGAGCACGTTCGTTGTGACAGGAACCGCCATTCCGAAAGGCCTCATACAGCAAAACTACGGCAGGCTGCCGAAGGGCGTGGGCGCCTATGATTTGAGCATCTGCAATGTAACGGATGCCAAGCAGTCGGTGGTCAGCAGCGAAATTTATCAGGCTCTCTCGCAATCCACCGCGGATCTGAAGCCGATCGGCCGCGACATTATGCTGGCCTCGATTCTGCATAACCAGAACCGGAGCGCCGGCAACATCGTTGCCCTGATGCTGAACTCGGCAACGGAGGTGCTCTCCCTGCTAAGCTCGTCCAAATATGGCGTTCCGCCTGGAGTGCTTACGGGAGCGGCGGTCGGGTCGCTCGCCGCTCAGCAAATTTTCTCGAATCTGAAGCCGATCTTTGCGGCGGATCAGGTACAGAAGTTTGAAAATGAAGTATTAGAGCCAGCCTTGGTGCTGGATGGTGGATCCTGCGTGGAACGCACGGTCTTCACTGCCGTCGGCAGGACGAATTCACAACAACAGAAATTAAGTTTTCACGTTCGTTAGAACCAGAACTGCTCCCAGGCGTGCCGGTCATCACGCTATGGGTGCGGCGGCTTGGGCGAGCTTCCGCACTCCGGTTGAGCTTCTGGCGAATAACGGACGTGGAACATGCCGGGATTGGGCCCCCGGCATGAAAACTCAGGGGCGCGTTGCTTGGGCAGGCGGCGCGTTCCTGGGTTTTTAATCTTCGCGTGGCACCCTCCCAATCTCCTTGCGAAGCCAGGACAATCATGGCAGAGTAGCTATTTGTACCGGTACTCGCATCGGTTGTCCTGGTCCTGTCCTCCGAACTCTCTCACCCTAGCGATCGAAAACAAGCGCCGGAAAGGCGCCAAACTCCTGGACCTCACTATTTCGAATCCGACAGCCGTTTTCCCCGACTATCCCCATTCCCAAATCAGCAATCTTTACGGCCGTATCGAAAGCTTTGCGTACGAACCGGAGCCCACCGGCAAAGAATCAGCCAGAATCGCGATTGCGGAATACCACAAGCGCCGCGACATCGAGATTTCGCCGTCGCAGATCCTGATTACGGCCAGCACCAGCGAGGCATACGCATCGTTATTTAAACTGTTTTGCGATGTTGACGGCGAAGTGCTGGTGCCAGTGCCGTCGTATCCATTGTTCGAATATTTGGCTTCTTTTGAAGGCGTGCGCTCCGTGCCATACCGTCTCTTATATGACGGGAGCTGGTTCATCGATTTCGCGAATTTACGGGAGCACATTTCCGATAGGACCCGCGCCATTGTCACCGTTAACCCGAATAACCCGACGGGTTCGTTTCTCAAGAATTCGGAAGCGATGGCTTTGGCAGATCTGGCGAGAGAACACGGGCTCCCGGTTATCTCAGACGAAGTTTTCATGGATTACGCGTTCACGGCCGACCAAAATCGAACCAGCAGCTTCATCGGCTTGGATGCAACACTCAGTTTTTCACTGAACGGTTTATCGAAAGCCTGCGGAATGCCGCAGATGAAGCTCGCCTGGATCGCCATCAACGGTCCGGAACCGGAGCAGGCGCTTGCCAGGCAGCGCTTGGAACTGGTTCTCGACGCTTATCTATCCGTGAGCACTCCGGTTCAGGTGGCCTTGCCGGGCCTATTTGAAATCGGCGAGGAGATTCAGCACCGGATTGGACGGCGCACGCGGGGAAACCGGACTCGCCTACAGGAGCTGCTGCGCGACAGCCCGGCGCAACCGCTGCATCTCGAAGGCGGTTGGTCGGCGGTGATTCAGTTGCCGAAGACCTGGAGTGAAGACGAATGGGTGAGCCGTCTTTTGGATGAGTGCGAAGTCGTGGTTCAGCCAGGCTATTTCTTCGACATGCCGGGCGAGCCCTATATCGTCGTGAGCCTGATCACGCCGCCTGACAATTTCCTCGAAGGAATCAAGAGGTTGCGCCAACTTACTGCTCAATGCTGAAGGACTGCTTGATCTCGTAGGTCTGATTCCCGATCAGGTCGCGAACACTCAGGATAATGATGTACGCCCCTCGTTCGGAGTTGGGAGGCGTCGTCAATTCAAGTACCCCCGGCACGAACTGCGCTGGATAGAAACTAGTGTCTGTTAAGTTCGCAGCGTTCGGCTGCCGTATAAACGGCTTGCCGTCTGGTCTCGTGACCAGCAATCCATAGGCCACATGATATTGGTTGTCCTGGCCAAATTTATAGCCAACCATATCGAACTTGGCGTATATTTTGTCTCCCGGACTATAGGCCGGAACTTCCAGCGGTTGCCGGTCATCTGGGTTTCGAAAGAATCGGAAATTCTCCACGCTGAGGCTGGGCGAAGGCCGGATCGCGATTCCGCCAATCCGAAACGGATAGTCCTTCGCAATCTGTGTCTTCCCGAATTGGTCTTCCACCACGGCATGAACGTGGTACTCTCCGGCGGCTACGAACGAAGGGAGATGAAAATTGGCGCGGCGCTTGGGCGTCCAGTTCTTGTCTTCCGGATTTAATTCGGCTTGAATGGCGCCGGTCGCGGGCGGCGCGAGCGCGACCGAGTTCGAATCCTCCGGAGTGATCGTGTATTTCAGAGAAATTCTTCGCGTGTCGTTATCCGGGTTCGACTTGACAGTAAATCCCGCGACGTCGAATGTGAAAAACAGGAAATCGCCCGGGTAAAACTGGTAGGCAGGAGAAGCAAAGGGAGCATCGTCGGATGCCTGCACTCCCGCCTGCACGATCGCAAGCGACGGTTCGTCTGCCCAGCAGGGAGTTAGTGCCAACACTGTAAGGAACGGAAATAGCAGCCGTCCGGAAAACGCCATCGTTCAATTCAATGGTAAACTGCAACCGTCAGCTTGCAACCTCTCATTTCGCCAGCTCCGCCGGCCGTTTTTAGCCGTTATATCGATTTCGACCGCGAACAATGGAAAGCTCTGCGGGCGAACACGCCGCTTCTTCTGAATGAGAAAGATCTGGCTGCGCTGCGCGGCATCAATGAGCAGGTTTCGCTTGCGGAAGTGGAAGATATTTACGTCCCTTTGTCGCGGCTCTTGAATCTGCACGTCGCGGCCGTTCAGCACCTGCATGCCGCGAGACGCGAGTTTCTGGGCGAGACCGTGCCGCAAAAGGTTCCGTACATTGTTGGAATTGCGGGTAGTGTCGCAGTAGGGAAAAGCACGTTTTCACGTGTATTGCGCGCGTCGCTTGCACGGTGGCCCGATCATCGCCGGGTCGAACTCGTCACGACCGACGGATTTCTCTATCCGAACAGCATCCTGGAACGGCGCGGATTAATGCGGCGCAAGGGCTTTCCCGAGAGCTACAACCAGCGCGCATTGCTGTACTTTCTCGCCGATGTAAAAGCGGGAGTTCCCGAAGTCTCAGCGCCGGTATATTCTCATTTGCATTACGACATCGTTCCTGGTGAAGTGCATTGGGTGAAGCAGCCCGACATTCTGATATTGGAGGGATTAAACGTTCTTCAATCGCCGAATGAGCAGCAGGGATTATCGCGTGTGTTCGTGTCGGATTTCTTCGATTTTTCGATCTACTTAAATGCACACGAACAGACGATCGAGCGCTGGTATATCGAGCGTTTTCTCCGGCTGCGCGATACGGTATTCCAGAACGAGGCGTCGTATTTCCACCGGTATGCATTTTTGAGCGAGACGGAGGCCATCGAAACGGCGCGGCAAATCTGGAAGGAAATTAACTTGCTCAACCTGCACGAGAACATCGGGCCGACGCGTGAACGTGCGCATCTCATTTTGGAGAAGAGCCAAGATCACACTGTGAATACAGTTCGGATGCGGCGGGTTTAATGGATGAGGTTGGTGGACCTGGAGAGATTCGAACTCTCGACCTCTTCCATGCCATGGAAGCGCGCTCCCAACTGCGCCACAGGCCCACGCGACGGTATACGTCCTGAGAATATCACACTGAGGACTCGCGCAAGTACTCAGTATTAATTTGCGCTCCTACTATTGACTCCGGCCTACGCACGGGTTCACAATCGAACGGTTGAGGAATTCCAGCCTGGTACAGCAGACTGGAGCGCCAGACAACAATGAATAAATTGAGTTCACCGCTTTCTGTACTCCGGCAAGAGCGTTTATCGCTCGCCGGCGGCGACGTCGATCGCCCTCACCCCGCAGGCGCCACTCCTGCCGCTTTGAACGATTTGATTCATGAAGTTCGTCAGCCGCTCGGCATTATTGAAACGCTAGCCTATTACCTGGAGCTCAAGTCCGCCGACGAGGACGTCTGCGCGCGGCTGCAGCAGATTCAGTCCATGGTTTGCCAGGTCCACCACATCCTCGAACGGGCGGCTACCGCGTGAATCCGGCGGCTTCAACGGCCGCCTAATTTTCTTTTGATTTCGCGAACCTCTTCACGCAGACCGGAAAGCTTCGCTACATTGGCGAGTCCCTTGAGATGTTGCCGCAATGGCCGCGCGGGTATACCCCAGACGGGTTCTCCCGCGCGGACCCTCTGTCCGGTGAGAATTCCGCTTTTGCCGCCGACGATCGCTTTCGCATCGATCTTGGCTTTTTCTCCAATACCGGCCTGACCGCCGATCACGGCGTAGTCTCCGACTGTGACGCTGCCGGAAAAACCAGTCTGCGCAGCGATCACTACGTGTCTGCCGATATCGCAGTTGTGCGCGACGTGAACCAAATTGTCCAGCTTGGCGCCCTGACGAATGCGCGTGATTCCGAGGGCAGCGCGGTCTACGCAACAGTTCGCGCCAATCTCCACGTCGTCTTCGATTTCGACAGTTCCGACCTGAGGAAATTTTTCATAGCGATCATTGGAAAGCGTGAAGCCGAAGCCATCCGCGCCTAACACACAGCCGGAATGCAGGATCACCCGGGCTCCCACGCGCACATGGTCGTAGATGGTTACATTGTCATAGAGAGTACTGTCCGGCCCAATTGTGATCTGCTCGCCAATCGAACAGCAATTTCCAATCGAGACGTTTTCCCCGATGTGAGTACCAGCGCCAATCGTGACATAGGCCCCGATGCTGCACGAGGAAGCCACGCGGGCATTCGGATCGATGATAGCGGTGGAATGAATGGAGGGCGCGGGCCGCTTGCGCGGGTACAGTACCGTTAGCACTCGTGCAAAAGCGGAGCGCGGATCTTCACAGCGAATCAGCGGGCGGGCACCGCTTGTTCCAAACGCAAGAGGAACAATCAGACAGCCCGCCCGTGAATGTGGCGCCGCTTCTGCGGCTTGTTTGTTTGCCACGAACGAGAGTTCCGATTCCGTAGCGTTCTCAAGCGTATTTGCGCCCGTAATCAGCCGTTCTGAATTTCCTTCAGCTTTACCACCGCAAATCTCCGCAATGCGGGCCACAGTCAGAGAGGGCATGCCTCGATAATTAGCATGAATGCCCATCGATTCATCTGCTTCGGTGTCCCCTACTGCGCGTGTACATCCGGACGCCGTGATCGGGCCCGGCACCCGCATCGGCGAATTTTGCGTCGTCGAGCAGGACGTGGTGATTGGCTCGCGTTGCCTACTGGAACCGTACGTCTACGTAAAACGCTGGACGACGATGGGAAACGCCAACGAAATCTCGGCGGGAACTGTGTTGGGCACCGATCCGCTCGACAAGGGATTCACGGGCGAGCGTAGTTATTTGGTGATTGGAGACCGGAACAAAATCCGCGAGCATTACACGATTTCGAGGGGCACGCAACCGGAATCGGAGACACGCATCGGGAACGACAACTACATCATGACGTCCGGGCATATCGCGCATAATTGCATTTTGCATGACAATATCGTCGTCGCGAGTTGCGCGCTGATTGCGGGATATGTAGAAGTCGAGAGCCAGGCATTTATTTCCGGCGGCGTTGTGGTTCACCAATATTCGAAAATCGGCCGGCTGGCGATGATCGGAGGGAACACGCGCGTCAACAGCGACGTGCCCCCGTTTTTTCTCTATTCCGATTTCAACGTGGCGGCAAAGGGATTGAACATCGTGGGTCTGCGGCGGGCAGGTTTTTCGCGTGAGGAGATTCAGGAATTAAAGACGGCGTATCGATTGCTGTACCGCGCGGGGCTGAAACTGCAGGAGGCGTTGGAAAGAATCGAAGCCGAATGCAAATCCGAATCTGCCCGGCACCTCGTAGAGTTTGTCAGCAGGAGCAAGCGCGGAATTTGCCGGGAAGAATAAACAACGCTATTCTGTGCGCGTACGAGCCATTTGCACGTGGCTTAACGTATTCGCATATTGCGAAATTCCGCGGTACAGCGCTTCGGCAATTTTCTGCCGTTGATCGTTGCGCTTCATCAAGCGCTCGTCATGAGGATTCGAAACAAATCCGATTTCGGCGAGAATAGAAGGCATTGTGGCGCCGATCAAAACCACAAACGGCGCCTGCCGCACGCCTCGATCGCGCGATTGCCGATTCATGTGTACGGAACTGGCCCACAGGGCGGTCTGCACTTTTTGCGCGAATTCGCGGGATTCTTCCAGTTTGTTCTGCAGAACGGCCTTATGAAGAAGGTCGTTCAGATCCGAAATCGAGCTGGTGGACGTCGCGTTTTCCCGAGTGGCCAGATCGAGGCCGCTCTTATCCGAGGTCAAATTGAAATAGTACGTTTCCACACCCGTTGCGGCCGCATCAAGCGAAGAATTCGCATGAATGGATATAAAGAGATCGGCCTTTTCCGCGTCGGCGATTTTCGTTCGTTCTTCCAGCGGAATGAAAACATCGCTCGAACGCGTATAAACCACTTCGGCGCCCAATTTCTGGGTGATCAGCTTCCCGAGCCGGAGCGCCACATCCAGAACGAGATCCTTCTCCATCAGGCCGTTGCGTCCGATGGTCCCTGTGTCGTGCCCGCCATGGCCCGCGTCGATGACTACTTTGCCGAGTTTCAGACCAAACACGCGCACCAGGGATCGATCCCCGTCGCTCTGGCTCTTCGCGGGCGAGGCAATCTCGACTTCTCGCGTCCGAGGCACGGCCTTGGATGCCGCCGCGGTGGCCGCCGCCGTGCGCGGAGGGGGAAGTGTCTGGACCAGTGCGGCCGTGGATTTCGTTTCGATAGGCTGAACCGGAGCAGGATCGGTCTTCGGCGCCGGCGGATCGGAGAGATCGACGCGGCGCGAACCCATCGTGCTGTGAGCGATCGAAATGCCGGAGGGCCGTACGCCTTTGGGCCGCACTTCGATCATTAACCGGTCCGGGTTCACAAGCTGCGAGGAAACGATGTCGGCTGGGCCTTCGAGATCGAAGACAATACGCGTCCGTCCAGGACTGACTTCGGCTACCCGGATCTGCTTGACGCGATGATCTCCGACTTGAATGGTTTCCATGCCCCGGTGAGCGGTCGCGGGCGGCCGAAGACCTGTCAGGTCGAAATAGACCCTTGGAGGATTCTCAATTTGATCCGATTGCAGCTTATATTCGCCATCAGTTTGGATTGCGATCCGCGTGACATCGCCGAACGACCAGAAGCGAATCGCTTGGACCCGGGGAGTTGCGGAAGTTTGGTTATTTGCCGGAGAGCCAAATGAAAGTAATGCCGTCGCTAAAGAAACCGGGACAATCCGCCGCGCCAGAAAGCGTTTGTACATGAGTCAGCGAGCTACGAGAAACGCTCGGCCCTCCCCGGTCTCCGCCATTGATAGACGGCGGCTGGTATCGTCTCGTTCCATGCCAAAGCGATAGTCTTTGTTTGTACCAGTATACCCGGAATCGGCGCTTCCGAATGCTAGTATTTGGACATGCGCCGGGCGGGATTCGTGCTCGCAGGCGGGCAAAGCTCGCGAATGGGCCAGGACAAGGCGCGTCTGGTTTGGAATTCGCATTTTCTCATAGAAGATGTGGCCGCGAAGGTGTCTAATGTCGCTGGAAATGTTGCAGTGGTCGGGCAGCCGGAGCGTTTTTCCGACCTGAAGCTGGAGTGTTTGCCGGATCTTCATCCGGGGTTGGGGCCGCTCGCGGGCATCGAAGCGGCGCTCGCGAGCGCGCGGGGCGAATTCAACCTGATTTTAGCCTGCGACATGCCTGAGGTGGAGCCTGCCTGGCTGGAGAATTTGCTGAGCACGGCCGAAAGAACCGGGGCGCTTTGCGTGGTTACGAGGGAAAACACCGGTATCGTCCATCCGCTGTGCGCCGTTTACCAGATCGCCTGCCTGGACGCCGTGCGCGCCCGGATTGAGGCGCACCGGTTAAAACTGACAGAATTCGTACGCGATCTGAACCCCTGTTTTCTGGAGATCGAAGAACCGATCTGGAATATCAACACGCCCGACGACTGGACGAACATAATTCATGGCAGACGAAGGCTATCCGCATTACATTGAGTTTCGCAATGTCAGTAAGGCGTTTGACCATCCCGTCTTAATCGACGTCAGCTTTTATGTGGATGCCGGACAAACGCTGGCAATTATTGGACGCAGCGGGGTAGGGAAATCGGTGACGCTCAGCCACATTATGGGATTCATGAAGCCGGACAAGGGCGAGGTCATCGTGGCCCATACCGACATCACCCACATGTCGGAGACCGAGCTGGAGCGCATTAGGAAGAAAGTCACAATGGTTTTCCAGTCCGGCGCGCTGTTCGACTCGCTCAGTGTGGGGGAAAACATTCTGTTTTCCGTGGAGCAGCGGCAGGACTACGATGAGCAGAATAAAGAGGATGTGGTGAACGGGCTGCTCAAGATGGTCGACCTCGAAAACTTCAAGGACCTCTATCCGGCCGATTTATCCACAGGCTACAAGCGCGCGGTTGCAATTGCAAGGGCGCTGGCCGCGCAGCCGGAGTGCATTCTCTACGACGAGCCGACGACGATGGTGGACCCCATCATGTCCGACGATTTGGGAAACCTGATGCTCCGGCTGAAGCGCCGGATCGGCCTGACCGCGATCGTGGTGACGCACGATCTCGATTTAATGCGCAAGGTCGCGGATACGGTGGTGTTTCTCTATCAAGGCAGGGCGATCTATTTTGGTCCAGTAGCGGAACTGGAGAAATGCGATCATCCCCACGTGCGGCAATTTCTGGCCATGGACCGCGTGGAACTCGCGGGGAAAATCGAAGAGACGTAGACCCCTCCCTTACGGTCTGGGTTCTGTCCTTGCGCTTTCGGTGGCCGCTGTCTGCTGCGGGTGGCCGCAGCCGGACAGGAAGGCAGAACCCCCTGCGGCTACGCTGAACGAGCCCTCACAAACCAAATCGGGTCCATCAATCTTAATTCGATGCGTGCCTGGCAAAACGTGGAGCGTGATGGGGATTTTACCTTTGGCTTCACCATCGACCGACACCGTTGCGCCAGCCGGCGCCGACACCCGCACTGCTCCGAAACCGGCAGTGAGGTCGATTATATGTCCGCTGTCGTCCGGCACCGAGATCGTGCGCTCGAGGGACGGAAAGCCAGGAGCGGACGCTGAAATCTGGTGGTCACCAGCGGTCAACTTCAACTCGCAAGGCGAATGGCAGGCCAGCGTGCTGTTTCCATCCACAATTACGTTTGCCTGGTCCGGATTGGTCCTGACTTGAAACGGCGCCGGTTCGCGGTTTACTGCAGGTGTTGTCTGCGGCGGAGGCGCTTGCTCCGGATTTGACGGCGCTGGGGCCGGCGCCGACGGCTGCGATGTTTGTGGTTTGTTCGCGGGCGCAGGTTGTTGCACCTGAGCAGAAGCCGGCGCATGGCTGGGCGTTTGCGCTTTGCTCTTATGGCTCAGTACGGGCAACAATACCGCGCCTGCAACAAAGACAATTAAAAGGGCGGCCGCGGCCGCGAACCACTTCCAATTCGGAAAGCGCTGCTCGGGCTCATCGGCCGGTACACGCCGAAGAACCATCCGCGGAGGAAGAGCCGGTGGCGGCGTGTCCTCCCGCTTGGCTTGCTGAGTCGCGGTCCGCGCTTCGAGCGATTCGAACGGATCAAACCAGGGGTCATTTCGCTTTGGTGGAAGCACTGCCGCGGGCACGGTGGCCGGACCGCTGACATTGGCCGCCGCGGAATAGGCGACCGGTGCGGGTTTTCTTATGGGCGCTTCACTTGCGGCCGCTTTCAGACTCAGCTTCAATTGCAGCAGGCGAGGCTCCGTTTTGAAGGTGCGCAGCATCTGATCCACACGCTGCAGAGCTTCGTCTATCCTTCCCTGGCTTTGAAGTGTATGGCACTCTTCCAGGCAGCGTTCCACTTCTTCGTGCCGGCGGACGCTCTCCAGAAAGGAAATTACGCTCTTGCCGGCCGGGTCTCCTGGGTTGACGTCCAGCGCCTCTTTGGCAAAAGGCATCGCCGCTCGCCAATCCTGATCGGCGAGCACTCGGGCGTGTTGGATCAAGCTGGTGCTCAGGGCGGAGGCGATGGATTGATTGCGGTTGTCGAGCTCGCGCGCGGCCCGCAGCTTCTCGATCGCCTTCAGCGCGTTTCCGCCATTGGCGAATTGCTGGCCTTGTTCCAACAAATCGCGCGCCTGGTTGCTGCGCTGCGCGGCCTGCTCCACTTGCTGTTTCCGCCGGAGGATCTCGCCGTCCTGGGGCGATTCGCCTAGCGCTGCTTCAACGAGCGAGCTGGCACCTGAATAATCTCCGTCATTGAGCGTGCGATCGATCTTCTCAAGCCAGCTTGCTTTGGCCTCCTGCTTCGCGGACTGTTCCTGCTTACGGCTCAAACGCTGGATTTCGTGATCGAGGCCAGGATACTGCGGATAGATGCGGCGCAGCACATCCCACTGATTCGCGGCTTCCGTAAATTGGCCTTGCGATTCGTATTGCCGGGCGCGCCCCACGCTTGAATTGACTAACGCGAGCTTCTGCTTCGCGGATTTGAGCAACTGCACGAAGCTTGGTTCGTCAGGGAATTCCCGGACCGCTTCGTTGAGCAATGCGAGCTTGCGCTCCAGATCGGCTTCGGTTTCGATGCGGCGGTGGAAATCGGCAACGCGCGAAGAAGCGTTTCTGCGGCGCTCTTCCCCGATTTCGAGTTCGAGCGCCTGGAACAGCAGTTCGCGCGGGCGGCGCCGCAACACATCCTTACAGATCTCAAGGGCTTTATCGTAGTTCTGCGACTCGAGCGCCTTTTTCGCTTCCCCATAAGCGCGGTCGAGCTCATCGCGCTCGGAGCGGATCTGCCGGTAGAGAGCCAAATACTGCGCTTCGGTCTCGGGGTGACCAGGGGCGCGTTTGGCAAGCTCGATGACGTGCTCCAGGCGGCTGAGAGCGCTACTGATTTCGCCGTTTCCGTATGCCTTCAGGGCGGAATCGTAAAGCTGCTGTTTTTCGCGCATCAGCCGCGACAACTCTTCTTCGCCGCTCTTGATTTCGGCGAGCATGGAGCGGGCGGTCTGGTCGGTGGGATCGAGCTTCAGCATCTCATCGACGGCTTGGCGCGCCCGGGAGAAGACACGGTTGTCGAGATGCTGGCGGGCGATGCGCCGCCACTGGTCGATTTGGCCGGTGCTGCGCTTGCGTTCGATCTCGGCCTTGAGAGCCAGTGCATCCACATTCTGCGGATCGAGCTCGAGCACGCCCTGGATGCGTTGCAGCGCGAGAGGGTACTCTCCCTCTTCCATGCGGCTTTGCGCGATTTCGAGGAACTGGTGAATGGTCTTCCCGCGGACGCCGCGTTCGGCCTGAATCCGCAACAGCGACATTTCCTGGTCGAAGTTGCCTTCCGATTCGAGCTCGGTCAGGATATCGAGAGCAAACTGCGGATCGCCTTCGTTCAGCGCGCGGCGGACGCGCTCGATGCGCGGTTTTAACTTGCCGGTGTCGAACACGTGCTGATTCAGAAACGAGCGCCGCAGGACATCGGAGAACTCGCGTATCGAAGCAAAGCGATGATATGGCTGCTTCGCGAGAGCTTTGTGGATAGTCCGGCTCACCTGTTCGTTTATGGCCGGGTTCAACTCCGAGACGGGCGGCGGAATATGGCACCGGATTTCCTCGACCAGTTCTTCCGCGGTTCTTCCCTTGAAAGGGCGCTGGCCGGTCAGGGCCTCGTAGCAGAGCACACCGGCGGCGAAGATGTCCGACTGCGCGCTGGCGGGTTTCATCTCCAGCAACTCGGGAGCCATGTAGGGCAGGGAACCTTTGATGGCGGTGTTGGTTTCGGTGCTCACCAGGTGGACGACGCCGAAGTCGATGATCTGCACCGTATCGTCGTCCATCACGAAAAGATTGCTTGGCTTGATGTCGCGATGGATGATGCCCTGATCGTGCGCGGCCTGGAGGCCCCGGCAACCCTGGCGAATGATCTCGACGATGCGCTCCGGAGTGAGATCGGAGTCGCGGAGGAGCTTATCGAAGGTCATGCCCTGGAGCAGCGGCATGACGAAGTACGGCTTGCGTTGCCCCTCCTCGGTGAGTTCGCCAATATCCAGGATGCTAACGATGTTCGGATGCCGGAGGCGGGTGAGGACGGTCCACTCTTTTTCGAAGAGCTCGACAGACGAGTGGTCGACCGGTCCCTTCAACGTCTTAAGCGCGACATGGGCCTTCAGACGGGTGTCGAAGGCTTTATAGACGACACCCATGCCGCCCTCGCCGATTAAGGCCGTTTGTTCAATCCGGTAACGGTCCCCAATCATGCGCGAGCCCGTCATAGCGTATCCTTCGGCCTTCCCAGAATAGCAAGGAATGTAGCAATTTACCCTCCTAAAAGAACGGGGTAGGTTCCCAGGGTTGCGATTTTGCGAAACGAATTTGGGGGGTGCCGCGAAAAGGTGATCGCCCCTTTTTTAGACCCCTCAAATTTCGTTTCGCAAAGATGCAGATCCGGCACTTAGACATACTGGTAATCGGCATTTTGGAAACTGAGGAGGCGCATTGCGAGCAGGCATCTTTACGCGTGAATATCCGCCGCACGTTTATGGAGGGGCTGGCGTTCATGTCGAGTACCTCAGCCGTGAACTGGCGAAGAAGATCGAAGTCGAGGTGCACTGCTGGGGCCGCCAGCAATCCAATGACGGCAACCTTCACGTCCGCGGCGCCGAGCCCTGGGACGCAATCAGCAACGGCACCGATGGCAAATTCAAAACCGCCCTCGAAGCTTTCAGCCTGAATCTCACGCAGATCAAGGCGCTCGCCGGAGTCGACGTGGTCCACACCCACACCTGGTACGTTTCCATGGCCGGCTTCCTCGCCAAGAAGCTTTACAAGATTCCGTTCGTACTGACCACGCACAGCTTGGAGCCGCTGCGTGCCTGGAAGGCCGAGCAGCTTGGCAGCGGCTATGCCCTGAGCTCCTGGATGGAGCGAACTGCCATCCTCGACGCCGACGCTGTCATCGCAGTCTCGAACGGCACCAAGGAAGACATTCTGCGCGTCTACCCGCTGCCTCCTGAGCGCGTGCACGTGATCTACAACGGCATCGATCTCAACGAGTACCGCAAGACCGGAAACACCATCGCGCTCGAAACCTACGGCGTCGATCCTGCCGTGCCTTACGTGTTGTTTGTCGGCCGCATCACACGCCAGAAGGGTGTCACACATCTGGTGGATGCCATCGACTATCTGCCGCCTAATACCCAAGTCGTGCTCTGCGCGGGCGCGCCGGACACTCCCGAGATCGCGGCTGAAATGCGCGAAAAGGTCGAGCGCGCCAAGGCCAAAAATCCACGCGTCATTTGGATCGAAAAGATGATGCCCAAGCCCGAAATCATCCAGTTCTATAGCCACGCCCGCGTCTTCTGCTGCCCTTCCGTCTACGAGCCGTTCGGGATCATCAACCTCGAAGCCATGGCCTGCGGAGCGCCCGTGGTCGCCAGCGCGACCGGCGGCATCAAGGAAGTCGTGGTCGATGGCGAAACCGGTTATCTCGTCCCCTTCGAACAGCATCCCGTGACCGGCTTTCCTACCGATCCGGAGCAGTTCGCCAAAGACCTGGGCCAAAAGGTTTCGGAATTACTCGCGGACCCAGGGAAATGCGAGCGCTTCGGCAAAGCCGGCCGCAAACGCGTCGAACAGACCTTCAGTTGGACCGCCATTGCCGACCAAACGATCGAGCTCTATAAAAGCCTGATCGCGCAGACCAAGCGCGCCGGTGTGTAACTTCTGAACCCGAAAATTGTCCTACGGAAGATGGCTATTGAAGAGGGACGCCGCCGAGTCATCATCGAGGGGATCTCGCCGGAGATCGACAGCGGGCGATTCCCCGCAAAGCGCACGGTCGGCGATACCGTGCAAGTGGAAGCGGACATCTTCACCGATGGGCACGATTCCATCGCCGCCGCGCTGCTATATCGCCACGAGGACGAACCAGACTGGCAGGAGCGGCCAATGCATGCGCTGGTCAACGATCGCTGGGCCGGCGCTTTTCCCGTGTTGCGTCTCGGGCGCTATCGTTACACGATCCACGGCTGGGTCGATCATTGGGAAACCTGGCGCCGCGATCTGCTCAAACGCATTCAGGCCGAAAACGAAACAGCCGTCGATTATCAGATCGGCGCAAATCTGATTGACGAGGCCGCAGCCCGCGCTACCCAAGCCGATGCCGTCTGGCTGCGGGAGCAAGCGGAGTTTCTCCGCTCAGATGCCGAGCGCACCGAACTGCGCGCGCGCGCCACAGATGCCACGCTGAACGAGGTCGTTGTCCGCTATCCTGATCGCCGCTTCGCCACCGAGGCCGAGCGCGAATTGGTCATTGTGGTCGATCCGGTACGCGCCCGCTTCAGCTCCTGGTACGAATTATTTCCGCGCTCCACTTCTCCAGAACCCGGACGGCACGGCACATTCGCCGATTGCGAAGCGCGCCTGCCCTATATCGCGGAAATGGGCTTCGACGTGGTCTATCTCCCTCCCGTCCACCCCATCGGCATCAAGTTCCGCAAAGGCAAGAATAATTCGGTCGTTGCCGAACCCGATGACGTTGGCAGTCCCTGGGCCATTGGTGGGCCGGAAGGCGGCCACAAAGCGATTCATCCCCAGTTGGGCACCGCGGCGGATTTTCGCCGCCTGGTGACGCGTGCATCCGAGCTGAACATGCAGCTCGCGCTCGATATCGCGTTTCAGGTCTCTCCCGATCATCCCTACGTCAAAGAACACGAGGAGTGGTTTCGCAAGCGGCCCGACGGCACCATTCAATACGCCGAAAATCCGCCCAAGAAGTACCAGGACATTTATCCCTTCGATTTCGAAACGCCCAAGTGGAACGAACTCTGGCAGGAACTGAAAAGCATCTTCATGTTCTGGATCGATCAGGGCGTGCGCATCTTCCGCGTCGACAATCCGCACACCAAAGCCTTCCCGTTCTGGGAATGGTGCATTACGGAGATCAAGCGCGATTGGCCCGATGTTCTGTTTCTCTCGGAAGCCTTCACGCGTCCCAAGATCATGTACCGGCTCGCCAAGCTCGGCTTCAGCCAGTCCTACACCTACTTCCCGTGGCGCAACGCCAAATACGAACTCACAACATACTTAACGGAGCTAACCAAAACACAAGTGCGCGAGTTCTTCCGCCCGAATCAATGGCCGAACACGCCCGACATCCTGACTGAATTTCTGCAGATCGGCAGCCGCGCAGCCTTCATGATTCGTTTTCTGCTGGCCGCCACGCTTGGCGCCAATTACGGCATCTATGGCCCGGCTTTCGAATTAATGGAGAGCCGCCCAGTCCGCCCCGGTAGCGAAGAGTATCTCAATTCGGAGAAATATCAGATCCGCCACTGGGATCTGGATCGCCCCAACAGTCTGCGCGAACTGATTACTCTCGTCAATCGCATCCGTTACGAGAACACAGCGCTGCAGAGCGACTGGTCGCTCGAATTCCATCCGGTCGATAACGATCAGCTCATCTGCTACAGCAAGCGCTCCGAAGATGGTCTGAACCTGATCGTCGTTGTGGTGAATCTCGATCCGCATCACGTCCAGGCCGGCTTTGTCGATCTGCCGCTCGAAAAGCTGGGCATCGAGTCAGACCGGCCATACCAGGCCAACGATCTGCTGACCGGTGCGCATTACGTCTGGAACGGCCCGCGCAACTTCGTGCAACTCGATCCGGCCAGCATCCCGGCGCATATTCTCCGCATCCGCCGCCGCCTGCGGGTAGAAAGCGATTTCGAGTACTTCCTGTGAGCCTCGCAGATCTTCTCCCGGACTATGTCACCACGCGCCGCTGGTATCGAGCGAAGGCTCGTACCCTGCGCCAGCTTCAAATTGCAGACGTGCTGCCCATCCAGGAAATCGACTCGGAGATCCTGGTGCTCCGCCTGGATTACACGGATGGCGAAGCCGACATATATCTGCTCCCCGTTTCCAAGGGCGATGGCTCTCAGTCCGAGGACGTCATTCACGATGCTGTCTTCGATCCAGCATTCCGCGATTGGCTGCTGTCCGCTATCGGCCGCGAATCCAAAATCGAAGGCCAAAACGGTGGGCTCCAGGCATCGCATACGAGCGCATTCACCGGCGCGCCCAAGCTCGAAAGCTCAGTGGGACGAGCGGAGCAAAGCAATACGTCCATCATTTACCAGGACCGCTTCATCCTAAAGCTGTTTCGTAAGCTCGAACCCGGCGTTAATCCCGACATTGAAATCGGCCGCTTCTTAACTGAACGCAAGTTCCAACACACACCCGCCGTGCTCGGCACGATCGAATACCGCAGCAAACAGGGCGATCTCCATGCGGCTGCCATCCTGCAGCAATTCGTTCCGAACCGCGGGGATGCCTGGAAGTACACCCTGGATTCGCTCGATGAATTCTTGCGTCGCGTCGCCGGCTCCCATCCGCCCGAACTGCCCAGCCAGCATCCGCTCGATCTGGTGAGCGAAGACCCGCCCCAGCTCATCGGTTCCTATTTGGAGTCGGCGCGATTGCTCGGCGCGAGAACCGCGCAGATGCACACCGCTCTCACCGATCCAAACGGCGGCCCCGATTTTGCACCCGAGCCGTTCACTCCGTCCGATGGCGAAAAGCTCTACCAGGACATGCTGAGCCAGGCCGATATCGCGTTCGAGTTACTCCGCCGCAAGAACTGCGCGCCTGAGCTTTTACGTGTCGAGCACCGCGTCACCGAACGGTTCGCGCCGCTTCGCAATCATCCCGTTCGCAGCGTGCGCATCCGCCATCACGGCGACTATCACTTGGGCCAGGTTCTCTATACGGGCGACGATTTCATGATTATCGATTTCGAAGGCGAGCCGGCCCGCACTCTCGCGCAGCGCCGCGAAAAGGCGCTCTCCATGCGCGACGTTGCGGGAATGATTCGTTCCTTCCAATACGCCGCTTATAGCGCGGGCAAGGACGAAGCCTGGGCCGATTTCTGGACCGCCTGGGTCAGCGCCACGTATCTGAAAGCGTATCTCGACGCGGCAGGCGATTCGCCGTTCTTATCGACCGATCCGCAAGAGCGGCGCATCCTGCTTGATGCTTTTCTTTTGCAGAAAGCTCTCTACGAAGTCGCCTACGAACTGAACAACCGGCCGGACTGGGTTCGCATCCCGGTCCGCGGCATTTTGGGATTGATACGGTGAGATCATTCAACGACAGCGACGTTCATTTCTTCCAGGAAGGCACGCACACCAAGCTGGCCAATGTGCTGGGAGGGCATTTTGACGGCCAGAGCGGCGGAACGCACTTTCGCGTGTGGGCCCCGAACGCGAAATCGGTCAGCGTAATCGGAAACTTCAACGGCTGGCAGAAGCACGCGAATCCGCTCCATCGATCGCGCGGCGGCATTTGGCAAGGCTTCGTGCATGGAGCGTTCCCTGGGGCGCGCTACAAGTACTTCGTCGAATCCAATACGGGCCACTACAGCGCCGACAAAGCCGATCCATTCAGTTTCTACGAAGAAACGCCGCCCGAGCAGGCGTCCATCGTTTGGGACCTCACCTACGATTGGGGTGATAGCGATTGGATGGCGAAGCGTCGCGCTGCGAACAGCCTGGACGCGCCGATCTCCATTTATGAAGTGCATCTCGGTTCCTGGCGCCGCGTTCCGGAACAGAACAGTCGCTGGCTAACCTATCGCGAGCTCGCGGAGTATCTGGCTCCCTACGTGAAAGAAATGGGCTTCACGCACGTCGAGTTCATGCCCATCATGGAGCACCCGTTCTATGGATCGTGGGGCTACCAGATCACCGGCTTCTTTGCCCCCACCAGCCGTTACGGCAATCCACAGGATTTCATGTACCTGGTGGATCAGCTTCATCAAAACGGAATCGGTGTAATTCTGGATTGGGTGCCGTCGCACTTTCCGCAGGATGAGCACGGCCTCGGCTTTTTCGACGGAGTACACGAATACGAGCCGGCCGATCCGCGCCGCGGCGTCCATCCCGATTGGAACAGCTTCATCTTTGATTACACGCGCGGCGAGGTCCGTAGCTTTCTCTTGAGCAGCGCTCTCTTCTGGCTGGACAAATATCACGCCGACGCTCTTCGCGTCGATGCCGTCGCGTCCATGCTGTATCTGGATTATTCGCGCCGCGAGGGTGAGTGGATTCCAAACCAATTCGGCGGGCGCGAAAACATCGACGCGATCAGTTTTCTACGTCGCATGAATGAAGACGTGTTCCGCGAGCACCCCGATGTGCAAACCATCGCAGAAGAATCCACCGCGTGGCCCATGGTGTCGCGGCCCACCTACGTCGGCGGGCTCGGGTTCGGGTTGAAGTGGGACATGGGCTGGATGCACGACACGCTCCAATACATGTCCCAGGACCCGTTCTTCCGCAAATATCATCATCACGAGCTGACGTTCCGGATGGTCTACGCCTTCAACGAGAACTTCGTGCTGCCGCTCTCGCACGACGAAGTTGTGTATGGCAAGGGCTCGCTGATTCGCAAAATGCCGGGAGACGACTGGCGGAAGTTTGCCAATCTCCGTCTGCTCTTCGCCTACATGTACGGAATGCCCGGAAAGAAGATGCTCTTTATGGGCGACGAGTTCGGGCAATGGAATGAATGGAAGCACGATAGCAGCCTCGATTGGCATCTGCTGAATTTCGAGCCGCATTCGAAACTACGCTTGCTCGTGGGAGATCTCAATCATCTCTATCGCTCACAGCCGGCATTGCACACCTGCGAATACGCTCCAACCAGCTTCGAGTGGATCGACGTCCACGATGCCGAGAACAACGTGTTGAGCTTCTTACGCAAAGGCGGCGGTGAGACCATTGCGGCCGCGTTTAACTTCAGTCCGATTCCGCGCGATAACTACCGGATTGGAGTGCCGAGTAAAGGCCACTGGGAAGAGATCCTGAATACAGACGCGAAGCACTATGGCGGGACAGGGCGGGGCAATTTCGGCGGCATTCATACGGTTCCCATTCCACTGCACGGCCGCAGTCAATCGCTGACCATCAACATTCCGCCGCTCGGCGCCGTTTACTTCCGGCTCGCTACGTGAGGTGGAACTCCTGGCCGATCTTTTGCAGACACACCCGGTCGGGCGTATTACCCGCTGCCGTCAGCAAACGCTCGATGGGTTCCAGTTTCGGTTCGCGGCTGAGTTGAAATGTCTGGTGATGTACGGGCAGCACAAACTCGGCTCCGGCATGATTCGCCATCGCCCACGCCTGTTCGGGATTGCAGTGCACGCGAATCCACGGGTCGTACGCGCCGATGGGCATCACGGCCAGCATAACCGGCTGCGAAGAACGCAACTGCTTGAAAGACTCCGTATACGCCGTATCGCCTCCGAACACGACTCGATGATGTCCCACCTCCACCAAGTAGCCGTTGAATCCACGGTAGACATCGCTGCGCATTCGCGCGCCCCAGTGCGCCACCTGAAACGCCGTCACGTTGGCGGAGCCCGTTTGAACCGATTCGTTCCAGCTCAGCTCATGCACGCTCGCATAGCGGCGGGAGCGTAGTAGATCGCAAGTCCGGTAAGCGGTGACCACATGTGTCCGCGCGCTCTCCAGCCGCCGCAATGTCGGGACGTCGAAATGATCCATGTGAGCGTGTGAGAGAAGAATCAGGTCAATCGGCGGCAGATCCATGAACGGAATGGCTACGTCCACGAGCCGTTTGATGCCGACTGTGAGCGGGCCGAGATTGATGCCGACACGGGTGCTGAATACCGGGTCGGTCAAAATCGTGAACCCGTCCAGTTTCAGCAATACTGTGCTGTGGCCGAGCCAGGCAGCGTGCAAACCTTCGTCCGGCCATAACGCCGGATTTGGCCTGTGCGGCGCCGGCAGGCTTTCGCGTTTATATTCCTTGGAAATCTCGCGGAAGAACGCGGGAGCAGCTCGCCTCAGGAACCTGGCAGTCTCCGGAGCGCGAAGAATACGCGTGGAGAGCGTGGCGCTATGAACATGGCGCGGACGCCTGGCGCTGAACTGGTTCACCACAAACGTTAGATGCGCGAACCGCCCAACTCAGTCCTTTGATATAACGGCATCGTTGAATCAAAAGTAACACGGTACGTGTTTACTTGCATGCTGCAGACCGGACAACTCCTCGGACCGTACAGCCTCATGGAACGTGTGGGTGAAGGCGGAATGGGCGAAGTCTGGAAGGCGCTGGACACCAGACTCGACCGTACTATCGCGATTAAAGCCCTTAAGCGCGGCTTTTCCGACCGGCTTCGATCCGAAGCCCGAGCCATTTCGGCGTTGAACCATCCCCACATCTGCACGCTGTACGATATCGGGAGCGAGAACGGCGTGGATTTCCTGGTTCTCGAATATGTGACGGGCAGGCCCTTGCAGGGTCCGCTGCCAGTCGATTCGGCGCTCCGCTATGCAATTCAAATTGCCGATGCGCTGGATGCGGCCCATCGCGAGGGAATCATACACCGCGATCTGAAGCCTTCCAACATTCTGATCACGAAATCCGGCGTGAAACTGCTGGATTTTGGCGTAGCCAAGATGAGAGCGGCTCATGCAGCAGCGGATTCAACGGTAAGCGTAAGCACGAGTATGGACATCGCCGGCACGCCGCAATATATGGCCCCCGAACAGCTCGAGAGCGGCGTGGCGGACCAGCGGACCGATGTCTGGGCTTTTGGCTGTGTACTCTACGAGATGCTGACCGGGAGATACGCATTCGAGCGGCCAGGCGCAGTGTTTGCGCCGGAGGCCGGCGCAGATATTCCTCCGAGCATCGCACGCCTTATCCATGCGTGTCTTACCAAGGAGCCGGAAGATCGTTTTCAAACGGCTCGTGATTTGAAACGCTGCTTGGAATGGACAGCGGCTCCGGTTGAACAGGAACCTGTGGCGGGCAGAAGCGAACGTGTTACGACTCCCTGCATACGCCCATTGACGATGAGCGGCGGCATTGTGGAACATCCCAGCTTCTCGCCCGATGGCAAACAGGTTGTCTTCTCGTGGAATGGGCCGCGCAGCGAGACTCCGAATCTCTACCTCAAGTTGATCGACGTCGAAGATATTCTCCGGCTCACCAACGGAGCGGCCCCGGATCTGGCGCCGGCTTGGTCGCCGGAGGGCTCGCGCATAGCGTTTCTTCGCGATCTCGATAACGGGCGGGCCGCTCTCATGACGATCTCGCCTTTGGGCGGCAATCATCGCAAAATTGCCGACATTTCTATTTCGCTGGAACCTGTAGGCGCGAGCCTCACCTGGACTCCGGACGGAAAATACCTGATCACCTCCGAGCGACTCTCTGGCTCGCCCCGCTCGCCGTATGGCTTAGTTCTGATTTCGGCGACGGACGGCAAGAAGGTTCGGCTGACGGAAATCAGCGCGGAAGAGCCTGGCGATTTTGTGCTCAGAGATGGTTTTGCGGCGATCTCCCCGAAAGGGGACAAACTTGCATTCATCCGCGTAACGGGCACCGCCCAAAGCAGACTTGTTTGGATGCCGCTCGGGCCTGACTACCGGTCCGTGAGCACTCCACGAACGGTTGAGACGGGCTTCGTGACTCACATGTCGGCCCGCTGGACAAACGACGGCGGCAGTTTGCTGCTGGCCGCCGGAACCGGCGCCGCAGGTCACCTTTACATAAGTACGCTAAATTGCAACGGTGTTCCCGAGCCTGTCACTCCCGCCTTGCAAATCACCGCTGCTGAACTGCACGCTGCTACAGGACGGGTGATTTGCCAGTCGCCGGCCCAGACCATCAATATCTGGGAACTGCCGCTTCGCGATGGCAAGCCGGCCGGCGATCCTATATCGCTGACTTGCAGCACGCATCTGAACGTGCGCCCCGTTTACTCGCCGGATGGCAACTGGATCGCTTTTACCTCGACGCGCACAGGAGATGTCGGAGTGTGGATTATGGATCGGAGCGGTTCGCGCATTACGCGGCTACCCGCGCCCGAATCCGGGGTCAGCGTGGTGACGGACTGGTCTCCCGATAGCAAGAGCGTTTACCTGTTTTCCAATCCGCGCAATCAGTACGATATCTTCTCTATCGAGCTTGAATCCGGTTCCATCCGGCAGATAACGCAACATCCATCCAACGATTGGCGAGCTCGCTGCTCAAGAGACGGCAACTGGTTGTATTTCACATCTTCGCGCCAGGGAAAGTTTCTGCTATGGCGTATACCGATAACAGGCGAACCAGCAACACCCGTAACCACACGGCCCGCATCTAGCGCGCAGGAATCGCCCGATGGCCGCTGGCTGTACTATGCCGCGTATCCGGCCGGCGGCCTCTACCGGACACCGCTCAGCGGCGGAGCGGAGGAGCAGATTCTCTCCAACATTCTCGATACGGAAAGTTATGCCGTAGCGCCGAACGGAATTTTCTATCTGGCGAGGGCGCCCGGCGCTCACGAAAGAAGATACTCGCTGGGCGTTCCATTTGCAAGAGCCGACCTGCATTTCCTGAACACCGAAACCGGGCAGGACGAGCGTCTGCTGCATTTTCCGCGGCCCCTTTACGGCGGGCTGAGCCTGGCGCCGGACGGGCGCTCGCTGGCTTACGCCGAAATGGAGCGGGACACGCAGGAGCTGGTCCTCATCGAGGACTTATTCGCTTCGTAACGCGATGACCGGATCCACCTTCATCGCCCGGCGCGCGGGTATATATGTTGCGGCAAGAGCTACCGCGGTCAGCATGACCGCCACGCTGACGAACGTGACGGGGTCGCTCGCTTTTACTCCGTATAGCAGTGAACCCAGCACTCTCGTTATGGCGAAAGCAATGGCGATCCCAACCAGAACGCCGATTCCCGCCGGGGTCATTCCTTGCCTGACGACGAGTCTCAAGAGATGCCGCGGTTCTGCGCCAAGCGCGATGCGAAGGCCCATCTCGGACGTCTGTTGCTCGACCGAATACGACATCAAACCGTAAATACCGATCGCGGCAAGTACCAAAGCGATACCGGCAAAGATGCTGAGCAGCAGCATAGTGAAATCCTGCCGCGCGACTCCTTCGGCCAGAACTTCCTGCATCGTCCGGAACTTCGAAATCGGCAGTTGCGCATCCACGGCCGCGAACTCGCGCTGAACCGCGGTTCGCAATGTATTCGGATCGACCTCGGAGCGAATGCACCAGGAAAGCGGAATAACGTTATTAGCCAGTTGCGTGAGCCCCTCCGGAACCTGACTTTGGGGAATGTACATTACCCCGACATTCTTATCTGCTACACCGGTTTCCCGCACATCGCCCACAATGCCGATAATTTCGCGCGGGGGATCGGCGAACTGGGGTCCTAACCCTTTGCCGAGTGTGATGACCTGGCCGACCGGATTCTCATTGGGCCAATACTTCTTCGCCATCGTCTGATTGATAATCACGATTTTGGCGGAGTTGGTTTCGTCCCGCTCGGTGAACAAGCGGCCCCGCAGTAGCGGGATCTTGAACACGGCGAAATAGTGCGGAGAGACGAAGCGCCATTGCTCGTCGCCGTTATACATCTGCCCGCTCTTCGGAGGTTTTCCAGCTATATTGAACGGAAGATCGATTTCACTGTCCGTGGGAAGCACAACGGCCAGCGCAGCCGCCTGCACGCCGGGCACAGACTCGATGCGCCGGATCACTTGGACCGCCAGATTGTTCACCTTTTCCGTGGTGGCGTAGTTACCACCGGCAAGCGAAGTCTGCATAGTCAGGACATGGCGCGGATCGATGCCCGGATTCGCGGTGCTCAGCCCGACAAACGTGCGGATCAGCAGCGCGGCCGACGCAAGCAGCACGAACGCCAGGGCCATTTCCGCGCCGACCAGCGTTTTGCGGATTCGATTCTGGCGGCGGCTGGGAGTCGATCGGCCGCTCGCTTCGCGGAGCGTCGAGGCGACGTCGGGATTCGAGATCTGCAGAGCAGGGAAGAGCCCGAAGATGATCCCGGTCAGGAACGAAATGCCGATAGTGAACGCAGCCATCCGCCAGTCGAGGATGGCGAGCACGCTCTGCACCTGATCCGGGTTGGTGAGGCGCGGAATGTGGCCGGGCGCGACAAGCAGCATGGCGCGCACCCCAACTGCGCCGAGCGCGAAACCGAGAATCCCGCCCAGTCCGGCCAGAATGACACTTTCCGTTAGGAGCTGCCGCACGACACGCCCGCGGCTGGCGCCCACAGCGGCGCGAATTGCGAGTTCTTTCTGCCGGACAGCCGCGCGCGCGAGCAGCAGATTCGCTACATTCGCGCAGGCGATCAGCAACACGAAACCGACGGCTCCGAGCAGGATCAGCAAAGCAGTCCGGACGTTGCCGACCATGGCTTCACGCATCGGCGTGACGGCGACGCTCTCGCCTTTGTCCATCCACTTTGGATAGGCCCGGCGGAACGCTTCGCCGCGGAGTCTCATTTCAGCGCGCGCCTGCTCGATGGTGACGCCCGGTTTCAGGCGCGCGGCCACGGCCAGGTAATGACCTTGGTTCGTGCTGGCCGGGTCAGCTTGCAAGGGAATCCAGACGTCGGCCGGAGGATCGGGGTTGAATGTGGGCGGCATGAGGCCCACGATCGGATACGCTTCGCCATTGAGGATGATGGTTTTGCCCAGGATGTTTGGATCGGACGCGAAATGGGATTTCCACAGGCGATCGCTGATAATGGCGGCCTTGGGACCGTTGGGCGCGTCTTCGGCTTTTGTGAAGCCGCGGCCGCGCGCCGGGCCGATGCCGAAGACTTTGAAGTAATCGGCCGAGATGTGCACGCCCTTGATCTGTTCGGGGCGGTCGCCGGTCGAGAGATTCAGGCCCGGACCCGATTGATCGTAGAGCGTCATGGCGGAGAACACGTTGTCCTGACGCCAGATCATGTACTTCGGAATGGAAATGGAATAGCCGGTTCCTTTCGGGAATTTGCGGCCGACTTTGACGAGGCGGTCCGGCTGGGGATAGGGCAGCGGCTGCAGCAAAACCTTATCGATCACGCTGAAAATGCCGGTATTCGCTCCGATTCCGAGAGCCAGGGCTGCAACGGCTACGACAGTAAATCCGGGGCTCTTCCGCATCATGCGAAACGATTGGCGGATATCGGCTGCCAGAGATTCCATGCGAGGGAATACGAAGTGGACGCAACCAGAGTTCGCCCGCCTAGCGCAAAAATATGAACAGTCCGGCTTTGCGGCCGGTCTTAGCTGGTGAATGTTCGCGAGACATGACGAGTGCCTTTGATCTGGTGATCACGGTGGAGGAGCCGGTACGGGAAGCCCAGTTTGCGGCTCTGGTGGCTCGGCGGTCGCTATTTGTGTATCGCGTGGCGTATGCGGTTCTGCGAAACGTGTTCGACGCCGAAGATGTAGTTCAGGACACGTTTCTGAAGCTCTACCGGACACACGTGTGGGCGGGCATGAAGGACGAAAAGGCGTTTCTGGCGCGCGCGGCTTGGCGAATTGCGGTGGACCGGCGGCGTAAACGCCAACACGGGGCGCTCGATGCAGAGATGCCGTCGAATGCGGCGAATCCGGAAGAAGCAGCGATTCAGGGCGATTGGAATGCGATTGTGCAGCGGCTCATGGATGCGTTGCCGGAGGAGCTGCGCTTGCCCTTGGCGCTCTCTGGCCTAGAGGAACTGAATTCGCGCGAGATCGCGGAAGCGATGGGGATTGCCGAAGGGACGGTCCGGACGCGATTGATGCGTGGCCGGCAAATGGTGAAAGAGAAGCTGGCAGCTTTGATGGAGAAGCGGAATGCGCGATAAAGAGCTGGATGAGATTTTGGATGCGGGGTTGAAGGCGTATTCGGCCGTGCAGCCGCGGCAGGGATTGGAGCGGCGGGTTCTGGGCCATGTGCATAGTACCCGGCGGTTTGCGTGGTGGCATTGGGTGGCGGTGGCGGTTCCGGTGCTGGCGTGTGCAGTGGGGCTACTGTTGTGGAGGCAGAGTGAGCCGGTGCAGACGCGCCCGGCGACAAGCGTCGAGACGAGTGCCCGCGCCATGGCTCCGGTTGTGCGGCCGGTTGTGGTTGCGAAGCATGTCAGGCGTGTGGGGCAGACTCCGAAACGCATGCAGTTTCCGACTCCTGCGCCGTTGACACGCGAAGAACGTGCGCTGTTGGAATTCGTGCAGAGGTCGCCCAAAGAAGCTGCTGAATTGCTTGGTGAAACGCGGGATTCAGAAATAAAACCGATTCAGATTCAAGCGATTTCCATACCGCCCATCAAGATTGAGAATTTGGAGGAGAAATAATGCTGAAAGTATCGATTGCCGTATTGGTGCTGATGGCTGGAATTTGCGGGGCACAAAACAATGTGGAGAAAGGGCTAAAACATGATCGCCTTGATTTTGTACTCAAGGAACTGGATGGAAACAAGGTCGTAAATAGCCGCTCGTACTCCGTAATGGTTGAGTTGGAGCCGACTTTTCGCGGGCCC
Source organism: Bryobacteraceae bacterium (assembly GCA_035651215.1). GTDB lineage: Bacteria > Acidobacteriota > Terriglobia > Bryobacterales > Bryobacteraceae > Bog-105. The sequence goes on from DASRGE010000037.1 coordinate 26,979, forward strand.
GAATATGAATCTATACGCGCTGGAAATCGCGTCCGGATCAACGGTGCTGGCGATATCGACGTTGGCGTGAATATCGACACCCGTAACGCGCGCGAAGTCCCAAGCGGGTTGGCTGTTTCCGTTTCAGCCTCGGTAAGCGACTTGGTTCCCAATACCGAAACAGCCGGCGCGGCCTCAGTTCCGGCTCTGCGTCAAATGAAATGGTCCTCCGACGTCATTGTCCCGCTGCGTAAACCCACCACAATCTTTTCCTCCGACGACCCAACCAGTAAGCATAAAATGCAACTGGAGCTAACTGCTACACCTATCTCTTAGATGTCTGATGACTCGCTCGGGTTAAATACGCCCATAGACCGCCGCGATCTTCTCAATTCCACTCTGCTTGCGGCGGGCAGCGTGCTGCTCGGCTCGGTGTGTCCGCTGCAGCTTCTTGCCGAAGAAGATTGGACCGGATACGGCGGCGTGGGCGATTATGCGCAGTCGAACGGCAACACCTATGACGTGATGACCGCAGGCCACAAGATTCGCGATCGCGTGTATGAACGGACTCCTCCGGAGGCGATCGACACGAGCGAAGTGTTCGATTGCGCTATCGTGGGAGGCGGAGTCAGCGGACTCGCTGCCGCGCTCTTCTTCCAGCGCCATGCGCCGCGAAGCCGCACCTGTCTGGTGCTCGACAATCATCCGATTTTCGGCGGCGAGGCCAAACGCAACGAATTCATTGTGGATGGCCAGCGCCTGATGGCGCACCAGGGGTCGGCCGCATGCTTTCCTCCCTTGCCCGGCAGCTTTTTGCAGGAATTCTATGACTCAATCGGTGTGAACTGGCGCGATTTTCAATACCAGCAGTGGGCCGGTTCGCAGCCTGCCATGAAACTGGAAACTGCACCGTACCCGGTCGGCGGTAAAACCTCGGGATTCTTCTTCGGCGCAAAGTTCGGACATCCGGAAGGCGTCTGGGTGATGGATCCGTGGGGCAAGCGGCTTCAGGGCACGCCGATTCCGGATCAGTCCCGTAAAGAATTGCTGAATATGCGCGAGGCGGACCGCAAGCCGTTTTCCGAGCACCGCTTCCAACCAAAGGAACATGGCGATGCGGCGTCGCGGCATCTGGATAGCATCACGCTCGAAGAGCATCTGATGGAGACGTATGGACTCAGCCGCCAGACGATTCGTACCTTTCTTTCTCCGATCAGCGGCGGCGGTTCCGGCCTGGGCGCGGATGCATTATCAGCTTACTGTGAGTATGCAGCCGATGTGCTGCTGCCCTGGAAATATGAGGACGGCGCGCAAATGTTTCCGGGCGGCAATGCCGGGATGGCTCGCCAGATTTTGAAAAAGCTGATTCCGGATGCGATTGCCGGTGGCTCCGATATGGCTGCGATCTGCCGCGGACGCGTAAGATTCGATGCGCTCGACCGCAGCGGCCGGCCTGTGCGCATCCTTACCGGCGCGACCGTCATCTCGGTAAAGCACACAGGCGAGACCGTCGAGATTTTGTATGCAAAAGCCGGGAAAGTGTACCGCGTGATAGCGAAATCGGCGATTATGGCCGGTGGGAGCTGGACCACGAAGCACATCGTGCGTGACATGCCCGGCGCCAACCGCGACGCCTACGCGCAGTTTCACCGCGCGCCTTGCCTGATGGCCAACGTGGCGGTGCGCAATTGGAAGTTTCTATACAACTTGGGACTCACGGAGTGCCAGTGGTTTGAGGGGTTCGGCAACTATCTCACGATGCGTAAAGTCGCAACAATGGGCACGGGGCCGAAAACGATCAACCCGGAAACGCCCACGGTCATGAATCTCAAAATTCTGTTCTCGTATCCCGGGTTACCGTTGCAAGAGCAGACCGTGCGTGGCCGGATGGAACTGCTTTCGACTTCTTTTCGCGATTATGAGCAACGCATTCGCGAGCAGTTCACGATGTTGTTTGCGCGGTCCGGATTCGATGCGAAGCGCGACATAGCAGGCATCATTCTCAATCGCTGGGGTCACGCGTATCTGAGCCCGCAGCCCGGTTTCTTTTTCGGCAAGAATGGTCAACCCGCGCCGGGAGACGTCATTCGCAATCAGCCGTACGGCCGAATTGCGTTTGCAAATTCAGACCTTTCGGGAATTATGGATCACCGGATGTCAATTCTCGAAGCACAGCGGGCCGTAAAGCAGGTATCAGCGGCGTCATAGGCCGTGCGCCACAATGAATGGTGCATGGGAAGTTCGATCTGCCGCCTCGCCGCGGCGTTCTTCGGTGCAGTGCTGGCGTTAGGAGCGCAGAACTGGCACTACTCGACTCTGACGCAGATTAATCGCAAGAACGTGAAGAAGCTCCAGCTTGTGTGGCGCTTCGATTCGAACGATCAGTTTGAAGGCTCCGAGATGGAGTGCAATCCGCTCATTCTGGATGGCGTGCTGTATGCCACGACGCCGCGCCTGCGGGTTATCGCGCTAGATGCCGCGACGGGCAAGATGCTATGGGATTTCGATGCGCATCGCGGCAAGCCGGTCACTATGAAGCAGCGCAACCGCGGGCTCGCGTGGTGGGGCGACGGCGACGAGCGGCGAATCTTTGTCGGTATCGATAGCTATCTATACGCACTGAATGCAAAGACCGGTCAACCGGTTCCTCAGTTCGGCGACAACGGGCGAATCGATCTGCACGAGGGATTGGGCGAGAACGCACAACACTTGACAGTGGAAGCAACCAGCCCGGGGGTGGTTTACAAGGATTTACTTATTCAGGGATCGCTGGTGGCGGAAGATTTGCCGGCGGCGCCGGGCTATATTCGCGCTTTCGATGTGCGCACGGGAAAGATGCGCTGGGTCTTCCACACGATTCCGCTGCCGGGCGAGTACGGGCATGACACATGGCCGAAGGACGCGTACAAGTATATTGGCGGCGCGAATTCGTGGGCCGGCTTAACACTGGATGCCAAGCGCGGAGTGGTGTATGCGCCAACCGGATCGGCGGCATTCGATTTTTACGGCGCGAACCGCGTGGGCGACGATCTGTTTGCCAATTGTCTGCTGGCGCTCGATGCCGAGACCGGCAAGCGTCTGTGGAGTTTTCAACTGGTGAAGCACGATCTCTGGGATCGCGATTTGCCGTCCGCTCCGACCATGGTTCAGATCAAGCGCGATGGCCGGACCATCGATGCGTTGGCGCAGATTACGAAATATGGCCGGCTGTGGTTATTCGATCGCGATACCGGCAAGCCGCTGGTTCCTTACGAGGAAGTGCATCCGTCGAAAAGCACAGTGGACGGCGAAGTGTCGTCGCCGGTCCAGATTCTGCCAACCGCGCCTGCTCCTTACGCGCGGCAGCAGGTGACGGAAGATATCCTGACAGATCGCACGCCGGAAGCGCACGCAGCGGTACTCGCGGAATTCAAGAAGCTGTGCAGCGGGCCGCAGTTTACGCCGCCGAGCTTTCAGGGCACGGTCATTTTTCCCGGGTTTGACGGAGGCGGCGAATGGGGCGGCGCGGCCTGGGACCCGAAGACCGGTATTCTGTATATCAACTCGAATGAGATGCCGTGGATTCTGCGCCTGATCCCACGCGTATTGGGAAGCACGGAGGCCATGACCGGGTCTGCGCTCTACCGGCAGAATTGCTCGGGCTGCCATCGTTTGGACATGAAAGGAAGTCCGCCCGAGTTTCCTTCGCTCGTGAACATTGGTTCGAAGTTGTCGGAGGACCAGGTGCGCAGTATGGTTCGCTACGGCGGCGGGCGCATGCCGGGTTTCGCGCAATTAGGCGAAGGCGCCGTAAACGTGATCGTCACATACCTGATGACCGGCAAGGATGTTCAATTGAACGGGCCGCAGCATCCGCGCGCGACGTACTTATCTCCACTGAAGTACGGTATCGACGGGTATAACCGCTGGCTCGATCCGGGCGGCTATCCCGCGGTGAAGCCGCCGTGGGGAACGCTGAACGCTATTAATCTAAACACGCTGAAATATGTGTGGAAAGAGCCGTTGGGCGAATTTCCGGCTCTCGCGGCGCAAGGCATCCACAATACCGGTTCGGAGAATTACGGCGGCAGCGTGGTGACAGCCGGCGGAGTGCTGTTTATTGCCGCCACGAACCACGATCACAAGTTTCGGGCGTTCGACAAATCAAATGGAAAGCTGCTGTGGGAAACGACGCTGCCGGCCGCGGGCAATGCGACTCCGGCCGTGTACGAAGTGAACGGCCGTGAATACGTTGTGATCGGCGCGGGCGGCGGGAAGTGGGGCGAAGCGAGCGGCGGGAGTTATTTGTGCTTTGCGCTGCCGGGGAAATGATGGCTCGGAGTCAGCAACTCGTCAAATGGCAAGACGATCTGGGCTGGCAAATCAAGTTTTCCGCGCTTGAGGTCATGCCCAGCTTTTTCCACGATGCTCAACCGATAAGGCGCGCTCAGATCACCGAGCGCTGCGTTCATCTCCTCAATACCTCCAAACGGATCTGCATCGCCGTGGACGAACAAGGCCGGGGTTCGCAGATTCGGAAAATGGGCAGTGCGAAGTTGCTCCGGTTTGCGCGGGGGATGCAGCGGATACGACAACAGGAGTAAGCGCTGCGCTAACTCAGGATCTTCCGCCGCGAGCATGCTCGCCTGTCGGCCGCCGTAAGAATGACCACCGAGACAGACAGGTCCACCGGCAATGCGCCGTAGAGCGATCACTGCAGTTCGGAGACCTTCGCGATCCGCAGCAGCTTGCGATGGATGCGGCGGCCCGAATCTTCGCGCCTGCCGGAACGGCAGATCGCAGCGAAGCACGTAGTATCCGGCGTTTTGAAACGCTTGCGCAACCGCGGCCAGAAGCGGTGCTTGACAATTAGCGCCCGCTCCATGCGTCAGCACCAGCGACCCGGCATGCGGCCCTTCGGGTGTATGGAGGAAGCCGGACAACTGGCCGTCACGAAATGGTTGGCAAGCGGACATCGCGTCTTATGCAACTCTAACAGCGAGCGGGCATAAGGCCTTACTGCTTGCTTCGCGCTTAGAAGACATTTCAAGCTGTGGTGCAATGCCATTTATAGATTTGAGTGGAGGTCAGGATTGAAGCCGTGCGTTCTTTATCGAATTGCTGCCGTACTTCTGGTGTTGTTTGCCGTTGGGCATACGCTCGGGTTCCGCCAGATTGATCCCAAGTGGGGCATCGATTCGCTCATCAGCTCCATGCGATCGATTCACTTCCAAACGCAAGGTGTCACCCGGACGTATTGGGATTTTTATGTCGGCTTTGGATTATTTGTTACCGTATTACTTCTATTTTTGGCGGTGCTCACCTGGCAACTAGGCGGCCTTCCGGCAGCAACGCTGGCGTCGATGCGTGTGTTGCTGTGGGCGCTGGCAATTTGCTTTGTCGCGATCACGATTCTGACCTGGCGATATTTCTTCATTGTTCCGCTCGTGTTCTGTATCGTGATCTTGTTGTGTTTGATCGCCGGGGCACTGGTCGCGCCGAGGGCAGATCGATGATTGTCAGCGCCAGAATTCTGTCCACACTGCGTTCGACGCCCTTGTTCGCCGGGTTGAGCGATGCCGAACTCCAAGCCATCGCGGAGCGCGCTGTGCTCAAGAGTTTCGGTCCCGGCGAACTGCTGTTTTCCGAGGGCGACCCCTGCAGCGGATTGCATGTCATTGTCGGCGGCCGAGTGCGCATTTTTAAAAGCTCGCGCAGCGGGCGCGAACAGGTACTGGCGATCGAAGGTTCAGGGACATCGATCGCTGAGCTTCCGGTGTTTGACGGCGGCGCTTTTCCAGCCTCGGCATCCACAATTGAAGCCTCGGAAATCCTTTTTCTCTCCCGCAAAGATTTTCGGATGGCGTGTGTCGAGAATCCGGAACTGGCCTTGAAAGTGTTGCAGGTGGTCGGCGGACGGCTGCGCAGACTGGTCGGAATTATTGAGGAGCTGTCATTCACCACATTGCGTCAAAGGCTCATCTCCTGGATTTTGCGGGAAGCCAAAGCGCGCGGCCAAACGAGAGACGGCAGCACCTTTCTAGAACTGGGTGTAACTCACCAGGAGATTGCATCTCAGATCGGGACCGTACGCGAACTCGTCTCCCGCAATATGGCGCGGCTGCAAGCGCAGGGCCTGATCGAATCGAGCGGTCATGAGATTACGATTCTCAACCAGGCGGCGCTCGAAGCCGAATTAACCTCCGAGATTTGATGTGGGCTGGTGACTTAGGTCACTGAGGCAGCACGTCCGGCCGCCTTACCTTCGAAGCAGAGGTAAGAAATGGCTATTGATACACAGCAGACTGTCCGCGATCTGGTTCGCAGTAATCCGGCGGCTGTTGGGGTTTTGGAATCGTTCGGCATTGATTATTGCTGCGGAGGCAACAAATCGCTTTCCGAGGCATGCCAGGGTGTAAGCTTTCCGCTGGAGATGATTGTCAGACAGTTGGAAGAAGCATTGCGCCTTCCGCCTATTCAGGAGGACTGTCATTGGCTGACTTGTCCACTCACCGAGCTGGCAAATCACATCGTCGAGACGCATCATGAGTATTCCCGCAAACAGCTTCCCGTTCTAACCGCGCTGGCGGCAAAGGTCAACATGCGGCACGGGGCGAACAAGCCTGAGCTAGCCCGCCTGCAGGAACTCGTCATAGCGTTGGGGCAGGAGTTGACCGCGCACATGGTCAAGGAGGAACAGGTGCTCTTCCCCTTGTTCCAACGGATGCAAGACAATGCCGATGCGGGCTATCCGCTGGATCCGGCCATTGCCGAAGGTTTGCTGTATCCGGTCCGCCGCATGATGGAGGAGCACGACGACGCAGGCGAATTGCTGCGCGTAATCCGCTCCGTTACGAATGATTTCCAGCCTCCGAAAGGCGCCTGTACTAGTTTCCAGACCCTTTACGCCGGATTAAAGCAGCACGAAGAGGATCTGCACTGGCACGTTCACCTCGAAAATAACATCCTGTTCCCGCGGGCTCTCGAGATGGCACGCAGCCGGGCGGGCAAGGTAGCGTAAGGGGTCGACCGTGCGACCGTCCGCGCCTGCTTCGGAAATCCAGCGTCAACTGCAGAAATTAGTGCGGGCCTATATTCTGGCCGGCCTGGTCTTCATGCTGCTGCCGGGAACGTTTCTCGGCGTGTGGAACCTGATGTCGCTCAGCGCCGACCGCGCGCATCATCCGCTTTCGCCCGCCTGGGTGCAGGCGCACGGACACGCCCAGATTTTCGGCTGGATCGGGACGTTCGTCATCGGCATTGGCTTCTTCTCGCTTTCGAAGATGGGCGAAGTTCGCGCGGCTGCAATTACGCGCGGTTGGATCGCATGGGCTGCATGGATCTGCGGGGTGACCGGATGCTGGATAGCGGGTGTATATGGGTTTGCGTGGCGATGGCTGCTGCCGCTCTCGGCTTTGCTCGAATGCTGCGGTTATCTGATCTTCTTTGTTATCGTCCGGCAGCACCGTCCGAAGGTGCCGGCAACGGGTGCTTTGCCTATCGTGCGGAAGCGACCCGAAGCCTGGATGCGCGTCGTGATGGGTTCGAGTATTGCGTTCTTCACAGCGCTCGTCTGGCATTTTCTGGTGGCGCTTTGCGTCGCAATGATCGGAGCCGGCCCGCAGCTTCCGGCGAGGGCCGAACGTACGCTGCTCGCTATTTCGGCGTGGGGTTTTCTGGTGCTGTCCGTCTGGGGATTCAACGCGAGATGGCTTCCCATGTTGGGCGGCTTTCGAACGGTTGACGACCGTAAGCTCTTGTGGGCTCTGCGCCTGGCCCTTACCGGCGTGGCGTTCGGCGCATTCGGTTGGATGGTGGTCTCCGCGGCGATCATAACGGCCGCAGTTTTTCTGGCTGCGTGGTCGCTGCGGATTCTCCAACCGCTTGCCGAAGGCAAACGCCTACACGCTTTTCCGGTTTTCGTGCGCATCGCGTACGGATGGCTGTTCGCAGCCGCGGGCCTCGGCCTCTGGGCTGCATTAAGCGATCAGCAGGGCGGAGTCGCGGGCGCGTCGCGGCATGCGCTAACAGTTGGCTTCGTGGCGACCATGGTCTTCACAGTCGGCCCGCGGATCCTGCCGGCCTTCTGCGGAGGATTCACACTGTTCAGCCAGCGGCTCATGATCGCCAGCCTGGTCTTGCTGAACGCCGGATGCTGGGTGCGGGTGGCCTGTGAGATCCCCGCCTACGAATTTCATGCGAGCGCTGCCTGGAGCTTGTTGCCGGTTTCCGCGGTTATCGAACTGACCGCGGTTGCAGTGTTCGCTTTCAATCTGCTGCTGAGCCTCTGGCGGCCTCCAGTTCGGCAGATCGCGGTTCGAGCCGCCGCAGCGTAACGCACAAATGATTCCGGGTTGGTTCACGCGCGGATTCTGGACCGGTCCCTCGTATCGGGCAGAAGCCGCTGAATTACCCGAATATCAGCAGGAGTTTGCTGAAACAGTTCATAACTGATGGAGTCAATTCACGAGATCCATGGAAGAGAAAACCCGTGGTTCCAATGTGAGTCTCACACTCGGAACAGTCTCGTTCATCGTATGCTTCGCGGTGTGGGGATTGATCAGCGCGTTTGCGTCTGGCTTCCGTACTGAATTTCATCTGAGCGCCAAGTCGGCGGCGCTGCTTGTGGCGGCCCCGGTTCTGCTGGGGTCTCTCGCCCGCATACCTCTGGGGATGATTACGGACCGCTTAGGAGGCCGCCGCGTATTTACGGCGCTGCTCATTCTTTCGGGTGTTGCAGCGATTCTCGTTCCGCAGGCGCACAGCTTCCCGATCTTGCTTTTATTTGCATTCTTTCTCGGTCTGGCAGGCTCGTCATTCGCGGTAGGCGTGGGCTACGTTGGGCGCTGGTTTCCGGCCGAGCGGCAGGGCACGGCGCTGGGCGTGTATGGATTGGGAAACATCGGTCAATCCATCGTGGTGTTCCTCGGGCCTGTTTTGGCCGCACGCATTGGCCGCACAAACTTCTACTATGCAGTCGCGGCCGTTGCCATCGTCTGGGCCGCCGTTTTCGCGCTGCTCGCGCGCGACGCTCCCGTCCGGCGGCCGTCCACCACCATCGGTGCGATGCTGAAATTGCTCACCACGGAGCGCTTGGCCTGGGCGCTGGCCGCGTTCTACTTTCTCACCTTCGGCGGTTTTGTCGCGTTCTCCATTTATCTCCCTTCTCTCCTCCGAGATGAGTTTGGTTTGACAGTTACCGATGCCGGCTTCCGTACCGCAGGCTTTGTAGTGCTCGCGACGCTGGTTCGTCCGGGGGGCGGAATTCTTTCCGATCGCATTGGCGGGGCGCGCGTTCTATTCGGAGTTTTCCTCGGGATTATTCCATTCGCGCTCCTGCTGTGGTGGCGTTCGACGGTGCCGTTCACGGTCGGCGCGCTCGGCTGCGCTGCGCTGCTGGGCGTTGGAAACGGCGCGGTATTCAAACTGGTGCCCCAGTTCTTTCCGGAAAACACGGCTACGGTTACCGGCCTGGTGGGCGCGATGGGCGGATTGGGCGGCTTCTTCCCGCCTCTGCTCTTGGGCGCCTTTCGGGACACGCTGGGGGTGATCTGGCCGGGTTGGATTCTGCTGGCGGCCACATCGGGGTTGATGTGGGTTCTGAATCAAGTCCTGTTTATGCCGCGGCAGAAGGCGGTCGAGATCGAGGCAACGCCGCAATTCTCGCGCGCCGCAGACCGCATTCGCGCTGGCGCGCTCGCCACCATGGTTACGGCCCTGTTGATTGCTTCGATTGTGATCGGCTCGCGGAATCTGCAGAACTTCGATCCCGCACTCGTGATCTACACCTTCGCGGTCATCTTCGCAACCTGGGGCATCGTGTATCACTATGCGGTCTGGCTGCACAAACCGCCGACGCGCCGCTTTTTCGAGCGTTCCTGGAGTTTGCTGTGGTCGCAAGGCCTCCTGCATAGCGTCGGCTTGATTGCGAAAGCCGCGGTGACGCATATCTTCGCCCAGAGGTTCATCGGCAAGCGCTCGCGCGTCCGCTGGTGGATGCATCAATTCCTGTTCTGGGGCTGCCTGCTGGCCGTCGCGATCACGTATCCGCTGGTATTCGGCTGGATTTATTTCCGCAGCGCGCCCAACAATCAGATGCGCTACGTGCTGTATATCTTTGGCTTTTCGGCCGGCGATTTCGAAATCCGGACCGTCGGATCATGGCTTTTGTTCCATGGACTAGATGTTGCGGCGGTTCTGGTTCTGATGGGCATCACCCTGGCGCTGTGGCGGCGTATGCGCGACGAAGGCGCGCTCACGCTGCAAGACTTCAGCGCCGACTTTCTGCCGCTCATTCTGCTCTTCGCCATCTCCGTGACCGGCTTGGCGCTCACCGCCTCCGCGATGTGGTTCCGCGGCGGCTTTTATGGATTTCTGAGTATCCTGCACGCCATCACCGTGATCGGCGGTCTGCTCTTTCTACCGTTCGGAAAATTCTTCCATATATTTCAACGCCCGGCCCAGCTTGGCGTGAAACTCTATCAGGAGGCCGGAGAGCGCGGCCCAGGAGCGATCTGCGCCCGCTGCGGCCAGCGCTACGCATCGCAGATGCAGATTGAAGATTTACAGCGTGTGCTTCCGGCGCTAGGATTCGATTACCGGATCAACGGACCGGCCGGGCACTGGACCGGGTTGTGTCCCGCGTGCAAACGAGTGTCGCTTGCCAACGCGCAACTGCGAATCAAAGAGGAATTCTATGGCTAAAGAGCCGGCGCTGACGGAGGAACTGGTCCAGCGCTATGGTCCCAACCGGAACTACACGCCTCCGGGCGGCTGGGAAAAAGTCAACCGCACCGGACCGGAAAAGCTGGTAAAGACCCACTGCTCCTTTTGCGGACAACAGTGCGGAATTCAACTGAAAGTGCGCGATAACCAGCTCGTCGGATTCGAGCCGTGGGAAGACTTTCCCTACAACAAGGGAATGTTGTGCCCGAAGGGCGTGAAGCGCTATTTACAGGGCACGCATCCGGACCGTCTGCTGCACCCGCTCTTGCGCACCGATGAAGGATTCAAGGAGATTTCGTACCGGGAAGCGATCGAGTACACGGCCCGCCGCATTCAGGAGATCAAGAATAAATACGGCGCGGATGCAGTGGCGATCTACGGCGGCGCATCGATGGTCACCGAGAAGGCTTATGTCCTGGGGAAGTTTGCTCGCGTGGCCGTCGGAACGAAAAACATCGATTACAACGGCCGCCTGTGCATGGTTTCGGCGGGGGTGGCGTACAAGCTCGCCTTTGGAATCGATCGCTCGCCGAACCCCTGGTCCGACATTCCGAAGACGAAAGCATTGCTCGTGATTGGAGCCAACATCGCCGAGTGCGCGCCGATTGCGACGAGCTATTTGTGGCAGATGCGCGAGAACGGCGGCAAGCTGATCGTCGCGGACCCGCGCATGACACCGATCACGCGCAATGCAGATCTCTATTTACCGCTGCGGCCGGGAACGGATCTCGCGTTGCTAATGGCCATGTTGCACGTGATTGTCCGTGAGAATTTGGCCGATTGCGAATTCATCGCACGGCACACAAGTGGGTGGGAGGCTGTGCGGGACTATGTGGCGCGCTGGGATCCCCGCACGGCGGCTGAGTTAACCGGCGTTCCCCCGGAACGGATCGAACAGGCTGCGCTCATGTTCGGGCGTTCGCCGAAGGCGATGGCGATTCACGCCCGTGGCCTGGAGCATCAATCGAAAGGCGTCGAAAACTGCCTGGCGCTGATCAATCTATGCCTTGCAACCGGGAATCTCGGAGCCGAAGGCCGGGGCTGCTTCATGATTACCGGACAAGGCAACGGGCAAGGCGGGCGCGAGCACGGCCAAAAATGCGATCAATTGCCTGGCGCGCGATCCATCACGGATCCGGAAGCGCGGCGATATATCGCGGGCGTCTGGGGCATTCGCGAAGAAAACCTGCCCGGGCCCGGCCTGAGCGCGGTCGAAATCATGGAAGCCATCCACCGCGGCGAAATCAAGGCGCTGCTTTCGATGTGCTTCAACCCGCTGGTTTCGTTACCGGACGCGAACTTCACGCGCGAAGCGCTGGAGAAGCTCGAATTTTTCGGCGTGATCGATTTCTTTTTATCGGAAACGGCCCGCCTGGCGGATGTGGTCATCGCAGGCAGCATGCAGGAAGAGGATGAGGGCGTGGTTTGCAGCTCCGAAGCGCGTGTCCAGAAGATCAATAAAGCCGTCGATCCGCCCGGCGAAGCCAAATCGGACGCAGTGATCATTTGCGATCTGGCCCGGCAACTGGGTAAGGGACAGTACTTCCCGTTTCAATCCACGCGCGAGATTTTCGAGGAAATGCGTGTGGCCTCGAAAGGCGGCGTTGCCGATTACTATGGCATCACCTGGGAGCGCATCGAGCAGGAGTACGGCGTATTTTGGCCGTGTCCTGACTTGAATCATCCCGGTACACTCCGGTTATTCGAGGACGGGCGTTTCTGGACGCACGACGGAAAGGCTCACTTTCTTGTTACGGAATACCGCGAGCCGGGCGATCCGGTCAACGATGAGTATCCGATCTTTCTTACTACGGGCCGCGTGGTCAGCCAGTATCTGTCGGGAACGCAAACACGCCGCATCGGTCCGCTGGTGGATTTCTATCCCGAGCCCAAATGCGAAATTCACCCGCGGCTCGCGGAGCAATATGGAATCAGCGATGGCGATTGGGTGAAAGTTACCACGCGCCGCAGCGAAGTCGTGGTGCAGGCCATGGTGGTGCGGACGATCCGGCCGGATACCGTTTTCATTCCGTATCACTGGCCGGGAGGGCGAAGCGCCAACCGGCTCACGCATCGCACGATTGATCCACGCAGCAAGATTCCGGAGTTCAAAGTGTCTGCCTGCCGTATTGAGAAAACTTCGCCGCCGGCGGATCTGGCATCTCTGCGGCGTTGGGAAACAGGGAGGTGATCGAGTGTTCGGAAGAGAGTTCTACGTCGACCCGTCACGCTGCATCGGATGCCGCTCCTGCATAGCGGCCTGTGCCGAGTGCGACAGCCATCGCGGCGTCTCGATGATTCATGTCGACTATATCGATCGCCCGAACTCCATTGCGACCGTTCCGATGGTCTGCATGCACTGCGACGAGCCGACGTGCGCAATGGTTTGTCCGGCGGACGCCATCAAGAAAGGTGAAGACGGCGTAGTGCGGAGCGCTCTTAAACCGCGCTGCATTGCCTGCTCGAATTGCGTGCTGGCGTGCCCGTTTGGGATTCCGAAGGTGCAGCTCGATTTTGAACTGATGATGAAGTGCGATATGTGCTACGACCGCACTTCGGTAGGTCTGAAGCCCATGTGCGCGACGGTGTGCCCCAGCCAGGCCCTGTCTTATCTGCCGCCGGAAACCATAGCGGAAAATCGCCGGGGGCACCCTGTCAACGATTTTCGTTTCGGAAATGAAGACGTACGCACGATGGTCTCGATGATCGCGCCTGCCGAGGCCGCTGCAATTGCGGTGGACGTTGCCGACTATATGTGGGAGGACGGAAATGCCGGCCGGCAGTAAGCCCGATAAGCCGCTGTGGACCGAAGAGTTCAGCGTTTACGCGTCCGAAGACAAGTTCGTGCTGCGGCGGCAATTCACGAAATTTCTGGTGCTCACCAGTTTCGGAATGCTGGCGGGCAATGTCTGGATTCTGATCAAATCGCTGGTTCGGCGGCCGAGGACGGCATTTCCGGAGCTTGCGATTGGACGCGCCTCGGGCATCGCGAGCGGCGAAGTGAAGCTGTTCAACTACCCCACGGCGAACGACCCGTGCATTCTGGTGCGGACGCCATCCGGCCGGCTCGCCGCATACAGCCAGAAGTGTACGCATCTCTCCTGTGCGGTTTATTACGCACGCGCTGAAAACCGGCTGGAGTGCCCGTGTCACGAGGGGTATTTCTCCGTGGAGGATGGGAGCGTTCTCCAAGGTCCGCCGCCGCGTGCATTGCCGAAAATCGAATTGGAAACCCGCGGCGAGCAGCTTTACGCCATCCGCGTAGTCGAGAACCGGGCGCGCATATGAGACCGATTCTGAATCAGGTCCGCCAGCGGCGGCGAACGGTGATCGACGCGGCCGTGGCGTTCCTGATCGTGCTACTAATCGTGCAGATGTGGCTGCTCACTGCAACGCTTGAAGCGTATCTTGCGGGCAATACAGGAGCGGCAATACCAGGCGTGGTGGTTTCATTTGTGCTGTTTCTTGCGTGCTTCGGGCTGTATCGATTTGTCGAGCGAGTTTATCGCGTACGGTGATTAGTACCGCCGATAGCGGACTGTTGAAAATCGCCTGACGCGTGCTACACTCAGTTGTGCGGACGCGGATTTTGGGTGTCATCCCCGCCCGGTTTGCCTCCTCCCGATTCCCCGGAAAAGCTCTCGCTCCTCTTGCCGGCAGGCCCATGATCCAGCACGTGTACGAGCGTGCACAGCGATCACGCTATCTGGATGACCTGCTGGTCGCCACCGATGACGAGCGAATCGCCGCTGCGGTCCGGATGTTCGGTGGCCGGGTGCGCATGACGCGAGCCGATCATTTCTCCGGCACCGACCGCCTGGCCGAAGTCGCTTCTTCCGAGCAGGCCGCCCTCTATGTGAACATCCAAGGCGATGAGCCGCTGATCGATCCCGAGGCGATTGACGCCGCGATTCTCACGGTGCATGGCGATCCTGATATCGCGATGGGCACGCTGAAGAAGCGCATCCTCGACCCTACCGATATCGTGAATCCGAATGTGGTGAAAGTCGTCACCAATTTAGCCGGAGATGCGATTTACTTTTCGCGCTGCGCCATTCCCTATGAGCGCGAGAGCGCGGCATCGACGGTTTATTTCAAACACATTGGCCTTTATGTATATCGCCGCGATTTGCTGCTGCGTTATCCCGATTTGAGCATCGGTCCACTGGAACAAGCCGAGCGCCTGGAGCAGTTGCGCGCTCTCGAAAACGGGTATCGCATTCGCGTCGTAAACACGGAATATGAATCTCTGGGTGTGGACACGCCGGAAGACCTGGAGCGTGTGAATCAATTATTCTTGGTGGAGCAATTAGACTTTCTCGGGGGGAGTCATGCCTAAATACATCTTTGTCACGGGCGGTGTTGTTTCGTCATTGGGGAAGGGAATCGCCGCCGCCTCCATTGGGTGCTTACTCGAAAGCCGGGGCCTGCGGGTCACGCTCCAAAAGTTCGATCCGTATTTGAACATCGATCCGGGGACAATGAGCCCCTTTCAGCACGGCGAGGTGTTCGTCACTGATGACGGGGCCGAAACCGATCTCGACCTCGGGCATTATGAGCGTTTCACCCATGCGCCGCTGACGCAGAGCAATAACCTGACGTCCGGCCGCATCTACGAAAACATCATTGCGCGGGAGCGCCGCGGCGATTACCTCGGAAAAACGGTACAGGTAATCCCCCACGTCACTAACGAAATCAAAGCTGCCTGCCGCAAAGTGGCGGCGGATGTGGATGTTGCCATTGTCGAAATTGGCGGTACCGTTGGCGACATCGAATCGCTTCCCTTCATCGAAGCCATCCGGCAGATGCGCCATGAAGAGGGCCGCGAAAATACGCTCTTTATTCATCTCACGCTCGTCCCCTGGATTGCGGCGGCGCAGGAATTGAAAACCAAACCGACCCAGCACAGCGTGAAAGAGCTGCGTGCCATCGGTATTCAGCCGGACATGCTGTTCTGCCGCTCTGAGCGCCCGCTTCCCCAGGAAGTGAAAGAAAAGATCGCTCTGTTTTGCGATGTGGATGTCAGCGGGGTTGTCACCGCGAAAGATGTTCACTCCGTCTACGAAATCCCGCTGGTGTTTGCGGATCAGCGCGTCGATGAAAGCATTTTGCGGATGCTGAATTTGCAGGCCGGGCCGCGCAATCTTACCCGCTGGACAGAAATGCTCGACCGGATGAACAACCCGGCCCGCGAAGTGAGTATCGGGTTGGTCGGCAAATATGTCGAGTACGAAGACTCGTACAAGAGCCTGAAAGAGGCCCTGCTGCATGCGGGCATTGCGCACCAGGCGCGAGTGAAGATCGAGTGGATCGAAGCGGACCGCATGGAATGGCCCGAATGCCGGGAATATCTGCGGCGCTTCGATGGCATTCTCGTGCCCGGCGGATTCGGGCGGCGGGGCATCGACGGCATGCTGAACGCCATCCGCTGTGCGCGCGAGGACAAAATTCCCTATTTTGGAATCTGCCTGGGAATGC
The DNA here is from genome assembly GCA_035651215.1 of Bryobacteraceae bacterium. Classification (GTDB taxonomy): domain Bacteria; phylum Acidobacteriota; class Terriglobia; order Bryobacterales; family Bryobacteraceae; genus Bog-105. Next base: position 43,140 of record DASRGE010000037.1, read on the forward strand.
AGACCATGGTGATCGAGTTCGCGCGCAACGTGTGCGGACTGAAAGATGCCGATTCCACCGAATTCAATGCGGACACTCCGTATCGCGTAATTTTTAAGCTGCGGGAATTGAAAGGCGTGGACGAACTCGGGGGAACCATGCGCCTGGGCGCGTATCCCTGCCGCTTGGCGCCGGGCAGCTTCGCTGAAAAAGCGTACCGCGCATCCGAGGTCAGCGAACGCCACCGGCACCGTTACGAATTCAACCGGGAATTCCAGGACATCCTGATGCAGCACGGCATGCGCCTCACCGGCGAAACACCCGACGGAGTCTATGTAGAGATCTGCGAAGTGCCGGACCATCCGTGGTATTTGGGCTGCCAGTTCCATCCGGAATTCAAATCCAAGCCGCTCGAGCCGCACCCGCTCTTCAACGCATTTGTTGGCGCAGCGCTAGAGCACCGCGATCGCAAGAAATCGCGTCCTTTGTCTGAAATCCCGGCCGCCAGGGAGTACTCGCATAGCCGTTAGTCGAACCGTAACGGTGGGCGAAGGCTCCGCTCAAGTATGCTTTTCGAATGATGCTCCGCTCGCTCTGATTGCCGGACCGTGCGTTATCGAAAGCGAAGAGCATGTCTTACGAACGGCGCAAGCGCTCCGGGAGATCGCCGGACCCTTCGTCTTCAAAGCATCGTTCGACAAGGCCAACCGGAGCAGCGTGCAATCCTATCGCGGGCCTGGCCTAAAAGAGGGGTTGCGCATTCTGGGCGAGGTGCATGCGCTCGGCATCCCGGTCCTGACCGATATTCACGAACCGTCCCAGGCTGCGCTTGCCGCTGAATTCGTCGACATTCTTCAGATTCCCGCCTTTCTCTGCCGCCAAACCGATTTGCTGCTCGAAGCAGGCCGGACAGGACGGGCGGTCAACATCAAGAAAGGCCAGTTTGTCTCGCCATACGATATTGCGCATGCGGCGGAAAAGGTGGCGAGCACCGGCAATCACCGCATCATTCTGACCGAGCGCGGATCGTCGTTCGGCTATAACAATCTGGTGGTCGATATGCGCTCGCTCCCGGTCATGGCGCAGACCGGGTATCCGGTCGTGTTCGATGCCACCCACAGCGTCCAATTGCCGGGAGCGTCCGGCACGGCTTCGGACGGCCAACCGCAATTCATCGCGCCTCTCGCGCGAGCCGCAGCGGCGGTTGGCGTCGCCGGTATTTTTGTGGAGGTCCATGAAGCACCGGAGCGGGCATTATCCGACGGCGCGAACGCCTTGCGGCTGGACCTGCTGGCCGAATCGTGGCGGTGCTGGCGGGCTATTGACTCTCTTGTAAAAGGATTTTCGGCCTGACTTTCGTTTCCTCTGAGACAACGCGAGGCCGGGCATACACGTCGTATTATGGTGAATCGTATGTTTTCGAGCATCCGTGAAGGCGGCCAAGCGCACAGGGTACGGACTCCGCGCCGCCAAGCAGAGAGGAATACATACAGCCTTTGGGCGGCGCGTTTGGCCCGTGCCCGTAGTGCGCGTTCTTCAGAAGCTCAGTGGGGGTTTTCGCTGATCGAGCTGCTGATTGTTATCGCCATCATCCTGATCATTCTTTCCATCGCCTTGCCGCAGATGAGCAAATCGCGAATGAACGCACAGGAGATGAGCGCCGTGGCTCAGTTGCGCACCATCAACCAAGCCGAAGTTCAATACCAATCGCAGTTTGGGCAGTTTGCCACTTCCCTTAGCCAGCTTGGTCCACCGAGCTCTGCGGGTGCGGCCGAAGGACCGCAGGCAGCCGGCCTCATTCCCCCAAACCTGGCCAGCGGGACGGCCAGCGGGTACGTTTTCAACATCACGCAGAGTCCGAGCGGGTATGCAGTAACCGCGGTCCCCAAGACCTTCGGGACCACGGGCCGGCGAACGTTTTATACGGATCAGACCGCTATCATCCGCGAGAATTGGGGTCAGGATCCTGCCACCGCGAATAGCCCCGAAATCAAATAGTGCCGCCAGTCCGAAGATCATCGGTCGGGACTCGATAATCATGAAGGCGCCATTAAGCGGGACAACCTTGCTAAGATGAAAACCTGCGCCCGCAAGCAAGGCGATTCAACGACCGGTTGCTCCGGACCGCCTTCCATACCGAGTGCGGCTGCGAATGGATACGGTCCCAGACCGAGCATCAGTACAGCGCCCGTGAACGCCGCTGCGGAGCAGAAAACAAGCGGGAAGCCATAGGAACTTGTGACATCGAAAGCAGAGCCCATCAGGTACGCGCCCAATCCTCCGCCACAGTGAAGCCAGTGAAAGCAGCGCCGCATATCTTGCCAAACGAGCGAAGCCCAAAATAGCGGCTTGTCAAATAGGGTATGATGTCCCCCTCGGCACCTAAGGCGATGCCAATAAGAAACGCAGCCGCAAACGCAAGCTCTTGTGAGTTGCCCATGCGGAGTAAGCCAATCCCGAGCGCAGCCGAGGCGAAAATGAGCGCTGCCACATGCCGGGCGAAAAAACGGTCTAATAAGTAGCCGGAACCAGCCCTGGCAATCAGCAGTCCACTGCCGAGCAGCGAGCTGGCCAGGGCGTCCGTTCGGACCGGGTTTCCACGATCCGTAACGATAGCGGCCATCTGAGTGAAGCATGCCTGCACGCTTGCAGATACGAGAATAAAGCTCAACAACAGAAGCCAAAAGCTGCGCTGTGCCAAGCGTCTGTCCAACTCACGCCCGCATTCTCTTGCCAGTTGGCGCGCGTTACAGCCCGCACTCCGTCCGGACGCACGCCAACCTCTTCCGGGCGATCCTTCAGAAACTTCACGGCGATCGGCACTGCAAATAACGGAAGTCCCGCTCCCGGGGCTCCGTAGGTAAGCTGCCACCCAATCCTGCCAATAAGGTACTGAGCCGCAACCGGCATAACAACCGCTCCAATGCCGAGGCCGGACATCATGATTCCGAGGCCAGCCCTCTGGATCTGTTAAACCAGTGCGAGACAACACTGGAGTACGGTAGTGGCCCAGCCCCGCAACCGAAGAAACCCTGTAGCAGATAAAACGCGTAAAGCTGCCAGATGCTCGCCAGCCAGAGTTTGCTAGAGACCAAAAGCAAACCCACTATGATCATGGATGGCAAAATCACCTTCCGGGCGCCGAAGCGATCAATGAGCCAACCCGCCAAAGGGATGCAAATCGCAACAGCCACATTGTGAAGCGTGAATGCCAAGGACACGGCGCCGCGGCCTGAGTGAAATGCCTGAGCGAGCGGTCTAAGAAACACGCTAAAGCTGAAGACCATGATCGGGACGGACCCAAATAGCAGAGCAAGTGCAGCCGCAAAGGTCACCCGCCAGCCGTAAAACACGGGACGGCGAGTTCCAATCATTCGGCACCTCTAGTGGAAAAGAAACGGTTCCGCATTATGCTTCTGAGTCCCGGCCGGTCAGCGGCAATCGTAGCACGGTCAGATCGCTTGGGAGGGCGTCGTAAGAAATGCGGCCACATGCAACATCGTGAAAATAAATTTCGCGTGATTGGAGAATAGCTAAAATCCTGGTGTGACCTGGTTCCGGGCGCTCGGTTGGGGATTAGTGGTTTGCTCCCTGGCGGTTGCTGCGGACCGGAACAAAGGCGCAGAAATCGCCCAAGCGCTGCGTCATGTCGCCATCGACCCTGACCAAACGTTCCATGTTCGTGAGCTCGAACTCGCGCGCGGCGATATCAAGATCTATTTGACCGAAGGCGTCCTGTCGTTTCTGACGCCCGTTGCGGGCCGCTGCATCGGCGCGGTCTTCACAACGTCCGGCGTGGAGGCCGGCGACGCGGAAGTGCTCGTGCTGCCGACTCAGCGCAGCGAGCGCGCCTCTTTGGCTTCGTTTATTCAAAGTCCGAATCTGGACGAGCACTTCAATTCCGCGCTCTTGCTATTCAGCGATGACACCGCCCGCGAGGTACTTAGGCAGATCCAGGACCGGCCGGTTCGCAAAGAGCCGGAAATCGCCCGTAATCTGGCGCCCTCATTGAATCCGGTGGTGCAGGCGGCTGCTTCGGAACTCGACGTCCGGCTGGTGCAAGCCCTGCTGGACAATCATAAGCTGGCCGATGGCGTTTTCTACGGAATGATCATTGGGCGCGAATTGGGAGCTTTCGACGTTCTTTACACTCCCGCGAGTTTTGAACCGGTATCTGTCGGACGTTTGGTTACCCAAATTAACGGGCTGCAGAATTTTCAGCTCTGGACCAGCTTCCGGCCGCGGCACGCCCCACCCTATGATCCGCCCGAGCCCCGCACCGCCGATTACCGGATCGAAGCCAATATCCATCCGGACCTGACTATGTCCGTCACTGCCACGTTTACCGATGTGGCGAGTCCGGACGATGGCTGCGTGCTTTCATTCGATCTGTCCGACCGGCTGAAAGTTCTCTCCGCCGAAGTGGACGGAAAGCCGGTCGAGGTGTTCCAGCATGAGACCGCCCGCTCGGCGGAAGCCAAGAGCGCGGGTTCGTTCCTCCTTATTTCCGATACACCGTTCGCGCCTGGTACCCGGCATGCCGTTCAAGTGCGCTATGAGGGCTCGGTAATTTGGGAGACTCCCGTCCATACGTACTTTGTCGATGAACGGAACACCTGGTATCCGGTGAACGGCCCGGTTGAAGCCAACTTCGACCTTACACTTCACTGCCCCGAACGCCTCGACCTGGTATCGACCGGCGAACTGCTGAGCGACACGGCAGAAAACGGAGTGCGGACCGTGCACCGGAAAACCACCGCGCCGGAACATCTGGCGGGGTTCAATCTCGGTGAATACACCTCTAGGTCTCAGCAACATAATGCATACGAGATCGAGTGTTACTTTAACAAAGGCGAGATAGTTACTCCGGATTCGACCATTCCCGAGGAGACCGCCTCTCTTCTGGACGACTACACCAAACGCTGGGGACAACTGCCCATACGTACCCTCGCGGTGTCTCCTATTCCCGGCTACTTCGGGCAAGGCTTTCCGGGGCTGATCTATCTTTCCGACGTGTCGTATCTGCGCGAGCAGGACCGTCCAGCCGAGCTGCGCAACGCCCGGCTTGATTCGTTCTTCTCGGACCTGCTTTTACCGCACGAGGTGGCTCATCAATGGTGGGGCAACGTGGTGACTCCGGCAAGCTACCGGGCGAACTGGCTCCTCGAGGCCATGGCGAACGATGCGGCTTTGCAGATCCTGAAGCGCCGCAAGGGAACGGAAGCGGTCGGCGAAGTCCTCACCCGTTATCGGGACGATCTGCTTCGCGAGAGGAACGGGAAACGGGTCGAATCTGCCGGGCCCGTCGATTTTGGGCAGCGCCTGATCCCCGCGGCTGACGCAGCCACCTGGCACACGATCCTTTATGAGAAGGGTACGTGGATTTTAGAGATGCTCCGGGCCCGGCTCGGAGACGAGAACTTCCGGAACATGCAACTCCGGCTACTCAATGAGTTCGCCACCAAGCCCGTGACCAACGAAGATTTTCGCCGGATCGCCAGTGGGTTCGTTCCGCAAAATCAGCCGGACCGCAATCTGGAGTTGTTCTTCGATACCTGGATCTACGGAACCGGGATTGCCAAGTTGAGATTGCAACGCTCGGGCCAGACGCTCAATCTGGAGATGTCCGGAGTAGACCCGGATTTCACGGGCGACGTACCTTTAGTCTGCACCGGGCCTGGCGGGAAACAGGAGACACGCTGGATTCGCGCCAGCACCGGCAGCACCGTCGCGGATTTGGGCCAACACGAACCCGTCGCGTGTCATTTACCGTCGCCCGATTCCTTTTTGTACGCACAGTAGGCCGTGCCAGGTAAGAAAAGTACCCAAAGTATCTTTTTTGTCAACTGATAGTGCAGTTTTTGAGAAATTCTTTATATACTTGGAAGCCAGGGTCGGGGAATCCGTTTTGAGATTTTACAAGGTGGTGCTCTTTGCGCCTTCGTCGGTTTTGTGTCGCTTCGGCGGCCTTTTTTGCTGTTCTCGGCTGCGTTGCGGGTCAACAGCTTCTGCCAATCGCGCCTGCGCCGGGAATTGCCCGGCCAGCCGCTTCAAAAGAGAAGGTCTGCAGCTCCTCGCATTTATTGACAGATGAATCGCTGAGTGCGCGGCAGAAGGCCTGCTATTTCGGCGAGCATTTGCTCTCACCGGGGACAGTGGTGCATGCGGCGCTATCGGCCGGGTTCGGTGAAATGAGCGGAACACCCCGGGTCTCCCAAGACGGCGTAGGAGAGTTGGGACGGCGCATCGGCATCTTCTATTCGCGTTCCGCGGCCCGGCAAGCGGGACAGTTGTTAGGCGGAATGCTGTACCATGAAGACCCGCGGCCACATTCCTCAAAAGAGGAACATCTCTGGGGACGGGCACGCAGCGCCGTGCTGAGCGTTCTGGTCGTTCAAGACGGCAACGGCGCATCCCGGCCGGCACTCGGCCCCATCGCAGGCGCATTCGGGTCCGGCTTTGTGGGAATGGCCTCTTACCGGCACCATAACAGTTGGAGTGACGGGTTCCGTTTTGCCGCTTGGTCCTATAGCGGATACTTCACCTCGGCCCTTGAACACGAATTTCGCCCGGACATGGCTGCCTTCGCGCAGCGTTTTCGGCACCGCCGCTCTACAGAACCGCGACCGTAAGGGAGGGTGTAAACCTCTCTGTCTCCATCTCGTTATAGGAGATGGATAGCTATGATGGGCGTGATGGCGGACCGACTGGAACGCGAGATCCACGTTGGAGCCGGTCTGAGGGAGTTCAGCAGTTGGATGGCTGCAGAGCAGCGCCGTATTTTTTTGCTCTGCCGCCGCATGCTGCAAGATCCCGACGAAGCGAACTCGGCCACGCAAGATGTTTTTCTCAAGGCATACAAAGCCTTGAGCAAAGTAAAAGAGAACTCGACGGAACTGGACGACCCGGGCAAGTGGGTGACTCGTATTGCGATCAACACCTGCCTGGACCGGTTGCGTTCGAAAGCATGGAAAATCTGGCAGCGCCGGCCGGCCGCCGAAGACGAGGAATTGATCCTCCAGATGACTGCCGAAGGGAGGCCGGACGCGGAGACACAAGTCTTCGCAAAAGAAATCCAGCAAAGACTGGAAGCGGCCCTCTTGAAGTTATCGGCGCGGCAGCGGGCGGTTTTCTCTTTGCGGCATTATGAGTCTCTGCCGCTTGAGGAAATCGCGAGTGTTCTTAAACTGGATACAGGGACCGTAAAGGCCCACCTGTTCCGGGCTCTTGCGAAATTGCGGGAGGAGTTAAAGGATTTGTATACGGCACGCCGCTAAGCGTGTGGAGGGAAGTATGAACATCGCGTCCAAAGTGTCAGGACATTGGACAGATGAGCAGCTTGTCGAGCACATCTATGGGGTCGGCCCCGAGGATGGGCATCTCGAAAGCTGCCTGGAATGTCAGGGCCGTCTGGCTTCTTTCCGGCAACATCGCCAGGCGATCGAGCGCAGCGCCGGAAGCGACGGAGTTACGTTCGATTTCCTGGCGGCCCAGCGCCGGAATATCTACGCGCGGCTGGCGGACCGCACTCCCTGGCGATCCCGTCTGCGAATGCGCCGATGGGCAACTGCGGCCGCCGCTGCGGTCGCGCTGACCGGCGGCATCATCGTGTACGAGAATACTCAGCAGCACTCTTTGGAAGCACGTAATAAGATTTCCGATGCGCAGCTTGCACAGGAAATCAGCCAGATTGCAAGCGATTCCGAGCCGCAGCCGATTGCGCCGCTGCAGGCGCTCTTTGAAGAATGATCGCTCGTGTATTGCTCGCGGTTTTGATGGGGACGCTTGGCCTGCAGGCGCAAAACCGGGCGAATTTCCCGTGGTGGAACAGCCCGGTGGTGCAGGACCTGCACCTTACCGAGGCGCAATCTCAAAAGATTCATCAGATCGTCCGCTCGTACCGGAACAGGCTATTCGATGCACGCAATGCTTCTCAAAAGGCGCAGGCCGATCTGGAAGATCTTTTGAACGACCAGAACATCACTTTGGAACAGGCCCGTCCGGTGATCGATCGAGTCGCTGCGGCGAGAGAGAACGCCACACGTGTATTTCTTGAGATGAGTGTCCAGTTGCGCGGCGTTCTGACCATGGATCAATGGCGCATTCTGGTCCGCCGCTGGGATGAGGTGCAGCGCAAGCGTCCCGCAGACACGCAAGTACCGCCGGAATAGCTAAGCCGTCGCCTCAATCTCCTGCGTAACTCCTTCCCACTCCGCCAGGATCCTGTCCAACTCCCCGCGCTGCCATTCCAGTAGATTCGAAAGCCGGGCCGCTTCTTGGGCGCTCACAAAATCCGACAGCGCCATCTCGGATTGTTGGATCTGCGTTTCGAGCCGTGTGATCTGCTCCTCCAATTGCTTCGCGTGGTCCTGCATCTGCTTCAGCTTGATTGGATTGATCCGCTTCTCAGCGGCCGGTTTTTCCGGCATCGGCACCGGCTCGGCCGGAGGCACTCCGGCCAACACGTGCTTAAGCGTCGGAGTCTGCTCGGCGCCGCCTTGTTTGCGCCAGAGATAATCCGCGAAATTGCCCGGATACACGCGCACTTCGCCATCGGCTATTTCGAATACGCGGGTTGCCAGGTGCTCAATGAAATAGCGGTCGTGGGACACGAAAACAATCGTTCCGGTGAACCTTTCGAGCGCTTCCAGCAGCACGTCTTTCGCGCGCAAATCCAGGTGATTCGTCGGCTCGTCCAGTAAGAGAAAGTTAGATGGATGCAACAGCATTCGCGCGAGAGCGTAACGGTTTCGCTCGCCGCCCGAGAGCACGCCGATGCGTTTGAAGACATCATCCTCGCTGAACAGAAAACATCCAAGCAGATTGCGCAATTCGGTTTGAGTGGTTCGGGGCGCGGCGTCGCTCAAATCGTCCAGCACACGCGCTTCCGGATCGAGCTCTTTGTACTGGTCCTGCGCGAAGTAATCCGGCTGGGCATTATGCCCGAGCAGGTACTCGCCGGAAGTCAGCGGTTCGGTTCCCGCAAGTAGTTTAATCAATGTCGATTTTCCGGCGCCGTTCACGCCAACCAGCGCGATCCGGTCCCCCCGCTCGATCGTGAAGTTGACACCGCTAAAGACCTGCTTCGATCCGTAGCTCTTCGCAACATTCTTAAACTCGGCAACCACCCGGCCGCTCGGCTTCGGCTGCGGAAACGAGAAGTGAATGGTCTTCTCTTCGGGTGGTAGCTCGATCCGCTCGATGCGCTCCAGCTCCTTAATACGGCTCTGCACCTGCTTCGCTTTTGTTGCCTGATAACGAAAGCGGTTAATAAAGGCTTCAAGCTGCTGAACCTTATCCTGCTGATTTTTGTATGCCGCTTCAAGCTGCGCCAACCGTTCGGCTTTCTGCTGTTTGTACTTCTCGTAGCCGCCCGTGTAGAACGTGACCTTCCTGTTCCAGATCTCCGCGATCTTCTTGACGGTGACATCCAGGAAATACCGATCGTGCGAAATCAGAATGTACGCGTATTCGTAATTCGCCAGATACTCTTCCAGCCAGTTCCGCGCCTCCAGATCCAGATGATTCGTCGGCTCGTCCAGCAGCAAGAGATTCGGCTTTTCCAGCAGCAGCTTTGCGAGCGCGATGCGCATCTGCCACCCGCCCGAGAACTCGTCTGTCTGGCGATGCCAATCTTTTTTCCGGAATCCGAGTCCTGCCAGTACAGCGCCGACCTGGGCTTCAATCGCGTACCCATCTCTCGCGCGAAACTCGCTATCTGCTCGCTCAAAGCGATCGGCGACTTGCTGGTATTCCGCGCTCTCCGGGTCGAGCCGGCTCATCTTTTCCATGAGCGATTCGAGCTCAAGTTCGAGGTCCTTCACCCCGGCAAACACGCTCAAGCACTCGGCGAAAACCGTGCGGCCTGTCACGCGCAATCCATCCTGCGGCAGATACCCAATGCGGATGCCCTTCGTCGCTGAAAACGAGCCGTGATCGAGCGGTTCCATCCCGGCGATTACCTTCAGTAGCGTCGATTTGCCCGTACCATTTCCGCCGACCAGGCCGGTGCGCTCTTTCTGCGTAATCAGCCAGTTGAGCTGATCGAATAACAGCTTATGCCCGAAACGCTTACCAGCGTCCGTCAGTTGTAGCATCCTTCTCTATTGTCCCTAATACCCCCTCCCTCGCAGCCCGCGGCTCTGCCAGTTAGGAGAGAAAGAAATTCAATGCGTTCGAGATGTAGCCCTTCAACTCAGACCGTTTGACGACGGCGTCGAGAAATCCATGCTCCAGTAGAAACTCGCTCCGCTGAAATCCTTCGGGCAGCTTTTGCCGGATAGTCTGCTCAATCACACGCGGGCCGGCGAAGCCGATCAGCGCGCCCGGTTCGGCGATGTTCAAGTCGCCCAACATCGCGAAGCTGGCGGTCACGCCGCCCGTAGTCGGATCAGTCATGATGCTGATGTATGGCAACCGGGCTTCATCAAGGCGCATCAGGGCCGCTGAAAGCTTGGCAAGCTGCATCAAACTGATGGCGCCCTCCTGCATGCGGGCGCCGCCAGATGCCGAGACGATGACGAGCGGAGTTTTTTCGGCCAGGCATCGCTCAATCGCCCGCGTGATTTTCTCGCCTACCACTGCGCCCAGACTGCCGCCGATGAACTTCAATTCCAGCGCGCAGATGTGCACGTGGCGTCCGTTCAATGTTCCGCTGCCGCAGATCACCGCATCGGGCAGTTGAGTGGATTTGCGCATGTCCTCAAGCCGCCGGGAATACGGTTTCGAATCGACGAATCTCAGCGGATCGGTAGAAAGCAGATTGGAATCGTGCTGCGTGTACTCGCCGTTATCGAACAGTTGCTGTAATCGTTCCGCCGCGCTGATCCGAAAGTGGTGTCCGCACTTGGGGCAAATGCCCATGCTGTCTTCCACCGATTTGCGCCAGATGATCTGACCGCAGGCTTCGCACTTCTGCCAGAGTCCTTCCGTGCGAACGCTCTTCTCTTCATCGCTCGCCGGCGTAGCTTCGACGGATGGTTTCTGCCGCGTGAACCAGGCCATATCAAGTCAGCCACTAAAGTAACACGCGCTCGTAAGACAGGATCCTGAGCGTGAGCGACGGGCAGTCTACTCCGGTCAAGGAAACAAAAAGGGACCGGCGAACCGGTCCCGCAGTGGAGGAGTAGGTTTTTCGGAGCGCGCACAACGGTCACGGGTTGAACGCGCTGCCCTGAGGCTTGTGCTCGCTTCTTGCCTGGCGGCTCGGAATCCGTGTCTTGTGCGGTTCCTTAGGCGAAGAGCTTTTGCAAAAATTTCCGTTGAGAGCCGAGCAGGATCAGCAGTCCGCCGCCTAGTAAGCCGAGAGTCGAACTCTCCGGCACGGGGGATTGCTGGCTGCCGGAGTCCTGCGCCAGATTACTGTTTCCGTACCACACATCGTAAATGAAAGGCTGCGACCCGGCTGATGTTGACAAGGTGAAATAAGTGATCGGCTGCGAGAGAGCAAGTCCGATCGCGGTCGTGCCGCTGCCGATGAGAATCGATTCGCCGTCCGAGAGTTGAAGCGTCAGCGCGGTGTTGTTCGTTGTCCCAAGTCCCAGCCAAAGCGCGTTCTCGCCGGCCGAGGGAGTCGTCACCTTGACCACTCCGATCCCGTCGGAAGCACCTGCGAGCGTAGTGATCGAATACCGGTACAAATAGCCCGACAGTACGTAGCCAGTCTTATCGGGGCCGGTGAAGTTGAAGGGATCGGCCGCATCCCCAGAAGGTGTAAGGGTGATACCGGCGGCCGTTCCGTAATTGGTCAACTGAACGGGCGCAAAATTCAATTCAACCGGCGTATTCGTAAGATCTGTTTTCCACGTTGCATAATTTGTAGTCGTAATCGTCGTCGCACGGGCTTGATTTGCAGCCAGCAGCAATCCAGCCGATATTGCGATTGTTATGCATTCTAGCCTTCGGTACATCCAGTCCTCCTCAAACGTTCGGAACGTTATGGGAGTGCTGTTTGGAAAGCTTGCATCTCGTCCAGAAATGCCCGTAGAAATTGATTCAAAACGAAACTTTGGCACACCTTAGTACGACAGGTATCACCGGTGTAAACTTGCTTGTATCCGGCGTCGGTATTCTACCGCGCGACGATATATCGCGTCTTGATCGAGTGTGAGAACGTGGCGCGCATTCACGATTTGCCGGCCATTGATAAACACATCTTCGACATCGCCCGCATTGGTTGCGTACACGATTTGCGAGTAGACATTGTAGAGCGGCACGGCATCGGGATGACTCAGCGAAATCGTGATGACGTCCGCGAGCTTGCCTTCTTCAAGCGACCCGAGCTGCCGGTCGATTCCGAGCACACGCGCGCCCCCAATCGCCGCCATCTCGAACGTTTGTTCGGCAGGAAGAACTGTTGGGTCCATACGTGTGACCTTCTGCAGTTTGGCGGCGATATCCATTTCGCGAATCAGATTCGCACTGTCGTTGCTGCCGGCGAATCCATCGTTACCAAGCCCCACATTCAAGTGCATACTGAGCATGTCGGTAACTCGTGCAATGCCAGATGCCAGCTTCATGTTGCTCGAAGGACAATGTGCAACTCCCGTGCCGTGCTGCTTCAGTATCTTGAGGTCCTGATCGTTCTCCCAGATAGAGTGTGCGGCGATGACGTGCCCGTTGAGAACGCCGAGCTTTTCGAGCACCTGCGTGGGAGTCATGCCTCGTTTGGCGAGGGCGTCGTCGCGCTCCTTGCGAGTTTCAGCCAGATGAATTGTCAGTGGCACGTTGTATTTCACAGCGAGTTGATGCGACGCAATAAGAGCGGTATCGGGAGTTGTGTAGATGGCGTGCGGCGCGACCGCGGGAGTGATCAGCGGATCGTTCCGGTACTTCTGAATGAATCGCTCCGTTCCTGCGATCGCTTGCTGCCATGTTTTGTAATCCGGGGCGGGGAAACCGATAATCGTTTGCCCCAACACGCCGCGTACACCCGCTTCTTTGGCTGCTTCCGCCTCGGTGTCTTCGAAGTAATACATATCGGTGTACGTTGTGATTCCGGCAAGCACCATTTCCAGGCAGGCCAGGCGCGTTCCCCAGCGCACGAAATCCGGGGTGACGTTCTTCGATTCCGCAGGGAAGATGAATTTTTCGAGCCACACTTGGAGGGTCTTGTCGTCCGCGATGGCGCGGAACAAAGACATGGGCGCGTGCGTGTGGGTATCGATGAGCCCGGGCGCGATCAGCGCATCCGGTTTATCTAACGTATGCGCGGCCTGGAACCGGGCGGCGATTTCCGCATCCGTTCCGATACCCGCAATGCGCGCGCCGCGAATCGCCACCGCGCCGTGCTCGATTAGGCGGTGCTGCGCATCCATCGTCACCACGTAACGACCGCGAATGATCCAATCGGCATTGGCCTGAGCCGCCGGCGCGGGCAGCGACAGCGCAATCAAAACAGCCAACGCTTTATAGAAACGAGGCATCGAAGGGTCTCGGGAAGATCTGTCGCAAACTCATGGTTTCCCGTTTGCCGGTCAGGTTGGCGAGAATAAGTTCGGCATCGCCGCAGAACTCCCACAGGATCTGTCGGCAAGCGCCGCAGGGAGGAGTGAGCGTTTCCGTGTCCGCCACCACCGCAACCCGCCTAAGCTTCGCAGCGCCTTCGGAGATTGCCTTGAACACCGCCACGCGTTCGGCACACATCGTGAGTCCGAACGTTGCATTTTCCACGTTACATCCGGTGAAGATACGGCCGTTCTCATCTTCGAGCGCAGCGCCCACTTGGAAATGGGAAAACGGAGCATGCGCGCGCTGTCTCACCTCGCGGGCTGCTTCCAGGAGACGATCGGTCATTTAGGCGTTCCGCTTTTCCGTATATTGACCACTGCTTCGGTAACTTGGCCAAGGTATTTGTCATCCAGCATGACATCGAGCGCAATCGCGACTCTGGACAACGGGTCTGTCCAGTTCGCCGGAACTGCAATGCGGGTGCCGGCTTTTGCTTCCGAATTCGCTTCCACGGGAAATGAAACGCGCGCTGGAGTGGCGCGCCAGCCTTCCGGAAGGACCAGCGCCGCCTGAATCTGAACGCGGGTTGACTGGTAATTACGGACGCGGATCTCGATCTCTCGCGTTTGTCCAGCCAGAATCATGATCTGGTACGGATAAATGCTGATCCAGGATGGATCGAGACCCATGTTGACGGCCGGAGCGGCGATCAGCTCTCTAAAGAATGCGTCCTGCTTCTTGGCTTTCTGCTCGAAATTCCGGGCCGCTTCGCGGTCGATGAGAAACGGACGGCCATGGCCTGGCGCAATGATGTTCGGCTCGAACTCCAGGACATTGCGGATCGATTTCAGATGATCGCCGCTCTTGACCTGGTTGCGATAGATCAGGTTGTGGCGTAGCGAAAGTGGATTGTCCGGGTCATTAAAAAACGCGTCGCCGGTGAATGCAATGCGTGCCCCGTCGATTGTGGTGAACATCGCCATCTGGTAATTGGTATGCCCGGGCGAGTGGACCACCGTGAACTCGAATTCTTCCCATTTGAACGTTTCTTTGTTCTGGAAGTGGCGGTCCACTTTGATCGCTTCACCGAGTGTGCAGCCGAGGTTCATGCTGCGCGGATTCTGCAGAACGTCGACCATGTTTTCGTAACACCAGATTTTGGTTCCACATCGGCGCACCAGGTACGGAAACCCGTTCAGATGATCGTCGTGCATGTGGCTGGGCATGGCGACATCGATCGATTTCATCCCATAGCGCGCACGGATCTTTTCGATGCTGTGCTCCACAAAGCGCATGCGCCCCAAGGTTGGGGAGTAACGAGTGAATACCTGAAAAAAAGTCCAGCTTGCCGAGCCGTAATCGACGAACAACGCTTTGCCGCTGTCGCTGAGAATGGCGTAGAACGAAGAGGTCGTATCGGTGTTGGCGACGAGATGTGGCGAAACGGCGGTGGGCTCCAGATCCGAAGTGGGCGGATGATTATACCAATAACTGTGCCAGCCTCGGAGCTTTTGTTGCAGTTCGGCCATTCCCGGCAGGGGATCGCTTACGGGATCGCCGTGCGAGGGACACAGAAGCTGTGGTTTTAATTTCGCGAGTTCAACCAGCGAATAAATGGAGAGATCGACGCCTTCGTGCTCCTGATAGTAATACTGGAGATCGTAGAGCGTCTTCACCTTACCGGGCGAGTGCATTAGGTCCCCGGAAAAAGCAATCTTTTTGCCATCTACATCTGTGACCAGCGTGATCGAACCCAGCGTATGGCCTGGCGTCGGCTGGATGAAGATGTCCGAATCCTGCCAGCGGAAGGTTCCGTAATCGCGCAGCAAAGCGGTGACTGGAACGTTGTTTGTGAGGCAGAAGAAGTCGTCGCGGACTTCGTACATTTCAAAAATCCGGCGATTGCGCCAGAAATTTTCGGCCGATTCGAAGAATTCGCGTTCCTGTTCCGGGACGGCAATCGGAACACGGCGCGCGACGGCAAGCAGATCGCCTTGAGCCTGATCGCGATGGAAATGGGTATGCAGAATCCAATCGATGTGCGATACGCCCAGCTCGGAGAGAAAATCGAGAATCCGGCCGGACCCGAAATCGATCAGCAGCCCCCGGCCGTTCTTGCGGATCACGTAGACATTGCACGTGTCTTCCAGCAGAAACAGGTTGTCGGAGAGCTTCTGCGGACGGGTGTTCGGCTGAAAGGGTTTTTGCTCCGGGACATCTTCAGCGGCGAGCGGCGCGGTGATCACGCCGGCTCCCGTGCCTTGCAGAAACCGCCGCCGCGAAACGTGGTCGTGCGAGTGGTTCTTCGACATCGGTCTCTTTATTGTGCCGCGCCGAAGCTGACGATCTGGTTTCCGCGCCACAGCCCTTAATACCCGCTAACCAAATCAACAACTTAACCCCACCGCGCGCTCCACCCAAAATCCAGTCATCTATGAGGGAGCTGCTTGTCAAGTCCGGAATTTGGAACCCTCCCGGCGCCGGCGAGGCGCCGCTTTCGATACACTCCATCTATGAGGGAGCTGCTTGTCAAGTCCGGAATTTGGAACCCTCCCGGCGCCGGCGAGGCGCCGCTTTCGATACACTCCCAGCATCCGGATACAGGGTAGAGCCACGCTGGAGAGCGACTCGAGCGGGTATCCGGTGCCG
>DASRGE010000038.1:0-72369 GCA_035651215.1 Bryobacteraceae bacterium
CACCTCGCCGGCTTCCGCGAGCGTTATAAACCGGTCGGCGAAGCCGAACTCAATCTGGTCCAGTCATTGGCCGATACCGAATGGCGCCTCCAGCGCATTCCCTCGCTCGAAGCGGGCATCTACGCCGTCGGCCGTCTGGAATTTGCCGAGCTGTTCCCGAACGAAGAAGAATCCGTTCGCAAACAACTGATCGAAGCCAAAATCTTCCTCACCTACCAGCGCCAGCTCAACAATTTAAGCATTCAGGAAAACCGGCTGCGCCGCCAGCGCGAACAAGACGCGGCTGCTCTCAAACAACTCCAGGAGGCCCGCGAGCGCCGGGAGGGCGACCGCATCGACCAGGCCGCCCGTCAATACATCAAAGCCTTCCGCGAAAACCGGCACGAACAGTTCGATCCGGCCGCATTTGGGTTCGAATTTTCACGCGAGCAAATCCACCGCCACGCCTTATTGCTCGACTTCCACTTCAACTGCGAATACCACCGCTGGCTGAAGAAAGCCGCCTGATGCTCTACTCATTACCTGCGCCAATGCCCTTCATGGAAGCGGTATCCTCCGCCGCGGCGCTCCCAATGCGGAGGCACCCAGCGGGCTCCCCGGTACGGCGCGCGGCCCCAATGTCCGCCGACCCAAACCCAGTTGCGCCCGCGCAAATCGTAGTACCCGTCCATCCAGACAAAACCCGGTCCTGGCGCATAGCCAACCGGCCCATAAACGGGCGGTGGTGGCGGAGGCCCCACCGCAACTGCGTAATACGCTCCTCCTCCGCACGCAACTAGGCCTGCGGAACCCAACAAAACACTCGCGATAACTGCTTTTCTAATGTTCGTCACTTCATCTCCCCGTTCTCTAGGACGTCTCCCGGGCACGCCCCGGTTTACATTTGTAGTACTTTGTGGGGCCAGCCTTTTCAGGCTGCCGCCGCCATTCCTGGCGGCGTTTGGATGCGGCGCCGCTGCTTTGTGGAACGTAGGTACTGCGGAACCCCGCGCGTAAGCAAGGGGTCCGGCCCTCGACCTGCCTTTTCCCTATCGGATTTGAGAGAATGGAGTTAGCTGCTTACCGGATTCTCACTAGAATCCGATCTTCTTCTGCTGCTCATATCTGACCTGTTGTGAAGAAACTGAACCATACGTGGGATGGCAGTGAGCTTTCACCGTCATTCGGCCTGAGTTTTACCGATCTTTATGATCGCGATGGAATTGTGAAGCTCGATAGCGTGTTCCTGAATTACCTTCGGGAAGGCGCGCCGGAGCTTTGTACACGCCTGGAAGAGGCGCGCTCGAATCCACCCGCTCCCCATACCAGGCAAGGCTCGGAGTTGATCTTGGAATTGGCCCCGTATGTCGAAGACTTCATCGCAAAATTGTTCGGCATAGAATCGGAACTGCTGGCGCTGCAATCCCGGCACTCCGAACTTGCCCCGCTGTTCTCTGTGAAGAGGAGGTTTGTCCAGCGCAAAGCGCTAACCGGCTACACTGCCGAGCGCGCCAGCGAAATCGACGGATTCACCGTCGCCGCCGATCTCGAAGCGTTTCTCGAAGAGCCGCTCACCGAGCGTAGTTTCGCGAATCACGTCGCGCGCTGGCTCGAATCCGAATCGGAGCACGCCGAGCCGCTACGGCTCGCGGCTCTCTATGCCGCTTGGGCCACGCTTTCTCCGCAAGGTAAGGCCAAGCACGGCAAGGGCGTCTTGTTCAAAACGCCGCACAAGCTGGATATGTACCATCTCGTCCCAGTCGAGACAGTGCAGTCGGATGGCCTGGTGCAACTCCAACTCGCGAGCGAACACTGGCGCCACCGAGAAGGCTTCCAACTGACCGATCCGGGAACCGATCTAACCGGCGCGCTCGATCAGGCTTACTACTGCATCAAGTGCCACAACCAAGGCAAAGACAGTTGCTCTACGGGCCTCAAGGAAAAGAACGGCGCGTTCAAATCGAGCGTTTTCGGCGTTACCCTGGCGGGTTGCCCGCTCGACGAGAAGATTTCGGAACTGAATGCGTTGAAGGGCAATGGCAATCCCATCGGCGCGCTCGCGGTGGTCGTCATTGACAATCCGATGGCTGCCGGCACTGGACATCGCATCTGCAATGACTGCATGAAGTCCTGCATTTTTCAGAAGCAGGATCCAGTCGACATTCCCCAGGTCGAAACACGCAGCTTGAAGGACGTTCTGGAACTGCCCTGGGGCTTTGAGATTTACAGCCTGCTCACGCGTTGGAATCCGCTGAATTTTGTGCGTCCGTACCCCCGCGCCGCCACCGGCTACAAAGTTCTGGTCGTCGGCTTAGGCCCGGCCGGTTTCACCCTCTCCCATCATTTGATGAACGACGGCCACACGGTAGTCGCCGTCGATGGCCTCAAGATCGAGCCGCTCCCCGAAGACATCTCCGGCGTCACTCCGCTCGGCGAGCGGGTGCCGTTCCGCCCTTTGCGGGACGTCTCCGAAATTTATGAGCGCCTCGATGACCGCGTGATGGCCGGTTTCGGCGGGGTGGCCGAATATGGAATCACCGTCCGCTGGAACAAGAATTTCCTCAAAGTGATCCGCCTCCTGATCGAGCGCCGCCGCGAATTCAGCATGTTCGGTGGCGTGCGGTTCGGCGGCACGTTAACGGTCGATTCGGCCTTTGAGCTCGGCTTCGATCATGTCGCGCTGTGCGCTGGCGCGGGTCGCCCCACTGTCATTCCCATGAAGAACGGTCTGGTGCGCGGCGTGCGCCAGGCATCGGATTTCCTCATGGCGCTGCAATTAACCGGCGCGGCAAAATCCGAATCACTCGCCAATCTGCAAATCCGCATGCCCATCGTCGTGATTGGCGGTGGATTGACGGCCATCGACACCGCAACCGAGTCGCTCGCCTACTACGTGGTCCAGGTCGAAAAATTTCTAAAACGCTATGAACTGCTCGTCGCCGAGATGGGCGAAAAGGCAGTCCAAGCCAACTGGACCCGCGAAGATGGCGAAGTTGCGAATGAGTTTCTGACCCATGCTCGTGCCATTCGCGCCGAGCGAAGCGCGGCGGCCCGCGAAGGCCGAAAACCGAATCTGATCGAGCTTCTGAATTCCTGGGGCGGTGTCACGATCGCGTATCGCCGCCGCCTGATCGACGCGCCCAGCTACACGCTCAACCACGAAGAAGTCGCAAAGGCCATGGAAGAGGGCGTGCGCTTTGCCGAATGCCTGGTTCCGGAGGAAGTAGAGGTCGATTCCGCCGGAAGCGCCGCTGCCTTGCGTGTTGAAAAGCAGCAGTTCGATGAAGCGACCGGAAAGCTCGTACCCACCGGAGAAAAGCTGGTCCTGCCCGCGCGCGCCATCCTGGTCGCCGCCGGCACCCAGCCCAATACTGTTCTGGCGCGCGAGGACGAACATAATTTCACACTGGACGGGCGTTACTTCCAGGCCGTCGATGAAAACGGCCAGCCGGTCAAGCCGGAACGTGTCGCAAAACCAACCGCTCCCTACGTGTTAATTTCTCTCCGGCCCGACGGGCGAGCCATCAGCTTCTTCGGCGATTTGCACCCCTCCTTTTCGGGCAATGTGGTCAAAGCCATGGGTAGCGCCAAACAGGGCTATCCGGTGCTGAGCCGGGTTTTGGCGCGGCATGCGCCTTCCGCTCCTGCGCCCGATGCGCTCGTAACACGCCTTAATAACGAGCTGCGTGCCGTCGTTCAACAAGTGGTTCGCCTCACTCCCAACATCATTGAGATCGTGGTTCGCGCGCCCATCGCTGCGCGCGCTTTCAAGCCCGGACAGTTTTATCGTTTGCAAAATTACGAAACGCTGGCCACGCGGACTGGCGGTACGGTCCTCGCCATGGAGGGGCTGGCGCTCACCGGAGCTTCCGTCGATTTCGAAAAAGGATTGCTTTCCACCATTGTGCTCGAGATGGGCGGATCGTCGGATCTCTGCGCGCTGCTCAAACCAGGCGAACCCGTCATCCTGATGGGCCCCACCGGCACTCCTACGGAGACGCCTGCCCAGGAAACGGTCCTACTCGCCGGAGGCGGCCTCGGCAACGCCGTCCTGTTTTCCATCGGCCAACAGCTTCGCGCTTCCGGCTCGCGTGTCGTTTACTTCGCCGGATATAAGAAGATCATCGATCGCTACAAAGTCGAAGAGATCGAAAAGGCCGCCGACGTCGTGGTTTGGGTATGTGACGAGGCGCCGGGCTTCACGCCGAGCCGCGTCCAGGACAGCGCCTTCGTCGGTAACATCGTGCAAGCCATGGAGGCCTACGGCCGTGGGGATCTGGGCGATCCCGAAATTCCGCTCAGCGCCGTCGACCGTCTGATTGTAATTGGCTCCGACGGCATGATGCGGGCCGTTCAACAGGCGCGCCACACCGTTTTGCGGCCCTATCTCAAGCCCGATCATCACGCCATCGGCAGCATCAACTCCCCCATGCAGTGCATGATGAAGGAGATTTGCGCCCAGTGCCTGCAAATGCATAAAGATCCCGTGACCGGCAAGGAAACCGTGGTGTTCTCGTGCTTCAATCAGGATCAGCCGCTCGATCAGGTGGAGTTTGGCAGCCTCCGCTCCCGGCTTTCGCAAAACGGCGCTCAAGAGAAGCTCACCCGGTTGTGGGTGGACCACTGCTTGCGTACCATTGGCGTCCGTCCGGAACTTGTAGCGCGATAATCCTGTTTTGCGTCTACCCTGTGGAGGTTACGAGCGAATGCGATCGGGAGAGCAAGTCGGGAACACAAACATACTGGAAAGGCGGGACGATCTGATTTCGTCCAGAGCCGCCAGCATCGTCTGTTTCGTCGTGGCCCTATGGTTCTTTGTTTCGCCTTGGGCCTATTATGGGGTGTCCAATGACCCGAATGCCTGGAATGCCTGGATTGTCGGAGCTATCGTTGTTGCCTTCTCGATAGCCCGGGCTTGCGGGCCGACTCATGTGACCGGGTTCAGCTATGTCAACGCGGTGCTGGGCGTCTGGATTTTTCTTTCGCCCTTTGTCATTGGCTACACGTCCGATATCCCACACGTGGTAAACAGTCTGGCGGTCGGGATCTTCATTACCACCTTCTCAATTGTTTCGGTTCGCTCGATCCGGAATTTGGTTAAAGGGACTTCGTTATGAAACTGGCGCCTTCGGCGCTGGCGCTAGTCCTCGTTGCATTGCCCGGCTATGCCTTCGTGCAGCACGACCACGATCAGGCGGATCACCGGGGCGGCCACTCCGACGTCGGACACGGCTACGTTCCTTCGCACGGTCCCCAGGAAAACCATGCAGCGCCGGCGGCGCGCGGCCCCGAACGTGGGCACGAAGAGCAGCACCAGAATTTCCGCGATCAGCCGGGACATCCCAATGCTCCCCACGTCGATGCCAGGGACGGGCATTGGGTCGGCCATAGCGGTCCCGACCCGCGGCTTCACCTGGCGCATCCGTGGGAGCACGGCCGTTTCAACGGCGGGTTCGGTCCCGGACACGAATGGCATCTCGCCGGGGGTGGCCCCAATCGGTTCTGGTTCAATCACTGGTATTGGAGCGTCGCGCCCGTTGACGTCGCTTTCACAATAGGCTGGCTCTGGAATTCCGATCCGATCGTCATTTATGAGGACCCCGACGATCCAGGTTGGTATCTTGCCTACAATGCTCGCACCGGGACGTATGTTCACGTCGAGTATCTTGGTTGATATCACGGCGGGGGCAAACAATGATAGGCCCGCTCGCACCAGACAAGCGCGCGGCCGTGGTGCAGTCTGACCTCCTCGACAAGCGCCAGCAGGATGAGGTGGTCGCCCGCTTCGATAGTTTGCCGCAGTGAGCACGCGAAGCTCGCAACCGTGCCCGCCAGCAGCGGAACGTCTTTCCGGCCCGGATGCCACTCGATTCCCGCAAACCGGTCGTCTTCGTTTCGTTCGGCGAATCGTTGGGCGAGATGCTGCTGTCTCTCTCGCAACACGTTGACCGCAAACGGAAGGTCGGGCGGCATATTCGCGAGGAAACCGGCGCTCCGGTCGATGCAAACCAGAATGAGCGGCGGGTCGAGGGAGACGGAAGTGAATGAGCTCACCGTCATCCCATACGGCCTGCCGCCCCTCCCGGTTCGAGTGACGACCGTTACGCCGGACGGGAACAGTCCGCAGGCTGCGCGGAATTCCGCCGGCGAAACGTGGGAAGCCATCGTGGACATCGTCTCTTATACGATGTCACAGACGGGGATCAATAACGCGGGCAGTTGGGATCTGTGTATCCGTATCCGTACGGATAACTGTAGCTGGGCGTCGAGTAGTAGTAGTTCGGCGCCGTGCTGTAGTTGAAGTATAGATAACCGCGGTCGCGTCCGCGATAGTCCCAATTCCGATCCCGATCGTGGCGCCAGTCGCGGTCGCGTCGCCAATCCTGCCGGTAGTTGCGGTCGCGGTATTCGCGCCGGTCGTGATGATCCCGGTCGTGCCAGTCCGCGGCTTTGGCTGCGGTGGGCTGCAAGACGGCAAGTCCAGCCGATAACACCAGGGCCAAAATTCCACCGCGCTTCAATTTGTTCCACATGGGGGAACCTCCTTCTAACCGTTGGATGTGCCGCATGAAAGCGCGGTTAGACCGAAAGACAATGAGTCAAGATGAAGGCTTGATTAAGCGGAAATCTCAACCGAGAGCTGCTCGCCTTCGTTCAACTGCACAGGTTGGTCGAGCAGAGTAGTAACTGTGTTCCCTGCGCGCTGAACACGATGGCCGAGTGGGCGTCCGTTGTAAATAACTCGCGTACGGCCCGCGCCGCTTTCAAATTCGAGCGATCGGACCCTCAGCTTCCCGTGGTGAAGGATCACCCGGACCTGCTGCCGAGTCCGGTAGAACATGCCCCAGCCTGTTGCGTTCGACCAGAAGCACTGGAAATGAGGCGGCGCGTCGGGCGGCAGTAGCGCGAGATGCTGGCGTCCTCCGTGGTAATAAAATCCGCTCAGCGCGATGATGCCCGCCCAGGCCGCCATAGCTCGCGCATAGTGATGCCCGCATTCGGCTTCGTCCCACGGATTGCGCCGCTCGCCGTCGTAGCGGCGGCGTATGCTCTCGATGCATTCGATGCCTTCGCGGTGCATACCCGCGTAGAGCATCGCGATGGCGGCCGAATATTCGAAGCCTGTCATCACTTCGGCGAAATAGGGGAAGGGAATTTTGGGACGCGGCGCGGTGGCGTAGTCGCAAATCACGAGCGCGGATTCATCGTTCAGCGCAAACGTGCGCTCCACGCAATCGTGCGTGTAGAGCGTGGGCTTGTAATTGAAGCGGTAAATGGATGCCAGCGTCTGGCGGATATGTCCGCTGTCGAGCAGCAAACCCAAGCCACCGATGTAGGCCAGATATTGCCCGATAAGTTGGTCCACTAGACATCCCTTGCCGACCTGATATTCCGGATGCTCCGGATCTTCAGCGCCCATGGAGCTGCGTAGCGACGGCGCAATCTGGTCGTTCCGATAAGGGTGGATCTGCTGGATGTAGAAATTTCCGTTGAACAGATTAGCGTCGATCCAGCGGCTGCCGCTTTGATACAGACCGCGGCACTGTGTTGCGAATGCGCTATCGCCGAGCGCGTTGGCCATCTCCTCCGAGGCGCGCAACGCCGCCAGGTAGTAAATACCGCATTGGGGGTTCGGCCCGTAAAATTCGACGTCGTAGGTATTGTGCTGCACGCCTTCCATCACGCCGTCCCGGTTGGCATCCCAGCCGCCTGGAACCCATGCAAAGGCGAGCGCCTTCTTAAGCAGTGGCCAGAGGTTTTCAAGCCATTCCCGATCGCCGGATAAGATCCAATCAAGATACGCATGAACGATCTGCCCCATCTGTCCGTCCGCGGCTGCAAAGCCGCTGCGCTCCTTGCCATCGGGAAGAAGCTGGCGAAAGTGCATCGCCCCGGCGTCATCCATCGAGAATCCGAACGCGGACTTCCGCAACGAACGCGCGAAGCTGGGAAACAGAAACGTCGTGGTTACTTCGTAATTCCAGACGTGTGTGCAATTGCCGAAGCAACACCCGGCTTTGTCGTTGATGCCTTCAAATCCGTGAAACTCGCCGTCGGCCGTGCGAAAGCAAGTTGGCGTTGCGAGCGTGGATAAATTCGCCGAAGCCGCTTCGCGCACCGCGGCCGGAAGAGTGCTCTCCCGCAAACACCTCCCAAAGAGACGCGCGTGGGCTTCCAGCCTCTCCAAATTCGCCGCAGCGTATGCGGCCGCCTCCCACGCGTCACTGAAGCGTGTTGCGTACCAGTTCCCGATTACGGTGTTCTCTTCGCCGTGCGGCGCCGTCCATCCGCAGCGCGCCGGCGTCCGGTTCGGAAAATGCCATGCAATGATGAATTCAAATGTATCCGCCTTCCCGGCCGGTATGGTGCGGCTCAGGCACAGTGCTCCGATCGGGCTCGGCTGAACAGGTTCAGGGCCTAGTTCGCCATCGGACGAGAAATCATCCCAGAACAGCAGGGCAGAGTTCCACCATCTTCCTTTCGGCCAGCCTTGCAAACGAGTGAGCTTGCCGCTGCCCTGGTTTCTCACGGCCAGCACAAAGCTGCCATGAAACAAATCCGTCTCCGGCAGACCGGGGTTCGTCATCAGAAAACCGGAAAGCTGATCGCGGCTCCGGTACTCATTGGTCCTTTGATCTTGCCTCCTCGGATCTGGCGCAACCGGATTTTGAATGGACCACGCAACCGAGACACGAGCGCCCTGAGAACCGCTGTTCTTCACCCGGTAACGCAAGATCGCGACCGGAAGACCGGAATCGTCGGGTTCATGGGGAACGATGGGCGTGAATGCTTCGAGCGCAACATGAACCGGCAGAGCCGGATCTTCGAAATCGATTTGCGCAAACGGGTATTCGCCCGTAAATCGAGCCGAAGCAAGCCGCGAGAGCCCCGGCGCGTTTTCCGAACCCAGTCCGTTTTCACCTTCGTACGGCGGCTCATACCGCGCCTCTAACACGCGAGCAACCGGCTTGGCATTGCCGGACTGCACCCAGATGGAAGGCAGTGCATACGAGAGATGGTTGCCCTTGTCCGCGCGATTGAAAATTTGCCAATCGCGCAATTGCCCGCGGCCGCCCAAGCTGACGCTTCCCGCGCCGATGCCGCCCAGCGGAAACGCAATCATCTTTAAATTCCGGCCAGTGAATACGCGCGGGTATTCCACTGTGCTGTGCGGCATGGCTTGGGACGCGTGAGGTTTCTGTTGCTCCGCGGAACCGGTGGTGCTCGCGGCAAGGCCTAGCGCGGTGCGTTGAAGAAAGGAGCGCCGGGAATCATCCATCTCCTGCTTGTAAGGTAGCAAAGCAGGTGCAAGTATCTGGCGATAAAGAGCCTTCTTGTTTAGGTTCGAAGAACATACAGGCTGCGTCGACTCAACATAGCCATTTCTTTTCCCAGTGCTCCCAGCCCATTACGGCAATACCGCCCGCGATCGCCCCGCCGACTATTGCCAACGCAAGCAAGTCAGCTTTGACGGGGAAATGGTCCGCGGGTTTATGCGCGTTGGGAGAAGGAAGATCTAAGAACGATGCTCCGCAGTTCCGGCAGAACTCCGGAACTTCCGGAGAATAGGAGCACGCGCAATCGCAGCTTGGGCAGTAAACATCAATCGACTCGGCTTGCATATTAAAGAGTTGATTTGCGCGGCCGGGATTCTCCGGCCGTACTTTAACCTTCTTACCACCACATGGAATCTTTGTATTCGCAAACCCATCAAAACTGGCCGAAAAACGCGTGTTTCTTTGGACCCTTCGATTGGCATGCAACGTGCTCGCTAAAGAAGCGGCTGAAAGAAGATTATGATATCTACACCGTCGAAGCAGACGCCTCTCGAAATGCTCGTAGTTGCGCAATTGGCCGCTATCCGGAAACGGGAAGCTACGCTCGAATCACGGCTTCATTCGGATACTCCGGTAGAAACCCCGCAGCTTGCGGCGGAAGTTTGGCAGTTGCAGAGCAGCGCCGACCGCCTGAGCCGCATGATCGACGCGATGGGCTTAGGCGCAAGCGCCGCGACGCTTGCGGTGTAACCGGCAGTAGATGCGCGCCCGATCTCTTGTCGCCTTCACGTTACATTAAACGCAACGCGGAGTGCTGCGGGTTTCTCAGGCTCTTGGGTTGGTACGCTTGAAGAGCATTATGAAAGCCGCCATGCGCCCCCTGATCGCTCTCTGCCTATTCACTCTGCCCACGTTCGCTGCGAAGGAGGAATCCGTCGCTCAGCGTCTAAATGAGGCAACGGATATCTTCACGGAAATCATGAATGCCCCGGACAAGTCGATTCCGGCGGATCTCTTGAATAAGGCGCACTGCATTGTGCTCGTGCCCGCGCTGAAGTCGGCGGCGTTTATTGTCGGAGCGAAGTACGGCAAAGGTTTCCTGCTTTGCCGTAAACAGAGTGGTATCGGGTGGTCGGCGCCAGCCGCGGTCCGGATCGAAGGCGGAAGTTTCGGATTTCAGATAGGAGGCTCCGCTACCGACATCGTGATGCTTGTGATGAACCAGCAGGGTGTGGACGCGTTGCTTTCCAGCCAGTACACGCTGGGAGGGCAGGCCGAAGTTGCCGGCGGGCCAGTCGGCCGTGCTTCTTCCGCCCAAACCAGCGGTTGGATGAATGCCGGCATTCTCTCCTATTCCCGGAGCCGCGGCATTTTCGCCGGAATCTCGCTGCAGGGGTCAACCTTGCGACAGGATCTGGATGATAACCAGGCGATGTACGGGAAGAGGCTGGACAACAAACAGATTGTCACGTCGAACATCCGGCCTCCCCGCGCCGCGCGAAAGCTGCTTTCGGAATTGGACCGGTATTCGCCGAGGCTTGCGAAATAGAGCCGGCGTTTACTTGAGCCAGCGCAGATATTCGGGAAGGGATTGCAGCTCATCCACGTGGTCGGGGGCCGAATTGCCTGCGAAGCCGATTAGCAGGAACTTACCGGCATGTACTTCGCTCAACTCCTGGGTTCCCATCGGACCCCATTTCACAATGGCCCGGCGATGCAAGCCCAATTCCTTTAGGATGTAGTCCGCCGTTTCCGTCGTGCTGGCGAAGGTGCCGGGAAAGATTTCCGAATGCGTAATGACTACGCGCTTCTTGCGCTGCATGGCATCGCGCGCCAACTGAACAAATATCTGGAGTGGTTCCGGATCGATTTGGGATTCGAGCGGTCCCGGCTTGCCGTTCACGTAGGACGTGTGAATGCCGTCGATCATGATTGCATTGGCAACTTGGCCGTAGTATTCCGGCGTGCTCATAATCTGCCGGATGGCGCCACAGCCGGCGCTCCAGCCGGCGAGCGTAATCGGGCTGAGCTTCATACCCGCGCGCTCTTCTGCCTCCCGCAGCAATTTTCCAAAATGGCTGGGATCGAGGAAAGGCTTCGCATAGACACGCGATCCCGTCCCCAATACCGCACTGACGACAACCATATTGTTGCGCGCCGCGGCGATCTCAGGTACCAACCCTTTCCCATGAAAAAAGAAAAGCACCGGTGCTTGCGATTTCGAATTGAGCTTTGACGGTACGAATAACTTCCCGAGCGACAGCTCTTCGCGGCGGCCGGGCGGACTTGGCCCGGATAAGCGCGGATGGCTCCGCGTGTGCTCCACCATCGGCGATGGATTCTGAGGCACGCCGGTCTGTTCCGGCGATTTTTGCCCGAGCGCTTGGGCGCCACTCAACAGAACAACAACGGCTGCGATTAAGAAGCTCATTGAGTAACCGGGACAAGCTCGACATATCCATGTCTTGCCAGAAATTTGAAATATCCTAAGAAATCGAACTTTAGAGGGCCTTGCTCCAGTTCAACCAAACGAGCGACACCCGCGATAGTGCGTTTCCCATCGCACCAGTAGAGCAGGGTTAGCGGCGGAGGCGTATCTCCGAAACCGGGATAGTCTTCTCGCTGATCGAACGGAAGATCGTCGAGCGTGACCGGGCCGAATCGCTTGCGCTTGACGATGAGACGCGAGGCTTCGGCGGGCAATAGGGGGAACGACGACTCAACAGATTCGGCTGAGCCAAGTTGGATTGACCGCCGGTTCGCAGCTTGTTGCAGGCGTTCACATTGATCTCCTGCAAACCTGCGTATGCGATCCAACAGCGGATTCAAGGCGGCGTGAATGATCTCTCTTTTCTCCGGTGAAGCAAGACGGAGAACGGAAAGCAGAGCGTCGCGATCGCGATCGGCATTGTAGTTGACCTGTGCCAGACCCGCCCCGAGCTGATGCGCCAAGGAATCGTGGCTGCCTGCCGTTGCAATCTCGCCTAAATACGGAGCGGCTGCGCGGATCGCATTTTCTTCCGCGCGATCTACCGTGATTTCGGCGAGCCAGGGGATCTCGTTCTCGCGGGCCGAGGCCAGATAGTAAAGAAATGCAGCGATCATGGAACTCAGGTCGCGGAGAGAACGCGGATCTACGTGCTCCAAAGTGTCGGCGCTGTTGTGATGCAGGTTCTCCGCTCCCGTGCTGCCGGTTGGGGAAACAGTAGGAACCCCAATCATCGGATCGCTCAGATAGGAGTCCGATCTTGCCCGGTAAGGAGTCCAGCGCGGAAACTTCTGTTTAATCCCTGCATAGTAACTTTCGCTCACATGCACAATGAGCGCGTCCTGATAGGAACGGCTCACGTCCGGATTGAGGGCAAACGTATACCCTGAGGTCTCGTCGTATGGTCCGGCTGGGGTATCCAGGCAAATTGCGCCAATCGTCCGCCGCATTCGGTCCATGTGCGTGGCAATATATGCGGAGGACCCGTAATCTTCGGCCATGACGAGAATCCTGATGCTGCGCGAAGGACGGGCGAGTTTGCCTCCTTCTATTAAGCGGCGGAGCGTGGCAACCGCTTCGAGCATGGCAGCCACCCCGGTCGAATTATCTTGAGCTCCCAGCTCAAACGCATGGCCTAACTCGAGTACTTCCTCGCCGGAACCCGTGCCGGGGATAACGGCAGTTACATAAGGATATTGGCCGGAGTAGTAGCGGGAATTTACCAATGCTCTGACGCGAACTTTGGTGCCGCGAGCCAGCAGATTGCTCAGATATGCGCCTTGCCGGGGAGTGATGGAGAAGCCTACGAGAGGGCTGCTCCTTTTAGTGAAGCCCCAGCCGTTGTCTCCCCAGGCGTTCATCCAATAGTGGCCGTTAACCAGATTGCTGTTTTCTGTCGCGTCACTGATCATGCCGGCGGCTCCACGCTTATAGAGCGCCGCTTTGAGTGTCCCGCGCTGCGCCAGATTGAGTGGAGCCTCGGTCAGCACCATTTTGTCCTTCACATCAATGCGCTTCAGTTGTTCCAGAGTAGGCGGCTTCAGTTCGACGATGTCCGCCGTGAGGCCGGTGGGTGGTGTTGGGCCGCTCCACATCACCAGGGATGCAGGCTCCTGGCGGTAGTCGGCCAGGACACGCATTTCTTCGGGAACGGCTGGTTCTGTAATCTCGAGCTTTGCCTCTTTCACGTCCCAAGCCAGTGGCATGGTCCAGAACCCGAATTGCGTGACGCCATCCGCCGGCGCAGAGAGCAGCTCGACTTGTTCCAACCCGATTTGCGTCATCGTTTTTTGCAGATACCGGGCACTCTCCTGAAACGCGGCGAAATTGCTCCAATGATCGGTTCGATAAACGCCGGTCAAAAAGTCCATCGCCTCCGTGCCGCTGTCTTCGGCACGGATTGCACTGATTGTCTTCGCCAGTTCGGGATCCACACGAAGTGTTTGCCCGAATGAAAGGAGCGCAGTGAGTAACAGGATCGCGAGGCTGAATCTCGTGGCGGCCATTTAGTAAGGATGGGTGCTGTCGAGAATTTTGAGAACAGCCGTATGAATCGCCGGGCGAGCTTTATTGATGAGGTTATTGTTGCGAGTAGGGTTGACGCGGTTTGTCAGCAGAACGATGAAAGCGTCCCGATCCGGATCGATATAGATAGAAGTACCGGTGAAGCCCGTGTGAATAATCGCGCGTGGAGACGCCAAATCGCCGGGAAACGAACCCTTCGCAGGCGTGTCCCAGCCCAGAGCGCGCGATGTGCCCGGCGGAGTGGACTGCCGCTGCATGAAAAGTCTCAAAGTTTCCGCGCTCACGATACGCTTGCCATTGTAGATGCCGCGGTTCAAATACATCTGCGCGAGGATAGCGAGATCGTGGGCAGACGAGAACAGGCCAGCATGGCCGCTCACGCCCCCCATCAGAAATGCATTCTCGTCATGTACGGCGCCGTGCACCAGCTCATGCCGCAGCACGTTATCCTGCTCCGTCGGTGGAATCCGGCTCAGCAGCTTACGAGAAGGATTGAAACCGGTGTCCTTCATCTTGAG
The DNA here is from genome assembly GCA_035651215.1 of Bryobacteraceae bacterium. Lineage (GTDB taxonomy): Bacteria > Acidobacteriota > Terriglobia > Bryobacterales > Bryobacteraceae > Bog-105. The sequence continues at coordinate 14,289 of DASRGE010000038.1, forward strand.
GGGCTTGAACACATTCTTTTCGACAAACTGGTCCAGACGCTGGCCCGTGATCCGGTACACAATCTCTCCCACCAGAATGAGATTGTAATCGCGATACTGCATCTTTTCGCCTGGTTTGAAATCCATCGGCATCGTGTACACCAGATGCATAATGCCTTCGCGACTATTCGCCCGCTCCCAGAGAAGATAGTGGGGATTCAAGCCGGAGCTGTGGCTCAACAGATTCCGCACCAATATGGCGTCGTGCCCCGGCGTACCCGCAAATTCCGGAATGTACCGCGTCACCGGTGCATCCAAATCCAGTTGCTTGCGGTCGTAGAGAATCTCGGCAGCAGTCGTGGTTGCGGTTACTTTGGTCAGCGACGCAAGATCGAAAATAGTGTTCTTGCGCATGCGAGCCGCGCCCGGCGAGTACTCCATTCTTCCAAAAGCCTTCCAGGCCACCAATTTTCCGTGTTGGCCAACTGCAAGGACAGCTCCGGGAAACGCCTTCTTTTGTATCCAGTTGTGTACTTCCTGAAAGGCATCGGCAAAACGTTCGTCCTGATGTTTGGTCCGGTTGACTAAACGCTTGACCGGATGAGCCGCGCTTTGCGCTGTCGGGGCAGGGAAGGACGGCCGGTGTTGCACCGCACAGCCAGACAGCAAAACGAATGCAACAATGGAGCAAAGGAACGACGAGACCTTTCGCATAGATTCAGGCGGTTAAAGCGACTGGAGATGCTGTGTCCGCTGAGCAGTATCCGACATCAGCGCGACTGCGGTCTTGCACCCGGCAAGACATCCACGCATCACCGCAAGGCTGCTGTAGTAGTCGTTGTAGCGAAAGAAGCCCGTTTGCCCGCGCCACATCGGATAGAAGTCGCAGGCCTGAAGCCACTTCTTGTAAACAGGATCAATATTGATATATGTGTCCGGTACGAAGTTAGCGGCGTCCTCCCAGTTTTCCGCGTAGAACACTTTCGATACCGTATGCGCCGGCAGTTTGCGTGAGAGCGTGCCTAAACCCGCGTAAAAGATTGCATCCTGCGTGATCAGATGGCAATTCCGATGGTCCTTATGCCAGCTCCCACTCCAATGCGTAATCACAATCTCCGGCTTGTGCTCCCGGATGGCGTCGCACACGCGCAGGGAGCTTTCGTCGTTAAACGGTATTTCGGCGTCGGGATAAAGAATGTACGCGGCTTCCGCGCCGATCAAATTCGTGGCCTTCTGTGTGGCTGTCCTCTGAAGCTCGCCGTACTCGTGGACAGGAATGTTGCTCGGCGCGCCCTTTTCTCCTAACGACAGACTCAAGAGAACGGCACTTCCGCCACGTTCCACCTGATTCGCAAGCGCGGCGCCCATGGTGAAGAGTCCATCACCGGGATGGGCCGTAATCGCCATGAGTTTGCCGGGCGCGTGCGCAGGCGATAAGGGCGTTGCGTCTGAGCTTCCGGCTAGCGACGAAAGCAAAACTGGACCTCCCAGGAACTGAGCAAAGGAACGTCGGTTTATCATGTCGGGTTCGAGTGATATCTTTACTGATAAATCAAATACCGGGCACGCCGCTGACGGAAGGCAGCGAGTTGTGGTCCCGCTTCTTTTAGAATCTGTCTGCCGCTGGCCCCGGCTTGTAACTTGGCCATAACCTCGTCGCTCCCAAGCAAACGCGCCGTCAGAACCACTTTCCCCGGATGAAACTTGACCGTTGCGGCCACCAGTTCCATTCCCATAAGTACCGGGTCAAACATCCCGCGATTCACGATTTGAATATCCACCCCTTGGCACTCTTGATCCTTGTATAGCGATGCAGTGGGGCGAAACCGCCGCGGCATAAACCGGACGCCAGGCAAATGGAGGCCGTTCAAGTACACTGCCACTTCACGGGCGCGAAACCACGGGGCGCCAACAATCTCAAACGGCGTGTCGGTTCCTCGCCCCACCGAGACGGATTTCCCCTCGAGCAAGCACGTGCCCGGATACAAAATCGCTTCCGTCAAGTTGCGGATGTTAGGTGATGGATTGACCCACTCCAACCCTGTCTCGTCGAACCACATCGAGCGTCGCCAGCCCGTCATCTTGATGACGTGAAGGTCCGCCCCCAAATTCTTTTCGGCGTTGAAATAGCGCGCCATTTCGCCCATCGTCATACCGTGACGGATCGGAAATCCCGGCATGTACGTCACAAACGAGACATATTTCGCGTCCAGCAGCGGCCCGGCAACATCCACGCCGTCGATCCCATTGGGCCGGTCCAGAACATAAAACGGAATATGATGCTCGGCGGCCGCTTCCAGCAGGTACGCCATCGAGGTTACCGATGTATAGAAGCGGGCGCCGTTGTCCTGTTTGTCGTAAATGAGGACGTCGATATCCTTCAGCATCGCGGGCGTCGGCTTGCGCAAGTCTTCGTTATACAAACTGTAGATCGGTATTCCCGTGGCCTCGTCGATGCTATTGCCGATGTGAGTGTCTTCGCGTGTGCCGTTGAGCCCGTGCTCGAAGGAAAAAATCGCGGTTAGCTTGATGTTCGTTGCATGCGCGAACACATCGATATTGCGCCGTCCATCGAACGTAATCCCGGTCTGGTTGGTCGCTAGCCCTACGCGCTTACCGGCCAGCGGTTGGAAGTGCTCCGCTACAAGAACGTCGAGCCCGGTCCTTACCTGCGCGCTGACGCATGCCGGTATAAACAGAACCATCCATAGCCATCGGTACATAAATCGCAAATGTGCTACTTTCTTGTGAATTCGATGTTGCGAACTCCATCGGCTGCCCCGGCAAATAGGCCGAACCCTATGAGCTTGCCACTCTCGCGCTTGAACTGAATCTCAATCGGCTCGCGAAACTCGCCGGGCAGGTTTGCCCGAAATTCATCGCGCCGTGCCGGCAGCAATGGAACCGCTTCGTCCCGGCCGATCTGTACAGTCAATTTGTCGCCCACGGATCGGATCCGATAAATCGTCTCGAGTTCGTCGCTTTCGTAATCGCCGGCATAACTGCGCTGCTCCGCGGCGCTCAACCGGATCGGCTGAATCCGCTCGGCGGCAATTGGAGCCCGCCCACTTGGCGGGGCGGAACCGCGGAACTTCCCGGCGAGATAGAGATCCGCCACCGCGTGCGCTTTCGCTCCAGGATCGGCCGTGTCCAGATTGCACAGGCAAATGACAGAAAACTTTTGCTCCGGAAAGCGCAATAACTCGGTTCGGTAGCCGAAGAGGGCGCCGCCGTGCTCAACCACCGGCAATCCCCGGTATGTGCCTAATTCCAGCCCAAGCGCATAGTTGATAGTCTTTCCGTTATTCAGGACGCCGCGTGTTTGCAATTCGCGAAGCAACGTGCCTTTCCCCAGTTGGTTGTGGTAAAAATTCCGATCCCAGAGCAACAGGTCGTCAACACTGCTCATCAACCCGCCGTCCCCGACCTTTTCGTAGTTCGTCGACCAGTCGACGCGGAAGCCACCGCCTTGACGCGGCGAGTAAGCAGCGACGCGGCCCGGCAAAACCAACGTACGGTCGTCATAGAAGCGCGTATGTACCATGCTGAGTTTTCGAAAAATGTTTTCTGCGGCAAACTGCGAGAAGCGCACTCCCGTCGCGCGCTGGACCACTTGCGCGAGCAGAAAGTAATTCGAGTTGCTGTATTGGTATTCGTCTCCCGGATTGAAGTTGAGTCTCTTTTGGTGGGCGATCAGGTCAATCAGTTCATGAGTGGTGTAGATATCCTCAATCGGCTTCCCGGCAATCGACAACAATCCGAGTTCGTCGCGAAGGCCGCTCGTGTGGTGGAGCATCTGGCGAAGAGTGATCGGGTGGCCGTAGTCGGGCAGTTCCGGTATCCACTTTCGAACATTGTCATCGAGCGAAAGATATCTCTGTTCGGCAGCCAGCACCACGCTGGCTGCGGTGAACTGCTTCGATACCGAACCCATGTAGAACTCGGATTCCGGCGAGAGCGGCGAATGCAGTTCAAGGCTGCCCATCCCATACCCGCGCTTGTATACGAAGTTGCCGTCCTGCACGACGCCAAGAGCACACCCCGGCGATTCCGGTCTGTCATAGGCAGCAAAGATCGCGTCTACTTTCTGCGGAAGCGCGCGATCTCCATCGGCGGCACGGATTGCAACGCATTGAAAAAGCGCAACCACCAAAAGCGCAGCGGCTCGATTCAATTTCGTTCCATTCTCCTCAAAGCACCCTCAGAACGAGAAGCGCAGCGCGAATTGTAGTTCGCGCGGCGTGCTGCCGCTTCGCGTACTCGTAATCGTGCCAACTGTCGTACTTCCAAGAGTCGCACTCGGAAGGGCAAAGTTAGGCGTATTGGTGATGTTGTAAGATTCGAACCGCGCCTGTAGCGTATAACGCTCCCGAACTTTGAAATCTTTGAAAATCGAGCAATCGAGGTGGCGGAATGGCGGTCCGGTCAGAATATTGCGCCCCTCCGAACCGATTGTTCCAATAGCTTGAGGGGCAAACGCCGCTGGATTGAACCACTCGTGTATGGTCGGATTGGCCAGATACGGATTGCCGATCACGTTCGGACGATCGCTGCTGACCCCGGTGTTGCTCTGGGGCGTAGAATTCACCACCGAGAACGGAGCACCCGTCTGATAGACCGCGATGGCATTGAAGTGCCAGCCTTTAAGCGCGCCGCCTTTCCAACCAGTCAGGCTGCTTCCGAATGGCAGGGCATAGTTCAACATCAAAGAGAACCGCTGGCGAATATCCAGATCGGTATTGCCCCACTCCAATTTGCCGTATTGCGAAGGGATCGCGCTGTAGTAACTGCCTCCCGTAGAGTAGCTCTGGTAATCGCCGGTCGAATGGCCCCAGGTGTAACTGCCAATGAAGGTCAATCCGTGAGAAAGCCGGTGCTCGACGGTGAGCAACATGGCATCGTAATTCGTTGCGCCAAACGACGACACCATATAGATACCCGTGACATTCGGCAGCAGGGGATAGAAGGGCCGCTTCGTCACATAGCTGTTCAGCGGCGCCGGCTGCGGCGGCGCCACATTAATATTGGGGACGATGCGCAGCGCTCGCGCGAACTCGCCGACGTAGCCCAGCGTGACGACTGTTCCGTTGAACGAATGTTGAAGATTTAAGTTCACCTGATTCACGCGCGAGTTCTTGTAATTCTGCTGTATCCCATATCGCGAGGAGGCCACCGCCGCGTTCGACGGCAGCGGAAGCGGCGTGGAGAGCCCCACAGTCTGGACATTGGGCGAGTAGGTGTTATACAACGGCGGATTCAGAAATGGATACAGCGGCCCTGTCTGATCGTTGAAGTAGACCAGCGCGTATCCGCCCCGAAGGACCGTATCCTTCCGAAGGCTCGCGGCGAACCCAAAGCGAGGGGCTAAATTCGCGAAATCTGTTTTTACATTGCACGTCGCGGAAACGCCGTTCTGTTTCGCGGTCAACAGGCTTGCCGTGCCCGGGTCAAAACACGAGAACTGCTGATTTCCACTGGCGTCTGTATAAGGCGTGAAGACGTCGTAGCGAAGCCCAAGGTTCAGCGTGAGCCAAGGCGTAACACGCCAGTCATCCTGTACGTATGCGCTCGGCTCCCAACGTTCGAAGTAGTACGCCGACAACAGCACGCTGCGGGAAACCGAATACGCGGTGCCTTGGAAAAAATTGACCAACGGTACCGCTGCGGATGGAACTCCCGGTATTCCAGGCAGTGTCGTAAAGCTGAAGCTACCGGGGCCGGACCCGTTTTGGAAATTGTAAACGCGCCGGCGCAGGAGTTCCGCTCCATACTTCAGCGTGTGTTTGCCGATCGTCTGTGACAACGATCCCTCATATTGGAAGATGTTGTCCAGATCGATTAAGGGCAACGCGCCGCAGTTCCCCATGCCGGTGTAATTCGTGATACTGACCTGCGGGAGGCAAGCCGTCGTAGGATTGATGTTCGAATTCACGATCCCGAACTGGTTGCCCAGATCTTTCCCATAGTTGAGCGGGTAAGAGGCGTTATTGATTCGCGTATAGCCGGCCCGAAGCTCCAGGACCTTATTAGCTCCCCACATGTGCGAGTAAGCGAGCAGTGCCTGCTGCGACCGGTCCGGCGAGGTTCCCGGATAGGAGGCTGAGCTTCCGCCGGGCTGAATCCCGCCAACTGCCGGAAAGCTATCGGGCGTGACAGTGTTCACATTGTTAAAGCTGTAGCGCGCTGTGAACCGGTCGCGATCCGAAAAATTCTGATCCAGGCGAACATCGAAGGAATCGCTGTTCTGTGTGCGATTCGGGCTCGAAGCGTAGTTATTGATGGTGCCCGGCAGGTTCGGAGCCGGATAGAGCGCGAAATATTTCAACGCGATCGGATTCAGTAGGCTCGCCGGTAACACGGGCCCGCCGATGTCGGACAGGTTGCCGGGATGCTGTTCCTCAAAGGCCGTCGGGACTGTGCTGACGTACGCGACTGCCTGAACAATTCGGTAAGCGTCGTAGTCGAGGAAAAAGAAGGTCTTATCTCTGCGAATCGGGCCGCCCAAAGCTCCGCCAAATTGATTTTGCCGGTACTCGGTATTGGCCCCCGGCTTCGTGAAGAAGTTCACAGCATCGAATTTGTCGTTCCGGACAAATTCGTACAGCGCGCCATGAAAATCATTCGTTCCGGATTTTGTAATCACGTTGACCACGGCGCCCGGAGTCTTGCCGACTTCGGCAGGATAATCGTTTGTCTGTACCTGAAATTCGGCTATAGCTTCGACGCCGGGCCGGATACCGGTACTGCCAATCGACTTCTCGTTGTTGTCCAATCCGTCCACCATGATGTTGTTCAGCGTGTCCGACTGGGCAAAAACGGAAACCGAAGCCCATTCGCGGCGATCATCCGGACGCGTGCCGCTCGCGAGCGGCGCTGCCGGCCCCTCGTTCGCGCCGGGAGCCAGATCTGCCAACTGAAAAAAGTTCCGGCCATTCAACGGCAGATCTTTTACGCGCTCTTCGGTAATGACTCCGCTTAGGGTTGCACTGTCCGTTACAAGCGCAGGCGTCTCCCCCGCCACCTGCACCGTCTGACTCGTCGCCCCCAGCGATACTTTGATGTCCTCACGTAGGCGGCTGCCTGCGTCCAGTTTTACATCGGTCACTTCCACGGTCTTGAAGCCCGGAGCCGTTACCTTGATGTTGTAGTACCCGCTGGGCAGCGCCGTTTGGATGTACTCGCCGGCGTTGCTCGAAGTCAGTTCGTGTGTCTCGTGTGTGCTGGTGTTGGTGATGACGATCTGGGCTTGCGTCACCACCGCCCCGCTGGGATCGGTAATGGTGCCCAAAATATCGCCAGTAACGACTTGCGCGAGACAGCCAATAGAAACGCCGAGCAACAGCGTGCACAGAACAAGTAGCCTCTTCACTTTTGAACCTCCTGCGATCTTTTATCGGGACGACGGTTGATGACTGAGATTATGTCATTATAATGAGTCTTCAGTGAGAACATGTGCCGTTGCCGGCGCGCAGTTCGCAATCGCTTCCTCTCTGCTGATTGCCGTGGCCGCTCAACCAGCGCCGCCGGATCGTGTCGTACTTCAAAGCGATTCTCTACAACTCACCTTCACGGGCGATGGCAGACTCGCCGGCTTCAAGCCAACTCGCTCCAGCGACAATTACCTCAAAGCGGCCAACCAGCCGCCGCCCCTGATTGCAGTAAATGTAGGCAACCCGGACGGCTCCGGACAGATCGAAGCATTTCCGCTCTCGCCGCGGGTATCCATTTCAAACGGTGCGGCGCAAATCGACTCGGATTTCGTACGCTCTGCTGCCGGAGACCTCCCGATACAAACCCGTGTGGCCGTACAACTCGCTACCGGATCTGCTGAAAGTCGCTGGACCGTGCAGATTCGCAATCGTGATCCGCGGCGCACGGTCTTCGCCATAACGCTCCCGCGACTATACGGAGTCCGTTTGGGGCCGGACTCGGCAGACGATGAACTGTATCTACCCTATTGGGGCGGCGAACGGTTCAGCCACGCCGTAAAAGACTTTGCCGACATCTCCGAAAAGCGCCTCTCGCCGCTCGAAACGGGCAGCCGCCGCATTACCAGGCAAGCGAGGCACTACGTCCGTGAGCTGACCTATGCGGGAGGAGCCAGCATGATGTGGCTCGACTACCTCGATGGGGAGCATGGACTCTATCTGGCCTCCTATGATCCTGAATTTCTCGTAACTGTGCTGCACGCGGACACGGAAGGCCAGAGCGCTGGGTCCATGAATTTCGAATTCCGAAAATGGGTAGCCGTCCGTCCAGGTGAAAGTTTCACCCTGGCTCCTTTCATTGTGGCGGCGCACGGGAACGACTGGCACTGGGCGGCTGACCAGTACCGCGGTTGGTTCCGTACTCAAGTGTCTGTTCCTTTCGCTGGAGGCAAATGGCGGCAACAGGTTGGCGGCTGGCTGCCGTTTCTAAAGAACGCGTACGGCAAAATTGGCTACCGCTTCCGCGACATGCCCGCTCTTTGGGAACGGGAACGGGCGCTCGGGATGGACCTTCTCATTCCGTACGGCTGGTCACGCGGCGGCTTCGATTCGCAGGACCCGGAATATTATCCGGATCTCGATTTAGGCGGACCGATTGAAATGGCGCGCGCTTGGCGGAGAATACGCGAGGACGGCGGCCAAATTATGACGTACATCAACGCCCGCATATTCAATCGCCACTCCCTTTACTTTCCCACTCTGGGCGAAGAAGCAGCAGTCAGAAATCCGGATGGTACTTATCCTGTCGAAACTTACTCTCCAGGATCGCCGGAATCTTTCGCGGTGATGTGCCCTGGAAGTGCGCCGTGGCAAAAGCTGCTGGTTGACTTTGGAACGGCCGCTCTGACGCAATACGATTCTGAATTGATTTACTACGATCAAGTCGCCGCCGCACCGCCGGTGGCCTGCTACAGCGCCCAACATGGCCATAACGGTCCCGGCTTATGGAACCAGGAATATCGGGGCTTCTTGCGCCGAGCCGTGGAAACCGATCGAAAGCTGAACCCGAATGTGGCGTTCATGATCGAAGGAGCAGCCGATCTCTACGCTCCTTACGCGCTGTTTCAGGGGTATTTCTGCCCTCGCTACGCCGGTACAAAGTTTGCATTTCCCGAACTCCTCAAATACACATTCCCCGAGATCGTTCAAGCGAACTTTTTCCCGAATCCTCGCAATTCGCCAAACACCATCTATCCCGGACTTCCTACATTGCCTCACGAGGCAGCCATTTATTGGTTGGCGCGCGGCATTTTACTCGGCAAGCTTTTTGCCTTTATCGACCCTGTGACCGAAGACCAGGCGTGGTGGAGTGAAGTGGCAAGGTTGCTGGTCATTCGTAAGGCGGCGGCTCCCTGGATGGCCCACGGCGTCTTTCGAGACACCGTCGACGTAGCGCACGCGGATGGGGCGCTTGAGGTAAAGACATATCGATGCCGAAGTAGCAATCGGTCCAGTACACTGGTCGCCATCCTGAATCTCAATAAGCGCAACGGAGCTAAAGTCGCGATCCGTTGCGACCCAAAGCTACCACATCTTCGAGCGTTTCGCCTCGAACCCGGCGGTACCAAGGAGCCAGTTCCCCTTATTCCTTCCCGGGACGTTGTGACTGTCACGGCAAGTACAGATTTTCTTTCAATGATCGTAATCGAAGGAACCGGCGCGTAGCAGGAGTGCCCGATCTCTGGACAGCGCGGCTTAATGCCGCCGGAAGCGATATGCGTGCACTTCGTTTGGCCCGAACCAGTCGATGAAGCGTCCTTCTTCCTGCGTCACCTTGCGGGGCGCCTCGAAAAGGACATCTCCGCCGGTCACGTTTGGCGGGAGTCCGCTGAAAGTTGCCTCGATCGTATCGCCCTCGCGCTTTGAGGCCAGAATGTAGATGAAATCTCCTGCCTCCCGGACTGTGTACTCTATGCCTGCGCCATCCACTTTCACCGGCAGCGTTGAATTCGGCGCAATCAGCGCCGGGTACAGCGGACTGTCGGGCCGAAGCTCGTCGAGGACCGGCCGCAGCACGCGATCATAAAACGTCCAGTTCCATCCATACGCCGTATCGAAGTCGTTCCAGCATCCGTGCACGTTGCCCCCGAAATACACCAGAGCGCGGGCGCCGTTTATGATCGCTTCATACGTCATATAGCGCTCGTCCGGGAAGGTCGGAAAGCGCAGCGTTTTGCCTGGTTTCGTTACGCCGCTCCAGCAGATCTGCAGAATCATCATCAATGCTTTTTGATGATCGGTCGCGTCCGCGATGATCCTGGTGTAGTCGCCGACCACGCTCAGATTCTTGTTGGCGATGCCGGAGTGTGTTCCCGGCGGGTAGGAGATCGGATAGATGTCGATTGCGCCGATGTCGAAAAACTGCGAATAGGGGCGCAACTGCTCTACTGTGCCACGCGGCGCTTGTGTGATCCAGATGGGGTGATTTGGATCAAGCTCGTGGACCGTTTGATAGTAGATCCGCAGATCCTCCGGCGTGTAATGGCCCCACTGCGGCTCGTCCTCCCCTTTCCAGAATAAGATTGCGGGGCTGTTGCGGTATTTCTTCACCACGCGCTGTAGCTCGGCGATCTTCGCTTGATCGCCCGGCTTGATCGCCTGCAGGTCGGGGATGGAAATGACCAACCGCGTCCCTTGCGTTTCCGACAATTTCACCAGACTATCGAGTTGCGCCTCTTTTTCCGGCCCCCACGTATGCGGAGGACAATACCAGAGTTGGAACACGTAGCCTTCGCGCTTCAGTTCTGCCAGACCGTCGCGGCCGGTTGGAGCAATTGCACCCAAAGTGGGGCCGCTCGTATACCCGATCGGAAAGATCGCGGCGCCGTTAACGAAGAATCGCCCATCCGGTCCCAGCCGCACAGACTGGACGTTCTCCGCACTGGCAGGGGCCATGCAGAGCGTCAGGACCAGGCCCGACAACAATCCCAGCCGGAAGCCCGGGCAGGCCCGCCGCTTCGGACGGATTCTGTTTCGATTAGCTGAACCGATTTTCAGCCTATCGACTTTAGGCATACTCGAACCGTATCATTTGGAAAGGAGACCCGTCAAGATTTTCGCGGCCGAAGGAGGTGGATGAATCGCTTTTCGCTGACAATGCCGGACGTGCTGGTAATTGCCGGCTACTTTGCCGTCGTGATCTGGGTCGGATTCGAGTTTCGCAACCGGGTAAAGTCCGCCGGGGATTATTTTGCGGGAGGCCATCAAGTGCCGTGGTGGTTGGCCGGCATTTCCCATTACATGTCCAGCTTCAGCGCATTCTCGTTCGTCGCTTACGCGCAGCTCGGGTACAGATGGGGATGGGTTTCAGTCACGCTGTTCTGGGTGACGGTTCCCGCCTGTCTGCTGGGCGGGCTCATCTTCGCAAAACGCTGGCGGCGAGCGCGCGTCATTACTCCTGTCGAGTTCCTCGAATCACGCTTCAATACACTCATCCGCCAACTCTTCGCCTGGGCCGGAGTACCGATGAAGCTGTTCGAGGATGGCCTGAAAATCTTCGCGACGAGCTTATTTCTCGCCACAAGTATCGGCCTGCCGGTCAAGTGGTCGATTGCGGCTTGCGGCGCCGTGACTATCTTCTACACGTTGCTCGGGGGATTGTGGGCGCTGGTTGTCACCGACTATGTCCAGTTCCTAATGAAAAGCCTCGCCATGCTGCTGCTCCTGCCCCTGGCGATCTGGCGCGCAGGGGGATTGCAGCACGCGTTCGCCAGCGCTCCTCCGGGTTTTTTCCATCCTGTTAACGGGCCCTTCAATTGGGTGTATCTCCTCGGCTTTGCTGTCCTGATTGCTACAAGCTACAACGGCTCCTGGGCGCTGGCGCAGAAGTATTATTCGGTGCGTGACACGCGAGATGCTTCCAAAGCTGCCTATCTCTCCGCTGCGCTGAATTTCCTTGGCGCCCCCGTGATGATCGTGCCCGCAATGATCGGCCGCCAGATCCTGCCTGACCTCATCTCGCAGAACCGTACGGCGGATGCCTACGTTCTTCTCGTCCTGAAAGTCCTGCCCGCCGGGCTAGTCGGGATCATTATCGCCGCGCTGCTCTCTGCCACAATGGCCACAGTCAGCGCAGATTTCAACTCGATCGCCGGCGTTCTCACTCAGGACGTTTATCACCGTCTACTACGGCCGACGGCTACTGCCCGGCAACTCGTCAGGGTAGGGCGCCTCATCACGCTGGTGGTGGGCCTGCTCAGCATGGGTTGCAGTTTGTGGATCGCGTTTAGCGGCCAGCAGTCGCTGCTCGAATTGATGGTTATGGTGGCGGGCGTATTCCTGGCGCCTTCCTACCTGCCACTGCTGGCGGCTCTCATCTCGCGACGCCTCACATGGAAGGGAGCGCTGCTCGGCTACAGCTTCGGCATAGCGAGCGGCTTCGCCATGCTGACTTGGCGCTTCTCTCTCGTTTCCCATCACAGCGTCGCCTGGATGCACGGTTTTGACGGCATTACGATTCTGCTCAACACGATGGTGACGATCGCGGGAATGTGGGCCGGCAGCCAATTTCTTCAGAGCACGCCCGCGGAACAGAAGCGGATCGACACGTTCTTCCAAAAGCTGGATCAGCCTGTTGTGCCTGCCAGTACAAGCGAAGGTCCCGGCGCCACCCTTGCCAAAACGACGATCGCCGTGGGCGGGCTGCTTGCCGCGGCAGCGCTGCTGACCGGCACTGTGCAAGCCAAAATCATCGATTTCGGTGTAGCCCTCGCGCTGATAACCATCGGCTTTGCAATGTGGCGCCACTCCCGCCGCACGGTTTCGATCGAAAAACTCGTCCGTTGAGGCAATCTACTTTGCCGCCGCCAGGCCTTCCGGCATCGGCTTCACCCTTACTGTGTTTCCGGTCTTCAGAGACTCGTGAACTGCCTCAAGCACCGCCGTCACCTGGCGGCCATCCGTTCCCGTCACATGCGGCTCGCTATCGTTGATAATCGCCAGAAGAAAGTCTTCCAGGCACATCGGGAACGCGCCGCGCAGCCGCCCAAACGTGTCAGAGATCAGGAATCCCTTTGGATAAGTGAACTTTTTTTCAGTGCTGATCTCGATCGACTCGCGCTTGCGATCCAGATGCACATGGCCCGAAGATCCGATCACTTCCATGAACGAATCTACCGTCGAGGGAAAAGTGTTGGGATAAATCCATCCCGATTCAAACGTTACAAATGCACCGGATGCAAATTTCACCTGCGCTTGAATGATGTCGTACGTCGGGATACCCATTTTTGCGAGCACCTCTTGTCGCCCCCATGCCCGCGCCTCCACCGGTTCGCTGTCCAGCCACCAACGCATCAGATCGATATCATGCGAGGAGAGAAACCATGCCGGGGTAGTCGAGCCTGCCCATGTGATGTGTTTGGTCGCGACATGGATTGTGTCGTTCTTGCGTGCGTAGCCCATAAGCGGTATCCCGATCTCACCGCCCGCAATCGACTTTCGCGTCTGGTAGTACGCCGAAAGCCAGCGATGGTTAAACGCGACCTGGATCTTCCGTCCGACGCGCCGCGCGACGCGGTTCAGTTCGTCCGCTTCCGCTGTACTCGTCGTGAAGGGTTTCTCCACCAGCACATGCCGGCAGGATTCCAACGCGTCTCGCGCGAACACGAAGTGGTGCGCATCAGGCGTGGCTACGATGACCGCGTCCAAGTCCCCGCGCTCGAGCATCTCGCGGTGATCGGTGTACCCCGCCGCCCCATACTGCTGCTGGAACTGCTGCACTTGCTCCGGTCGCCGGGCGCACACCGCGACTAAGGTGCTCAGCGGATGTTCCGAGAAGACCCGAGCGTACTGCTTCCCCATGATTCCCAGGCCGATAATGCCGATCCGAATCGATTCCATTTGCTTATTCCCTAACCGTTCACCAAGCCCAGAAAATTCGTTCGCAGAATCCGCTCCTTGTCGGCATCCGAAATCCGCGCCGTTAGCACATGCCCCAGCGTCATCGAGGCTTCCAGAAACGGCATATCCGATCCAAATACAATGCGCTCCGCCCCGAGCCGCTCGACGGCCTGTTCCAGGATCAACCGGTGGTGTTGTGATCCAGCCAATTCCAGGAACAGGCTGGGCGCCGCTTCCGCGGCTTCCATCGCTTGCATGTATCCCCGCCACGTAACGCCCGAATGCCCGAGAAGAATACGCGCTTTCGGAAACTCACGCGCGATCGGCGGAAACAGCAGCGGCCCGCAATTCGGGTCCGAATCCCAGGTGTGCACTAGGACCACCGCGCCAGTCTCATTGGCGCACTGCCACACCGGCCGGTAGTGTTTACCAAGAACCGAATACTTGTGCAGAGAAGGATGAAGCTTGATCAGTGGGGGCGCGTGAAAGTGCGCCCACTTCTCCAATTCCGCGAGCGCTTGTCCAGGCGGGTTCGGATTGACCGTGATGTATCCCCAGAAGCGGTCCGGATAGCGTGCCAGCACCTCCGCCACTTCGGCGTTCCCGCGCGGGCAATCGTTGTAGCAAGCGAGAGTCGACGTGACCGCTAGTTTCTCGATGTTCAGCAAGTCCATGACCGCAATCATTTCCGCCGCATCCGAGCAGTACGCCGGGAAGTCAGGATGGGTGCCGATGTGGCCGTGACTATCGGCTACTGGAATGGGGGATCTCATGTGGTGCTCGCGTTCGCCAGCAGGCGTCTCAAGTTGCCGCCTGCGATGGCGCGCCGGGCATGATCCGAGATCCGCGCGCTCGCGAGCACCGCGAGCGATGATCCAGGCGTGTAGAGGGGCAGTCGCGATCCGAACAACAGCCGGTCAGGCCCGTGGCGCTCGACATAGGCTTCCAACTGACGATGCGCAAGATATGTGGCGCTATCGAAGTGCAGCATCGGGAATCGTTCCAGCAGCGGGAATAGATGGCGGTCAGCGCGATATCCGGTCTCGAGCAGCACAACACGCAGGCGCGGAAAGTTTTCCACCAGCGATACGAGCGCGTTCCATTCGATATCGGTCCGTGCAATCAGAGTCAAGACGTTATTCGCCTGCAGGTATTCGAACAGCGGGCCTGCACACCACGCCGCCGGCGCGAAATTGTGCTGCGCAGTTGCAGGCGTGAGCCGCACGACAGCAGGTCGCCGCGCTTCGAGGTCCACCAGCGATTCTTTCTCCGGTAATCCCGCCCAAGCCGGCGTGAGGCGTGGGTGCAGATCGCGCTCGAGCGCGTCGTTTCCCACGTTCGCGTCGTACTCCTGGGCAGTGAAATGCGAAACCACTGCCGCGCGGATGTAGAACCTGTCCATTTCTTCGAGCAAACCCGCGGTATCGAGGGCCAATTCGCCGTAAACTCCCGAAGGTCCGACCCGTGCGTTCACGTCAAACAGATCCCATTCCGCAGCGGCGCTAAAGAGTGGCTCAGGTGAATATGCGGACACGATGCTCTCCTTTCGGCAGGGGCGGCAGTTCTATATGCCCATTTTCTTGCCGATAGCGGACCGGCGCTCCGTCCACCGACACTGCTGTGCCGTTAGCCCGCACAGCAATGCTCGCAGGTGCGCCGAGGTGAAGGTTGAGCACTGTACCCAGACGTGAGCGGCTCCAGGCGACGTTTACTGGCGCAGTCGCAGTTAGTAACGGCTGATCGCCCTCACGTACAGAACGCGCGCCAATAGCCATCCACTCATCCGGGCTGCTACCGGCGAACACTGCACCGTCGGTCGAGAGATTCCTAAACCGCAATTCGCCCGCGGCCTTGCGGAACAGTGCCCAAGCACGACCCGCAAACCCCGTCGCATTAGCAGTCGAGACAGGTTTCAACCCGCTCTCCGCCGCAGTGCTCGCGTGAAACTGCATTGCCACCTCGAATCGCGCGGCTGTGGATTTCGCGGACGATAGCCGCAGCACCACCGTTTTCGGCGATTTCTTCTCACCCGGGCGCAACAGAACGTTCCCGAGATATTGCGAAATGGCCGCGGGCGCCGGCATTGGGCGCATTTCCCACGCGGCAGTCCCGCCGCCGCTCACATCCGCGATTGCCGTGCCGTTAGCGATGCGCGCGCTGCTTCCATGCGCTTCTACGGTGGCATTTTCGGCCGGGTGCAACAGCCATGTGAACACGTGCGGCTGCGCCGAGCGGATATTGTCTCTTACGATCAACACGTCCGGCGCCAGGAACACGTATTGCCGGTTGTATGTCGAGACGCGCTCGCCGTAAGCCGGCGCCAGGTTGGCATCCACGTAATCGATTTTTGTGCTTAAAAGCCGGTCCACAATCGCGGGATGATTGCTCAGCGCCCGCCAGAAAATTCCGCCGTATTCGCCCTGGCTGAACGCATCATCATCCACCAGCACCGTGTTGTGTCCCGGCGCCTGTGCAAAATACGCTGCATAATTCGGGTCCAGGTAATAGTTCGCGTACCCTGCTTCGGAGATCAGGCGCGTTCCAAAAGCCGCAACCTGAAAGCTGCCCTCGTCGTGGTGCTCGTGATTGAACCATGGCCCGGCGCGGAGCTCGATCACGGTGTCGTTGGCTCCCCACCCGCTGCGCAGAACCGCAGTCCCGCGCGTTTCGAAAATGCGCGAGAGCGGCGCATCAGCAGCAGGCTGCGGCGCTTGCGTACAGCAGAGCAGATCGAGCAGATCGGGAGCGCGGTTCCCGGTATTCACACGGTCGTAGAACGCCCGCAGCGCGGGATCACGGCTGAATTCGGCGCCAAACGCGAAGCCGGACAGGTTGCGGAGAGAGCCGTTGAAATCGCCGGTATCCAGCACCAGGTCGGGCCGAACCGATTCGTAATCCGGCGACCAGAATGCCTGCATCATGTTCGTGATGCCGGCGGGTCGGATTCCCATGTTGCGCAGCGCAGCGGCGCCCCAGGAAAGGCCCTGCATCGCGAAATGTTCGTAGCCCGCTGGCTCCATTTCACTTCCATCGCCGGGGAAAAGGCCGCGGAGATTGTGCTGGTAAGCGGCGACCAATTCAGGCAGGGCCACACCCTCGCGGGCGCGCCAGCCGGGCACGTCCCCTATCACCGCCACTGCGGCCGCCAGCGCGCCGCCCATGGAGTTCGCCATCCAGTTGCTCGCCGCCGTAGGTATCCGGTTGTAGGAAAAATATTCCTCGACCGTTGGGGCGATGCACTTATTCCAGAACGCATCCGCGACCTCGCGTTTCTGTTCGGCCGATAACTGTCCGGCGATCAGATCGTAGGCCAGCGCCAGCCGCTGCGCGAAAATGCCGGTCTCGTAATACGTGTGCATGCCGTGCGAAGCGAAGCGCGGCGGCGTCCATGTCTGCCAGCGTGCCACAGCGAGCAGCTCGCCTCGCGCGGCTTCGAGCGAATGCGCATTTCCTGTGAGCGCATAATCCAGCGCATCCCAGGCGATCGCATTTGAATAAGCCTCGACCGTTTGAAAATACTCGGTCAGCTCGCCATTGAATGAGGGCCGCAAGGTCTTTCCGATCGGAAGGCGGGCGATCAGATCGCCTGCGCTCGTGAGATCCTTCAGCTTCGCTGTTCGCTCCACGCTCTGTTCGTGAACGCGCTGCCGAAGGGCCGCAAGTTCAGGATCCGAGCGCAACTGCGCCATCCGCGCGCCTGAGAGCAACACACGAGGATGTGGTGGAATGTCGCCGAGGACGAGAAACGAGAAATCGGTCGTGGCGCCGGCGCTTTCTAAATGCGCGGTCCAAAGCGCGAAATGGGCGTGTGTCTCGAGTGAAATCGTTAGCCGGCCGCCTGCCAAGGCCCTGTGGATTTCGCATCCGTCGCTATCTCTCAGCAGAATTTGTACTGGCGCTCGGCCAGCACCCAAATCTAAGGGCAATCCAACGGCTGGGTCGACGATCCCGGCAGCGACGAGAGTGCGATCCGGGTCAGCACGCAATGCCGGAGCGGCCAGCCTCACCGGCGCCTCCCGCTCGGCATCAAGTTGCAGCTCGCGTAGCTCGATGCGGTTGGCCGCGCCTTTCGCGGATTGCGGCGCGCTGCCCACGAGAACGATGGCTTCCATTGCAACGCCGTGTGGAGGAAGTTTCAATTGCCCGCCACTGATTGTGATCTCATGCGCGCCCGCGGCGGGCAGCGCCGTTTCATACCTACGGCCGTTCGCAGCGGCGAGCAACAGTTTCAGGGTCGCGCCGTTGGACGGCCATTGCGCCGTGTAGGCAACTCGCATACGCATGCCCGGTCCGGCTATGAAATGCAGCGGACGGATAAAACCGGCGGACAGCCGCGATTCCCCCTGTCCCGCGACCTGCCGGATCAATATGCCCTGCTCGACCGAAAGCGTCGGATCGAAACCGATGTCCTGCGGCAAGGGGTAACTCATCCAGCCGTTGAAGCCATGACTGAAATCGGCATGGAACGTCCACGGAACGGGGCGCGCTAAAACTGGGCTACTACCCAACATCACGAGCACACCCAGGCCGAGCAGTCTGGCCATCTATGACTGCTCCGCAGCCAGCGAATTTTGCAAAGTTCCGGCGAGGCGCCGCACCTTGTGGAGCGCCTCCACCAGGTCGTCGACATCGTTGCGGCTGCCGAGCAGCGCGTTGTGGCTGAGCCATACGCCCTCACGGCAGACACGCTCGGCGATGGGCAGATACAACCGCTGTTGCTCCGGAGTAAAAACACGATTCCGGTACAGCGGATGGGGATAGGTCGGCTTAAACGGCACACCTTCGGCCTTCAGAGCCGCTAATGCGGTATCGCGCGGCAAGCCTTCGAAGCCCTCGGCCTCGTACCAGAACGTCAGCAAATAGTATGGCTGCGCCTCGGCGCGCGGGTCGTCCTCGGGCCAGCGCAGGCCCGGCACTTCCCGGAGGCGCTCCCGTAGATACGCCGCGTTAGCGGCACGCGTGCGGGTCTGCTGAGGCAGGCGGCGCAATTGAGCTTGCAGGACCGCCGCCTGAAATCCGGTCATTCGGTAATTCGTACCCAGAGTGAAATGGTCAAACCACCCGCCCTCGCGCTTTCGCCCCTGATTGCAAAAGGCCCAGCACTTATCCGCCACTTCGGCCGATTTGGTTACGATCATGCCCCCTTCGCCGGCCGTCATCAGCTTGAATTCCTGAAAACTGAACGTCCCCGCATCCCCCCAGGCCCCGACGGGCGTTCCCTTCCAGCGCGCGCCGTGGGCATGGGCGGCATCTTCTAAAAGAGCGATGCCGTGCTTCCGCGCGAGCGCCTGAAAGGCGTCCATTTCGGCGGGTCGGCCTCCGAAGTGCACTACGACGATGGCGCGAGTGCGCGATGTGATCGCGGCTTCGGCAGCAGCGGCGGAGAGATTGAATGTTTCCGGATCGATATCGGCAAATACCGGCGATGCATTGCACAAAAGCACAGCGGTTGCCGATGCGACAAACGTGAATGGAGGAACGATGACTTCGTCGCCTGGCCTAACATCCAGCGCGTGCAGCGCCGCCTGAAGCGCCACCGTTCCGTTCGAGCAGGAGACCGCATGTTGCGTCCCGTGCAATTCCGCGAAGCCGGTCTCCAGTTCCTTCACGGCCGGATGATATCCGCCCCACGCGCGGCTGTGCAACACGCTCAGGAGCGCCTGCTCCTCTTCAGGGCCGTACTGCGGCCATGGAGCAAACGGTCGGGTACGTACGGGCGAGCCGCCGTTGATTGCGAGTGTCACGTTCCGAGATCCTTTCTTGCTTGTTCTATAGGGCGAATAAGCGATTTATATATCGACTTTTTCATGGTAGGCTGTTCGTCCGCTGCCTTCATTCCTGTTGCGTGTGGCCTTGGGTAAAAGCCGCAGCCCCGCATGTACGCCCGGCGGCCGTATAACTGCGGGCAACGTCTAGCCACGCATTGGGCTCCTCCATTAACGGAAGCTGCCAGATAATCGCGCCGTCCGAATACGCGCACGCGAGCTTCAGGGCCTTATCGAACACTTCCGGCTTGGGCCCGCCCTGCTTGTGCCAGGAAGTGGAATGGGCGTAGACGCCGCCATAGACCGGAAACCGGCCGCGGGCGACGACCCTGCCATCCTCAAGAAAAGCGCGGAGGCCATTGTTGCTTTCGAGATTCACCCACCACAGCCACACGCCGTCCACCACCCCGGTCAGGCGATCGGCCTCTTCCGGATCGAGATCGTAAATCGTCGGAAGGAAGAGCATGGCTGGATTGATCTTCTGCTTGGCGGCGTAGATTTCACTCAGGTACTGGTGAGTGAAGATATTCTCGTTGCCGCCGACGTCGGTATCGTCAATGTTGACGCCGCGCAGCACTGGATATCGGAGCGACGCGCGAGCCAATTCCTGTAGCCAACGGATGAAATCGTATCTGTAGGGCAGGCTTGCGCCTTCATGCCGCGGAATCAGGACCGCCCAGATATCGATTCCCGCGGCTTGCGCCGCTGGCAGCAGGCGATTGAAATCGGCGTAGCTCATCGGAGGTTTTTCTTCAATCGGCTGGACGTAACAGGTGAAGTGATTCTCGCGAAGCAGACGTATGGTAGCGGGCACGTCGAGCGAATGATCCGGCTGCTCGGCCGGTACTGACCAAGCGCACGGCTTTGTTCCCATTGCTTGCGATTTGCCGGATGCGAGCGAGGCGAGCGGCAATAGCAGCGCGGCCCCTGTTCCGATCCATCTGTAGTAATTCATTGTGACTCTTCCCGGTCAGGACACGGCGCGGGAGGTTGCCTCGAGCGTCTGCTCGATATCGGAATCGCTATGCGCAAAGGAGACATACCAGCGGCCGTCCGGCAACACCATCACGCCCTCATCAAGCAGGGCCAGCGCAAAGTCGGAGTAAAGATCCCGCGAGGCGGCCAGCGTGTCACGGTAATTACGGGGCGGCGCGGCACTGAAAGATAGAGTGAAAACGGTGCCATCGCCGCAAGTGCAAACGGTGAGGCCCTTGGCACGCAGTATGGATTCCAGGCCGGCACGCAAGCGCTGGGCTCGCCGGTTCAACTGCTCATATCCTTCCGAGCCCTTGGATAACAGCACGTCGAGAGTGGCTTTCGCGGCGGCCAAACAAATGGGATTCCCGTTTAGAGTGCCAGCGTGTACCACGCTGCCGCTGGCGATCTTTTCCATATAGCAGTGTAGGCCGGCAAGCACGCTGAGCGGAGTCCCCCCGCCGACTGCCTTCGCAAAGGTGGCGAGATCGGGCAGCACGCCGTAGCGCTCCTGCGCTCCTCCGTAAGCCAGGCGGAAGCCGGTGATTACTTCGTCAAAAATAAGCAGCGCGCCATTTTCGCGAGTAAAGCCGCGCAGGAATTCCAGAAAACCGGGCTCCGGCGGGATGGAGCCGCTATTTGCGAGCAGCGGCTCACAGATAATGGCTGAGATTTCGGGTCCGTGCGCGGCGAAGGCACGCTCGACGCTGGCGGGGTCGTTCCACTGAGCCACCACTGCCGCGCCATCCGGCCGCTGGCCGCAGCCGACCGGCACGGGCCGGTCCTGCGCGCGCTCGATCTGCTCGCGGCTGGGATGATAGCTCACCAGAACCGAATCCTCCCACCCGTGATAGTGGCCTTCAAACTTGAGGTACTTCGGTCTGCCAGTCACCGCGCGAGCGAGGCGCAATGCCACTTGAACGATTTCGGTTCCGCTGTTCGCATAGCAGACTAACTCAGCGCAGGGAATTGCGGCAATCAAGCGTTCCGCGACTTCGTATTCAAGATCGTGCTGCGCGCCGAAGGTCGCGCCGAGGGCGGCTTGGCGGCGCATGGCTTGCACCACTTCGGCGGGAGCGTGGCCGAGCAGAAGCGGACCCCAGGCAAGCGTGTAATCCAGATAAACGTTCGCATCGACATCGAAGATGCGCGAGCCTTCGCCTCGATTGAAGAACAAAGGATACGGGCGGGCGGAGCGCCGCAGGCCGGTGGAAACACCTCCGGCCAGCGACAAACAAGAGCGCTCAAACCGCGCGCGCGAGCCGCCGGTCTTACTCCGGATGCTTCGTTCCCGTTCGACGGCGCGAAACGCGTGCTGCGCCCCTGTTTCTGCCGTACCCTTACTGGCCATCCTGAACCTCACCACTTTATCTGAACGTAAGAGCGGCTGCGTGTCAAATAACAACTTAGCGTTTCATATGAGAAACACACGGCTTGCCATCGCCAGCAGCGCGCGATTACAATCGGACCCATAGCGATGAACGGCAACAGACGCGTAAAGCCGCAGCCAGGGCGGGGCGAAGAGATGATGGCGGTGGGCGTGATCGGGCTGGGGCTCATGGGCCACAGCATCATCGCGTGCCTGCTCGCCGCCGGACACCGGGTCGTAGGAGTCACCCGCGACGTGAAAAAGCGTCGCGACACCGGCCGGCACGTGCGGCTCCTGTTGAAGCAAATGAAGCGCGAAGGCCTGATCCGTAAGGATACTGCAAAGCTCGCGGCCAAATTGGCGGTGTCGGATGATTTCGCAGACCTGGGCGGGTGCGGGCTGGTGATCGAGTCGGTGATCGAGGACATTTCGGTAAAGCTCGAGACGTACCGTGCGGTGGAGCGCGCGGTCGGAGCGAACGCCATTATCGCGACGAATACCTCGTCGATTCCAGTCACTCTGCTTCAGCGCGACGCAGCGCATCCGGAGCGGTTCGTGGGCATTCACTGGGACGAGCCGGCACACGTGACGCGCTTCCTGGAGATTATCGCGGGGGAGAAGACGGCCCCGGCCGTATCCAAGCGCGTGCTGGCGCTCGCGACGCGCTGGGGAAAGGAGCCTTCTCTGCTGCGCCGCGATATTCGCGGTTTCATTACGAACCGGATCTCGTATGCGATGTTTCGCGAGGCTTGCCACCTGGTGGATAGCGGCGCGGCTACTTTCGAAGACGTAGACCGGTCACTGCGAAACGATGTTGGCTGGTGGATGCCATTTGCGGGGCCGTTCCGGTATATGGATCTGATGGGCGTCGAGGCCTATTACCGCGTGATGAAGGATCTGTTGCCGGAGCTGTCGAATTCGCCCGAGATACCGAGGGCAATCGAGCGAGTGATCGAGGCCGGCGGACGCGGCATCTCAAACGGAAAGGGATTCTACCGTTACACTCCAGACGAGGCGGAGCGCTGGAAGAAGCTATTTCTAAAGTTCAATTATGAGATCCGGCGTTTGGCGATGAAATATCCTGCGGACGCGGGAAGCAAAAGCCGAAAGTCATTACGGAAGGTCGCGGGACGAGTTCCCCGGGCCACCGGCCGGACGGCGTAGGGATTTCGAGATCTCCCGAGTGGCCCGCAGCAGGCTTTCAATGATGGGCGAGTCCCGACGCGGATTGAAGCGCGAGGTCGGTCCCGAAATGCTCATCGCGGCGGCCGCATAGCCGTTCTCGGCGAGGATCGGAGCGCCCACGCACGTGGCAAGCGAAGATGCTTCGCCTTTGTCGAAAGCGAAGCCGCGGTCGCGCACCCGGCGGAGTTCTTCGAACAGCAGATGCGGTTCTGTGATGGTACTGCGAGTGAACATTGCGAGTTCAGACGTCGCCAGGAGATTGTCAACCAGTTCAGGCGGAGAGAACGCGAGAATCGCCTTGCCCAGCGCGCTCGCATGCGGCGCTACCGTTGCGCCCCGGCGCTCCGACAGCCGGAGCGCGAATTCGCTGGGGACTACCTCGACATAAACCACCTTGTCGAATTGCAACTGCCCGAGATTGACGGTCTCGCCGGATTCATTGCGAAGCCGGACCATCCACGGCATCGCGGCGCGGCGCAGCACCTCGGTCTTGGACTGATCGCTCGCGAGGTCGAGCAGGGCAGGGCTGACGCTGTAGTCACGATTTTGACCCCGCATGACATAGCCAAGCGAACGCAAGGTAGTGAGGACGCGGAAGACCGTCGATTTAGGGATCTTCGTGCGCTGCGTAATTTCGTTCAGTCCGAGCGCCCCGGCAGAGGAGAGTTCTTCGAGAATCCGAAAGGTGCTCTTGACGACCGGAACCATGTACTTGTCCGCCGCCAGTGCGCGCTGTTTGTCGAGCTGTTTCGGGGGCACCGCGCATCTAGCGTAGCACAACGCGATTCCAAAGGCGTTTCTCTATTGAACTATCAGTTTTACATCCGGCATTCCCTCTGCTATACTACGGCCCAATTCGATAACGCCTGTGTTTCGTTTTCGAGGGGAATCCATGGACCGTAAAAGCAATCTCCGGCGCAGCGCTTTCAGCCTTTGCGCAATCGCAGCTATCCTCTTCTGCGGGCCCGCTCACGGCCAGAACATCAGCAGCTCCATCGGCGGCGTTGTCACCGATACGTCGGGCGCGCCGGTTTCCGGCGCCACGATCACGGTGAAAAACGTGGGGACGGGCGCAGTGAACACGGCCGTAACCGACGCATCGGGAACGTACTCGGTTCCGGCGCTGCTCGCCGGCACGTATGATCTCACCGCAACCAAGCAGGGCTTTGAAACCTACACCGCCGCCGGGTTCCAGCTACTCTCGGCGCAGACAGCGCGCATGAACGTGACCCTGCATGTGGGAAACGTGAGGCAGGAAGTGACGGTGATCTCGCAAACGCCCATGGTGCAGACGGACTCCATGGGCGTCAGCAGCTCGATCACGACGACGCAATTGCAGAACTTACCAACGTCCTTACAGACGGTGGATGCATTTATCGCGCTCGCGCCGGGCGTGCAGTCTTCCGGAGATGCGACAAACCCGCCCATCGGCGGAGGCACGCACTGGGGCAGCGTGAATTTCACGCTGAACGGAGTGGAAGTGAACGATCCCGGCAACAGCGGCGCCGTAACGGTGCAGGGTGTCGGCTTGTTAGTGCTACCGCCTCCAAGCTCGATCCAGGAATTGAAAGTGGACGCAAACAACATGACGGCGGAATCGCGCGGCAAATCGGCGGTGACACTGGTGACGAAGGCGGGGACCAACACTTACCACTTCGAAGCGTATGAATACCTGCAAAATACCGATCTAAACGCAAACACATTCCTGTTGAACGCCGCGGGAAAGCCGCGGTCCGTGGACCATCTGAATCAGTTCGGCGGCAATGTGGGCGGCCCCATTCTGCGCGACAAGCTGTTCTTCTTCACCGATTACAGCGGCTATCGTCACCGTAATGAGCCGACCAGCCAGTTGACGCTGCCAAGCATGGCGATGCGGGACGGCGATTTTTCAGCTCTCTGCACGACATTCAACGCAAGCGGTATCTGCACCAAAGGCACGCAGTTATACAACCCGTTCACCGGACAGCCGTTCTCGAAGAACCAAATCCCTTCCAGCATGATTACGCCCCAAGCAAAGCAATTGCTTGGCTATCTGCCGGCGCCGACAGTCGCGAACAGTCCGGGCCTCCCCTTCGGAAGCCCCAACTATATTTCGACCATTCCCAACACCCAGAATGCGAATTCATTGGACGCGCGCGTGGATTACAACCTGTCGCAGAGCGACCGGCTGTTTGCGATTTACGCGCAGCGTGTGGCGGACCCGTGGAACTCAGCCAATGCGAACTATCCGGCGAATTACGGCCAGGGGCGCTACGCGTATGACGACCTCACGGCAAGCCTGTCGGAAACGCACACATTCAATGGGAGCACCATGAATCAGTTCCGCTTCGCATGGGGCAATTACGGCACCAAGTTCAGCGGCCAGAACCAGGATGTCGATCCGGCCGCGCTGTTCCCAGCCATGCCGGAGAGCTATTATCGCGGGCTGCCAACGCTTACCTTGAGCGGCTACACGGGCATGTTCCACGACTACGGAACCGGGTACTGGACTCCGCGTTACGACGTTGAATTCACGAATGACCTGACTCATGTGCATGGCAATCACACGATTCAGGCCGGTATCGACGAAACAGGCTATAAGATGTCCTCGCGTGTTCCTTCCACGGGCAACGCGACGGGCGCGTTTACGTTTAATGGAAACTGGACCGGCAACAAAGGTTGGCCGGGGCATCCGCAATCGGCAGGCAACAGCTTTGCCGATTTCCTGCTGGGCGCCGCGAACAGCGCCACCACCGACGCGGTAGGCGCATTCGCGCAAATGGTCTACTCGCGCGATTGGGGCGCTTACATTCAGGATACGTGGCGCTTTTCTCCCAAATTGACGTTCAATTACGGGTTGCGGTACGAGTACCAAAGCCCGTGGGCATACCGCAGCCAATCTCAAGTCGTCACTTGGGATATGGGGACGGATAAGCTGGTGTTGCCCCAGGACTCGACCACACCGACTCTTCCGCCGGGCGCCTCGCCGGCGCTCTTTGCGGCCTACCCGTACACCACAACCAAGGCGCTCGGCGCACCGACGCATTACATGCAGGGCGACTTCAATAACTTTGCCCCGCGCGTCGGCATTGCGTACCGGCCGTTCGGCGGCTCGAACACGGTGATTCGCGCAGGCTACGGCGTCTACTACAACTTCCAGCCCGGCTTTGTCGGCTCACGCGCGGATGCTTGGAACCCGCCCAATCAGTTGTCAATCTCACAGACCTTCACCAGTCTCCTTCCCGGTAAACCAACGAAGACCTTTCTGCCGGATATTACCTTCAGCAATCCCTTCCCTAGCGCGAGCGCCGGCAGCCTGGTGACTCCCAACCCCACCATCTACTTCGTCCAGTGGGATTTCAAAAACGCGGTAACACAGGAATGGAACTTCACGGTGGAACATCAATGGGGGCAAGATTGGTCCACCCGCGCGACGTACGTGGGCAACCAGGCCCACCACCTCCCGTGGAACTTCGGCCCCATAAATGTTCCCATGCTTCAGCAACCCAACGTTCCGTTGCAACAGCAGCGGCCATTCCAGCCGTGGGGCCCCATCAACGCCACGCGCAGCGGCGGCAAACAGAACTTCGATCAGTTGCAATTGGAAGCAATCAAGCGGTTCTCACACGGAATGAGTTTCCAGGCCGAGTATCAGTACACGAGAAGCCTGGATGACGTTCCGACTTCGGGCGGGCCGCAGGAATGGTGGTATCCGGCTCTGGACTACGGCAACACGGTGGGGCTGGCTCGCCACTGGCTCGTGTTCAACTACATCTACCAACTGCCGGTTGGCCGCAACCGCCAATTCCTGGCAAACGCACCAGGCATCGTCGATGCCATTCTCGGCGGATGGCAAGTTTCGGGCGTCTCGACGTACGGAACCGGAACGCCGTTCTCGGTGAGTTTCTCGCAGACGGGAACGGGCATCGTCGGCTGGTGGCCTAGCCGCGCGAACGTAGTGGCTGGAGCGCCTTTATACGCCGGGAAGCAGTCTGGTTCGCATGACATCGTAAACGGGGTGCAGTGGTTCAATCCGGACGCATTCGTCGCGCCACAGCCATGGCAGTGGGGCAACTCGGCGCGCGACATGCTTTGGGGTCCAGGTATGTGGAATTGGGACATCAGCGCAGCGAAGACGTTCACCGCGCCGGAGAGGCTTCAAATTCAGCTTCGAGCCGATCTGTTGGATGCGTTTAACCATTTCAATTTAGGGGATCCGAACGCCACCATTGCCGACGAGCGCGACCATGGAACCGCAGTACCGCTCGCCGGCAAGATTACGGGTGGAAGCGGCAACCGCACTATTCAGCTCGGACTGCGACTGACGTTTTGAGAGGTCAATCTTGCCATGCCAAAAATTAGAAACGCTCGAAATGTTCTAGCCCATCCGGTCTTCGCCGTGCTCGCGTTTCTGCTTGTGCCGCTGTGTCCGCCCGCCTGTGCGCAGGCGAATCCGGCGCACCATGCATTCGCGCTGGATGTCTATTCGCTCCGAGACCCAGGCGACGCGAGCGCGAAGCTCTATCTCAATGTTCTGCCTCTGACGCCAGGAGTATCGGCTCCGGATACGCTGAAAGATGTTCTGGTGAACGTGAGCGGCGGGAGCGCCAATCACTACAAAGATGTGTCTTCTCCTGGTGGCCAGGCGGTTATCGATCTCGGAGATGTGCCACTGCAGAATGTAGTCACGGTCCAGGTGACTGTTCAGGACAGCCAAACTGTTGATGCCGAGGTGCTCCGCGGAACGACGGCCGTCACCGAGTTCGCCTTGAACCCGCAGCAGGTGGTTGTTCCCGATTTCGAAGGATTCGGCGCGCAGATGAACTCGAACCTGTACACCTCCTTGAGCAATCCGGCCAACGGATGGATCAACAATCCGCCAGAAGACGTGGCGAATGTCGAGAGCAAAATCAAGAATCTTAAGCCGGGGCTGTGCCGCATTTTTCTATCGCCCAATTTCTATGTGGCCGGGAACGAAAACGAGCTGAGCTCTTTTTATCAGACAGTCGAGCTCGCGCAGGCCGCCGGAGCGCGAGTAAACATCACCTGGTGGTTTCTGCGCCAGGCGCCCGCAGGCGGCGACCAGCTCAGCTACACGCAGCAGGACATGCAGAACTTCGCCGATACGCTTATCGACCTCGTGAAGAATCACGGGATCACCGCCATCCAGGAAATCACGATTCAGAATGAGGCCGATTCCGCTGCCTGGCTCAACAACAACAAAGATCTCTACAACCAAGCGTACCGGCTGCTCGACGGTTTACTGCAAAGTGCCGGGATCCGAAACCAGATCCGGTTTGTCGGTGGCGATCTCGTGTTCAACGGGCAGATGCCGTGGTTCACCTACATGGCGCAAAATATGGACGACATTCTCGACGGCTGGTCGGTTCACATCTACTGGAATTATTGGGATACTTCTTATCTGCTCAGCAGGTTGAATGGAATCCTGGACGACATGACCATTCTCCAGGGCCAGGGACTGCATACAAAACCGCTCTCCGTAACCGAGTACGGAGTGCGAGGCATCAAGACACTGAATGGCGCTCCGATCAAGGACGCGAATCCTTACCGGAACGGCGCCCTCACCAATACGGACGCGGGCTACTACCAGAACAACGACGGAAGCCTCACATCGATTTCCGAAACGAACATCGCGGCGTTTCAGCAAGCGCAGTTCAATCTGCAAGCGCTGCGTGACGGGTTCGCCGGCTTCTCAAAATGGGACTTTTATCGAGCACAGTATGACTTCGGATATCAGGATTACTCGCTGATCGGATATCTGTTCAATCCAGCGGAGGGACAGGACAGGTGGCCGCTGCGCCCGTCCTATTACATGGAATGGCTGATGGCAAACACCACGGGACAGCACTGGCAGGCGCTGGGACTGCACGGGAGTTCCGCGGCGAAGCTCGTCGCGCCGCTTCGCAGCCCGAGCGGCAGTCTGACCGTAATGGCGATGAGTACGGATGGAGCCGCGGCCGCATTCACCGTCGGCGATCTGCCTCCCAAGACGGCGTTCAGCGTGCTTATTTGGAACGCCGACGGATCAGGGAAGATCACCGCAGCCCCGGCAGTGAGCTCTGATGCGACGGGAACAGTATCCGTCAGCGCCCCAGCAGGCAGCGTGCTGGCTTTGACCACAGCGCCGGTAGGCCCGTTGCCTTAGCATCGGCCCGTCGCTTCCTTTCATTAAGATATTTCTACTGCATGGCAAAAACAGAAATTCGGCACCCGGATAAAGCAATTTCCACCGGCGCTTATTCAGCCGGTGTCGTGATGGATGGATGGTTATTCATTAGCGGACAGGGGCCGCTCAATCTCAGGACCGGGAAGGTCGTTCCAGGCACGATCGAGGAAGAGACGCGGCTCGTGCTATCTCACATGGGAAAGATCCTCAAAGAGGCAGGTTGCGATTTCGACGACGTGGTGAAATGCTCGTGCCATCTTGCCGATATACACGACTTCGATGGTTTCAATCGCGCCTATGCGGAGTTCTTCTCGGGCGTGCCGCCGGCTCGGACAACCGTACAATCCGTGCTCTGGGGCGGTATTAAAGTCGAGATCGACGCCATTGCGCGCGTGCCTGAGAAGTAGACCCGCGCGCTATGAGACTACTGAACTCTCACGCCAACGGATCCGGAACGGCGCTCGCAATCGCAACCATAAACAATGGCTCCGCGGTAAGAGGCGATCGCATCGAAATCGCGATTGAAGGCGTCGGGGTTCTCGAAAACGGTGTCGTAGAGCAAAGGGCAACGTGAAGCCGCAAACTTTTTTCTGTTACTTACTTCTGGCGCTGCCACTGTCAGCAGCCCACAATCCTTTGCTGCCGCGCCCGAAGGAACTGCACTACGGCACAGGACGTTTCCTGCTCCAGGGCGCGCATATTGTTATCGCCGGCGAGCCTGCCGCCGAAGACCGCTTCGCCGCAAACGAGTTGGTCCAGGCTCTGCACATTCCGGTGGGCAACGGAGGCAACCGCAGCATCGTCCTGAAGCGCACCGGCGCGGTAGACGCGCTACCCGGCGCCAACGAGCATGCCGGCCCCGATTCGCGCGAAACGTATACGCTGCGCGTCACTTCAGACCGCGTTGAAATTGTGTCCCGCTCCTCAGCCGGAGTCTACTACGGCATCCAGACGCTGCGCCAAATGGTAGAGCAGGGCGCATTCGTTCCCGCCGCCGACGTGCGCGATTGGCCTTCTCTCCCGTATCGCGCGTTCATGATGGATATGAGCCACGCGCAGCTTCCCACGGTGGAGGAGATCGAGCGCCAACTCGACTTCCTGGCGCGCTGGAAGACCAACCAATATTACTTCTACTCGGAAAGCAGCATCGAGCTGAAAGGTTTTCCGCTCTTAATGGCTGGCGCTCGCTTCACGCAAGACCAGGTGCGGCACATCATCGACTATGCCCGAGCCCGGCACATCGACATTGTCCCGAATCTCGAGCTCTATGGCCACATGCACGACCTCTTCCGTGTTGAGCGCTACGCCGACATGGGCGTCTTTCCGCATGGCGGTGAGTTCAGCCGGCGCAATCCGCATCTTCGCGAACTCCTTTCCAATTGGATCGCGCAAATTTCCGACCTCTTCCCCAGCCCGTTCCTGCACATCGGCTTTGACGAAACCTGGACCCTTGAGCGCGAGGCTCGCGCCATGGGCGAGACGCCCGAGCAACTTTACCTGGCGCAGCTTCGCGAAGTCTCCGCGATCGTCGCGCAGCACAGCAAACACGCGATGGCCTGGGCCGATATGCTCGAAAAATACCCGGCCATGATCCCCCAGGTTCCGAAGGGTGTCATTGCGACGCCGTGGCATTACATGCCTTCGGAAATTCCCAAGTATCCGGAGATCCTTGCGAAATTCCGCGCCGCAAGCGTGCCTACTGTCGTGCAAGGCGCGGTGCTCAACTGGATCTGGACCACCCCCGACTACAGCCGCAGTTTCGAAAACATCGACGCCTTGCTCGATGCTGCTCGGAAGGCAGGCACGCTCGGATTTGTGACCAGCGGCTGGACGGATGAAACCCTCAACCTGATGCGGGAAAGCTGGCCGGGCATCGCTTACGGTTCCGTCGCGTCCTGGGAATCCGGCCCGGCCGATCGCGCTACGTTCTTCGACCGCTACGCTGCGATCCTCTATCCGAAGCAAGTCGCGCCCGATGTGTCGGCTGCTCTCAGCGCTCTCGCGCGCGCCCAGACGTTGCTACAGCGCGGCGTTGGCAATAGCACCATCGGGGCGTTCTGGGCCAATCCCTTCGACCCGGACCGCCTCCAGCGCGCCCACGCGCACGCCGACGACTTGCGCCAGTCGCGTCTCGCCGCCGAAGAGGCTCAAAGGCATCTTATGGCCGCGCTCCGCGAATGCGACGATCTCACGCTCCGCACCCTGCTATTAGGCGCGCAGCTCGATGATTACAACGCCCTCAAGGCGATCTATGCGGTCGAAATTGCGAATTTCTGGAAACAGGCTTCCGAAAGCCGCACGCGCACTGACGTGAATGGGCTGCTCTACCGAGAGACAAGCGACCGCTATCATACCCGCACCTCCGACCTGATGGACGCCGCCTCGGAACTGCGTGACCGCTTCCACGACATCTGGCTTGCCGAGTACACCCCATTCCGCCTTCGCGAAACGCTCGACAAATTCGACCTTGAGTTTCAGTACTGGTGGAAGGTTCAGATGCGCATTCGCGAGATGGCCGAACACTACCACGATGGCGATCCGCTGCCCGCGCTCCAAAGCATGACCGGTACCGGGATGGGTGGATGACGCCACCAGTGGCGGCTTGCGAAACCCGCCGCGCGCTGGGCTTGCGCGATCTCATTGTTTACGGCATAGTCCTGATCCAACCGATCGCGCCAGTGGGCATCTTCGGCATTGCTAGCCGGATGGCTGGCGGGCACGTGGTCAGCACCATTCTGATTGCCATGTGCGCCATGATGCTGACCGCCTGGAGCTACGGGCGCCTCGCCGCCTTGTACCCCTCCGCCGGCTCTGCCTATACATACGTCGGCCGCACGTTCGGCCAGCGCGTCGGTTTCATCGTCGGCTGGGCGATGTTTCTGGATTATCTGATTATCCCGGCGATTAACACCATTTACGGCGCGCTGGCGATTGCGCGCCTCGCTCCGGAGGTGCCGTTTTGGGTCTGGGCTGTGTTATTCGCATTTATTCTGACCGGATTCAACCTGTTCGGCATTTCATCTCTCGCGCGCGCGAACAACGTTCTACTTACCGTTATGACGGCCGTAATCGTCGCCTTCGTGGTGCTCGCGTTGCGCTATCTCTTCCACAGCGCTGGATGGAGCGGCGTGTTCTCTACGCAGCCGTTTTATGACCCGCATACCTTCCATGCCCGCGCTGTTATGGCCGCCACATCGCTCGCCGCGCTTACCTATATCGGTTTCGATGGTGTCACCACTCTCGCAGAGGAAGTCCGCAATCCGCGCCGCACCGTCCCCATCGCAACCGTACTCGTGTGCCTCGTCACCGGGCTCTTCAGCGCTGTTGAGGTTTATCTGGGCCAGCGTGTGGCTCCCGATTACCGGGCCTTCGCGAATCCCGAGACGGCATTCATGGATGTGACACGCACCGTCGGCGGCACGTGGCTGTTTCAGGCCATGGGGGCCGTTCTGGTGGCCGCGTGCTTCGGCAGCGGCCTTACGGGCATCGCCTCGGCGGCGCGCCTTCTCTCCACGATGGGCCGTGAAGACATATTACCGAGCCGCTTCTTCGCGAACCTGCGCGTGAACGTGTTAATCATTGGCGCTCTCGCGCTCGTAAGTGCCCTGGTCGTGAGCTATGAGCGTATGGCCGAGTTGCTGAATTTCGGCGCCTTCCTGGCTTTCATGGGCGTGAACCTCGCCGCGATGCGGACTTTCTGGTTCCGTGCTGCTGATCACCGGCATTTTGCGAGCGATGCTCTTGCGCCTGCCGCCGGCTTCCTTTTCTGTCTCGCGATCTGGTGGTCATTGCCCGCGCCTGCTCGCCTCGCCGGCGCCGTTTGGCTGGCCTTCGGCATCCTACAACTGATCGCTGCCCGCCGGCTCAAACCCGTGTAACGCGCACTCGCGATCACAATATCTGTCTTCCACTTCGGAACGCCATCTTATTCCTGCCGGTGTCTGCGCGGAGACTTCGCGTTACTGCAAGGGGCCTTTCCAATCTTTTGTTTTGTGGGGCAGGCCCCCTGGCCGGCTTCAGCCCGTCGATCCAGCGCGTCGCCGAAATCCGCGTGACATCATGGGTTCATTATGCAGAATCGTGTTCTGCCCATACTACTGTTGACGGCCATGTCGGCGGCTGCACAATTCCGCGTCGGCCGCGCGGCCGTGGATATCACGCCGCCCATAGGAGTTCCGATGGCCGGCTACTATTATGTGCGGCTCAGCGAAGGAGTTCACGATCCGCTCCATGCCAAGGCCCTCGTGTTCGAAGATCATGGCGTCAAAGCCGCGCTCGTAGCGCTGGATCTCATTCACGTTCCACGCGAAATCGTCGAGGCCGCGCGCGAGCAGATCAGCAAGACTACCGATATTCCCGGTGAAAACGTCATGATCAGCGCCATCCATAGCCACACCGGCCCCGAAATGGGGAGCCGTCTTCTCGGCATCCAGCCTGCGACCAAACGCCTCGCCGACACGTATCTTTCCGGCCTGCCCGGCCGTATCGCAGAAGCCGTCCGCCGCGCTGACGCCGGCCTTCAACCCGCCCGCATTTGCGTTGCCACCGGACGCGAGAACTCGATTAGCTTTCCGCGCCGCTACTACATGAAAGACGGCACGGTCGCTTGGAACCCCGGCAAGCATAATCCGAACATCGTCGGACCCGTCGGTGGTATCGATCCCGACATCCCCATTGTGGTCTTTGAGACGCCGGCCGGGAAGCCGCTCGCGATCTACATGAATTTCGCGTGTCATCTCGACACCACTGGCGGCCTTTTCTTCTCGGCCGATTACGCCTATACCATCTCCCGCCTGCTTTCAGAGATCAAAGGCGCCGATGTTCTGACGCTATTCACTATCGGTGCTGCAGGCAATATTAACCACCTCGATGTCAATAACCCCGATCCACAATCCAGCCCTGCCGAGGCCGAGCGGATTGGCACAATTCTCGCCGCCGATGTGCTCAAAACCTGGGGCCATCTCGTCGAGGTCGATCCCGGCGTTCTGCGCGTCAGTCACGAAACGCTGGATCTGCCCATCGCAAACTACAAACCGGAAGATGTCGAAACGGCGCGCGGGATTGTCGCGCGGTATGGGGAGCCGCATGCCGATTCGTTCTATGCCCGCGTCAACGCCTTCAAGATCCTGGAACTCAACGACCGCCACGGAGCGCCCATCCAGGCGGAGGTCCAGGTCATCGCGCTCGGCAACCAGTTGGCTTGGGTAGGCATGCCCGGAGAGATTTTCGTCAATCTCGGAAAAACGCTCAAGCTCCTATCGCCCTTCCCGCATACGATGCTCGATGAGCTCGCCAACGGCTCGATCGGTTATGTCCCGGACCGCAGCGCTTACCCGCAAGGAGCGTATGAGGTTGTCTCGAGCCGCCTCGCTCCGGGAGGTGGTGAACGCATGGTCGACTCGGCAATTGGGCAACTCATCGCGTTGAGAGGGACGTACACGAACCGTTAAGCGCAGGGAAGTGGTGTTTTATAAGAAGAACTGTATGTCTATATACAGAACACAATCTGATATTCTGGACGAAACGAATGCCGGTGTTAGCCACGGAGCCGCTGCCCTCTTCATGCACTCCGAAGACACACAACGCCGCCCTCACCACCGCCGCGGTGGTTTTTATCGACGGTGCATACTTCTGCACCATGCCGCTGCTGCCGAGTTTCCTGGTGACTCTGGGGGTCGCGCCGGCCTCGCACGTGGCGGCCTGGACCGGCGTGCTGATGGGCATTACTCCCGGCATCGCTGCCGCGATCGGCCCTTGGTGGGGCAAGGTCGGAAACCGCACCGGCCTACGCTGGATGGCGATCCGCGGCACATCGGCGCTCGCGGTCATCTGGCTAGCCAGCGCCTTCGCACAGACAGCCACCCAGTTGCTTGGTCTGCGCATTCTCCTCGGCTTTCTGGGCGGTTACCAGACGCTCGTGATGGCTTTGGCGACCCACGGCTGCACACCCGGAACTGCGGGCCGGATCATTGCGCGCGTGCAGATCACGCAGATCACGACCGCCGCGCTGGCGCCCACAGCCGGCGGTTATCTATCCAGCCTGATCGGCATTCGGGCGCTTTTTGTCGCCTCTTCGATGTTGTGCTTTGCCGCGTTGGTCATGTTTGCCTTCGCATATCGGAATGTGCCCGCGGGAGAAGCCGAAGTGCGCCACCTCGAGCCCGGGGCCCGCGTCTCCGCTATTCGCTGGCTGGCGTTTCTGCTGTTTCTGCAGGCCATGATCGACCGTAGTTTCCAACCGCTGAGCGCGCTCTGGGCTGCCGCTCATACCCACACCGCCGCGCAATCCGCGCAGCTCGCCGGCATTATTCTCTCCGTCGGAGCGCTGGGGGACGGCTTGGCCGCCTGGTGGTGTGGCCGGACATCCGGTTCGCAACGCCGCCGGCTCTTGCTGCGGTCGGCCTCCGGATCCGCCATTTGTTTCCTCCTGAGCGACGCGGTTTCCGTCCCTGCCTTGCTCGCGCTTCGAGCCCTGCTTTCGTTGTTTGCTGAAGGGGGATTGACAATTCTGTACACGATCGCCTCCCGCCTGGTTCCGGAGTCCACCCGCTCCAGCGATTTCAGCCTGCTCTCCAGTTGTGTGCTGTTCGGCCAAGGTGTTGGCTCGCTCGCAGCGGGCCTGCTTACCGCTCGCGATCTTCGCTTTGTGTTTTATTTAAATTCAGGATTGTTCGGTCTCATGCTCTTGCTCGTCCAGTGCTCGCGCCTGCTTCGCCGTATCGAGGTAAAAGCGTTGCCGCCCGGAATATCATGAATTCGCGGAGATTCCTGATTTGAAGACTGCTTCGAAGTCCGGCCAGCGCAAGAACTACTCTGTACCCGCAGTCGAACGGGCGTTCGATATCTTGGAACTGCTCGTTTCGAGCGGAACATCGCGTAATGTTACGGAAATCTCCCGGCAACTGAAAATCCCCAAGAGCTCGGTTTTTGGGATTCTCCATACGCTCCGTCAACGCGGCTACATCGAAAAAATGGACGACGAGCGTTACAACCTGAGTCTCAAGCTCTTCGGCCTTGGCGCGTCCATTATCGCTTCGCTCGATATCCGCCAGCAGGCCGGACCGGTACTGCGCAGCTTGGCTGCCGAAACGAACATCACTGCGCATCTCGGCGTCCTCGCAACAGATGAGGCCGTTTATATCGACAAGGCGGAAGCGCCCGGTGCGATTCGCCTGACCACATACGTCGGTTGCCGCGCGCCCCTCCACTCGACCGGCATGGGCAAAGCGCTGCTTGCGTGGACGTCCGACGGCGAAGTCGACCGCATCATCGCGAGCCGCGGCTTGACAGCCTTCACGCCCCGGACCATCAGCAGCCCCGCTGCGCTGAAAGCCGAGCTGGCGCAGGTCCGCGCCAATGGCTACGCGGTCGCAATCGAAGAGAACGAACCCGGCGTCTGCGGCATCGGCGCGCCGGTGTTCGATCACACCGGACACGTGGCTGCCGCGGTCAACCTGGGGGGCACGGTATTGCAGATCAAAAGAAAGGATATACAGTTTTTGGGCGCATGCGTCGTGCGCGCGGCCGCTGAAATGTCCCGGCGGCTGGGATTTACCGGGATACGGCTGTGAGCTTGGGGCGAGCAGAAGAGTCGAAATTTCTCCGCTGGTGGTGTGACCATGCTCTATCGTTCGAGGAAGTCCGACAAGAGTTCAGTCACTCGTCCGGTTCGTCGTGCTGAACCCAATATGTCGACTGATCAAGCCAGGCGCTACGCCCCTTGTCACAAATGCGCAGACTGGCTTCTACGAGTTCAGGGAGCGCGTAGGCATCCCGCTTTCCCCAGATGATTAGCGTAGGGCACGCAATCCGATACCCCGCCGCGGGCGCCAGCGGTTTGCGCAGCAGCGCACGATAGTAATTAATCCTCGCAGTGAGCATCGTAATCCGACGAGCGCCGGTTTTAACCATGTGGAAGTCCTGGCGATCGAAGGGCCGGTATGGTGCGGAGCTCGATTTCGCGAAACCTGGTCTGATCCGGAACAGGTCCGCAGCCTCATGGAATTCTTGGCGCTCATCGGGCGAGAGCCCTCGGTGCAGGGCGCAAGTGCTCATCTCATGGCGGTTGCTCATTAGGATCTGCGGTCGGCGGCACGAAATTTGCTGTCTCCTAGTCAGGAGAAGCTCCATGTGTATACGCAACGTGGCCCTTGCTAGGCACGTGGGGTCGGCCTTTCAGGCTGCCGCCGCCATTCTTGGCGGCCTCTGGTTACGGCTTTGCTGCTCTGCGTCACTGTCGCGAAGATCGGCTGTTTCGAGCATGATTCCCCACCGCCCGGTCCGTCAACCTTCTGTGCTACCTAGTTTCCGAATGGCACAATACCCGATCGAACATACTATCGGTGCTGGATGTACGCTTGGGCAGCAGAGATCAAGCTAGCCCCGTTTCTCACTTCCCAGTTCATCGCCGATATCGAAACGCTGGATCAACCCGTTTCGCACTTCGAACACGTGTAGCACAATTCTGTTCGCGAGAAGGTTGCCATCACGGTCATGCACCACTTGGTGAACTTTGACAACAACTTTCCCCTTGTTATTGGACGAGATCTCGACGGGGTCGACATGCGGATCGATGACCGCCCATTGACGGTTCCAGTAGCTGCGCACTTCATCGCGTCCGTGAACGTGACCGCCTTCCATTCCATTTGCCCAAACGACGTCAGGATGCATGGCCGCGAGAACGCTCACAATCTCGCGGCTATTGAAAAGGGCATACACTCGTCTGAGGAGTTCCACATCGTCGGGCATTCAGCTTCCCCCTTCATCTCCGGCGACTATAAGACCCGGTGCGCCAAGAATCGCACTGCTTGCGATGGCCGGGGGACCTCATTCCGGTCGCCAGCTTTCCTCTACTCAGAGTACACATGCCGCCGGTGCTTGCCATAAGGTCATCATCATCACCATCTTTTCTAACGGTTCCGCGCCCCTTCCCCCATCAAGGCCCTCAGGGCATCACGGGCCCAACGGGAACGTACTCGTGATCCATCAACCGCCGAGAATTCGGTGAGACGATGGCTGGCGTCGCCAAAGAGGATCCTCAGGCGGCCTGCCGCCAGGCGAATATGCGTGTGTCCCATATTTCTCCAGCCTCCAGGAATCGGCAGAAAGACCTCGGGGCGCTTCTTCCAGAACGCCGAGGGCGATTAGAACCGGGGTAGGCGGATGCTCAGAGCGCAGCATTTCTTCAGCGCAATCTGCGGAGGAAGGTTGCTCCGTACCTCCCCACGCGGCCGACGAGCATCTTGAGACCGTTGACCGGCGTGTATCCGCGAGGTTCCGTTATGCGAACGTCAGGTGAGTTCATCGTGTTGCTTCTCTTAATGAGCTGTTCCCCTTCGCTCGCAGGCATTCATTCGCCGTTCGAAGAACTGACGTTCCATCTGGTTGCGCGCCAGCGCGCGCGCTGCCGCAAAATGCTCTCGCGCGGCGGTATATCTTCCGCACCGGAACTGAAGCTCTCCCACCGTGGCTTCATAGAACGGATAAGCGGAGAGACGATTCGGGCCAGCGATCGAACGGATTGCCTCCAGGCCGCGCTCCGGTCCATCGCGCTGCGCGATCGCGATTGCACGATTGAGGGCGGTAATGGGCGACGGACTGGTGGCCATCAACATATCGTAAAGGGACACAATCTTCTCCCAATCCGTGTCCTCGGTCTGCGGGGCGGTTGCGTGTAGCGATGCGATCGCCGCCTCGACGTGATACGCGGTCAATTCCATGCCGGCTGCGGAAAGCTCCAGAAACTTCAGCCCCTCGGCAATGAGTTGCTGATCCCAGACCGACCGGTCCTGATCGACCAGCGAGCTCAAGTTGCCCGCAGCATCGACCCGCCCTGGCAAGCGCGCGGCGTGCAGGCACATCATCGCGGCAAGCGCATATGTAGCCGGCTGAGCGCCTAGCGGGTTCTCCAGAAGGAGCGCCGTCAACCGCATTGCTTCGCGGCAAAGTTCCCCTCGCACGGCCGATTCCGGAGACGCTCCGTGATAGCCTTCATTGAACAGTAGATACAACGCCGTTTGAACCGCCGGAAGCCGCGCCGCGACTTCGGCCGGCGCAGAGACGTCAACTAGTCTCCTGGATTTCGCCAGGACCTTTTTCGACCTCGTAATTCGCTTCTCGATTGCCGAGTGACTGCTCAGGAGTGCGTGGGCAATCTCGCCCACGCTGAAGCCGCACAGAACATTCAGGATCAGCGTAACTTGCCCTTCCTCGGGTAGTCGTGGATGGCAGCAGGAAAACATCACGCGTAGCAGATCGTCCTTGATCATATGCGCCCCGAACAACTGTTCCACCGCCGGCGCTCGCGTCCATTCGCTTTCGAGCAACCTACCGACCTCCGGCGCGAACGTGCGCGCTGTTCGCTCGCGCCGCAGAGCATCTAGCGCGCAATGTTTCGCAGTCGCCATGAGCCACCCGGAAGGGTTCTCCGGCACACCGCGAAATCTCCACACCTCGACAGCGCGGCAAAACGCCTCCTGCACCATGTCTTCCGCCAGCGCCAGGTTATGCACACCGAAGATGCGAGTGAGGGTGGCGACCATGCGTCCGGATTCGCGGCGGAATAGATGATCGCTCAGTTCCATTGTATATTCAGGATTTGTTCCGCAGGAACATCAATCGAGCTCGGTTTGACTGCCGTTTCATCGGGGCCGTTGATCCGGCAGGCCCTGGTTTTCGTTGAGCAACTTCAGCAGGCTCTCTCCCACAAAAAAGTCCCAGCCTGCCTTGCAATTGGCGTAACACTCGGCTCTCGGCGCCAAACCAACGTGCTTCATCTTCACCTGCGTCGTTCCGTCGTTGGACGAGAGTTCCCAGACGATCGAGCTGCCCTTCCACTCCTTCTTGTCGTTGATCCAGTGAAGATTGCAATCCGTGACCTGCCACGCGACTTTCTTGCCCGGAACTACTTCACTAACCTGGAAGTCCACGAAGGTTTCGCCGAACCGGATCGTGAACTGATCGTCGGGATTCTGTGATCGTCCATTGAAATTCTTGGTCCACCAGTCCGATACGCGGTTAATCCTGCTCAATGCCTCCGCGGGCGAAATGCCGGCCTGAATAGTACGTTGATAGTCCACGCATGATCCAGGCTTTGATGAAGGTGACTCCTCATATAGAGAGAGATCTTCGCCGATACCCACCAGCTTGAACACTTGCCCGCCTGGCGCTTGGAAGTAGAAATGCGCATCCGGCACATCGAGCTGCTTCACGCCGAACGCGAGAATCTTCTGTTCCATCTCTTCGGTGTTGTCGGTCTTGAGTTCCAGATAAGTTGCCTTTAGAAAGCTGCTCTCACCGAGAGCGCTGTCCTGCCAAACGAAGCAGAAGTGGACATCACCCAATTGAAAGCGGTCCACTTCATCATTCGTCACGTTGGCTTTGCAGCCCAGGACGCCGCAGTAGAATTTGCGAATCCGGTCCTGCTCAGATCTCGCCGCAAAAACGGCCATGTGGTTTCCAAGAATTATTTTTGCCATGATCGCTCCCTAGCTTTCCTCTGACTTGCCGCCGCCGCTTCACATATTCAGAATCCGCACCGGCCGAACTTCAACCGAGCCGCCGACGTCCAGAATCGGACAGCCCTTTGCCAGTTCGGTTGCATGCGCCAGATCCTCGGCCTGCACGACGATATAGCCCGCTACCACATCCTTGGCCTCGGCGAACGGCCCATCCTTAATGATCTTTTTGGCGCCGCTGACCACCTTGCCCGCGTCCTCCAGCGGGTGTCCCGGGTTTTTCAGATGACCCTTAGCCTCCAGATCCTTGAACCACCCGACCCATTTCTCCAGATGCTTCTGTCGCTCCTCGGCAGACTCGGGGATATTCCTGCCGCGAAAGAGATATGTAAATTCGCTCATTGTGTTCTCCTTGTGCTGTTTCTTACGAACAGCGGCAGCGGGCGTTTTGACCAGCCGCATCGCGCTGTTTCGACCCTATAACGTGTGAGTCTGCGCGGACCGGACAGATTTTTTAGACGCTTCGGTGAAAAATTCGGACCTGCTGGGCGAGGCGGCGTGCGCGCTCACACCAGGAGGGCTTCTGCTTGAATCTTTTCTTGATATCAAGCATCTTTATATAAAGGAAATGAAGACAAGCGATCAGGCAACCCGGCATTCGACTGGCGTACACCTCTGGCTGCTCCTTTGGAAGGCCAGCAAAACAGTGGAAGCTCGCGCCCGCCAAAGTGTGAAGGCAATGGGACTCGGTTTAAGCGATTTCGGAGTTCTGGAAGCCCTGCTTCACAAAGGACCATTGCCCGTTAATTCCCTCGGTAAGAAAGTATTGCTTACCAGCGGATCCATGACCGCCGCCATCGACCGGCTGGAGAAGTGCGGGCTTGTGGAGCGTGGACCCGACACTACGGACCGCCGCGCGCGAATCGTTCACCTCACCGATAAGGGCAATGCCTTGATTCGCAAGCTATTTGGCGAGCACGAACGGGACATGGAGCGTGTCTTCTCGCACTTTGACGAGGCGGACCGAAGGGCGCTCGCCGTGCTGCTGCGAAAGCTCGGCCGCGGAGAACAGGAATTGACGGAAGAGAAAAGGAGATAACTATGTCAGAACAGAAAAAAGTATTGGGCACCTACGGAACAGCATCGTCCCATTGGGTCGGGGACGGTTTTCCCGTCCGCACGCTATTCCCGTCGCACGGTGTCAGTGATCTGAGTCCGTTTTTAATGCTCGACTATGCCGGCCCGATGCGCTTTGAGCCTTCGGCCAAGCCGCGCGGAGTCGAACAGCATCCGCATCGCGGATTCGAGACGGTCACGATTGCTTATCAGGGCAGCGTCGATCATCGGGACTCGGGAGGTAATTCCGGTACGATCAACCCGGGCGATGTGCAATGGATGACTGCGGCTTCCGGTGTTGTCCACGAAGAGATGCACGGCAAGGATTTCACCGCCAAAGGCGGGAATTTCGAGATGGTGCAGCTCTGGGTGAACCTGCCTGCGGCGCACAAAATGTCGAAGCCTCGTTATCAGGGGCTGCTGAGCGCTGAAATTCCGAACGTCGAACTTGGCCCCGGAGCGTATGCGCGCATCATCGCCGGCGAGCTGAACGGCGCGAAAGGGCCGGCTAAGACCTTTACTCCGGTGAATGTCTTTGATGTGCGGCTCGAAGCCAATGGCAAAGGCGAACTGAGCCTGCCCGCTGGCCATAATGCCGCCATTGTGCTGCTGCGCGGCGAAGTCGCTGTGAACGGTTCCGCAACTCTAAAAGGTTCGGCCCAAATTGCGCCGCTCAGCAGGTCGGGCGAAACCGTTGCGCTCGAAGCAAAAACCGAATCCCTGGTCCTTGTGCTGAGCGGTGAACCGATTGACGAGCCGGTAGCCAGCTACGGTCCGTTTGTGATGAACACGCAGGCCGAGCTGCGTCAGGCCGTCGAGGATTACCAGGCGGGCCGCATGGGCCGCCTATAACGAAGGTCAACTCGGAGAATCAAACCTCCGCTCGTTAATATGCCTGCCTTTGCGGGGCTTGCTGCCATTCCTGAAAGGCAGCAAGCCCGTCCTTCGGAAGCAGTCGGAGACCCGGAATCGAACGGTACTCCGGCGCAAACTGCAATTGCTCATAAATCAGCGAATCGTCAAAGCCCGCTCCGGCCGCGTCCGACCGCGTACTCGAGAAATAAAAGGAAGCGACCCTGGCCCAGTAGATCGCGCCCAGGCACATGGGGCACGGCTCGCAGCTTGTATAAATCTCGCACCCAATCAACTGAAAGCTGCCGAGCGAACGGCATGCGGCCCGGATCGCGCTGATCTCGGCATGTGCGGTCGGATCGTTCGCCCTGACAACCGTGTTCACGCCGGTCGCAATCACCACGCCTTCTTTCACCACCAGCGCGCCAAAGGGTCCGCCCCCTCCTGAGCGAACGTTTTCGATCGCCAGATCGATCGCTTGCCGCATCCACCGTTCTTTCGAATGGTTGCTCACAATCTCTGACGATACACTTGTCAGTTATGACAAGACGTACTCTGGTTGGCTCGCTCGCTTTTGCCGCAACACTCAGACCGCAGTCTCCGGCGCCGCAATCCGCGCCACGGCGCCACAGAGAACCGCGCAAAGAATGGAGTCCCAAGCTCGGAGTGCTGGGCCCTTATACGCCTGCCAACGTGGAGTGGGCGCGCGCGCAAGGCTTTACGAACATGATCCTGGGTTCGTCGGCGAGATCCACTCTGGACGCCTCCAGCATGACCGACGCGCAGATTGAAGAAGTGAAGGCGACGCTGCAGAAGAACCAGATGCACGTCTCTGCTTTGCAGGTCGGCGGCGATTCCATCAATCCGGATATGGAACGGCGCGCGCGATCCAATCAGTACTTCGTCAAAGCAATTGAATTGGCCGGCAAACTGGGTGTGCCCTACATCGGAACTCAGTCCGGGAAGGATGCTTCGAAATCGCTTGAGCAGCAGGTTGATGAGATCGTGCGCGTCTATCACGAACAATTCTTCCCGGTGTGCGAGCGCAATCGCGTGCGCATTCTGTGGGAGCCTTACCCCGAAGCGCCCAATATTGCCACAAGTCCAGTTGGATTCGAAGCGCTGTTCAAGGCTTTCGGCGATTCGCCCTACGTCGGCTTGCAATTCGATCCGTCGCATTTCGTGCGGCAGTTTATGGACCCGATCCAAACGGCCCGTGATTTCATCGACAAGATTTACGACGTGCATCTGAAAGATACCGAAATTTTATGGCCGGTCTTGCGTGCAGGCGGTATCAACCCCGTGAATAGAGCCCGCTGGTGGCGCTACAGGATACCAGGCATGGGTTCCATCAACTGGCGGGAATTCTTCAGCATCTTGCAGGACGTGGGTTATTCAGGCGGCATGAGCGTGGAGCAGGAAGACCCGCTCTACGGAGCTGACAACAACCCCGGACCCGACTTCAGCAACGATTTCAAGCTCGGCTTCAGCATGGCCAAACGCTACCTCAATCAATACGTCCCTTAGGAGCATGTGGAGTAGGCCTTTGGCCTGCCACGCCCGCTTTCGAGCGGCGTCCTCCGTTGCAGGTGATACACATAGAGAAGAACCCTCTATGGCACAGGTAAAAGCAACTCCGAAAACGTATGATGTCGTGATAGTCGGCTCCGGCGCCGGCGGCGGGGTTGCCGCCCAAGTGCTCGCAAATGCAGGCGCGAAGATCTGCATGCTCGAAGCGGGAGACTGGTTCGACTGCACAAAACAATCGAAAATGTTCCAGTGGCCGTATAACGCACCGCACCGCGGCGTCGGGGGCAAGGAGCGGCCCTTCGGGTATTTCGATGCAACGCTGGTCGGCGGCTGGACCGTACCAGGGGAGCCTTACACAAACGCGCCTGGTTCGGATTGGATTTGGTGGCGCGCCCGCATGCTCGGTGGCCGCACTAATCACTATGGCCGCATTTCTCTGCGTATGGGCCCCTACGATTTCAAACCATACAGCCGGGACGGAAAGGGATTCGACTGGCCCATCAGTTACGAAGATCTCGCGCCGTATTATGACAAGGCCGAGGAACTGATCGGCGTCTTCGGATCGCAGGAAAACCTGGAAAATACCCCGGATGGTAAGTTCCTTCCTCCTCCCGCGCCGCGCGGCTACGAGCGGCTTATCAAGATTTC
This sequence comes from Bryobacteraceae bacterium, assembly GCA_035651215.1. Lineage (GTDB taxonomy): Bacteria > Acidobacteriota > Terriglobia > Bryobacterales > Bryobacteraceae > Bog-105. The sequence goes on from DASRGE010000038.1 coordinate 59,156, forward strand.
TTCCGACAAGCTGAAGATTCCCTGCATTCCATCGCGCCTCGCGATCCTCACCCAACCTTTACATGGCCGCCCTGCCTGCCATTACTGCGCCGAGTGTGGCCGCTCCTGCGGCGTGAATGCCAACTTCAGCTCGCCCGGCGTGCACATCTTCCCGGCTCTGAAGACGAATAATCTCGAAGTCCGCACAGGCGCGATGGTTCGCGAAGTGACCGTCGGCCCCGATGGCCTGGCGTCCGGCGTCTCCTACGTCGACAAAAAAACGCGCCAGGACATTCAGGTGCGCGCCAAAATCGTGGTGCTCGCCGCAAGCTGCTGCGAGACCGCGCGCATTATGCTCAATTCCAAGAGCAGCCAGTTTCCGAATGGAATCGCCAATTCAAGCGGCCTGGTGGGGCGGTACATCATGGATACCGTGGGTTCCGCGGTCAGCGGGTTCCTGCCGATCCTGCAGGATCTGCCGCCGCAGAACGAAGATGGCGTGGGAGGCATGCATCTTTACATGCCCTGGTGGTTGTACAAGGAGCAGAAAACCGGTCAGTTGCCTTTCGCGCGCGGCTATCATATAGAACTCGGCGGCGGCCGCGACATGCCCGGAATGGGCGTGCTGGCCGGGTATCCCGAACGCTATTTGGGCGGTGGCTATGGTGTCGAGTTGAAGCGCAACCTTCGCAAACTGTACGGCTGCACGGTGCACTTCTCCGGCCGTGGAGAGATGATCCCCAATAACGACAGCTACTGTGAAATCGATCCGAACGTGGTCGATGAATGGGGTATCCCGGTTCTGCGCTTCCACTTCAAATGGAGTCAGGACGAGATCCTGCAAGCCAAGCACATGCAGGAAACCTTCCAATCCATCATCGAAAACGCTGGCGGCATTGTCACCCGCAAGCATGGCGTCGAAGATAATTGGGGGATTTCCCGCGGTGGCGAAATTATTCACGAAGTAGGCGCCACAAAGATGGGCAGCGATCCCAGGACCTCCGTGCTGAACCAGTACTGCCAGGCTTGGGATGTGAAAAACCTCTTTATTACCGATGCGGCTCCGTTTGTCAGCAATGCCGACAAGAATCCGACCCTGACCATTACGGCTCTCGGCTGGCGCACATCGGATTACGTTGTCGATCAAGTGAAGAAGCTCAACGTGAAGGTTTGAACCATGGCACACGAAAAACCAACTCAAGGGCAAGATTCAACGGGCGTCAGCCGTCGCGATCTGTTCAACATCATTGGCACGGTTCCCGCCATGGCGATCGCGACCGCTGGCGTAGCGGCCGCCGAAACGCCTGCCGCGCACAGCCACATGGCCACTACGGCCCAGCAAGCGGCGCCTACAGGCCCCTACAAACGAAAAACCTTCGACGACCACCAGTGGCGCACCGTGCGTGTGCTTTGCGATCTGATTATTCCCGCTGACGACCGTAGCGGGAGCGCGACGCAGGCTGGTGTGCCCGAATTTCTTGACGACTGGATTGCGTTCCGCACGAAAGAAGACGAAAACCAAAACCTGCAGGCGGAAATTTTCGGCGGCCTCATGTGGCTCGATCGGCAGTCCCGGGCGCTCGCCCAGAAGGATTTTGCGGATGCCTCTCCCGAGCAGCAAAAGCAAATTCTCGATCGCGTCGCTTATCCCGAGCGCGCCGCCAAAGAGGATCATGCCTGGGTCATGTTCTTCAACTCATTCCGGAATCTCACCGTCAGCGGCTTCTTCTCCAGCAAGATGGGCGTGGCAGACCTTCCCTATCTCGGCAACACCGCTGTTGCCCACTGGCAGGGCTGCGATCCTAAAGTCTGGGCCATCATTGAGGATCGGCTGAAAAACGGTTACGGAGGCATCGTCAAATCGCCCGCGCGCTCGGCGGCGTCATAGCGTCACGGGATCACGCTGAACCTCTTTCCGCGCGCCAGGCGCAAGGTTCCAACATCATCCGTGTCTGACATTTTATCCAGAATGTCCGAGACGAGAAAAGCGTCCTTAACCCTTTGCCGGTTCTGCGCACTCCGGATGCCCGCATCCACACTGAACGTCGGGTGTTTTCCCCGCGGCTTCACAATATGAACCGCAATAGTCGCTGCCTTCTTTCGCTGCACACTGACACGATGGATGAGCGCACTTCTTTTCTTTAGCCATAAAGCCTCCTTCTGTTGGATTCAACTTCGCTCAACGCTCGCAATCTGTGGGATGTACTAGGATCAACACCACCGGTTTCTGTAGTCCACGTTTCGTAGAGCAACTGGGGGTGTCAATGGCTGCTGTTGATCGTGCCGCTACGATTGTCGGATCCATGCTGATTGGAATTGCGGCCTTCCTGATTATTGCCGGCCGCACTTCGAGATCTGGAAACCGCCGGAATGTTCCCGTCGAGAAATTAGCCGAGGATCTCAAGCAAGCCTGGGCCGAACACCACACCCGATAAATAAACGGCGGGGCATAAAATGCTCTCATGAGCAGTTCCCGCACTCGCCGCAGTTTCTTTGGATATACGAGAAGTCTCTTGGGCATCGCCGCCGCCCAGGCGCTTCCTCTCAGTGCCGCCAGTCACACCCATAGCAAGCCAGAAGACGGCGAAGACTATTACGACAAACTCGGTGTTACCAAAATCATCAATGCTGCGGGAACATACACCATCCTGACCGCGTCCACCATGCCGCCTTCCGTGCAGGCGGCTGTCGCGCGCGCCGCCAAACACCCCGTCCGCTTGCTCGAACTTCAGAAGAAAGCCGGCGAATATCTCGCTCAGCGCTTACAATGCGAGGCCGCGCTGGTCACCGCCGGTGCTTCTTCGGCTCTTACGTTGGGCACGGCGGCCTGCATGGACGTCCTGAACAAAGCCCCCATTCAGGCGGTGCCCATGCAAATGGCCAATCTGAAGAACGAAGTTCTTATCCAGAAGGCGCACCGTTACAGTTACGACCATGCGCTAGAAAATTGCGGCGCGCGTTTCGTGGAAGTCGAGACCCTCGACGATTACCGGAAAGCCTTCAATGACCGCACCGTCATGGCCCATTTCTTCAACGCCGCGGAGGGAGGCCAGATTAGCCGCGAGGATTGGGTTCGCATCGCTCATGAGCATGGCATCCCGTGCTTCAACGACGCCGCTGCCGACGTACCCCCTGTCTCCAATCTGTGGAATTACACCAGGATGGGCTTCGACCTGGTCACGTTCTCCGGTGGAAAGGGCATTCGCGGCCCGCAGAACGCCGGATTGTTGCTCGGTCGAAAAGATCTCGTTGCCGCCGCCTTTGCCACGAACAATCCCTTCGATGAAGGCGTCGGGCGCGGTATGAAGGTCGCCAAAGAACAGATCGTCGGAATGGTTGCAGCGGTCGATTGGTTCCTCACTCAATCCGACGAAGGAATGGAGGCGGAGTTCCGCAGCCGGGCCGAGCGGATCGCCGGAAAACTGCGCGACATTCCCACCATGCAATCGAGAATTGTTGTACCCGAGGTCGCAAACCACGTCCCGCATCTCCTGTTGACATACGATCAGCAGAAGGTCAAAATCTCGCCACTCGAAGTGGCCGATCGCTTACGCAAAGGCACGCCTAGCATCGAGCTGAATCCATCCACCGGACGTCGGCAAGGAAGCGCCGGTTTGCACTCGGACGAAAACACCATCGTCGTGGGAGTCTGGATGCTGGAACCCGGCGAGGATCAGATCGTCGCCAACCGCCTCCACGCTGTACTTTCAGCAGCAATCCAAACCTGACCGGAGCGGCCCAACAGAGCCGCGACCGCAACGGAGCGGCTTTTCAAGATCCCTCAGCGCTTCTTCTTGCCCAAGCCGTTCAAAATCGAATTGATCGGGTTCTGTTGCTGCTGCTTCTGGTTTTGGTTCTTCTGTCCCAACACTCCGCCGAGCACCGACCCCACCACGCCGCTCGTTAATTGGGAAGGATTCCCGGTCGTCGGAAGCAGATGTTTCAGCTTCATTTGGGCAAGCTGCTGCACGTCTGGCGCAAGGATCGGATGCGCCAGCGTCCCCGTCACAATCACGGGCAGCACTAATTCGCCTTGATTGTTGGCCAGCGCCGTATTGAGAAAACCTCCTATTCCAGTGCCGCCCACCGTCTTGCTGATCCCGCTCCCCAGCACGGCGGTCATGTGCATATCCAGTGCCTCGTTCACCAGGTTCACAGACCCTTTCGCAGAAAGCGACCCGGCATCCAGCGCCGCAACCAGGTTGTTCGTCGTCGCTACACCGTTCTTGACATCAACCATCCCGGAAAGCTTCTGCAGAGCCGTGTCCGTGCCCGCTTGCATCGGCGCGCTGTTCAAAAACTTGCCGATCTTCGCGAGCTCGCTCAGAATATTCACGTTCTTCAAGCGTCCATTCGTCACCGCGAAATTCAGCGTTCCATTCAGCGTCTTCGCCAAATTCGGGCCCGCATCCACCGCAAAGCTCAGATCGGCATCCGCCCCGAGGCTCCCATAGAGCGTGTTCTTCACGGAACTGACTGCCGACAGCAGCGCGTTCGTATCCACGCCGGTCAATTTCGTCTTTACTGAACAGAGCGGATGCGCCGGTTTCGTGTCCAGCGTGATGGTTCCGTTTTCCTGCCCTCCGAAGATTGTCGCCGTAACTGGAGCTAACTGCACCACTCCGTTATTCATCGTGGTGTTCGCGTGCATGTTCGTTAGAACCAGGTCTTGCGCCTGGATGCTCTTCGATGACAGCGTTCCTTGCATCTGCAGCGCATTCACCGGTCCCTTAGCCGTCAAATTGGCGCTGATGTCGCCCTTCACCTGATCGTTCGGATTGGAGGCCGTTCCGAATACGCTGGCTAGCCGCGAAAGCTCCGTAAGCGACGCATTATTTGTCGTCACATGCATGTCGAGTACGGACGGCTTTTTGCCGGTATCGATATTTCCCGTTGCCGATATCGCGGTTGGCCCCATTGTGATCGTCCCCGATTGGATCTGAATCTGATCGTTGGTTTGATTCAGGCTCAACTCATACTGCGCCTCGATCGGATAGCTCACCTTCGCGCCTTGCACCACCGGGTTGTCCAGCCGCAGATTTCCCTTGCACGCGATAACCTCGTTTTGCGAATTGAGATTCGCGTCTCCGGAAATCGACGCCTCCGTATTCGGAGGAAGCGCGCCGCCAGTCACGCTGTTAAACCCTTTCAGAGAGATCTGTTGCAGCGACAAATGTCCGCTCACCGGAATCGATGCGGCGTTTCCTGCCTGGAGTGGTCCGCCCTTCCCCGCAAAGGCGAGCAGCTCTTTGCCTGGCCCGGGGAAATGCATCGCCAGATCGAGATGGAACTCCTTGCCTAGACCAAAATCGCGGAGAGTCAAATCGATATTCTTGTAAACCGTCCTGGGCTGGTTCGTTTTTTGGTCTGTCACCGCAACCTGGCCGTTTAGGATCTTTAATTGATCGAACGCCGGCACGGGCGGCGGACCCGCTTTCGCTGCGCCGGGCTTTTGCGCAGGAGCAGGAGCACCCGTCGGGGCGCGAGCCGGCGCCGGCTTTGCACCAATCTGCGAAAAATTCCAAATTCCCGCCGGGTTCTTAATTAATTCGATCTGCGGATTGTCGAGCGTCAGGTTTTTGATGGTCGGCTGGCCTCCAAGCAACGAAAACACGCTGACCCTCGCGTAAACCTCACTCGCGGTGGCGAAAGGATGAGGGGAAGGGAATTGGGGCGGCTCCCCAAGCGTAAACCCGTCCACGCGGATCGAAAACGGGAAGATTCGCAAATGCATTTTCCCAAGCGTCACCGGCAGTCCTAGCTTGCTTTGAAGTTCTGCTTCAATCCGCGGCCGGTATTTGTTGACATCGATCAGGCTGATCGCGGCGATTGCTATGAAAATCAACACGATCACAACCAATACGGCGATGAGTAGACGGCGCATTCACCCCATAGACGCGCCCCGCAGTGCAAACCATACAGTTGCGCCCAAACCGAGCCGCGACCGCCAGGGAGCGGTGTTCACAACACCCTAACTCATTGTTCCTGAGCTGTTTGGGTTTTGATCTTCTCCTCGCTCACTGACGTCTGTGATACGTTCAGTCGGTCCAGCTCTGCCGCGCAGCCAATCACTCTTCGCGCGTATTCCGCCACCATCTCCACGCCCGCAGCATACTGGAAATTCGGGTGCTCTACCGTGCCGTTATACGCCCCCGCCGCTTGAAACACGTCGTCATGAAACTTGTCGAGCAAGTCCCGCAGCAACAGCCCGGCATAGGTAGTCAACACCTCCGGATTCAGATTCTCCGGGTCCAGCGTCATGGGGGGAATCAGGCGCCGCGGCAGTTCATAGTAATCGCGCTTGTCTTCGAGATACAGCTTATGTGCATATCGCAAAGACTGCCGTGTAATTTGCCAGACGCCGAACGAGTTATTCAGAATCAGAAAACGTCCGCGCCGGCGCCGCAAGACTACGTCGTCCGGCTGAACGCGCCGCTTCCACACCGTGTTGTTCAAATCGCCTGCCACGTCCAGATAATTATTTTCCATGGCCCCGATCCCGAGCAGCAATTCAAGCGGCACGTCGTAGAACTTGGAAACCGCAATCATATCGGCGGCCAGCCGGCTCGCCTGCTCGGAAGTGAGCGGAGAAGGAACCGGGCCGGTACTCTGCCGCACACGCGGATCGGTCAGCGACTTGAAGCGAATGAAGTGCCGCAGGTACGCCTCCAGCTCGCGCGGATGCAAATGGTTCAGACTCTCGTTGACCGGAGCTTTGTAGGCTTGTACGAACAACTTCGTCTGGTGTAAATCGCGCTGGAAAACCGGCTCCGTTACCCAATCGTAATCAATGTCCGAAGTGAACTGCTGCTCTCTCAATTCCGCCAGCTCCGTCACTCCCGCCGCTAGGTCGTCCGGAAGTGGAATCGCCAGCCGATACATCGGCTTGCCGCCCGTCTCGTACGAAATGAGCATCAACTGTTTTCCCGCGAGCGCCGGCTGCGACCGGTAATGGTCGAACATCAGGTAAGCAAACAAACCGTCGTCGAACTCTGCCAGATTTCCAATAAGTACCCGATCCGGATGTTTGACGGTCGGCACGCGGCAGGAACTGTCGATTGTTTGCAGGATGCGCGGCCGCGGCAACAATAGCTCCCGCGGCCAGCAGCGAAACGCGACGAAGCCGAGAACGCCGAACACAATCGCGCTCAGAAGCCCGGACAAAATGGCATAGCCCACCCACCTTCGCGCTGGCGCGATCTGTCGCGGAGAACTCGTCGATGTGAGGCCCAGGCTTGTCAAATGCTTCTAAGTACGAGCGTATCTCGTCTGAGCCGAGGCAACGGAAATGGTGGGCCCTAGAGAACTCGAATCTCTGACCTCTACCGTGTCAAGGTAGCGCTCTAACCAACTGAGCTAAGGGCCCTGCGAATAATCTTCAAAATAACACGCCCGCGCCCTGGCAGACCCCCGCGCGTGAGCAAGCGGTCGCCCCTCAAAACCGGACAGCCTTTCCCGATTTCGAACACCTGCCGCCTGCAAGCTACCTGTTTTCAGTACGCATCTCTGGTGATCCGCATGCGTCCTCACTTATTGCCCGTCTGTTTATGGATCTTAGGACTGCCTTCCGCTCTCTCCGCCGCAGCCCCGGCTTCACCTGTTTGGCGGTTCTCATGCTCGCTCTGGGAATTGGCGCGAACACCGCCGTTTTCAGCGTGGTATACGCCGTTTTACTGCGCCCTCTGAACTATCGAAATCCGGATCGCATCGTTTCCATCAGCAACACATTCAAAAGCGCCGTAGGTTTCGGCCAGATTTCCGGCCCCGATTTCTTGGACATCTCGCATCGCGCCACGGCATTCCAGTCGCTCGCGGCCTTTGGCAGCGGTATCGAAGGCGTGGTAACCAACGGCGATGCCGAACTAACAGGCGTGGCCGAAGTCTCCAGGAATTTCCTCGCTGCCATCGGCATCGACCCGCTGCAAGGCCGTGGCTTCAGCGCCACTGACTACCGCGCCCGGACCGCTGCCGTTGCCCTCGTAAGCGCCGGCTTCTGGGCTCGCCATTTCGGAAATACAGCATTCGCTCCAGGTCGCACGTTGAAAATGCAAGACCTTGTCCTCGATATCGTCGGCATTCTCCCTGCGGGCTTTCATTTCCCCGATTGGGCGCAAACCCAGGTCTGGATTCCCATCACACACGATTTGGGCCGCGAAGATCGAAGCGCTCACAATTTCCGAGTAATCGGCAGATTGAAACCAGGCGTTACGCTCTCTCAGGCGCGGGCGCAGCTTACCGCCATCGCGAGCGAGCTGCAGCGCGAATATCCTGCCAGTAATAAGAATGAGGGCCTCTTTGTCACAGGTCTCGTCGATTTCAACGTCCGCGGCGTCAAATCCATGCTTTACACCCTGCTCGGCGCCGTTGCTCTGGTGTTGCTGATCGCCTGCGCCAACCTGGCCAACCTGCTCCTTGCGCGCGGAACCGTGCGCACTCGGGAAATGGCCATTCGTGCTGCTCTCGGAGCCGGGAAAGCCCGTATCGCACGCCACTTGTTCGTCGAAAATCTTCTCCTTGCGGGAGCGGGCTGCCTGGCCGGCGTGCTTCTTGCGCAGTTCGCTCTTCCAGCTCTCCTCGCCATGACCCCGCAGTATGTTCCCCGCATACAGAATGCCGGAATCGATTTGCCCGTTCTCTTGTTCTGCGCCGGCGCCGCCTTTCTCGCATCTGTCCTGTTCGGCATGGCGCCCGCTTGGAAAGCCTCTCGCATCAACCCGAATGAAGGGCTGCGCACTGGCGGATCTCATGGAATCGTCGGCAGCGCCACAGGCAGACTCCGCCAGGCCATTGTCACCGCCGAAATCGCCTTGTGCCTCATCCTGCTCGTCTCCGCCGGACTGCTGCTGAAAAGCTTCTCAAATTTAATCAATATCAATCTAGGCTTTCACCCCGAGCAACTGCTAGTCGCTGAAATCAATGTTCCAGCCGCGCCGCAGCAAGCCAACCAGCGGGTCTTTACTCCGCTGCTCGAACGCCTCTCGAATGTACCCGGGGTACAGCCGGCGGCGCTCACCCGAACCCTGCCCGGGGAAACCGATACCCGGTCCTGGGGAGGCTACATCGTCTCCGGCCAGACCATGAGCGCTTTGCAGAACGGCGGTTCGCAAGCCGGCTTCAGCGTGATCTCGCCCGATTATTTCCGTACACTGCGTATTCCGCTCATCGCTGGCCGCGTATTCACTGTGCGCGATACCGCCGCTGCCGAACCGGTGGCTATCGTCAACGAAACTCTCGCCCGCCACTCCTTTCCCCGTCAGAATCCGCTCGGCCAAAGCATCCTCTGCGGCATGGATCTTGTTTCCATGAGATGGATGGAAATTGTCGGCATCGTCGCAGATACGCGCATGGATGGCCCCGCCCAAACGCCCCGCGCCGAGATCTACATGCCCTACTTGCAACATCCGCGCTCCGACTTCCATCTCGTCATGCGCGCCGGAGCATTTGGCAACCAACTGCGAGAGATCGTACGCCAGCTCGACCCCGAAGCATCTCTGAAACTCACCACCATGGAAGCGCATCTCGCCTCGGTGGTTGCAGCTCCACGCTTCAGCAGCACGCTGGTTGGAATCTTTGCCGCGCTCGCCGTGCTGCTGGCCGCCATCGGAATCTACGGCGTTGTTGCGTACTCAGTCGCGCAACGCACCGCCGAATTCGGCCTCCGCGTAGCGCTTGGCGCGGATCGCGGAACCATCATCGGTTTGGTGCTCCGGCAATCTGCGAGAGTCACCTGTGTCGGCCTTCTCTTCGGTATTGTCGGAGCTTTACTGGCCACCCGCGTTCTCCAATCGCAGTTGTTCGGCACCTCGTCTTCCGATCCGCTGACCTACATTCTCACGTTTGCCTTTCTTGCGGCAGTGTCTCTGGCCGCTGGCTATCTGCCGGCTTGGCGCGCATCCCGCATCGATCCCCTGGAAGCGCTACGCCAAGACTGAGCCGCGACCGCGGGGGAGCGTTTTCAGATGGGCGCCGGATTGCCCAAATCTTGCGACCTTCCTTCTCTCTCCGCAATCCTAAAGATATGCCCGCCGCTTTGGTTACCGGGGCCTCAACCGGCCTCGGCCGCGAGTTCGCTCTCCTGTGCGCTCATGAAGGTTACGATCTCGTCCTTGTCGCCAGATCGCAATTCCGCCTTGAGCTGCTCGCGGACGAACTGCGCCGGAACACCGGACGCAAGGTGCTCAGCATCGCGAAGGATCTCTCTGATCCGTCTGCTCCTCAAACTGTCTATGACGAAGTGGATTGCGCCGGTTTCGATGTCGAGCTGTTGATCAACAACGCAGGCTTCGGCCTCCTTGGCCGCTTCTGGGAACTCGATCAAGCCGAACAGATGCGCATGATTCACCTCAACATCGGCGCATTGACCGAGCTGAGCCGCCTGTTTCTTCCAAAGTTCATCGAGCGCCGCCGCGGAACCGTTTTGAACATTGCCTCCACCGCGGCGTTCCAGCCCGGCCCGCTGATGTCGGTTTATTACGCCACCAAAGCCTATGTAGTCTCATTTTCCGAAGCGCTACACAATGAGGCCAAAGACTACGGTGTAAACGTTGTCTGCTTTTGTCCCGGGGCGACTCGAACGGAGTTTCAGCAACGCGCCGGCATGAATAACAGCAGGTTGTTCAGAAGCAGCCATGTCATGGATGCCCCCACGGTTGCGCGCCTCGGAATGGCCGCCGCCCGGAGCGGAAAGCCGCTCGCCATCGCAGGCCGGATGAACGCTTTGATGGCCTTTCTGACCCGCTTCGCTCCCATCCAATTCACCGCCGGCATGGCCCGCCGCTTCCAAGAGCACGCCTGATAGGGCTCCAGGTCGCAACGGAACCCCGCGCGTAAGCAAGGGGAATACTACGCTAATACTAAATGCCCAATCGCTCCTCCCGACGTTCCCCGTGACCCAAGCCCCGCTCCTGGAAACTGCCTTCCGCCATTTCCGCTCGCAACGCATGGCTCTCTTCGAGCGAACGCTGCGCCCTGGGAGCCAAACTCGCGTTCTGGATGTCGGAGGCTCGCCGCTAATTTGGGAATTCGCCTCCGTTCGACCGCGGCTCACCTTCCTAAACCTTCCCAGCGCTCTCGTACCGAACTGCGCGGCCGATCAGGTCGGCGCCGATGGCCGCATGCTCCCATTCCCCGACCAATCCTTCGATATCGTCTTCAGCAATTCCGTCATCGAGCACGTCGGGGCGCGGAGCGATCAGAATCGCTTTGCCTGCGAAGTGGCTCGTGTAGGGCGCGCGTACTGGGTTCAAACGCCGAACCGCCGCTTCCCGGTCGAACTGCACGTCATGTTGCCCCTCGTGCACTACTTGCCCAAGCCGCTCCAGCGTGCCATCCTGAATCGCTTCACGCTTTGGGAGAAGCTGGCTCATCCCACACACGAACAGCGCGCGTTCTATATCGATCATTTTTTGAACGAGCTGAACCTGCTCGATAACCACGCTCTTCAGATGCTGTTTCCGGACGCGCGCATTCTCTCCGAACCCTTCCTCGGAATCCCCAAATCGATCATCGCCTGCAAAGACTGATTCCTGCCTGCGCTTTACCATAGAACTGCATGCGAAAAGGACGCAAGCTGCTCATCGCTTCCACCATTTTCGGAGCGCTCTGGATCGGCTGGTGCTTCTTCGTAGTCTTCATCCTCGGTCCGGCGATTGCCAATCTGCAGCTAACCACTCACATCATTGCCATCTGTTGGGTGCTCTGCGTAATACCGCTCGGCTTCTTCGGCTTTTACGCCGCCGCCCTCCTACGATGACCGGCTCCTGCCTCGACGAAACCGCGGACGCCGAGCCATCGCGGGGCTCGGCCCCGCATACACCGGTAGCCCGGAAACCGGAAGCGTGAGCGACCCCAAATCAGAACCCTGAGCGTGAGCGAGGGGCGTTTGAGCCTTTCCCGCCCGCGCCCACGCCAGAGCGGAGACCATCGCTAACCCGCACAAACTCAGTTCCAATTGCATCGGCGCCTGGCCGTGGAACGCAGCCAAAATCAGGTTGGCTCCGATATCCATAACCAGCGTGCACGAGTAAATAAACAGCGAGTCTGCGCCGCACGCCATGGCTAACCGGGCCATCGACGATTGAAGCCATTTGCCGTTGTGCTTCATGAGTGCGTAAACCACGGCGGCCAGCGCAAGAAAATGGATCAGCCGGTAGGGAGCCAGGGTCGCTTTGCCTGCGTCATGGGGAACGGACAGCAGTATTTTCCAACCCGCCGAGGCTACCAATACTGCGGCTGCCGCCCAGATCACTCGCGGGGCTCTCGCCAGTTTTGAGAAACGTTCGGAGTGCATTCGAGCGCACGCGCCCAGCACAAACAAGAACTGCCAGGCCAGCGGACGAAAGTAACCGCCTGGATGGAGCATGTGCGCATCGACGAACGGAATCTGGCTGATCAGCCAAAGACCGGCGGAGATCGAAACAGTCAGCGCTGGAATCCGGCGGAGCCCGATCGTGGCCAGAAGCAGAATGGGAGCGGAAACAATGTACAGCGGCAGCAGCGAGAACAAATGCGGCGCATAACGCAGCGACAAGGCGAGCCAGGCATAATGCTCAGGCTGCTGCGTCCAGGAATACAGGGAGGGCTCGTTCAACCACAATCCGCGCTGCGCAAAAACAGCTAAAAGCAGCAAGCCGGTTGAGAACGACAGCAGGTGCGCCCCATATAGCCGGCCCATGCGGCGGACCAGTTTGCTTACGCAGCCGCGAACATCTCCACGCGCAAGGGCGCATGCATAGGAGCCAACGCCTACAAAGCCCGAGAGAAAGACAAAAATTTCCGCGAAATCGCTAAAACCGATTCCTCCCAGCATGTAGCGCGACCAGACGTTCGGATCGATGTGATCGATGAAAACAATCCAGAGCCCCAGCCCGCGGAAAAAATCCACCGCGCTGTTTCGCGTACGCGCAACTGCGCGGCCGTCCAAAATTTGAGCAGTCGCCAAACTCACAGGGGAACACTGAGTATACTCGATTCGGAGCCATCGCGGCGCTCTCTGGGTACGCCGGCGCCACAGGTAGCGGGTGTGCGACATAAATGTGGAATTTCCGGCAGCTACAGAACCCCGCGCGTAAGCAAGGGGCCTCCTTGGCGCGACCTCCACATTTATGTCGCGCACGTGCGCCTCTACGGCGCGGATTACCAGTGGGTGAGAGTCCCACACCAGGAGGAGTCGATATGCCTGGGTAGCTGACGAGCGGTTCGAATGGGGAACCGTTCGGGCTGGAGCCTCGTGACAA
>DASRGE010000039.1:0-32085 GCA_035651215.1 Bryobacteraceae bacterium
CACCTCGCCGGCTTCCGCGAGCGTTATAAACCGGTCGGCGAAGCCGAACTCAATCTGGTCCAGTCATTGGCCGATACCGAATGGCGCCTCCAGCGCATTCCCTCGCTCGAAGCGGGCATCTACGCCGTCGGCCGTCTGGAACTTGCCGAGCTGTTCCCGAACGAAGAAGAATCCGTTCGCAAACAACTGATCGAAGCCAAAATCTTCCCCACCTACCAGCGCCAGCTCAACAATTTAAGCATTCAGGAAAACCGGCTGCGCAAACAGCGCGAACAAGACGCGGCTGCTCTCAAACAACTCCAGGAGGCCCGCGAGCGCCGGGAGGGCGATCGCATCGACCAGGCCGCCCGTCAATACATCAAAGCCTTCCGCGAAAACCGGCACGAACAGTTCGACCCGGCCGCATTTGGGTTCGAATTTTCACGCGAGCAAATCCACCGCCACGCCTTATTGCTCGACTTCCACTTCAACTGCGAATACCACCGCTGGCTGAAGAAAACCGCCTAACGTAACCATGTGGGGCAGGATGGTATCCTGCGCGGCGGTTGCCAACCGCCGCCGTTGACCGTTACTTCCGATATAATGCAGCCAAATTTGACTCCGCATTCCAGGCTTTACGCCCCAATACTGTTCGTCTCTGTAATCCTCGCTCTGCTTCTGCCCGGCTGCTCGCGCAAACCCGAGCGTCTTCGCACCGGCATCAGCTCCGCAGAGCTTGCTGCCAACGACCTCACCTCACAAGAGAGCGATTCCGCGCAGGATGGAACGCCGGATTTCCTGCGGCTGGACGATGAAGCCGATCGCCAGGCGTTTCGCCGCTGGTTCACCTTTCTGGCCGAAGTGCAGTATTTCACCCCGCCCGCCCAGCGTCCGCCCGAGATCGTGGATTGCGCCGCCCTGGTTCGTTACGCCTATCGCGAAGCGCTCCGGGCCGATCGGGCAAACTGGTCCGCTCTTTCCAGATTGGCGCTTCTTCCGGCCATCGATCCGGTTCGCAAATATAGCTACCCGAACACGCCTTTGGGCGCGAACCTGTTCCGCGTGAAGCCAGGTCCGTTCACGCGCGCCGATCTCAAGAATGACGCCTTTGCGCAGTTCGCCGACGCGGAAACGCTGGAACGCTTTAACACGTCCTTTGTGACGCGTGATATTGCGCGAGCTCTGCCCGGCGATCTGCTGTTCTATCGTCAACCAACGGAGCACATGCCGTTTCACACCATGATTTTTCTGGGGAGGAGTCAGGTGACTCGGTCCTCTGAGTCGTTTATCGTCTACGACACGGGCCCGGATGGTACGCATGCCGGCCAGATTCGCCGCCTGGCGCTTTCGGAGCTCTTGCATTATCCTGACCCGCGCTGGCAGCCTGTAGCTACGAATCCGTCGTTTCTCGGCGTATTTCGCTGGAATATCCTGAAGCAGACATTATGAATCGGAGGCGCTTCGCTCGAGCGGTACGTCTCAATCTTCTGCGTGCGGTGTTTCTTGCTTTGATCGCCGCGCCCATCATCGGCCAATACGAAAATCAGCCCTACTTCTCGCTTTCGAGCAACCGGACCTTCGGCGGGCACGAATCTCCCACCATTCAGTTGAGCGGCTACGGAATTGAAGCAGTTCGCATCCGCGTTTACCGCGTTAACGACGCCGTTCAGTTCATGCGCCAGATGGAAGATCCGCACACGTTCAACAGCCGGTATCCCCGGCCTCATGGCAAGCTGACGCTGCTCGAACGTATCCATAACTGGAAGCGCGGGCTGCGCCGCGACATCCGCGTCGAGCTGCGCGGTCAGTTTACCGAATCGCCACGCCGGCATCTCGGAAGTCTCTTTCACCATCAGCAACCCACAAAAGTGAACGCGACTTATTTCGCCGATGCGCCGGTGCTGAATCCGGATCAGCTCGTGTTGTCGTTCCTGCAGACGCTTCCCGGCCAGACTTGGAAAGTGGCGCAAGTTCCCATACCGGTAAAGAACAAGGGCGTTTTCCTGGTGGAAGCCGTGCACGCCAATTTGCGCGCCTACACAATTCTGGCGGTGTCCGATATCGTTCTGGTGACCAAAACAGGGCGCGATCACATTCTTCATTTCGTCGCCGACCGCGAGACGGGCGAGCCGGTGGCCGGGGCCAGGATCAGTACCATGACGCGCAATGAGAACCCATCCACCATTGAAACTGACGCAGACGGGGTCGCCATCAAGGCGCTCGATAAAAACGTGCGCCCGGCGAGCGATCTGCGCGTCGTGGCGCAGCACGGCCCCGATGTCGCGTTCGGCGATCTCGGTGAATGGAATTTCAGCCAGCGCGAGCGTAACCTCGCAGGCTTGGTTTATACCGACCGGCCCGTCTACCGTCCGGGCGACACCATGCATTTCCGCGGCATTCTGCGCGAGCAGCACGGACTCGGGTACGCAGTGCCCGCAGGTCAGACATTTTCCGTGGAAGTCATGGACCCGGACGGCAAGGCGATCTTTCAGAAGAGCCTCACGGCCAACAGCAACGGCATTTTGCACGACGAGCTTCCGCTCCCCCGCAACGCCGCGCTCGGCAACTACTTCGTTCAGGTCCGCTCCGGCGAAAATCTGATCGCCGGAAATTTTGAGGTTCAGGAGTATAAAAAACCCGAGTACGAAGTACGCGTGCTGCCGGAAAAATCGCGCGTGCTCGAAGGCGACTCCGTCAAAACAACAATCGACGCACGCTATTACTTCGGCGAACCGGTCAATGGCGCAAACGTGAAGTACTCCATCTACCGGACTCGTTATTGGGCTCCGTTCTGGTACGACGCAGAGGAAGGACAGAGCGAGGAGTACGATGGCGGACCGGGCATGGCGTATGACAATCCGGCAGGGGAACAAATCTCGCAAGGAACCGGGCAGCTCGACAGCGATGGCAAGCTCACCATCGATGTCCCCACCACCGTTTCGAACGACAAAACCGATTACCAGTACCGCATCGAAGCCGGCGTCACCGATCAAGCCGGCCGCGAAATTTCGGGCACGGGGCGGCTCATCGCCACCTACGGCAGCTTTCTTTTGAACATTCAGCCGGACCGCTGGTTTTACGAGCCGGGAAGTTCAGCATCTTTCAAAATTCAAGCGCGCGATTACGACAACAAACCGGTCTCGGCAGCGGTTCACGTCGAAATCGCAAGCTGGTACTGGCGTACACGAAAAGCCGGTCAACCGGAAGCGCAGACCAATGTCAAAACCGGCGCAGACGGCGTCGCGACGGCCGAGTTGCAAATTCCGGCAGAGGGCGGTACCTACCGGGTCCTTGCCACAGCGCCCACTCCTGAAGGGCGCGTCGTACAGCAAGTGGAATATCTCTGGGTCGCGGGATCCAACTGGAACGCGTTTTGGGGCGAAGGAAGGCAATCCGTGCAGATTGTCCCCGATAAGACGAGTTACAAGCCGGGCGATTCCGCGAAAATCCTCATCGTGGCGGGCCAGGACCACACGCCGGTGCTAGTCACTGTAGAAGGCCGCGATATCCGCTCCCATCAGCTTGTGCGCTCCAAAGGCCCGACCGCGGTTTTTCAATACACCGTTACGCGCGACGACGAGCCCGGCTTTTTTGTAAGCGCTCAATTTCTGCGAAACGGCAAGATGTATCAGAGCCAGAAGCGCATCAACGTGCCGCCGGACGATCACCGGCTTTGCATCACGCTCGCAACCGACAAACCGCAGTATCAGCCCGGCCAAACCGCGACCTACAACATCGAAGCGAAATCCATGGACGGGAAGCCGGTCCGAGGAGCGGATTTCAGCCTGGGGGTGGTGGACGAAGCGATCTACGCGATCCGCCGCGACACAACGCCCGATCCACTGAATACGTTTTACGGGCGCTCCTGGAACAGCGTCTACACCGAAAATTCGCTCACTTACTTCTTCACGGGTGACGCGGGCACGCGCCGGATGCGTCTGGCGCAAGTTCGCAGCGAGGCGTACCTGGCGCAGTTGAAGCCGGATCGCCTGGTTCAGCCGAAAATTCGCAAAGTGTTTCCGGATACCGCGTTCTGGGCTGCCGATATCACAACCGATGACAACGGCCGGGCGCAAGCGCACGTCACATTCCCCGATTCGGTGACCACTTGGCGCGCTACGGTTCGCGGCGCTTCACCCGATGACCGGTTCGGCTCCGGGGTTTTGAAGACCATCGTTCGCAAGAACCTGATCGTCCGCCTCGCTGTTCCTCGTTTCTTTGTGCAAGGCGATGAAGTGGTGATTTCCGCGCTGGTTCACAATTATCTCCAGACCGATAAACAAGCGCGCGTTGCGGTGAATCTGACCGGACTGGATCTCTTAAGCGGCACTCCCCGGCAGGATGTCGAGGCGCCCAGCAAGAGTGAAGTCAAAGTAAGCTGGCGTGTAAAGGCGGAACAGGTGCGCCAGGCGAAGATTACCGCCGAAGCGCTGACCAACGAGGAATCCGACGCGCTGGAAGTCGATCTGCCGGTGAATCCGCCGGGCGTTCCCGTTCATCAAGCCGAGAGCGGCAGCCTCAGCGACTCGGCATCCGCGCATTTTTCGCTAACGTTCCCTGCCACGGCTGTGCCGGGCTCGCGTTCGCTCTCCATCCGGCTCGCCTCTTCGGTAACCGGAACGCTGTTCGGCGCGCTGCAATATCTCACGTCTTTCCCCTACGGCTGCGTCGAACAGACGATGTCGAGTTTCCTGCCGGATCTGATGGTCGATAAAGCAGTCCAGGAACTGGGATTGAAGCAGCCCATCGATCAAGCCGATCTCGACCGGAAGATACAGACGGGACTCGACCGCCTCTACAACTTTCAACATGACGACGGCGGCTGGGGCTGGTGGCAGAGCGACGAAAGCCATCCCTTTATGACCGCCTATGTAGTAGCCGGTCTTTCGGATGCGCGCACGGCTGGCATTAGCGTCAGGCCGGAAGCCCTCACGCGCGGCATCGCCTGGATGCAGCAATACCTTGCGCAGAATAGAGATGCCGCCGCGGACCTGCGCGCCTACATGAATTTTGCACTCGCCCAGGCCGGGGCGGCCGACAAGTCGTCGTTGAACGATACGTACGCATCGCGCTCGGATCTGTCGCCTTACGGGACCGCGCTCCTCGGCTTGGCGCTGGAAAAGGTGAAAGATCATCGGGCGACGGAGCTGGCCGATCGTCTCGAACACTCGGTCCGGCAGGATGCTCAGGAAGCGTGGTGGCCGGCCACGCGCGATGCGATGCTCGATTTTGAAGCCGATGTGACGCCGGAATCGACCGCATATGCCGTGAAATTTCTCAGCCACGCGGCTCCGAACAGCACGCTCCTTCCAAAAGCGGCCCTGTGGCTGGTGAATCACCGGAATGAGGGTTACTGGTGGTCTTCTACCAAGCAAACCGCGATGGTCATTTACGGCCTGCTGGATTATCTGAAGACCACCGGTGAACTGCATCCGGATCTCTCGGCAACGGTATTGGTCAACGGCAAGCCTGCGGCCTCGCAAAGTTTTACATCCGATAGCGGCCTTGCAGATCCCGAATTCGTGCTGGACGAATCCAAACTGCAACCGGGCGCGAATCAGATTCAGATCGCGACCAGCGGGAAAGGCCGGCTGTACTACTCCGTCTCTGCGAATTCTTCTTCGAACGAAGCGAAGTTTGAGAAGAACGGCGCCATTTCTCTGAACCTGTTGCGCGATTACTATCGCTTATCTCCCACGCATGACGGGGAGCGCATCGTCTACGACCTCACGCCGCTGAACGGTCCGGTCTCGCAGGGCGATTTGATTGCAGTGCGCCTCACCGTGACTGGCTCCGACTGGCGTTATCTTCTGGTGGAAGACCCGATTCCCGCCGGGACAGAGTTCGTGGAGCACGACAATCTATACGAGCTTCGCGATAAACCGCCGTGGTGGGCATATTGGTTCACGCGGCGCGAGATGCATGACGACCGCATGGCCATTTTCCAGAAATTCTTCCATGAAGGACAGCAGCAGTATTTCTATCTGCTCAAGGTGGTGAACCCCGGCGTATTCCAAGTAAGCCCTGCGCGCGTTCAACCGATGTACCAGCCGCAGCATCAGGCGACCACAGAAGCGAGAACACTGGAGATTCGATGAAACTGTTCCTGCTGCATCTCGTCGGAAATGGCTTGCTGCTGTGGCTCGGCTATTACTGGCTGAGCATCGGCGAATCGGACGGCGCGCATCTCGCCTGGAGCGCTCTCGTTCTTTTAATCTTTATCTGCTCTGCCTTATGGCTGCACGGCACGGCCCTGGCCCGCTTCCGGCCGGACGCCAACCTCAGCTTTGCGCAGGCAGCCGGCCGGGCTGCTCGCAATCTCGCTCCATTGTTTGTGCTGGGAATCGCTGCGTTGATTGTTTATGCACTGCTGGCCTGGTGGCACGATTCGTTTGGGCATGTCGCGTTCGTAGCCGGGTCTTACGCCACCATGCGGCTCCGCAAACCGGTCCCGCCCACGTCCGTTGAGCGCGGGTTTCATGTCTTTATTTGGATCCTACGATGGCTGATTGTCCCGGTTATTCTGTTGCCGCTTGCCTCAGCAGTTGCGGTTCGCGGCTGGGCCGGCTGGCGATGGGGTGCCCTCCGCCCCGGCAAGCGTGTTCTGTACTGGATCGAGGTCTGCGCGCTTCTGGTTGTCGCCATTTGGGTACCGTTGAAGCTGGTCGCGTGGGTACCCCTAGCCGCGCACTTCAACACGCAAATGATCAGTTTCCTGGCGCGCTTCGGAGTCGGTTATCTGCTGTTCGTCTGTGGACTGCTCGCAGTGGAGTTCCTGACCTCCTCCGGCACACCGCGGGCTACCCAACCCAGCACGGCCGGTTCACCATAACGAGCGATCAGCGCGGATACACGCGCTTGGGCATTCTGGTAGGCTTGTTCGGCCTGGGCGCGATTGGTCCGCTGCCGGATGCCGGTGTCGTCGACCCGGCCACGCGGCGTTGCGTCACGATTGCGATCGGCAAGCCATTCCACTACTCCTTCGCGAAACCATACGGGCAGACCGGGCGCGGCATGGCTTTCGACTAACACGTGGAGCAACTCGTGATGGAGCGTTTCGCGTGAAGAGGCCGCCGGCTGCAGATCGATTCTCTTTCCGACGGTGCGCGCCGCTACCCAACCCGGCTCGCCTGTCGCGTTTCGGAACGCATCGAGATTTGGATATATGTAGATTGCTACTGTGCTGCCGGGAGAAAATCGCCAAGGCAGTTGCTGTTCTATGTCGCTCTTGATCGCTTTAGCCATCATCAGTACATTGCGGTCGCGGTCTGGTTCCGTTGTGAAGATCGCGACGCCTTCGCCGCCCAGGCGCGTCCATGGGAAGCCGGTTGCGGTTTTCCCGAGCGCCGTGCCCGGATAGTAAAAGGCAAGAATGTCGCGGTAATTGCGGCCCTCGGAAGCCATTTCATCGGCTCCGCGCTGGCAGAGGCCAACGCCGTGACCTTCGCCGCTTCCGTGAAACACAATGCGATCCGGGTTGTTTTCGATTTCGTAGCGCTCGCTGCGCAGCGTGTTCCAGCCCAGCGTCCTCCCCAAAGCAAAACGGAAGGAACTGGCGCTGATGAGCGTTCGTCCGTTGTCTCCTGCGAGAGAAAGGGTCTTATTCCGTCCCGATTGCGTTCGACTCACCACGTCGATGCGCCGCAATGGCGCAGGCGCTTGTAAGTGCGAGATGCGCAGCGCGTCCACAATCCTTTCCGGACTGGCGGCCCATGCCCATTTCTCCCCGCCGGCGCGCAAACAATACGGATCGGCATGCACGAGCAGATACGGAGCTGGAACCTCCGGCCACACCGCTCGGACATCTTCTGCCTCGCCTCCGCAACTGCGCGTGTAGACAGTGAACGCCGGCTTGCCGTCAAACCAGAGCAGTTCGCCTGCGGTCTCCTGAGCGGCTCGGGTGAGCCTTTCGGTGATGCCATTCAGATCGAGGCGCTGGCAATGTGTCGTGGAGCAGAAATCGAAACCTTCGCGAGCGTGCCGGCCGCGCAGATTTGCAGCGTAGGTGCGGGCTGCGACTGCCATCGCCTTCAACGCTTCATCATTTTGGAATACGCTGCTCTCACCCGCCAACACGGCGGCGACGTATTGCTCGGCAGGTAAAGTAACGATCCGGTCGGCGATCCGAACTTTGTAAGTCACTTGCCCGTGACACACGAATGTCAGGGCGAGCAGGAAAGCCAGTGCTCGGATCAAGCCCGCTCCCCGAAATACGTTCGCAAAAGCTGGCCCGCGATGGGCGCCGCGTCGCCTCCGCCTGAGCGTCCCTGCACTAACACCACCACCGCAACCTCCGGTGTCCGGCTTGGCGCAAATCCGGCAAACCAGGCTGCATGGGCTCCATTGCTGCCCAACGTAGTCCCCGTCTTTCCGGCCACTCGAATGCGATCAAGCTGGGCTCGCTGCGCGGTCCCAAATTCCACTGCTCCTTCCAAGCCCTCCAGAATCGGCCGAAAAGAAGCTTCTGCAGCGCGGAGCGCCAGACGCCGGTACGCATGGACCATCTCCAATGGCGTTACCTCGACACCTTCCGCGCCGATGGCCTGCAACTGGCAATCGGCCCCCGTGAGATTGCGCCGCACGTATCCCAGTGGAGGCCCGAAGCCCGCGCGCAACAAAGCCGCATCGAGTTCGCCCGGCGCAAATCGCAATGCCCAGTGGGCCACGGCACAGTTACACGAATACGCAATGGCACGGCTGACATTCATGGGCGGCAACCCCACCGGATGGGAGCATGCCAGCTTCCGCCCCTTCAGGATCAGCTTCTGCGGGCAGACGAATTCGTCCCGATCGGTTAGCTTTCCGGCGTCAATCAAAGCCAGCAGACTGAGCGGCTTCACAGTCGATCCCGGCGGCAACACCCAGCCGCGCGCTGCTTCCGCGTTCTCGACGAACGCCAGGCTGCGATCCTTTACACGCAATAAGACGGCAGTCCCGCCCTGAGAAAAGCGCGGCCACACGAGGCTTGCCAATAGCAAAGTGCGCCGTGTGCAGAGCACCCCTTCATCTTCGCAAGGTCAATGTATGATGTTCCCGTGCTTAGAAATGGGACGCTTCTCCTGGCTTTCCTGTCCGGCGCGCTATTGCTTCCGGCACAGCAAATGACGTTGCCGCTGTGGCCGAACGGCACTCCGGAACCATGGTACGTCGATGGTCCGGAACGCGACGTCACAAAGCCATCCGACCCGCAGCCCGGCGGCCGGCGGGTCATCCGCCTCGCGGATATCAGCAAGCCTACGGTGGCGGTTTATCCTCCGGAGAAATCGAAAAACAGCGGAGCAGCGGCGCTCGTATTTCCGGGAGGCGGCTATCAGCGGCTGGCCTACGATCTGGAGGGAACCGAGGTCTGCGATTGGCTGAATTCGATCGGGATGACCTGCGTTCTGGTGAAATACCGCGTGCCCGTCAAGCAACACTATCCCGACAGCATGGTGGACTTAGAAGACGCCCAGCAAGCGATGCGCCTCACACGAGCGCATGCAAGCGAATGGCACATCGATCCGAACCGGATTGGAGCGATCGGCTTTTCCGCAGGCGCCCATCTGGCAGCGGTCTTAAGCAATCATCCGGACAATGCCCGCCCGGACTTTGCCATGCTCATCTACCCGGCCTATTTGCGCGATACGTCAAATCCCAACAAGATTGCCCCGAGCGCCCAGCCAACCGCGAACACGCCGCCTACATTTCTGGTGCAAGCCGAAAACGATCCGGTACATGAGGAGAATGCTCTGCTCTACTTTCAGGCGCTAAAAGACGCGAAGGTTCCCGCTGAACTCCACATATTCGCGGAAGGCGGCCACGGGTACGGCCTACGCCCGACCGATCTTCCGGTGACGCATTGGCCCACCTATGCCGAGACCTGGTTACACACCATCCATGTCCTCGGAAACCGAACTGCATCCCCGTGACGTTTTGCTGCATCGAATGGCGAAGGTGTTTTATGGCTACCTCGCCCCGTTCTCTCGATTGGCCGCTCGATGCCCCTCCCCAGATCCACTCGTCATGCGATTTAGTCCACACCCTGATCAAACTGCAGCGGGCGGCACAACTCATCACCTCGACGCTGGATTTGGATGCCTTGTTGGATCGGGCGGTTAACGATTTGGCGTCCGCCATTGGCTGCGTCGAAGTCAGCGTCTGGCTGCGGGACGACAACTCCAGTGACATCGTGCTTCGGGGCGTTCGCGGCTGTACTCTGCATCAGAAAGGCGCCCGGCTGAAAATCGGCCGTGAGGGTATGGTTGGTCACACAGCCGCCGCTGGCCGAACTCGATACGCTCCGGATGTACGGCTCGATCCCGTGTATATTGCCTGCGAGCCAGACGTCCGTTCCGAAGTCGATATCCCCTTAATTGCGAACGGCGAGGTGATCGGCGTATTCAGCGTGAGCCATACGGACATTGACGCCTTCTCTGAGGACCAACGGCAAGTGCTGGAAGCGCTCGCAGGTCATGTCGCGGTGGCAGTTGAAAACGCCTGCCTTTTTCAAAAAGAGCGTCAGGCGCGGGAGCGTATGGCGCGCGAGACGGAAGATGCGCGTACGATCCAGCGGGCCTTGTTCGGCAAAGCCATTCCGCTGGTCCCCGGCTTTGCATTTGAAACGGCCTGGTGCCCGGCGGGAGCTCTCGCAGGCGACTGGTTCGACTTTATCGATCTCGGAAATCAAAGGTACGGCATTGTTCTTGCCGATGTGTCAGGCAAGGGAATGCCGGCCGCTTTATTGATGTCGGCCACGCGAGCGCTGCTCCGCTCCATCGCACCTCTCCATTCCTCTCCCAGTGAGACGCTGGCGCATTTGAACCAAACGCTCACGGACGATTTTCCAGCGGGTAAATTTGTCACCATGCTTTATGGCGTGCTCGACACAACTTCGCGGGAATTCACTTTGGCGAGCGCCGGACACCCTCGTCCGCTGCTGGTGAACCATGAGTGCTCTTTCCTGGAGATGGATTCCGGACTCCCGCTCGGTTTGGGAGCCTCCGCTTATCCGGAACATACCGTGAAGCTTCTTCGGGGAACCCAGTTGCTGCTCTACACCGATGGAATCACGGAGGCCATGAATAGCGATTACGAAGAATATGGCCCGGCCCGCCTTATTCAGCATTTTCTGCAGGCCAATGCTTGCGTCGATGGCTTGATTGAGGAGATTCGGGATTTCGGTTCCGCTTCCAGCATCACGGATGACGCGACCGCCGTGCTGATTCGGAGCCGGTGAGCAAACGTTCGGCAGTAATCCCGGAGCAAAGCGTGATGTGGATCGTATCGTTGCTCGCGAGTGCAACCGAAATTGTATGCGCGCTCGACGCAGGTGAGTTCTTAGTCGGGCGGTCGCATGAATGCGACAATCCGCTGTGGGTCCGTTCACTGCCGCAACTGAGCGAACCCGCGTTCGACATCTCTGTTTCGAGCGCTGAGATCGATCGCGAAGTAAGGCGGCGGCTGCGGGCCGGGGAGCCCCTCTATCGGGTTCATACACAGGCCATTCGCGATTTAAGGCCGGATGTTATTTTTGCGCAAAGCCACTGCGAAGTCTGCGCAGTCACTCCGGGCGATGTCGAAAAGAACGCCGGTTACATACCTGGAGCGCGTATCGTGCCTCTTTCGGCGTCTTCAGTCGACGAGGTCTTCGGCTGCATTTTGCAGGTCGCGGAAGCGCTCGAGCTTACGGCTCGGGGCCACGCCTTGGTCGCGGAACAACGGGCCCGGCTGCAACGGCTACGCGCAGTCACGGAACAATTCGAAGCGCCTTCGGCCGCGGTACTCGAATGGACAGATCCGATCTTTCCAATGGGCAACTGGGGACCGGAATTAGTGGAGGCGGCAGGAGGCAGGCTCGTGCTCGGCAATCGAGGGCAGCATTCGTTTGCGATTGCAGCAGAGCAGTTGCCGGCGGCCGATCCTGAGTACCTCGTCATCGCGCCCTGCGGTTTCAGTCTCCAGCGCGCGATTCAGGAGTTGCCGGTATTGGAGCAGTATCCTTGGTGGAGTAAGCTGCGCGCGGTTCGCCAGCGCAAGGTTGCCTTCGCCGATGGCAATTTGTTTTTCAATCGCTCCGGCATGACGGTCGTCCGGAGCGCGGAGATTCTGGCCGAAATGTTCCATGGCGTAGTTACGGGCGAACGAACCGAAGGTCGGCATTGGGTGTGGGCGCATCACACAAACATCGCCCGGGTACCTGCAGCGTGATACGATCTGTCCCGAAAGGAGACTCCACTCGTGATCGTTGTGCGTAACAGTTTCATCGCGAAGCCAGGGCAGGCAAGCAAGCTGGCGGCTCAATTAAAGGAAATGGCGAACGCCGGAAATCTCCCGAACCACCGCGTTCTCACTGACGTGACGGGCGACTTTAATCGTGTAGTGATGGAGTACGAGGTAGAATCGGCGTCCGGGTTCGAAGAGACGTTCAAGAGGTACTCCTCGGACCCGCAGATTCGCGAAAAGGCGAAGGGCTACACCGACCTGTGGATTACGGGTAGCCGGGAATTGTTTCGAATCGTCTGAGCAGGAACCATCACTTACCAGCCACCGCCATCAAGGTTTGATAGATCATCTCCGTGCCTCCGTCCAGAGATTGGATCGATATCCGTTCGTTATTGCCGTGCATCCGGCTCAGGTCATCATCGGAAATCGGATAGGGGTAAATACCATATACGGGGACTCCACGGCTGCGCCAGGCAATCGCGTCGGTGCCGGCCTGGAACAGATAGGCAGTCACGGGCGCATGCGGCCAGAGTTTATTGGCTGCTGCGACCAGCGCACGGTACAAGTCCGTATCTGTGCTGGAAGGTTTCGCTGTCGCAACCGCCGTGTTTGTGGGCGCGGGCGTAATATCCACATCCGAATCGCCAATGACGTCTCTTAATTCGGCGATGAGCTTGTCCCGATCGGCTCCGGGGATCAGCCGTAAATTCAGCGTTGCGGCCGCCGAACCCGGGATCACATTTACGCGAAATCCAGCTTGCAGAAACACGGGCGCAATGGTGTTCCGCATGATCGCATGCAGCAAGGTGTTTTCGCTGATCGCTTTATCGGCTTTCGCGACCAATGCCGGATCGTGGCTGTTCACCAGGTTGTAGAAATACGTCGACATAGGCGGCCGGCTCGTCTTCGCCAATGTCAGGAAGAATTCTCGCGTGCTGGGAATCAGCTCCGGCTTCATTTGGTAAGTCGAAAGCTTTACCAAGGCGCGCGCCAGCCGGTAGATCGCGTTATCTGGTCTTGGCAGCGAGGAATGCGTGGACGTGCCGCGCGCCGTCACCAGCACGGAAAAGCTAAATTTATCGGCGGTGGAAATGCTCACATAGCGCACCGAGCCATCCGGATTCTTCATAATCCAGCCGCCTTCATTCAGCGCGTACTCGCAATCAATCTCGTTCCAATGCGACTGCGCGAGCCAGGTCGTGTTGTACTTGCCTCCTTCTTCGTCCGCTTCCGAAAGAAAAATGACATCTCGCTTCAGTGGGACTTTGTTGCGTGCCAAACGCATGACCGCTTCGGCGAACACGGCCAGTCCGCCTTTGAAATCCAGTGCGCCGCGGCCGTAGATGTAGCCGTCTTGAATGGCTCCGCCGAAAGGATCGAAGCTCCAATGATTGCGTTCCACTCCCACCGTGTCCGCATGCGCCGCCAGCAGAATTGGCTTCGCACTGCCGCTACCCTTCAGCCGCGCAATGAAATGGGCTTTGGCTGGGTCGGGAGTTGGAATGATCTTGATATCGAAACCGAGCGGCTTGAACTTGGCCGCCAGCAGTTCGTCCAGCGACTTTTCATTTCCTGGTGGATTGCTGGTATTGACTCGAATGAGTTCCGACAGCAGTTGGGCCGTTGGCGAGTTCGCCGCGGAACGATCCCGCCTGGGAAAGGCGGAGCCGAAGCAGACTATCGCTGCTGCGGCAAGCAACAGGCTATATCGCACGCTGAATCACCGGTGTCCGGCGGAGCGGGATGTCTTCTTCGGCTTTTCCGAACTGGCGGGCTTCTTCAGGTTTGCCAGGCTCTTACGAAGCGCCTCGGCCATGTCGAGTACTTTCGGCTCACGCGGCGCAGACTTCGGCGAGGCGGTTGCCCGGCCTTGCACCTTCGCGGCAATCAGCGCTTCCAGTCGTTCCCGGTAGGTGTCGCGGTACTTCTCCGGTTCAAAGGGCCCTGCCAGCGAATGAATCAAATTCTGTGCTAAGTCCAATTCCTTCGCTGTGACGGCTCCTATCTCCGCGCGGTATTCATCGTCGGCTCGAACTTCCGACGAAAAGAACATGGTATGCGCCAGCATTCCTTTGTGTCCGGGCCGCAACACCACCACGTGTTCACGGTTATGCATCGCGAATTGCGCGATAGCCACTAGCCCGGTCGTCTGCATCGATCGATACAGAAGCGCGTAGGCCTTTTCGCCGGCCTCTTCCGGAATTACATAGTAAGACGTTTCGAAATAGACCGGATCGATATCGGCCAGCTTGACGAATTCCTGGATTTCCATCTCGGAGGAGGTCTGCGCGGCAGCGGCTTTCAACTCCTCGGGATCGATCTCCACGAACCGGTTCTTTTCGTATTCATAGCCTTTGACCACCGACTTCGCGGGAAGGACCTCGTCTGAGCCCTCGCGGACCGATGCCTGTTGGACCGGCGAGAGAAGGGGCTCGGGCTGTACGTCCTCTTTTGATTTCGAGGGCACCAGTTTCAACCGCGGCTCGATGGTTCGGTGTTCCGGAGCGGACGCCGCCGGCGCCGCTTCCTCACGGTATAGCCGGCGGAAGCTGACCCGTTCCGCGCGAGCCGCCCGGAACAGACGCACGGGGATGGAAATGAGGCCGAAGGTGATGTAACCGCGCCAGACGGTGGAAGCCATATGAAAGCCCCTATGATCAGTATGCCGCCAACGTGCGGAAATGGTTGGTTTGTGTTACACTTTGTGCAAATGAGTAACACAATTACGGTGCGGTTGCCCAAGGATTTGGCGGAATGGTTGGATGATGCCGCACGCAGAACGGGCTTACCGAAGGGCCGCATTGTTCGAACGGAGCTTGAGAGAGCCCGGGCCTCCGCCGATCGTCCGTTCCTTCGTTTAGCCGGTACAATTGTTGGACCAAGCGACCTCTCGATGCGCAAAGGCTTCTCCACTAAATGAAAGCGATCTCCGACACGGGCTTTCTGGTGGCTTTCGCCAACCGAAAGGATTGCCACCATGGGTGGGCGTTGGAGATCGCCGAAAGGATAACCGAACCGCTATTGACCTGTGAGGCCGTGCTAGCGGAAACCGCATTTCACCTAGGTAACAGTGCTCTAGTTCTCGCAATGTTGGAAGACGGGTTGGTGCGCTCAGCCTTTGTGTTGAGCGAACACATCTCGCGGCTGACCGAGCTGGCAGTGCGCTATGCGGATCGCAAGCCCGACTTGGCGGACCTCTGCCTTGTTCGCCTTAGCGAATTGCATCCGCGACATCCAGTGATTACCACGGATATCGCCGATTTCCGGATTTATCGCCGTGGCCGGCGGAAGGCGATCCCAATGATCTATCCTTCCCGCCAGTAAACAGGACCGTTTGCGGATACCTACAGGTCGTCAAAGTAAGGTCCTAAATGAGCTCGCTCTTGTGTAGCGATAGAACCGTTACAAGCGTCCATGGGAGAGGCTCAAAAAATGAGAGAAACACGGACCCCAGGTTCGAAACTAACCTATTTTGTCGTTGGACTGGCTTTACCGATTGTGGGCTGGTCGCTTTGCGCGCTGTTCGGCAAACTGCGGTGCGAGAGCCAAAAAGAGCATGTAGATAAAGCGCACGACGTTACTGTGGAAGATAGCTTCCCCGCGAGCGACCCCCCTTCAGCCTGGTGAGCGGCTACTCGTATCGCAGGGCTTCCGTCGGGTTGAGTTGCGAGGCACGCCGCGCAGGCAACAGGCCGAAGCCAACGCCTACGGTAAACGACACCGCGAACGCGACCACCACCGAAAGGGGTGCAATCGGAACTCTGATTTCATTGGTGATGATGCGCACGCTGAGGGGCAACGCGAGCCCGATGATGATGCCCACGACTCCGCCGGAAATACTGATCAGAACAGATTCCACCAGGAACTGAAGCATAATCTCCCGCCGGGAGGCTCCCACCGCCATACGCAATCCAATTTCGCGGGTGCGCTCCGTCACGGTGACGAGCATGATGTTCATGATTCCAATGCCGGAGATCAGCAGCGCAATTGCGGAAACGATGATAAGCACAATCGTGAGCACATTGGCAATTTGAGTGGCAGTATCCAGAATCGAGCTCAGATTCTGAACATTGTAGGTTGCACCCGGTCTGTGCCTTTTCTCCAACAGGCTGGTTACCTCCTGTTGGACGAGCGGAACGTCGGCCGCATCCCGGACTTGGATATACACCGGATTGATCCGTTCATACGGCATGAAATACTTCATGACAGTGATGGGGATCAGAATGGTGTCGTCGGTGATCTCGCCCTGCCCCATCGAGCTGGTTTTCTCGCGAAAGGTTCCGATGACCGTAAATTGAAGCTGGCTGATCTTGATGGTTTGCCCGAGAGCGGCGCGTTGGCTTCCAAAGATTCGGACAGCGAGCTTATCGATTAACATGGCGACGTGCTCGCGTAGAGTCATATCGCTCTGGTCGAACGGACGCCCCTCCAGGATCACCAGATTGCGGACCTTTGCATATTGCTCGTCGACGCCATCCAGAGTCACCTCACGAACCTTTCCGTGGATCACGATCTGGTCGTGGGTGTTCATCACTGCCGAGGCGGTCACGATTTGGCCGGAGAGGTTATCGCGGATGGCGCGGACGTCAGCCAGCTTGATGAAATCGCCCTCGACGTTAGCAACATTCATGCCGCCGGCTTCGTAGTCGGCCCAAACAAGGTTAGACCCGATACCGCGTATCTTGTCGAGTATCAAGTCCTTGCTGAAAAGAGAGATGGTTACGACGAGAATGACCGAGGCATTCCCGATCACCAGCCCCAGCGCGGTGAGGAATGTGCGCAGGCGGTTCGCCCGAAGGGCGTGGAAACTGAAGCTTACCGCTTCGGTCAGATTCATTGAACGGAGCGCAGGCGCGGCTTAGAAGCTAAGCTCCACCTGCTTCTTTCAAGAGCTTAAATGCCTCCTGTTTCGGAGGATCGTCCGCGGTGATCGGGGCCTGAACATACTTTTCGAGAAGATTCCTCGCTTCCTCAAGGTCTCGCTTCTGTTTGATCAAGGCGTCCGCCTTTGCGAACCACACGCGGGGCGAGTTCGGATTGATTTGCTGGGCGCGCTGAAATAAGGCATCGCTTTCTTTTATTTTGCCCTCGCGCGCCAGGAGTTGTGCCAGAGCGATGACATGCCCAATCGCATTCGGGCTCGTGGCCACGGCGTGGCGCAGGTGCCGCTCCGCGCTTTGATACTCTTTGCGCTTTTGCGCCAGCTTGGCTTTGTCGAAATCTCCCTCCGCCGGATCGAGAGCGGAAATTCTGCGCGCCACCTCGGCGGCCTTCTCATAACCACCGCCGAGAAATCCCGGCGCATCCAGATAATAATCGAACAGGTCGCTCAAGGCGTCGGTGTTTTTGGGGTCCAACTGAACGGCGCGCTCGAACGCATCGCGAGCCTTCCCGGCCAAACCAGGCGCCAAAAACGGATTCGAACCGGACGCCCGCTTTCCATAGGCGCGGCCGAGCCAGTCCACATACTCGCTGTTGCCGGGCTCGCCAGCAATAGCCTTTTGAAAGTAGTCCGTAGCCTTTTTGAAGTCGTCGAGCATGAAATAATTGCGGCCGATCAGAAAGTTCACTGCGGGATCATCGCTTTGCTTATTCAGCAGCAGAAGAGAAGCATTGTAATCGGTTCTGTTATAGAGCTGCTGAGCGGCCGCGATTTGCTGTGCAAAAATGGAAGCAGGAAACAATCCTACAACAACAGCCCAGAGCACAACTCCCCGTATCAAACGACCTCCCCTTGGAACAACATCTTACCGCGAATCATGGAACTATTTCTGTGATGCGGACCCGGGACATGAGGTTGCGGAAGCACGTATTCTGGAGTCGTTTCCCTGTATGCTTCTCCGGCCGCGTCGGATCTATCTGGTAGACCTTCCCGCCCCGGCGGATATAGTATGCTTAGGCTGAAATCTGAATAATTTCGAGAGAGGTAAAGATCTATGCTCGCCCACTTGCGACGTTCGCTTATTTCAGGCGGTTTCGTTCTCATTGCGGCCTGCACTGCCTGGGCCCAGACAACCACCATACTTGGCGAAGTGAAAGGCCCAGACGGCCAGCCTTTGAAGGGCGCAGTGATCGAACTGAATCGCACCGATATCAAGGGGCACTATCAAGTTAAATCTGACAAAAAGGGCCATTGGCTGTACACCGGACTTCCTTACGGTAAGTACGACATCTCCTGCGTGGTCAACGGCAAGGTGATGGACAAAGTAAGCGGTGTCCAATCCAAGTACGGTGAAGACACTACCGTGAATTTCGACCTGCAAAAAACAGCACAGCAGCAAGCGGCCCAGCAACAGGCCAATGCCACCGGCGAGCTTACCCAAGATCAGACCCGCGGCATGAGCAAAGAGCAGAAAGAGCAGTATGAAGCTCAAATGAAGCAGCGCGCCGAGGCGATGAAGAAGAACAAAGCGTTGAACGACGCCTTCAACGCCGGCCAGGATGCAATGAAGATGGCCATGGCCGATACCGATAAGACAAAGCAGGCGACTGATTATCAGACCGCGATTGACAACTTCAATAAGGCAAGCCAGCTCGACGCGAGCCAGGTAGCGGTCTGGGATAGTCTCGGCGAGGCCTATGCAGGACTGGCTAAGACCAAGACCGGCGATGAACAGACGAAGGACTACGATCAGGCGATTGCGGCATATCAAAAATCACTCGCCATAAAGCCGGACGATGCAGCGGTTTACAACCAGATGGGCAACATCTACGGCGCCGAGAAGAAGATGCCGGAAGCGACGCAGGCCCTGCAGAAAGCCGCGCAATTGGATCCGGCTATGGCCTCCAAGGCGTACTTCAATATGGGCGCCAACCTGGTGAACAGCGGCCACCCGGCGGACGCCGCAGAGTTCTTCAAGAAAGCTACCGATGCCGACCCGAATTATGCGGAGGCTTGGTATCAATATGGAAGCCTGCTCATGATGAAGGGGCAAGTGGATCCGAAGACTGGTAAGCAAACCTATCCACCAGACACCTCAACCGCTTTGCACAAGTATCTTGAGCTGCAACCGAACGGCCCGCACGCGCAGGAGGCCACGGCCATGCTCCAAGCGATGGGTGAAACGGTTCAGACGAATATCCACAATCCGAACGCCCCGACCACTCGAAAGAAGAAGTAGTAAGATGCGATTTCGGGGGCACTTCAGCGTAAGTGCCCCTGGAAAGCTGCCCTCCCTCCATGGTCCGCGCGCTGATTGAACTCCTGATCACGATCATTATTGCCTATGTAGCGCGCGCGGTGCTTTCCAGCGTTCTCAAAGGAATTGCCAATGCATCCGCGACGGCATTTCAACAGCAGGCCGGACGGGCACCGTCCAATTCTTCACCGCGGCCTCCAGCAGCGGGCGAACTCCACAAAGACCCGGTTTGCGGAACCTATGTAGCCGAATCGACTCCTTTCCGCGGCCAGGTGGGCGGCAGAAGGTTTTACTACTGCTCAGATGCCTGCCGGGAAAAGCACGCCCTCGTCGCGCGCTGACCGCTCCCCGAACTGCCCCTCCCTCACGGTCGGGGTTCTGTCACGCATTCAGAACCACGCGCGTAACCAAGTGGCCAGGTTGCAAACGTTTAGACCTGAGTCAACCACTGCGGATTCTTGATCGTGCCGTCGAAGACGGTGCTGATCTTAAAGGGTTCATACTGGCCGTGCATCGCGGCCGTCCGGGTCTTCTCCAGAATCGCGATGATTTCGGCTTCCGCCATGGGATAGAACGTCCGGGCGGCCTCAAAAGCCTGATCGAGGATCTTCATGCTGTCGCATCCCGTGATCACCACCGAGGTCGGCAGATTCAGCGCATAGTGAAGGCATTCAAGAGGTGTCACTGTGTTGCTCTTCAAAATGATGCCGCTCGCCATCGATTTCATCCCAAGCACGCCAATGCCTTGGGCTACCAGCTTCGGCACGACATTGTTCGCAAAGCTGCGGAAATGCGCGTCCATCGGATTCAAAGGCATCTGGCAGGAATCGAAATGGAAGTTGTGCTGGTTCGCGATATCGAGCATTCGCTCGTGAACCAGTGGATCTTTATGGCCGGTGAAGCCGATATAACGGATCTTGCCGGCCTTCTTGGCTTCCAGAACACCTTCCAGGGCGCCCCCTTCGGCGAAGAAGCGGTCCGGATCGTCCAGACGGATGTTTTCGTGATATTGAATCAGGTCGATATGGTCGGTTTGCAGCCGCTGAAGAGATTGATCGATCTGCGCGGCTGCGGCCTGCTTAGTCCGGCCATCGAATTTGGTCATGAGAAAGGCCTTGTTGCGATAGCCGTCGCGCAGCGCCTTGCCCATGCGGACTTCGCACTCGCCGTTGGAATAATCCCAGCAATTATCAAGAAAGGTAATGCCGCGATCGAGCGCCGACCGGACAATCTGAATCGCTTCCTGTTCGCTGGGTCTGCCGAGATGGGCGCCACCCAGGCCGATCGCGGAGACGCGTTCTCCCGTGCTGCCCAATTTTCGGTAAATCATGTCTCCGGATTTCGTGGTTTCACTCGATTGCGCACGGGCCAGCGCGGCTAGCCCCACACCTGCCATGATGTTCAACGCCTGTCGTCGATCCATACGACCAGCGTAGATCCACTTCAAGCCGGTAAAGCTCAGTAATATTTCTAGCTATTGAGCGCAGCCTGTTACAACGGGAATAGATGAACTGGATCGCAACCGGAGCGCTCCTGATGGCGCTCGCAGTGGGAATGGGCGCTTTTGGCGCACACGGATTGAGGAACAGGCTGGATGCGTACTCGATGTCCGTGTACGAAAAAGCTGTGTTTTACCATTTCGTCCATGCGCTCGGAATTCTGCTGGTTGCTGCGCTTAGCCGCGCGGGTGCTTTGACGATTTCGGCCGAAGCACGCGTTGGGTGGCTCCTGCTGGTTGGGATCATTATTTTCTCGGGGAGCCTGTACGCTCTCGCGATTTCGGGCATTCGGGTTCTGGGCGCGATCACCCCGATTGGAGGTCTGGCATTTATAGCCGGCTGGCTGATGCTTCTCGTAGAAGCTTGGCGCGCTCCGCGTGGTTAGCCTGGATGAGCAAGACACTGCGATGGCCGAGACCATCCGGTAGTTCGTAGCGGCAAAGGACGTCAGCGGTAACGCGGTGCGTTCGTGCCTCCTCCAGCTCGGCTTCGACCTCCGGACCTTTGTAGAGGATGAGCCGTGAACCGCGCTGCACCGCGTTGTGGAAGAGTTCGAGCAGCCTGTGCAGCGGCGCAACGGCGCGGGCGGTAATCACTTCCGGATGGCGGGTTGCCGCGCGCTGCTCCGCACGTTCCGCCAGAACATGGACGTTGCCGAGTTCCAGCGCTTCCACGGCCGCATCGACAAAACGGGCCTTCTTTTGGGTAGATTCCGTGAGCGTGAAGCGTACATGCGGCAGAACCACGGCGAGCGGAATGCCTGGGAATCCGGCGCCGGTGCCTGCATCCAGTACGCGCTTCGCATCCGCAAAGTGCCGCCAGGGAGCGACCGAGTCATAAACGTGCTTAATCGCGGCCTCGTGCGCACTGGTGATGCGTGTGAGGTTCATGTACTCGTTTGCGGTGGCGATCAGTTGCAGATGTTGCGCCGCCTTTTCAATCAAGCGCTCGCGATGAGGGATATCCGGCGGCAGTACTCTCTGCAGTTCCTCCGCAAATTCCACACTTCCATCATGGCATCCAGAGCTGAAAGAACCGCGGTGTACGCGAAGATAAGGGTGAATGTTAACAGCGGGAATTGTGGGGCTTCCAAATGTCGGGAAGAGCACCCTGTTCAACGCGGTCACGCAAACACGCAAGGCCATGGCCGCGAACTATCGATTTTGCACGATTGAGCCGAATACCGGTGTGGTGACGGTGCCGGACGAGCGCCTGGATGTGCTCGCGAAAATGAGCAACTCGCAGAAGATCGTCCCGGCCGTGTTCGAATTTGTCGACATCGCCGGATTGGTGAAGGGGGCGAGCCAAGGCGAGGGTCTCGGGAACCAGTTTTTGGGGCATATTCGTGAAGTGGATGCGATCGTTCAGGTGGTGAGATGTTTCGAAAATTCCAATATCGAACACGTGATGGACACGGTGGACCCGGTTCGCGACATCGAGATTATCAACACGGAGCTGGTGCTGGCCGATCTGGAGTCGGTCGAGAAGCGTAAATCCAAACAGCAGAAAGCGGCCAAGAGCGGCGATAAGAAGGTCGCCGCGGAAGTGGAGCTGTTGGAAAAACTGGAAGCCCACCTGAATACCGGGAAGACGGTGGTTACGCTGGATCTCGATCCGGAAGAGCGCTCAATGGTGAAAGGATTCTTTCTGCTGACCGCGAAACCGACTTTGTTTGCCTGCAATGTGGCCGAGGAGGATCTAGCATCCGCGGCCAGCAACCGGTTCGTGCAACAGGTGCGCGCGTATGTACGCGAGCACCACGATACCAGCGCGGTGGTGGTTTCGGCCGAGATCGAATCCGAGCTGGTCACGCTGTCCGAAGAGGAGCGGCGCGAATATCTGGCCGGGCTGGGCGTGACGGATACCGGTGCGAGCAACTTGATCAAAGAGGCGTATCATCTGCTTGGCCTGCGAACCTATCTAACCACCGGCGAAAAGGAGACACGCGCCTGGACGATTCATGCCGGCGATAAAGCCCCGAAGGCGGCAGGGGTGATTCACTCCGATTTCGAAAAAAGTTTCATCTCGGCCGAATGCGTGGCTTACGAGGACCTGGTGGCCGCCGGATCTTTCGCGCGCGCCCGGGAGCTGGGGAAGCTTCGAACCGAAGGGAAAGACTACGTCGTCGAGGACGGCGACGTAATTGAATTCAAGACTTACCTTTGATTCGGGTCACTGCTTGTCCTGATTAAACAAGTCCGGGCGGTTGATGCGCTCACCCCGGAACATTACAAGATAGATGTGTTCGGTATTTGCGATGTCCTGGAGCGGGTCGCCGTCGAGAAGAATCAGCGTGGCATCGTGACCCTCGCGGATCAGGCCGATGCGGTTATCCGCGTGCAAGGCAGTGGCGGCGTTGAAGGTGGCGGCTTTGAGCGCGACAGCCGGAGGAATGCCGGCTTTCACCCAGAGCTCCATTTCGTTCTGAACGGTGGGCCCGTGGATCACCAGCATGCTGCCTGCGCCGCTTCCGGTGACCAGAAGCAGTCCCGCTTTACAGGCCGCAAGCAAGTTCTGTTTGGCGCGTTCCAGCGGGAGAAGGTTGGGCGTGGTTCTCTTTTGTCTTTCCAGAAAGACGCGAGTCGATTTCAAAAGACCGGCCGGAGCGGCCTGTTGGAGTAGCGAGCGATTCAACGGCGCCGGATTACCGGTTTCAAGATCGATGTTTGCTTCCAAGGCACTCAAACCAGGATCGTAAGCAGTGTTCGAGCCGCCGGTAAAAACTTCGGCTCCCAAGTATGCGCCGGAATTGACAGCTTGGGCCAGCTTACTCACGATTTCCGGCGGGTCGCCCGTGCTCCGCACGGCGGTAATGCCGCTATACAGATAGGCGGCGAGCCGGCGTTTAATCCCAGAATCGCTGTGAACACCACCTGACGCATCCAAGTGAACCTGCATATCGATGAGCCCAGGCAGAAGCGTCTTTCCCGCCGCGTCGACAACCTCCGCATTCAGGGACTTCGGGTCTTCCGGCGGTGTCGTGAACACCTGGGCGATCTTCTGGTTCCGCACCAGGACAGAGCCATTCGGAATGACGGTTCCATCGCCGACGAAAATTTTCGCGTTCTGGAAAAGCACGGAGCCGCTGCGCGCTGCGTTCCGGGCCAGAATTTTGGCTTTCTCAACGTTCTGCTGCGTCTTGGCCTGATAAAGCCCCAGGATCAAGAACGGTGAGAGCACGCCCAGAATCCAAAGCTTGGATTGATTGCTGATCTTTTCTTCTTTCTCCCAGCGAAATAGCTTGGTTCCGACGAAGAGCGCAACGCACAGCGCGACGATCAGAGCGCCAACCGCTACCAGATTCCTGGCCAGGCTCTCGCCGCCTAGCATCATCGATTGAATGCCCTGGTACAGATAGGTGGCGGGTAGGAACTCGGCGATGTTCTGCATCCAGCGCGGCATCATGCTCAGAGGGAATGTCGCCCCGCTTATGAAGAGCATGGGCAAATAGAGAATCTGGACTAGAATTCCCGCCTCTTGCGCCGAATTGGCCACGGCCGCGATAATCATGCCCATCGAGCGAAACGCCAGGACGCCGATACAGACGAATACAATGACCGAGAGAAGATTGCGAGGGAGCGGCATGTGGTACATCGCGGTCCCGAAAAAAAAGAACAGAAACACTGACGGAAGGAACGCGACCAACCCGGAAACCATGGACGCGACGATAATGGGCGACGGCCCGACCGGCGCGACTTTGAACCGCCGGAGCACGTTTGTTTCGCGATCCTGCACGGCCCGCATGCCCGCGCCAAAAAAGCCGTTTCCAAGAATGCCGATGATCAGCACCATGGCGATTACCTGGGCCATGATGGCTGCGCTTTCACGCGCGTGATAGGACTGCGCGAAGGCGAAGAAGAAGATCAGCGGGAACAGATAGCTAAAGAACAGGACCGAACGGTCCCGGCCCATCAGCCGCAGATTGCTCCGGATTTGGGCGATATAGGGTTTCATGGGCTACTCGCGAAGCTTTTTGCCCGTCAGCTCGATGAAGACGTCCTCGAGAGTGGGACGCTTCAGGTGAATGTCGACCAATTGCAAGCCCTGCTGTTCGATCCACTTCACAAGCTCGACAATTGCAGCAGCGGGCGATTTTGTCTGGACCGATAGCGTCTTGCCGCTATCTCGCGCTGCATGCTTCTCATTACGCAGCTTTTCCGGCAATTGTTCGAGCGGAGCGGGCTCATTGGTGCTGATTTCAACGATGGATTGGCCGAGCACGCGCTCCTGGATCTCGCGCGGCGTGCCGAGTTCGATAATCTTTCCAGCGTCAATAATGGCGACCCGATCGCACAAACGCTCGGCTTCTTCGATGTAATGAGTGGTGATGAGGATGGTGCGCCGGCTCTCCTTGAGTTCCTGAATGATGCCGTGAATTTCAAGCCGCACCTGCGGATCGAGGCCGGTGGTAGGCTCATCGAGAAACAGCAGCGCCGGATCGTTCAGCAAAGCAAGGGCGAGGGCAACCCGCTGCTTCTGGCCTCCCGACAGCGATTTGTAAAACGCCTCGCGCTTCTCCCAGAGTTGCAGCCGCTCCAGGAGTTGTTTGCGGTCCGTTTGCCGGTCATAAAAGGCTCCGAAGAGCTCCAAAGCCTCTTGCACCTGCATCTTGTCCGGCAGATTCGTCGCCTGAAGACAGACACCGATGCGATTCTTGATCTCGCGGCTTTGCAAGGCCGGATCGAGCCCGAGCACCGAGACTTTGCCGCGCGTTCGAGGCCGCAGACCCTCCAGAATCTCAACCGTGGTGGTCTTCCCTGCTCCGTTCGGGCCTAAAAGTCCGAATACTTCACCTGTCTCGACCTCCAGATCGATTCCACGCACGGCCTCGACGGGTCCATACGACTTGTGGAGGCCATTTACAGCGATGGCAGGCATGCCAATTATTTTGCAGCAGCAGTTTCGCCGCGCACCAAGTCTTCATAAGTTTCGCGCCGCCTGGCAAGTTGGACCCGGCTGCCGTCGATGAGCAATTCGCAGGGGCGCGGACGCGAGTTGTAGTTCGAGGCAAGCACGAATCCATAGGCTCCGGCGGTCCGGATGGCCAGCAGGTCTCCTGGCTGGAGGCGCGGCAATTCGCGGTTACGCGCAAAGAAATCGCCGGTTTCGCAGACCGGGCCGACTATATCGACGGTCATGGCCTCGCCACAGGCGGGCTGCTTCACGGGGACGATCTCGTGATGCGCTTCGTAGAGCGCGGGCCGGATGAGATCGTTCATCGCGGCATCGACAATGACGAAGGTCTTGGCGCCATTCCGCTTAACGAGGAGCACGCGTGTCAGAAGAACACCGGCTTCGGCGACAATGGAGCGGCCCGGCTCGAGCATCAACGTCAGATCCAGCGATTGCAGCTTCGGACGCAGCCGCGCGATGAACTCCTGAATAGTCACCGCGCGATCCGTAGTCCGATACGGCACCCCTAAGCCGCCGCCCAAATCGAGATTTCGAATCCCAAGTCCTCGTTTGCGGAGTCGAAGGACGAGATCTAACGCACGATCGGCGGCATCCAGCAGAGGATCAATTTCGAGCAGTTGCGATCCGATATGGCAGCTTACTCCGTCGACAGAAAGGCCGGGAAGCGAGGCCGCGCGGCAGTAGACTTCTTCCGCTTTTGCAATATCAATGCCGAACTTGTGCTCGCGCAGGCCGGTCGAGATGTAAGGGTGAGTAATGGCGTCGACGTCCGGATTGACGCGGATGGCAATGGAGGCGACCTGGCCACAGTCACTCGCCATTTGCGATATGAGCTCGAGTTCTGTTTCCGATTCGCAGTTAAAGCTGTGAATGTTTTGGCTGAGAGCGAAAAGAATCTCTGCCTCGGTCTTGCCGACACCGGAGAAGACCACGGTTTGCGGATTGCTGCCCGCGGCGATCACACGGTAGAGCTCACCACCGGAAACGATATCGAACCCCGCGCCTTCGCCAGCGAGCGTTTGCAGGATGGCGAGATTCGAATTCGCCTTGACGGAGTAGCAGATTCGATGGGGAAGCCCCGCCAGAGCTTCTCTATAGGCGTGAAAGCGCCCGAGAATCGCAGCTTTCGAATACACGTAGGCGGGAGTGCCTTCGCGGCCGGCAACGGTTTGCAAATCGACACCTTCGCAGTGCAGGACGTTGTCCCGATAGGTGAACTCAGTGCTGGTGTTCATCAACCCTGTGGCAGTACCCGCAGCGCAATGACCGTTTGGTCGTCAGTGAGAGGCATGGCTCCGCGAAACCGGTCGAGGTCTTCAAAGATACGCTCGACGATTCGCTGGGGCGGCAGGTTCGATATCGATTTGAACAGGGTGCGAAGGCGGTCGCGGCCGTAATCAATTTGCGTGTCGGGGTGTCGATCGAGGTCGTCCGGAGATCCCAGAACTGGGCTCACGTCTCTCAATTGATCCTCGACTCCGTCTGAGTACAGGAGTAGAACGTCCTCCGATTGAGCGGTAATCTGAATTTCATCGTATTCCTGGTTGTCGAGCAACCCGATCGGAATCCCTTCCACGCGAGATTCGATAATCTCACCATTTCTGGCGAGGAATGGGGGGAGCGTTCCGGCGCTGGCAATCGTAAACGTGAGCGCTCGCGAGTTCCACAATACCAGTGAGAGCGTTGCGTATTGAGCGTCCACTTTGCGCTCCAACAAAGCTTCATTGAGCGCCTTCATCAACTTTGCGGGACTCCAGCGGCGAGGCGCTAAGATTCGCAGCAAGCCGGAAATAAGCGCACCATACAGCGCGGCGGCGGCCCCCTTTCCGCTGACATCGCCAAATGCGATGAGAGTGTATTCGTCGCTATGTTCGAAGAAGTCGTAGAGATCGCCGCTGATTTCGCGGGCAGGCCGGGTCCTGAGCCCCACGTCGAGGCCCACTACATCGGACACTCTTCGCGGAATGAGAACGCGTTGCAGTTTGTAGGCGGCTCTCAGGTCCTCTTCCATGCGCTGCTCGCGGTTCGCGAGTTCTTCATAGAGGCGGGCGTTTTCGACGGATGTGGCGATTTGCGGCGCGAGTAAGGTAAGTGCCCGCACGTGATCGTCGGTAAAGAACCCAAGGCGCACACTTTCAAGATCCATGACCCCGATTACCCGGTCGTGCAGGATCAAGGGGACAGCCACTTCAGAGCGGATCTCGGAGTGAGAGGCGATATAGCGAGGGTCCTGTGTCACGTCTGCGACGCGTACGACCTGACGCGATTGCGCAGCGGCGCCGGTGAGGCCCTTGCCAAGCTGGATGTTATCGATGGTGCCGGTCTCGTCGTAGCGCTGGCTGAAACGGCAGCGCAGGAGCTGGCGCTCTTCATCGACGAGGAAGATGCTAAACGCGTCGAAATTGATGAGCGCGCGCACGGTGACGGCAATTTTCGTGAGGAGCTCATCGATATCCAGAATGGAGCTGAACTCCTGCGAGAGATGCGCCAGCACGCGGAGCATCCGATTCTGCCGCTCGACGCGCCGGTAGAGCCGGGCGTTATCGATGGTGACGCCCACCCGGCTGGCGATTAAGGCCAGCAGCGCGCGATCCTGCTCGGAAAAGGCATTCAAGCGGGTGGATTGGACATCGATAACGCCGACCAGTTTCCCGCGCGCGAGCATGGGGACCGACAGCTCGGCGCGAACCGCATCGAGCGCGTTCAGATACTTGGGTTCTCTGCGCACATCGCGAACGAGAATGGGCTGCCGGGCGGATGCGGCCGCGCCGGTAATGCCTTCGCCAAGGCGAATGACGAGATTTTTGGCGACTTCATCGCGGTGTCCGATGGAATAGCGCATCCGCAAAGTGCGGCTCCGTTCGTTATACAGCAGGATGGCGAAGAGTTCGTGCGGGATGACATCTTTCACAATCTCGCCGACGTTCGCGAGCAAACGGTCCAGGTCGAGGGTTTCGGAGGTGACCGAACTGACTTCGAGCAGGAAATCCAGCAACTCCGCTCGCTCACGGAACCGGACTTGCGTTTTGGGTTCTGTGGGCATTAGTAGGCATCCGGCCGGCCGCCCGGTACTCTGGCTGCGTTTAACAAAGAAGGCTTGGTCTCGCTCAATTCAGCAAGAATATTCACACCC
Source organism: Bryobacteraceae bacterium (assembly GCA_035651215.1). GTDB lineage: Bacteria > Acidobacteriota > Terriglobia > Bryobacterales > Bryobacteraceae > Bog-105. The sequence continues at coordinate 28,866 of DASRGE010000039.1, forward strand.
GAACTGGTGCCAATCCGGTTCGCGCCGGCCGCTACCATTTGCCGCAAAGCTTCGAGCGTGCGAACACCGCCCGAAGCCTTCACGCCCATCGATTCGCCGACCGTGGCGCGCATGAGCTTCACATCTTCTATGGTCGCGCCGCCGGATGCAAATCCGGTAGACGTCTTCACGAAATCCGCGCGGGCCTCGGCGGCGAGGCGACAAGCGGCGGTTTTCTGCGTTTGGTTCAACAGGCAAGTTTCGAGAATCACCTTCAGGATGGCGCCATGAGAATGGGCAAGTTCCGCCAGAGCAGCGATTTCATCGCGAACGAGTTCAACTTGTCCTGAGCGGAGGGCACCGATGTTCTGCACCATGTCGAGTTCCTGCGCACCATCAGCCAGGGCGAATTCGGCTTCAGCGAGCTTCGTTTTGGTGACATTTGCGCCGAGGGGAAAACCAATAACCGTACACACCCGCACGGATGAACCCACAAGGGCCTTCGCTGCGAAACGAACCCAAAACGGATTGACGCAGACGGACGCGAACGAATATTGCCGAGCGTCGTTGCACAGCCGGGCGATATCGTCTTCGGTTGCTTCCGGCTTCAACAGCGTATGGTCGATCAGAAGGGCGACCGTCTCCGGATTATCGAAATTCGGTTGAACACTCACCTTATTAAAGTATGTTGGGAGACCGGGTGGGAAGACACCCGCATGATCCCTAAGTATAACATGCAGTAAGGACTATTTATGTTGCGCGGGCTGATCGCGGGCGGCTGGCTCGTAACGCTGCTGTGGCTCGAGCGCCGGCATGCGCTGCGGCGTTCGGTGGATAGTAAGCTGCGGCGGGATGTTCGCAACTTCGCAATTGCGGGGACCGCCGGCGTGGTTGTACAGTTTCTCGAAATTCCGATGGCGTTTGGGATTGCGCGCACTGTGTGCCATAGACATTGGGGGCTTTTACAGCTTTGGCAGGTCCCTCTGGTGTTGCGAGTAATCGCGGGTGTCGTCCTTCTTGACTACACGCTGTATCTGTGGCATGTCCTGACCCATCGCGTTCCGTTCCTCTGGCGCTTTCACAAAGTGCATCACATCGATCGGGAGATGGATGCCTCGACGGCGCTGCGTTTTCATTTCGGCGAGATGACGTTGTCACTTGGCTTTCGGGCGGGACAGGTGGCCCTTATCGGCGTGAGCCCGTTTACCATCGCGAGCTGGCAACTGTTTCTGTTTTTGTGCATTCTGTTTCACCACTCCAATGTGCGCCTGCCGCTCGCCTGGGAGCGCCGGCTGGGCTGGTTCGTGGTGACGCCGCGGCTGCATGGCATTCACCACTCGATCGCGCCGGAGCAGGTCAATTCCAACTGGTCCAGTGGCTTGACCGTGTGGGACTGGCTTCATAAGACGTTACGAACCGAAGTCAAGCAGGACGACATTGTGATTGGGGTTGCGGGGCATCTGGAAGATGCGGATCAAACGTTAGGCAACGCGCTGACGCTTCCGTTTCGGGAGACGAGCGATGTTGTTCCGATGCCGGAGCGCGCCGGACGGCAATCTTTGGCGGCTTTGAGATGAGCTGTTAACTTCCCCTCCCTGACGGTCGGGGTTCTGTTCGCGAGCGGGCGTGACTGTACCAGCGGGCCAGCCGGTTGGGGGAACATCCGCACCAGTAGAGTAGTTGAAGAGTTGTCCATTGCAACCACATCAGGGCGAAGTTCCGGTTCTCGAAGCGGCGTGAAGAAGTAAGAATGCAGCACTGCAAGTGCACGAATTTTCCCGCCCGCCGCAGACGCCGGAGCAGGTCGAGATCTTCAAACAACGCGAGCGGACGGAAGCCGCCGACTTGCTCATAGGCTTCCCGCCGGACGAAAATGCCGGAATCTCCATAGCAGAGGTTCAGCAGGCGCAAGAACGGGTAGATGGCGGTCAACTGCCGGGCCGCACGCGATTCGCCGTCGAATATGAGACCGAAGTTTCCGCCGACGACACGTTTGTTGTTTAGAGCCAAAGCGATTTCAGAAGCGGCGTTCGCCGGCGGGATGGTGTCAGCGTGAACGAACCACAGCACGTCTCCGGTTGCGCGCAGCGCTCCGGCCTGCATCTGGCGACCGCGTCCACGCCCAGTGCACAGCACCGATACATTCTGCTCCTGAGCAAGTGCGACGGTGCGATCGGTGCTGCCGCCGTCGACTACGATGATTTCCGGATCGCCTTCCAGCTTCTTGAGCGCGGTAAGCGTCTCGACGATATGCGACTCCTCGTTCAGAGCGGGAACGATGATGCTGATGCGCATGCAAGTTGTTGAAGAGCCTGGCGGGTGGCCGGAGCTAAGGAAGGTTCGCGGCGGAACAACTCGCTTAACCGCACCAGGTCCTCTTTGCAATCTACATCGAAGAGCGGCTCGATCTCTGAAACAGACATACCGTGTTGGTGCAAGCGGGCGAGGACTGCATCCGCGGTTTCCGGCGTGCTCCAGGGCAGGTTCGAGAACAGTCCGACCGGACAGGCCTTCATCGCTAAAAGGTAAAAGCCGCCATCCGAGCAGCGGCCCATGACTGCATCACGTTGGGAGAGTGCGTCCAGCGCGCTTTGGAGGTGGATCTGCTTCAGCGCAGGCGTATCGGCACCGATGGCGATGGCCACTGGGGACATTCGCAGCGCCCGCTGGATGATTGCCTGGATGCGAGCACCCAGATCGCCATCTCCCTGGAGCCAGATCTCGGCGCCCGTTACGGGAAATGGTCCGAGCCCGGCGGCCGCCAGGATTGGCTGGACGCCAGGGCAGGCCGTCACTGTACGCCAAACGTCCATGAGCATGGCGGATGCGAGAGAAGCCGCGCCTGCCTTGCCGAGTATCGGAGCCAGGCGTGTTTTGGCCTGACCCGGTAATGCAGGCTTGGCGAACACGCAGACGGGGACGAGCATCGCTTACTCACGATACACTTCGAGTGCAGCGGGCGGGAATTTTATTCGGTTGTCGAAGAACTTCCGTGGGCTGAAGCCCACGGCGGCACGCTGAAGCGTGCGCCACAATACAGTGGAATCAGGCCGCGTCTGGTTGGTTCCAGATTTGGTTGCGGGTTTCGAGGCAAGCTGGAGGAACGAAGCCAGAGGGAGCGGTCAGCTCACAGCGGTCAGCGGTCAGCTTGGCCGCTCCTTGACAGTCGCGGTTCTGATCGGATTGCGGAACGAAGCCACGGTCTTTTTGTAATTGGCGTAAAGTGCTGAGAGCTTTGTGG
>DASRGE010000040.1:0-101016 GCA_035651215.1 Bryobacteraceae bacterium
GCCTTTGAGTTCGTCGAACGGGATTTGCACGTTGCCGGGAAGCGGGGCTTCAATATAGGAGCGCAGTTCGGTTTCGAATTCCTGGTCAGCGGCCTTGGCGTTGACGAGACGCGCTTTGGCTTGGTTCAGTTCCTGTTTGGCGGCCGCTTCGGCCTCTTGGCGTTTTTGCGATTCGAACCCAATTTCGGCTTTTCTCTTTTCGGCTCTGAGTTTTAGGAGCTGATCGAGGCATTTGTGGAAAGCGCGGTCGTTCGTCGTTTGGTAGCGCAGGAACAGGGAGAACTGCTTTTCGTTGTCCAGCGAAATATCCGCATAACGCTGTGCACGCTGGCTGAGCCAGAAGTGCTGAGCGAGTTTTTCAACCAGAATGCATTCGGTGATGGTCGCCGGCTGATGCTCGGCTTTCAATCCGGCAACGAGGGTGTCGTATTCTTCTTCGCACTCTCCGGGTAACACGGAGAACTGCACGCCCGCGAGGCCATGGCGGAAGTTGTTGAGGCTGGAAGCGGCTTTGCCTTCTTCGGTCTTCGGACCGGTGGAATGCTGAGAGTTCGCTTGGTTGGCGGCGATTTGGGCAGGTGTGGACATGATTTTGGGTTGGCTCCTAATGAAAAACGCCGGAGGAGAGCGGCGTCTCGTCCGGCGTTTTCTAAATTTTATTTCGATACCAGTATCGCATACCGTTCCAAACGATTTCCGGTAAGCTGATGATTCTAAAGGTGATTTAAGTTGTGAATGGGTTTGGGGCGGGGCGCAGGACCGGGCTAAGTTGTTGATTTCATTATCGAGCTCCTCTACCAGCTCAGTCGATCCCCTTTGACGGTTCCCGTGCGGTCCAACATTCCTGCGGGAAGTTCAAGAACAGAGTGGGCCCACAAGCAGATAGAGACGCGCCATGGCCGGAGAGCGCGGCGGAGTTTCCGGACGGTCTTCTTGCGATCGAGATAGAGCACGTCGATGGGGAATTTCATTCCCCAGGTGTGAATGCCCTGGCAAGGGACAATCCAGAGGCCCTCGCCCGGATCAAGCTTGCTTCGACCCAAGAGGCCCTTGCGTCTTGTGGACGCACGGTCGGCAATCCGGATCGCATGGCCCAGAATCGTATCTCGTGTTTCGTTGCGGACTGCCAACAGCATGCTCTTAGTGTCCTGAATTGCAGCTTCGTCGAATAAATCCGGTCCGTTAGCTGGGCTCGCGCCCAGCGCAGGCTTGCGCCCGCCCCACGGAGATTCGTCAGAGTCCTTCAACAAACTCTACGGAGGAGTCGATCCAGGGGCGGGCGTGCTTGCCGGCGCCGGAGCGGCTTGCAAGCTCGATTGCCCACCGCTCATAGATCCACCGCCCACCGACGAACGCACGACCAGCGGCTTCTCCGGTTGCATGCTCTTCAAAAGCGTCTCTACCGGGATGGCCTGCGTCGGAGGAGTTACAGGCACTGGACCGGTGGTCTGTTGGCCCGGCGTCTGCATGGGCGTTCCCGTGTTAGGAGGTAAGAACGGAAGAGGATACTTCGGCTGTGGAACCGGTTGTCCCGCGGGAATGGGACGCACAATTTCCGGCGTGACAATCACCATGAGTTCGGTGTTTGACTTACTCGTGCTCTTCGATTGAAACAGCTTGCCGAGGATTGGAATATCGCCGATAAATGGAATCTTTTCGAAAGTTTGTGTCTCGCTGTTATTCAAAAGCCCGCCGATCGCGAAACTCTGGCCTTCGCCCAACTCAACTTCGGTATTGACGTTGCGCACGGATATGCCGGGAACGCTGAATCCCTGAACAATTAACCCATTCGTGAAATCGAGCGTGCTCACTTCGGGAGCCACTTGGAGCCGGATCGTCCCGCGCGGAGTAATAGTTGGAATAAAATTCAAGCGCACGCCGAATTCGCGGAACTGAATGGTAACGGCATTGGTCCCGCCGACTCCGGCGCCTTGCACGACGGGATACGGAAATTCGCCGCCGGCCAAAAAGCTCGCCTGCTGTCCGTTTTGCGCCAGAACGTTCGGCTCAGCGAGCGTTTGCAGCACACCCTGCACTTCCAAAGCTTGAATGGTGGCGCCCAGATTCAGATCCGGGCGAAAAAAGAAGAGATTGAGCGCATTCGTCAGGGTTGCGCTCACGCTGGTCTGGGGGCGCGAAATACTACTGCTGCTGATCGACGGCGGCGAGAACTGCTGAGTCGTGGCCGAACCGATGGTATTGGTGGCGCCCAAACTAAAAATATTCATGCCCAATTGGCGGCTGCGGTTGCGGTCCACGCTCGCGAACCGGACTTTGAGCAGGATCTGCGCTTCGGGCGGGGGCACGTTGACATACAGCAAGTTCACCGGTTTTCCCATAGTGGCCGCGATCTCGACCGCGCGGTTTGCGCTGGTCAGATCCTTTGCTGTGCCGCGCAGAAAGACCAGATCGTTTTCGATGCTTACCTGAATCTTTTGTCCTGGCAGTTCTGTGCCGATCTGCCGACGAAGTACGTTCAACCGGTTATCGGCTTGGAAGCGGCTGGGCTGAACGGTGACGTCAAAGAACAGCTTGCTGCCGCCCTCCTGCCAAATAATGAGGCTCGTCTCTCCGGCAGTTTTGCCATTCACGAGAACCTCGGTGGGGCTGACCGCGGTCGCCTCGGCCACGTCGCCAAAACCTACCGACACACGCTGAATAGGAAGCGAGCTATCGACGACGACGGACTTCCCGACATTCACAAACAGCTCATTCGGGGACTCCGGGACACCCTGATTCGCCGCCGGCGCAGCGGGCTGCTGCGGGGCGGCTGCTCCGGCGAACGGCACCGCCGCCAGCGCAACAGACACACCGAAGATGAAAGATAAAAAAGCGATTCGATTACTGCTGGTCGGGAGCCGCAAACTTTTCCTCCGAACGTTTCGACCCGTTAATCACTTCGACAAGGTAACTCCGCGGAGCGGGGGGTGGGGGATCGACATGCGGCAACGCCGCTTTGCGGATCGCAACGGGTTTCGGTTTGGGAGGAGGGGGCGGCGTGTTTCCATCGGAGAACAGGCTGGCGAGCGCAATTCCCGGCGTCTTCGCCACGGCCTTGTCGAGCGGGTTACGGAGCACTAATTGAATTCTTGTTTCGTTGCTGGCGAGGCTCAAGAGTTCGGCCTGGTCCGGTGTGACCAGAAGATTCACCACCGGAACCTGCACCGGTTTCCCCCCGTTGTCTCTCTGAAGGTTTGTTCCAGCCGATAAGACCTCCACGTTTTGCAGCAACGTTTTGACTTTTGGTCCCGAGTCGCCGGAGCCGGGGAGCGTTCCGGAAATAATCACATCGACGCGCATGCCAGGAGCGACGAATCCGCCCACTCCCACCACTTCGTTTACCCGCACGGCACAGGCGCGCATTCCCGGCCGGATGGTGGCGGCCAATCCGCCGCCCGCTCCGAGCGGAGCCAAGCGGCTATCCCATACCGGCTCTCCTTGATACACCGCCGACACGACACCTCGCCCCACGGCGGCGTCCTTCGATACGATGGCACCCTTGGGAAGAGGCCCGAGCCAGGCGCCCGTGGTCAAATCGGCTGCCCGGATCACGGCGCCCACGTCCAAATTGCGCGCCGCCACGATGATCGGGTTGGTGCGCGGCCGCTGCGAAGTAGTCTTCGCTACGCGGTAAACCAGATAGCTTGACAGCGCGGCCACGACAAACGCGACAAAAAGAATGCTGGAGAGTCTTCGATTCATCGACTGCTTCGATCCTCCGGAGTAATCTATGTGATGCGGGCAATCCAGTAGCCAAGTCAGGAGCGCAGGCCAAAGGCCTACTCCACGAACGTGCTAAGTGCTTGAGCCGCGGTAGTACTGTGAACGTCCGTTTACAGGCGGCAAGCAAGAGTGTATCGACGTACACAACGGAGGGGAGAGCGGTTAGCGATCAGCGATCAGCCGTGAGCGGCCCAGATCACATAGCGGAACCTGAAGGCTAAAAGGTGAATGCTGAAAGCTGATAGCTGATGGCTTGGAACAAGCCTTTGGCCTGCGCTTTGCAACAAGCAAGCGGTCTGTCCTGAAACATGCTTTTTACCGAGGCTCCAAGGCCGCGAAGACGCCTGCGCGGATTTGCGATTTCCGCGGTGTGCCATGGCTGTCTTTTAGCGCTGCTAGTTTCGCTGCGGCCGGTCGTGCCGTTGACGCGCCCGGTGCAAGAAAGAACCGAGCACTATTCCATCCGGTTTGTGCGGCTGCAGATGCTACCGGCAAGCCGGGAGGAGGCGCGAACGCCCGGCCGCGGCGCGCGCGCAGCAATCGCCGCTCCTTCGAGAACAGGGGCCAGAACACGGGCGGGAGCGCCACCGCACGCGAGCGAGCCCGCGCCTGCCGCGCTTGCTTCCACTCGCCACCGCCCGTTCGAGCTGCCGCCGATTGCGCACGTGAATCCGGTGAAACAGACGCTGGTGCAACTGGATCTGCCGCCGGATATCGTGCTGCGGCACGAGATTCCGCTTCCTCCGGTTCTGATCTGGACTCAAACCGAACTTCCTAAGCTTCCCAGGCGTCCCTTCGTCGCGCCGGCAGTGCGGCAGGTCACGAGTAAGGTGAAACAGCAGAATCTGCCCGCCGCTCCTTCGTTGACCGCGCCGAATACAGCGGTCTCCGTCGCGGACCTGAAAATTTCCGAAACGACGATCAACAATGCCCCGCGCTTGCCGCGTCCGCCAGCGAATGCGCCGCCCGTGCGTATGCCTGTTGCTCCAGAAATCGACAAGATGCCGCAAATCGCGCTGTCGGATCCCGCGCAGGCGAGCCCGGCCAACGTGATCTCGCTGCCGGAAACGGATCTGCACGCTTCCGGGCCGATCGTCGCGCTCCCGCCCGCCAATCAAATTGCGAAGGCTGACATCGCGAGCGGGGCATCCGGCGCGGGCGCGGGAACGGGCTCGAAGCCAGGATTTGGGAACGGTCCGGAATCCGCGACGAACGCAAACGGAAATGGGAGCGGGACTGGCGCCGCCTCCGGCGACGGCCATAGCGGCGCAGCGGTCACCGCGTCCGCGACACCCGGTAATCGAAGCGGCGCAGCGAACGGATATTCGGTTTCCGCCTCGGGCGGAGGGGACGCTCCCGCCGGATCGGGCGAGGGGCTAACCGGAAATCTGCCGGGCGTTACGCGAATCACGCTACCCAAAGAAGGGAAATTCGGGGTGGTGGTGCAGGGATCGGCCACCGCGCAGCAGTATCCGCAGAGCGCCGGCGCGCTCAGCGGGAAAATTGTGTACACAGTGTATTTGCGAGTCGGTCTGCGCAAGAATTGGATTCTGCAGTATTGCCTTCCCGCTAATGCAGACGCGAGCCCCCGTATTGCGGGCACCAGAACGCCTCTCGAAGCGCCCTGGCCGTTTCTGATTATGCGCCCGGATAGTCTGGGCAGCGACGATCCGGATTACGTGATGGTGCACGGCATGATTACCGCAGCGGGCCACTTCGATCAACTGGCGATGGTGTTTCCCGATGAATTGGAGCGGCGGGAGTTATTGATGAGTTCGCTGAAGCTGTGGGCGTTTCGTCCGGCGACGCGGGATGGTGTGAATACGAGTGTCGAGGTGTTGTTGATTATTCCGAGACAGACGGAATGAGAAGCGGCGCGGGAAGCAGTGAACAAAACAGCGCAAGATCAAAAATGCGCAGGCGAAAACGCCTACTCCACATACTCTCATTCGAAATTACGATGACGTGTTCGCGCACTCTAATTAGTTCACAAGGGCGACTTGTCTCGTGTTGTAAACCGTTGCCGCCCCGGAAAAAGAGACGGTTGGATTGCCGGAGACAACGAGGCGGTTCGTAATGATATCGCCGGTAATTGTGAGAGAGCGGGTTCCTTGCAAGTTCAGAGTTGAGGACGGACTGTAAATCGTTCCTAACAGCGTTAAATTTCCCGTTGTGTCAAGTGTAACGCCGCCAGAGTCAGCATAAAAAAGAATACCTTTGTATGCGGAGTCAAAAGGCGATCCGACTAAGTTAACCGTGCCGCCAGACCCAACACTTATGTTCCCGCCTCCTGTAAGATAGACCAGCATATTTGCGGTCCAGCTACTGCCGGTTGTATCATCCGGACCGGTCCCGCTGGCCATCTGCATAAATCCGTTTGGCCCGGATACGAAGCTTGCTGCTCCACTCATGTAATAAATGCCAGGTTTGAAAAGAGCAGCTTGATTGGCCACATTAATCCCGGCCGTATTTGGATTGGGATTACCAGGGCCGTATCGGCCGGGCGAATAGAGCGTACAGGTCCCTCCAGGCCCGACGGACACGCATCCGTCGACGCCAGAGGCGACAATCGTCGGGCTCGGCGCATCGGGAGGGACGGATGGAGGACTTACAACACCAGCCAGAGGATCGGGAATGGGCGATCCAGGTTGCACATAAGTCCCGGCGCTTAGCGCAAATGGAGCGGTATTTGGCCCCCCCAAAACGCTGAAATCGGCTCCGGTGGTCAAGGTGACTGTCCCGCCGCTCGCATCGACTGCGCCCGAATCGTTCGAATTCACTTGAATGACGCGGTTCGCGCCTCCCGAGATAGTGAGGGTGGCCGTGCCGACCAGGGAAAAAGTCCCCGGGCCATTGCCAGTTACGATGATCTGCGCGTTCGTGGGATTGGAAACGATGGCCGCCGTCGCAGTAGCGCCGATGGTAGTGGTAGACGCGCCGAGAAACCGCATCAAAGTAGTCGGCACTGTTCTTTGCACAGTGACCTTTATAAAGCTAATGCCATTAGCGACACCCGGAACCGACGCTGGGAAATCGACAGTTACCGTATCGGAGCTGGCGCCAAAACCATTGAGGTTCGAGTTCTGCGCGAAATAACAGGGTGTCCGGTCATCGGCGCTGGCGCAGGTAAACGAAGAACCGGTGTCAAACCGATGGGGGCCGGCGAGGTTCGTCCCATTGAGCATACTCATAATCCCGGCTTGCGCGGCGGCATCGGCGGCGGCCTGCGCCATGCGGCGCTGGGCGAACAACTGGCTGCCATCAATGGCGAACCCGAGAGCTCCGAGCAGAACAATACCCATAGCGACCACCACTAAAAGGATGGCCTGCCCCCGTTCGGATTCGCGCCTCTCACAGGGAATGCTCAATAGACAATCACCCCCTCGCTCTTACTGCTCAGAGTGACATTTAGCGGGAAGTACGTAGTAAAAGGGTCGTACTGGTAAGCAACCGTAATCGTGATGGTCGAGGGCTGTCCAGGCGTATTGGTGATTGAGGGCGTGACCGTCGCTCTTGCCGGGTCGATGGGCGCCACTTTCAGCGCGTTCTTCACGACGTTCTGTATATCGCTCGTGCTCTCGGAACCGTGCACACTGACATAGCGCGTACCTTCGCGGGCGGCATTTGCGACATCGGTATAGACCAGAACCATCCGGCTGATTTCAACGACACCGAAGATCACCATCAGCAGCATGAAGGCCACGAGACTGAATTCGACGAGCGAACTGCCGCGTTCGTCTGCGATTTTCTGAAGAGCCGCGTCCAAGCGTCGAGCGAAGCCAAGCGTCCCGATGAGTCGGGACGCGGCAGCCTGAGAGGCCGCGCCACATCCACTCAAACCAGTCATTGCAGCGCCCTCATGAGCACGCGCCGGTGGATTGTATAGGGAGGCATGGTCGCGTGAATTCCCAATCCCGGGAAATCGAACAGAGAAACGACAGGCGTGTAAGTGTAACTCACATCCACACTCGTGAGAGCATAGGCCGGCGCTTCGGGATCGGCGGGTGTAGCAGCGCAAGCGGCAGGCGAATCGCCGGTTATCAGTCCGTTATTGTTCCTGCATACGACAATCGTGATGCTCGGTCTGTTCGGTAGTGAGAACATGTCGTCCGAAATCAGCCCATGAACCGAATCGGAGCTAGGGCTGTGCGGCCAGCCGGCTGACACCGTGCCCAGCGCCGCATACTGTGCTCCCGCTCGCGCCGCGTTCGCCACCGTGATCCAAGCGAAGAAGAATGCGCCGAAATTAACCGCGTTCACCATCAACAGAAATAACAGCGGGAGGATCAACGCATATTCCACCAGCGCCTGCCCGCTTTTCGCTTTCGCAGCTTCGGCAAAATTACGATAGGGAATGATCGCCGCCTCCAGCACAAATTGCTCCATCGCCAGGCGGTTCTCCCGCCGCGGCAGCAGGAAACGGAGTCCTACGCCGTCCGGGCCCCAGCGCACCACCCGACACAACACAGATAAGGTCGCGCCTTTCTCGTCTTTCCGTTCGCATAAGCGGCGAAGCGTCACGGTGATGATCGTGCCTAAATACCAGCGCTCCGGCGTGTGCAGGTACGCGCCGGTCACACTTATATTTTTCAGGCGCCGGCCAGCAGGCATCCCACCATCCCAATAATAGGCAAGGATCCGCGGATTCGTATATCGCTCGGCGCGCTTGATCGGACGCGGCTTCCGCAGAAACCGGCGCAAAATGTTCATGGCCATCCGGTCCTCCGACCCGGGGTTCCTCCGGTTCTTCACATGGCCTGGGTCTGTGCTTTCGACTGGCTTTCTCTCAGATATTGCTCCATCTCCTCCGGCGAACAGATCAAAAGCTGATCCCCCACTTGGGTCTGCGAAGAATAGATGGTCCTGGTGGCGAGTTCCAATACGCTCGTGCAATTTCTCTTTATAGGACCAATCCGAAAGCTGGGAAATGATTCGATCAGGTGAACAACCCGGAGCCCGGAATCCAGATAAATCAGGTCAACCGAAAACAGCACTCCGAAGGTATGGACACCCTGAGAAGGAATTACCCAAATTCCTTCATCGGCCTTGAGCTTGAGTTTTCCAAGCAAGCCCTTGAGACGGGTCAAATGAGTATCCGCAGCCGAGACACTCAAACTAAGGAACGATTCCCGCGTCTTATTAAATACGCAATAACTGACTTCCTTTCTGGGCCTTTTTCGAATCAATGATTTATATAGCCCCGCCTGGCCGTCAGTGCCCTTTGGAAGGGGCGGCGGGCCCGGCGCGGTCCTCCTTATTTCCACTACTTTTTTCACCTCTTTCTCCAGAGCACTCCGAAATCCATGTAAGTACCCTCCGATCTTCCAGTTCAACGGACGCGGGTGCGGCGCCGTTGAATGAGCACAATCAGCACGATGATAAACAGAACAGCGGCGATGACCCGGATCAATGTAACGTTATCCACGATAGCCTCCTTTCTCTGTGTTTAGCCCCCGATTTCTAGTGAAGGTACTTTGCAAACGACTCCGACATAATGAGCATCGCCGGACCGAGCGCCACAACGAATAGCGAAGGAAAGATAAACAGAACGAGAGGAAAGACCAGCTTTACCGCCGTCTTGGCGGCCTGCTCCTCCACCCGTTGCCGGCGCTGAATTCGCAGCGTATCGGAATGCACGCGCAAAGTTTTTGCGATGCTGGTGCCGAATTGATCGGCCTGGATGATGGCGGACACGAGCGTGCGGATCACTTCAATACCGGTGCGTTCCGCCACCTCTTGCCACGCCTCGCGCCGCGGCCGTCCGGCGCGCTGCTCGAGCACCACCAGCCCCAGTTCGTCGCTGATGTCCGGATGGCTGATTTCCAGCTCTTCTACGGAGCGGGCAAGCGATTGATCCAGGCTTAGCCCGGCTTCGATACAGACCACCATCAGATCCAAAAAATCGGGAAGCGCAAGCGAGATGTTTAATTGCCGCCGCGAAATCCGCTGCCCCAGCCAAAAATCCGGCGCCAAAAATCCGAGCGCCAAGGCCAGCACGAAAACAAAGAAGTTACCCGAACGGGTGAGGCCGGAAGCCACCGCCACCAAGGCCAGGCAAAGCGGAGTCAAGACTTTCGCCGCATAAAAAAAGCGCACGTGTCTCTCCTCGCGCAGTCCGGCCCGAATCAGCCGGCTGCGAATCACCGAAACTTCGCGGGCGCTCCGGGGGATGATTTTTTCGAGCGGCTCGACCACGGTCCGGACCGCGATCTTGGCCGCCCCCCGGCCCAGGCGTTTCAGCAAAGCCTCGCGCGGGTCCAGGGCGACGGCGGTAGAGAGCCGCTGCGTCATGCCGATCCGGTAGAACACGAGCACGCCGGCGGTTCCGATCAAAAAGAACGCGGCGAAGAAAGCAAAAACAGCAAGTCCCATAAATTCCTCAGACCCGGATGCGGACAATCCTTCGAATCAGCAGGCCGCCGATGACCGTCATGCAAACCGCGGCATACAACATCTTTTGCCCCTCCGGGCGGCGCCACAGCATGCTCATGTTTTCCGGGTTCACCAGAAACAGCAGCGTTCCCAGGACCAGGGGCAGAAAACTAAGAATTAAACCGGTAAGGCGCCCCTGCGCCGTGCGGACGCGGATTTCCCGCTTGAGGCGAAAGCGCTCGCGAATCACCTGCGCGCACTTGTCCAGAAGCTCCGCGAGATTCCCTCCGGTATCGCGATGAATCAGGATCGCCGTCATGATGATGCGAACATCTTCGAGCGGCACGCGGGTGGCAAGATTTTCCAGGGCGGTGCGCAGATCGAGTCCATAGTTCTGTTCGTCGAAGCACACCCGAAACTCGCGGCCAATCGGCTCGGGCGCTTCGCGCCCAACCAGCGCCAGCGAGGCAACCAGGCTCTGGCCGCCGCGCAGACTGCTGACCATCAGGCCCAGGGCGGCGGGCAGTCCTTCCTCAAATTGCTCCAAACGCCGGCCTCGCTTATACGAGACGTAGGCGAGCGGCAGCGCCCCGGTGAGCAGCCCCACCAGAAACCCAATCACCGGAATCCCGGTTCGAAGATAGGTCAAGTAGGCGGGGATTGCCCAACACAGGCCGCACATCATGAAAAGGCCAGCCGGACTCCATTTCAAGTTCGCCTGATATAAGGCCCTTTGCAGCTTAGGCACCACCTCCAGGCGCATCAGCCAGCGATTTACGAACGGTACGGCGCGGAAGAGATCCTGCTTGCGGATCTCTACCAACTCGTCCGGCTCCTCGGCTTTTACGGCCAGGGTCGATTCGAGCCGCGCGAGCGCGCGTTTCACGTCTTTGGACGCGCCGGTCCCGGCCGCCGCTAAAAGCAGCGCGGTGACGGCGAACACTCCCAAAAAGACCAAAACCATCACGGAGAGCATAAACGTGTATCTCCCGGTTGCCTCAACTCACTTCCATTTCCGTTTCGAACAATTCCCCGGGCAGCAGTATGCCGGAAACGCGCAATCGATCGAGAAATTTAGGACGGATACCGCTCGGTTTGAACGTGCCAACCACGTTCCCATTCGGCCCAATGCCCTTGCGCTCGAACGCGAACAGTTCGTGCATCGAGACGACGTTTTCATCCATCCCGGTAATCTCGGAGATATTCACCACTTTGCGCGTGCCATCGCTCAACCGCGCGCATTGGACGACGATGGCGACGGCGGATGCGATCTGCTGGCGAACGGAACGCTCCGGCAGATTCAGGCCGCTCATCGCGACCATCGATTCCAGCCGCGAAAGCGCATCGCGCGGACTATTGGCGTGGATGGTTGTCATCGATCCCTCATGGCCGGTATTCATTGCCTGGAGCATGTCGAAGGCCTCTTCGCCGCGCACCTCACCGATGATGATCCGGTCGGGCCGCATGCGAAGACTGTTGATTAAAAGCTGCCGCTGCCGCACCGCGCCCTTGCCTTCCACATTCGGGGGACGCGTCTCCAGCCGAACCAGGTTTTCCTGCGCAAGCTGCAACTCGGCGGCGTCTTCGATGGTCACCAGGCGTTCAGTCTTCGGAATGTAGTGCGAGAGCATGTTGAGGAAGGTGGTCTTTCCCGCACCGGTTCCGCCCGAGATCAGGATACTGATGCGAGCCCGCACTGCCGCCGAAAGGATATGCAGCATCTCCGGAGAGGCGCTCTTCAACTCGATGAGCGCATCGGCGGATAAAGGGCCGGCCCCAAATCGCCGGATCGAGAGCGCCGGACCATCGAGGGCAAGCGGCGGAATGACCGCATTCACGCGCGAGCCATCGGGCAGCCGGGCGTCCACCATCGGCGACGATTCGTCAACCCTTCTGCCGATTTTCGAGACAATGCGATCGATGATCTGCAGAATGTGCCGGTCGTCCCGGAAAACCACATCGGTTTTCTGCAGAATGCCGCCGCGCTCAACATAAACATGGTCTTTATTGTTGACGAGAATGTCAGACACTCGCGGGTCGCGAAGCAAAGTCTCGAGCGGCCCCAATCCAAACACCTCGTCGAGCAGATCCGACTGGACTTTTTCCTTTTCGCCCGCGGTCAAGGGGAGCTTCTCTTCAATAATGATCTGCTGAACCAGGCCGGCGACCGCATGCCGGGCGCGGTGCGTTTGTATGGTGGACAGCTTCTCGAGATCGAGCTTCGAGATCAGCGTCCGGTGGACATCGGCCTTAAACTGCTCAATGTTCAGTTTTTCCATGAGATTGCCATCCTCCGAATCAATGTCCGGCACTATCCGAACAAACCGAACCTCTTCTTCTTCCGGGGGTCCGGATCGCGGCCGGAAGCGGCCTGCGCCATTTGCGCAATCACGCGCGATATAGGAGAGCGCTGGTCGGCAATCGGCACTCCGGTATTCTGCGCGCGGCGCGCATTGGCGAAATCGTTCGGAATTTTCCAGCGCGCGGGGCGAGTTAGCGCCTTGGTAATGCTGGGCTCGTCGATTTCGAGATTCCGCGATGGAACTCGATTCAGCACGACTTCCAGCTTGCGGTTTTCCGGATCGCTAAAAAAGCGGGTTACAAACCGGTTTGCGTTGCGCAGTTCCGGCACGCCGATCTGCGTGACCAGATAAACAGTGTCGGCCATTTCAAACAGCGCCTCGTAGGTGAAAGCGGACCCGGAACCGCCGTCGACCACTACAAAATCGAAGTTGTCCCGCGCAATTCGAAGCAGCTTCTGAACGGTTTGGCGGGCGGGCTGAAAGCTCACCACCGAATCGGGCGCGGCCAGGACCGACAAACCCGAGCTGTGCTTGGTGAACAGGACGTTTAACAAGTCCGCATCCAGGCGCTGCCAGTTATCGAAGGCGTCCATAATGGAAAACTTGGGCGTCAGATTCAGGGCCAGCGCGGCATCTCCCAAATGCAGGTTCAGGTCGACCAAGGCGGCCTTTTGGCCGGACTCCCGGGCCAGTGATAAGGAGAAATTGCTGGCGATGGTGGTGACGCCGGACCCGCCTTTCGCGCCGGCGAAAACAAACAGTTTTCCCGTGGCCTTTTTCTGGCGGCGGACCTCATCGCGGCGTACCGCGGCGCGCACCAACGCTTCCCCCATGCTGGCAGGGGAAACGGGAACTCGCAGAAACTCGCGAGCGCCGGCGCGCATACAACGCACGAGCAGCTCCGGATCCGACTGGCTCGAAAAGATCATGAGCGTCAGCAGGCTGGTGCGGGCGCACGTGTTTTCCACCACTTCGAGAGCCCGTTCGGGATCGGGATCGAGATCGATGATCATGACGTCGTAATCGGCGGCCAGAATCCGGTTGAGATCGTCGAAATTGGGGTACGCGGGAAGTTCTTTGATGAGGTTTACTTGGGAATCCGCTATGGCGGTGGCAAGCGCTCGGCGCCGGTCCTGATCGGGTCCGATCACGATCACCGCAAGCGCGCCCATGCTCAGCGAGTCCGTCTCGCGCATGGATGTAGACATCAAATTCTCCGGGCTTTCACTCATACGGTCAGTGATGCTTTGGATGGGGAGGTTCCCGGTCATAGCGGAGTCGTTCGGATTTCTCACGGTAAGGCAAAGAAGGAAATAATGGTTCCAATCGCGATTGCCGGCGCGTAAGGGATTCGCTTCGCGGCGGGATGGCTCAACACAAAGCGCGGGTCGGGCCGCAGGCCTCTTCTCGCAAAACCGCAAAGCAGGCTGGTTGTACCGCTTAAGGACTGCTTTAGAAATCCTCCCCTGATCGCTTCCGCAATCGCAATCACCCCGCCTGCGATTCCGGTAAGCACCAGCGCCGTCACGAGTTGGTGTGGTCCGATCCACGCCCCGATAGCGGCGCACAATTTAACATCCCCCATGCCCAAGCCGCCCAACCAGTACAAAACTCCCGTCGACACCCCACCCAGGAGCATTCCCAAGACGCTTTGGCCAAACCCAAGCCAACCGCCGGTGATTCCCGAACCAGCCAGCCCCGCGAGCAGGAACGGAATCACGAGCCAGTTCGGAATGCGTCGAGCGCGAATGTCGGCAACAGTCGCGGCTACGACCACGGCGAGAGTGGGCCACCAAGCGATGGAGTGCATGCAGAAGACTCGTATAGTGAGCCGCGCAGGGCGGCTTTGAGTTGTTCCGCAATTCGCACTCCATTCAGGCGGGCCAGCCAATTTTACGTGACGCACGCACTCTTATATGCCACGTCGAGACTCGTCTCGACGATTGGGTGCCCGCATGTGTCCCCCAGTTGTCAACGGATGTTTACAGGGGCGGTAAGTGAGTGATGCGTCGTATACACGGGAGCTACAGGTGGCACCTCGTCCGGGAACAAAAATCGAAGATCTTCGATGGGACCGGAAATGAAGGTGTGGTGGCGGAGATGCGAGATAGTGAGACGGGCTGATGGCGAGTGTAATTGCACTTGCTTCTGAAGATAATCATACTGTTGTTCATCCGAGGGCAGTGGAAACAACATGAAATTCTTGTATTGATTTACGTTTAGCCGAGCCAGCAAGCGGGTATCTCTGTCGTGCATCGCAAAGACACGTTTGCCCTCCCGAAAGGAGAGAGCCGGAAACTGCACAATCGTGTACTCGGGCAGATAGTAGCCGGCGTGCCGATAACCGAAGAAGTGCGAATCAAAGCCGACGAGAAGCGTCGTTTCGGGAGAGGCAAGCTGCCGGGTCGCGGACCGCACCGCGGCGAGTTCCGTCTCGAACCGGCGGACCGAGCGGTATGACCAATACTCAGGCGCTTCGAGGAACATAACTACGTTCAAAACGCACAGGATCACGGCCACGCCCATTTTGACGGGTTTTGGCCAGCGCCCTTCGGTGTACCAGTCCGAAGCCCAATAGCCAAGCCAAATGCAAGCCGGCGGGAAAATGACCAAAAGGTAGCCGCTGTTTATGAGTTTAAGAAAAACAAAGGTGAAGAACAGTAGCGCCGGCGCAATCCAAACGTAGGTGAATAGCTTGGCGCGCTCTGGGGCGTGTGCCTTCACATGGAAAGCTCTAGGCATAATCAGAGTGATACTTCCAAAACAAAAGACGTAGATGGCCACGATCCCACACAATCGGACCATCGACGTTGTAAGCGGCGAATTGACAACGGTTTCCCGGGCCGCCACGCGCCACCAGAGGGCGCTCAAAGAAGACACGTATGCGGAAAGCCCGCCACTCGCATAAATCATCGGAACAAACCAGCAGAGCACCGCGGCGGCGAAGGCGCAAACAGCTTTAAGCCTGCGTTTCCAAGACAACGTTGAAAGAGAAAAAAGGAACAGCGGCGACAGGAACAAAAGTGAGGACGGCCGAATACCGGCCCCGATACCCGCGACCAAAGCCGCCGCAAGCACAAACCGCCGCTCGCCGCAATAAGCACGCCAGCAGAAAAAGCCAAGCAGCGCTGAAAGAAATGCTTCGACAATGTAGGTCAAGGCTACCGTGCCGTGAAACCACGCGAGCGGCGAAAAGAGAAAAATGAGGCCCGCGAAGACGGCCGCTCTCGATCCGAACCAGCGGCGCGCAAGCACGTAGATCATCGCTGCTGCTCCACAACTGGCTGCAACACTGATAGCTACCAACGCATTGTTGTCATTGCGAAAAATCAGGTTCGTAATTCTGGCTAAGCAGATATACAGGAAATAGCCTGGCGGATGAGGCTGATGGATTGTGGGGTCGAAGTGCCGCATCGCGAGTGCGAAGTTAACTGAATCAAGGTCATATAGCACTCGGCTCCTGAATGCGATCCGCGTGAGCGCGACCCCCGATACCAGAAGCACAAGTTCCACGTTGCGCTTGAAATTGGGGACACTGATTTTGCAAGTGGGATCGGTGGTCGATTCGACAGTAGTCAAGCAGCACCGTCTTTGCACTTGGGATACCAAGCATCGAGAACATGTTCTTGTGTACTCGCAAGCTCATCGGAATTGGGAGCTGTATACTTCCGGTGACATTTTTTCGCGCAGCACACCGGGAATCAACAACTTGAAGTGTTCCAGGCAGGTTCGAATTATTGGCCACCGACTTGCCCATGGTGGGTGTGCGCATGACTTATGTTTGAGCCATGCTGCCAAGGAGATTCGCTCATGGAAGATTTGTTTTTGCAGCTTTATGTCAGAGCAAAGGCGATTATCGAAAGCCTGAAAGACGAGAGCGGGCAGGACCTTATTGAGTATGCGCTTGTGGTGGCATTAATCGCTTTAGGGGCAACGGTTGGCATGAACAGTGTTGCAACTGGCATTAATACCGCGTTCAATACTTTAGCGACGAGATTGAGCACTGCAATGAACGCTGGGGGCTGAGGCTTCTTGGCACCCCGCCTCTTCTGCCCACGAATCGTGACCAACGCTGCCTCAACGGTGCGAAATGGTGTTGGTGTGTTTGTGTGCACCGCCCATGCGTAGCCACAGGCACACCTTCAATCTGGGCAGCTACGTCTGTTGATTCTCCCGCTTTTTTCGCCTATACCCGCAGCCCTTTAATTCACGACGATTCTAGTTTTCTTTGGTGGCACATACGTTTGGCTAGATTGGCTCAGGGACGCCACTCCGCCCCGAATCACACCGCTTTCGGCAAAAAAGGGTTCACGGAGATTTCACAAACAGGACAGCAAGATTGTCCGAATAGACGCGCTTCCAGCCCGGCAGTAATGAGACAACGCGAGTCATTGGCGCGCTGGGCGACAGCAGGCAAACGCCTATACGATATTTGGCCAGAAAAAGCTTTGGGTCGGAGCGAAGGCGGATCCAGTCCTCGTATTCGCTCAGGACGCCTGCCTTCTCGTAGATATCGGCGCGCCCGTCGATAAACACCTTCCGCTCCGGAGCGGCCCAGATCAAATACCCGCCGTAAACGTACTCATTGAGCAAGTTTCCTGGGATGCCCGAGCGCTTCAGGAACTCGACAGCTTGGACCGGACTGGACTTGCGGACCAGTTTCTTAAGCTCCCTCGTGTTTGGAAAAGCAAACACGACAACTATGGCGGCAACGGCCATAAGAGATGCGTTCAGCCACATACGGTCGCGGTCCGGCTCATAGCCGCCCCAGAGATCGGCGGCCAACCGGCACAGAACCGGCGCCGCGAGTAGTCCGAAAACAAACAACATCCGTTGATGCGAGACCGCCAGTTCGAAACCGATCGAGACAAGCAGGAATTCTTCCATCCGGAGCGCCGTAAACCGCAGCAGCGGCAACAGGAGCACCGCTCCTGCCACCAACAACAGCGCCCAAAAGCGCAAATCGTCTGGAGCCGGAGGGCGCCATTCGGCAACGGCGGCCAGATTCACCGGTTGCCGGAAGAAAACGTCCAGTGGATACGTAACCAGCCGGGGACCAATCGGATTCAGGAATAACGCCGCAACCGAAAGCGCGGCGCAGATCGCGAGCGTGTTCCGCCGCGCCGGCTCCCAGGGCGTTGAAACCAGGAGCCCCCAGCGGATCTCCGGCAAGAAGGCGCACAACAGCACAATCGCAAGAACAATCAAGCCGAAGAAAAAAGAGGCATGACAATTTACCCAGAGGGAAAAGAGCGGTACGAGCGCGAACAGCCACTGCCTGCGCGAACGGCTGAGATGAAGGATCAGCAGTTCCAGTACAAGCAGCAGATAACCGATCATATGGGGCCGCAACGCTAATCCGATCGTGGAAAACAGCCAAAACGCCAGCGCCCCCCCGAACCCGATTTTGCAGTTCGCGGAATACTTCGAGCACAAAACGTAAGCAAGAATCAGCAGAAGCGTTGTAAGGACCGAGAAGCCCAGCATCAGCCCGGTGTAGGCGCCGGATTTCCACATCGCATAAATTGCGAGTTCAGAAAGCCACTCTTGAGCAACCCAGGGCTGCCCGCCGGCCGTAAAGGAAAACGCGTCCACACGTGGGATGGAGTGAGTGTTCCAAATGATCTCGCCCGTTTTGAGGTGCCACCAGAGATCCGGGTCGTCGAAGCGCGATCGGATCGTCAGCATCGCCAGCGCCACCAGCAGGACGGCCAGCATCGCGGGAAAGGAGAAAACTTTCCGAACGAGCGGCCGCTCCTTGGCAGTCGCGGCTCCGTCACTGGCCGTAAGCATCAAAACGCCGATTCTGAACCGAGCACGTAAGTAGCCGGAGCTAAGCTGCGTCGACCTTCTCGCCCTCGGCAAGCCGGATGAGCCGGTGCAGATAGGCGCGCGATATGTTCAAGCTGCGGGCCGCGAGCGTCTTGTTGCCGTTGCAGTCTTCGATGGCTTTGGTCGCGAGCTTCACCTTGTAATCGCGCAACAACCGCTCGAACGAACCCACCTGCGCGACGTCTCCGTCCTCCTCGATTTCCTGCTCGCGCAGCCGCTCTGGCAGATCCTCGGGCTCGATGGAGTCGCCGTCGGCACAGATGATGGCGCTCTGGATGGCGTTTTCGAGCTCGCGGACGTTGCCCGGCCAATCGTACTGCTGCAGCATAGCCAAGGCGTTGGGAGCGATGCGGAGAACGCGCTTCTGATACAACTCGGAATACTGCCGGAGAAAGTATCTCGCAAGCGCGGGAATATCTTCCGGCCGGTCCGCCAGCCCCGGCGCATTGATGGTCATCACGTTGATGCGGTAGAAGAGGTCGAGCCGGAAGGTCCCTTCCGAAACCATTCTTTGCAGATCCCGGTGCGTGGCGAAGATGACGCGGGCTTTCAGCGGAATCGCCCGGTTACTCCCCAAACGTGTGAATTCGCGCTGCTGCAGGACGCGCAGCAGTTTTACTTGCGTTTGCAGGCTTAGTTCGCCGATCTCATCCAGGAACAGGGTTCCGGTCCCGGCCTGTTCGAAGAATCCCGTCCGCGTCCCGGTCGTGCCGGTAAAGGCGCCTTTTTCGTGGCCGAAGAGCTCGGATTCAATCAACGTCTCCGGGATTGCTCCGCAGGAGACAGCCACGAACGGAGATTTCGCGCGATTTCCCAGGTTGTGAATGGCGCGGGCAATCAGCTCTTTACCGGTTCCGCTATCACCGGTGATGAGAACGGAAGCGTTCAAATCGGCTACCCGGCGCACCAGTTCGTAAACGCCAAGCATCTGCGAACTGGTTCCAATCAGACCATCGCACACTGGCACCGGCCCGGAGTCGTCATCGGGCAAGTCCTGGTCACGCTTCCCTTCGAGCTCCCGTTTCATCGCGGAATGCTCGTAGGCGCGGCGAAGGGTGGCTTTCAGTTCCCGCAGGTTCGGCGGTTTGCGGCAATAGCTGTGGGCGCCGCGCTGTACCAGTTCCACAGCCGCGGAGCGCCCGCCGTCATCGGTGATGAGAACCACGGCCGCCCCGGAATCACTTAACTCGTTATAAAGATCAATACTCGTCTGGAGCGTGGAATAGTTCGTGTCCAGATCCAGAAGCAAAACGTCCGGCGAATTCTCCTGCAGGCGCTCCTTCAAACCATCGGGATCGGTATCCACGGTCACCGCGAAGTCCTTTCCCAGAGCTGGAGCAAGTAACGGCTGGAGTTTCACATCCTGTGAAAAAAGGCCGACACGTATAACGGACGGATGAGCTGACATCACCCTCACTCGATGACAGATAACTTACTTAGAGAGTTTGAGGATACCTTGGTGTATAACTTTGTAGCAATAGGTCGTAGTACTGGACCGGGTTAGGACGGCCTAGTACCTACGTCCCTCCGGCACCGGTGAAGCTGAAATAGGGCAGGCGAATTAGCGAACTGGCCCGACGGCCGAGACGACGCGGCCGTTTTCGAGTGTTGCCATGGTGAACTGCGTTTGATCGCTATTGAAATAGTAGTAGCGCTGGATGAGGTGGCCGTCGCGCAATAAAGCGGTCTCCAGCATCGGGTCGCCGAAGCTGCGGCGGAGTTCGGAGCTGGTTGCGCCAATCATCATCTGTCCGGCCCGTGGAATCGAAGCGGCCCACAATACTGGGACGACGGTTGTGCTGCCGGAGTCGATTGCCGCGCGCAAAACAATGTCTCTATGAGAGGGCAGTGGCCGGATAGGAGCGCGCGTTCCCTTGAGCCAGACCGCTCCGCCTGTCTCGACAGAGGCGGCAGCCGGACGCACGGCTTCGGGTTGCGAGTTCCATGCCGGGAACAAGGGCTGGGCACGCCAAACCCCCACCCCGAGGAAACCCACGACAATGGCGAGAATTACAGACTCAATCCGTCGCATCGCGAACCTCGCTTATCCCGAACCTGGCGCCGTGCCTGACGGCTTGGAGCATCCGGTATGGGTGATCTTACCATGATTTCGACCCTGCAAGCGGCTGGCCAGAGTTAGTGCCTCTTCGGGTGTGCATGTTTGCGAACATTGTGTACGTGAACCTTACGGGCGTGAGGGTGGCTCGCCTTCGGCCGTCGAACAGGGCTGCGCGCCCCGGCGGCAGCGGCAGCCGCCGGGAGAACGCCAATGATCAGGACCGCGGCCAGCAACAGCCTCATACGCTGCTAGGCTCTGCGGGCAAATAATCCGCCCTTTCGGGGGGCGTAGTCTGGTTGGCGCTTCGGTAGTTTCTGGCCCTTGCAGCGTGGCCCTCTACCGCGGCCTGAGCCGCGCGCAAAGACCTGAAGACGCCAAGCGACCGTTTCCCCGTCTCGGTTGTTTCGAATGCTTCGTAACTGTATATCCTGGCAATGTCTCCGAGGGGGGTATAACTCGGCTCCAATGAGCAAAACTCGAAGTTATCCGATCCCACTCGCAACCATTCAGGCTTTTTCACGGACGATATCCTCCTTTTTTCGCCGTTATACTCATCGGCATTCCTCAACGCAGTTTGAGTACCATCTGTACTTTGCTGATTAATCAGGGGATTGCCGGCGTTTGACTGACAATTTGGATAGCGGCTGTTAACACACGTCGACGAGAATGTGTACAGGTGTACGCGCGGTGTCAGCGGGTGTAATCGAAGGGGACGAAGAAACGGCTGGTCACCGGTGCTTCCGTTGATGCGGCTTCCCGTGCTTACTCAAATACTCCGCCAGCGCCACCCCGTTATTGTGCTCGGCATCGTGCGCGCTGTAGACGAGCGTCACCGCCCCCTTTCGCCCGGCTTCGAGCAGCGGCTCCCAGGCGTCAGGCTTCGAATCCAGTTCCGCGAAATAGCGCTTCCGGAACTCGTCCCACTTCTCTGGATCATGGTTGAACCATTTCCGGAGCGCATCGCTCGGCGCGACATCTTTCACCCAGCCCTCAATCTTCAGCGCGTCTTTCTTAACGCCGCGCGGCCAGAGTCTGTCTATCAGATACCGGGCTCCGTCGCCGTGGCTGGGCGCATCATAAGCCCGCTTTAGTTTGAACATACCTACTCTGTGACACTACAGTCTTGCTCGTTCACCTACTCGTACCGAAGCGCCTCGATCGGATCCGTACGGGCTGCGCGCACTGCCGGCGCCAAAGCCGCCAAAGCAGCAATCACACACAAAAACAGAGGCACGCACACAAATACCGATAGGTCCGTCGGTGCCACTCCAAAAAGCATGCTCCGTATCAGGCGTGTCAACGCAAAGCCGCCTGCCACGCCGATTGCCGTGCCCGCAAGCCCTACCGATACCGCCTCACGAACTGCGTTGCCGGCTATGTCTCGCGCGCTGGCGCCCAGCGCGATGCGAATGCCTATCTCCTTTCTCTGCTGCAGTACCGTTTGCGAAACAATGGCATACAGCCCCACGGCCGCAAGAAGCAGCGCCACACCGGCAAAACTGACGAAGATTCCGGTGGTGACCTTTGTCGGCAACTCGCTCGCGGCAACCACCTCGCCCATCGCCATCGTGTCCACAATCGGAATGCCACGGTCGAGTGACCATACCGTTGCGCGAATTTCGTTGTTGGAAGGTGGCCTGTTTCGGCTGCGAACGGCGAAACACATCTGACCGGCGAGCATCTCGAAGCCGGATGGAAGCTGCCGGTATGGCACATAGATATCTGGCAAATAGTCCCACTTAAGACTCGCGTGTTTTACATCGCCAGCGACGCCCACAACAGTCATCCACGGTGCCCGGCTCTCTTCACCGCCTAGCCGTATCCGCTTCCCGATGGAGCTCTGGTTCGGGAAGTATCGATGGGATAGCGTCTCGTTGATGATCGCAACACGTTCCGAGCGCTCGGAAGAATCGTGTTCGTTGAAACTCCTGCCGGCCAGCAGCGGTATTCCCATTGTCCGCAAGTAGGTTGGGCTAACTGCTTCGCCCGCGGCAAGTTGCAAATCGTTTGCGCGGCTGGGGCGCCCCAAAATCGTGAACCCCAAGACGATCGTCCCCCTCAAGGGGAGCGCCGATGTGGCTCCAACCGATTGCACACCGGGAAGATGAGTCAACCGCTGGATCAAAGCATCGTAAAAGTTATATCTTCGAATTGCGCTCTTGTAACTGTCCCCGGTCAACTCCACTTTGAAGGTCACCGTACGGCCGGCATGGAAACCCAGATGTTGCGTTGTGAATTCGGCCAGCGACTTCAGCAGCAGCCCGGCGCTGATCAGCAGAATCGCGCAGATGCTGACTTCGGCAGTGACCAGTGCCTTTCGCCAATATCGCGCCCGCGCGTTCGACATCAAGCTTCGACCGGTTTCCTTTAGAGTGGCCACAATATCGAGTCGAGAACTCTGGAAAGCGGGTACCAACCCGAACAGCACTCCGGTGATCAGAGTAACTGCCACCGTGTATGTAACCACTCGCCAATTGATTACGATGGCGTTTAATCGCGGAAGTTCCTCGAATACCTGACCGGCAAAGGGAAGCAGTACCTTCAGCCCGGCGGTAGCTAACAACAGTCCTATTACGCCTCCGAGCACCCAAAGCAGGACATTCTCCGTCAGGAGTTGTCTCACCACTCGGGATCGGGCAGCACCCAGCGAATACCGCACTGCCATCTCGTGCCTCCGCTCGGAAGCGCGCCCGAGTAGCAGTCCGGCAACATTTGCGCACGCGATGAGAAGCATCAACCCGGCCGCACAGTACAGCGCCGCCAGCCGTGGAGCGCTGAATGCTGCACGGTCGGCCTGCAGGTCCCTGACGATCATTCCTTGCGGGCGATCTGAGAGTGGAATGCGCTCGTGCGGTACGCGCAGCAGCGCTGCTGCCTCCGATTCGGCCGCTTTGGGAGAGGCAGAGGCGCGCAACCGGCCGACCACACTAACTCGTCTTGCTTTCGCCAAATCGCCGGACGTCAGCAACGTCCAGAGTTCAGGATCTCCTTCTTCGAGGCTAGGGAAGGCAAAAGCCGGTGGCATGACTCCGATGATCGTGTAGGATTTCGAGTTCACATTCAATGCCTGTCCGACGACATTGCGCGACCCCCAAGCGCGTGACCACAGACCATAACTGAGGACAACTTCCAGCGCCTCAGGATTTTCATTGGTTGAGAATGTGCGGCCCCGCAGCGCCGGGATACCGAGCATCGCTAGATATCCGGCAGTAATCCCCTCGCCTACAATGCTCTCCGGTTGGCCGTTGATGATAACCGTATCTTGCTGCCCGGCGGCTGCCGCTAATGCATCGAAACTGCGGTTGTTTTTCTGAAGATCAAGAAAATCCGTAACCGGGAGCGTCTGCCGCGTCCACTGAACGTCGCGGGGCGCCCGCTCCCAAACCGCCACGAGCTTCCCGGGATCGCGAAACGGCAAAGGCCGGAGCCACACGGCATCCACTCCGCTAAAAAGTATTGCGTTGATCGCAATAGCGAGCGCTAGAAGCAGAACAGCGGAAACGGAAAACACCGGCCGGCGCAACATCGTCCGTACCGCGAAATAAAGATCCTGCCGAAGCCAGGCCATGACGTTCAGCTTATCGCCGGCCGTGCGAAGCCGTTATCTGTTTTTCAATTCGACCAGATGATCTCGCGCGTAGGCGTCAAATACGCCGGCTGCATTTTTTGTCCCGGTCCGCAGAAACCTGCTGCGCAGAGCTTTCGCAACTATGGCCCACCACGCGTGCATTCCCTAGCTCGTAATCCGTGCAGCCGAAACATTTAACTCCAGAGAACGTTCTACAAACGGACACTGAAACAGCCGTTTGGGTTTCAGGGCTGAAGGGGATTGGGGGCTCTCCACTCAGGCGATTTATGCGATGCCGGCCGTATCCGGCACTGCCCGCGAGTCTCCTTCTGCAATTTCGCATGGAGGATTATGGACCGCCCTGGCAGCGCCCGTATTGCTCTCGTTGGTGTTTTATTCATCGCGCCCGCGTTGGCGCAAATTCAGAAGCAACCTGATGACGGGCAATGGGTGATGGCGGCCAAAAACTACGCCAGCACCCGGTACAGCACTCTCGATCAGATCAACACTACGAATGTCAAAAACCTGAAGCTCGCCTGGACGTTCTCAACCGGCGTGCTGCGCGGTCACGAAGCCGCGCCGCTCATCGTGAATAACACGATGTATATCGTCACGCCGTATCCGAATTATCTATACGCGCTCGATCTAACGAAACCCGGCGCCCCGGTGAAATGGATGTATCAGCCGCATCCTGCGCCTGCTTCCCAAGGTGTTGCCTGCTGCGATGTCGTAAATCGGGGAGCCGTTTTTTACAACGGCAAAATCATTTACAACACTCTCGATGTCCAAACCGTTGCCGTAGACGCGAAAACTGGGCAGGAAGTCTGGCGCACGAAGCTGGGCGATATCAATCAGGGCGAATCCATCACCATGGCTCCCATCGTCGCCAAAAACACTGTGCTGGTCGGCAATAGCGGCGGCGAGTTTGGCGTGCGCGGCTGGTTGGCGGGGCTCGACGCCAATACGGGCAAGCTCGAATGGCGCGCTTACGCAACCGGCCCCGACAAAGATGTGCTGATCGGGTCCAATTTCAAGCCGTTTTACGCAAAAGATCGCGGAACCGATCTCGGCATGAAGACCTGGCCTGGCGAGAGTTGGAAGATCGGCGGCGCCGCTGCCTGGAGCTGGATCTCCTACGATCCGGATCTCGATCTGTTCTATTACGGAACGTCCAATCCGGGGCCCTGGAATCCGGACCAACGCCCCGGCGATAACAAATGGTCGTCCACGTTGTTCGCGCGTCGGCCCGAAACCGGCGAAGCCCTCTGGGCTTATCAAATGAACCCGCACGATTTGCACGATTACGACGGAGTCAACGAGAATATCCTGCTCGACTTGAACATCAACGGGCAGCCCCGCAAAGTTCTCGCGCATCCCGATCGCAATGGCCGGATGTACATTATCGATCGCACCAATGGGGAAGTGCTCTCGGCAGAGCCTTTCGCCTACATCAACACCAGCGAAAGCGTCGATCTCCAAACCGGCGAACTCAAACTCAATCCCACCAAGCAGACCGGATACAAAACCATTCGGGATGCCTGTCCGGCGCCGCCCGGCGGCAAAGATTGGCAGCCTTCCTCTTTTTCTCCGAAAACCGGGCTCATTTATATTCCGCACAACAATCTCTGCTACGAAACCCAGGGCGTTACCGCAAATTACATTTCCGGCACTCCGTTCGTCGGCATGAATGTGCGTATGTATCCCGGACCCGGAGGCAATCGCGGTGAATTTTCCGCCTGGGATCCGGTGAAAGCGAAGCCGGTCTGGAGCATCAAAGAAATGTTTCCTGCCTGGAGCGGCACGGTAGTGACCGCGGGCGATGTTGTGTTCTACGGAACCATGGACGGCTGGTTTAAGGCCGTCGACGATCGCAACGGAACTATTCTCTGGCAGTTCAAAGTGGGCTCCGGAATTATTGGCCAGCCGGTAACTTACAAAGGCCCGGACGGTAAGCAGTATGTTGCGGTCCTATCCGGCGTCGGCGGCTGGTCCGGCGGCGTGGTTGCAGGCGGATTGAATCCAGTGGATGGCACCGGCGCGCTCGGATTTTTAAATGCCATGGCCGATCTTCCGAAATACACAACGAAGGGCGGAATGCTTTATGTCTTTTCGCTGCCTTAGCTTCTTATTGCTCTCCATGTGGCCTTGTATGGCCGGAAATCAACGTGTCCTGCGCGTCTGTGCCGACCCGAATAACTTGCCTTTCTCTAATGAACAAGGCCAGGGATTTGAAAACAAAATTGCCGAGCTGATTTCCTCGGCGTTGAACGAAAAACTCGAATACACCTGGTGGTCGGAGCGCAAATCGTTTATCAAAAACTCACTCGATCAAGGCCGCTGTGATGCCGTTTTAGGCATTCCCAGTTCGCTCGATTCCGTAGCTGCCACGCAACCTTACTATCGGTCCACTTACGTCTTTGTCTCGCGTCAGGACCGCAACTTACATATCACGTCCTTAGGTGATCCCGAACTTTCTAACCTACGCATCGGCATCCACCTGGTTGGCGACGATTACGCGCCGCCCGCAATAGCCCTCGCTCGCCGCGGCATCACGCAAAATATCACTGGGTTCAGCTTATTTGGCTCCTATGGCGAGCCGAATCCGCCCCGCAAGCTGATCGACGCCGTGGATCAGGGGACGGTAGATATTGCGATTGCCTGGGGCCCTTTCGCCGGTTATTTCGCGAAGAGCGAAAAAGCGCCGCTCGATATCGCCCCGGTTAGTCCCCCCATGTATCTCGGAGTTCCGTTTACTTACTCGATATCGGCAGGCGTCCGGAAGGGCGACAACGCATTGAAAACCGAGCTAGACGAAGCTCTGGTCCGTGAATCCGCTGCGATTCAGCAAATTCTCTCGCAATTTGGAGTACCGCAGGTCCATTAACCGGAAAACTCGCCATGCGAACTCTCTCCGTTCTTCTCGTTTGTTGCAGCCTCTTCGCTCTTTCCGCATGCCAGCGTGAGAAGCGCGATCTCCGGCCTTCGCCAACGCGGCTGGCGATCTTCGGCGATGCCGCCCGCGAAAGCTCGCTGCGCCCGGGCGGTCCTGTTCAGCCTCAGCCGGTAGTAACCAATCCCTACAACAGCAGCGGTTACGACATCTCCGAAGGGCAGCGACTGTTCGATTGGTACAACTGCTCCGGCTGCCACGCGCATGGGGGCGGTGGCATCGGCCCGCCGCTCATCAAGAAAGAATGGATCTACGGTGGTGAACCGGCGAATCTCTTCGACACCATCGTCAAAGGCCGGCCAAACGGCATGCCTTCCTGGGGTGGCCGGATTCCCGAATACCAAGTCTGGCAAATCGTCGCCTACATCCGCTCCATGAACGGCGAACAGCCGAGGTCGGCCACTTCCTCCCGCCCCGATAGCATCGAAACCAATCCGCAAAACATTTTGCAGCGCGGCACTCAGGGGGTTACGAAGTGATGCAGAAACGCTCCCTGGCGCTCGCGGCTCTGCTCATACTCTCCTCCTGCGCCGGTCATCAGCAGTCTGTCGTCGATCCCGCCGGTCCGCAAGCCGACAGAATCGCCGCGCTCTGGTGGTTCTTCTTCTGGCTGCTCGTCGCGATCTTCATCATCGTGATGGCCTTCGCAGTCTGGACGCTCACACGCCCCAATCGCGGCCTCGAACAAGAGCCGCTCGAAGCCCGCCACCGCCCATCCGAGCAAAAAGAAACGCAGCTCCGGCGCATCGTGACCGGCGCTACTGTCCTCACCATCATCATTCTTTTCGTTCTACTGGTCTTCAGCGTAGGAACCGGGAAAGCCGTCTCCGAACTTGGCAACAAAAACAACGGCCTCGCGATCGAAGTAACCGGAAACCAGTGGTGGTGGCAGGTCCAGTATCTCAACAGCGATCCCAGCCAGGTTCTCGTCGATGCTAACGAAATCCACATTCCGGTTGGGCGTCCGGTGCTGATCCGCCTCCGATCGAACGATGTCATCCACAGCTTCTGGGTGCCCAACCTCCACGGAAAGCGCGATCTCATCCCGTCACGCGTCACTACCGAATGGATCGAAGCCGATAAGCCCGGCGTCTATCGCGGGCAATGCGCCGAGTTCTGCGGATTGCAGCACGCCCACATGATCCTCTACGTCATCGCTGAACCCGAAGCCAAATTCAAAGCCTGGTTCCAGCACGCGCTCCAACCCGCAGCCGCGCCATCCACGCCCATCACGCAGCGCGGTCAGCAAGTCTTCTTAAATAACGCTTGCGTGTACTGCCATCAAATTCAGGGAACCACTGCGTCCGGGCAAAACGGCCCGAATCTCACGCACTTCGGCAGCCGCCGGGGAATCGCGGCGAATACGCTGCCCAACACGCCCGGTAATCTCGGCGGCTGGATTCTCGATCCGCAGACCGTCAAGCCTGGAAATCACATGGCCACCATCGCCGTCAATTCTCAGGACCTGCAGCCTCTAATCGATTACCTGGAGAGTCTGAAATGAAACCGGCTCAAGACGTGTTGCCCAACGTCCCCACGTGCGAGCAGGACATAGCCGATCTGGAGCGCGTCTGGCGCCATCCGCGCGGCATCGGCGGTTGGTTGTCGTACACCACCCATCAGGCGATTGGCATGCGCTATATCGTCACAGCATTCGTATTTCTGCTTGCCGGCGGCATCGAAGCTCTGCTGATGCGCACACAACTCGCGCTTCCCAATAACACCTTTCTTGGCCCCGACCGCTATAACGAAATCTTCACCACGCACGGAACCACCATGATGTTCCTGTTCGCGGTTCCCATGATGGAGGGGTTTGGCATCTATCTCGTGCCGCTCATGCTCGGCACGCGCAACGTTGCGTTTCCGCGTTTGAATGCCTTTGGCTACTGGATGTATCTGGCGGGCGCGCTCTTCCTGTATTGGGGCGTATTCACGAACGCTGCGCCGGACATGGGATGGTTCGCCTACACGCCCCTCTCCGGCCCTCAATTCACGCCCGGCAAGCGCGCCGATTACTGGGCCCAGATGATCACCTTCACCGAAGTTTCCGCGATGTGCGTGGCGGCCGAACTCATCGCCACCATCTTCAAGCAGCGCGCGCCCCGCATGTCGCTGAACCGCATTCCGCTCTATGTCTGGGCCATGCTGATTCAGTCCTTCATGGTGCTCTTCGCCATGCCCGCGGTCATGATCGCGAGCTCCTTCATTCTCTCGGACCGCACCGTCGCCACACACTTCGTCAATCCGGCGGAAGGCGGCGACCCGCTCCTTTATCAGCACGTCTTCTGGTTTTTCGGCCACCCCGAGGTCTACATCATCTTCATTCCCGCGCTGGGTTTCGTCTCGGCCATCGTCTCCGCGCATACGCGCCGTGAAGTCTTCGGCTACACCGCCATGGTTCTGTCGCAAATCGCGAACGGATTTATCGCCTTCGGCCTGTGGGTGCATCACATGTTCGCAACGGGACTGCCGCAGATCGGCGAAGCTTACTTCACCGCGTCGAGTCTGATGATCGCGATCACCAGCGGCGTCCAGATCTTCTGCTGGATCGCCACGCTCTGGACTGGCCGCCCGCGCTTCACCACCGCTTTGCATTTCGTCTACGGCTTCATCGCGATTTTCGTCCTGGGCGGCATGACCGGCGTGATGCTCGCCTCCGTTCCGCTCGATCTGCAAGTCCACGATACCTTCTTCGTCGTCGCACATTTCCACTACGTGCTGATCGGCGGTGCCGTCTTTCCGCTGATGGGCGCCTTCTATCACTGGTTCCCGAAAATGACCGGGCGCCTGATGGACGAGTTCATTGGAAAGCTCAACTTCTGGGTACTGTTCATCGGCTTCAATCTCACGTTCTTCCCGATGCACATTCTCGGCCTGAAGGGCATGCCGCGGCGCATCTACACCTATCCCCCCGAAGCCGGTTGGGGCCCCCTGAATCATCTCGCCACCATCGGCGCATTCATTCTGGCCATCGGCGGCGCCATCTTTCTCGCCAACGTCTTTTGGAGCCGCAAGTATGGCCGCATTGCGGGAAACAATCCCTGGGATGCCGACAGCCTCGAATGGGCCGCTGCTTCCCCTCCTGCCAATTACAACTTTGAATATCTTCCCGCTGCCACCAGCCGCTCGCCCCTCTGGGTACCGCCGGAAGATCGAACCTTCGTGACCGGCCTCCGCAATGACCGCCGCGAAGTTCTGGTCACCACCTTGATGGACGCCGAACCGCATCACCGCTACGTGCTTCCGCCGCCGAGCATCTGGCCGTTCCTCACTGCGGTTGCCGTCACGATTGGATTCGCCGGTTCCGTCTTCAATGCGTGGTATGTCACCTGGGGTTCGATCCTCACCGGAATCTGTCTAATCGGCTGGTTCTGGCCCCGCCGGCCACTGGAGCTGGAACCATGACCGAAGCGCGCACCCTTGACGTCAGCCATCTCCGCCCTTGGGAAATTTCCAGTCAGGCGCCGCTCTGGTGGGGACAGCTCTTCATCGACTTCATCGAAGGTACGATGTTCTCCATCCTCATCGCGTCGTACTTCTATGTGCGCCTGCGTGTGGATGTGTGGCCTCCCCCGGGCGACCAGTTTCCGCATACTTTGCTCCCGAGCCTCGCTCTCATTCCTCTCATCCTGAGCGCCGCCGGATCGTACTGGGCGAGCGAAGCCGCGAAGAAGAATAGCCGTGCCGGGATGATTGGCGGCTTGCTCTTGAACCTGGTCCTCGCCGGGGCCGCTCTCGCCATGCGCCTCATCGAATGGCACTCCATCAATTTCAATTGGAAAGCGGACGCGCTCGGTTCTTACACCTGGGCCTTTCTCGGCCTGCACACCTTCGATTACATCGCCGACCTGGTCTTCACTATCGTGCTGTTTGTCATCATTGTGAGCGGCCGTTACGGCGAGAAGGAGCGGCTCGGCGTCCACGTCGATTCCGTCGTTTGGTATTTCATCGTCGGCATCTGGATTCCTATTTACATCGTTGTCTATTGGTGTCCCTACATCGTGGAGACAGCGCAATGAAACGAGATCTAGCACTTTGGATCAGCGTTCTCGCCGGCCCGCTTTTATGGCTGATGAGCTTTGAGGCGCTCTTCGCACTGGCGCCCTGGGCTTGCATCTTTCAAGACAAGCTGGCGCTCTATGTGGTCACGCTCGCAGCATTCATCCTCTCTGCTGCTTCGGCCTTCCTGGGCTGGCGGCAATGGACTGCGCTCGGAAGAGAATGGGCGGGCGAAGGAGGAGGTCCAGTGCCTCGCGGCCGTATTATGGCAATCGGCGGAATCGTTCTCAGCAGCGGCTCGTGCCTCATCATCATCGCCCAGGCCATTCCGGAGCTGATGCTCCGCTCCTGCGATTAGCCATGTTGCAACCGAACGAACTCTGGTCCGCCTGGGAATTCGATCCCGGCATCGTCATCCCCCTCGTCTTGTCGGCAACGCTTTATGCTGCTGGCTCTCGAAAACGCAACAGAACCGCGACCGTGAGGGAGCGGCCATTCCCGCGCCTCTGTTTCTGGCTCGGCTGGACCAGCCTCGTCCTCGCTCTCCTCTCCCCGCTTCACCCGCTCGGCGAAGTGCTGTTCTCCGCCCACATGGTGCAGCACGAAATTCTGATGCTGATCTCCGCCCCGCTACTGGTCCTCTCGCGCCCCCTCGTCACCTTTCTCTGCGCGTTCCCGATCAACATACGTCGCCACCTCGGCCAATGGTCCAAACGCAGATACGTCCGCCGCACCTGGCTCTTTCTGACCGGCGCCTTCACGGCCTGGTCTCTGCACGCGGCCGCCATCTGGGTCTGGCACTTCCCGCCGCTGTTCGATCTCACCGTAGAAAGCGATCTCGTCCACACCGCCCAGCACCTGAGCTTTCTGTTGAGCGCGCTGCTCTTCTGGTGGGCGCTGTTCTACGCACACGGGCGAAAATCGTACGGCGCCGGCGTTCTCTATGTATTCACAACCGCCGTGCACACCGGCATTCTTGGCGCCCTACTCACTTTCGCGCCTCATATCTGGTACGCGCCATACCGCAACACGACGCAAGCCTGGGGCCTGACTCCGCTCCAGGATCAACAAATCGGCGGCCTGGTGATGTGGGTTCCCGCCAGTCTCGTCTATATTGCAGCCGGCCTCGCGTTGTTTGCTGCCTGGTTGAAAGAGAGCGATGCCCTACTGGAGAGGGCTTCCCTTGCGAAATAGCGCAGTGCTCCTGATCGTACCCTTCATCGCGTTTTTGTCAGGATGCGGTGCAAATGCCGAACACACAGCCGAAGTGACCACCGGCGGCGACGTACATCGTGGCGCGGTTGCGATTGCACACTACGGCTGTGGCTCCTGCCACACGATCCCCGGCATTTCCGGAGCCACCGGCCGCGTCGGCCCGCCTCTGAACGGGATCGCCACGCGCACCTATGTTGCCGGCATGCTGCAAAACACACCGGCCAACCTGGAGCGCTGGATCGAAAATCCGCAATCGGTAGTGCCCAACAACGCCATGCCCAATCTCGGCCTGTCGCATCAGGACGCCATCGACATTGCCGGATATCTCTACACTTTGCGATAACGACAGAACCCCGAGCGTAAGCGAGGAGTAACATACTGAGAGGAAAAACACATGATCACACTTGCAGATGCTCGCCGTATCATTGCCGCCGCCGAACAAAAAGCTCAGGAAATCGGGCAGCCCATGAACATAGCCGTAGTCGATCAGGGCGGCAATTTGGTCGCTCATGTGCGGATGGATAACGCC
The DNA here is from genome assembly GCA_035651215.1 of Bryobacteraceae bacterium. Lineage (GTDB taxonomy): Bacteria > Acidobacteriota > Terriglobia > Bryobacterales > Bryobacteraceae > Bog-105. The sequence goes on from DASRGE010000040.1 coordinate 32,551, forward strand.
TGGATCGGCAGCGTGGATATTTCCATCAACAAAGCCTGGACGGCCCGCGCCTTCGATGTCTCCACCAAGGAACTCGCGGAATTGAGCCAGTCGGGTGACGAGTTCTTTGGCATCCACGCTTCGAACCGCGGCCGCGTCATGATCTTCGCGGGCGGCGTCCCGCTCAAGCGCGGCAATCAGGTCGTCGGCGCCATCGGTGTGAGCGGCGGTATGGGCAAGCAGGATCAGGCTGTAGCCGAAGCCGGCGCCGCCGCGTTTTGACCTTTCACCCTCTTGTATACATCAACACCAACGACCGCTGCGCGAATGGCAAATAAACCAGCGCAGCGGCCATCCCGAGCGCCAGCCCCGCGTTGATGTGATGAATCAGCAGGAATGGCGACAACGCCCACAGGACATCCAGTACGAATAGAATCGGAAACAATCTCGTGAACTTCGTCGCAAGCCGTTGGTAGTCGAACACCACGGCGGCGACAAGAAATAATCTGACCGGGATCATGGCCGCCGCGGTCGCTACCAGAACGGCCATCAACAGCTCCGGCGAAAACAACCTGATGTCCGCGAAGATCTCACGAATTTCCGTCAGGTTCCCCAGCGCCCCCAGATAGAACGCCAAATACATCGCCTGAACCAGCAGCAGCAATGCTTTCGTAATGTTCCGCGGCGGTTTCGGGAGATCCTCGGCAACCGTGAGAACACTTCGAGCGCCCGACGGCGTTGGCGCAGCCGGTTCACTCGAACTCACCTCCGCCAGAAACCGGTAACCCTTGCCTGGGATCGTCTCCACGTATTGCGGCTTACCGGCTGAATCCCCCAACGCCTGGCGCAACTTGTTGACCGCCGTATTTAGTCCGTGATCGAAATCGACGAACGTCTGGTCACGCCAGAGGAGCTGTTGCAGCTCTTCCCGAGTCACCATCTCGCCCGGTTTGGCCAGTAGACAGAGCAGCACTTGAAACGGTTGGCCGTGCAGCTTGATCCGAACGCCGTGCTTGCGCAGTGGCCAGGTCGCCTCATCCGCCTCAAACGGGCCAAATCGGAACACCCGGAGTGTCGATTTCACGGCCATCTAACGTCCTAGTGTAGCCTTTGGAACCAACTACTTAGACGATGATCCAACAAATGAGCCCGGTTTGATCTATCTTGTATTGCCGCTTCGTTTGTACCTCCGGCATCCTTTTCTCAAGCGCGAAACATGCCCAATACTGCAAACCTCATCTTCGCCGCTTTCCTGATAAGCGGCTCAGTTTCAGCCGCCCGCCTCAGCCCGGCCGCTAGCCGCGCCTTTCAGGAATACGCCGCGAATTTCGAGGCGAGAATAACCCAACGAAACTATACCCCCGTTGGTTCCCTGCGAATTGAACCCGTTCATGGCGGAACTTGGCCGGTTCCCGACGCCCTGCTGCATGACTGGCGCGGGTCGACAGTCGCCCCCGATGTGAGCGCCGCAGAAATGTTAGCCCTGCTGCGGGATTGCCGCGATCTTCCCAAATGGTATGCGCCCGAAGTGCAGTCCTGCACTTTGCTCGCCCGCCAGGGAGACGTCTCTCGTGTCCTTATTCGTTTTCAAAAGCGCAACGTGGCCGTCGTCACTCTCGATGCCGAGTATGAGGTCACCACACACGCCCTCGGACCTCATGCCGGATATGAACGTTCCGTAAGCACGCATATTTGGGAGATCGATAACCCCGGAACCCCGCGCGAACGCCGCCGGCCGGAGGGAAATGACGACGGGTTTCTCTGGCGTCTGAATTCCTATTGGACGTTTGCGGAAGTTTCCGGCGGTCTGCTCATCGAATGCGAAGCGGTGTCCCTGACGCGAGATGTTCCAACCGGATTGAACTGGCTAGCCGCGCCCATCATCGCACAATTGCCGCGCCAATCTCTGGAGTTCACCCTGAACGCTACGGCTAAGGCCCTGCTCGCCAACCGGAAGGAAACACATCGATGACCCGCGAACACACCGCGCTCACCGCGGCCATGGAGAAACGCATTCTGCTCTGGATGGCGCGCCGCATCCCGCCATTCATCAATGCCGATCACCTGACCGCGCTGGCGTTCGTATCACAATTACTCGCGGGCCTTGCGTACGCGCACGCGGCACTGTGGGCCGTGAACATCTGCCTGGTTCTGAATTGGTTCGGCGACAGCGTGGACGGCACCCTGGCTCGTGTTCGCAACCAGCAGCGCCCGCGTTATGGCTTCTATGTCGACCACATGGCCGACACTATCGGCGCTCTGGCGCTAATGTCCGGTCTCGCTTGCTCCGGGTACCTGCATTGGCCTGTTGCCGCGGGTCTATTGATCGGCTTTTACGTTCTGTCCATTGAAAGCTATCTGGCGGCGTACACGTTAGGACGGTTCCACATCTCGCATGGCCTCTTTGGCCCCACGGAAATCCGCATTCTGCTGATTGCCGCGAACATCTGGATCACCTGGCATCCCTATGTAGAGATCGGCAATCGAAGGTTTCTTCTGCTCGACGTAGGCGGTACGATCGCCGTTGCCGGGATGGCCATCATAGCCGTTGGCCCAATCCTCCGCCACACCCGCACGCTATACCGCGAGGAAAGGATCTTGTTCCCATGATCCTCGTACACCTTGGCAAATTCAGTCTCGTCGGGCTCCTCGGCGCCGCGCTCCAAATCGTGCTCCTCCCGCTCTTGGCAAACCTGCTTCAGTTGCCGGTACTCATCGCCACCCCGCTCGCCGTCGAACTCATCCTGCTTCACAACTTCGTCTGGCACGAAAATTTCACGTGGCACGACCGGCGCTTCGCCAATACTCGGCAGAGAATCACCGCGCTTGCCCGCTTTCACTTAAGCAACGGCACTATATCGCTGTTCGGAAATACGGCATTGATGTATCTGTTCGTCGTTCGATTCCGAATGCCCGTAACGCTATCGGCTGTCGCGGCGATTGTTCTGTGCGGTGTCCTGAATTTCCTGTCTGCGGACCGTTTGGTCTACCGGCGCATCCAGATACTCAATCCAGCCGTCCATCATTTCCCGCTCGCTCGCGCTGCCCCACCGCACCGCGACCGTGGGGTCCGGATTTCCCGGCTTATTCGCCGAATTATCGAAGTGCCCTTGCACCTCGATGCGCGTGCCCGCGGGCAAGTAGATCGGCTCCTTGGCGCGATACGTAAACTGCCAGTTGAATTGATAGTTCGGAACGGAAAGTAGCGTTTTTGCGGAGCCATCCGGCAGATGCGCGATGATCTGCATCGATTTCCCGCGCTTATGCATGTGGGGCGTCAGGCTCGTGATCAGGATCGGTTTCGTGAACGTATGGCACTCGGTCACCTCCTGGTCCGGATCGCCCGCCGGAACCAGGAACATCTGATTGGAAAGATCGATGCGCCGCGAAATCCGCTGCGGGGGTTCTTTCGCAAAAATCAGACCGACGCTGGTTTCATCCGTCTCAGTCTTTCCCGTCGTTCGCGAATAATGAATTTGAAAATTAAGCGTGGCGTGCGCGGGAATCATGCGAGCCGTTCCCGGTGGGTACACATCCGGCCCGCGCCCGGGCAGATAAGAGCTGATGAGACTCGCCAGATCGGAGCTCTTGGATCCGGGAAGAAGCCCGTTATCGTCAACAGCGCAGCCGTTGTCGATCACCGGCGCCTCGGGCCGTACCCATTCGAGCGAGCCCTCGTGGATACGAAGCCACTTCGCGTACTCGGCCACTGGATCGGGCTTGTCCGACTTTTTGGCCGCCGCCGTGGATGAGCTCGCAATGAACACGTGCGCGTGATGCACGATCTTGCGATTGCCCGGCCGCAGTTCAGCCGCCACAATCCAGCGATCTTCGTTAAAATTTGTCGGGACACTGAGGTACGTGTATTCGTCGGGTCCGGTCCCCGTGAGCGTTTGCTTCGGAATCGAAATCACCACGTCCGGCTTGCCGATTCTCCAGCCGTCGGGAAAATCGGGAGCGGGCGGCAACTTCTTCGGATCGCCCTCCAGCTTCGGCCCTTCCGCCCAGGCCTTGATAATCTGAATTTCCTTGTCCGATAGCCGCGGATCATTCGACCAATGGCCAACCGAGGGGTCTGCCAGCCATGGGGGCATCTTCCGCGAAACAACGGCTTCGCGAATCGCCGCCGCCCACGGCCGGGCGTCTTTATACGAGAGGAGCGACATGGGAGCGATGTCGCCGGGATGATGACACTTGACGCAGTGCTGGTACAGAATCGGCGCGACGTCTTCGTTAAAGGTGAGCTGCTTCGAAGGCCCTGCCAGCAGAGTTCCCAGGCTAAAAAGGATCGTTAGGCAACTTATGCGCACCGCTTATATGATATCGAAAAATAACCTCAATTGAGTAGTTGCAAAGCAACTGCAGCCAATTCTTCGGCGGCACGGCAGACGGCTCGTACGAGCCTCTGGTCGCATAGCTTTCAATTCCTTTCAATATGAGCGTTTTCTCTTAGGCTCCGGTGTAGCTTTACGCGCGGGGTTTCGATCTGGGGTCGCTACCGGCCCGGCTCGCCCCATCCAAATACTTCAAAAAAATCACCTCGTTCCCCTGCTCGTTATAGACCAGCTCGTCCGCAACCTGCTTCACAAGCATAATGCCGAATCCGCCCGGTCGCATGCCTAATTGCGAGCGGAACTCGATGTGCCGCAGCGGCTCTTCCGGAGGGTTGTTCACGGCCGCATGCGCGACTTCGTTCATCGAAAAGCCTGGGCCGGCATCCTTCACGTGAATGAGTACCATCCGCTCTGTCCGGATGAAGGTGAGATCCACTCCCAACTTCGGAGCGAGCTTCGCGCCATGCTCGATGGCATTCCCCAGCAATTCATCCACGGCGAGCCCCAGTTTTTCCCGCAGATCCTCCGGTAAGTCTATTAATTGGGAACGAAAAAAGCGGACCACTTTATCCTTGCACTCGACTTCCGGAGCAGTGTGGATCGAAATCCAGCCAGGCGCCGCGGACCTGACCTCGATTTCCGGACTCTCCCCAAAAGCTTCTCTGGGACTCACCACCCGTTATCTTCTCACCCGGCTGAATCGTGCTATTTTCAAGGCAGATCCCCGATGCGCATTCTATTCATCGGCGCAGCTCTGGTCCTCACGGCCATGTCCCTGTGGGGCGGTAAGAAGGTCATTTCTCCGAATACCAGCGCCGGCAACGATCAGGTCGATATCATCGCAACCATCACCATCCCGGAAGAGGAAGTGACCCAGGTTCTGGGTGTGGACCCCGGGAAAGGGATTGCTCTTCTCAAGGTAAAAGTAGTTCCGAAGACCGACAAACCCGTTCAGGTCAGCCCGGAAGATTTCATTCTCCTCGCGCACGACGATGGGGAGCGCTCGAAACCTTTCGAACCTTCGGAAATCGCCGGACAGGGTGCGCTGATTGTTTCCGATAACGGCACTGCGGTAAAGAAAGTCGGGTCGAGTATCGGGTTCGGCGGAATTATGGGTGGCAGCGGCTCTTCCCCCGGCAATTCCAGAGCCGTGTCCCTCAGTTCGAAGATGGATCCGAAAAGTCAGGGCAACGCGAAGCTGCTTGCAGTGTTAAAGGCAAAGGAACTTCCGGCCAAGGAATCGGCGGAACCGGTGGAAGGCTATTTATACTTCCCGCTGGACGGAAAGCACAAGCTGAAAAATCTTGCGGTTTTGTATCGAGGTCCAGCCGGAAAGCTGAACCTCGAATTCGAGCACTGAACGAAGTTATTCCGCCTTGCTGATGGAGTTGATCTTGATCATGTCTCCATCCATCGTGCCGTCGATCTTTACATTGTCTCCGGCATACTCCTTCGCCTTCGCCGCTGACTCGGAGTCAAACTTCATCACTTTGCCGTTGCTCACCAGAACCGGATCAGAGCCCTTCTTCAGGCAAGCCTGAATGCATTGCGTATTCTTGGCACTGACACTGTTGTGATTGGCTCCGCAGTGCGCGTCGGAGATATACCCGGTCATTTCTTCCGCGAAAGCGCCCACCGAGCAAAGCGAAACGGTGAGGAACGATGCGAGAACCAGCTTTTTCATGTGTAGTTAACCCTCCCTTAGGGATTTACCTATTCTATAGCGTTTTTTCACGCCAAAACGTTACACTTCCAGGATCACCGGCATGATCAACGGCCGGCGCTGTGTTTCTTTGCTTAAAAAGCGCTTCAGATCCTGCCGGATCTTCTCTTGCATTACGCCCCAGTCGCCCCGCTCCTCGGGCGACGAATTCTCCAGAGTCCGGGCCACCACCGATCGCGCCTCTGTCAAAATTGCCGCACCGTCTCCGGCCACAAATCCGCGGCTCACAATCTCCGGCAACCCTTCGCTTTTGCCAGTGTGCTTGTTAATGGCAATGATCGGCAAAACGAAGCCGTCTTCTGAAAGATGCCTCCGGTCCCGGATGATTACGTCTTCGACGACTTCATCGAGCGAGCCCGAATCGATACACACGCGGCCCACGGTCACCTTCTCGCCACGCCGGGCGCCTAGCTGATCGATTTCCAGCGTCTCGCCGGTTTCCAATACGAACGTGTCTTCGAGTCCGGCAAAACGAAGATGCTGCGCGAGCGAAGCATGTTTGGCAAGTTGCCGGTATTCGCCGTGAATCGGGATAAAATATCGCGGCCGAACCAGATTCAGAATCAATTTCAGCTCTTCTTCGCTGGCGTGGCCGGAAACATGCACCGGCGGCTTCATGGTCCCGTAAACGAGTTCCGCTCCGCGTCGAGCGATGTGATTCATCATCCGGTAAATCGCCTTCTCGTTGCCCGGAATGATTCTGGAACTCAAGACAACCGTATCCCCTGGCTGCAGATAAAGGTGTTTGTGGTTATCGACAGCGACCCGTGAGAGCGCCGACATCGGCTCACCCTGCGTACCCGACACCACCACGGCCACTTTCTCGGGCGGCGTCTGCATGATGTCCTGCGGGCGCAGCAGCGTCGAATCAGGAATCGAAAGCAGTCCCAGATTGTGAGCAATCTCCGTGACATTCAGCATGCTGCGTCCGAGAAACGCGACTTTGCGTCCGTTTTCATCGGCCAGATCCAGAATCTGTTGCAGGCGGTGGATCGAACTGCTGAAACAGGATAGGATGAGCCGCCGTTCCGAGCGCGCGAACAGATCCTCCAGCCGCGGCCGGACGGCGCGTTCGCTCTCCGTATATCCCGGGCGGTCGACGTTGGTCGAATCCGACATGAGCAACAGAACGCCGCGTTTGCCATAGGCGGCCAGCGTATGCAAATCGAACAGCTCGTTATCGGTCGGAGTCGGGTCGACTTTGAAATCGCCGGTATGGATGATCACGCCGAGCGGTGTCGTAATCGCCAGCGCCACCGCGCTCACTATCGAGTGTGTGACGTGAATGAACTCGATCAAAAACGGACCGAGCGTGATGCGATCGCCCGCTTTGATCGTGTTCAGCTTGGCTTCGTCCAGCAGTTCGTGTTCTTCGAGGCGCCGTTCCACCAGCGCGAGCGTGAACTCTGTTCCATATACGGGAACGTTCAACTGGGAGAGCAAGAACGGCACGCCGCCAATGTGATCCTCGTGCCCGTGGGTGAGGATCAATCCTCGAACCATATCGGCATGCTGTTCGAGATACGCAAAATCGGGCGTGACGACATCCACCCCGAGCAACTCCGATTCGGGGAACATCATCCCGGCGTCGATCACGAGGATGTCGTCGCCGTAGCGTAGTGCCATCGAGTTCATTCCGAACTCGCCCAGTCCTCCGATGGGCACTACCTGGAGTTTTGGATCAGCCATAACAGCGGAAGAAACTAGAGGGTAACACGTAGCTACCCTCTAAGGGCGGCGTGTCAGAACAGCGCGAAGGGTCGGCAACCAAAGAATGCCCGACGCGGCACGCAAGAGTGCGCGCGCCACCTGAAATCTTTGCGGCTTGCAAAGAAATTGAGCTGCAGTAATACAGATCAGAAGAAAAATTTCGCCTGCAATTCCACAATTCGCTGGCCCTGCTTATATTGCGCAATGCCAAATGTGGAATTGGTCTGCGTGATCGTGGCGCTGCCCGGTGAAGCCTGATGGAACTGCAGCGTCAGATTATTGCCGTTTGGGAACGACCAGTTTGGATGATTCAGGAAATTGTATGCCTGAATTCGGAACTGCAGCTTCATCGATTCTTTAATCTGGAAATTCTTGAAAAGCCCCAGATCCGAGTCGAAGAACGCCGGCCCATAAATCGCCGGAAGTAACGTCGGACCATTTTGCCCAATACTGGTCGGTACGCCAAAGCAAGCGACGTTGATGTATTGGTGAGACGCGAGATTCTTCGCTGGATTGCACGTCAGAATCGGATTGAGTTGGATGTTGGGCGTGCCCAGCAGGGATTGATTCCCGATTGCGATGCCCTTGCTGCCATCGGAATTGAGGATATTTTGCGTGCCAGGAATGATGGCTCCATTCAACTGCATGTTGAAGTTATCTCCGCTCGTGTTGTATGTGAGATTCATTCCACTCTCGATCTGCGTCACGCCGGAGAGCTGCCATCCATTCACCACGCCCGCGCCGAACTTATTGCCGTGAATCGGGCTCGGCAGATTGATGGAATAAGCGGCATTGAAGAGGTGCCTGCGATCCTGCGGTTGGGGTCCGTAGTTGTTGTTCAGATTGAACGGATCCAGCGTTGCCGCCAATCCTCCCAGAGTGGTTCCGCAGCAGATTCCCAGAGCTTTGCCGAATGTATAGTTGAGTTGCAAGGTAGCATGGGAACCCTGATGCGCCCAGGTCACCTGTAGGGCATTGTAGTTCGCATACAGATTATTGGTTGCCTCGTTAATATCGCCGTACCCCAGATAGTGGCGGTAATTGTTCGCGTTCGCCAGGGCCGGATTGACTGCCGTCAGCATGGCGCCCACCGGAACCAGATTGATGTTGCTGCCGTACCCGCCCGTATTTTGCAGGTCATGACTCTGGTTTCCGACGTAAGCGACTTCCAACAGTCCAGTCCAGGGCGTCCGCTGCGAAATCGTGAAGCTGTAGCTATCTGTATAGGGCTGTTTGTCGTCAGCGCTGTTCACGGCGGACGGCGTAGACGGTTGCGCCGTCGCATTGATGGAACTCAAATTTTTGGCGAGTAGTGCCACGTCTCCAATCGAAGTGGGCGTCAGCGAAATTCCGGCTGACCCCGCGGCCGTATCGAGGCCATTCGTGAACTGGCCGGAATGATAGTAGAACCGGCCCCATCCTCCGCGCAGTACCGTTCTTCCTTTGCCGCCTATGTCGTACGCCATACCAAACCGTGGTTGCCAGAACACACCCCGGGTCGGAAAGCCACCGAGCGGGACCGCGGAATCGCGGCTGTGCCATTCAAACCCGCAGAACGTTGGCGCCGCAGCACAAGCGCCGCTTTTGGCTGAATTGTATTGGGAGGGGATGAAAATGGAATACCCATATCCTTCGTCATCGGACCAGGGAGTGAAATGGGTCATTCGCAACCCGGCCTCAATCGTCAGTTTGGGAGTGACCTTCCACGAATCTTGAACGAAGCCCTCATACGTGTAGTAGGAAATGTCGTTAATACGATTGAAATTCTGCTGCGTGAAGTTGGACATGTTGCCTTCCAACATGTCCGCATACGCGTTTCCCGTGGTGAAGCTGGTATTCGAGGAGGGGACAAACTGCATTTCGCCGTTCGTGTTGTTGTTTGCCGGCTGCGCATTCCGAATCCACTCGAAGAAGAAGCCCGCCTTTGCGGTGTGAGTTCCCCAAACTTTCGTCAGCGTGTCGCTCGCACTCGGCATGTACTTGTTGGCATATAAGCCGGCCGATACTCCTCCGGCCTCAAATCCGCCCGGATTGAAGATGAGCGCCGCCTCATTCGGTCCGAAAGCGCCGAAGGATGGAATCTGGAAGGAGGTCGCCGCATTCTTAAACAGCATGGACTCGTTAAAGCCGACTTTCTGCGGATTCACCTTCGCGGGGTCGGAGAACACGTTCGGAAAACCGATGAATGTATAGGCGAAAACGACCTCATTCGTCATCGTCGGACTAAATACATGCGTCAGCGTGCCCGTCACCGAATCCGAGCGGTTCTTCCCTTCCACGGAGCTTGGATACGGAACCTGGTCTCCATTGCGCCACCACAGGCCGACGGGGAACAATTGCGTTTCGCGCTGCAAGTTATAGCGGACGAACATCTTGGTGTTATCACTGATGCTGTAGTCGACGCGGCTGGTCCACTGAACATTGTTCTGGTTGAAAATTTCGGATTGGATGTAGTTGTAGCCGCCCGTGGCGCCCGGATTCGCATTTGGAGCAGGATACAGCTTCATCAGTGCCTGCATGTTCGGATCGATCATGCTGGCGGGCATCTGACAGCCCCCGCCCGGGAACTTCGGGACAACGGTCGCGTTGCCGGAAGCGTTCTTCACGCCTTCACCCGCGATCGCATTGCAGAAATTCCCCGAGATCTCCTCAGCCGTGGGGACCGTGGCCGAAAGCAGCCCGGTATCCAGGACCTGATAAAAGTATTCGAAGCCGGTGAAGAAAAACAGCTTGTCCCGGTTCTTGTTGAAGTGCGTCCAGGGGATCAGGACCGGTCCGCCGATCTCTCCGCCTGGATAGTAGTATTTATCGGCCGGCTGCTTGGCTCCGGTGGCATTGAAGTAGGCGTCATTCGAATTCAGCACGTAATTCCGGGCATCGAAAAATCCTTCGCCGTGAAACTGCGTTCCGCCTGCTTTTGTCACCGAAGTGATCACCATCGGCCCCTTCTGCTCTTCGGCGCTGAAGTTGGACGTGAGTACGCGGAACTCCTGTAAAAAATCGGAATTCGGATTGACGGGCGTGTCGCAATTGCAGCCGGGGTCCGAAACGTGCGCGCCATCGGCCACAATGTCCAGTGTGTTCCCCGGGAGCCCGTTATAGGAAAACGCGTTGTTCAGCGGGCTCTGGCTGCCGGCGTCTCCATTGGCGTTGATGCCGATCGTCTGCCCGCTGTAGTTGGCTTTATTCTGCGTCCCATTGTAGTTGCCGAATCCGGGCATGATCTTGATGTATTCGGCCGCATTGCTGCCCACCTGGACGTAGTTTTCCAGTTGCTGGCTGGTGAGCACGTTCGACTTCTCGCCCGAGTCCACGGGAGTGACGATATCGGCTGCTCCGGTAACCACCACCGTCTGGTTGGTGCTGCCGACCTGCAAGCTGGCATTTACATTGCGCTTCTCGCCGCCACCGAGGGCAATACCGTCTTCCTTAAAGGTCTGGAAGCCGGGCGCCTCCACAGTGATGTTATAAGTACCCACGGGTACCGAGGCGAATGTGTAATAGCCTTGGCTATCCGTGACTGTCTGGCGCACATCACCCGACAGTGCGTTTCGCAGCGTGACCTTTGCGTTCGTCACCACCGCTCCGGACGGGTCCGAGATGACCCCCGTCAATGTAGCAAAAATGGCTTGCGCCCAACTCGCCGGTACCGCCAGCGCCGCCACCGCGAGCACAAGCAGGGAGAACCTGGCAAACCCTCTGAGCATGGAACCTCCGGCTTTCGTAAGTTCAAATGCCCGATACTATATCAAACGTTTGGTTGATGTGGGTTATCCCAGCGCGCCCTTTCCTTCGACAATCCGTACATACCGGTTCAGCGGCACTTTCGTGAACCGGTCTATGCGCTTGCTCGGAAGCGGCCAGTGAATCTCCAGTTCGTCGATCCGTTCCGCCTTCCCAATCCCCAGTACTTCGCGCGGATCGTGCGACGAAAGATAACTTCCTCCGCTGTTTTTGAGCCGGTAGCGCTTTTTGCCGGCAGCGGTCCAGTAGATCCTGGCCCCTATCGCATCGCGATTACAATCGGTTCCCACAAGTTGAACGCCCAGCCAGTTGTTGCCCTTCGCCGCGTTGTTCTTTAGCAGCAGCGGTGCGTCGCCATTATTCGCAATCAGGACATCGATTGCGCCATCGTTGTTGTAGTCACCGACCGCTAACCCGCGCGCCGCGAAAAATCTCTGAAAGACGGGTCCGGCCTCGCTGCTCACGTTATGCAGTTTGCCGTCTGCCCCTTGATGAAAAAGCAGCAGCGGTTCCCGGTATTTCACTTGCAGCGAATACGCATCGATCATGTCATCCGGATGCCCATTCGCCAGGAATAGATCAATCGCGCCGTCGTTATCGTAGTCGAAATACTTCAGGCCCCAACCGCTCAGAAGCCGGGTGGGTTGCGCCACGTTCTGCGCATGCGCTACATCGCGAAAGCTCTCGTCCTTGTTGTTCGCGTAAACCGAAAACATTTCCTGGTCCACATTGGCTACAAACAGGTCCTGCCATCCATCGCCATTCAGATCGGCCGCATCCACGCCCATGCCCGATCGCGGCTGTCCGTTTTCGCTGAATGCCACACCTGCCTGCAGCGCAATCTCTTCCCAGTTCCACTTGCCGTTTGGTCCCGGCCCGCGATTCACATATAAAAAGTTCTGCACTGTGTCGTTGGCGACAAACAGGTCCATGCGCCCGTCGTTATTGATGTCGGTCGCGACTACGCCCAAGCCCTTCCCGATTGATTTCTCGATATCGGTGCCTTTGCTGACTTCGGTGAATGTCCCATCTCCGTTGTTGTGGTACAGAAAACTCGACGTGCCTTTGAACACACGCGGAATGCAGTAATAGTGTTTTCCGAGCTTGTTATCGCCGCACTCGAATTTGTGCGAGCCGGAATAATCGACAAAGCTACAGATGAATAGATCGAGCTGGCCGTCATTGTCGTAATCGAACCAGACCGCGCTGGTGGTCCATCCCGGCGTCACGACACCGACCTTTGCAGTAACGTCGGTAAACGTTCCGTCGTGATTGTTCCTGTAGAGAATGCACTTGCCGTAGGCGGTCACCAGCATGTCGGGCCAGCCGTCATTGTCGAAATCCCCAACCGCCACGCCCATTCCAAACGTGCCGCCGCACACGCCTGCTTTGGCTGTCACATCCGTGAAGGTTCCGTCGCGGTTGTTCTTATACAGGGCATTTTGGATCGGCTTTGAGGGTTTCCAGAAATCGCACGGTCCGCTGTTGACCAGATAGATGTCCATCCAGCCGTCGTTATCGAAGTCAAGGAAAGCACCGCCGGGGCCGAGCGTTTCGGGCAAATAGTGCTCCGGAGACATGGCGTTGTCGTGCACCCACTCGATGCCGCTCGACGATTTAGGGACTTCGACAAACAACGGCTCGCCGGCCCGCGCCAGGCGCGCAATCCCGTACGCGCCCGCCAATCGCAGCAAATCTCTTCTGCTGATCCTCATTTACTTGCTGCGGCCAACACCTGGGTCATCTCCTCCGGACGAAAATCCAGTTCCGTCAATCGCGTGCCGTAAAGAATCCACCCGTCTTTGCCAATTACAAACACGCGGCTCGGCCACGCCTGATACGCAGATTCCACCGCGCCATCCATTCCATCCACGACGGCCGGAAAATCGAGATGCAACTTGCGGCTGCACATCTGCGCGTAATCGCGCTTTTGGCCGAGGGTCGCCGCCGGCGAAAGCGCAACATTCTCCCGCTCGTTGCGGGTGCTCTGCCATTGATTACTAGCGTGGGCCTCGCGAATGTAAACAAGCAGAAAGGGAATCTGTCTGCCGAACCGGCGTTGCAGCGCTTTCAAAGTTTCCGCGGAGCCGCGAAAGTTCGGACAGCTATAACTCCCGAAGATCAGCACCACTGCACTGCGCCCGCGGAACGCGCTTAACCGCACCTTTTGCCCGGTATTGGCATCGGGCAGTTCAAAATCCGGAGCAAGATCCTTCACCCTCGGCCCCGCGTCCGCTCGCGCTTCTTTTACCGGCTTTCCTTGGCGAGCATTCGCCAACCATTGCTTCGCCTCCGCTGATTGCGGCCGGACCAGCAGGGCCCTTTCGAGCGCCGGAACCGCCTCGCCGAATTGTTTGCGAGCCGTCAAAATCTGACCCAAACCCAAGTTCGCGCCGAAATCGTTGGGATTGTTTGCCAGCTCCTTCCGGAATGCCGCGAGCGCCGCATCCGGGTCTCCCGTATTCAAGAGCGCTTGCCCATAGAGCGATTGCAATCCCGGCAACTTCGGATTCAACTCAATCGCGCTTACGAGCTGCTTCACGGCGGCCGGATAATCGCCCGCTGCGAACATGCGCACCCCGAGTAAAAATCGTGCCTCGGCCGAATCGGCGTTGCGCAGAATGCGATCGAGCAGTTGCTGCCCTTCCGCTACGCGATTCTCTTTGAGCAGCGCCATGCCGAGCAGGTATGCAACCGCCAGATTGTCAGGCTCGCGCGCTTCCACGGGTTGCAGTAGATCAATCACACCTGCGTTGTCGCCCGTTTGCAAGCGGCAATCCGCCAGCAACATGCTGATTTTCAGATCATCTGGACTGGAGCGATGCAGCGCTTCAAATCGCCGCTGCGCCTCCGCAATCCGTCCGCTCTTCTCACAGGCGAGCGCTGTATTCAAAGCGATGCGCGGATCACCGGGCAGCAGTCTGTCCGCCGCTTCATATTCCGCAATTGCCTCATCGTAGTGGCCTAAATTTACGAGCACCACGCCCAAATTTACGTGCGCCGCGACGGAATCGGGCTGCAGTTGGATGACGCCGCGCCACGCCTTCTCCGCACCGGCGAAATCGCCCGCCTGCTGCGACTGCACGGCGCGCTGAGCAAGAGACTCCGCATCCTGCGCAGCGAGCGGCGCAGCCAGACACAGCAGAGCCATTGCTTCAATCCGGATACGGCGCATTGGCCCTCACAATCCGAATCTCATGATCCGTAAATTTGTTGTGCGATCCCGGGATTTCGACCTTTGGCATGTGGCATCCGACACAATTCGCACCGGCTACTTTGCACGCCTTGGCGCTTGCCTTTCCGCCCGCGTGGCACGCCTGGCACTTGGAATCGTAGCTTCTATCCCGCCGTTCGACTTCCTGGTGCGGATCATGACACGCCACGCAACTGATCCGCGCGTCGTCGGGATCGTAGCACTTGCTATTCGTCAGACGGTACGGCTGAAAACGCACATCGATGACACCGCGAATCCCAGAAGAAGCGATTTCGTCCCAGGTGCGGTGGCACTGCCCGCAGAAGTTCGACATCTCCTCGGTCGTCAGCTTGCGTAGACTCTTCATGGGGGTCAGTTTGGCGAGATGATCCTCGATGGATCCATGACAGCGCTCGCATTGGACTCCGGGAATCGCGCCGGTGGCATGGCAGCCGAAGCACTTCGCCTTCTCCTGGCGATCCATCAGTTGTCCGGCGGCTTCGGACAGGTTGGCCGGCTTCGCGTTCAGCGCTCCTAGCGTGAAATCCAATGCGTCAATAGCGCGATAGTAACTTACCCGGCTCTGATATAACTCGCCGTCTTTCTCGTATAGATACGTCTGCCCGGCCGATCCAAGCCCCACCGCCCAGCGAATGGGCGCTGTTACGGTGTTGTGCCCGTCAGAAACGGAATAAACGCCATGCTCAATCCGGTATGTGTATCTTCCCCCGGTGAGCGTTAGAACCGGCCGGGACTTCAGAATGGAGCAGGCATCCGGTAACTCGAGCGCATGCGCCATGGAGGTCTCAGGCTGCCGCTTTGCTTCCGCCTGGTGACACCGCGCACACTCCTTCGTCGTCAACAGAACCACGAACGTAAGCGAGTGGCCAATCACTGCGAAGCCTGGGCCGCCACTTCCGTCTTCTGCTGCCGTTGCGCGTTCAGCTTCGCCACAATCTGGCGCTCGCGGTTTCCGTCGTCCTTTCTCTTCTCGCGAAAGTAGACAGTGGCCAGCGAAACGTGCGCTTCCAGGAAATCCGGCGAATCGTGGATCAGCGATTCCAGATCGCGCTGCGCTTCGGCCAACTTGTTCTCTGAAACTTCCATCGCGGCAATCTGATATCGCACGCCCGGGTCTCCTGGCCTGATCTGCAGCGCGTGCTTCAGATATTTCAGCGCCTCGTCATTCTGATCGTCTTGACGGAAAAGGACGCCGATCCGCAGGTTTGAGTCAAAGTTGTTCGGATTAAAGCGCAACTCTTTTTGGAAGGCCGAGCGGGCCCCAGCCTGGTCGCCGGTGGCCAGCAACGCCAGTCCGTAATAGGAGTAAACGTCGGGGAGATTCGGATTCAGAGCGATGGCTTTTTCGAAATCGCCGCGCGCCCCCGCGAAATCGCCCGCCATGTATTTGGTGGTGCCCATCAGCAGTTGCGCCTCGGCCGAGTTTCCGTTTCTGAGAATCTTGTCAATGATGATCTGCCCTCGGCCAATATCGCCGTTCCGCACGAGAGCCGTGCCCAGCATGTAATTGAACGCCGCATTATTCGGATCGCCCTGCTGCAGCGCGGTGAGCAGATCGATGACGTCTTTATTGCGGCCCAGCCTTAAATAGGAATCGGCCAGCACCGTGACGACCTGCAGATTCGAGGGTTCCTGCGCGCGTACCTTTTTGAGAGTCTCTACCGCGTTCGTGAGATCGCTGGCCTTGTAATATGCCAGACCGAGATTGAACAGAATTTGCGGATTGGCCTTGATCGCAAGCGATCGCTGGTACTCCGTAATGGCCTCGCTGTACTTTCCTTCGGCGGCAAGCGCTGCGCCCAGGTTTGACCTCAGTTCGGCGATATTCGGGTAATCTTTGAGGAGCAGCCGGTAATCCCGGATAGCCTCATTCAAACGCCCGGACTGCTGCGCTGCCACTGCATTCTTCAGAATTTCCTGCGGCGACTGGGCGTTAAGGCAGTACGCGCACAGCAGCAGGGCAACAACACGGTACATCGCTGGATGACCGATTATATTACGGCCTCAGTGGACCGCTCGCAACCCGGCGATCGCCGCCAATGTCAGGACGAACAGAATCATCACTGCCGCACTACGCCGTTCGGGCAGCAGCGCATGCGTTCCTAAAAATAGAAAGCTTCCGGCGATAATCGCAAGCACTACGGCTGTCCACCATGACCCGAATCGCGCCGCGCCAAAAACATCGGTCCGGCGCTCGACGAGCGCACCAACGAACGTCAGGGCCTCCACTCCGCCGCTCGCAGCAGCCGCCCGGGCGCTGGAGGATATGGATTTCCTAGTAACCCAACCCAAAGCCACGCCTTCGGGAAATTTATGCAGTCCGAGACCGATGACCGCCGTGACGCTCGTCAATGGGTGGACGGATAAGGCCCGCACGCTCCAGCCATCGACAAAGCTGTGAACAGCGGTGGCGGCCAGCAGCGGCCCCAGTACGCCATGACGCGGTGAATGCCCGGTGTGGACCAACAGCTTATCGAGCGCTCCGAGTACACACCCCGCGGCCAATGGCAGGAGGATCGCCGCAGCCCATCCTGATGTCTCCGCGATCTCCGGCATCAACCAGAAGATCGCGATCCCGAACAGGAGCCCGCCGCCGGCCGCCGCCAGACGTGACGAGAGCCCGCGCGACTGACCCAGGAACACTCCGCCGATCACACCGGCCAGAGCCAACAGGGTCAGCGCGGCTGCGGCAGCCATCTATTGGCCGGTTACCTTGATCACGAAGTAGCTGATTGGCTTTGCAACCAGCAACTGGTGAGGCGTTCCCGCCGGAATATGGACGATGTCGCCGGGAGCTACCGGCCGCTTTTGTCCACCGCTGATCGAGCTTCCGCGAATTTCGCCCGGTTTTTCGGTTTTCGGATTGACTAACTTGCCTCCTGTCATCAGCGTGCCTTCGCCGCTCTCGATGACAAAAAAATCAGCCTCATGCTCATGCACTTCCGCGGACCCGGTGGCCTCGCGATAGGCCAGCATCGTGTAGTGATTGCTGTGTTTGACGAGATTTTCGCTAGCGAACTGGGTTCCTTTTTGCGCGAGCTTTTGCGTCATCCCTTGCAGCTCCTGCGGAGTATAGAAATCGACTCCGCCTGAACCTGCCGCCATCAGCCCACCGGCTAAAGCTAAAACTGCGATGTATTTCAACGTACACCCCTCCTTTGTGATCTGCCCACAAAACATTATTGTCGCGGCTCTATATTACGTGTCGGAGGGAAGCTTTTGTTCCAGCTCCCGGGCAAGATTGTCAATCGCGGTAACCTGGCTCAGCTCGATGGCTTCGGGGTCGCTTTCGCCTTCGCGAATGCCGAGGCGCTGGCAGATCAGACGCTGCATCTGCAGCACCTTCGTGATCTCTTTTTCGGCCAGCAGATTGATTTGCAGGTCCAGATGCGCCCTTTGGTCCGCGCGCTGGCTCATGCGGTTCTGTTTGATCAGCACAAAGGTCGATAGCAGAACGCCTTCGAGCGAGACCAGCATGCACAGAAGCGCGAATGGGTAGGGATCGAACTTCCAGAAGGCACCGAGAACACCCGCGTTGATGACGGTCCACACGAAGAACCAGAAAATGTGAACGACGACGAAAGGAATGCTGCCGACGAAGTTTGCGATGGCGTCTGCCAGGCGGACCGCGGTGCTGCGTTCTTTTAGCGCATCCTCCTCCAGACGGATGATGGCGTTGATGTTCTCTTCGGCCGGACCGGGCGTCTTTGTCTGATTGACGGCTTCCATACTGTTCCTATTTTGGCCCGTGCCCTCGTAGGCAGGATGATATTCTAGCTGGCTAGCAAATTCCTTTAGGGAGGACAAAAACGATGTCCTCGATTGATGTTCCTTTGCGGAACGGCCGGTTCGGAGCCACGGCCCGGCCTGACGCGTGGTGGCTGCAACCCACCTTGACGCTGCTGGGTCTGTCGATCTTTATCGTCTATTCGACCTGGTCGGCCTTTCAGGGCCAGTATTATCGTTTCGGCCCTTATTTATCGCCGTTCTATTCGCCCGAACTGCTGGGCGATCCCGTGCGCGCCTGGTTCGGAGCGTTTCCCGCGTGGTGGCCGCATTGGGCTCCGCTTTCCGCCGCATTGCTTGTGCTTTGGATGCCGGGTGGCTTTCGTGTTACCTGCTATTACTACCGGGGCGCTTATTACAAGGCGTTTTGGGCCGATCCACCTTCGTGCACAGTCGCCGAACCGCGAGACAAATATCGGGGCGAGCGGTACCTGCCGCTCGTGTTGCAGAACGTGCATCGTTATTTCCTTTACGGGGCGCTGATTTTTCTGATCATTTTGGGTCTCGATGTGTGGCACGCGCTCTGGTTCACGGATGCGGCGACGGGGCAGACGCATTTTGGAATCGGTCTGGGGACGATCGTCTTGGCAGTGAATTGGGTGCTGCTGACTTCGTATACCTTAGGCTGCCATTCTCTGCGGCACCTGGTAGGTGGACGCCTGGATGAGATCTCGAAGTCGCCGGTTCGCGACAACGCCTATTCGTGCGTGAGCTGCCTGAATCGACGCCATATGTTGTTTGCGTGGCTGAGCCTCTCCTCAGTTATGTTCGCCGATATTTACGTCCGGCTCTGCGCAATGGGGATCTGGTCCGACTGGAGAATTGTCTGATGCCGGAGTACCAGACGCACGAATACGATGTGCTGGTAATTGGAGCAGGCGGAGCAGGATTAAGGGCGGCGATTGAGGCATCGGCGGCCGGAGTGCGCGTTGGGGTAATCACGAAAAGCCTGTTAGGGAAGGCGCATACCGTGATGGCCGAAGGCGGGATCGCGGCGGCGCTTGCCAATGTAGACGAGCGCGATAACTGGAAGGTCCACTTTTCCGACACGATGCGCGGCGGGCAGTACATGAACGACTGGCGCATGGCCGAATTGCATGCGCGCGAAGCGCCGGACCGCGTGCGCGAACTGGAAGCCTGGGGCGCGCTGTTTGACCGTACTAAAGACGGACGGATTCTGCAGCGGAACTTTGGCGGCCATCGCTATCCGCGTCTGGCGCATGTGGGAGACCGGACGGGCCTGGAGATGATTCGGACGTTGCAGGACCACGGCATCCATCTCGGCATGGACGTGCTTATGGAATGCACCATCCTCACGTTGCTTAAGGATGATGGACGCATCGCGGGCGCGTTCGGGTATGAGCGCGAGCGCGGACGATTTCTGCTCTTCCCCGCCAAAGCCGTGGTGCTGGCAACCGGCGGTATTGGCCGCGCGTACAAGATTACAAGCAATAGTTGGGAATACACCGGCGACGGCCACTCGCTGGCGTTCCATGCCGGCGCTTCCCTGACGGATATGGAGTTTGTGCAGTTCCACCCGACCGGCATGATCTGGCCGCCGAGCGTGCGCGGCATTCTGGTGACCGAAGGGGTGCGCGGGGAGGGCGGCGTGCTGAAGAACAGCGAAGGACGCCGCTTCATGTTCGACGATATTCCGGAAAACTACCGCGCGCAAACTGCCGACAACGAGGAAGAAGGCTGGCGCTATACGCAAGGTGACCGCCAGGCGCGCCGCCCGCCGGAACTGCTTACGCGCGATCACGTGGCGCGCTGCATTGTGCGTGAAATTCGCGAGGGCCGCGGCAGCCCGCATGGGGGCGTGTTCCTGGATATCGCATGGATCAAGAGCCGCGTGCCGAACGGCGCGGAACATATTAAACGCAAGCTGCCGAGCATGTATCACCAGTTCAAGCAGCTTGCGGATATAGACATTACCGAAGAGCCGATGGAGGTGGGGCCGACCACGCATTATGTGATGGGCGGCGTGCGCGTGGATTCCGATACGCAGATGTCCAATGTGCCCGGACTGTTTGCGGCAGGCGAATGCGCCGCGGGCTTGCATGGCGCAAACCGGCTGGGAGGTAATTCCCTCTCGGATCTTCTGGTGTTCGGCAAACGAGCGGGCGAGCACGCGGCGTGCTTTGCAAAAGAGAACAGTAAGACGAGTATCGATCCGGCGCAGGTCGATTCCGCGGCGCGGAGCGCGTTGGCGGTATTCGACGGCACCGGCGAAAGTCCGTATCAAATTCAGCACGAGCTTCAGGACATGATGCAGGACCTGGTGGGGATCGTACGGCGCGAGGAAGAGATGAAGCGCGCAATGGAGCGTTTGGATCAGCTTGCGCAGTGCGCGGAAAACGTGGCGGTCACCGGAAATCGTGAGTACAACAACGGATGGCACACGGCTCTGGACTTACGAAATCTACTGACCGTATCGAAAGTAATTACGCGGGCCGCCATTGAGCGCCGCGAAAGCCGCGGAGCGCATTTCCGCGATGATTATCCGCGCAAAGACGAAGCCGAAGGGCGATCGAATGTCGTGGTCCGACAGGACGAATCGGGCGGCATTCAGGTATCGCGGCAGCCGCTCAAGGAAATGCCTCCGGAATTGAAGCAGATCATTGAGGAAATGAAATAGAAGGGGATACACATGCCGACTGCATCGCTTCGCATCTGGCGCGGGCAAAACGGAGAGGGCGAGTTTCGGGACTATACGACGGAGATTTCTCCGGGCATGGTGGTGCTGGATGCAGTGCATCGCGTACAGGCCGAGCAGGCGAACGATTTAGCGGTGCGCTGGAACTGCAAGGCGGGTAAGTGCGGCTCCTGCTCGGCGGAGATCAATGGGATTCCGCGCCTGATGTGCATGACACGCTTGAGCGCGCTACCGCTCGATCGGCCCGTTCGCATTCAGCCCATGAAGGCGTTTCCGCACATCAAGGATCTGGTGACGGACGTGAGCTGGAATTATCGCGTGAAGAAGGGCATTCGTCCGTTCTTTCCCAAGCCCGCGGAAAACGGCGTCTGGCGCATGTCGCAGAAAGATGTGGACCGCGTACAAGAGTTTCGCAAGTGCATCGAATGCTACTTATGCCAGGATGTCTGCCATGTTCTGCGCGAGCACAAGCTGTACGATCACTTCATCGGCCCGCGGTTTCTGGTGTACACGGCAGCGCTCGAAATGCATCCTCTGGATGCAGAAAGCCGAAGCGGCGACCTGAAGGACAAGCACGGACTGGGCTATTGCAATATCACAAAATGTTGCACGAAGGTGTGTCCGGAAGGTATTACGATCACGGACAATGCCATCATTCCATTGAAGGAACGCGTAGTGGACGAGCATTTCGACCCTCTGCGCAAGCTGTTTCGTATCCTGCGTTGACATGAAAGGAGCTACAGCATGGAACTGCAACTAAAATCTCTCTCCGCTACGGCCATTCCCGAGGCGCTCCAAAAGGCGGAACGCTACCGCTTGCTGAACGAGCCCTGGCAGGCAGAGAGCATTTGCCTCGATATTTTGCGCGTTCAGCCCGCCAACCAGGAAGCCCTCATCATGCTTCTACTTTCAATTACGGACGATTTCGATACGCACATCGATGCGCCGCGCGCGCGAGAGGTACTGTCGGCAATTGAAGGAGAGTACGAACGAGCGTACTATGCGGGCATTATTTTCGAGCGGGCTGCGCGGGCACGCCTGAAGCAAGGCATCCCCGGAGCGAATTACAAGGCTTATGAAGAGATCCGGTCGGCGATGCGCTGCTATGAAGAAGCCGAAGCGCTGCGGCCGCCCGCCAACGACGATGCGATTCTGCGCTGGAACACCTGCGCTCGAACGCTGGCGAGGAACACGGAACTCCGGCCGCAGCCGGTGGAGCGGATGGAAACCGTTTTGGACGACTGACCGCTCCCGAGCGTGCTGATTCTCTGTTTGGTAGCATGCTGTTTCACACGATGAATCGGCGGCGAGCATTACAAACCATAGCCGGATCCGCGGCTCTGACACTGGCGTCCAACGCTCAAACCTCTCCGGACGCGAGCGGGGGGCGGCTGAAGCAAGGCGTCTCGTACTGGACATATCAGAAGTGGTTCACACTGGAGCAACTGTGCCAGGAGGCCAAGCGGATCGGGCTGAAGGGCATCGACCTGGTCACTCCAGATCAGTACGCGGTAGTTCAGCGGTACGGACTCGTGCCATCCATGACATCGGGAACACCGCCGAACACAATAAAAATCGGGCTAAACCGGATCGAGAATCACGAGCGCGTACTGGCCAGTTTGAAGAACGATATCACCCTGGCTGCGGCGGCGAAGGTCCCGAACGTGATTACGTTTTCGGGAAACCGCGGCGGGATGCCGGATGCCGAAGGGCTCCAAAACTGCGCCATCGCGCTGAACCAAATCAAAGGATACGCCGAAGAAAAGGATGTCACGATCAACCTGGAGCTGTTGAACAGCAAGGTAAATCATAAGGACTACATGGCGGACCACAGTGCGTGGGGCGTGGAACTGATGAAACGCGTAAACTCGCCGAAGGTGAAGCTGCTGTTCGACATCTATCACATGCAAATCATGGAAGGCGATTTGATTCGCACGATTCGGCAAAACATTGAATTCATCGGACACTTCCATACGGGTGGCAATCCCGGGCGTCACGAACTGGACGACACGCAGGAAGTAAACTGGCATCCGGTCGCGAAAGCCATTGCGGATACCGGCTATACCGGTTTTCTGTCCCACGAATTTGTTCCGGTGCGCACGCCGCCGATTGCCAGTCTCCAGCAGGCGTTCGAAATCTGTTCGGTGTAGCACGATAGACTTATCACGGCAGAGTTTATGAAACGAATCACGTTACTTAGTGCCGCGGTTGCAATAGCGGCCATCGTCACTAGTTTGCAGGTACACGCGCAAGGCGGAGGGCGAAACGGTATTGCAGCCAGACTCTTCGACGCTCTCGATGCGGATCATGACGGAAGCTTGACCCGTTCCGAAGTGGAGTCGGGATTCAATTCCTGGTTCACGAGTTGGAATACCGCCAAGAATGGGGCACTTACGCAGGATGAGATCGCGGATGGGTTGAGCACCTTATTACCGGCGCCTCCTCCGGCCAGACCCGGCCAGGGCAACACGTTCAATGTGGAAGGAAACTCCACGCCCATGATCGCGCCGCAGTCCCAGATTGACGCGATGATGGCGGCCTTGCCTAAGACGCCCGGAGCAAAGCCGCTGCGCGTGCGCAAGGTGCTGGTCTTCGCGCATACCGGCCCGGGCGGGTTCGTTCACGCATCCATTCCGCTGGCGGCCAAGACGGTGGAAGCTTTGGGCAATCAAGGGAACTTATGGTCCACGACGGTCAGTTACAATCCTGCCGACATCACCGCCAAGAACCTGAAACAGTACGATGCCATTTTTCTGGACAGCACCACGGGTTGCTTCCTCGATGATCCGGATCTGGCAGTGACCAAGGCCCGGCGCGCCGCGTTCATGGATTTCGTGCACAGCGGCAGGGGTGTCGCGGGGATTCATGCCGCTTCGGACTCGTATCACACGGATTGCGTAGCGGCTGAGGCGGCAGCGAAGAGCGGCAGGGCGCGGAATGGCTTCGCAACCATGCTGGCCGGTCAGTTACTCGAGGAGAGCGACGAGAACCACAACGGGACGGTGAACCAGCAGGAATTTAAGACTTTCGCTGACGACTGGTTCGACAAGCTGGACGCCGACAAAAGCGGAAAGATCAGCCGGTCTGAGTTTGCGGAGCATTTTAATACATTGATGGCCGCGCCCCGGCGGGGCGGCGAACCGAAAGCGGTTCTACAGTGGCCCGAATTTAACAAGCTCATCGGCGGCTACTTCAAATTCCATTGGCCCGATCCGCAGCTTATCTACGTCAAAATCGACGATCCGAATAGTCCTCTCACCGCGATGTTTCATGGCAAGGAATTTGAAATTCACGATGAGACCTACACGTTTGCGCAAGACTCTTTCTCACGGAAGAACGTCCATGTGCTGACGAGTATCGATTACGACAAGATGAGCCCCGAGGATAAAGCAAAAGAAGTGAGCCCACGCACAGATCACGATTATGGGTTGAGTTGGATCCACCGCGTAGGGCGCGGACGGGTATTTTACGAAGCTCATGGTCACGATGCACGGGTTTACGCCATGACGCCGATGCTCGAACATATCCGCGCCGGCATTCAGTACGCCTTGGGCGATCTGAAGGCGGACGACAGCCCGTCGGAGAAATAGCGGTTTCGCCGCGCTCAATTTTAGCCACAGATTCACACGGATGGAGAAGGATAATTTTTTGCTTCCATTCGTCGTGTTTTCCAAATCCGTGTGTATCTGTGTCCGTCCGTGGCTAATTTTATGGCGATTGCGCTTCCGGTTTCCGGGCCACCGGTGTATGCGGGGGCGAGCCCCGCGATGCTCGGTTTCGGCATTTTGCCGCGTCCCTTGCTGCTATACTTCGCCGAGAGATGCTTCAAAAACCGCTCTTCTGGTTATCTATTTGCGTTCTGATCTCATCCGCGGTCCTGGCATATCCGCTGTACGTGATTCAGCCTTTTCGCTTTCAGGGCCCACGGGAGCTGGCTTTCTCGCTGGCTCTTATACGCTTCAGGCCGATTATTGAAATCGCGCTCCTCGGCGCTGCTCTCACGTTGTGCTGGTTCTCCTGGCACCAGGCTCGCGGCGCGCTGCGTAAGGCTGCGGCTTCCGCTTGCGCCCTAATCGTTGTTGTCTTTGCCGTTTTATCCCACATCAATGTCTACGAACTGATGTTTCATCCCATCGATAGACCCACCTTTTCTCCGGCGGCCGGTGCCAAGTTGGATGGCGGCGAGGAAGTCATCGCCGTTCACATAGGGACAGCAGCCCGAGCGTATCCGGTCCGAAGCATGTCGTATCACCATATCGTCAACGACATGCTCGGTGGGCTGCCGATTGTGGCTACCTATTGAACGCTCTGTCACACCGGTCTGGTGTTTCAAAGAAAGATCGACGGGATAGAACTGCGTTTTCATTTGGCTGGAATCAACAACCAAAACTTCCTGATGCGCGACGAGCAGACGGGGACTTACTGGCAGCAGATCACGGGCAAAGCCATTTCGGGGCCGCTCGCGGGGCACAGTTTGCCGCTCGTTTCCGCCGACGAACTCACTTTCGCGCTCTGGAAGCTGGAGCAGCCACAAGGAACAGTGCTGAACGACGTTGCGCGTTACGCTGCGGACTATGCGCCGGAGGATTGGGACGCGAAAACAGCGAAAGTTCCCACGGTCCTCAGCTATGCGGAGGCCGGCCTCAAACCACGCGACCTGATGCTCGGCGTCCGCGCTTTTGGCGCCAGCCGGGCTTTCCCGTTCGTCGCCGTTCTGAAAGAGAAATTGATTCAGGACCGGGTTGGAGCTGAGCCCATTGCGATTGTTGTCGGCGGTGACGAGCGCTCGGTACGCGTCTTCCGGCGGAGGATTCCCGGCAGTTCCGAAGTGGCAGACTTCTACCGAATTGGTAGGGGCGGCACTAGCGCCCGGCCGAAGCAGGTAAATACGAACGCACTACTGATGGATGGGCAGACGGGCAGTGAATGGAACTTTCAAGGCTGCGCCACTGCTGGAAAGCTCCGGGGGCTTTGTCTCGAACCTGTGAGCGTGATCAAAGACTATTGGTTTGACTGGCGCAATTACAACCCGGAAACCACGGTTTACGGCATAAAGCAAAGAATCCATTAGCCCGAGGCCCCCCTTTTGCCGGTGGTCGAGATCGCCAACGAAGTCATCCGCGATGTTTGTGCCGCACGCGTCCCGCCACGCTTCTTTGTAAAAGAGAAATGGAGCCGATCAGGGGCTGGGCTGCAACATGAATTTTTAGATAGTCAAGGAGAAACCGCATGAGATCCCTGCTTACGTGCGGGGTTCTGTAGCTGCCGCAATTTCGTCAGCGATCTGCTTTCCGGCGAGGGGGTCCGCCAAGCTTCTTATATTCGTCTTCCAATCGCCTCAACTGCTCATCGGTCAGGCTGTCTAAATCGATAATTGAGTTCCGAGCGCCGCGTATGGCTTTAATGAGCTCGTCCAATTTCAAATGAATAGCCTTGCTGTCGCGATTTTGCGTGTTCTGAATTAAAAACACCATCAGGAATGTGACGATCGTCGTCGCGGTGTTGATCACCAACTGCCAGGTATCGGAATAGTGGAACGCAGCTCCCGATGCCGCCCAGAGCACAATTAGAACAATTGAGCTCAGAAATGCGGCTGGCGTGCCGACCGCTTCTGCGGATCGCTTCGCAAAATGTCTGAACACCTCTTTTACGCTGTGTCGATTCGTGTTTGTCACTTCGCTTGAAGGCATCTGTTCACCTTTCTGTGTTTGCCACCTATCTCGAGCGGTCAGCCCTTTGTCGCGACCCCAACGATCTGCGGACTCACGACTGGCACGGGAGCCGTAACTTTCTCGTAACTGATCTGCGCAAAGCCTGCGCGTTCCAGTTCCGTCCCAGTCTCGCGGTTGGGATGACACCCATCGCCCAAACGCCTCCAAACCGGCGTCAATAAATTTTGAATTCTCCGCAACCGGCTCCCGGGCGCGGCCGCCACATGCTCGATAAACACGAAGTGCCCGCCAGTTTTCAAAGCTCGCATAATCTCTCGAAGTGATTTCCGCTGATCGGGGACACAGCAGAGCACAAGCGTGCTGATGACAGCGTCCACACTGCCGTCATCCGCCGGTAAGTGATCGGCCGTGCCGGCGCGCAAGTCAACGGCCATCCCGAGCCGCGCAGCCTCCTCGCGTAAATAGCGCTCCATAAAAAAATTGGGTTTCACGCCGATCCATCGCACAACATCCCGTCGAAAATAACGCAGGTTCACGCCCGTGCCCGGGCCGATTTCGAGCGCCGTCCCGGAAAGCCCAGCGAATAGCCGTTCCTTGTACTTGGCTGCAAATTGCTCATACCGAGCGCTGAACCGGCTCAGCGCCCACGCAAAGATCCGCTGGTTCAAGCCGCCGCTCGGTTTATCCATCGGCGTTCGCCTCCCCAGGTTCTCGCGATTCCGCTGATGTACCGAACAGCACGGAAGCGATCAGCGCTCCGAAACCGATCAGATCCAGCACTGCGGCCGCGGCATGTCCGTATTCCCAATGCCGGCGCGTATCCATCCAGTTTTCCGGCAGCGGAATCCCCGTCCACTGCGCCATCTGCCTGTTGGCGGGAGAAACTACCACGAACCAAACCGCCAGCCCAGCCGCGACACAGATTGCGGCTACAACTGTCAGAGCGAAACTGCGTCCTCTTCGCCGCACCAGGAAGCAAACCACTCCCAAAGACAATACCGCGCCGATTTCCGCGGGCGCTCCGACCACTGCAAAGTATAAGTACAGCGTATGCTGCACAGCCATGTACAAATCCTCTCCGTACCGGAGCTTGCGCGGCATTTCCAACAGATGACTGAGAGTGAGCGCGAGCGTAATCGCTGTCAGGTAAATGGCAACGAACCTCCAAATCTTCACAGACATTACCTACAGATTTATCGCAGATTTATAGCAGGGCTCGGCCTGGGTGCGAGGGAACCGGCCGAAGCGCGGATTTGAGCTCTGATGGTGAAGCGACGGCAAAGGCCGTCGCCCCTGACCACTACTCAGTGTGAGCCGATGAGATGTTCCAGCGCGAGCAGATTGCCCTGTGAAATCATCGGGCCGGTTATGACCTCGATCAGTTCAACAGTAATGTCTGTCACATCCCGCCAGAACAGCATCCGCTTAGCCGGAGTAACTATTCGGAACAGCTCACCGTTCGCGTATACCATCGCTATCTGGAATTCATTGGTCTCCACCAATGTGAAATAGCGCTCAATGATGTCTGGCCGGTCGCGAACAAGGTAGTTAGACCACTTACTCTTGAACGCAAGATGCAGGATGTTGTGCTTCTCCAGTTCGACAGACATTCCAGGCAGAGTCAGAATGCGATGTTCGCCGTGGACAAGTATTTTGTGAAACCGGCCGTTCCTGGCGACCAGAGCTCGCTCCTGGTCGCGTAATGCAATTCGCTTCCAAAGCATAATGCCTCTCGAATCTGTAACTAAGTTGTAAATTTCCGATTTCTTTCGTGAGTCAACCGGCGGGAAGGCGACTCATAGCCAAAGCAAAAAAGGACTGTGCGGGCCTTAGAAGAGGAAGACTCCGGGAGAGAACATGTCTGCCCGCATGCCCATTCGGACAGCTACGGCGTCAACGAGCCGCGTCCATTGGCATGTGGTCAGCATCAGATTACCTTCCGAGTCTCTGAGTTTAGACGGAGCGAGCACGACAAGTCAAGAGTAGCCGCAACAATTGTCGGGGCAAATGCCGGTTAATCGTACCTCAACGCCTCGATGGGGGCCGAATGTGCGCCGCGCAGCGCCGGAAGAAGCATCGCCGCCATTGCCGCGATAGCCAATAACGCAACAGCCGCGATATACAGAAGCGGATCACTGCTATCGATGCGCAACGGCCCGGTATCGAGCGTTTTGTTGAGAGCCGCGGCCGTTGCAACAGAGAGCCACACGCCAACCAGGAGGCCGTGGAGCACGGGCCTGCCTCCCGCGGAGTAGACGGAGCGGACGATGTCCAGGCGCCGGGCGCCCAGCGCCGCGCGAATTCCGAATTCACGCGTGCTCTGGTTCACCGCGAACCCAACAGCGCCGTAGATGCCGGTCATCGACAGGATGGTTGCCAGAATTCCGAGCAGCAGAATCAGCGAGACGAAATTCCAGATTTCTGTGCTCACTTCATCAATCCACTTCTGCATGAGACGGATTCTCACGGCCAGATTCGGTTCAATTTCGTGAATGGCCGAGCCGACCGAAAGCGCGGGCCGCTTCAGCCCGGGGTAGAAGCGGACGACCAGTGTGTTCCCGGCATGCCGCGCAAGCGATCGATACAGCGGCGGGTTATCGGTGCCGCCGAACCATAGTGGGTCGATATCTTTCGCGATTCCCACCACCGTGAGTGCGGTTCCGTCCGGCAGTCTAAGCCGCTGGCCGAGCGGGCTCCTATTGTGCCAGAACAGCCGGGCGAGAGTTTGCGAGACGATTGCCCCATTGATCTCGGATGGATGAAATTCGCGTCCGCCAACCAGCGGGATGCCCATTGTCTCGAAGAATCGCGGCGCAGCGCTGAGGACGGCAACCGGCTGCACGGCGTCCGGCCTTTCGGGCGGGCTGATCTCGACCGTATCGGGAAATAAGAGCGGGACGCCCCGCGAGAATGCGGCGGAACGGACTCCGGGAATGCTCAACAGGCGGTCCTTTATCACTTGGAGAGGCGCGGGCCGCTGGAACATCACAACAGCGATGTGGCGTGAGTCGTAACCCGGATTGGCGTGCAGATTGCGGTTCTCGGCTTCGCCCAGCAGTCCGGCGCCGACGATGAGGACCATGCTCAGCGCGACCTGCGCACTTACCAGATAACCAAGACTACGCTTCGTTCCGGCGACTCCGCCGATCAGGCCGCCAAAGCCTTTTAGGGAGCTGATGAGGTCCACTTTGAGGGCTTCCATCGCGGGCGCGATACCGGCGAGGATGCCGGCCGTGAGCACGAGAACGGAGATCCAGGTGAGCACGCGCCAATCCGGCACAAGTGAGAAATCGAATGAGCGCAGAGTGAGGTAATGCGCGAGGGGCGAGGACAACTTGTTCACGACAATCCAGCTCAGCGCGCCCGCAACCACAGCAAGCACGAGGCTTTCCGTTATGAGCATGCGGACCAAACGACTGCGCGGCGCACCGAACGAGAGGCGAACGGCGATTTCACGATTCCTTGTGGCTGCGCGCGAAAGGAGCAGCGTCGCTACATTAGCGCAGGCGATCAGAAGAACCAGGTTGAAGGCGCCAAAGAAGAAGGCCGAGAGCAGTACGAATCGAGCATCCGCAAAGAGCTCGATCCATTCGATCCAGGAACCATCCGTTGTTTCAATGCGAGTGACACGGCCCGGGTCCATTCTGTCCTGCGCCCGGACCAGCCGGGTAAATTCAGCGCGGACCGCCGCGCGATTGTAACCGGGAGCGATGCGTCCAGCGAGTTCCAGCCAGAAGTGCTCATCCTCTTTGAAAAGGTTCAGTGCAGGATCGAAGTAAGGCTGTGCTGTGTAAGGGACCCACACGCTGACTGGAGGCCCCGTGAGCCAGCCGGAAGTGGTTGTGGCGACAACGCCAACCACCGGCACCGGGCGGTTGTTTATCCGGATGACGCGGCCGATAATGCCTGGATCGGACGCGAAGCGGCTGCGCCAGGTAGCCTCACTCAGGATCGCAACCGGAGGCTGGCCCGGCGCGCGGCAGTCGTCCTCGACGAAAAGCCGGCCCAGCTTGGGACGCGCCACTCCTTCCACTGCAAAGAAGTTACACGAAACGCCAAGGCCCCGAATTTCCTCTTCGCTCGAAACGTCCTGTTGGCCTAAAACCACGGAGAGTCTGTAGAAAGCCGCGAGCAGGCGCAGCGAGCGAGCCCCGTTTCGGAAGGCCCGGTATTCCGCGTAAGTGGCTCCCCGTGCGCTTCCAATTGACCCTGCAGCGGGAATGATTTGGATGAAGGTCGCCGGGGCATTCGTGATGTGTGGTCGAAGGAAATATCCGTTGACTACGGTGAACACGCTGGCGTTGATGCCGATGGCAGCGGTAAGAGTCGCAATGATGACGAGCGAGAGAACCGGGTCGCGGCGGATGAGGCGGAGACCGTGCCGGAGGTCACCCAGAACGCTATCAACAAAAGTTTGATTGTGGATGGACTCGGCGATTTCACCGGTCAGCGATTCCGCGATAGCAGGGCGCGAAGCTGTGAGATGGAAATCGAATTCTGCTTCACGCCGAGCCGGGCCGGATGCGACAGCCGGCGCAGGGGACTCGATATCTTCGAGTCGGAGCGGGCTCACCTCTGGCTCATCGAGCTCCTGGTAAAGGATATGGCATTCACGCCACGCGCCGCGGCGTTTTCGCCGCATTCGCCAGATGCTCCAGACCAGAAGCGTGAAGAGTGAGAACAGAGCAGCGGGCTCCAGAGAGCAATAGAGAATGAGGCTCGCAACGGCGGCGAGCAGCCCACCGGCGAGGCCATAGCGCACCAGCGTAATGGCGAAGGGACGCCGCGGAGCCACACGGCTGCAGGTGAAGGGCAGCTTGCGCCAGTTCCGGAAAAGCGCCTCGAACCAAAGCGCCGCGACGAGGAATACCAGCGCTGTAACGATGACTGCGCGCTGCCAACCAAGCACCGCGACGCACGCTGGGAGTCCGGCTACGCAGACCGGCGCGACCCCACAGCAGAGAACGAAGCGCTCGACAGCCGAAAGCCACGCTTCAGCGCCGCCATACTCTGCAATCTCGAAAATCCATTTGGCGTTGTGGGCGACCGGAAGAGAGAACAGATGACGGAGCGCGATAATCGCGAGCAGCGCCAGAGCCAGTGGCGATACCGTGACAATCATGCCGTAGACACCTTCGTTTTTTAGAGAGGGTGTTGGCATATTGAGGATGCCGTTGACGATCCATCCGGCGGCGAGTCCAGCCCAGGCCAGAAGCAGAAGACGATGGCCGCGGCTTCGTACCAGCGTTTTCCAGATGAAGGCGAACGCGGCTTGTTCCTGTGGCCGGCGAATCCAGGTTTCGAGCAGACGCGAGCCAAATCCTGCAAGTTTGCCGGAGGCGCCGGAACGATGCCGCCGGATGGATGCCTCGAGCAGGATGCGCTGGTGGCGGTGATAGCCGGCGAGATAAGCGGTGCTGGCGGCCACGGCAGGAATCATGATGCTCAGGAGCGCTGCTCGTGCCCGTGCGAGATCGCCCCGAACGATGGATTCCCACAGGTGGAGAAACCACATACCGGGCCACCATTCGGCATCGGGTTGCCGGCCGGCGAGCGGCAGCGCGCCGAGCGTCGTTATAAACAGAACGCCCTGTATCCAGAGCCCAACAGTCTCGAAAACGCGGGCGGGCAGGAGATTCAGCAAAACTCCCTGGAGAGCGAGGAGAATCGAAAACGCGGAGCAACAGGCGGCAGCGATGGTAAGGAAGGTGGCTGCGGTGAGCACCAGTGCGCTCGGGTTCTCTTGCCACGGGCCCGAAATTACGGTGGTGAACAAGATCGCCCAGGGAAGATATATAGAGAGGACGTAGCCGGTGAACAGGATCAGCAGCGCGCCGGACTTGGTCACAAAGATGTCGCGGGCGCCGATGGGAAGGCCGGCAAATGCGAGGCAATCGCAGCGCTTGGGGAATAGCGATTGCCATTGGAGCAGCGTAAGCACAGCAGTCACTGCAAAGGCGAGCCCGATGAATAACAGCAGATCGGATCGCAATTCGGATCGATACAGCGCAGCGGTGGAGTGGGCGGGCGAATTGAGGGCCTCGTATCGGAGCCAGTAGGTCTGGAAGACGACGATGCCAGCCGAAAGGAAAGCAGCGAGAACACCCGCGGCAGTCTTCTTCCATTCGCCGGAGGTGGTGAGCGCCTCGCTATCGAAGAACGTTTTCAGGAACTGGTGCAACAGCTCGCGGCGCGGGCTCATGCAGCGACCACATCGAGCATGCGCCTGGCGATCCAATCCGCATCCTCGGTCTGTGTCAACCCGGCGAAAACCTCTTCAAGCGACGTTTTCTCGTTCAGCTCGCGGAGACGGGCGACGGAATCGTACGCGGCGACGCGGCCTCGGCTGAGAATCAGGACTCTATCGCAGACCTTCTCGACCACTTCGAGGACATGCGAGCTGTAGAGGACCATTTTGCCGCGCGCCGCAAAGGCACGAAGTAGGCTGCGGAGAACCAGAGCGGCGTTCACATCAAGGCCCGAGAACGGCTCGTCGAGGATGAGAACTTCCGGATCGTGGAGCAGTGCAGCGATGAGGAGAATTTTCTGGCGCATGCCTTTGGAATAACCGGCAATCGAGGTGTGGCGGTCTTCCCACAAACCCATAAGCCGCAAAAGCTCGTCCATCTTGGCCTCGAGGATATGCCGAGGTGTTCCGCGGAGGCGCCCAACAAGCTGGAGATGTTCGCGTCCGCTCAGGTGTGGAAAGAGGTACGGCTCTTCGGGAACGTAACCGATCCGGCGCTGGAAGGCTTTGCGGATGTCAGGATTTTGGTGGATGTTCGGCCGTCGAGAGCTATTTCACCCGACGTGGGCTCGAGTAGCCCTATGATCATCTTGACCGTGGTGCTCTTGCCGGCGCCGTTGGGACCGAGATATCCAAGGGTTTCCCCGCGCCGAATCGCGAAACTGACATGATCGACGACCGGGATGCCGCCGTAGCGTTTGGTCAGCTCGCGGATTTCGAGCATGCCCGGTTAGACACCGAAGGGAGGCCGGGAGTTCCTCAAGAGATTTTTGAAAGAGAAACCCGGCAGCGCGGCAAGCAGGGATGCCCGCATGTTCAAGGCCCGAGCGGACTCAAGGGCTCTGGCTTCTCCCTGCTCGCCGCGCTATCTCACGTCAGATTGCGTTCCGATAGGTGGCTTCTATCTGTAGAACAGCATGTCACGACGCGAGGGATGCGGTTGCGATTACGTCTATGCTACTTTCGCCTCAAAGCCAGGTACCTCCAGAGCACTGGCGAGAGCGCGTTTCGTCTTCTCCGCCAAATTGCGCAACCGGGCATGTTTCGGACGGCTGAGCCGGCGTTCCACACTACGGCGCGCCCGGAGCAACCGGATTCTGACTGCCGTTTCGGACCAGCCATGCTGGCGCGCAATTTCCTGTACTTTGTAACCTTCGATGTAGTGCCCCTCGAGCACCACACGGTCGTTTGGTTTGCATTCGTTCAGAATGCGTTTTACGTCAATGGCAGCCACATTCATCCGGGGAGGCGCCTGCAGTTCGGGCAAGGTTTGGGTCTGGGGCTCGCGTCGCAAAAAGGTACGATGTATGTTCAACGCGATGCTGTTTGTCCAGGTCAGCACCAAATTCGGATCTCTTAACTGCTCGCGGCGCTCCCATCCTTTGGCCCAAGCCGCTTGCGCTGTATCCAGGGCCGCATCATAGGACAGCCCGCGAGAGACTAGAAATCGGACCGTCAAATTAAATCCTCGCTGATATGCCTTGCCGTATTCTTCTGTTGTCATTTTTGGCTCCACCGCTCCTAAGTCGTGTTCATTACTTCCGCGCCTGTCACGCGCGTCAGGAAGTCGACAATCTCTTTCGATCATCTTTTTCTTTTTTTTCTTTGGGGTGATCTCTAGGACCACAGTGACGAAAGGGTATAGGCAGTTTCCGGGCCATGCGTGCCCAAAGCGATGGATAGCCGACATTCGCATGGTCGCAACCCTTAGAAAATAAGGAACTTGCGCGGAGAGCAAAGACGGGGGACGGGAGCGTTTGCCCGGCGCGAGCAGCGGCAATTTCGAGGCAATTCTTTCCGGGCGGTGCAAAAATTTCTGGGGTGCGCGGAAAGTCTGAAACCTTTTCCGGCAGCGGAATACGGGGAATTACGAAGCGAAAACTACTATAGTGCTGGGGATCGGTCGCAGGCGCACAGAGCGGTTTCGCGCGTCCGAATTGAGCGGTGCCCGGCTACTTCTTGGCTTCGGTTTGGGAAGAGGAAGACGCGTCGATCTTTTCAGGCTCTTCCGAGGCAGCCTTCATGCTGTCGCGGAAGGAGCGGATGCCCTTCCCGAGCCCTTGCCCCAGCTCAGGTAATTTCTTCGGTCCAAAAACAAACAGCGCGATCGCCAGGATAATGAGCAGGTGCGAGGGCTGTAGCAATCCTTCAATCATGAGGCTTCTCCAGGAGAGTGCGGCTTTCGTCCGCACCTTCAGTATATATAAGATCGGGCAGGTGTGGGGGTTGTGGAGTGGGAGTGTCGACAAGCGCAGGACAAAAACTTCTGCTCCACACAAGCGCGCCCCCGGCGGTTGACATCCTCAGTACCGTCCGCTATAGTTCTGAAGTACTGAAGTATCAACGAGTTGACGCCTACGCCCGGCATTATGCGCACGCTACTTTTCGGCCCGTGGGGGCGGTGACTTGGGATTGAGTGACAGACATGGCCGTTCCATCCGATGAGTACGTCGACACGCCGCAAAGCATCGACAGTGCTGATTATCAAGCTTTCCTTGATGACTATTCCAGCCATTTCGGTGCGCAAGATGGCGAAATTCTGCACGGCCATGTGTTGAGCGTCTCTGACAAAGAAGTAATTGTCGATATTGGGCGCAAGATTGAAGGCCTGGTTCCTGCCTCGCAGTTTCCGCTGACGAACGGCAGACCCTCCGTGAAGCCCGGCGATACGATCGAAGTCACTCTCGATCGCAGTGGGGAGCCGGTGGAAGGCTATATTCTGCTGTCCTATGAGCGGGCGCATCGCTTGCAAGTTTGGGAGAACCTGCAGAAGGCCGCCGCCGAGGGAACACCAGTGACGGGCCGCGTTGTCAGCAAAATCAAAGGAGGGCTCGCGGTCGACATCGGTATCACGGCTTTTCTGCCAAGCTCGCAAATTGAGATTCGTCCGGTACACAATCTCGACACTTGGCTGGAGCGCGAAATCGAAGTCCGGATTCTTAAACTGAACCGGCATCGCGGAAATGCAGTTGTGTCCCGGCGTGTGCTGCTTGAAAGCGAAGCCGCTAACCGCAAAGCCGCCGCCCTCGCCAGTATTTATGATGGCGCGGAAGTGGAAGGCGTGGTGAAGAACCTCACCGATTACGGCGCGTTCGTCGATTTAGGCGGCATTGACGGCCTGCTGCATGTTAGTGACCTGAGTTACGGCAACGTGAGCCATCCTTCCGCCGTCGTCCAGGTGGGCGACCGCATTCGCGTCAAAGTGCTGAAGTTCGATCGCGAGAAGGAACGCATCTCGCTCGGCTTGAAGCAAATGCATCCCGATCCGTGGACCGACATTGAACAGCGCTATCCGCCGCAAAGCAGAGTGATTGGCCGCGTCGTCAGCGTCACCGACTACGGCGCGTTTGTGGAACTGGAACCCGGCGTTGAAGGGCTCATTCACATTTCGGAGATGACCTGGAGCCGGCGGATGAAGCATCCCGCCAAAGTAGTGAAACCCGGCGACCAGGTAGAGGCGGTGGTGCTCGATATCAAGTCACGCGAACGCCGGATCTCGCTGGGCATCAAGCAACTCGAAGCCGACCCTTGGACCACGGTTGCCGATCGCTATAGCATCGGGTCGGTGGTGGAAGGCCGCGTGCGCAAGCTGGCCGATTTCGGCGCGTTCGTGGAGATCGAGGAAGGGATCGATGGTCTCATTCACGTCTCCGATATGTCCTGGACGGCTCACGTCAAACATCCATCGGAGATTTTGAAGAAAGGCCAGATGGTTCAGGCGGTGATTCTAAATATCGATCCTCCGAATCGCCGGCTCTCGTTAGGGATGAAACAGCTCCAGCCCGATGCCTGGGAGACGTTCTTCCGTACGCATCAGGTAGGAGATCTGGTTCGAGGCCGCGTTTGCCGCGCCGCTGCGTTTGGAGTGTTCGTCGAGTTGCTCCCGGGCGTGGAAGGCCTGTGCCATCGCACCGAAATTACGGGCGACGCAGGGAAGCGCCGGCATGCCCAAAAGCACTCCTCCGAAGAGTCCGCTCTTCCACTGAATCAGGAGTTCGATTTCAAAATTATCAAGTTGAACGAGCCGCAAAAGCGGATTGGATTGAGTCTGCGCGCAATTACCGAAGAGGACGAGCGCAGCCGGCTTCAGGATTATAAGAGACAGGCTGCTGTGGCTACGTCCACCGTCGGTGACGCCATTAAGCAGCATAAATCGGAAGAAAACAGATAACCAAGGATTAAATGCAAGTATGACGAAGGCTGAGCTGATTGAGGAAGTGTCGAAGGTTGTGGAGATGACCCGCAAAGATTCCGAAACAATTGTGGAAACCATCTTCGACAGCATCGTCAACAGCCTCCATAAAGGGGAGAAGATTGAGATTCGCGGGTTTGGCAGCTTCCGGACAAGGCAGCGCCAACCCCGGGTGGGCCGCAACCCGAAGACCGGATCGCGCGTGGAAGTCCCCTCGAAACGGATTCCGTATTTCAAACCCAGCAAGGAACTACGCGATCTGGTGAATCATTCGGACCACCGCGAGCAGGCGGCCGAACAGGCCCAGCCCCAGCCGGAATCCAGCTCGGCGGCGGGCAACTCCGGCGGTCATAATATCTAGTTGACCCGCACCGCCGTGGATCATCTCTGGACGCCATGGCGTTCCGCATACATACAGGAAAAGAGAGACAAGACGGCCTGTATCTTCTGTAGCGCCGCTGCCAGCTTGAATGACGAAGAGAATCTGGTTCTATTCCGCGGGGATGCGGTTTTCATCATGCTCAACCGGTATCCCTATACCAGCGGGCATCTGATGATCGCTCCCTATGAGCACGTGTCTCAACTCGTGCAGGCCAGCGAAGGGGCAGCCGCGGAGATGATGGCTCTCGCGCGGCGTGTGGAACAGATTCTACGTGAGGTTTATAAGCCGGACGGCCTGAATCTCGGCATGAATCTGGGGGAAGCCGCCGGCGCCGGCATCGAACAACACATTCACCTGCATGTCCTCCCGCGCTGGAAAGGCGATGCCAACTTCATGACCAGCGTGGGAAACACCCGGATTATTCCGGAAGCCTTGCAGGACACTTACTGCAAGCTAAAACCCCACTTCCGTACATAACAGAACCCCGGCCGTGAGGGAGGGTATCTGCCAGAGGGAGCGGTTTCTACCGCCCCGGCGCCTGAATTCCCATGTTATGTACCGCGATTCCACTGAACACCGCGGCCTCGGCGAAGTTCGTGATCGCCAGTCTGGATCGGAGCTG
Organism: Bryobacteraceae bacterium; assembly: GCA_035651215.1. Classification (GTDB taxonomy): domain Bacteria; phylum Acidobacteriota; class Terriglobia; order Bryobacterales; family Bryobacteraceae; genus Bog-105. Next base: position 70,812 of record DASRGE010000040.1, read on the forward strand.
TTTGTGATTTCTCATAAAGAAAATCTGCGGGATCAACGCCGCGGCCCCAAGGCCGGCCTTAATCGTCACGCCCTTGGCGCCGAATCTCCCATTGGAAGAGGCCAGCATGGAATTTCCTTCGTACTTGCCCCAGGACGTCGCGGCGTCCATTCCAGATGCGGCGGCCACTGCGACTAGGCTTGCCACCCACAAGCGGTTTACCCGCGTATGCTGTTCTGCCACGTAAGCTATGCTTACTTTGGGCGCAGATACCGGCGCAATCGTTCCAGGGGTTAAATTCCGCGTAGAAACGGAAACAGTTGGGCTCTCCACAAAGTTACTCGACTCAACAGTCTGTCCCGGCAAGAGTGCCGCTGAGCTGAGGATCGCAATTGCCGCCAAGCCCGATATCGTTTGTAGTCTCATCATCCACCTCCGATCGCCATTGCGATCACTATCCAAATCGGCGGACTCTGCCCCGAGCATTAGAGTGCGATGCCTGTTCTTGAACAACAACAATGAACACCATCAAAGAGATTGCGCTAAACGGCATTCTGGTGGCGACCATCGCTCACGGCGCCATCGGATTATCCCTGGTCTGGGACAAGGTTTTACTCCAAAAGAAGGGCACCCAGAACCTGGTGTCTTATGTGTTCTGGCTGGGAGCGATCAGCATCTTCGGCCTGGTCCTGATCGCCTTCGGATTCAAGCTGCCGCCTTGGCATGTCGCGGCCTTGGGCTTCAGCGCCGGCGTGTTGGATCTGATTGCCTCTTACTTTTATTACTGGGCACTGAAATCCGGCGAAGCCTCCGAGGAGCTTGCGGCCATGGGCGGCTTCGGCCCTGTGGCGACGGCGTTGATTGCTGCCGCTCTGCTGAATAACTCGCTCGGCAAGGGCAGAACCGGATTCATCATCATGACCCTAGGCGGGTTCTGCATGTTCTTCTCGGAAAAGACGCCGCTGAAGCAGATGCTCCCGAAAATATTGATCGCCTCGGGCGCATTCGGTTTGATGAATGTCCTGCAGAAGATCGTTTTCAATGAGACCAACTTTGTCAGCGGCTATGTGTTCTTTACGCTCGGCACATTTGCCGGATCCATGGCGTTGCTGATCCCTCCGTCCTGGCGTCGGCAGGTGTTTGAGAAATCCGACAGCGCCGATGCTCCGAAAAACAGGTTCTGGTATTTCGTGAACCGATTTCTGGCCGGAGTCGGATCGTTTCTGGTTGTCTATGCAATCAGCCGCACCAGCCCCGAACTCGTTCAGGCTATCTCGGGGGTGCGCTACGCCATCGTGTTTGTGGGAGCGTACGCCGTGACAAAATGGCGGCCATCGTGGTTCCAGGAAGACTTCCGGACAGGTCCTCTACTGATAAAAGCGGCCGGCACCGGTCTGGTGATTGCGGGCTTGGTGATTTCCGCGCTGCAAGGCGGCACCGGCGCGCAGTGACAGCGGCCGTTGGACTCACCTGCTTGTTCTCAGCCTGCAAAGATTTCTCGTGAGGCCAGCCTTTCAGGCTGCCGCTATCCGGATCTGACCCACGAGGACCTTCTTGCCGCGTTGCAGTTCGCCTACGACCTGAAAGATAAATTCCCGCTTGAAACTGCTGTTCGACCACAATCCTTCACACAGGATTGTGCCGGCTATAGCGGATCTATTTGAGTCCGCCCAGGTGCGGCAGTTCGGCCTCCAGCGCGAAACACGCGACGAGATGCGCCCGTAATTGCCGAATGTGGCCGGAGTTCCCGCGCCACTCTCATTCTGCGAAAGAAAGCCTGATGTCTCAAACCTCGTCCGCTCTCGTCAACCAACTCTGGAACTATTGCAATATGCCTTCCTGACGCGGCTGCCGACCTCGCCAGGAGCACCGAAACCCAGTCACAAATTTGAAATTTCGTTTTTCCTGAATCCCCTGAACAACTTACCTTCGATTTTTTCGTCCCGCTGCACGCCCCTCATGCGACCCTCGGGTCGTTATGATCACAGAAGCCCAATTGGCGGCAAACCGCGCCAACGCTCAAAAAAGCACCGGACCGAAAACAATCGACGGGAAAACCAACTCCAGCCGCAACTCCTTTAAGCACGGACTCTACTCCAAACAACTCGTGGTCGGCGCCGAAGAAGCCGCGGCGCTAGACGAGCTAAAGTCGAACCTCCGCGTTGAGCATCAACCCGCCAACGAAACCGAAGGAATCCTGGTCAACGAACTGGCCGAACAGTTCTGGCGCCTGCGCCGCGCCCGCAGATACGAAGCGAGCCTGCTCGATTCCGCAGAAGTCCTGATCCCGCATCTCACCCTCGTGCAGCGCATGATGTCCTCCGCCGAGCGCGGTTTCCACAAAGCCCTCACCGCTTTACGCCAACTCCAAAAAGACCGTGGCTTCGTTCCGCAAAAACAGGAATCTGGCTCGTGCAGCGAGTCCGCTTCACCGCTTGGCTTCGTTCCGCAATCCGATCAGAACCCCGACTGTCAAGGAGGGGCCAAGCTGATCGCTGAACGCTCTGAGCTGACCGCTCCTTCTGTCTCGCGTAGCCAGCCCGCTTCAGCGCGTGGCTTCGTTCCTCCATCTTGCCCCTCAGACGAAGACATCGACCCCGCCGATTAGGCCCGCGCCTTCGAAACCCGCAAGAAAATTCACACGACTTATGGTGTCGCCAGTCCTGGCGACAAGCCGAGCTTGTAGCCAACCTATGCGGGGCTTCAGTCCCGCCTGGTTCTTTGACAACTGAATATTCTTGCGGGTGGATCGGGCGCTCCAAAAATGGGAGACGTCACAACAACACCAGTGTCACGCCAATTCCCACCAGCAGCGCCCCCGCCCAGCGCCGCCACGTAACGCACTCGCCCAAATACCATTTCGCGAGCAGCACTTTCAGAATATAGGCCGCTGCCGTTGCGGGCGCGGCGAAACTCAACTCCGCAACCGACAACAATGCCAAAAACGAGCAGAACGAAATAGCATTATTCAAAATCCCAATCAGAACCAAAGGCTGAGTAACAATGTCGTGAAGCACGCGCAGGATGCCTTGCGGGCCCAGGCTCTCCACCTCCTCTTCCCGCTTCATGCCCTTGGCGCTGAGCACGTCGCCAAGCGTGCTGGAGACGACCACAAGCGCGACAAAAATCCATTTCACGTCTGGTCTCCTGCGGGAATCTCCACGTGTGGGGGTGTTTCCGCCACCAGCATCACGCCGAACGCGATGATCACGACACCGGTCCAACGCATATTCGAGACATTCTCATGCAGAAAGACTCTGCTAAGAATGGCCGTAACGATGTAGCCGGACGCGGTGACCGGAAGCACGTAGCTGAGGTCCGCCCAGGTGAACAGCGAAAGCTGCCCGATCATAAAGAGGATCAGCAGCGCCGTCCCAACAATGATCCACGGATTGCTCACGACGAGCAAGACGTATCGGAGAACCGACCCGAAGTGGAACTCCGGCATGTTTCGCATGCCGAACGCCAGAAAGAGATTGCCCACGCTGTTGCTCATGACAACGGCGGCAATCAGGAGCGCGTGCTTCAGATTGGATCCGGCTTTTCCGGGAAGAACCTTCACCAGTCCAACCTAACGCCGAGCTGAATGACTCGTCCTTCGAGCACCGAGGACACTGGTGCAAGGCTCGCGGGAGAAGTAATCGCTCCCGAGGAGTTAACTTGCGCCGTTGTGTTGATGCTCGTGATGTTTGGATGGTTGAAAACGTTCGTCGCTTCCGCCCAGAACTTCGGCTGAACGCGCTCCCGGAAGGTGAAAATCGTCCGGGTATACCGGGCGTCGATTTGATAAACGTTCGGACTGCGCGCGAGATCGCGGCCGAGGAATAAGGGTCGTGTCACACTCGATGTGGTGCTGTCGCCGTTCAACACCTGGTTCGCGATGATGTTCTGCTCATCGCCGGATTGCAGCACCGCGACGATGGCCAGTTGATTATCGTTCGCTAGATGGCGCAAAAAACCATTGTGAATTGAGAATTCCGGCGAAAAGACAGAGCTCAGTGTGAAGGCGTGCGGCCGGTTGCTGATGCTGTCGCCGCGATCGCGGCCGCGATTGGTCGCGTCTTCGATCGGCAAATTCTGCTCGAAGCTATTCGCGTCGGGAGCGTCGCTGACGGAGTGGGACCAGGTATACGAAGCGCTGATCAGATATTCATGCGACCACCGGTGCTGATAATTCACGATCATCGCGTTGTAATCCGTGATGGCGCCGATATCCTGAAGCGTAATGTTCCCAAACTGCGGATAAAGGCGCGTGGCCGCCGTATTGGCGCTCGAAAAAATCGGACGTCCGTCCGCCAGATAGCCAATCGGGTTGATCAAATTCATGTTGCGTAGATATCCCATGTTCCGCGCTCCGGTGTTCACATATCCGATGCTCAGCGAATCGTTGTTCGACAACTGCTGCGAGATCTGAAAGCTGGAGTTGAACGTGTACGCGTTCTTGAAATTGGGAGTCACTGTCGTGATGCTGGGGATGCGCGGGAATGCGCCGGAGAGCACATTAAACACTTGCGGAAAGGCGGGCGCCAACGGCGAGTTCGAAGCAATCGACGCGATAAATGCCTGGTTCGATCCGTTATTGCTCAATGCGTTGTACCAGAGATTCGTTGGGGGTGCTTCATAAAACACCCCGGAGCTGACGCGCAGGACGGTTTTCGGAGTAACCGACCAGGCAATGCCCAAGCGCGGAGCGAAATCGCCTTCCGGCGTACGGAAGTGCTGGGAATAGAGAAACGGCTCGTTGGCGGGCGCCGGAGGGCCTTGAAACCGGTCATAACGAACTCCATAGGTCACCAGCAGATTCGGCCGGACCTGCCAGCTATCCTGGCCGAATACGTTCCAGAACAGCGAATGGTAACCCGCGCCTACCGTTCCAATGCTCGTCATGAACGTCGAGTACGAGTGGGGATTCGTCCCCGCTTTCGCCGCCAGATACGCGCTGATCGTCGGAAAGATATATTCGCTGTACGTGTCGCCAAGCTGCACGTCCAGGATATGCTGCGCTCCGCCGCCCACCTTGATCGTGTGGCTGCCTTTCACCAGCGTAAAATTATCACTCAAGCTGGGAATCTTCTCGGCGAATACATCGCCCACCGCATTCGAACCGTTGAAATACGCCACGCCGGTAACGTAGATCATCGGGCCGGGCCCGGTGAGCGGATCCGCGACATGGCGCTCGTTCCGGTATGGGTCGGAAGCGCGAAATTCGTTCAGCACGTTCGGCGAAAACGTCGAGAGAAGCTGCACTCCAGCGATGTAGGCGCGGTCGCGAAAATCGGACGCGGCGTCCAACGCATACAAACCGCCGACATTCGTATTGAATGGATACGTGTTCTTAAAGTAATTCAGCCGAACGAAAAGCTGCTGCTTTTGCGTAATCAGCCAATCGGTTCGCAGATCGACGAACGCGGCATGCTGGACGCTCGGCGCAGTCGCCAGCAGGCTCGAAGAAATACCGAGTTGAGCGGCGTTGGCCGGCTTGATGGTATTCGGCTGCGGCAAACCGCGCTTCAGGTGTTCGTAGGCGCCGAACACGAACAGCTTGTTCTTGATGATCGGCCCGCCTGCGTTGAATGAGATATCGCTGAGTGTCAGGTCCGGCTTGGGTTGTGTCGCCGCGAGCAGAATAGGGCGCGCGCTCGCGTCTGTTGGCCTCCCGATATACTGCGCCTGCCCATGCAGTTCATTTGTTCCGGACCCGGTGATCACGTTGTAAATATCGCCGGCCGTGTAACCGAACTCGGGCGCAAAGCTGTTCGAGACCGTTTGCACCTCTTGCACGTAAACGCCGGCAATTGGGAAAAGGCGCAGGCCGAAGCGGTCGCTCTCGGTGTCCACCATTCCGTCCATCTGGTAGTTAATGCGATCGAGCAGGCCGTTTGTGTTGATGGTCCGTGGAATGCCTAATTCCGGATTCGGGTGCCCGCTCACGCCCGGTTGAAAAATGATGAAATTGTACGGATTCCTCGAAGTGAGCGGCAGGTTCGAAACTTCGATATTGCTAATCGTCCGCCCGATGTTCGTGCGCGACGGTTCCACCACCGGAGCGCCTCCGGTCACTTCAATCGAGGTGCTGGTTGCGCCCACCTTTAACTGACTTTCAAACACCGCTTCTGTGCCCGCGTTGAGCACGACTCCGGTGTGGCGCTCCGTCTCGAAACCGTTCTTCTCGATACTGACCGAATACGTCCCCAACGGCAAGTTGGGCAATACGTAATAGCCATCGTCCGCCGTCGCCGCGGAGCGCGAGAATCCTGTTTGCGTATTCTCTACGGTGACGGTCGCCTGCGCTACGGGCGACCCGGTCTGGTCCACTACGTGGCCGCGAATGCTGCCATTGATAGCCTGCGTCTGGCCGCAAACAATTCCCATGCCCAACAGGCTGATGAACAGCGCCGGAAGAAGAGTCCTCATATGGGATCTGATTCTACAGCTTTCATTTGTGCGACGCTAAATCAAAAGTGTCTTGGGGAAGTCTTATGAAAGCTGTTTCTGCTGCTCTCGTTCTTTTCGGCCTGTCCGCCTCGTCTCTGCTTTGGAGCCAGGTGGTGCCAACCGCATCCTTGAACGGAACCGTTACGGATCCGTCAGGCGCCGTTGTGCCGTCCTGCACGGTCGAGCTCGTGAACACCGCCACGCACGTCTCGAAGCAGATCGCCACCGACACGCAGGGGCGGTTCCTATTTAACTTTCTGCCGCCTGGAACCTATGATTTGAACGTCACGGCTCAGGGGTTCAGCGCCTACCGCCAAACGGGAATTACGCTCGACGTGAACGCGCCCGCGACGGTGAACGTCCACCTGGCTATCCAATCGACCGCACAGGAAATGACTGTGAATGCCAACGCCGAGATGGTGGATACCGAATCGGGAACCCTTCACCAGGTTGTGGGAGAAAATTACGCGGAAAATCTTCCGTTAAATGGCCGGAACGCCGCCACGCTCGTCTTTATGGCGCCCGGAACTGTAAACGGGAAAGGCGAAGACACTGGTACCTACGCCACCACCAGCGACTCCATTGCTATCTCTGTAAACGGCACGTATGGAGATCAAGTCAGTTACAAACTGGATGGCGCGACGCACCAGGATGTAATTACAAATGTGAACGCCACGTTTCCGAATCCGGATGCTCTGGCCGAATTCAGCGTGCAGACCAGCAACTTCGATGCCCGCTATGGAGGCGCAGGCGGAGCCATCGTCAATATCGTTACGAAATCGGGAAGCAATCAAATCCACGGCTCGCTCTTTGAATACGTCCGGAATGGCGATTTGAACGCGCGGAACTTCTTCGCTCCCCAACACGACGCCTTAAAGCGGAATCAGTTCGGTGGAACCATCGGCGGCCCCATTCTGAAGAACAAGCTCTTTTACTTCGCGAGCTACCAGGGGACGACGATAAACAATGTCACTTATGACAACACGGCATTTGTCCCCACTGCCGCCGAGCGCCAGGGCAACTTCTCCGGAATGAAAGCTCTCAAGGGATTTCCCACAAACGTCATTCCCTCCGGCCTCATTTCCCCATTGAGCGCCAGCATTCTCGCCAAGGTCCCGACCTCGCCTGATCCCACCGGTCTGCTCCTCTATTCGCAGCCGAGCGCCACGCGCAACCACCAGGGATTGGCGAAAGTCGATTACACACTGGGGCGGCACCAGCTTTCCGCCAGTGCTTTTTTCGTGAATTATTCCGACCCCGGTTGGAACGGCAACGGCACGCTGCTGAATTACCGCCTCGGCCAGGTTCAGACCACCACCGAAGCAAAAGTCAGCGATACGTTCAGCATCACGCCACGCTTGGTCAATTCGTTTGTGGTCGACGGTCTTGTCCTGAATTCGAATCAGACTCGCACCGCGCCCTTCTCCATCTTTGATTTCGGAAATCCGAACGTTACCAAACCCGCCCCCGAATTTCTGGAAACTGGAATTTCCGTCACCGGCTTTTCGGGTTGGGGGAGCGGGTCGCCGCAGCCGCCCGGCAAATGGCTGCGCGAGGACCTGGAAGCCTCCGAACTGTTGAATTACGTGCACGGCGGCCACTCGCTGTTCATCGGCGCAGAACTCGATCCGTACATCCGCTTCGATTCGCGTACCGGTTATCAGGAAGAACCTCTGTATAGTTTCAATGGCAGCTTCACCGGCAATGGCCTGGCCGATTTCCTGCTTGGGGATGTCGCGACGTTCACGCAGTCCGCTGGTAAGGTGAAATTCACGCGGGGCCAGCAGTACGCGGCTTTCATTCAGGACAATTGGAAACTCCGGCGCAATCTGACTCTGGATCTCGGCCTCCGCTGGGAACCGTTTCTTCCTTACACCGATCCGGTGGCAAACCAGGTGGGCGGCTACGTTCCCGGAGCGCACTCCACTCGGTTCGCGCATGCGCCGGTTGGACTCGTGTTCGCCGGCGATCCAAACTTTCCTGCCGGTGGCATGCACGATAATCTCGGCAACTTCGCTCCGCGCATCGGCTTCTCTTACGCTGCTACATCCGGCCCGCATGCGACGGTGCTGCGCGGCGGTGCAGGAATCTTTTTCGTTCAGCCGTTCATGAAGCTATACAACAACTTCGTGCAGAACGCGCCGTTCAGTCCCTCGGTACAGTTATTTGGTGTTCAGTTCGCCAACCCTTACGTGAGCGCCGGAGTTCAGAATCCCTTCCCGCCGTTTGCCCCTGTGAATCCGGGCCCGAACACGAGCTTCGTCTTGCCCGTCACCTTCCAATACTTCAATCGAAATTGGCGGCTCGGGCACATCGAATCGGCCAATTTCACCATCGAACAGCAGCTTGCCACGAACTTAGTAGCTCGCGTATCTTATGTCGGCACGCGCGGCGTCCACTTGCAATACTTCGAGGAACAAAATCCCGCCATTTACCGGCCGGGCGCGAGTGTCAGTAACACTAACCAAAGGCGGCCGCTGTATCCGAATTACGCCTCTCTCATTGAGATGACTAACGGAGGTTTGTCGAATTACAACGCAGTCCAGTTATCTCTGGAGAAGAGAACCAGCCACAGCCTGACTTTCGTCGCGAATTACACCCGCTCCCGGTCTCTCGATAATCAATCGACCGACCAGCAGTTCTCGCTCTCGTCTCCGGATCCGTTCAGCCGGGCCTTCAATTATGGGCTCTCGGACTTCGACACCCCGAATAACTTCTCGTTTTATACACTATGGGATCTGCCGAAGCTCCAATCATCCGATCGCTGGCTGCGCGCTATCGCGGGAGGTTGGGCCGTGACGGGCATTTTAACTTGGAGAAGCGGTACTCCGTTCAACATCGTTTCCGGGCAGGACCGGTCATTCAGTGGAGTCGGCCTCGATCGCGCCGATCTGGTCGGCAATCCCTATCTTCCGAGCCGCTCCACATCGCAAACGATTGCCGAATACTTCAACGTCAACGCATTTACGCTCAATGCGCCGGGAACGTTCGGCACGGCGCCTCGCAATGTGCTGCGGAACCCGGTGTATTTCAATTTAGATATGGGCCTGGAGAGAAATTTTCCGATCGGCGAGAAGCGCCGGTTTCAATTTCGCGTAGAGGCGTTCAATCTTCCGAACAATGTCCATTTCAGCCAGCCGGGAAACAACGTGAGCAGCACGAATACGTTCGGGCGCATCACCTCAGCCGGCGATCCTCGCATCCTGCAGCTGGTGGGGCGTTTTGAATTCTAAGATGCGTTGGGTTGTCAGTCTGTGCTTCTTCTCAACCCTTGCCCTCGCACAGCAACCCTGGTTCTTTGCCGTCATGTCCGATCCGCAATTCGGCATGTATGCCAAAGATCAGAACTTCGCGCAGGAGACCGCGAATTTCGAGTTCGCCGTCGCCAGCATTAACCGGCTGCATCCCCGCTTTGTGGTCATTTGCGGCGATCTGGTGAATAAACACGGAGATACCGCCGAAATTGCGGAATACAAGCGCATTCTGAAACAGGTAGATCCGGGCATCCCGGTCTACAGCGTAGCGGGCAATCACGACGTCGGCAACGTGCCGACTCCCGAAACCCTCGATGCGTATCGCACTAATATCGGCCCCGATCATTACACCTTCACATCCGGCGACATCGAGGGGATCGTGCTCGATTCAAACCTGATCCGCTCGCCCGAATCCGCACCGTCCGCGGCTAAGGCTCAGGAAGAATGGCTCGTAAAGACCTTGCAGGAAGCCCCGTCGAATCCGCAAAGCCAGATCGTCGTGTTCCAACACATTCCGTTTTTTCTCAAGAGTGCGGATGAGCCTGACGATTACTTCAACATCCCCAAACCGACGCGCCGGAAGTATCTTGATCTTTTAGAAGAATCTGGTGTCAGATACGTCTTTGCCGGGCATTATCATCGCAACGCCGGCGGTATAGACGGGCAACTTACGGAATTTGTCAGCGGCGCAGTGGGCATGCCGCTGGGAGGCTCGTTATCGGGGTTCCGGATTGTTCCCGTCCGCGGCCGCGACCTCACCTCCACCTGGTTCTGTTTCGGCGACATCCCAAATCAGATCGATCTCGCAAAACCGCTCAAGACATCTTGCCCGCAGTAAGGCGGGCTCTGCTCAGCTTATCCGTTTTCAGAAGCGATTCCAGATATTTGCTGATTGAAAGCGTCAGCACCCGGGGATATTCGGCTTTCATCATGGCCAGCGCCTGCCGCCGCACAATCTGGCGCTCCGGCACTCGAAACGCTTCAAAAAATCGGGGCCGGTCCTGTAACGCCGCTTCCGGAAGAATGCTATAGCCGAATCCTGTTTCCACCAGCTTCTTGATTACTTCCGTATCGTCCGCTTCCATCACCACTTGCGGAGCGATATTCAGATCACTGAAAAACTTTTCGATGATGGTGCGCATGTTGCTTCTGAGCGGATAAAGCAAGAACTTCGCGGCAGCCAGTTCTTCGGCGCAGATCGGCTGGACCTTGCTGCTACGGGACGGCTTTGCCGAGGGGCGGATAATCAGCAGTTCTTCATCGAATAAGGGAATAACCGTCAGACTCGGGTGTTCGTAGGGCAAAGAAATCAGGGCTAAATCAAACCGCCGTTCGAGCAGGCCCGCCACCATCTCTTCGGTTGGGCAGACGGTGACTTGAATCGGCGTGTCCGGGTATCTTTTGCGCAACAAGCGCAAAGGGCGGCCCAAACGGTGGATCAGCGTGGTTGCGCCTGCCGCCAAGTGGAAGGGCCGCCGGTCCAGCGTGGGGTCGTTCGCAAACTCCTGCCCGATGGCCCGCATCTGCCGGACCACGACCTTGGCCAGTTCGGCCAAACGCAGCGCCGCGGGGGTCGGGACGAATCGTTTGCCTGAGCGGACGAAGAGCTCGGTCTGCAACTCCATCGCGAGATTGTGAAGCTGCAAACTTACGGCGCCGGGCGAGAGAAAAACGTGTTCGGCGGCCCTGGTAACGCTTTCATGCTCCATTACCGCCAAAAACAGTTCGAGTTGCCGGATCTCCATGGTCGCCTTCGCGTTGCCGTGTTCGCATCTTCGCACGGTAGACTCAGGGAGATGAGGCACCACGGGCTTCTGTTGGTCTTCTGTTTGTGCCTGGCCGCTCAACTTTGCCCAGCGCTGGGGGTGACCAAAGTGGTTGTCGCCGCGGATGGCACGGGCGATTTTAAGACCATTCAGATGGCCATTGATCATGCGCCGCCGTATGGCGAAAACCGGCTCATCATCGAGATACGGCCCGGCACGTATCATGAGCGCGTCGTGGTGCCGCAAGACCGGCCGCGAGTCACGTTTCTGGGCTCCGATGCTGCCCATACCGTAATCGCTTACGACGAAGGCGCCTCCGCTGTAGGCGGTACGTTTTTCAGCAGCATCGTCGATGTGCAAGGCTCGGATTTTGAAGCCGCCAACATTACGTTCGAGAACACCCACGGCCCCGGCACGCAGGCGGTAGCGCTGATGATTCACTCGGACCGCGCCGTTTTCGAAAAGTGCCGTTTTCTCGGCTGGCAGGACACGCTATACGCCGCGAGCGGCCGGCAATATTACCGCGATTGCTTCATCGAAGGTCACGTGGATTTTATCTTCGGCAACGCCGCCGCCGTTTTCGAGAACTGCGAAATTCACAGCCGCGGGCAAGGCTACATTACCGCGCAAAGCCGCGTTACGCCGGATGCCGATACCGGATTTGTATTCATCCACTGCAAGATTACTGGAGAGAATACGGCCAAAGGCGTGTTTCTGGGCCGTCCGTGGCGGCCGTATGCCCGCGTCGTTTACATCGATTGCTGGCTCGGAGAACATATCCGGCCCGAAGGTTGGAACAACTGGGGTAAGGCGAGCAATGAGAAGACCGCCTGGTTCGGCGAATACAACTGCACCGGCCCGGGAGCAAAACAGGATCAGCGTGTCGCGTGGGCCCACAAACTAACCAAAAAAGAAGCGGCCCGCTTCGAACCCGATGTTTTCCTGGCAGGCCACGACCGCTGGCGCCCTACAACGTCACCGCTTTTCCATTCACCGTCACATTCTTCAGATCCACATCCTTGACATTCTGGAAGAAATTCCCGTTCGCTGCGTTATTAAATGTGCAGTTCGCAATGTGAACGCCCGTAATCGGCGCGTCGGGGAAGCCGCGCAGATAGATCCCGTACTTACTCTTATTGCAAGTAACATCCGCCACGTACACATCTTTCACGATTGGCTTGAAGGGGCCGTTCGGACCTTCTTCATAGTAGAAATCGACTTCAATAACGGCTTCGGCAACTTGCCCGACCTTGACGTTCTCGAAGCGGATGTTCTCAATCGTGCCGCCTCTCTGCGCGTTCGTCTTAATGCGCAGAGCACGCTGCAGGTTCGGGCTGCTCATCTCGCAATGGTCCGTGAAGATGCTTTTGATCCCGCCCGAAACCTCGCTTCCAATGGACACGCCGCCATGTCCATCGCGCATCCGGCAGTTCGTGATGATCACGTTTTCGCACGGCTTGCCAACTCTCCTCCCATCCCGGTTGCGCCCGGATTTCACGGCAATGCAATCGTCGCCCGTACTGAAATCGCAGTTCTCAATTAACACGTCGCTGCTCGATTCCGGGTCGCATCCGTCATTGTTCGGCCCGTGGCTGTTGATCGCGATCCCGCGCACGATGACGTTCCGGCACAGGACCGGATTCAACTCCCACATGGGCGAGTTCACCACCGTGAAGCCTTCCAGGTGAACATTCGTGCAGCGATACGGCTGAACGAAATTCGGCCGCAGATAATGGCCTTGGCCAAAGATCCGCTTTTCCACGGGGACCTCTTGGTCGCCCATCTGCACCAGCGCCTTTCGGTCGTCGCTACGCGCTTTCCTGGCCCACGGCCACCAGTGATCCGGGCCAGCTTGGCCGTCCAGCGTGCCCGGTCCGGTGATGGCAATGTTTTCCTTTTCGAAGGCGTAAATGAACGGCGAGTAGTTCATGCACTCCGTACCTTCGAAACGTGTGTAAACCACCGGAAGATAATCCGCCGGATCGGTACTGAAGAGTAACTTGGAGCCGCTCGCCAGATACAAGTGAACGTTGCTCTCCAGATGAATCGCGCCGGTGAGATACACGCCTTCAGGGATCATCACCCGGCCGCCTCCCGCTGCGCTGCACTCCCGAATGGCCCTTGTGATGGATTCCGTGCATTTCGCAGTTCCGCCGGCTTTCGCTCCGTAGTGCCGGATATCGAAGTCGCGTTTCGGAAACACCGGCTCCTTGATTCGGTCCAGAATCGCCCGGCGCCCGTTTTCCGCCTGCATCGCGCGCATGCCGGGCGTCGTGGCCAGTGCGGCGGCGCTCCGTAGTAATTGTCTGCGTGTCATGTTTATTCCTGAGGCATGGGTACAAACCGGCTCTCGCAGGAGTTGTTCGCCGCCTTCTGAACGGGCTGCCCGGTGGCGTGCACGTCCGGGCCTTCAATCTTGAGACTAACTGGTCCAGGCCCCAGTGTAATATCGGCGTATTTTGCGCTCACCACGGGTGGTGTGCCGCTCGCGGTCACATTATCGAAGTTCATCTGCAACCGGTGATCCTTGTCATAGCCATCCAAAGTAATCTTCCCGCCACCGAAAATGTGTACGTTGTGCAGTGTAATCCCGGTAAATAGTGGCAACTTATCTCGCGCCTTTCCGTAAAACGAGTAGTTGGAGTCCATGAAAATAGGATTCTTTGTGTTACGTATACAAACATCGTCGTAAGTTATGTCATGCACGTGCCCGCCACGGCTGGAGTTCGATTTGATCCGAATACCGTTGTCCGCGCCGTCAATCGTCAGATCGGAAACACGAATCCTGCTCGCGCCGCCCACCGTTTCGCTCCCGATCGACACGCCGTGACCCGTGTAGAAATGATTGTGGGCAATTGTCACGTTCGTGGACGGCCCGGTCTCGCCGGCCTTGATCGCCACCTGGTCGTCTCCGGCGTGGATGTAGCAATGTGTGATCGTCACGTTTGTCGAACTACCCGGGTCGATCCCATCGGTATTACGCGCGTTCTTTGGAGTGTTAATAATCACGCCCCAAGCCGTGAACCCGTTACCCTGCCCGTAATAGACGTGAAAATTGGGGCTATTGCGCAGCTTGACTTTATAAAGCGTGAAGTCATTGCAATGCGAAAGGATCATGATGCGCGGGCAGTTCTGATTCTTGTTCGTATGACGTGCCTGCTCAGCCAAATCCCACCAGGAAAAATGTTTCCCAAGGATCTGTTCGCCGCCCCGGCCATCGATGGCGCCTTCGCCCATCACGGCCGCATGCGCCGCATGATCGCCATTGATAATGGCCTTGCAGCCGTGTCCGCCTTCGGTCAGAGTGCCGCAGACTCCGGGTGAAATGTCGTAGTTGCGCGGATTACGCGAGCCGAACAGCACGACGCCTTTGTCGATCACGAGCGTTCTGCCGGTGCGCAGTTCCAGCGGCCCGCTCAGAAACGCGTCGTGTTCGCCGTCTGCTTTCAACTCGACCGCCTGTCCTTGCGGGCACTGCTCAATGGCTTGTTGTATCCGTTGCGTGTCTAGCTTGCTCTCGTCGGCATCGCGAAGTTTCAGGCCTCCGGTCGAGCTCAGCACCGCGCGTAGCACGATGCAAGTTCGTGGAAGGACCGGTTCCCGCACCTGCCGACTATCCTGCGCTGCCGCCGTCATCAGGCTCAAAAAGAGAAGGCCGGCTCGTATTCCTTGCGACGTGAACACCGCCCGCCACTATAAAGGATCAGGCCGGCGCGGATCAACCAAATTAACTCAATTACCGGTTTAGCGGAATCGAACTCTGCTCCAGCGCTGCCCATCGAACGTGTCGCCCTCTTTCCCCCAGGTTCCGAACTTCGACGCCATCTGCCCTCCGTCCACCAGCAGCGCCGCCCCGGTTATATAGGAAGCCAGATCGGAAGCGAGAAACAGGACCGCCTGCGCTACTTCTTCGGGTTCGCCGCCGCGCCCGAGCGGAATGTGCTTGAAATATTCCGACAAGAGCTTCGGATTGGCGAAGCTGGACGCCGTGAGCCGGGTGCGGATGAGGCCGGGACACACCGCATTCACTCGGATGCCATACGGACCCAGTTCATTCGCCGCAGTATGTAGCAATCCCAACAGACCGGCCTTACTCGCGTTATAGGCAATGAGATCGGCCTCGCCGTCGTACGAATTCGTAGAGGCGGTCAGCACGATCGCGCCGTCATGTTGCGGCATCATGTGCTCCGCAGCCGCTTGCAACGTGTAAAAGGCCCCGGTCAGGTTCGTCCCAATAGTTCGATCCCAAAGATCCAACGAGGTCTCGGTGAGTGGCTTCGTTTCGCCGATCCCAGCATTCACGATTGCAACGTCCACGTGATCGATTCGATCGAAAGCCTGCCGGACGGATTGGCGATCAGTCACGTCAACCGGACACGCCTGAGCCCTAACCGAACGGGCGGCTTCGTCCAACTGGTGGCCGGGCAGATCGAACATCCATAGCGACCCCCCGGCAGCCGCGAGGCCCCTAGCAACAGCGAGTCCAATTCCGTTGGCGCCGCCGGTCACCACAACTTGCTTGCCGCGAAAATTCAGTTCCATTTTGTTTCTGATCGTCGTCAAATTGTAGCGGAATCCTGGCAGATTACTCCCGTCAGCAGGAATCCCGGAAGCGCTCTGTCTGGTACACTGTTGGGAGCATTCAGCAGCCCCAGCCTGTTGAGGTTTTCGTGCCAGAGATCCACAGCACAAACACGCTGCCGAACTCAAACCGAGACGTTTACGTCATCATTCCTGCCTACAACGAGGGCGCTGTTCTTGGCGATACGGTCGCCAGTCTTATTCCGTTCGGCTATTCGATCGTCGTGGTGGACGACGGTTCGGCGGTTCCAGCCTCCCAGTTTCTGCTTGGCCGGCC
The DNA here is from genome assembly GCA_035651215.1 of Bryobacteraceae bacterium. Lineage (GTDB taxonomy): Bacteria > Acidobacteriota > Terriglobia > Bryobacterales > Bryobacteraceae > Bog-105. The sequence goes on from DASRGE010000040.1 coordinate 87,104, forward strand.
GGTCCATTACCTACGTCATCTCACCAATTTGGGGCAGGGGGCCGCTCTGCAAACCGGCACCGAATTTGCCCTGCAGCAGAATGCCGAAATCGTGGTGCACTTCGACGCGGATGGCCAGCACCGGCCTGAGCTGATTGCGCGGATGATCGAGCCCATACGGAAGCAGGAATGCGATGTTACGTTGGGTTCGCGTTTTCTTGACCCCGAAGACCGTAAGCTCGTCCCAGTCGAAAAGCAAATGGTGCTGAAGGCGGGGGTCCTGGTGACCTGGCTGTTTTCCCGAGTGTGGCTGACGGATACCCATAATGGTTTCCGCGCCTTGTCTCGCAAGGCGGCCGGACAGATCTCGATCACCGAGAACGGATTCGCCCATGCCACCGAAATCCTGGAAATTCTGCGGCGGACCGGCCTGCGTTATAAAGAGATCCCCACTACCATCACATACACGGATTACTCGCGTAGTAAGGGTCAGAGCGTCTGGAACAGCATTAACATCGTTTTCGATCTGGTCGCAAGAAAGGTGATGCGGTGAAATCCATCCAGGCAGTCCTCATTGCTCTTTGTCTGCTGGCAGCGATTCTCGGCAGCATTGCGTTCCGATCGAAGCTCGCCTACCGCTTGCTGGCGGCGTTTCTTTTCCTGAGCGCAAGCCTCTGCGTCATCTTTCCGGGAATTACGTCGGATCTCGCCAATGCTCTAGGCGTCGGCCGCGGCGCCGATCTTCTGCTTTACCTCGGGCTGCTGGCGGGAATCCATTCTTTTCTGCTTCTCTACTTGAAAGAGCGGCGCTTGGATCGCCGGATTACCGAACTGACTCGCGCCATAGCCATCCGGGACGCGCGCTTTCTCGCGAACGAGCTGCAACTCTCCAACCTGTCTGTTCAAACAACATCGAATGACAAGTCTCTCGCGCTCTCTGCCACAGCCGGTCGACAGTAGCCTCGCTGCTGCAAGACTACGGACCTGGATCGGGCGTCCGCAGTCCATGTGGATAGTGTTCTCTATTCTGGCTGCGCTGGTTTGGTTCCCCAGAGTGATACTCCGGAGTTTCTGGGTGGATGAAGCCGGTACTTTCTGGATGGCGCACGATGGCTTGATTGCGGCGATTCAGAAAACCTGGCATTGGCCCGGGCAGTCCGTTCTTTACTCGGCGACCGCTTCGCTGTTCTGCCTGAACAGCGGACCGCTCCGCGAATTTGCGTTACGCATCCCCACGCTTATAGGAATGTTGGCGGCGGGCTATTTTCTCTACCGGCTGGCCGAAACCGCGATTGGAAAAGGCGCCGGACTGCCTGCCGTGGCGATCTTTGTGTTTAATCCCACCAGCGTGGTGCTTGGCACGGAAGCGCGGCCTTATGGTCTCGCCGTGGGGGCCGCTGCGGCCTCCACCTGGTTCCTATATCGTTATCGGGAGACAAGCAGCCGTAAGGATCTGGCTGCGTATATTGCCGCTTCGACGCTGATTGTCTATTTTCACTATTTCTTTGCAGTCATCTTTTGCGTGCATTTTGGCTATCTGCTCTATGCGTCGTTGATTGCGCGTCTGCCTGTCCGCTGGAGCCGGGTCATAGCGGCGTGGGTTGCAGTGGGTGTGCTGGCCTTACCCCTACTCCCACACATGCTGCTCATAGCGCACGAGGCGCATACCTTTCAGTATTCAAGGAAGCCCATGGTGCTGGAGCTAATTGGAAACCTGCTGCCGATGTTACTCGCCTTTGGCCTGTTTTTGTCCGCGCTACTGGTGCAGTTCCTGTTTCCGGGAATGCTCCGGCGAGCGGTGCCCCTCACGCGGCCGGATACCGTTTTGGCGCTGTTACTTTGGCTATTCGGGCCGGCGCTTCTGTTTGCCCTCTCGCTCGCCGTATCCGGAAATTTCTTCTTCGACAGATATTTTGGCTATGCGCTCCTAGGGCAGGCATTGGTGCTCGCCTACGCTGGATGGTCGGTGTTCCAATCAGAAGCGGCCCGAGTCTGGGTCCTGTTAGCGGCGTTCCTTTCAACCGCCAGTCCGCTGGCCATGGCCGCCGGTTTCCATTCCGGACAGGACGATCTTGCGCCTATGCTGAACATCATCCGGGCGGAATCTTCGCGGGGGAACCTGCCGCCGGTGTTCTTTTCCAGCCCTTTGCCGGAATCGAATTTCCTTAACTGGAAGGCCGGCGTGGCCAAAACGTATCTATATGCTCCGTTTGTTGTTTATCCGATACCTAACCGGTTCTTACCTCTGCCATACCTTCCCGCCAATGATGCCAAGCAATACGTTTCCAACGCGATCGAATCGCAACTCACTCATGCGAGAGAAGTGATCTTCATCACTCATCAGGCCAACTTTAGTGTATGGGTGCCATGGATGATGGCTCGCATGGGGCAAGCCGGATTCACGGGACAGGTGGAGCAGCCAAACGTTTACACCGTCGTGATTTTCCGGCGCCAATGATTGCAGCTCCAGACGTCGGGTTAGCGCGAAGGGCTACTTGGACACCTGGTCAAACAGTACAGCTTTACGGCGCTATTCGAAGCAACCAGCGGATACCGCGCGGCGCTCCCACGAAAAGCGGCCGCATATTCTTTGGTCAGAGCTAAGTAAATCGGGGCTCCGGGGAAGTTGCCGACGGCCAAAGGAAGCGTATTCGCCAAGTCCTTGTCATTGATGATATTGCGAACCGTGTGGCGCCGCGAATAGTAAACAGGCACCATCGATTCATCCGGTTGAATAATGATTGCATTCTTCGGTGTGACCGCTCCAATCCATCGGCCTTGTTGATCGAGGGCTTCCTGACTTGGCGGCGGGGCATGGCGGTTATATTCAAACGAATGCCAGGCGGCCTTGGCTAAAGGCACGAATAGAATAAAGGGTAGAACGAGCGTTAAGCCGAATAAACGGAAAGCATTGCGCTCTTCCTGCCTCTCCAGCCAGGACAGCAGGCGGCAGAAGCAACAACCCATCGCGAGAGCAAACAGCGGAGCAGCAATTAGCAACTCAAAGTTGTGATCGGCAACGTGTTCCCACATTACGCTGTACCAGAACACCCAGGGTGCTATCAGCGCCAGATACGGGTGGGAGATAGCCGGAATTCGCGATCTGAGATATTTATCCAAGCTCGCCAAAATAAGAAACCCGACCGCGCTGATTCCCATTACTCCGAGCATCGCGCGATAGTGCTGCGCAATCATGACGAGCATTTGATGCGCGCTTGGTCGCCAGGCATTTACTGCCGCGTCCCGGTAGAGGCGTGCGTGTGTGTATTGAGCGGACAGTCCCATTCGGAAAGAAGCGGTTCGGAGTGTATCCATCACAATTTCGGGATATTGAACCGTATACAGAAGCAGTACGAAAACCAAAGTTGCCGCTGCGGATAGAGCCACAGCTTTTGCTACGCGCTGTGCCTTACGATCCCCGCTCCACCAGGTAGAACCCAGGAGGCCGAGGGGAACGAACATCGCTTCCCACGAACTCAGCACGGCGAGGCACGCCAAAATACCGGCGACAAACATCCATGCTCGGCTATGCTGTTCGCTTCCTACCGCCCGGCAGAAGGCAAATACGGCAAACACCGCAAAGAGCATAGCGAACGATTGCTGAGATATGAGATGGCTAAACGTGATGATCAACTCGAATGTCAGCCAGGAAAAGACAACCACGTACGGACCAGGCTTTGGCAAACAGGTACGTGCCACCAGAAAGAGGCCCACGGCCGTCAAGAGTAATATCGCCAGCATCACAGCGTGCCCGGTTGCCTCGGAATCCCCGAACAGGCGAAAACAAAAGCTAAGCACGATATAAGACAACGGCGGCCAATGAGTGTAGGCCGCAACGATCGGGCCAATTTGTCCGTTGTTTCTGACCGGTACACCGCCGAGTTTCAAAATTCCGTGTTCCTCAAAAGCGCGCGCTATCACGCTCACATCTGCGCTGACAAATCCACGTGCATACGTAAACGGGGCACTGATTTGCGAGATCTGCAGAACGAGCGTAGCCAAAATGGCGCAAATCATCCAGGCGCACATAACGGGAGCTATTGATCGCCTGAGATAATCGAAATACGACGTCGGTTTCGCGGTGAATCGCGATTCGAACACCTCTCCTTTCGCTACACTCGATTCCTGTCCGTGCATCTCTGCCTTCATGTTGTAAACCATTATCGTCCAGTATTCATCGGATCTCCAGAACAGGAAGGTGTTGAAGATACGCCGGGGCGAATCTACGCGTAAATTCACTAACTAGTAATTGGGGCGGTGTGATTGGGGTGAACGGGTCACGCACTCTGAAATGCCCGTGCTTCCTCGCGGCACATCCGTTCCTTCGCCCACGCCTGCAGCTCTTGAAACGGCAACGGCTTGGAGAACAGAAATCCCTGAGCTTCCTCGCAGCCCATCGCCGCGAGCGCGAGCGCCTGCTCCGGCGTCTCGATTCCTTCGGCAATTACGGACAACCCGAGCGCGTGCGCCATCTGAATAATGCTCACCAGCAGAGGAGGCCGCTCTTCGCGCGCGAGAATCCCGCGGATAAACATCCGGTCCACCTTCAAACGGTGTATCGGGAGCTGTTGCAAATAGGCCAGGGAAGAGTGTCCGGTTCCGAAATCGTCGACCGCAATCCGAATTCCCAAACTGCGAAGGGTTTTAAGCTGTCGGAGTCCTTGCTCGAATTTCGCCATCACGGTGCTCTCAGTCAGTTCCAACTCGAACTCTTCGGGAGCAATCCGGCTCCTCCTCAACTTGCCCGCGATGATACTGCCGAAATCGCTCCTCGAAAACTGGAGCGCAGACACATTCACAGCCACGCGGAGTTTCCCCAGCCCTGCTGCCCGCCATTGCTGCAAATCATCCAATGCTTCGTCGATCACCCAATCGCCGATCTCTTCGATGGCCCCGATCTCTTCGGCCATCGGGATGAAGGTTCCCGGCGAAATAAATCCGAGGGAAGGATGCTTCCAACGAAGCAGCGCTTCCACCCCCACCAGCTCTCCGCTCGCCAGATCGATTTGCGGCTGGTAGTAGACCTCGAATTCGCGTTTTTGCAGCGCGAAACGCAGATGCTGCTCCATGACCAGGCGTTCCGGAGGCACGGTAATCATGGCCGGCTCGAACCGGGCGAAGCGGCCGCGCGCCTGCTTTTTGGCGTATCGCAGCGCAATGTGAGCTTGACTCAGCAGCTCCTGACTGTTACAAAGCGCCGGCACCGCCACCGCGCCGCCGATCGTAGCCTGCGCCGTTAGTTCGTGGTCTCCGATTCGGAATGTGTCGGAAAAACACCGGAGCGCTGCTTCGGCGTTCGCGCCGAGTTGCGCCGGCGAAAGGACATCCGGCACCAACATCAGGAATTCGTCTCCCTCGCCGCGCGCGAGCGCGCAAGCCGGATCGAGTGCACGGCCCATACGATGCGCGATCTGCCGCAGAAGATCGTCGCCCACCTCATGTCCAAGCACGTCGTTAATGATCCGAAAACGATCGACCCCGATTGCTAGAAGACCTACAGCCCGCTCTGCCTGGTGCGCCCGGTGTAGCGTGGACTCGATCTCCTGCTCCATCCACACACGGTTCCACAAGTGCGTCAGAGGGTCGTGATGAGCGCGATACGCTAGTTCGTCAGAAAGGTGCTTTTGTTCGATGGCGAGCGTTGTAATCCAGCAGATATCCTCCACTTGCCTTGCAAGCTGTGAGTCTTCAAAGCTGTGCTCGATACCGAAGAGCACCACTGCCCCAATCATCTCGGCCGTCTGCGTGATGAGGGGCTTGAGGTGCGCTTGGCACTGCGCAATCAGTTCCGGAGGAATCGAGAGCCCCGCAAGACAGATGGTTTTAACCCATTGCCGGTCCTCGGCGCTGAGGCCATGTTCCGCGGCGATCTGGAACCGGCAATTTTCCAGAACCAGAATGGCGCAACGGAGGTGCGCTTGCAGCCGGGCCGCCATCGTGGCAATCCCCTCCAGCGCTCGGTCCACAGGCATACTGGGCGCGCCGCACGCTGCACGGCCCGAGTCAGATGCAAGCACCTCCAGATTCAGCATTGCGCAAACTGGTCCAAGTGAGCCGTGATCTGCTCGAGCGCTTCCCCGGCCTGCATAATGAGCGATCGTAGAGCGATGCTGAAGGTGGCTACTCGCGTTCCCACCGACGCTCCATATTGGAATGGAGTCTTGAGCTGGTTCCCCAGCTTGCGAACCTTATCTCGGTCCTCGCTGCTGCGCCAAACCAGCAACAGCGCGTGCGGCGCCCAGCAGAACACTTTGCCCTCGGGTGCGAGCGCCTGAATCTCTTTTCGCCCCAGTTCATCCAGCAAACCATCGGCGATTTCGTTACCGTGACGCGCGCGCAGTGCGGGCACTGCGTCCGCTACGAACAGAGCCACATAAAGATTGGTATCCGGCTGCTTCTGGTTTAAAGAGGAGGCCAGCTCGCTGAGCGCCTCGTCTCTGCCCGCCAGTCCCACTCGAAACCGCGCTGCGGACTTGTGAGCCTCCGTGATCCGATTTCCCAGCGCCTGGAGAGCCTCTTTTCGTTCCTCGCGCTCCTTTTCGGCTTCCTTCCGAACAAATTGAAGCGTCTGCGACAGGTGTGTCTTGAGCCTCCTTAGGTCATCGATCCGCGTAGCATCTTGCAGCGACGACTCCAATTTCCGGAGCCGTACATCCGACCGGTCGCCCCCCGTGTTCAGGTTTGCAAACGCCTCATTGAGAATTGCGAGCACTTTCCGGAAGTCTTCGGCCCGTTCCTGGTCCGCCTGCCGCAACCGTTCTCGAAATGCGTGCAGAAGACCGGAGAAGTGCTTTGCCGCAGCTGCCAGAGTGTCGGCGCCGGAGTCGGGGTGGAGCCCTTCTCGCAGCGTATCCAGCTCCTGCGACAGATCGGCGAGCGCCTCCCCGATAAAAAACGAGCTGCCGACGCTGGTCAGAATCTTCCGGCTCAGGTCGAAATAACCGAGCGCCGGTTCGGCTTCGGCAACAATAGCTGCTGACGACTTCTGCTGGGCTGCGTACAAATACTTTTCGAGGCTAAGAAAGCTCACGGGACTCTTATCGGACGAGCCGCCTCGAAATTTGAGGCTCTTCGCTACTCGCCGCGGAATTGCGGCGCCCGCTTTCCCAGAAATGCCGCTACTCCCTCGCGGTAATCCCGGCTGTGCCCCAGTTTGCGCATGAAGTCTCGCTCCAGCATCAGTTGCTTCTCTAACGAGTTTTGAGTCGAGGCGTACATCGCCTGCTTGATCCGTGCAAATGCCTTGGTTGGCCCATAGGCAAGCTCGTTCAGCACGTCTTCCACTGTTTTGGCGAAGCAATCATCGTCAACGCAACGCCAGATTAAACCCCAATCGGCTGCCTGCTGGGCGGAAATTCGCTCGGCAAACAGCGCCAAGCCCATGGCGCGTGCGGTCCCGGCGAGCCGCGGGAGAAAGTAAGTGCCGCCGGTATCCGGCATCAGTCCGACCTTCGAGAAAGATTGGATGAAGCTGGCCGATTTCGTCGCAATCACCACGTCGCAAGCGAGCGCCAGATTTGCGCCCGCTCCTGCCGCGACTCCATTGACTGCCGCCACAACCGGTATGGGAAGCGCACGCAATCGCCGGACCAGCGGAGCATAATCGCGTTCAATCGCAGCGCCTAAATCCGCCTCATCCTCAGACAAGTCCTGTCCTGCGCAAAACCCCCGTCCCTCGCCTGTGATGATCAGCACGCGAGCCGTTCGGGTCTCCTCCATCAGATAAAGCGCCTGGCGGATTTCCGCGTGCATCCGGCGCGTAAAGCTGTTCAGCTTCTCCGGCCGGTTCAGTGTCAGCCGCGCAATACTGCGGGCTACTTCGAACAGAATGGTTTCAAAAGTCATTTCGGATCCATTACTAGCGTCTGAGTCTGCGCGGCGCCGAGGCCCACGTCCACCCCGGCCCTTTGGTCCGATACTCTCGAAGCCCAGAGGAACGCTGACTGGCATCGGCATTATCATTATGAAAAGTATGCAGAGTGTTTTCGAAGCGGCGGGCGGCAGCGAGGGCCTGCAGCGTCTTGCTGAAGCCTGGCATCGCCGGGTAATGGCGGACGAGATAGTCAGCCATGCATTCAGCCACGGTTTCCATCCCGAGCATGTCGAGCGATTAGCCGCCTATTGGGCGGAGGCCCTCGGTGGACCGAACACGTATTCCGAATCCTATGGTGATGAGACCAGCGTAATCAAGATGCATAGCGGACACGGCGAGCACGACGAAATGGATCGCCGCGCCATCGCTTGCTTCGACCAGGCTCTGGTTGATGTCGGACTAGCCGGCGATACGGCGCTCCGGCAAGTGCTGCACGACTATTTCGCTTGGGCGACCACGACAACGATGTCCCGCTATCACCGCTCCGCGGATGATGTACCTAGCGGTCTCGAAATCCCACGTTGGTCGTGGGACGGACTCCAGAAGTAAGACTCCGCAGTCGTGGAAACGTCAATCTTCGTTGACGTCTGTAATTGCACGTACGCCATCCGGAAGTGACTCCGAAAATGTCACGCTTTGCTTTCCCAGTCCAGATGAGCATGCTTCGCCATCGCTTGTGCTTTAATCACGAGTTCGGCAGCGAGCAAGCATTGCGTTTGGTCTTGGGCGGTGTGCGTGCGATTGACAATGTCGCTCACAAACTGCGGACCAAAGGGGAGCTCCAGGTTATTGCAGTCAATGTACCGTGCTTGCTTCTGGTCAACCACGAATAGGTGATTGCCTTGTTTACTTACGGCCACATTCGTGTACTTGCGTGCTTCCATGTATCCCTCGGTGCCCAGGATGAACAGCCTGCCATCGCCCCAGGTGCCAAGCCCGTAAGGCGTAAACCAATCCAGCCGGACATAGCCGAAACCGTTGTTCCCGCGCAGCATCATGTCGCCGAAATCCTGGAAATGGGGATGATCCGGATGCCGAACGTTTGCGACTTGAGAAGCGACTACTTCTGCTTGCGTTGAGCCTGTGTAGTAGAGAAACTGGTCCACCTGGTGCGATCCGATGTCGCACAGAATTCCGCCGAACTGAACTTCATTCCAGAACCAATCGGGTCTTCCCCCGCTTCTGCCTACGCTCGCGGCATCACCACCGGGCCGCTGAATAATTTGGTGGGGAGCGATATTGATCGTCTGGATCACCTGCCCGATAGCACCTGCTCGCACCAGTTCACCGGCTTTTACGGCCGCTTTCACTTCCAGGCGCTCGGAGTACATGATGGCGTACATGCGGCCAGTCGCTGCAATCGTGTTTCGAACCTCACTGAGCTGCTCTAGCGTCGTCACGCCGGGTTTATCTGACAGGAAATCTTTGCCTGCCTGCATGCAGCGGATCCCCAGCGGCGCCCGTTCATTGGCGATCTGCGAACTGAGGACGAGCTGAATCGAGGAGTCGTGAACGATCTCCTCCTGAGTCCTTGCGATGGGCACGTCCGGATAACGCTTCCGAAAAGCGGCCAGGAGCTCCGATTCCTGTCCCCAAGCCTTGACCAGGATGCCCCCACCGCGCTTAATGGCCTCGACCATACCGTAGATGTGTCCGTGGCTGATGCCGCAAACCGCGAAGCGAATGGAGTAGCGTGGGGCGATCGGTTCTGAAGGAGGCACTACTTCCTGCTGTACGGAATCCTCGTTTATCGGCGTGGCGCCGAGTGCGGCAAAGTTGGGCAGGTCTGATGCAACGCTCGCAGCAGTCAAGGTCTGCAGAAATTGTCGGCGGAGTACAGGAGACTGATACATTCCTTTATCGATCCTACAGCGAGGGCCGTCAATTCCTGCTTTCAAAAGACACGGAACATTTCGTCTGGACAAATCGCTGTCTGTGACTTATCATCCTACCGCTGTGTATTCCTTACGTCGAATTCAGAAGGTTCTCGTATTAGCGCTCTTGTTTTCAGCATTCCGTGCAAACGCCCAGAAGGTGAACGGAAGTCTCGTCGGCACCGTGACAGACAATTCCGGTGCGAGCGTGCCTGCGGCCACGGTCACCATTACGGAAGTAAACACGAATGTCAGCCGCACGCTGCAAACAGACGACAGCGGCTATTATTCGGTCCCGGACCTGCCCCCTGGGACGTATCGCGTTTCGTTCCAAAAGACCGGATTCGCCATAGCCGAACGTACCGGCGTAACTCTGTTCGTGAACAGCACGGTTCGCGTGGATGTGACGCTGAACCCCGGTGTCGTGAAGCAGACCGTGGATGTCAGCAGCGAAGCGACTCCGATGCTTCAAACCGAAACCGCCGATACGGGCCGCAAAGTCGATACGGCGCAGGTAACCCAATTGCCGCTCAGCACCGGACGCAACTTCCAAAACCTATTGAATCTTGTTCCCGGCGCGGGAGTGGCCGTACGGTATCACTCCACATTTTTCAATCCGCAAAACAGCATGGCGTCCACCGTGAACGGGAACTCCAGCCTCTACAACGATTTCGAGATTGAAGGGATCAACGACAATCAGCGCACCAATCTGCTGCAGATCTATATCCCTCCTGCGGAAGCCATCCAGGAAGTGGATATCTCGACCAGCAATTACGATCCCCAGCAAGGTTCGGCCCTGGGCGCCGTGACCAATGTGATTCTCAAGTCTGGAACAAATCAGTTTCACGGCGAAGCCTACGAGTTTTACCAAGGCAATGCGCTCGATGCACAGAACTTCTTTCAGCGTGGGACCAACGGCCAGCCGTTCCATTTCCCTCATATTGTGGATAACTATTTCGGGGCGAACGTGGGCGGTCCCATCCGCAAAGATAAGACATTCTTCTTCGTCGATTTCATGGAGCACCGGCAGCGCACGGGCGAGTCATATCAATTGAACGTGCCCACGCCCGATATCCGCGGCGGGAATTTCAGCAATCCTGCGCTCACGCGCATCTACGATCCGGCGACAGGGGATTCTGCCGATTGCCTGCCTGGCGGAAACGCCAAACTCTGCGGAACTGGCCGCACGCAGTTTCCGGGCAACATCATTCCCGCCAATCGCCTCAGTCCGATTGCTCTCAAAATGCTCTCGTTCGTTCCACTGCCCAATAACAACCAGAATTTAGCGGGAACGCAGTCCTATCAAAACAATCTACTCACCAGCAGCGTTTTCGATCAGGATACGCCGGACCTGGACGTCAAAATCGATCAGTTCTTCGGCCAAAGCGATCATCTCTCTGGCCGGTTCAGCTTCACCGATCCGACTCTGAGCCAGCCTGGAATTTTCGGCGAGGTTGGCGGGCCGCTTCCAAGCGGCGGCCTGGGCGGAGTGGAGGGAACCGGTAGCGACAGAACGTATTCGACGGGGATCAACTGGGTACATAGCGTCCGGCCAACGTTGCTTTCCGAGGCACGTGCCGGCGTGAGCCGTTTCAAAAATGTCGCTTTCGGAGCGGGCTACGGCAAGGATCTGTCGACGCAGGTGGGCATTCCCGGCGCGAATCTCAATGACTTCACCAGCGGCATCAGCGCTATCACCGGCGAGGGTTTCTCGGATCCGCTGCTCGGAGTTTCGGGTAGTCTCCCCTGGGTGCGCGCGGGAACCATTATTGAGGGCGTGGATAACTGGACGAAAATCGCGGGAAATCACACCATCGAGTGGGGCGGCGATTATCATCGGGTACGGGACGACTTGCTGCTCGTGAACCAACCTTCCGGCGCTTTCAACTTTGCAGCCGGACCTACGGCGCTGAATGGCGGCGGAACTTCCGGCTTTGCCAATAACTTTGCCAGCTTCCTGCTGGGCGTCCCGAGTTCGATCAATCGCGGATACGCCAATGTCTTTCCCGCCTACCGGCAGAACCAGTTATTTCTTTATGTAGGCGATAAGTGGCAGGTCAACCCGAAACTGACACTGAATCTTGGATTGCGATGGGAGTATTACGGTTCGCCGACCCCCCGCTTCGCCGGCGGATTTTCCAATTACAACCAGGACAACAACACGCTCGAACTGGCAGGCATCGGATCGGTGCCGCGCGATTTGGGCATGAAAGCCAATTACCACAACTTTGGACCGCGCATCGGCGTGGCGGAGCGCCTTACCTCGAATAGCGTCTTGCGCGTCGGTTTTGGGATGAGCTACATGACTTTCCCCATCGATCTCTACGCCTACAACTATCCACTCGAACCCATACAGCAGTTCAGCAGCCTGAGCAGTTTCGGCCCTGCCGTGCTTTCCAGTACAACCGCTGCTTCTCTCGCGCTTGGTTTTCCGCCGCTGCCGCCTTATACGCTGCCCTCCAACGGCATCATCTCGGCAAGCACGCCTTCGCTCCTCAATCAGACTTACTACACAGTCAATACCAACTGGAAGAATCCGTACCTGATGAGCTGGAATCTGGCCTATCAGCGCGATCTGCCGGGTAAGTGGGTGCTGGATGTCGCCTACGTCGGGAACCGCGGCGTCGACACGCCCATCGATTACAACCTGAACGCCGCACAAGTGTACGGCGCCGGCGCAGCAGGCCAGCCCGCGTATCGTGCATTCGGCCGCACCGCTACCACGAATGAGTTCTTTGCCGGCTACAGCTCCCGATATAACTCGCTGCAGGTGAAGCTCGATCACCGGTTCGCCAACAATTTTGGCGTCACGACCTCTTATACCTGGAGCCGGGCGCTTGGCTACTTGGCGAATAACTCTGCTTACCCGAACGGCCTGCTCGATTATGTCAATCAGCGCCGTAACTGGGCTCCGACGGATTTCAACCAGACGCACATTTTTAACGAGAGCTTCACATGGCAGCTTCCCTTCGGCAAAGGCCAGCGGTTTGTGAACACCGGATTCGCAAGCGCACTGCTGGGCGGCTGGCAGTTGGTTGGCGTTTGGGAATTCGCCACCGGATTCCCTTTGAACTTCTCGTGTACCTGTCCGGGCTTTAATACTCCAGCCAGCCAGGCGTTTCCCAACATCAACGGCCCGTTCCAAAGGCTGTATGGAATCGAGACAAAACCCTGGTTCAACACGGGGCTGTTTTCCGTGCCGGCAGCCGGAACACAGGGCAACGTGGGGAATTACGTTTCCTCCGGTCCGGATTTCTTCAATTTGGATGCGTCGATTTTCCGTAGAATCCGTCTGACCGAGCGATTGGGTCTGGAGCTGCGGTCGGAATGGTTTCACGCCACGAACACGCCCCAGTTTGCCAATCCAAATACGACGCTTGGCAGCTCCAGCTTCGGATTGGTCACCAGCGCCAGTGGAGCGCGCATTATCAGTCTGGCCGGGAAACTGACGTTTTAGAGAACATATACTACTCGGAGCACGAAGCCCTCAAATAGTGACCGGCTTCGGCTGCACCAATCAGCCCTCTGCCCTCAAAAATGCTTTGCCGAAGAATCCAGCTCATTTAGGCATGCAAAAAAGCGTCTAACTGTTAGCCCGAAATGTGCGAGCCGAACTAATTAACACTTCTATTCCCGATCAGTTTGTACCATCGTTGCACCCAGAATATCGCTACGCGCAGTAATAGTTTCCGGGAGGTGAGACGTAGTCCCTCCCGTCACACGTAGCTTCGTCGTATCCTGGTACGCCGTAGGGTTCTTCATTGTCGTATCCGTATGTTTGTACCCAGATATAAGGAACGCCATAACTATTACCAGGATAAAGCAACAGTTTTTCTGTAAATTCAGTTAGTCTCATTCTGGCGAGTTCAAGCTATCCATCCTCAGGTAAGTTTTCTCAGTTTCCCACTCCTCACTAATTTCCATCAATACGGCACTGGCCAAGCGAAGCAAGGAATCCTCGTTGGGGAACAAGGTGGCGACCCGGGTGCGCCGTTTCAGTTCCTTGCTGATGCGCTCCATGAGATTCGAGGTGCGCAGCCGGCGGCGATGCGTCTCCGGGAAAGCAAATACGGTAAAGCTCTCGGCCACGTTTGTGTCCAACCAGGAGCTGAGCTTGGGCGCCCGCTGGGCATATTTTTCGACGGCTTGCCGCAAGCGGCGCTCGGCCTCGAACCGATCGCCGGATT
>DASRGE010000041.1:0-95874 GCA_035651215.1 Bryobacteraceae bacterium
CGAGGAAATCCTGGTCAACGAAATGGCCGAGCAGTTCTGGCGCTTGCGCCGCGCCCGTGTCTTGGAAACTTCGCTCCTCGATTCCGACCAGGTCCTGATCCCGCATCTGGCCGCTATCCAGCGCATGATGACCTCCGCCGAGCGCGGTTTCCACAAAGCCCTTGCCGTTTTACGCCAACTGCAAAAGGACCGTGGCTTCGTTCCGCAAACACAGAACCGCGACTGTGAAGGAGCGGCTGGCTTCGTTCCGCAATCCGATCAGAACCCCGACTGTCAAGGAGGGGTCAAGCTGACCGCAACCGAGCCGCGCCCGAAGGAAGCGGTCGCCGCTGGCTTCGTTCCGCAATCCGATCGGAACCCCGACTGTCAAGGAGGGGTCAGACTGACCGCAACCGAGCCGCGCCCGAAGGAAGCGGTTGCTAACGGCTTCGTTCCTCCACCGTGCCCGAAAGACGAAGATATCGACCCGGCCGATTGGGCCCGCGCCTTCGCAGCGCGTCACCGTGTTCATGCAAAAATAAGCTCCTAGCCGTGTAAAGCAGGCTTTTCGCCTGCACAGTTCTTCGACAACCGAATAGTTCTGTGCTCTTGGTGCGGCCGTAGTGTATCGTCTGCGGCCCACCTTAGAATCGAGTTGTGCCTCACTCCTGCACTCTGATTCCCGGCGATGGTATCGGCCCGGAAGTCGCGCACGCTACTTGCCGCGCTGTAGACGCCACCGGTGTCGATATTGCATGGCGGCGCGCGGAACTGAACGAAGCCATCATTCTCGAAGCAGGGAAGACCTTACCCAAATACGTTCTGGATTCCCTGGATGAAACGCGTGTCGGCCTGAAAGGGCCTGTCACCACGCCGGTTGCAGAAGGTTTTCAGAGCATCAATGTCGCTCTACGAAAAGCGTTGGATCTCTACGCAAACGTGCGCCCGGTCAAAACGCTGCCAGGCATCAAGACGCGATTTGCAGACGTGAAAATCGATATGGTGATCTTTCGCGAAAACACGGAAGACCTCTATTCCGGCCTCGAACACGAAATCGTGAAAGACGTCGTCACCAGTCTGAAAGTAATCACGCGCACGGCCTCGGAACGCATCGCCCAAACCGCTTTTGAATTCGCGCGCAATACCGGGCGGAAGCTGGTCACCGCCATCCACAAAGCGAATATCATGAAGCTGGCGGATGGTCTATTTCTCCGCTGCTGCCGCGAAGTATCCAGACACTATCCGGAGATCCAATACAAAGAGTTGATCGTTGACAACGCTTCGATGCAGCTTGTCATCCGTCCGGAAACATTTGACGTGCTCCTTCTGCCGAATCTGTATGGCGATATCGTTTCCGATCTCGCGGCTGGATTAGTAGGCGGCCTCGGCATCGTGCCCGGCGCAAATCTCGGCGATACGCATGCGGTCTTTGAAGCAGTGCACGGCAGCGCGCCCGATATTGCCGGTCAGGGCAAGGCGAACCCGACCGCGCTCATGCTCTCCGCTGTCATGCTGCTCACTCATATCGGTGAACGCCAAGCTGCCGGTAAATTGCAAAGCGCGATCGAAAGCGTCTACAGGGAAGGAAAATCC
Organism: Bryobacteraceae bacterium; assembly: GCA_035651215.1. Classification (GTDB taxonomy): domain Bacteria; phylum Acidobacteriota; class Terriglobia; order Bryobacterales; family Bryobacteraceae; genus Bog-105. Next base: position 1,573 of record DASRGE010000041.1, read on the forward strand.
CTAACGAGGGATGTAGGTGGCACCGCGTCCACAGAGGACTTTACGGACGCGGTCATTCGCGCCATCAGAACTTAGAACAGAACCCCGACCGTGAGGGAGGGGCTTGGTCTTACAACCCCTTTTCCCCCAGAAACCCGATCAGATCCACAATACGATTTGAGTAACCCCACTCGTTGTCGTACCAGGAAATCACTTTCACAAGGTTTCCGTCCAGCACTTTTGTCAGTTCGCCATCGACAATCGAACTGTTCGGATTGTGCAGTAGGTCGCTCGACACAACCGGATCTTCCGTGTACGCCAAAATGCCTTTTAGCTTGCCGTTGGCGGCCTCCTTCAACGCGCCATTCACGGCTTGCGCATTCACCGGTTTCTTAGTTACTGCGACAAAATCCACTACCGAAACGTCGGGAGTCGGCACGCGCATCGAGTAGCCATCGAGCTTGCCATTCAATTCCGGCAATACGAGCCCGATCGCCTTCGCCGCGCCCGTCGAAGTAGGAATCATATTGAGCGCCGCGGCGCGCGCCCGGCGTAAATCTTTGTGCGGAAAATCCAGCACATTCTGGTCGTTCGTATAGCTGTGAATCGTCGTCATCGAGCCCTTCTCGATGCCGAACGAATCATGCAAAACCTTCACCAGCGGCGCAAGGCAATTCGTGGTGCACGAGGCATTGGAAATAATGGTGTGCTTCTTCGGGTCGTACATGTCGTCGTTGACCCCCAGCACAATCGTCACGTCTTCATTCTTCGCGGGCGCCGAAATGATCACCTTCTTCACAGAGCCGCGCAGGTGCTTCTTCGCATCTTTAGCATCGGTAAAACGCCCGGTGGATTCCACCACAACCTGGACCCCAAGGCTGGCCCAATCGATCTCTGCCGGGTCCTTGATCGCGAAAATCTTGATCTTCTTGTTGCCGATCTGAATGCTATCGCCATCGGCCTTGATCTCTTCATCCAAATGGCCGAGGATCGAATCGTACTTGAGCAAATGGGCGAGCGTCTTCGTGTCGGTCAAATCATTTGCCGCAACAAACTCGATATCCGGATTCTTTAACCCGGCCCGGACAACATTTCGCCCGATGCGGCCGAAGCCGTTAACTCCTACTTTAATTGGCATATCTCTTTCTAGTTTAGGCGGATGCCCCATGCGTCCGTGATACAACTGCATGGGAGCTGCCAGTATGGCTATCTTGCCCCGGACATTTTGGGCGGCGCTGGGCTTCGCAGGTCTCATGGCTGCGTCCCCCGCCGATTCGCCTCCTGACACGACCCAGCAGAACCAAATTCTGCAGCGTATCGGCGATTACGCCGGACAATATGTCGAACGCCTTCCCAATTTTGTTTGCGAACAGGTAATTTCGCAATTCCAGGCTGGCCGGAGAGGCAAACACTGGCGCAAAGGCGACACGCTCTCCTCCAAGCTGATGTACAACGAAGGCCGCGAAGAGCGCACGTTAGAGCTGGTCAATAACCGTCCCGTGCAGTCTAAAATGCGCTTCTGGCGTACCCCGCTCGTCACCGAAGGTGAATTTGGCATGCTGCTGGAAGACATTTTCCGAGCATCCAGCCACGCCAGATTTCAATGGGATCATTGGGATTCGGTACAGGGCAAGCAGCTTGCTGTCTTCAACTTTTTCATCGACAAACAGCATTCGACTCTGCGGTTGAGTCTCAGCGATCTTGCCAAAGCGATAGTGCCCTATCACGGCTCCATTTACGCGGATTCCGATTCGGGCGAGATCTGGCAAGTTACCAATACTGTCTCCGAGATCCCGGGCGCCCTTCAAACCAAAAGCCTCACGACAACCATCAAGTACGGCAAGATCGACATTGGCGGCAAAACCTATCTGTTGCCCGTCCATGCAACTGTAATGGTCGTCACCAATGTCGAACGCGATCGGAACGAGATCGATTTCACCGGCTACCGCAAATTTGAAGCCGAATCCACTATCACCTACACGCCCGGCCCGGACTCCCCGCCCAAACCGTAGTGTCTGTAATTATCGAATGGTGCTTCTATCTAAGCTAGCCATCCTTTCTTCCCTATGCTGTTATCTCAGTTGGGGAGCATCCGGACTGAGCGATGACCCGGAAAACTTCAAAATCGAAGTCACCGGATCGGCCTGGTTGGTCGATTCGAGCGGTACCATTCAGGCGAACGGCGCGCCTATCGATCTCGTCACGGACCTTGGCGTCGGGCAGCAACAGCCGACGTTCTATGGACGGCTCGCCATCAAGCCCGGTCGCCGCCACCGGATCGTCGTAGAAGGAACCCCGTTCCGGCTTTCCGGATACAACGTTGTCAACCGGAGCGTCACATATAGAGGGCAAACGTTTAACGTGAGCCAGACGCTCCAGTCGAATGCGGACTTCAATTACCTGTTCGCGGGATACCAGTTCGATGTGCTGACCGGCCCTATGGGACATCTCGGGTTTTCCGTAGGTGGCGCTTATTTGGATGCTACCGGCACCATTCGTGCGGTCCAAACTAATACGTTTGCCACTAAGTCGGAAACGGTTGGCCTACCTCTCGCCGGAGCCGAGTTTCGCATTTTCCCCATCCCCGGCCACAAGCTCCTTGCTATCGAGGGTGGCATTCGCGGCATGAGCGTCGGCAATTACGGGCATTATCTTGAAGGCACAGGGAACGTCGGGCTTTCTTTCGGCCCGCTCACGTTGCTGGCGGGCTACCGCGACGCGCGCGTCGATCTGCATGAGGCGACCAGCGCCGCAAGCGGCGTAAACGTTCGCTTGAAAGGCCCGATCTTTTCGATGCAATGGAGGTGGTAAGTCGTGCAAGACCTGCGTTACGGATGCCGGCAGCTTAGGAACAGTCCTGTCTTCACACTGACGGCCCTGATCTCGCTCGGCTTGGGAATCGGCGCGTCCGTCACCATGTTCAGCGCCTTTCGAGCGGTCTTCCTGCGCTCGCTGCCGTATCGAGATGCAGATCGCCTCGTTGATATCGAAAAAATCGGCGACCACGGTTACACACCCGGAAATACAATCGCCGATCTCGAATTCTTTCGCCGCTATGCGCATTCTTTTCAATCGGCCGCGAGTTACGGCTATTTCAGAACCGTCACGCTGTCCGGCATTCCGGACCCGGCGGACCTTTGGGTGCGCGATGTCTCCGCAGAGCTCTTTCCGTTGCTCGGCGCCAAACCCCTGATCGGCCGGACCTTTCTTGCCTCAGACCTCCACTCGGATGCCCCGCAGACCGCTGTCCTGGCGTATAGCACGTGGCAGAAGTACTTCCATGGCGATCCGGGAATCATCGGCCATACGATATTCCTGAACGAGCAGAGTTACATCGTGATTGGGATCATGCCCCAGGGATTCGATTTCCCCAGGATGGGAACTGCCGCCTGGCTCGCGGATCGCAATCCCGTAACCGACCCCCAGAAAACGTACGGCGGGATCGTGGCACGTATGCGCGACGGCGTTTCGCTCGATCAGGCTCGCGAAGAAGTCAACCGGCTCACTCCGGCATTGCTTCAAAAATATCCGCCTGCGGATCGTCATTTCCGCCTGAAGCTGTACGATGTGGCCACGCAAGAGATTGAGGACTACCGGACTGCGTTCCTGGTGCTGCTGGCGGCTACCGGTTTTCTCGTTCTGTTGGCGTGCCTGAATGTCGCCAGTTTGCTGTTCGCCAGGGCCTCCGTACGCCGGGACGAGTTTTCCATCCGCGGCGCTCTGGGAGCAGGCCGCGCACGGCTCATGGGCCAGGTGCTTACCGAGAGCCTGATGCTTGCCGGTCTCGGAGGAGTGCTGGGAATCGCTCTCGCCTATGCCGGCAATCGCATTCTTCTCACTCTGCTCCCGCCATATCTTCGAATTCCACGGCTGGAGCAAACGCACCTGGATTTCGAGGTACTTGGTTTTGCTGTACTGCTGACCTTTGTCGTTGCGCTTGCGTTCGGGATCTTTCCGGCGCTGGAACTCTCATCAGCGCGCTTCAGTGTCTCCCGCCGGCACAGCCGGACGAGTACGTGGCGCAACGGCGCAGTGTCCATCTTGGAGATCGCGGCTACGCTCATTCTGTTCGCCGGTTCGATCCTGATGATCCGCGCCTTCGTCCGTCTTGTGAACGTCGATCCAGGTTTTCGCACGGCCCATATCCTAACGGCGGGAGTGCCGCCGGGACATGCGTCGCGCCTGAGCCGCCCGCAGCAGGCGCAACGCTACGAAGAACTCCTGCGAGTGGCGCAGTCCGTTCCCGGTGTTGAGCAAGCGGCCCTTACGAGTTATCTGCCATTGGGGCGCGTCCGCGTGCAGTTGCAAATCGATCTGCCGGACCGGGCCGCAACTCACTATCAGGTCGATTTTCATGCCGTGAGCGCGAATTACTTCTCCGTCATGGGGATTCCGCTGTTGCGCGGCCGCCTGTTCAGCCAAACAAATCCGAACGCCGACAAAGGTGCAGCCGTAGTCAGCCGCGCCTTGGCTGACAAATTCTGGCCGGGCATCGATCCAATCGGCCGGCATCTGGCCAACGGCCTCACCGTGATTGGCGTAGTAGGCGATACACGGCACGGCTCCTTGAGTGGAGAGCCGGTACCCGAGTTCTACGAAGACTACGAACAATACCTCGGCCCGGCGGTTGGAACAACACTCGTACTGCGCACTTTTGGAGCTCCCCGTTCTGTTGCGTTGTCCTTGCGCCAAGCCATTCACCGCTTCGATCCCGAACAAGTCGTCGAAAACGAAAACACCATGCAAGCGACGGTGGAGCAATCGATCGCCGCTCCGCGCTTCTATACGATTCTGCTCGGTGTTTTCGCGGTGATTGCGCTCGTTCTCACGCTGATTGGCGTCTATGGCGTGGCATCCTACGGAACGAGTTTGCGCACGCGTGAGTTCGGCATTCGCATGGCGCTCGGAGCGGAACGCGAGCAGTTGATTCGCATGGTCCTCCGGCAGGGTTTGCGCCGCGCCATCGTCGGACTTATCGCGGGCGCGATTGGCGCTTGGATGCTTGCACGCTTCATGGCGGGTCTGGTCTACGGAATTCCGGTGCGTGATCCCGTCTCTTTGGCCATCGCCGCGGGCATTCTCCTCGCGGGAGCGCTGGTAGCGTATTACATGCCGGCCCGGCGAAGCACCAAAGTAGATCCGGCAACCGTGCTGCGCGAAGAATAGTCATGCTACGTTTTGTTTTCTCTGTACTCCTGATTGCAGCTTTATCCGCGGATGCGCAAGAGCACCAGCAGCCCAAACCGAATAGTCCGCCTGAGCAGATGGGCTCGGAGAAGCCGTCCATCACCCATCACAAAATCACCGTGAGGGGCCAGACTCTGGTCTACACGGCGACCGCCGCCCGCATGCCTATCAAGGACGACCAAGGCAAAACGGAAGCTGAGATGTTCTACGTCGCCTATACGCTCGATAACGGCGGCCCCAAGCGTCCGCTCACGTTCGCTTTCAACGGCGGACCCGGTTCTGCCAGCATCTGGCTTCACATGGGCGCGTTCGGACCGAAGCGCGTCAAAATGCTGCCCAACGGATTCATGCCGCCGCCTCCCTTTGAACTGGAGGACAACCAGAACACTCTGCTGGACAAAACCGACCTGGTTTTCGTCGACGCGATCGGAACCGGATACAGCCGTCCGGCCAGTCAGGACCTGGGAAAGAAGTTCTGGAGCCTGCACGGCGATATCCAAGCCTTCGGCGATTTCATTCGCCTGTATCTGCAGAACAACTCGCGCTGGACCTCGCCCTTGTATCTCGCAGGCGAGAGCTACGGCACCACACGCGCTGCCGGTCTTTCCGGTTATCTGGTCGATCATGGCATCGCGCTGAATGGCGTCGTGTTGATCTCGACTGTCTTGAATTTCGAGACTATTGCTTTTGCGCCGGGCAACGATCTTCCCTACGTCTTGTATCTCCCCACGTATGCAATGGTTGCCGCGTATCATCACAAGCTCGCACCGGATTTGGAAGACCATCCCGATGCGCTCCGGCAGGAAGTCGAGAAATGGGCCGCAACGGAATATGCAGTCGCGCTCCAGCATGGCGATGGAATATCACAAGCCGAAAAGCAATCGGTTGTCGACCATCTCGCAAAATACACCGGCCTTCCCAAACAGTACATTGAGCGCTGCAACCTGCGGGTCGATCTTCAACACTTCGACACGGAGCTTCTCCGCGAGCAAGGGAAAGTGGTTGGCCGTCTGGACGGACGCTTTACCGGCGTGGAAGAGCCGCGTACCGAGCAATCTCCCGAATACGATCCCAGCGAAGCCGGCATTCGCCCGCCCTACACGTCGGTATTTGGAGATTACGTGAAGCAGGAACTCGGCTTTCAAACCGACCAGCAATACTACGTTTTGGGCGGCGGCATCGGCCGTTGGGATTATCAAGTGACCGGGTGGTCCGGCTTTGCCGATACCAGCCGTGCGCTGCAGCGCGCCTTCATCAAGAATCCCTACATGCACGTGTTTATTGCGGAAGGCATGTACGACGCGGCAACTCCCTACTTTGCCGTCGATTACACCTTTAACCACATGGGTCTCACCCCCGAAGCCCACAAGAACATTACGCACGATCACTTCGAGGCCGGGCACATGGTTTACATCGACAACACCGCCCTCGCAAAGCTGCGGAAGGACATTGATAACTTGATCGACACAACAGAACCGCGCGCGTCAGCAAGCGGCCAAGAATCCGGGAAACTCTTGCAGTAGCGTCAGAATCAGGTTGGTTATGAGCACATTTACACTAGGAGACGATCTTACAGTGAATCGCCTTGGGTTTGGAGCCATGCGAATCACCGGAGAAGGAGTTTGGGGCGAGCCTAAGAATCCCGAAGAGGCCCGCGCTGTCCTGCGCTGCGCCATTGAGCTTGGCGTCAATTTCATCGACACCGCGGATTCCTATGGACCCGAAGTCAGCGAACGCCTGATCGGCGAAACATTGTATCCGTATCCGAAAGACTTGGTCATCGCCACCAAAGGTGGCCTGACGCGCCAGGGACCGAATAAATGGCAACCGGTCGGCCGTCCCGAATATTTGAGACAGCAGGTGGAAATGAGCCTGCGCCGCCTGCGCCTGGAGCGCATCGACCTGTATCAACTCCACCGCATCGATCCGAAAGTGCCCGCCGAAGAATCGCTCGGCGCGCTGAAAGATCTTCAGCAGGAGGGCAAAATCCGGCATATCGGTTTGTCTGAAGTTTCGCCCGCCGAAATCGAACAGTGCAGCAAGACTGTCCGGATCGTGAGCGTGCAGAACCGCTACAACATGAGCGATCGCGCGCATGAAGATGCCCTGAAGTATTGCGAGGAGCACAGCCTTGGATTCATTCCGTGGTTCCCCGTTGCGGCCGGAAAGCTCGCCGCTCCCGGTGGACCGCTGGAGAGCGCTGCGAAAAGGCACGGGGTTTCGGTTGCGCAATTGTCCATTGCCTGGCTGCTGCATCGCTCGCCTGTAATGCTGCCCATTCCTGGTACTTCTTCTGTAAAGCACCTGGAGGAAAACGTCGCCGCCGCCAGTCTGCGGCTGAATGCGGACGAGTGGCAAGCGCTGGAACAGACCGCCAAAGCCGCTACCGCCTAATGCTACCTTTGGACGAAGGATGTCCTATCTCCGGTGTAGTGTGTGCGACAGCAGCGGCCGGTTGGAGCTGCACGACGGCTCGCTTTCGTGCCCCGCGTGCGGGGACCTGTTGGAGGTAGCTCTCGAAAACCTGGCGGCCGAGCCGGCGCACCTGAAGAGGTGCTGGCTCGAACGGCGCACGTCGCATGCCCCGGAAAACGCCAGCGGCGTTTGGCGCTTTCGCGAATTTCTGCCGGAGTATCCTGCCGGTCAAATCGTTACGCTCTGCGAGGGCAACACGCCGCTCGTCCGCGCCCAACGAACCGCGGAATGGGCCGGTGTTCGCAATCTCTGGTTCAAGCATTTAGGTTGGAATCCGACCGGATCGTTCAAAGATCTCGGTATGACGGCCGGCATCACCGAAGCCAGGTTCACGGGAGCGAAAGTCGTAGCCTGCGCTTCGACCGGCAACACCGCCGCATCCCTCGCTGCTTACGCCGCCCGAGCGGGGCTCACCGCGCGCGTCTATCTCCCCGCTGGACAGGCTTCTCCCAATAAGCTGGCCCAGGCGCTCGATTTCGGCGCCGAAGTGGTTCAGATCGAGGGCAGCTTTGATGACGCGCTCGAAACCCTGCTCAAAAAAACCGGCACCGACATCTACTTCCTGAACTCCATCAACCCGTTCCGCATCGAAGGTCAAAAGACCGCGATGTTCGAACTGCTCGAGCAGTTCAATTGGCGGGTTCCCGATTATCTATTCGTGCCGGGCGGCAATCTCGGCAACTCCTCGGCCTTCGGAAAAGCGTTTGCGGAACTCGTACGTTTCGGGTTTATTGAAAAGCCTCCCAAGATTGTCGTCGTTCAAGCCGAAGGCGCGAACCCGCTGGCCCGCATGTGGAGATCCGGCACACGCGAGCTACAGCCGGTTACGTCTCCGGAGACTGTCGCCACGGCGATCCGCATCGGCAATCCCAAATCCTGGAAGAAAGCGTTGAAGGCCATCGAATCGAGTGGCGGCTTCGTCATGGATGTAACGGACGAAGAAATCGGAGAGGCGAAATCGATGATCGGTCGCGATGGCATTGGCTGCGAGCCGGCTTCGGCGACTACGCTGGCCGGAATCCGGAAGCTCAAGCTCGATCGCGATGCAACCATAGCCGCGATTCTCACCGGGCACGCGCTGAAAGACACGGACTACATCACAAAATTCCAGCAGAGCCGCGAATCGTATCAGACTTGTGCCTCCCGATCTTGAAATCAGCGTGCCGGGCTCGATTGCCAATCTGGGCCCCGGCTTCGACACCCTGGCTGTTGCCGTCCAGCTTTATCTGCGCCTCGCGGTGACGGTTGGTCCGGGCGAAGGCGAGCTGCGGTTCCGTTTTCTCGATTGCAAACCAGACGGCGAAAACTACATCGAACGCGCCTTCCGCTTTTTAGCCAAGCAGCGCGCCGGCGAGTTCCCGTCGCTCTCTATCGACGTGTCCAGCGAGATACCTACCAAGGCCGGTCTGGGCAGCAGTGCCGCCGCGACGGTCGCAGGACTCCGGCTCTACGAAGCTATCGGCGGTCCGCTTCCGGAACAAGGACTGCTGAACGCCGCTTGCGCGCTGGAGGGCCATCCGGATAATGTGGCGGCGGCGCTGCTCGGCGGACTCACTGTCAGTTGCCAGCTTTCCGATAGGTCCTCCTACGCTGTTCAACTCCACTGGCCAGAATCTCTGCAGTTTCTCGTACTCACACCGGAGTTCGCATTGCCCACGGTGGCCTCCCGCAACGCGCTTCCCGAAAAGATCAGCCGCGAAGACGCCGTATTCAATATTCAGCGGGTCGCGCTGTTTCTGCAGGTGGTTCAAACCGGAAACTATTCGCTGCTTCGCGAGGCCCTGCACGATCGTCTGCATCAGCCATTCCGCCAGAGACTAGTTCCCGGGTTGGAGCGAGCCTTGGCGTTAGAACATCCTCATCTGCTGGGCGTCTGCCTGAGTGGCGCTGGACCGTCGATCGTCGCCATCGCAGAAAAAAACTTCGACGAAATCGAACGGCTTCTCGAACGAAGTTTCCTTCCAACTGGCCTGCCCTTCCGAATTCGCAGACTTTGCGCGCATCAAGCGGTGGGGCACACGATCTTGTCGTCCGCCTGAGCCGCTTTCCCCATCCCGCACTCTTTGTGTACGGCCCGGACAGCGCGGTCCAAATGATCCAGGCGTACCACGATGCCGATGGTCAACTCGCTCGATCCCTGCGCAATGGCGATGATGTTGATCTTTTCGCGTGAGATTGCGGTGAAGACACGCCCCGCAAGTCCCGGCGTGCCTCGCATCCCTTCACCGACCACAGCGAGTAACCCGACATTCTCGTCCACTTCAATCGGCTTGAGATATCCATGTGCCAGTTCGATTGAAAGGTTCGCTTCGAGCGCTTCCAAGGCCGCCGTCACGTCCTGCCTGCGAATGAGGAAACAGAAACTCTGCCGGTAGCTGGAGCTGGTAAACACCAGAATCTCGACGTTCGCGAGGGCGAGGGCATCCAAAGCGCGCGCCATCAAACGCGTTCCGCTCAGCGTGGAGTTGGCCGGCTCCATCGAGATCAGCGCCACGTTTGACATCGAGGTGACTGCTCGCGCGCCTTTCGGCTCGTCGAAGCGCGAGACAATTTTCGTTCCGGGCTTCTCCGGGGCAAAGCTGTTTTTGCTCCAGACCGGAATCTGTTTTTCCACCAGCGGAGCCAGCGTGCGCGGATGCAGGACTTTCGCTCCGTTGTAGGCCAGTTCGGCCGCCTCCGCATACGTTACTTCGTCCAGTACGGCCACGTCGGACACGAGGCGCGGGTCCGCGGTCATGATTCCGTCGACATCGGTCCAGATCCAAAGCTCGTCGGCATCCATCGCCGCGGCCAGAATCGAAGCCGAAAAATCGGATCCACCGCGGCCCAGCGTCGTAGTCCGCCCGTCGACTGTCGCGCCATTGAATCCGGTAATCACCGGTACAATGCCTTGTTCAATGAGGGGCTGTAGCCGCTGCTGGCATTTTTCGCGTGTTAAGTCCATGAGCGGCGAGGCATTGCCGAAGACTGCGTCCGTCACGATCAGGTCGCTGCCATTCACAGCTCGCGCGGGGATGCCGGTCGCTTCCAAATAACGTGCCAGCAGGACCGATGACAGCCGTTCCCCGATGGCAATGGCTTCGTCCACGGACCGCGGCGGACGTTCTCCCAGCATCAAAATTCCATTGGCGATGCGCTGAAATTCCGCCACAAGCCCCTTCACTTCCTCGTGAGCCGGCCCGTCCCCGAACAGGTCTTTGCACGCATCCACGTGCCGTTCCAGCAAGGTTTGAAGGCTCGCATCTACCGCCGCCCGATCGCCCAGCTCGGCGCGCCGCAGCGTCTCGAGCAGCAAATCCGTCACCTTTGACATCGCGGAAACCACTACCACCAGGTTCGAATGAGGCCGTTCACGGGCGATGATGTCGCGCGCTGCGCGCATCCGGCCGGCGCTCCCCATGCTGGTGCCGCCGAACTTCATGGCTAACAAGTTTTTCAAAGCAGTCGTCCCAAGCTTTAGCAGTACACGGAAAGGCTTGCAGTTGGCCAGCCGACTGTGTAATTATTCATAGTAGTGAATAAAGATTCACAGGAGGTATTTTAGTGGCCGCTTCCGTCTATCAGCCAGCATCCCATGCTCCGGGAATCAGCCTCCGTCATGACCTGGATCTTTCCACGGAACAGCTCCAGGGTTTGTTGGATTTAACCCAGCACGTCAAGCAGTTCCGGCCCCGCTACGCGTCGGCGCTCAAGGGGCGTTATCTGAGCCTTCTGTTCGAGAAGCCGTCGCTCCGAACCCGAATGACGTTCGAACTCGCGATTAAACAGCTTGGGGGCGATTGCGTGGTGCAAACCGGTATGATTGGCGATCGCGAGCCGCTGAAAGATGTCGCACGGAACCTGGCACGCTGGACGGATGCGATTGTGGCCCGGACCTTTGAGCAATCGACAATTGACGAGCTGGCGCGCTGGTCCGGTCTTCCTGTGATAAACGCTCTTAGCGATCTCTATCATCCGTGCCAGGCGTTGGCCGACATGTTCACGCTAAAAGAACATGCGGGCCGCCTGCGTGGATTGAAGCTCGCCTATGTAGGAGACGGCAATAACGTGGCGCATTCGCTGGTGCTGTGCTGCTCCCGGCTCGGCATTCACTTTTCGATTGCCACGCCCGCCGGTTACGGGCCGAACGCGAAGATCGTCGCCCAAGCGCGACAGTTCGCGAAAGCTTCCGGTTCCGAAATTGAAATCCTGCAAGACCCCTTAGAAGCGGTTCGATCTGCCGATGCAGTGTATACCGATGTCTGGGCCAGCATGGGACAGGAATCTGAAGCGGAAGAGCGAAAGAAATTGTTTGCGGCATACCAGGTAAACGAAGAGCTTCTCGCGCAGGCGCGAAACGGGGCGTATTTCATGCACTGCCTGCCTGCGAAGCGCGGGCTCGAAGTAACGGATGCGGTCATGGAATCGCCGCAATCGATTGCTTTCGATCAGGCCGAAAACCGCCTGCACGTGCAAAAGGCGCTGTTGTTGACCGTGCTGCAATAGCCGGTCACAAAACTTCTCAATGAACAAAGTAAACGCAAAGAAAGTAGCACTCGCCTATTCGGGCGGGCTTGACACCTCCATCATCATTCCGTGGCTCAAAGAAAACTATCAGTGCGAAGTAGTCGCGGTGTGCGGGGACATCGGACAGGGCGGGGAAGAGCTCGACGGCCTCCGCGAAAAAGCCCTGAAAACCGGAGCCTCCGAAGTTTATGTCGAGGACATGCGCGAAGAGTTCGTCACCGATTACCTTTGGAAGCTGGTCCGCTCCGGCGCGGTTTACGAACATAAGTATCTGCTGGGCACATCCATCGCGCGTCCCCTGCTCGCGAAGCGCCAGGCGGAAGTTGCGCTCCGGACCGGCTGCGACGCGCTGGCACATGGCTGCACCGGTAAAGGCAACGATCAGGTTCGGTTTGAACTTACTTACAAGGCCATCGCTCCGCAGCTTCCGGTGATCGCCCCCTGGCGCGAGTGGGACATCGTATCGCGTGAAGATGCCATCGAGTACGCGAAAATCCACAAGGTGCCGATCGCGCAATCCACGACCAAGATCTACAGCCGCGACCGCAACATCTGGCACATCTCGCACGAAGGCGGTGAGCTCGAAGATCCTGCCAATGCGGCTCCTGAGCACATCTGGATGCTGAGCAAGAGCCCCGCCGATGCTCCTTCGAGGCCCGCCGAGGTAACAATTGGTTTCAACAGCGGTATCCCGGTCGCACTCAACGGCCAAGCACAACTGAGCGGCGTCGCTCTCTTAGAGCAACTGAACCAGATTGGCGGCGAGCATGGCATCGGCCGAATCGATCTGGTCGAAAACCGCTTCGTTGGCATGAAATCGCGCGGCTGCTACGAAACGCCCGGCGGTACGATTCTGATGGCCGCTGTTCGCGAACTCGAAGCTCTCACACTCGACCGCACCACACTGCATTACAAACAGAAAGTGGCGCTCGATTACGCCGAGATGGTCTACAACGGCCTGTGGTTCACGCCTTTGCGCGAAGGGCTCGATGCCTTCTTCGCAAAGATCGCCGAGCCCGTCACCGGCGAAGTCACGCTGCGGTTATACAAGGGCAATCTGGAACCGGTCAGCCGCAAGAGCCCGAACTCGCTCTACAACCTAGATATCGCCAGCTTCACCATGGGAGCGGGTTACGACCAGAAGGACGCCTTGGGATTCATCAACCTGATCGGGCTTCCCATCAAAGTGAGGGCATTGATCGGAAAGTGAGCGGTATGAAACTCTGGGGCGGCAGATTCGAAACCGGCCCCTCTGAGGTTTTCGAGCAGTTCTCCGGGTCCCTCCATTTCGACCGGGCGCTGCTCGACGCCGATGTCGCGGGCTCACAGGCATTCGCTCGGGCGCTCGCGCGGGAAGGCATTCTGACAAGCGAGGAGTGCGGGCGCCTGGTGAAAGCCTTCGCGGAGATCGCGCAGGAAGCGCAGAATCCCAATTATTTCGACGATGCAGATGACGAAGATGTTCATACGTTCGTCATCCGTAAGCTGAAGGAAAAGGCCGGCGCACTCTCCGGCAAAATCCACACCGGGCGGAGCCGCAACGAGCAGGTCTCGCTCGATGTTCGCCTGTATCTGCGCGCCTGCACCGACACGCTGCGCAAGCAACTCACGGAACTACTCGCAGCGCTCCTCAAGCTCGCAAAAAAATATCCGGACGTCATTATCCCCGGTTTCACACATTTGCGCCGCGCCCAAGCGGTGCTCTGGCCGCATTACCTGCTGGCTTATTTCGAGATGCTTTCGCGCGATTGGGAACGCCTGGAGCAGACCCGCGCACGTATTAACGTGATGCCGCTCGGATCGGGCGCCCTGGCCGGAAGTGGATTTGACTTCAACCGTGAAGCAATTGCCGAAGATCTCCAATTCCCCACCATTACACGCAATAGCATGGACGTCTCGGCGGACCGCGATTTCGCGCTTGACTTTCTTTACTCGTGCAGCATGGTGATGCTGCACCTCAGCCGCCTGGCAGAGGATTGGATTCTCTATTCGGGCGAGGAATTCGGCTGGCTCGCTCTCGGCGATGATGTGACGAGCGGCTCTAGCCTGATGCCGCAGAAGAAGAATCCCGATTCGCTCGAGCTGATCCGTGGCAAATCGGGCCGTGTGTTCGGGGATCTGACTTCGCTCTTTGTGACCATGAAGGGCCTCCCCATGACCTACAACCGCGATATGCAGGAGGACAAAGAACCGCTCTTCGACGCGTTCCATCAAACCTCGGGATCGCTGGCAATGGCAAAGGTCGTAGCCGAATCCGTAAAACTGGATCCAGCCAAAATGCTCGCGGCCGCGGATGAGAGCTGGGTGATTGCAACCGATCTTGCCGAAGAACTCGCCCGCAGCGGCGTGGCGTTTCATCGCGCGCACCAAATTGTCGGGCAGCTTGTGCTCGAAAGCGTCAAAACCGGGAAGAAGCCACGTGACTGGAGCGGACCCGCGCTGGCCGCATTTGCCCCCGAGTTCAAGCCGGAAATGGCGCGCTTGCTGTCCCCTGCGGAAGGCATGAAGACCCGCGAAGTGCGGGGCGGAACCGGCCCTCGCTCAGTCGCTGCCGCTTTGGAGGAAGCAGGGCAGCGCCTCGCCCGCATGCGGTCATGAACAAAAACTTCCGTCAAGGCCAGATCCTCAAAATCATCCGCAGCAAAGATATCTTCACGCAGGATGAGCTCGCGCGGGAGCTTAGCCAGCTCGGAATTCAAACCACTCAAGTCACTTTGTCGCGGGACATGCGCGAACTGGGTCTGGTCAAAACGCCCGAAGGCTACCGGCAGCTTCCCACGGAAGCGCCGCACGATGATCTTGGGAATGTGGCGAACGAACTTCTTCAGGATCTCCGAGTCGCGCAAAATCTGGTTGTGCTCCGCACATCTCCGGGAAATGCCAACTCGCTTGCCATCGCCATCGACCACGAAGAACTGCCTGAAGTGGTCGGTACGGTGGCCGGTGACGACACCGTCCTCGTCATAACACCGGATAGCGAGAGCGCCGCCCGATTCCGGCAGCACATCTTCGGCCTGATTTCGAGCTAAATTGGCGTTGAATGGAACGCCGCAGTTTTCTTGGAACCGCTCTTTCGGCGCTGGCCGCCTCTGGACAGACTCCCACAACGACTCCGGTCTTTATCGAACGCGCTCAGGAAGGCACGCCCTCCCGCGGCAAGATTCTCGCGCTGATCACGCCGCACCTGGATGACGGGCCTATTTTTGCGGGCGGTACTCTCGCAAAGCTCCTGCGCGAAGGATACACGGGCTATTTCATTCGCACGAGCAACGATGAAAAGGACTCGTACCGACTGACACTTGGAGAAACGGTGCTTGCTAACGAGAGGGATACCGCATCGTTTCTGAAAACAACCGGACTGAAGCGATGCTTCGATCTGAGCTATCGCAACCACCGGATGGACGATCTTTCGCGGACCGAACTGCGCGCCCGCCTGATCTTCCTGTTTCGAATTCTCAAAGTGGACACCGTGCTGAGCTATGATCCTTGGGGTCACTACGAAGAGAATCCGGATCATTATGTAACCGCCCAAGCCGTCGAAGCGGCCTGTTGGATGGCCGGGGGAAATCTCGACTACCCGGAGCACTTTGAGGCCGGCCTAAAGCCCCACGGTGTTTCCGAGAAATATTACTTCGCGCGCGGACCGCAACTAGTCAACCGGGTCGTCGATATCGGTCCCGTTCTGGCGGAAAAGGCCGCAGCAATCGCCTCCTGCAAGACCATGATCACGCACATGATCAAAGATCTGAACGATTCGCTTGCCGAGCGAAAGCTCCGACTGCCGCAACTCGCGGAAGCCGATGCTTCGGCCGTCCAGGAGTTTATTCGCGCCGCTTTTCAGGCGCGCGATTACTTGACCGGTTCCAAGTATGGGCTGGCGTACGCGGAAGAGTTTCACTACATCGGGCCGGATCGGTCGCTGGAGGATTACATCTCGAAAAACGCCGTTCCAATCTGAAGCGCTTTTTGGGTCCCCTGAATTGCTGGGCTCGGGCCCAGCGCAGGCTGGCACCGCCCCACATAAAGGGAGTTTTAACTCAGAGCACTAGCCTAGGTTTTCGCGGTCAACGCCAGGATCAGCGTTTCCATTACAACGCGGTCGTCGCGATAGCCGTCGCGGAATTTCTTGTCTGTTTCGTAGATCATCGCGACTGCTTTGGTCAGATGCTCGCGCGTGAAGGCGCCGGACGTTTGCATGACCTGCTCGGCGCGATCGCGCCAGATCCGGACACCGATTTTCGTGAAAAACGCGACGGCCTGCTGCGGCGAGTTCAGGCGCGCTTCTTTTGCGGCCAAGGCCAGGCGGAATTGGGCACTCAGGAAGGTGAGCGCGAGGGGCAGGTACTCGCCTTCGCGCATGAGTATGTCGAGCGAGCGCAACGCTCCCGCGCGGTCGCGTTTTCCGAGCGCATTCACCAGCGCGAAAATCGTGCTTTGCGCGGCGTTGGAGACAAGCACACGCAGATCGTCCATGCTGACGGGCCGCTCTTTCCCGGTAAAGAGAGCGAGCTTGTCGATCTCCGCCGATAAACGGTTGGCATCGCCCCCGACAGCGTCGAGCAGCGCAGCGAGCTCCGCTCCGCCGATCCGCAGACCTTGTTTCTTCGCGAGTTCCTGCGCCAGGAACCGGATCGATTCGGGGGAGAATTGCCGGAACTCTACAACCTCGGGGATAGCAGCATAAAATTGCTGCACGCGTTCGAGTTTGGGCTTATCGTCTCCCGTGAAGTCGAACCGGCTGCATTCGAAGACAATGACCGTGTTGGGTGTAGGGCGTTTCAAGTAAGCCTTCAGGGCGGCTTCGGTTGGACGCTCTGTTTCTTGCGTGCTGCGAGGAAGAGCGAGCTCGGCGCCGCACACCCAGATCACGCGATCCTGCGAGAACAGCGAGAGAGAACAAGCGTCGTCTAAAATCTCGGAGAGCGTCGTATTCTCCAGATCCGTTTGTACGAAGCCATCGTTGCGCGCTTCTCCAGGCAGCAGGCGATCGAGCAGAGCGTTCTTACAAAGCCGCCGTTGATACCCTTCCTGCCCGAGAAACAGATAGACGGGCGCAGGGGGCCGCTTCGCAACTTGCGCCAGGAACTGTTCCGGAGACATGCTGCTTCACCTAAATCCTTAGAAGTTTTCGACCACCGAGCTCACAATATCGCTGGCCAGATCGCGGCCCAGGCGGTCTACGGCGGGACCGCTCTCATCGATAAATTGATGCGGGTCGGAGGCAATCTGATATCGTTCCCGCATAAACCAGCCTGCTCGCGAATACAGGAGCCGGCCGGTCGCGCGCTCGCGCAAGTTGATCGTTAGAACCACAGTGATCGATACCGCGCTGGCCCGGCTCGTGGTCGGGTCGAACACCACGGGACCGACGCTCACGCTGTTCAGAGTGCCATTCAACACGGCATCCGCCACATTGGGATCGTCGACGATGCGGAATCTGGTCCGAGCGTTAAATTCACGGCCAATCTGTTGGGGCAACAGATCCGCGAGCTTGTAATGCATCGAGAGAGTGCTGAATTGGGGGATGGCGATGGTGTGGACGCCTTTGGGCATCAGGTCGGCTTTGCCACCGAAGTGATAGCCGCAGGAAGATAATGAAAGGGCAGCCACGAGGATGCTGAGTGGGCGCCGGGGCAGCCCAAGCGTCCCGAGGAGTCGGGACGCGGTAGCCTGAGAGGCCGCGCCACGTAAACAAGTACACCACGCCAAGCGCCGGCTCACGCTTCGTCGCTCCTTAGGGCGCTGACCAGGTCGGCTGCGGCATCGGCGGTCAGGCGTAAATTGTCACCAACGATCCACAGCCAGGCGGCGCGCGGGTTATTTGGATCGATACGGACATCTCCCGCAATTAATCCGCTTTGACTTGCCACACCGACGCTGTTTGGGGCTTCCTCCTGCTGGCCGCGCACCTCGATCTGCGCGGAGGCGAGCGCCTCCCCAATCTGGGGAGCGGCGATGTCGGCCTGGAACTCGATCCACAGTGAAATGCTGTAGCCGTGAAAAACCGGAGCTTGAATCAGGCGCAAGGACGGCATCGGAATGGCTGCCGTTTGTTCCGTGTGGCTCAGAACGGTCGCCAGATCGCGTTCAATGCGCTGCTCGGTATGCGATAGTTTCTCCGGAGCTTGCTCGCCGTATTGCGAGAGTAGATTAAAGCTGAGTTGTGCATCGAATACGTTTTTGTCGAGTGATCGGAACGCGAGCAGACTGGTGGTCTGCTGATGCAGCTCCGATACGCCTCGCTTGCCGCGTTCGCTCGCAGGTTCGAATACGTGCGCAATGGCCTGCCGGATAGGACGGTAATTTGCCAGTCTCTTCAGAACCAAGCTGAGAGCGCTCGCAGCCGGATGCGCGATGATGACGAGCCAATTTCCATTGGTGATTGATTCGCCTGCAAGTGGAGCAACGATACGCGCCTCGGGTTGATTCTCGAGGTGTCCCGTGCAATCGATTACGAGGAGACGGCTGCCCGCCTGTTTCGCGAGATCGTAAGCCTTGAGCGCCCCTTCGGGCGAGCCCGCAACGAGGATGGCGGCAAAGCCTCGGACCGCCTCTGCATCGAGCGGCTGCACATAGACCGCTTCGCCCTCCTGCTCACCAAAGTTACCGGCCCCACTGGCGGCGAACGTGCTCACTAGTGCGTCTTTGGCGCGGTCTTTCAAAACGTCTTCCAGTTCGCGTCCAAGCAACGTCTCTGCGCCGACCAGGGCCAACTTCACGGGTTTCGTTTTCAACTGTGCTTTAGCCAATTTGATGCTCCGGAACAGAGGCGGGCGGATGGGGCCGCCGGTGCCGGCGAATAATTCCGCCGATTCGAATGATGATTCCGCTTGCTGCATAGGTGCTTGCGAGACTCAGCAGCACCGGCTGCGGCCATGCCCATATCAGGAACGCTGCCCCTCCCACTACCAGGACGATCAGCGGTGTGCGCGGTTTCGAAACACTGACTTGTTTAAAGCTGGGATACCTCCAGGTGCTGACCATGAGCAGGGAAACGATGGCAATGACGACCAGCCAGCCGATGGAAAACGCAAAGGAGCGCACAGGAGAGGGATCGAGAAACACGACCGAGGCCACGAAAGCAGCACCGGCCGGGATAGGCATTCCGACGAAATACTTGCGATCCGGCCGGCCGGGATTCTTGGGCATGGGATTGGTCTGCACGTTGAAACGCGCCAAGCGCACGGCTCCGCATAACAGAAAAAAGAAAGCTACCAGATAGCCGGCGCGCATCAGATGGCTTTGCAGATTGGCTTCGGCAGGGGCGGCGACAAACAATACGCCCCATACAAAAGCGAGCACAGCGGGAGCAATCCCGAAGGTAATCACATCGGCGAGCGAATCGAGCTCCCGGCCGAAGTCACTGGTAGTATTCGTCATCCGGGCAATGCGGCCGTCCAAGCCATCGAAAAACACCGCGAAGCCGAGCGCCTTGGCTGCGATCGAAAAATGCGAATTGAAGCCGTAGTCTCCACCCCGCGCCTGCATGGCTCCTTCGAAGATTTGCAGGATGGCTACGAAGCCCAGGAAGATATTGCCGCTGGTGAACAGAGTCGGCAGCGCATAAGCTGCGCGCCGTGGCCGTTTGCGCGGAGGGCGCAGCCCTGACGCGCCTTGAACAGTCAGACAGCCTCCTGATTTGCGACGCGGTTTGCCAGAATCGATGTTCCGGCCGCGACCCGGTCGCCGGGCTTGACAACAGTGATCCACTCCGGTCCAAACAGGACATCTACCCGCGAACCAAATTTGATATATCCGATCCGCTCCGCCGGAGCGAGCGCGTCGCCCACATGCTTGTAGCAAACGATGCGGCGCGCAATGAGTCCTGCGATCTGACGGCACACGACCCGCGATCCGTTGCCTTCCACGATTAAGGTGTTCTGTTCGTTTTCTAACGAAGCAGCCTCGTGGCTCGCTACCAAAAATTTACCCTTCCGGTAATTTACTGCAGTGACTGTGCCCGGAATGGGCGTCCGGTTCACGTGCACGTCAAAAATGTTTAAAAAGATGCTGATCCGTGTTCGCCCCCCGCCCAGTTCGCGCACTGCTACTACTTTGCCATCGGCCGGCGCGACGATGGCCTCTATAGGAGGCGGCACGCGGTCCGGATCGCGAAAAAAATAAAGGCAAAACGCTGCCAGAACATAGAAGGGTATGCCCACCCATGGCGTGAGAAAGTAAGACAATGCCAGTCCCCCGAAGGTGAGCCCACAGGCATAGTAAATGCCGTCAGAAACTATCCGCAAATTGTTATTTTCTCAAACCCGCAGGCCAAAAGGCCGGCTCGACGGCCTGGCGCGTGCGCGACATAAACGTGGGAGGCTGAGCCAGGAGCGCCCTTGCTTACGCGCGGGGTTCTGTAGGTACCTGAGTTCCACATTATGTCGCGCACCCCGGCCCAGCCATTCTCAACTACTATCTTTAGAGGGGCGTGGCTTTATGTTTCTGAAGCAGTATTACTTAGGTTGCCTTGCGCACGCATCGTATCTGCTCGGAGACGAAGCCAGTTCCACCGCCATTGTCGTCGATCCGCAACGCGACATTCAGCAGTACCTGGCTGACGCCGAGGAGGCGCAACTTCACATTCGCCACGTGTTCCTCACCCATTTTCATGCGGACTTCGTGGCCGGTCATTTGGAACTGCGCGACCGCTGCGGCGCGGCAATCCACCTGGGCGCGCAAGGTCAGGCGGAATACGCCTTTTTAGCAATGAAGGACGGTGATACGCTCGATTTCCCGGGGCTGCGGCTGCAGATCCTGGAGACCCCTGGCCATACCGTCGAATCCATTTCGATTCTCGTCTTCGATCTGCAGAAAGACTGGAGAAAACCATACGCCGTGCTTACCGGCGACACCTTATTCATCGGCGATGTAGGCCGCCCCGACTTACGCGCTTCCCTTGGGTGGACAGCAACCGAGCTGGGCGGCCATCTTTATGATTCACTCCATAACAAGCTCCTGAAGCTTCCCGATGAGACCCTGGTTTACCCCGCGCACGGCGCGGGCTCTCTTTGCGGCAAGCAGCTTTCCTCCGACACAGTATCTTTTTTGGGAGATCAACGCCGCTTGAATTACGCTCTGCAGCCGATGTCGAAGACGGAATTCATTCGACTGGTCACGGCTGACCAGCCCGAAGCCCCTCCGTATTTCACTTACGATGCCATCCTTAATACCCGGGAGCGCGCTACGCTAGACGAGAATCTCGAGCAGGTTTTACATCCTATGGATGTCGCCGAAGTTCAAGCGCTGCGAGGAGCAGGCGCTCAGATCCTCGACGTGCGGGATGCTGCCGAATTTGGCAAGGGGCATTTTGCCGGCAGCATAAATATTGGACTCGGAGGACAGTACGCAACATGGGCCGGCACGCTACTGGGGCGCGACGAGCCTATTGTGATTGTTGCTGAGCCAGGCCGCGAATACGAAGCCGCCGTCCGCCTGGGCCGGATCGGGTTCGATCACGTCAAAGGTTATCTGCGCGGCGGGATGGAGGCGCTGGCCGGCAGGCCGGACCTGGTGAGATCGACAGAGCGGATCAGCGCCCCGATGCTGGCAGAAGAGTTGGCGGGCGCCGATCCGCCTTTATTGCTGGATGTCCGAACTCCGCGTGAGTGGGCAGCCAGGCACATTGACGGTAGCGTAAATGTGCCGCTCAATCATTTGCCGGAACGAATCGCCGAGTTACCCCGCAACCGGCGGATTGCGGTCTATTGCGCGGGCGGCTACAGGTCGTCGATTGCGGCCAGCATTCTGCATCAATATGGAATTACCGATTTGATTGAATTGGCCGGCGGCCTGGCGGCTTGGGACACCGCTTCCCTAAACGCCCTAGCCGTCACGCGCTGAACATTTGGAGCCATATGCCTCTTTTTATCGTTCGTCATCAACACGATCCAAATCGCTGCCCGGCAGCCGATCCCTACAATGGGGCCAATCTGCTAAACCACCTCAGCCGGCCTAACTTTCGGAAATACGGCCTCACAGTGCAAGGCGAAGCGGTCGCGCGCGGAGAACACACTCTCTATATGATTCTGGAAGCCGCTGACGAAAGCTTGATACGCGAGTACATGGCACCCTTTTCCACGTTTGGGAGCCTCGATATCTATCCGGCTGCCACATGCGCCGGTGTGGCGTCGAGAGGCGGCTGTGACGCGCCTCCGCCTCCTGCCGAAACGTTGGTGCCCGCCGTCGATCCCGAAGAGGCATGCCAACAGGCGATTGAGGATGGGCTCGTGGTCCACCGCGCGCATCCATTGAATGGCGAGACGTCCATTCCAGCGCTGATCGGCGGCGTTGTCATGCCCAACGCGAGGTTCTACGTCCGCAACCATTTTCAAATTCCAAAGATCGAGCGGGCGAACTGGCGGCTGAAGGTAAGCGGGTTGGTGGAGCGCCCTCTGAACTTATCCTGCCGGGACATTTCCAACATGCGTTCGGAATCGAAGCTGGTGACCTTGGAGTGCGCTGGAAACGGCCGTTCCATGCTGGAGCCGCGCGTGAGCGGAGAACAGTGGAACCTCGGCGCCGTCAGTACCGCGGAGTGGACTGGCGTGTCCGTGATGGAGGTTCTTGATCGAGCCGGCGTGAAAGCGAATGGGCGGCACATCGTCTTCCGCGGCGCCGATAGCGGCACAGTCGAGGGACTCACCCAGCCGATCCCGTTCGAGCGCGGCTTGAGCGTAGAGGATGCTCGCTGGTCCGAAGCCTTACTCGCGTATGCAATGAATGGGGAACCGCTTCCGTTACAGCATGGCTTTCCGCTGCGGGTAATTGTGCCCAGTTGGTACGCCGTCGCTTCGGTCAAGTGGCTAACCGAAATCGAAGTGGTGGATCAGCCGTTCCATGGCTATTACCAGGCCGAGAAATATCAATTTGAGCGGCAAGTGGACGGGCACGTGAAGAGGGAGCCGGTTACGCTGCAGCGCGTACGAAGCCTAATTACGGAGCCAGCCGAGGAAGCGCAAACGGGCTGTGGCGAGCTTGCGGTGCGCGGCGTTGCCTGGTCTGGCGCGGCTCCTATTGCGCGTGTGGAGGTCAGGCTGGACGACGGGCCGTGGCAGGAAGCTCATCTGCTGGGGGAACGAAAGCGGCACAGTTGGCAATGGTGGGAGTTAATCACCAGAGTCGAGAAACCAGGTGACTATCTGATCCGCGCCCGCGCAAGCGATATGAGCGGCCAGACTCAGCCGGAATCACCGGAGTGGAACCGGCTCGGATATTGCAACAACGCGATACAGCGAGTTAAGGTCGCGGTGCGGTGAGCGGCTTGACATAGCTCTTTTTCAGCTTCAGGACGACACCGGCGTTGCGATCCGCAACTTCACTTACTCTATATTCAGCAACCGCTCCAAGCACCTGGGCAATCTCGGAAGGAGTGAGTTTGTAATCCTCCGCCAGCCAAGCGGCCATGTCGCTGGTAGCTTCTTTGAAGGCGTCGTCGACCGAGCCGTCCAGGCCCATGGTGATAATGGCGTCAGGAGTCTCTATGCGAGGGTCGCCGATGTGTTTATTCGGAATGACGTCGACGGTAAGTTCGACGTCCATCGAAGTTTCGAGCGCGTCCCCGGTGAGTTCGCCGTCTCCCTGGGCAGCGTGTCCGTCGCCGAAGTAAAGCAGCGCTCCGGGATTTGAGACGCGCAGGTAGACCGTTGCACGTTCTCCGACTTCGTTGAAGTCCATATTGCCGCCAAAGAAGCCCGAATCGCCCGTGCCTGGGGCTGCTTGTGCAGGGCCGGGTGCAGTTGCGATGCACCCGAGCATCGGCCTGAGCGGAACAGTGAAGTGAGCCAGGTGCTCGCCGGGTTTGTCCGGCGCTGCGGTACCTTTCGCCAGATTCAGATGCCATCGGACATCTTTGCCCGTATCTTTCATCTTGACCGCCAAATCGCTATTCAGCGCGCGGTCGACAATGCCATCGTCGCTGATCGCCCAGTCACGGTTAAGGCGAAGTCTGCTGATATGCACCACGAGTACGTCGCCCGGCATTGCGCCCTCAATATAGAAAGGGCCGGTCTCCGGATTACCGCCCGCGACGCGGCGGATTCCCTTAGCGTCGCTGCCGCCCGCATCCACCGTGGTGGTGTGAATCGTATCTCCCGGCGAGACTGTCAGAACGGGCTTATTGAGCGCGGAGAATTGACGGTAGAACACGGTGGGCGTGAATTCGTGGCGCTGCGGCGCCCGGTGGTTCAAGGGAGGCACCGGTCTTGCGGTCAGGGTGAACTTGTAGGGACGGTCCGGCTGCCCGGCATCGGTGGCGATCATGGTTCCGGTGAAAATTCCTTCTTTAATGGCGCCCTGAACGTCAAAGGTATCCTTGTGTTCGTTTCGGGCAACGAAGTGAATCGAATTGCCGCTTACGGTCCCTTCGAGCTTATTGCCATTAAGATCGCCAGTGAGCTTCGTGCCCTGCTGCTGGAGTTCCAGGCGCATGTAGCGGGGTGTACCGAAGAAATCTTCGGTGACGATCCAGCGTCCGGCAAGCGACGGCGCCTGGGCAGGAGTGGCAAGGGCGGCGAAACCAAGCAGACCGAGGGAGACCATAGTGCGGTTCATGTATACTCCTGCTACGCGAATTTAGGAGGAAAGTTCCCGGCGTGTCGTAAAGTGGAGGCAGAGGCGTCCGAGGATTGGCTCACCACCATCATCATGTACACGGTACCGGCTGGATCTTACGCCTGTCGCTGATCGCGACGCTCGTTTTCACTGCTTTTGAGGTGTTTGCGGGCCTGTGGTCGGGCAGTCTGGCGCTGCTGTCGGACGCAGGACATAACTTTACGGATGTTCTCGCCCTGCTGTTGGCCGCCGTCGGCTTGTACCTGCAAGGGAAGCCTGCGAACGAGACGAAGACGTACGGGTACCAGCGCGCCGGCGTGATCGCGGCCTTTCTGAATGCGGCAACGCTGGTGCTTATTTCGCTGGTCATCTTCTGGGAAGCGGCCGTTCGCATAGTCCATCCCGAGCCTGTGAATAGCCGCGTGATGCTGTGGGTCGCCGTCGGGGCGCTGCTTTTGAACGGCGCGATTATGCTGGCCCTTCACGAAGGACAGAAGGACGATCTCAATTTGCGCGCTGCGTTCATTCACATGATGGGCGATGCGGTGGGCGCGGCGGCGATTATTGTGGGCGCGATTGTAATTACGTATACAGGATGGACGTATATCGATCCGATCCTCTCAATCGCGCTGGGATTGCTGATCTTGTATACGTCGTGGGAAATTATCCGCGAGTCGCTCAATATTCTGCTGGAGGGCCTGCCGCGCGGGCTGGAACTAAAGAAAGTCACGACTGCGATGGGCGAGGTGGAGGGCGTTTTGGATGTGCATGATTTGCACATCTGGAGTTTGGGGTCCAACACGCACGCGCTCAGTTCGCACGTCTTAATTGAGGACATGCCGCCTTCGGCAAGCGAGCGTATTCTGAAGCGCATCAATTGCGTGTTGCGCGGATTTGGCATCCATCACACGACCATCCAGTTCGAGCACGTGCCGTGCGTGCTTTCGGATAACGGCTGCCAAATGACGGGAGATCATGACCACGAGCATGATCACCAGCACTAGATCGGATTTTGTGTTACCTCAGCGGAAACCCCAGAAAACGCTGACATTGAGCCGGAGGCGTCAGCGTCCCCAAAGCGTGAAAACCGCATATCTCAAGGCAATTGAGAGCCGCGCGGCGCTACATATTGCAGCGTCAAAAACACCTCGTGCGATTGCGGCGTAGCTCCCGGTTCGACGTCGTGGCCCATTGGTCCGCTTTGCCATCTCGCGGCATATTCCAGAGCGGCACTATTGAGCGAGGCATTGGTCGACTCGATTACTTCCAGATCGGATAATCGGCCGTTAGAAGACTGCATTCCATGCAGCACCACGATTTGTCCTCCGCCGTCGTTGGAGACGCCAGTTGTAGGCACAAAGCTCCGCAAACGCCAGGGCGGGCTCTCAATGGGACCCATCCCGACGGCGTTCAAGCCTGAAACATCGAGTGCCGCCGGATTTTCTTTCGCATCTCCGACGCTCTCCGTTTCCGCTTCGATGATGGTGTGCCCACCCTGTGTAATGGTGAACTTATTCGCGATAGCTCTGTCGTGAAATTGCAATCCCTTCGAATAATCGTAGAGAACATACAAGCCCGGAATGGGAGAGTAAGTGACGAGGTTGTTCAGCTTGGGATCGACGCAATACTCCTGATCGTCCCAGTGGCGTCCCCCGCCCGTGTTCTTGTTTCGGAGTGAATGCGAAACCAGCACGCAGACCAGGTCCGCGCCATTCAGTGTCGCGGCTGCGGTCCGCAAAGAAGCATAGGGGCCCAGCATGGGTTGCGAAAAGAAGATGGCCTCGCGCACTTGGGTCAGCCGCAGAGGCAGGGAATCGGCCGGCTGGTTGCTGTACAGCACGCGGCTCTTGTACAGATTCACCACCGAATACGAAGGTCCCTGCGCAGTCCAGCGATACAGGTTCGGTCCCGGCGATGTATTTTCCATCTGCCATACGCCGTCGGAGCTAGTAGATCCGAACGCCGTAAACTTCGTCTTTAGATCGTAGGGATACCCTTTCTCCCTCACGTTTCCGTGCTGGTAAGCATTGATGAGCAGGCCGATGGTCGAGGCGCGCTGGTTTACATCTTGCACTGGCTGAGCATCGCCGGTAACCAGTTCAAGCGGATCCGCGGGAACAGCCGGCTCCTGTATAGAAGCCATTTGCGCAATTACTGGCGTGCATATCAATCCGAAAAAAGCGAACGCACGCAACAACCTCAACATGACGCAGTCTCCTAGGAACGTTCTTTCATAACTCTCTTCAACCGCTGCCACGATTGATCTCGCGCCTTCTTATTTGCTTCCGTCGCATCGGGCGCTTCGCCAGCCCGCATGAAGCCATGCCCCGCGCCTTCGTAAACCACAGGCTCATACGTCTTGCTCAGTTCTTTCATCGTCTGTTGCGTGGCCGGAACTGTCGAAGAAATGCGGGCATCGTTTCCCGCGTAAAACCCGTAAACGGGCGCCGTGATTCGCGCCATCGCGTCTTTCGGTGGTGGTGGCCCATAAAACACCAAAGCGGCAGCCAGGCCGGAACGGTTCGTGGCGAACCGGAAGCTCTGCCCGCCTCCCCAACAGAACCCGGTCACAAATAACTTGTGCTCCGCCGCTGGAAGCTTCAGCCCATAATCCGCGGCGGCGTTCAAGTCAGCGGTGATTTGATCCGGATTCAAATGGCTCACTTTCTCGACTGCTTCGCTCTGCGTAAAACTGGTGCTGCGCCCGCCATCCGGCCCCGTCCCGGACAGAAGATCGGGAGCCACGGCAATGTATCCGGCCGCGGCGAACTCATCGGCCACTTCCTGCACCCAGTCCGTCATGCCGAAGATCTCATGAATCACTAAAATGACGGGCGCCTTGGATTTGGTCTCCGGATATGCGATGAACGTTTCTACTGCCCGCCCATCGTGTTTCACCGTGACCCACTCGTGATGCCGCGGTGATTTCTCGAGCGCCTGGCGAGCCCAGTCCTGAGCCGAGAGCCCAGCCGCGGCCAATGCGAACACCGTAAGAAGCTTTGTGACCATTTCCTTGTTGTACTACGATTTCGCATCGTCCGAAGTTACCGAGCCCAACCTAAATTGCGCGTGTCCTCAATAACTTACCGGGAATGGCCTGCTTAGGGACCGGGGCGAGAGCGACAATCGCAATACACAGCTTTCAGTTCGTTCAGTACCACTTGCTACCCCCTTACTGCTTTGAAGGGCTTATTGGGATAAACTCTGCGGATTTCCGCAGAAATAGCGTCGCTCTACACCGTCCCGGAATAAGGGTTTGACGCAACGCTAAGTCCTGCCTCAGAGCAGCTTAGGCCCGGTACTGGTAGCTCCCATATGGGTTGCGGGAATTCAGTAATTCGGTTGAACTACAGCTATGCGCCGCGCGAATTCGCGGTTCTTTTTTAGCTTCTTTGGAGGAAATCATTTGAAGTTTTCAAAAACTCTTCTCGTTACCGCAATCGCCGCCCTAGCGCCGATTGCAAGCCACGCTGATCCGATCACACACCACACGAACCTTTCAGTAGCCGGCATGACATTCGACAACTTCACCTGCGAGGTTCATGCGACGGGTTTTGCATCTCCTGATAGCTGCCGTCAGATCAGTGTAGACACAATCACTAAGCCTGGTGATGGGATTCAATTCACCAGCAATTTCCTCGCGGGCTCAGCCTTCTTTACATCGGGAACTGATGCAGCACTCACCTACGACGTCTCTTCAGCAGCCGGTATCAAGTCGGTGGGCCTCGATTTCAATGGAGAGTTGCTCGGATTTGCGATCTCGTCGGTTACTGAGAACGTATGGAATGGCAATCAACTGCTTGCAACCGCCTATGTCGGCTGCGACATAGGTGGCTGCTCTCGTACGGATGAAATCTCCCTCGATGGAGTCTATAACAACCTCCACATCGAAAAGGACATTCAACTGGCCAGCTACTTGGGTTATACCGACGCCAGCATCATTGACCAAACCTTCTGCCAAGCTCCCGAACCAGGTTCCATCGCTCTGATGGGTATCGGACTACTCGCCGCCGGCAGCGTTCTGCGCCGCCGCACTCGCCAGGCAGCGCTTCGCAATAAGCAGCAGTAAAACCCGAAACTACCGGTACGAGACACTAAGAGCGACATGTACAAGCTCTTAGATCTCTCCGGCAGAGTGGCGCTGGTGACCGGAGCCTCTTCCGGTATCGGCGCGGCAACCGTGCAGGTGCTGGCTCAACTGGGAGCCAGCGTTGCGCTCGGTTATCACAAAAATGAGGAAGGGGCCCAACAGGGGCTCCAGTCCATCCAGCAGTCCGGCGGGAAGGCCATCGCTATCCAGGCCGACGTTCGTGAAGCTAAAGAGATTCAGCGGCTGGTCAAGACCACCGTTCAGGAACTCGGGCCCATCGACATCCTGGTCAACAATGCCGGTTGGCTCGTCGAGCGCGTGCCGCTCCTGCAGGTAACCGAAGCCCGCTGGGACGAGATCATCAATTTGAATCTCACCAGCGCTCTCCGCTGTTCTCAGGAGGTCGCGCCCAACATGATCGAGCGCCGGCGCGGAACGATCATCAATGTGGTCTCCATTGCCGGACGAAATGGCGGCGGACCTGGTTCCGGCGCCTACTCCACCGCGAAGGGCGCTCTCATCACCCTCACCAAGTCGCTCGCGAAAGAATTGGCCCCGCACCAGGTCCGGGTGAACGCCGTGTCCCCCGGCGTGATCGATACGCCCTTTCACGAAGTGTTCTCCACTCCGGAAATGATGGCGAATTTTGTCAAAACTATCCCACTCGGCCGCGTCGGGACGTCGCTCGAAGTCGCCACAACCATTGCGTTTCTCGCGTCCGATGCCGCCGGCTACATCGTTGGCGAAACCATCGAAATCAACGGCGGCCAGCTCATGCTCTGATTTCCTGACAGGTTACTGAACCCGCGGCTAGCCAAGCGGCTTTCTTCGCGCACGCGATGTAAAAAATATTTGACACGTCCAGGAGAAAGACGTACGCTACGAATGTCGAATATTTTTTACACTGGAGCGATTTGGGATGCTGACAAGCCTTTCCTACCGGGAGAAAACTCTCTATGCCTCGCTTGCGGCGGAGATCCTCGTATATGGCCCCTACTTCTTTCTGCACCGGCAAAACTCGGTCAACAAAGTTGCCGGTATGATTGTCGCGATTATTGTGCTGCAGATAATCCTGCAATCGATTATCGCCGCGGTGACGCGGAACCGTGTAACAGATGAGCGCGATCGATTGATCCAGCTTCGAGGTTATCGTGCCGGCTATCTAACGCTCGCCTCATTGATGGTGCTTGGGCTGGGCATGCTGTGGTTTCATACGGCCGCCGGCCACCTTCAATTAACCAGCCAGATGGTAGGGCTCCATTTTTTGAGCGTCTTTTTCGGAATGCTGATCATCGCCGATATCACCAAAACCGTCGCCCAGATTGTGGCTTACCGGAAGGCGCTCTAATGCCAGCGATCCGCAATCGGATTCGAGAACTCCGAGCGGCTCGTGAGTTCACGCAGCAGGAACTCGCGGACAAAATCGGCGTGACACGCCAGACAGTCATAGCCATGGAACAAGACAAGTATTCGCCTTCCCTCGAGACTGCGTTTAAAGTGGCAATGGTGCTGGGCGTGTCGCTTGAGCAGTGCTTTCAATATCAACCTCGCGGCAAGCGCTAACCGTCTTGAGCAACGGGTAATCTCTACTGTGGAATTGCAAGCGGGTCCCGCAGTTCAATGGCGCCGCTTCCGCTCGCTACAGGGATACGGGTTTTCTTCGGGGGTGTACCGGTGGCGTCTTTCTGTACCAAGTTTGAGCTGCCGTGCCCCCTGCCGTCCACGTAAAAACTACGTCGCCGGATCGGCAGTACAACCCGGTTCCAATCTGCATTCCGTAAGAAGGGATAAGCAGAAGTTGGATAGTCCCGGGCGTAGCGCGACGCACGACCCAGGTTAGGTTGTGAGGAAGCGATGTGATCGAGGCATATTTCAAGTCCAACGGTCAGACCGGCAATATTCAAAATGCGTCCACCCATGCGCTCGTCGTCGAATACGGACCGGATGCGGCTCTGCTCGCCTCCTTGCGGGGACAAAGCACGCATAACACGCTCATCCGGCGTACCGGTTGAACGGTCACCTGCCCGTTTGTAATCGATACCGGAGACATACTCTTTTGTCACGACGTACGATTCCCCAGCGTCGTGAACCAGCGCCACGTTCTGCACTTCAGCTCCATAGGCACCCATGTTGATAACGTGCGCCGGCCCCGCCCCGGTGTCTTTATCGCATTTAGGAACGGTCTTTTGCCGGTTTAGCAGGTCCCGGTGGAATGTGATCTTGCTATTTCCGTGTCCACAAGTCCGCAACAGGTGACCTCATCGACGTGTATTTCGAAGTGGACGGGCTGGCTCGCAAAACTCTGTCGACCACGTCCTGTAGCACCCCGATTACAGAGATAGAAACGTCTTGTGGGTCCAGGATGCAAACGCCGCCAGCCGGCGATTGCGCGACTCAGATATACGACGATATTGCGCTTGGCCATAACTGACCGAGGCTTTTCGTATAGCGCAATCAAATCATCAATGGGTTTCAAGTCCGCTGGCCTGGGGATAAGGGGAACTTTTCCCGGGTTCCCGGATTCAAACATCGTTTTCATCGCCGCAACCCTACCCCTGGATGACAGGGTCGAACTGTCGCCAATCCATACGGAAAGAGCCGGAATGGTTTCGTATCTCAAGGGTCCTCCTAACAAGGCAGGTAGACGCTAATAATATAAGTACTCCAAAATACTCCAAATTCTCATCCATTCAGTGTGAAGCTCCGTAGCTCTACGGGAAAACTAGGATCATCGAGACCTCAAGGGGAGGACCGACTGCCAGGATCGTGAGGTGTGACTGGTGACGTCAAACTAACCTGTAGGGCGGTGTTGTTCGATATGGACGGCACGCTTGTCGATTCTACTCGTGTTGTCGAACGTGCCTGGCCAATGGGCGTCACGGACGGCATTCCCCTCGAAGCTGTGCTCTCGTTTTCACATGGACGTCCGACGATCGCTACTATGGAGCACTTTCTGCCTGAGCGAGACCATACGAGGGAACTGGAAGAGATGGCACGCTACGAAGAGATGCAGCTCGAAGGAATTCTGGCCGTCCCAGGCGCCAGAGAAGTCCGTGATGTAACGATCCAGACCCGCGGCAGATACATAAGCTGGAGTTAGAAGCCGCAAGCTGAGCTGAGCAACTAACTCCTGCATTGTACTTTCGAATCGCTTACTTCGCCTGCGGCACGAGCAACTGCTCGTGCGCGCTGGCGGCTGCAGGAGGCGCCTGGCCCTTGCCGGCATGGCGCCACTTCAGCAAATGATCCATATAGGTGTAGAAAACAGGCGTGAGATACAGCGTTACGAATTGCGCAAAGAGCAGGCCGCCAACGACGCAAAGGCCGAGCGGGCGCCGGGCATCGGCGTCAGCGCCAAAGCCGATCGCGATGGGCAGGGT
The DNA here is from genome assembly GCA_035651215.1 of Bryobacteraceae bacterium. GTDB lineage: Bacteria > Acidobacteriota > Terriglobia > Bryobacterales > Bryobacteraceae > Bog-105. Next base: position 33,742 of record DASRGE010000041.1, read on the forward strand.
GCCTATGATCGCGCAGGCGGTGGTCATCATGATCGGCCGGAAGCGAATCATCGAGCCTTGATAGGCCGATTCCATGGCCGTCCGGTTCTCCTTGCGCTCATACTCCAAGGCGAAATCGACCATCATAATCGCGTTCTTTTTGACGATGCCGATCAGCATAATCAAACCGACGAACCCGTAGATATCGAGCTGCATGTGGAAAAGGGAAAGCGTGACCAGGCCGCCAAAAGCAGCCGCAGGCAGCCCGGTCAGAATCGTGATGGGGTGAATGTAGCTTTCGTAGAGGATGCCCAGCACGATATAGATGACGACGACGGTTATGATCAGCAGAACGCCCAGGCCAGTGAGGGACTCTTGAAACTCGTGGGCAGTGCCCTGAAAGCTGGTGTTGATGGAGATGGGCAGCATTGACTGGGCAAGGTTCTGCACTTGGCCGACAACTTGGCCCAGAGCGACGCCTCGCGCCAGGTTGAAGGAAATCGTAACTGAAGGGAGCTGGCCGCTGTGATTGACGGTCAAAGGCCCCACGCTCGTAGTGAACTTTGAGACGGCGCTGAGCGGAACGAGCTGGCCGGAAGAGGAATGAATGTAGAGCTCCGAGAGCATGTCAGGATCGCTCTGGAAACGGCTCTGTACATCGAGCACCACCCAGTATTCGTCGTTTGAAGTGTAGATGGGCGAGACCAGGCGCTGGCCGTAAGCACTGTAGAGCGCATCCTCAACTTGCTGCGGCGTCACTCCCAGAGCGGACGCTTTCTCGCGGTCCACCACGACGTTGGCCTGCGGATTTCGGATTTGCAGGTCGCTTGTGACATCGGCCAGACCGGGTAAATCCCTCATTCTCGCTTCGAATTTCTCCGCGTACTCGTAGAGCTGATCGATCTTCGGGCTCGACAGTGTGTACTGATACAGGCTCTTGGTGATCTGGCCGCCAATCCGGATTGCGGGTGGATTTTGAAGAAAAACTCGGATCCCGGGAATTCTGTTCAGTTTTGGCTGCAGCTCCTGAATGACATCGTTGATCGTCAAATGGTGTTCATAAAGCGGGCGAATAAACCGGATCACAGCGTCCACGAAAATCGTATGACCGTAGAGCGCGACCAGGCGATCATAGGCGGGGTTATGGCTCCAGGGGCGGTCGGAACGGTTCTTCAGATGGAGGAAGGCACGTCCGTTGTTGAGGCCGGTAGTGTTTGAGTCGCTGATGCCTGAGAAAAACTGAATGACGTTCGGATCGGCCTGGAAGATGCGATTCACCGCCTCTTGATGCGCCTTCATCGCGTCGAAGGAGATTCCCTGATTGGCCTCAGTCGACACCGAAATCTCCGAAAGATCATCCTCGGGCAGGAACCCTTTCGGAATGGACCAGAACTCCCAAGCCGTTCCCAGCAGGACGAGCAAGCCGAAAATCATCACCAGTACGCGATGCCGCAGCGCCCATCGAAGGCTTGCACCGTACCAACGGAGTGAGCCCTCGAGCACATTCTCCAGAGTCCGATACAGCCAGCCTTGGCGTCTCTCGTGTCCGGCACGTAGATAATGCCTGCATAGCATCGGTGTGAGAGTAATGGAAACAAAGCCGGAAACCAGAACGGCGGAAATAATGACGACGGCGAACTCATGCAGTAGCCGTCCGAATACGCCGGGCATGAAAAAGACGGGGAGAAAAACGACGGCCAGGGACAGCGTCATCGAAAGAATGGTGAAGTTGACTTCCTTTGAGCCATCGAGCGCGGCTTCCAGCGCTCCCTTTCCCATCTCCACATGGCGCACAATGTTTTCGAGCATAACGATGGCGTCATCCACGACGAAGCCCACCGATAGAGTCAGCGCCAACAGGGACAAATTGTCGATGGTGTAGCCGAGCAGGTACATCACCGCGAACGTGCCCATAATCGCCATCGGGAGCGCCATGCTCGGGATCAAAGTGGCGGAAGCAGTGCGGAGGAAAAGGAAAATGACAAGAACAACCAGAACGACAGCAAGCAGAAGGGTGAACTTTACGTCGTTGACCGAATCGTTGATGGGAACGGATCGGTCGTACTCGACCGAAAGATAAATCGACGGCGGCACCATCGAGTAAAAGCGCGGAAGGAGTTTGCGAATGTTCCTGACGATATCGATGGTATTCGTGTCAGGCTGCCGGAGAACGGCCAGCATGATCCCGGGGACATTGTTGATCCAGTTCGCGACGTACTTATCCTGAACTCCATTGCTCACCGTAGCCACCTGGTCAAGCTGTACTGGAGCGCCGTTGCGGTAAGCGACAATCAGCGGGCGGTACACGGCGGCGTCGGAGAGCTGCCCGTTGGACTCGATATTGTAAGCTTTATGGGCGCCGTAGAGCGTGCCCATCGGCATGTTGACGTTGGCGTTTTGAATCGCTTGCGCAACCTGGTCGATGCCGATCTGACGGCTGGCAAGAGCTTCGGGATTCAGTTCGACGCGGACCGCGTACTTCGCCGTGCCATGGACATCGACCTCCGCAACGCCCGGAACCATCGAAATCTGCTCGGCCACAAGGTCTTCGGCATATTTGTCGACCTCGTAGAGCGGAAGTATCGGCGAGGTGACAGCCAGCAGAAAGATGGGCTGATCGGCCGGATTCACTTTTCGGAAGGTCGGCGGAAAGGGCATGTTGGCCGGAAGCTGATTCGCAGCGGCGGAGATCGCCGACTGAACATCCAGGGCGGCAGAATCGAGCTTGCGGCTGAGATTGAACTGCAGTGTGATCTGGGTATTGCCGAGCGAACTGGTGGAAGTCATCGAGTCCAGGCCGGCAATGGTCGTAAACTGTTTCTCCAGCGGAGTCGCCACCGACGAAGCCATCGTTTCCGGACTGGCCCCGGGGAGGCCCGCCGAGACCTGGATGGTGGGAAAGTCGACATTCGGTAAATCGCTCACCGCCAGATCGCGGTAGCCCAGAATGCCAAAGAGAAGAATGGCCAGCATCAGAAGGCTGGCCATCACGGGCCGGCGAATGAATGGTTCACAGAGATTCATAAGATTCCGGTCCTCAGAGCGACTTGGTGAAATTCACTTTGGTTCCGGGAACCAGGCGTACTTGCCCATCGGTGACTACGGTCTCGCCGGCAGAGAGCCCCTGCTGAACTTCCGTTGCGCCCCTGGCGGTGTTCCCCACTTTCACTTGCCGCACATCTACCGTCATATCCGGCTTCACCACGAAAACGTAGTCGCCCTGCTGGCCCGACTGCACGGCCTGTGTGGGGACCACCAGCACATTCTGTTGTTCTCCCAGATCAAGCAACACGTTCGAGAATTGGCCGGGCCAAAGATGGTGGTCGGTGTTGGGAAACGAAGCCATGAGCTGGATGGTGCCTGTGCTGGTGTCGACGGTGTTGTTGATGAAAGTCAAAACACCCTTTTCGGCGGCGGAGTCGTAGGACGGCGTGGCCTGAACAGGCAAATGGGAACGCGTCATCGAGGTCTTAATCGTTTCAAGATACTGCTGCGGAACCGAGAAACGGACGTAGATGGGCGAAACCTGGTTGATCACCACGAGTACCGGGAGATCATTGGCCTTCACGGTAGCTCCGGGATAGACTAGTTGGGCTCCGGTGACACCGCTGATAGGAGCGTAAAGAGAGCAGTAGGAAAGCTGGATCTTATCTGTCTGGATGGCCGCCTCGTCTGCGCGGACAGTCGCCTGGGCGGCCGCTGAGGTTGCCACCGCCTGGTCGTACTGCTCCTGAGAAATGATGCCGTCCTTATAGAGCTTCTCAGTCCGCTGCAATTGCACCTGGTTGAGCTTGGCCTGTGCTTTGTCTCTGGCAAGCGCCGCTTCGGACTGCGCCAGCGCGGCCAGCAGTGGATCTTTGTCAAGCGTGACCAGCAACTGGCCCTTCGCAACGAATTGGCCCTGCTGGTAATGCACCTCTTTGACGATGCCGGCAACTTGCGACTCTATTGAGACGGTCTGGAATGCCTGGCCGGTGCCGATGGCGTGTAGTTGCACGGGGATGGTGCTCCGCTCGGCTTTGCTGACCGTAACCGGGACGGCGGCGGTGTTCTTCGGTCTGGCAATCGCCCCGCTGGTGTTCGATGCCTGCGCCGATGCGTCGCTACCCGTGCAGCCGGCGAGAAGCAGCACAGATAATACTGAGACGAGTGCGAGGACCTTAGCAACTCTGCTCATTCACCTCGATATCCTGCGCTTTGCGGTGATTATCCCACAGTTACTTTGAAGGACAGGCGAGTGGCGCGGATGATCGCGGAGCGTCGGCTGCGAGGATTTCGCTTGTATTGCATAGAATGCGCACTTCGCGCTTGGGAACGCGGTTTGCAACGCTAAATTGAAAATTCAAATTTCATTGCCTTGCCTGTTGGGAAATGGGCTTGGCCAGGCTGCAAACATCCATGTCATATGAACTGCCACTCGATAAAGCAATCAAGCGGACCGGAAAGTTTGGGCACCAATATTTCTGGTTTCCTGACCCGCAAACACACGAGAACCAGACCAACCGGCCGGCGGTGTATCCAACATCCGGACTCGATAAGTACAAGGCAGCCGGAAGTAACGGCAGCGCTAAACTGCTATCCTCGATCTTCACGCAAGTGAACCAGCTCATGACCGAGCTGCTCGATTAAGGGAAGAAGATCGGCGACTGGAGCATCCAAAGCGCCGTTGTTCAGAACGGATGGCGGCCCGACGATATCTCGCAAGGCGAGCAGTACCTGCGCATCATCAAAGAGAGAATTGCCAGCGACCCTAAGACCTTCGGCGATTTGAAATTCCCGGCTCAGCTTGAGGAGATGGCGAAAAGCGATCTCGGGAAGCCGGGCGACCCGAAACGCAAGGAGTTCCATCAAAAACTGATCCATTCACCGGGCTGGTCAGCGGACCTGGATCACAAGCTGTTTGCGTACGTGGACAGATACTATGCGCCGCGTGGTTCAATCCGCACGCCACGGGACTCGTGTTCGATCTCGATTTCACGGTGATCACCGAACATCGCAATGAATATCAGGTAAAAGCCAGTCCGGGTTGGAATTCGACAGCCTTACGTAACGCAGTGGGGATGTGGCTGAACATGTACTCGATGCAGTTTCATTTCGATTCCTATGACATCGGGGCAGAGATCTGGCACATGGAATATCGGAAGCCATAAAAGCCCGTCAGTGCTCTCGGCTCCCGAATTGCCGCTGAATTAGCTGGTAATCAAACGGATAACGCGCAAGCGCGTGCGCATCAGGAGATTTGCGCGCTCGACTGGCAGGAGCCACGATAAGTTCATTCCGAGCTTGTCAACAAAAAACTCTTCCAGAACTCGAATTTCGCCTCGCTACCTGCCACCGGAACCGGTTTGAAGTCATTGCCCACCTCCATGACCTCCGGCCGGTTGCCGGTCGGCTGCCAATGGGCAAGGCCCTTTCCGTTCGGATCGCCATGCGTTACGAAGTTTGCCCAATAAGAAGACATGACATCGGCAATTTCCCGATCCTGCGGCGTGAACGGGCGGTCGGACATGTTCAGAGTGTTCAAAACGTACGGCAGTTCGGAGCTGTGGAAAGCGCCATATCGCGGGGCATCGGGACCGGGCAGCGCGTGATTCCACAGATATTCATAGACGGGTGTTTTGGAGGTTCTGGCGCGCGCTTGCGCCCATAGATACAGGGCCGTAACGTTGCCGTCACGCGCGCTCTCCTGTAAGGCAGATTTAAGTTCGTCTTCGGCGGCGGCTGGATACAGCTTGAGAAACTCGCCGGCTCGTTCGCCGAAGCGCCGCTCCGTTTCCTGCTGATAAGCTTCCACCGTGGCGGGTGCCCGTTGCGGTCCGGCAAGCCCCTGCAGTTCTCCGGTGTTGATGCCCGTCAGGCTGACTATGTCGTTTTGCCTGCCCTCTGCAAATATAGTTGGAATCGACGCCGGCAATAAATAGCCGTCCACAATGGGAACAAAGCGGAGACCCGGTTCCGTGCCGGTCAACTTCTGCCAAGGCAAAGCGCGCAGTTGAGCAAGCGTCGCGACGCCCTGCGCCTGCATGAACTTCTCACCATCGGCTTCGGCCTCCGCGAGCATTTTAGGAGCAATGTGGATCCCTATGCGGCCAAGGGTGGAACCGCCGCTTTCCATGATGGCCCCCTGGAAGAGTCCCTTCGCCAAAGGAGAGGCCGTGAGGTCGTGCACCGATATGCTTCCGGCCGACTGTCCGGCGACAGTAACGCGCGTGGGGTCGCCGCCGAAATGACTGATGTTGGCTTGCACCCAGCGCAGGGCCGCAATCTGATCGAGCAGGCCGTAATTGCCGGACGCATGATGTGGAGATTCACGTGTAAGTTCAGCTAATGCGAGAAAGCCGAAAACCCCCACGCGGTAGTTAAAGGTCACGACCACAAGACCTTTCTTCGCGAGGCCCCCGCCATCATAGAGAGGAACGGCAGCAGATCCGGAATTGAATGCGCCGCCGTAAATCCAGACAAACACCGGCCGTTTTTCGGCGGCCGATTTCGCCGGTGTCCAAACGTTCAGGTAGAGACAGTCTTCGCTGATCTGGTTGTGCGTCATGAACTCGTAGGTCCATGGCTGCAATTCGTTGTGGATCGTTTGGATGCAGCTCGCACCGAACTCCGCGCTCTTACGGACACCTTTCCAGGAAATGACCGGTTGGGGTTCACGCCACCGCAGGTCGCGAACCGGCGGCGCGGCAAACGGGATGCCTTTAAACGCGGTAACGGAAGAGTCGCGTCCGGGTACGCCGGTGACAGCGCCTCCCGTGACCTGAACGGGTTGAAAGATCGCTGCTGCCAAGGCACCCGTCCAAACGAGTGACATAAAAAGAAATGAAGAGAACGTTCGGAACATCTTGTATGCAGCATATCCTGCGCGCGGCGCAGCATCTGGTGCGACATGCCTCGTCGAATAACCGCGGTGGCAGATTGCCAACCGCCGCGAGGCTGCCAGCCCTCAGGCTAACCTCGCGACGTGAGACGAATCGTGATTCTTGGTCCGGGAGCTTCCGGCAAATCGACGCTTGCGATGCAACTGAGCGAGATCACGGGGCTGCCTGTGATCGAGCTGGACAAGCTCTTCTGGCGGTCAGGTCTTGCCGCCACACCACGCGATGAATGGGTCAAGGTCCAAGAGCGGCTTAGTCACGAGAATGGATGGATTATGGATGGGGACCTGGGACCCTATGATGCTGTCGAAGCTCGACTTCGTGCTGCGGACACAATCATTTTCCTGGACTTCTCACTGGTCCGATGCGCTTGGCGAGCGATCCGCCGATCGCGCGAGCGTGCCGATTTCTGGCTCTGGTTACTGCGGTATCGACGCCAAAGCCGTCCCTTTCTCATGGAAGCCATCGCTAAGAACACACCTCATGCAACCCTCCACGTGCTACGCAACCCGGCAGCACTCAGGCGATTCGTCGAAGTGGTAGTGCGCAATTGCCAGGTGGGCCAGCCGCGCCCAGGCAATTGACAAACCAAAGCCGGGGGAAGCGGCGCTACAACGGTCATCTCCGAGACGGAATGAGTGAGTCCGCCCCACAAGAAAACTTGCCTTCTCCGCAACCGCGACGGAACCCCGCGATCATTGCGCGACCTGTGGAAGGGACGGGATCTCACGACGTTCGACGCAGCATTCTCCGTGCCCGCGTGCGATCTCCTGCTACTCTTTGTGGACGGCCCAGAGAAGCAAGCCGCTGAGTATGTTGCGACTCAGTCAGACATCACTGCGATACAAGCGACCGACGGATCCACCTTTGCCCTCTTGCAGTATGCGAACAGTTCCGGTCACGTTGCAGTGGTCCGAGTGAAAAGCACATCCGGGCTCGCCACTGCCATCGCCCTCCCTCCCGCTGCCGGATCTGAAACCGAACGGTTGGCCTGATCTTGCCTCATGGAACTGCGGACCGATCATTCGAGGGGCAGCCAGTAGCTATTCGCAAAGTATCTGTTTACTCGTGGTGATTGGTTGACTGCATGTGCGAATTCTGCTGCCGCACACAAATTTCGGTATCGCACAACTCCCGCACTCGGAAAACGCCGATAGCCGGTACGGGCATTTTCCTTCGCTATTGGCGGCACATTCCCGGTACTCCCAATACAGTCGCCGGAATATGTTCTCGATTATTGGGATAGTCGTCGTCATCGGTTCCATCCTGGGTGGTTTCCTTCTGGAGAAGGGCAACATCAAAGTCCTCATCCAGCCGACTGAGGTCTTGATTATCGGAGGGGCCGCCATCGGCACGCTGCTGATTGCCAATCCCCTGCACATTCTGAAGGGCATGGTGGCCGGTCTGCTCGCGATTCTGAAGGGCTCGCCTTACACCAAGAAGCTCTATCTCGAAACGCTGCTCCTACTCAATGACCTGTTCACCATGGGCCGCAAAGAGGGAGCCGCCAAACTCGAGAAGGAGATTGAAGATCCGGCGCAGGGGCAAGTTTTCAGCAAGTATCCAGCGTTTCTGAAGAGTCACTTCGCGACCGACTACATTTGCGACACCATTCGTATGTCGTTAGCTGGCGGCGTGACGCCATTCGATCTGGAGCAACTGATGGAGATGGATGCCGAGGTCCACCATCATTCGGAGGCGAAGCCGGTTGCCGCGCTGACCACCGTGGCAGACGCTTTGCCGGGTTTGGGAATTGTTGCGGCCGTGCTGGGGGTCGTGATCACGATGGGCGCTCTCGGCGGACCGCCCGAAGAGATCGGTAAGAAAGTTGCCGCAGCGCTGGTCGGTACATTTCTCGGTATTCTTCTGTGCTACGGATTCATCGGACCGCTGGCTTCCAACATCAGCAAAATCAATGAAGAAGCGGACGAATACCACAAGGTTTTGCGGGCCGGAATGGGCTACTATCTGAAAGGAATTGCGCCGATCCTGGCGATCGAATCCTCGCGCCGCATGATTCCGCCGCATCTGCGGCCTTCGTCGAAAGAACTGGAAGAATCCATTAAAGCGGCGAAGGCGGGGGGAGCTCCGGCCAATGGCTGATCACGCAGCCCATCCGCCGATCATTATCAAGAAAAAGAGCAAACACCACGGCCATCACGGAGGCGCGTGGAAGGTTGCCTATGCCGATTTTGTCACCGCCATGATGGCGCTCTTCATCGTGCTCTGGCTAATGGCAAGTAGTGATCAGGTGAAAAAATCGATTGCCGCTTACTTTCTCGATCCGCAAGGGAAAAAGCACGACATCGGTAGCGGACTCGTCGGATCGGGGGAATCGATGGCCCTCACTAAGCAGGATCTCCAAAAGCTGAAAACGGAACTGGAAAAGGCGCTGCACCAGCTTCCCGATCTTCAGAAATTGAATAAACAGGTGACGATGACGATCACCGGCGAAGGCTTGCGGATCGAGCTGATGGAAGGTGCGAAAAACGGTTTCTTTGAAAACGGAAATGCCCGCCCAACCGGCCCAGGCTTGGAAACCATTAGCGTGCTTGCCCAGGAGCTCGGAAAGCTGCCCAACAACATTCTGATCGAAGGGCACACGGATGCAACGCCGTACCAGGCGGGCTCCGAGTATTCGAACTGGGAGCTGTCCACCGATCGCGCAAACGAAGCCAGACGGATTATGCAGCAGCACGGCGTCCGGTCCGACCAGGTGAAGCAGGTTCGCGGATATGCCGATCAGAATTTGCGCGACAAAGCGCATCCGCTGGATGCCTCGAACCGCAGAATCACCGTGATTGTCCAGTATCAGTCTGCAAGCGAAGGTGCACCCGTGCCCGCCCCCGCGGTCGCGGCTGCGAATGCCGTCGCGGTGAAGCAGCCGGCTTCAAACGTCAAGACCGGGAAATCGTAGAGCCTGGCATTTCCCGCGCTCTGTACGCTTCGTCCAGCACTTGCACCACGTGCGCGACGCGCTGATTCTTTCCATACAGGCGCGCGCCGGCCGCAAGCTGTAGCATGCAGCCTGGATTGGCGGTTACGATGAGCGACGCGTTGGTCATCCCAACGTATTCCATTTTGTGCCGCAGAATCTGCATCGCCATTTCATTCTGCGCGACGTTATAGATCCCAGCGCTGCCGCAGCATAAGTCCGCCATCGGCATTTCGCGATAAGTCAGCCCGGGTACCTGCTTGAGCAGCTTTCGCGGGGCGTCCTTGATCTTTTGGCCATGGGCCAGGTGGCAGGAATCCTGATACGTCGCTATCGCGTCCACGCGTCTCATCTCGCGGTTCAATTCGATGGAGGCAAGAAACTCTGTGACGTCCTTCATGCGCCGCTTGAATTCGAGCGCCTTTTCGCGGTATTTCGGATCGTGTTCGAGCAGCTCGTCATATTCCTTTAACGTGGACCCGCAGCCCGCTGCGTTTGTAATCACGGCATCGAAATCGCCGACGGTAACGGCATCGATGTTGTTCCGTGCCAGCGCGCACGCCTGCTCGCGCAAGCCGGAATGGAGATGCAACGCGCCGCAGCAGTTCTGGGTTGCGGGAATCACTACCTCACAGCCATTCCGCTGAAGGACCCGCACGGTGGCTTCGTTCAGCCGGGCGAAGGCGACGTTCGCGATGCACCCGGCAAGGAAAGCCACCCGGTACCGTCGCTCTCCATGCGCGGAAAACGTCTTGCCGATCTTGGAATAGAAAAACGGCGGCTCTGCGTTGGGCGAGAGCGCCTCGATGTTCGCGAGTTTCCCGAACAGATGCAAGAGGCCGGTCGCACGCAGCAGATTTTGCAGGCCGGAAGCCTGATAGAGATAGAGCACTCCGCCCGCAATCTGCAGTGCGGTACGCGAAGGAAGCAGCCTGCTAAACACGAGCCGGCGGCCTAGGCGCGCCCAGAACGGAAGATGCCGGCGCGCTTCGATTTGTGCACGCGCAGCCTCGATCAAACGCCCGTACGGCACGCCCGACGGACACGCCGTCTCGCATCCGCGGCAAGCCAGGCACAAATCCAGGTGGCGGATATACGCTTCGGTCATCGGAGCGCCGTTTGCCACTTGGTTCATCTGATAGATCCGGCCGCGCGGCGAGTCCATTTCGAGGCCTAATTCGCGGTACGTCGGACAGGCGTTCAGGCATAACCCGCAATGCACGCACTTATCGAGATCGGACTGCGCTGGACCTTCGTGGGAGTTTGAGATGACCGGTAAAACGCTAGATTCGGCCATAAAGGCGTGAGCGGTTCAATAAGGAGCCTGGATCGAACATCTGCTTCACTCTTTTCATCATGGCAAACGCTTCCTCTTTTGGGCCGGACTCCGGCGAGAACCAAAGGTCCTTTCCCTTCGGCGCAAACTCGACCGCGGCGCTCCATCTTCGTTCGGCAATGGCGTTCCATAACGGGGACAATTGCTCCCAGTAACTGCCGTAGACGTACGTGACGCCGGAACCGGCGCGGCAAATGCAGGCATCCGGCGCGACCGCAATCACCTTCCCGATCTCGCTGAGCGGCGTGGAAACGCGCACCACGATGCCTTCTAGCTCGCGGCTGAGGAAATTCGGAGTGAACTCGCGGATGCCTTCCCAGAAGCCGTTCTCGTCTTCGCCGGTAAGCATGCCGCTGCCGGCCAGTTCGCGCGCATAACGGTCCAGCACGCGCTGGCTGCCGCCGGCTCTCACAGCGAGCAAATATTCGCCGGAGGAAATGAGATCAATCGCCATCGGCTGGAGAACGCTGCTTAGGATCGCGTCACGCTTCTCGATTGCGGCGTCCAGGCTATCGAACGAGAACACAAACGTTCGTGTCTGCTCGGGGCGTGAGTGAACTCGGAAGTTGATGCTGGTAATCGCCGCGAGCGTGCCGAAGCTGCCGATCATGAGCTTTCCCATATCTAGCCCCGCGACATTCTTGACGACCATGCCACCGGTTTGCACCAGCTTTCCTTCGACCGTGGTGAAGCTCATCCCGATAATCAGATCGCGCGCCGTTCCATACCCCCGGCGCATAGGGCCACTTGAATTGCACGCGACGATCCCGCCGACTGTGGCCTCTTGCGCGAACGGTGGGTCGAGCGCAATCATCTGTCCTCGCTCGCCGAGCAGCCGCTGCAGATCCCGGAACAGCATCCCGGCGTGCACACTTACGGTCAAATCGCCCGGCTCATATTGCAGGAGACGGTCCAAGCCGCGCGTGGACACCCGAACGTCCGCCGGTTGCTCAGGACCGCCCATCCGCCGCTTGCTCCCGTTTCCGGTTAGATTGACAGTCTTAGATTGGGACGCGGCCTCTCGCAAGAGATCCGCCAGCTCCTCCGGCGATGTGGGCGTACAGACGGACATGCTTCTCATTTTCTACGGGATGCTAAGCTGACCAGAGATTCCGGGGGTATGAACTTCGAATATTCGGCGGAGCAGAACCAGCTCCGCAAAGCGGTTCGCGACTTTGCAGAGGCCGAACTTGCGCCCCACGTGCTCGAGTGGGACGAGAACCAGATCTTTCCGCTGGATGCCGTCAAAAAGGCCGCCCGGCTTGGGCTCATGGGGTCGATTTTTCCCGAAGAACTGGGCGGGTCCGGATTCGGCTACATCGAGTATTCGATCATCATCGAAGAACTTGCGCGCGTGGACCCCAGCGTTGCGCTCATCATTGCCGCCCACACTTCGCTCTGCACGAATCATATTTTCCTCGCCGGCAATGACGAGCAGCACCGGAAGTACATTCCCAAACTGGCTTCGGGCGAGTGGATCGGTTGCTGGTCCCTGACCGAGCCGGAAGCGGGCTCCGATGCGGCGGGCACGCGCACCACGGCGACGCTCAAAGACGACCAGTGGGTGTTGAACGGCGGCAAGACGTTCACGACGAACGCGCAATACGCGGATGTGTGTGTCGCGATGGCCGTGACGGACCGCTCGGCATCCCAGCACGGCATCTCGGCCTTCATTCTGGAGAAGGGCACGCCCGGCTTCCGTGTTGGCAAGAAAGAAAACAAACTCGGCATGCGCGCGAGCGCCACGGGCGAAGTGTTGTTCACGGATTGCCATTTGCCGCGCACCCAGCTTTTAGGGAAGCAGGGCGAAGGCTTTGTGGATAGTTTGCGGATCCTCGATGGGGGGCGCATTTCCATTGCCGCTCTGGCGTTGGGAATTGCACAGGGCGCATTCGACGCCGCGCTCCGGTATGCCAAGCAGAGAAAACAGTTCGGTCGATTTATCTCGGAGTTTCAGGCCATCCAGGACAAGCTCTCCGAGATGGCTACCTCCATTGAAGCGGCGCGCTGGCTAATCTATGCGGCGGGCACTCGCAAAGATGCCGGAAAGCGTGTGACGAAAGAATCGGCCATGGCGAAGCTGTTTGCGTCCGAGATCGCGGTGAAGGTGGCCGATCAGGCTCTGCAGATCCACGGCGGATATGGCTTCATCAAAGACTATCCGGTGGAGAAGTTCTATCGCGACGTGAAGCTCTGCACTATCGGCGAAGGGACCAGCGAGATTCAGCGCCTGGTCATTGCGCGTCAACTGTTAAAAGAATAGTTTGATCGAACAGATTCTTGCCGCCGATGTACGCGCTCTGGCACGCGCCGCAACGCTTATCGAAAACCAGACTGATGCCGGTCGAGACTTGCTGAGCGCTTTGCTCCCGCACACAGGCCAGGCGATGATTATCGGAATCACTGGGCCGCCCGGAGCAGGGAAGAGCACGCTGGTCGATCAAATGACTGACCGCTTGCGGCGCGAATCGAAGAAAGTCGGCGTCCTTGCTGTAGACGCGTCCAGCCCCTATTCGCATGGCGCGATTCTTGGCGATCGCATCCGCATGCAGCGGCATCACGAAGACCCCGGTGTGTTTGTCCGGTCGATGGCGACCCGCGAGCAACTCGGTGGAATCGCGCGGGGCACCCGCGATATGGCGCTGCTGCTCGATGCTGCTGGGTTCGACACCGTGATCATTGAAACGGTGGGAGTGGGCCAGAATGAAATCGAGATTGCATCGCTTGCACACGTTACGGTTCTGGTGCTCGTGCCCGGCTTCGGCGACGACGTTCAAGCAATGAAGGCCGGTATTATGGAAATCGCTGATGTCTTCGCCCTGAACAAGGCGGACTTGCCTGGAGCCGAACGCTTGGAACAGGAGATTCGTGCCACGCAGCACGCGCCGGTTCAACGTGTGATTGCGACGACAGGCGCGGGCGTCCCGGAGCTGATCGCCCTGATTCGCTCTCAATTACAGCAGAAGGAGCTAACGAACGATTGAACAAAGCAGAGATCGGCATTATCGGTGGTAGTGGTCTCTATTCGATGCCGGGCTTCGAAGCGCACGAAGAAGTCCGGCTCACAACTCCATTCGGCGATCCGTCGGACGCTTATATAGTCGGACGGATTGCTGGAAAGCCGGTCGCCTTTCTTGCGCGCCACGCGCGCGGCCATCGCATTTCACCCTCCGAGCTCAACTTTCGCGCCAATATCTACGGTATGAAGATGTTGGGCGTGGAACGCATTCTCTCTCTGAGCGCCGTCGGCTCGCTAAAAGAAGAACACGCCCCGCTCGATTTTGTGATTCCCGACCAGTTTGTGGATCGTACGCGCGGCCGTATCTCTACATTTTTCGGGGGTGGAGTGGTAGCGCACATCGGCTTTGCGGAACCTGTCTGTTCAAAGCTGGCCGCTGTTGTGCAGGAATCCGCGCAGGATTTAAAGATCAACAGCAAGCTGGGCGGCACGTATCTCTGCATGGAAGGCCCGGCATTTTCCACGCGCGCCGAATCGAACCTGTACCGGAGCTGGGGCATGGACGTGATCGGCATGACCAATTTGCAGGAAGCGAAGCTCGCCCGCGAAGCTGAGATCTGCTACGTGACCATTGCGATGGTGACGGATTACGATTGCTGGCACGAAGAGCACGATGCCGTCACGGTGGACCAGATTATTTCCAATCTCAACAAAAACGCTGAAAACGCCTGCAAGCTCGTGCGGCAGGCGGTGGAAAGGATGCCGGAAGAGCGAAACTGCCGGTGCGGGTCCGCTCTGAAGCATGCAGTCATTACCGATCCCGCGGCGATTCCGGAAACGGCAAAACAGCGGCTGGGGCTATTACTTGGTAAGTATCTCGGCTAATGAACTTGCGCGGGAGATCCTCGACGCCTGTCTCAACGAAGGTACCTGGCCGGCCCGCACGCTCGATGCGCTGGTGGAGCGCGCGCTCGACGAAGACGATTCCTTCCGGGCGGTGGCGGCGACTCGGGCGCTTTTCGCAGTATTGATCGAGCGGCTCGCGGATCTGTTCGAGCCATCTTTATGCGATCTGTATGCGCAGCTATTTTCCTATGTGATCTCGCGCGCGCTGCCGGAGTACGATCCGGCCGAACTGCTGCTCCGATACCACCGTATTCGTCAGGTCCGGCGTTTTCCGGGCGGGGAAGTCCGGCGCGTTTTCGTGCTCTCGCGAGTCACTTTAGGAGCCGATGTTGCGGTCACCAGTGTCGTGCTCGCCGCCGCCAAGAAGCGCTTCCCAGAGGCCGAGATCCACTTGCTGGGCCCGGCGAAGAACGCGGAGCTGTTTGCCGCGGACCCGAATGTGGTGCCGGTCGCCGTTACATACGATCGCGGCAGTCTGTTGCGCGATCGCCTCTCCGCCGCTGCGGAGCTGCAAATTGCTGTGGATGAACCTGCCGCGATTGTCATCGATCCTGATTCCCGCCTGACGCAACTAGGACTGATTCCCATTTGCGAAGACACGCGCTATTTCTTTTTTGAGAGCCGTGCGTTCGGCGGCGAGTTGGACGGAACACTTCCGGCGCTGACTTCCGAATGGCTCACCGAGGTCTTCGACGTGGACCCAACCGAACCGTATGTGGCTCCCGCGCTCCAGGAGAAGGTCGCAAATGTTACCGTGAGCCTCGGGGTCGGCGACAACCTGAACAAACGTCTAGATGACGAGTTCGAATACGAAGTCCTTTCCGCGCTGCTGAAGCGGGGCCGCCCCATTCTGATCGATCGCGGAGCAGGTGGTGACGAGGCGGCAAGGGTGGATGCCTTAGTCGAACGCCTCGGCTCGCACAAGCTTCTGCATGTGCATCACGGAAGCTATGCATCGTTTGCGAGCCATATCGCGCAGAGCGATCTTTACGTCGGGTACGATTCGGCGGGTCAGCACGTTGCAGCTGCCGCGCACGTTCCATTGGTTTCCATTTTCAGCGGCTACGCGTGCGAACGGATGCTCGCCCGCTGGCGGCCATCGGGGCCTAAAGCGCACTTGATTGTTGTGAACGAAGAGAACCGGCCAACGGCTCTCGACCGCACGCTCCAGGCTATCGCGGTGGCGGCGGAGGGGGCGTAGGCAGAGTCCATGGATCGGAGGTGCTTTCCTTCTTCGGGGCCGGAGCTTTCGCCGGCTGCGAAGCCGTCGCAGGCTGTTCTTCTGTTTCGCTGGGCGGCATAGGCGGCGGTGCGTTCGGGTCCATGTCGTACTTAATTGCGATATCCGCGCCAAACTTACGATAGTTGCGGAATTCAATCTCGTTCCGGGATGTCTGATGTTCGGCGCGCATATAGAGCAGGGCTCTCGTCGGGCAGACGAATTTCTGCCCGCTAATGTCGATCAGATCGTAATCCAAGGTTTCTGTTGTTTCCCGAACGGGGAAACTGGAAGGGATATTAACGGCGATGAATTTGATTCTGTCGATTTCGCCTGTGTCCGGGTCGGCATAAATGAGACCGCGATACGCCGTGATGATGCGCTGTTCGTCTCCCGGGCCGCCGCTTCCGCCGTACTCGATCGAATAGCTTGAATGCCCGCTATCGATGAAGTAATTGAAGACAGCCATGCGGCGGCCGCGCAAAGTTGCCCAATGGTCCCAGCCAAACTCAGCTTCGCTCTTCGGCTCAAAAATACTCCGCATCATCCCTGCAAACTCGCCCGTCGACCGCGCGCCGCCTCCACCAATTCCGCCCATGTCGGTGTCCACGATCTTGCCATCTACCGAGTAGACCTTGTAATGCTCCGCTCCTTCGTTGTAGCTCACCCGTGCGAGCACCGTGCCCAGACTGCGGTAGTCGTTTCCTCCTCTTGGGTCGACGTAGCGCCGTGTCACCTCCACGCAGATGAAATTCGGAAGGTTCTGGGTGTAGTTGAGCGCGTATTGCGTCATTAGATCCCTGATTTCCTGCTGCTTCACGGAGCTCGGCGGCGGAATGGGGGGGGCTTGCGGCTTTAAAGTTGTTGTAGCAGATGTCGAGCTGAGCGTGTTGTCCGGCGCGGTGGCTGGTGAGTAGGTGGCGTCCTTCGTGGGAGGCTTCAGATTGGCCGTCTTATCGCGCAGATACTTCAGCGCCTCCACCGTGCGCGGGCCCGCCCCTTGCGCCTCCAGGTCGGTAATAGTCTTGTCCGTGAGCCTTTCGGTTAATTGAATTTTCTTGACGTATTCACCGATTTTCTTATCGGATTGTTGCTTTAGAGCCAGCTCAGATCGAATGAAATCAGCAAGTTGCTGGACATTCATCTGCATCTGTGCCTGCAAGGCTAACGCAAAAGACACCACCAGCAGGCCAAGACGGAACTTCATATCCACCATGATGACGTATCCGCCGCCGGTCCGGTTGCCCTGTGCGAGATAAATGTGGAAGCCGGGGCCAAAGCAGTCCCCCTGGCTTACGCGCGGGGTGTACCCCGGCTCGGTCTTTACAGTCTCTCTTCTTTTTCCAGGCTGATCGTGATAGTCCCGACGGGAAACCCTAGATGGATCCGGAACTGGACCGGCATCCGCTCGGAATCATCCGTGATCCACACAAAGAAAGTACCCTTTCGCTTGTAGAGCACGTTGTCGAACAGGAAAGCTTCGTAGCGAGTGGTGGAATACGTCTTTCCGTTTACGCTGACGCGTTCCTTGGCTTGCGCTTCCACCCGGGCATGTGCCATTTTTTTGCCGTTTGTGATCGGAATAGTTACGGCGTGGCCCGGCTGGAGGTCCGAAGCGCGCAGCTCCGCAAGCGCCCCGGTGATCTCATGTGTGCAGGGAGCGATTGCCAGCCTATTCTTGGCCGACGTGTTTTTCAGAACGTCGTGTTCGTTGTATTCGACCTTGTGCTGCGGGTCGTCGAAGATCAAGTGAGTGAGGGTGTGCCGTTTGCCTTCCTGTGCATCGAGCTGCGCACTGATTCCGCAGAACCGATCGGTCATCGCGGCTTTGTAGCTATCCAACACGCGATAAAGGCGGCTCACCAGCCCGGCGCTCTCCAAGTGAAGATTCACGGTCCAGTCGTCCGGCTGGTCGCGCGAGAGCTGAACTGTAGCCGTACCGGCATTGATCATACGCCACTCGATCCGATAGGTCAGCTTTTCGGGAAACGGGAATTTCGAGCCCTTGGGCGCTTGCGCCAACGCGGCGCTACTGCCAGAAACCAGGGCAAGAGCGCACAGGAATCGCGAAGAAAAATGCATCAGAATTGTTCCTGGCCGTTGCGCTTGGCCTCCTGCCAGAGTTCTTCCATTCGTTCCAGCGGCGTTTCGGAGAGCATGCCACCGCTGGCCGCCACCTCGCGCTCAACATGCGCAAACCGGCTTCGAAACCGAGCATTCGTTTTACGCAGCGCTTGCTCGGGATCGACATGCAGAAAACGGGCGAGATTGACCAGGGTGAATAGCATGTCACCGATCTCGTGTTCCACGTCCCCTTGAGTGTGCGTATCGCGAGCCGCGGCGAGTTCCGCCGCCTCTTCCTGTAGCTTCTCAACAACTCCGGTGATATCGGGCCACTCGAACCCCACGGCAGCCGCTTTCCGGCTCAGCTTCTCCGATTCCATGAGGGCCGGCAAGGTACGTGGCACTCCGTCCAGAACGGATACAGGCGGTCCACCCTTTTCTTGCTGTTTGATTTCATCCCACCGCTGTTTAACATCTTCAGCCGTGTGGGCAACGGCTTCTCCGAAAACGTGCGGATGGCGCCGGACCAGCTTCTGGTTAATGGCGTCGAGTGCATCCGAAATCGTGAACAGGCCCTCATCCGCCGCGATCTCGGCCAGAAACACCGGCTGTAACAGTAAATCTCCGAGTTCTTCCGCGAGGCTCGGCCAGTCCCGCGCATCAATCGCGTCCATGACCTCGTAAGTTTCTTCGAGCAGATACGATTTGATAGTATCCAGAGTCTGTTTCCGGTCCCAAGGACAGCCATCCGGGCCGCGCAAACGCGCCATCACCTCGACGAGCTCCTGAAATTTGACTCCAGCCTCCTGAACCGAATTTGTCGTTCGCTGTGCCACGCTCAACGATACCCTAACAGCGTCCGCGCTTCTTTTTGTGGGGCGGACGCCCTCGCCCGCGCGCGACCCCGTTGTCGCGCCCATTCTTCACCGCTCCCTGTTCGACAATATGTTCGTAGGATGGAGTTTGCTTTATATGGCTGACAGCACCGAATCTTCCGAGATGCCGCTCCCGCCGGCCAATTTCATGTTCCTGGTCGAATCGATTCTGATGCAGACCCAGATCCAGCTTGGCCTCTTCAAGCTGGGAGAAGGCGACGAGAAAACCGAGCCCAACCTGCCGCTCGCCCGGCATTCTATCGACCTGCTCGGAATGCTTCAGGAAAAGACAAAGGGGAATCTCACAGTGGAAGAGCAGCGGCTCCTCGAAAATGGGTTGACCGAACTGCGGTTCCGGTATGTCCAGATCGCTGACGAAATGAAACGTGGCAAGGAACCACCGGCCGGCGAATCGAAACCGGAGAGCGACCGGCCGATCATTATTGCCGCGGATGGCGGAAAGGGAACCAAGACCGAGTAGATGCTCGACACTTTCGAGCACGCGTCGATTCTTGTCCTCGGCTCGGGAACCAGCGTCGGCGTGCCGATGATCGGCTGCCGCTGCACGGTTTGCAGTTCCACCGACCCACGCGACAAGCGCCTTCGGCCATCGGTGCTACTGTGCCTGGAAGACAAGCGGCTGCTGATCGATACATCGCCGGATTTCCGCTGCCAGGCGCTGCGCTACCACATCGACCGGCTCGATGCGATTCTTTATACCCATGCGCACGCCGATCACATCCTGGGGCTGGATGACGTGCGGCCCTTCAATTTCATTCAAAAGAAAGCTATACCGATCTATGCGTCGGCCGAAGCGCTGGAGGTGATTGAACGGACTTTCGGCTATGTCTTCGATAGCGGGCCATCGGAATCGAGCCGGCCTCGCTTGGCGCGGCACGTATTCGATAACGAGCTCATCTCCGTTGCCGGAATTTCGATTCTGCCAGTGCGGGCGTCGCATGGGAAGGGCACAGTGCACGGCTTTCGTTTCGGCAATAGCGCTTACCTCACCGATCACAGCGAGATTCCCGCTGAAAGTAAGGACAAATTAACCGGCCTGGATGTGTTGTTTTTGGATGCTTTGCGACACAACCCGCATCCCACGCATTCCACCGTGCAGGAGTCTTTGCGGACGGTTGCGCTATTGAAGCCGAAGCGGGCCTACTTCACTCATATTTCACACGATCTGCTGCATGCCGATATGGAGGCGCGCTTACCTGATAACGTGCATCTGGCTTACGACGGTTTGGAGATTCCGATCGGACGGGCCGACCAGATATGAAAGACTTTCGATCCGTTGAATCGGCGCGCGGCCAGTTCGGGCCGTCTGCGCTCGCGATCGGTAATTTCGATGGCGTCCATATCGGGCACCAGGCATTGCTGCGCGAAGCGGTCCGGTATGCCTCGGCTCACGGAATCACGCCCGCGGCTCTGACGTTTTATCCCCACCCGACCGCGGTCGTTGCTCCCCGACATGTGCCGCTTTTAATCTGTAGCCTCGAAAAGCGCATCCAATTACTCGCTGCCGCCGGAGCGGAGCGTATTCTCGTCTTGCCATTCACGCCGGAAGTGGCGCGCATGTCGCCGGAGGAGTTCGTTTCGCAGATCCTCGTTGACGCGCTCGAGACCAAAGCGGTCTTTGTCGGCGAGAATTTCCATTTCGGGCACAAACAGAGCGGTACCCCTGACGTTCTGCGCGGGCTTGCGGAGCGATACCGCTTCTATGTGCGATTTCTAAAACCAGTCTCGCTACGCGGTGAAATTGTTTCGAGCTCGGCCATCCGGCGCTACCTGGCATCCGGCAACGTGTCGCGGGTCGGACGGTTATTGGGGAGATGTTTTTCGCTCGCAGGACCGGTGGTGACGGGACACGGTGTGGGAAGCAAACAGACCGTCCCGACTTTAAATCTGCGTTCGGCACCTGACCGCATTGTTCCGCGGGGCGTCTATGTCACGGAAACCGTGGAACTGCCTTCGAACCGGCGTTGGGAATCCATTACCAATGCCGGGTTTCGTCCGACCTTTGGCGGAAACGAACTGACCGTGGAGACCTTTCTGCTGGGTAAATGGGAAGGCGACGGGCCCCAGGAGATCGAAGTACGGTTTCATCATTTCGTGCGAGCCGAGCGCCAGTTCCCGAGCCCGGAAGCGCTGAAGCAACAGATTTTCAAAGACGTGTCCGTCGCGCAAAAATATTGGCGGCGGCGCACGAAAATTGGGATACCTGCTGCTTCGATATACTGAAGTGTCCGGTGCAAAATTATGCAGCTTTCCGAAGGTAAAGTCAAACATCTGAATGCGCTTTCGAACAAGAACGGCGTGATTGCGGCCGCCGCCATGGACCAGCGCGGCAGCTTGCAAAAAATGATTGCGTCGGCCAAAGGCGTTCCGCAGGATCAGGTCACGCCTGACATGATGACCGAGTTCAAGACGGCGGTCACCAAAGTTTTGACTCCGCACGCGAGCGCGATCCTGTTGGACCCGGAGTATGGCATTCCCGCCGCCAAAGCACGCGCAAAGAATGCGGGACTGCTGCTCGCCTACGAAGAGAGCGGTTACGACAACACTAAACCAGGGCGGCTGCCCGACCTGCTACCGCATCTTTCCGTGAAGCGGATCAAAGAGCTGGGCGCGGATGCGGTCAAAATCTTGATCTACTACACTCCTTTCGAAGATCCGAAGATCAACGACATCAAGCATGCGTTTATTGAGCGGATCGGCGCGGAATGCGAGTTCCACCAGATCCCCTTCTTCCTGGAATTTGTCGGTTATGACCCCAAAGGCGGTAACGAAAAAGGCTTCGACTACGCAAAGAAGAAGCCGGAAGTCGTCATCAAGTCAATGGAGGAGTTCGGGAAACCGCAATATCACGTCGACGTTCTGAAGGTAGAGGTTCCGGTCAACGCCGAGTTCGTCGAAGGCAGCAGCGTCTTCAAAGGAAAAGCTGCATACAGCCGCAAAGAGGCGCTGGAGTATTACCGCAGGGCCGCAGAAATGGCGCAAAAGCCGTTTATTTATCTAAGTGCGGGAGTGGGCAATGCTCAGTTCGTGGAGTCGTTGAACATGGCGGCTGAGGCAGGCACGGATTATTCGGGCGTGTTGTGCGGACGCGCTACCTGGAAAGACGGCGTAGCGGTGTACGGCAAACAAGGCGTCAAGGCGCTCGAAGACTGGCTTTCCGATCAGGGCGTGAAGAACATTGAGGCCGTGAACAACGCTATCAAGTCAGCGAAACCCTGGCACGCCAAAGCCGGAGTTGCTGTCGCGGTCTAGACACGACATGCCCACTTCCAATGCACTTTGCTTCTATTTCTGAAGCGATTGAAGACTTCCGGCAGGGTAAGATCCTCATCGTCGTGGACGACGAGGATCGTGAAAACGAAGGCGATCTAACCATCGCTGCCGAGAAGATCACTCCAGAAGCGATCAATTTCATGGCTACGTACGGGCGCGGCCTGATCTGCCTTGCTCTCGATGCGGAAATTTGCAAACGCCTCGATCTGCAGCCCATGTCGGCCGTCAATACGGCGCGCTTCAGCACGGCATTCTGCGAGGCGATTGACGCGGCCGAAGGCGTGACAACCGGCATCTCCGCGTACGACCGTGCGCACACCATCCGCGTGGCCATGGATCCGAATTCGCGCCCGCAGGATTTGGCGCGTCCCGGCCATGTATTTCCGTTGCGCGCGCGTCCCGGCGGCGTGCTGGTGCGCACCGGACAGACGGAAGCCGCAGTGGATCTGGCGCGCTTAGCGGGTCTTTCTCCAGGCGGCGTGATCTGCGAAATCATGAATGAGGATGGCACGATGGCGCGCGTTCCGCAGCTTGTGGAATTCTGCCAGCGTTACGGACTCAAAATGATTTCGGTAGCGGATCTGATTCGCTATCGCATGCAGACCGAGAAGGTCGTAGACCGCGACGCCTCGGGCCGCATTAGAACGCCCTACGGCGAATTCGAGGTAATTCGCTACGTCAGCCGCACCGATAAAGAGATGCATCTCGCGCTTGTTCACGGCGATATCAAAGGCAAGAGCAACGTGCTGGTACGCGTCCATTCGCATTGCCTGTACGGCGATACCTTTCAATCGCTCGATTGCGACTGCCGCGAATTGATTACCGGAGCGCTCGAAACGATCTCACGCGCGGACTGCGGCGTATTTCTGTATCTGCACCAGAACGGACCTGGCGTGCATGCGGTCTGGCAGGACGGGCGCCGCGAATTGATTGGGCACACACGCAACCAATCGAGCTTCATTCCGTCGGAACGGCACCAGCCCTTGCAGCATGAAACGGGCATCGGAGCGCAGATTCTCTCAGATCTCGGTTTATCTACGATTCACTTATTGACGAATCATCCCCGCAAAGTAGTCGGATTGGAGGGTTTCGGAATACAAATCACAGCTCAGGTTCCTTTTTCGGCACAAGTGGGGTCAGCTTTTTAGGCGACCGCCACCATTTCTAGCGGCGTGCACTTCCGAGCCAGCCTGTCCAGATGTATCGGTAGACCCAACCCGAACTGACGGACGGAGGGGAGTGATATGCCGATTAGAGCGGAGTTCGCTTGTACTACTGCACCCCTACCCGCTCAAGCCCTCTTGCTCCCAATATCCAAGATGAGAGGCGTGTGCGTTAGTTAGCAGCGCATGCACGGATCTATGCGGCGAGTGCTGGGTAACCGGGGACCTATCGGTCGATTTTCCAGAATCGAGCAACAGGAGTTGCGCTTTAAGATGTACCGATCACAATCCCGGCCAGAAAGACTAGCACTCCTCCCAGTACAACCTGCAAAGCGGCGCGAAACAGCGGTGTCTCCATGTAATGCTGCCGGACCCAACTGATGATGCCTAATTCCAGGGCCACCACAATAATCGCCACCGTTAGCGCCGCCCGAAAATCAGTGATGAGAAACGGCAGTGTGTGCCCGATGCCGCCCGCCGCGGTCATAATGCCTGTCACGATGCCGCGCACCACGGGCCGGCCGCGCCCCGTGAGCGAACCGTCATCCGATAACGCTTCGGCAAACGCCATCGAAATGCCCGCGCCGAGCGAAGCGGCCAAGCCAACCTTAAACGCGTCCAGATTGGAGTTGTGAGTCGCGAAAGCCGAGGCAAACAGCGGAGCGAGCGTCGATACCGAGCCGTCCATCAAACCCGCCAGTCCCGGCTGCACAAACTGAAGCACAAACATCCGCCGGTATGCTTCCTGTTCCGAGCGCTTGACCTCGGGCGGCAGATGCTCTTTCTCGATAATTTCCGCCGAAGCGGTGTGTTTCGCCTCCGCATCGGCCAGATCGCCTAACAGCTTCCGCGTCGAAGCATCGGTCGTCTTTTGCAACGCGAGGGTATAGAAGCGGCCGGTCTCGTTCTCCATCGACTCGATGGATTTGCGGACCGCGCCCGGGCCAATCTTCTCGATGAGCCAAACCGGAGGGCGCGAGACAAAGCCTTTGACGTCCTGGCGCCGGATGAGCGGAATGTGCTCGCCGAAACGCGATCGATAAAGATCGATGAGGCTCGAGCGATGCTCGGATTCTTCCGCCTGCATTTCTTCGAGGAGCCGCGCGGTGGCGGGAAAATCCTGGCGGAGACGCTCGGCGAACTCGCCATAGATCCGGCCATCTTCTTCTTCGAGAGAGATGGCGAGCGCTAGAATCTCGCGGTCGGATAGATCTTTGAAATTTTTGGCCATATCGGAATACCCGGATGACGGACAATGGAGGAAAACCTCCCAGCATGGGAACGCACTGGGCCTACTCTTGCGCCGCGGTGCTCAGGAAACAATGTTAGAGCGTATCTCGGTGCATGGCGCGCGCCAGCACAACCTGAAAAATATCAGTGTAGACATTCCGCGGAACACTTTCACGGTGATTACGGGTTTGAGCGGCTCCGGGAAAAGCTCGCTCGCCTTTGACACCATCTACGCCGAGGGACAACGGCGGTATGTAGAAACGCTGTCCCCGTACGCGCGCCAGTTCCTGGATCAGATGGAACGGCCGGATGTGGATTCCATCGACGGCCTCAGTCCGGCGATTTCGATCGAGCAGAAAACCACTTCCCGCAGCCCTCGGTCGACCGTCGGGACCGTCACCGAGATTTACGACTACCTGCGTCTTTTGTTTGCGTCGGTCGGCATCCCGCACTGCCCGATCTGCGGAGCCGAGATCGCGCGGCAATCCCAATCGCAAATTCTCGAACAGGTCTTTTCGCAGCATCAGAACGAGCGGATCATGATCCTGGCGCCGGTCGCGCGCGGCCGCAAGGGCGAGTACAAGAAAGAACTCGAAGCCATTTCGAAAGCCGGCTTTCGCGCTCGCATCGATGGCGAGTTGAAGACGCTCGACGAGCCCATGAAGCTCGATAAGCGGAAGAATCACACGATTGAGGTGGTCATTGACCGGCTCGTAGTAAAGCCTGGCATCGAGCAGCGGCTCGAAAATTCCATCCAGACGGCGCTCAAATGGGCGGACGGTCTGGTGATCGTGGCGGTGATCGACGGGCCCGAGCGGCTGTATTCGGAAAAACTCGCGTGCCCGAATGATGGGACGAGCATTCCGCAGCTTGAGCCGCGTTCGTTTTCCTTCAACAGCCCTTATGGGGCGTGCGAGACGTGCAACGGTGTCGGCAGCACCTGGGCGTTTGATCCGGTGAAGGTGGTCTGCGATCCTTCGAAGCCGCTGTTTGATGGCGGCTTGGGGCCTGGGTCGAGTTCCTCTTATATGCTTTCGGCGTTGAACGAGGTCGCGGAATCGCACGGCATCGATCTCTCGGTCCCGTTTGAAGATTTGCCGAAGCGCACGCGCAATCTGCTCATCTACGGCAACAGTCATTTCCCGGGCATATTGAAGCTGCTGGACGAGAGCTACGAACGGGCAAGCGAAGGATATCGCGAGTGGCTGATGGACTACATGTCCCCGACCACCTGTCCGGATTGCAAGGGACGCCGCTTAAAGCCGTCCAGTCTCGCCGTACAGGTGAAGGGAATCTCGATCGCGGATTTCACCGGGATGCCGGTTGCCCGCGCGCTGCCGCTCGTCCGCGATTGGCAGTTCACCGAGCGCGACTTGAAGGTAGTCGGGCGCGTTATCGAAGAGATTCAGAACCGGCTGGAATTCTTGTGCGCGGTAGGTCTGGATTATCTGAGTCTCGAACGGTCGTCGGCCACGCTCTCGGGCGGCGAAGCGCAGCGAATTCGCCTCGCGACGCAAATTGGATCGAAGCTGCGTGGGGTCCTGTACGTCCTCGACGAACCTTCTATTGGACTGCACCCGCGCGATAACGGACGCCTGCTCGACACGCTGCACCGGCTGCGGGATTTAGGAAACACGGTGCTCGTCGTGGAGCACGATTCCGAAACAATCGAACGCGCCGATTACGTGATTGACTTGGGTCCGCGCGCCGGACGCTTGGGTGGGGGCTTGATGGCGCAGGGAACTCCCGCGCAGATCATGCAGACGCCGCAATCGCTCACCGGGGAATATCTATCGGGCCAGCTTGCGATCCGGCCGCCCGCGGTTCGCCGGTCCGGAAACGGGTTGAAGATCACGGTGAAAGGCGCGCGTGAGCACAATTTGAAAAACATTGATGTCGATTTTCCGCTCGGAACGCTGATGGTGGTGACCGGTGTTTCGGGCAGCGGAAAATCGACGCTGGTGCATGACATTTTGTACCGGGCGCTCGCGAAAGAGGTATATGGATCGAGCCAGGCGCCCGGCGCGCACGACGCGATTCTCGGTCTTGAAAATATCGACAAAGTGATCGAGATCGATCAGTCGCCGATTGGCCGCACGCCCCGCTCGAATCCGGCGACATACACCGGCGTTTTTTCCGCCATCCGCGAAATCTACGCGATGCTGCCGGAATCGCGCGAGCGCGGATACAAGGCCGGGCGCTTCAGCTTCAACGTGAAGGGCGGGCGCTGCGAAGCGTGCCAGGGCGATGGCCTGAAGCGCATCGAGATGAACTTTCTTCCCGATGTGTATGTCACGTGCGACGTCTGCCGCGGCCGCCGCTACAATCTGGAGACCTTACAAGTGAAATACAAGGGCAAGAGCATCGCCGATGTTTTGGAATCGACGGTCGACGAAGCGGTGGAGATTCTGGCGAACATCCCGCAAGTTCAGGCGAAATTGAAGACGCTGGCGGATGTGGGATTGGGCTACATTCATTTGGGCCAATCCTCAACGACGCTTTCGGGCGGCGAGGCGCAACGGATCAAACTCGCCAAGGAGCTCAGCAAACGCCAAACCGGACGGACGTTTTATCTGCTCGATGAACCCACAACCGGATTGCATTTTGAAGATGTCCGTCACCTGCTCGATGTGCTGCAACGGTTGGTGGATCTGGGCAACACCGTTCTGGTGATTGAACACAATCTGGACGTCATCAAGAGCGCAGACTACCTGATCGATCTAGGTCCGGAAGGCGGCGAAAACGGCGGCCAGGTGATCGCGACCGGCACACCAGAAGAAGTGCTCCAAAACGGGTTCAGCCATACCGCGGAGGCACTCCGGAAGATAATGAAGGCGTCCAATGCAGCCTGAGCCGCAAGACACCTCACCCGCCGAAATCTCCCCTCCCCCGGTGCCGCTGCGTCCTCAACGGGAGCCATTCTGGGGCTATGACGATCTGGCGATGGTGGTCGGTTTGATTGTCGCCGGGCTCGTACTGATCGGCTTGGCCGTTGCCCTCATCGCCAGTTTCGTTCCGAGTCTTCGCGCCGATCCCACTCCGCTTTTGCTGCCTGGGAACCTGGTGATCTATCTGCTCGTTTATGTTGCATTCTGGCTGGTGATTGGGTTGCGCTACGGACGCCCGGTATTTTCTTCGCTTGGCTGGCGGCGTACCAATGTCAACCTCGCGATTGCGGGAGCTGGCGGCGTGGGCCTCGCTTTTGCGCTGTCGGCATTTGCTTCTCTGGTGAAGACGCCGAAAATTCCGCTTCCGTTTGAGGAGATGACGAAATCAGCATGGTCGTTCGCCTTGTTTGCCATCATGGCGGCCGTCATCGCGCCTATCTTTGAGGAATTGTTTTTTCGCGGATTTATTCAGCCGCTGCTCATACGAACGTTTGGCGTAGTGGCCGGGATTCTGGTGACCGCCGGGTTATTCGGCGCTTTGCACGCGCCGGAGTATGCGGATGCCTGGCAGTACGCGTTAACTGTCGCTCTGGCGGGCGCGGCGTTCGGCTGGGTGCGCGAACGGACCAAATCCATTATTCCCGGCACGGTGATGCACGGGTGCTTCAACGCAGTTTCGGTAATTGCTCTCGTATTGTCCAAACACACGAAAGGTTAAATGACTTCTGCTGTTCTGACCCAAAATACTGTCGAAACGATTGAATGGACGCCGGAAGGTGTCGTGATGATCGACCAGACCCGGCTGCCTCGCGAAACGGTTTTCGTCACTTGCCGCACGTATCGGGAAGTGGCCGATGCGATCCGGAACATGATTATTCGCGGGGCTCCGGCCATCGGTGTGGCGGCGGCCATGGGCGTCGCACTGGGTGCTTTGCAGTCGCAGGACCTCGAACGCGACATGCCCGTCATTTGCGAAACGCTCGCGAAGACCCGGCCCACCGCGGTCAATCTGTTCTGGGCCATCGATCGCATGAAGCGGCTGTATGCTGAAATCCGGCATCTTGGAATTTCAGAGATCCGCGAGCGACTGGTTGCGGAAGCGCAGCAGATACGCGCGGAGGATATCGCGATCAATGAAGCCATCGGGCGTAACGGTGCTCCGCTCGTGCCGGACGGAAAAACGGTCCTGACGCACTGCAACGCGGGAGCGTTGGCGACGGCCGGTTTCGGCACGGCTCTGGGTGTCATTCGTGCTGCTGTGCAGATTGGCAAGAAAATCGACGTGTTTGCGGATGAAACGCGGCCATTTTTGCAAGGCGCGCGCCTGACCGCCTGGGAGTTGCAGCGCGACGGCATCCAAACGACCCTCATCACCGACAACATGGCGGGACATTTTCTGAAGAGCGGCCGGATCGGATGCGTCGTTGTCGGTGCGGATCGCATCGCCGCGAACGGAGATGTTGCAAATAAAGTCGGAACTTATACGGTCGCGGTTCTGGCGAAAGAAAATAATGTTCCGTTTTATGTAGCGGCTCCGGTCTCCACGCTCGATCTGACGCTGGAATCCGGCGACCAGATCCCGATTGAAGAGCGTGCGGCCAAAGAGGTGACGCATGTACAAGGCGTGCAGGTGGCGCCGGAGGGAATTGCCGTGGCGAACCCGGCCTTCGATGTAACACCGAATCGTTATGTTTCGGCGATCATTACAGAGCGCGGTGTAGCGCGTGCGCCGTACACCGAAACTCTACGAGCACTGTTATCCTGAGAACGTTGTTTCCCAAAGTTGCTGCCGGATTTGTTGCCTTTGTCTCCATTGGACTGGGCGTGCTCAGTGCGGCGAGTCCGGCTGGG
Organism: Bryobacteraceae bacterium; assembly: GCA_035651215.1. Classification (GTDB taxonomy): domain Bacteria; phylum Acidobacteriota; class Terriglobia; order Bryobacterales; family Bryobacteraceae; genus Bog-105. The sequence goes on from DASRGE010000041.1 coordinate 63,319, forward strand.
CTCATCGACATCCTGACCGGTGAGCTGAATCGCGAATTTACGGCGCTCAAAGCAAAGGCCGATCCGGCCCCGTATTACATGGCCTATGAGGCGACGGACGAGGAGAGCGATTCGGAATCTGCTTCTTTAGGCGCACTGGTAAACAACGTTCACAGCCATGTGCGGGGCGTGGACACGACCATTCGCGTCGGGTCTCCGCAGTTTGACAACTATCATCCGTACCGCGGCTCCGCCGGACGATTTACTAACTTTGTCTCGCTCAGTTTAGACGACAACCCGAACCAGATTCGCCGGGCGCTGTGGGCGGAATCCGACCGCGTTTACAAGCTGGCTTCGCGCCGTCTGTTGCAACTGAAAACGGATCAGCAGCTTCTGGCCGATCAGGCCGACCGCGACGCGGACTTCTCTCCGGAACCGGCCGCGACGTACAACCGGCTGCCGGAAACGTACCGCTATGACACCGCGGCTTGGGCAGATAAACTGCGAGCCTGGTCGGCGGAATTCAAAAAGCACCGGGGCATTCTCGGATCGGGCGTGAGTTTTCGCGCCGAGCGGGATGTCAGCACGTTTGTTAACACGGAGGGTTCCGCGATCCAGCAAGGCCGAAACCTGTTTCGGATCGAAATTGAGGGCATTGCTCTTGCGCAGGACGGGATGGATTTGCGGGACTCGGCCACGATCGAGACTGGGAATCCTTCCCAGCTTCCGCCGGACGCAGCCATTCAAGAAAAGGTGCGGGATGTCGCGACCAAGCTCGATCAATTAGCGAGCGCGCCGCCCGCCGAACCGATGCTGGGTCCGGCCATTCTTTCCGGGCGCGCGGCTGCCGTTTTCTTTCACGAGATTTTCGGGCATCGGATCGAAGGCCACCGCCAGAAAGACGTTTCGCAGGACCAGACATTCACGAAGATGATTGGCGAGAAGGTCCTGCCGGATTTCATCAGCGTGGAGTTTGACCCCACCCGGCGCACTTACAACGGAACCGACCTGATCGGCTACTACGAATACGATGACGAGGGCGTGAAAGCACAACCGGTGAAGGTGGTTGAGAACGGCGTGTTAAAGACATTCTTGCTTTCGCGCTCGCCCGTGGAGCAGTTTCTGCATTCTAACGGCCACGGCCGGCGGCAGCCCGGCTATGAAGTGGTGTCGCGTCAATCGAACCTGATCGTGGAATCGAGCAAGCAAGTTTCGGACAAAGAGCTTCGCGCAGAACTCATCGCGGAGATCAAGCGGCAGGGCAAACCGTACGGGCTGTATTTCGAAGACGTCGTGAGCGGATACACAACGACCGGTCGTCAGGGAACCCAGGCCTTTAAAGTGGTTCCTCTGGTGGTCTACCGCGTGTATCCCGACGGCCGCCCGGACGAACTGATTCGCGGGGTCGACATTGTTGGGACGCCGCTTGCGAGCTTCAAGAATATTCTCGCCACATCAGATCAAGCTCAGATTTTTAACGGCTATTGCGGCGCGGAATCGGGCAGCATCCCGGTTTCGGCGGTGTCGCCGGCAATTCTCGTCTCGCAAATCGAGACGCAAAAGAAGCAGAATTCGCAGCGCAGGCCACCCATTTTGCCGCGTCCGGAGGGCGAATGAGAGGCCGCTTCTTCGCGATCGCGGTTCTGGTGGCCGTTCCCGTCCTCGCGAGTGACATCCAAAACGACACGCAACTCCGCGCCATGGTGGATGAACTCGCACGCGCGAAAACGATACAGTTGAGCACTCTGGAGAAGCCGTACTTCATTCAATACACATCGAGCGATTCGGAGCAGGCGTTTCTTCGCGCGAGTCTGGGCGGGCTGCTTTCTTCCAGCCGGGCCCACTTGCGCCAGCCGAGGCTGGAAATCCGGGTCGGCGACTACAAATTCGATAACACGAATTCGATCTTCAGCGGAACCCCCTCACTGGGATTGCTTCCGATCGATGACGATTACCAGGCGATCCGAACCGAGTTGTGGCTCTCGACGGATGGGCTCTATAAGGCCGCCCTCGACCAGATTACGCGCAAGCGCAACGCGCTACGCGATGTGATGGAGCCGGAGAACACTCCCGATCTGGCCCCCGCCAAACCGGTTCAGGTGATTGCGCCACCCGCCCAATTGGGCTTCAATCAGAAGCGATGGGAAACGATTATTCGGGACCTCTCCGCGCACTTTTGTGCGCATCCCGATATCGCGACATCCTCAGTGCAGGTGCGAGCCGTTTCTTCGACCTACCGGCTTGCCAATAGCGAAGGCACGGTGGTGCGCATCCCGCAAGAGTTCACAGAACTCGAAATCCGCACGCTGGCGATTGCGCCCGATGGCAAGCACGTTTGGAATCACCAGTTCGTTACAGTTCCCGATCCTTCGGAATTGCCAAGCGAGCAGCAGTTGACGAAAATCGTCGACGGCGTCGCGAGCGAAACCGATGCCTTGAGCAAAGCGCCGGCAGCCGAGGATTACACCGGGCCGGTGCTTTTTGAGGGCGAAGCTGCGGCGCAACTGATGGCCCAGGTTCTGACCGATGCGGCCCGGTTGGAGCGGAAACCTGTGGCACCGCAGGGCGCGAGCAATCCGGCGCTCGGGATGCTCGAAAGCGTTTGGATCACGCGCATGGGCTCGAAAGTGGCGCCCGAGTGGATGACCATCGTCGACGATCCCCGCCAACAGAAGTTTCATGGAACAGTGCTCGCCGGCGCGTATCAAGTCGATGATCAGGGCGTTCCGGCCCAGCGAGTCACGATTGTCGATAAAGGAACCTTGAAAGGCTTTCTGTTGAGCCGCGAGCCGGTGGGTCAATTTAACGGTTCGAACGGGCACGGGCGGCTGCCGGGCGGGTTTGGCGCGGAAGCGGCTGTGCCGGGAAACGTTTTTGTGCAAGCAGACCAGCCGTTCTCCGAAGCGAAAATGAAGGCGCGGCTGATCGATAAAATCAAGCTGGCGGGATTGAAGTACGGCCTGATCGTCCGGCGGCTGGATTTTCCTTCGACGGCCAACTTCGAAGAACTCCAGAGTATGGCGCGGCAACTGGAGAAGAGCGGGTATTCGCGAACGCTGAACAGCCCGATTCTGGCCTACCGCGTTTATCCGGACGGGCATGAGGAGCTGGTGCGCGGCGCGCGGTTTCGCGAGTTCAGCGCGCGCGATCTGCGCGATGTGGATGCGGCCTCCGACAAGCCGTACGTCTTGAACTACGTCACAAACGTGTCCAGTTTCAATCTGGCGGATTCTGGCGCAGACGTGACAACGTCTTCCGTCATCTGTCCGTCTCTCCTGTTTGAGAGCCTGGATCTCGCGCGCGCCGAGGACGAACGGGCGAAACCGCCGATGGTTCCTCCTCCGCCGCTGGCGGGCCAGTAATCGGGTTCCGATGCGCATTCTAAGCAAGGCCATCCTCAAGGAAGTGCTTGCCAGCGCCAGCCTGGGCACGCTGCTGTTCGTGTTCGTCCTATTTCTCCGGACGATCGAGCGGCTCAGCGCGCTATTGGTAAAGACCTCCGCGCCCGCGCCCGTGGTGGCGAAACTGCTGCTCTATGCGCTTCCGTCCACGCTTCCCTTTGCGCTGCCCCTCGGGGTGCTCGTCGGCATTTTGATCGGCCTCAGCCGGATGTCGGCCGATAGCGAAATCACAGCGATTCGCGCAGCGGGAATTTCGAGTATTTCTGTCGCCCGCCCGGTGCTTGCCTTTGCCTTCGGCGCATTGGTGCTGACCGCGCTAAGTTCGCTCTGGCTGACGCCGTTATCCCTGCATCTCGAATCGAAGCTGGCGCGTAACTTTGCCGCCGCTCAGTTGACGGGAGCCATTGAGTCGCGCATTTTCGACGAGCAGTTTCCGAACACCGTGCTGTACGTGGGCGATGTGCAGACGGTCGGAAAACAGGTGATCTGGCGCAACGTGTTCCTGGCCGATGTAACGCCCCCCAACGAGTTGCAGCAGGAAGGCAAGGACCGGGGCGAAGGGCCGCGCATCATCGTGGCGCAAGAGGCGATTCCACACCCGGATGCAGCGAATAACCGCATCATTCTCGACATGCGGAATTTCCGGTCGAGTGAGCGCGACAAGGACGGCAAGGTCATTACAACGTCCGCCGCGCGGCAGATTCAGACCATCCAGGCCCAGAGCACGGAGGATTTGCAGCTCAACAAGACCGTGCAGGAAATGGATACCGGGCCGCTGTTCAAGCGCGTCTACCGCCAGCATAATCTGTCGCGCGAGGATTATGTGGACGCCGCCATTGAGCTGCATCAGCGGTTCGCGCTGCCGATGGCTTGCGTGCTGCTCGCGCTAGTGGGTATTCCGCTGGGCGTTTCGTCGCGTAAGGGCGGAAAATCCGCTGCGTTCGTCATCACGGTGCTGCTGGCGTTTCTGTACTATCTGGGATTCATCACACTGCTGGGGCTGGCGAAGAAGGGCAGTCTGCCGGTTCCGGTCGCGGTGTGGACGCCCGACGCCGTATTTCTTGTGGCCGGCATTTACATGCTGTCGCAATTGGAGCGGCCGGGCGATCGCGATCTGGTGGGCCAGTTGCGGGATTTCGGCGAGAAGCTAGCCAAACGAATCAGAGCGCTGCTGCCGGCGCGCGGGCAAAGGGTGCGGATTGGCGGAATCCGGCGCTTCGGGATTCGCCCCATGCTCATCGACGCTTATGTATTAAACGGTTTTCTGTTCTACTTCGCGGTGCTGGTGCTGGCACTGGTTTCGCTGATTGAGGTCTTTACGTTTTTCGAATTGCTGGGCGACATGATTAAGAACGACATCAGCATGTCGACGATGGTGGACTACTTGTGGCACCTCGCGCCGAGCCTGATCTACCAGTTGACGCCCATCGGGACGCTGGTGGCCTCGCTTATCTGTTTTGGCATCCTGACGAAATACAACGAAGTGACGGCGTTCAAGGCAGGCGGCGTGAGCGTGCACCGGTTGGCTGCTCCTGTGCTGGTCGTCAGCTTCGGCATCAGCGCTCTGCTCTTCGCGTTTGATCATTACTACATTCCGGCAGCGAACCGCCGGCAGGAGATGCTGCGCGCCGAAATCAAGAAAAAGCCGCCGGCAACATACTTGAGACAGGACCGGCAGTGGGTCTACGGCCAGGGCTCGCGTATCTATAATTTCCGGCTGCTCGACCGGCAACATGCCGCCATGACCAAGGTCAACGTGTACGAGTTGGACCCGGTCACCTTTCGCGTGGTGCATCAGATTTCCGCCGACCGCGCGTATTGGGATAAGAACCGGAATACCTGGGTCTTTCAGAACGGTATGAGCGAGGTGGTGCAGGACAAGGGCGGCAGCTATAAAGAAAACTACACAGAGTTCTACAACAGCTCGGCTTCATTTCCTGAATTGACGGAACGCCCGTCCTGGTTCGTGCAGGAAGAAAAAGAATACAAGGAGATGAACTTCGAGGAGCTCGGGCAGTATATTCGCGAACTGCAGGCGAGCGGCATCGAAACGACTCCTTTGCGCGTCCAGTATTACAAGAAGTTCGCAGTTCCGCTGTTCGCGCTCATCATGGCCATTCTGAGCATTCCGTTCGCGTTTATCGCGGGAAATCGGGGGGCGATGACGGGTGTGGGAATCAGCTTTGGGATCGCCATCGCGTACTGGACGATCAGCACGGTATTCGAGCAGGTGGGCGATTTGAATCAGTTGCCCGCCGTAATGGCCGCGTGGTCTCCCGATATTCTTTTCTCGTTGTTCGGCTTGTATTTCATGGCGCGGATGAAGACGTAGCGTGCAGGTGTACTGGCGCTGGCTGGTTCCGCTTGCATCCGGAGTGCTGATTTTCTTAATCAGCCATCAGGCGCTGCTGGCGTTCTTCGTCGCGACCGTCATTGGGCTGGTGACGCAGCCGGTCCCGATGGCCGTAGTGGTCCTCACTGCAATGACGGCGCTCGCGCTGACCAGGACATTATCTCCGGCGGCGGTTCTCTCCGGTTTTAGCGACCCAACCGTCTGGCTCATCTTCACCGCCTTCTTGTTTTCGCGTGCCGTCACTAGCACGCGATTGGGCGCCCGTGTCGCGTATTTTTTTATCGCGAAATTCGGCAAAAATGCGCTGTCGCTTGGATACTCGATTGCGGCATCGGACCTGATTCTCGCGCCGTTTGTGCCCTCCGATACGGCGCGCGGCGGCGGCATCGTTTGCCCCATCACGAAATCGGTTGCACAGGCGGTCGGCTCGGAGCCCGGACCGACGGCGCGGAAGATGGGCGCTTTTCTGATGCTGGTCGCGTTTCATACAACGTATGTGGCCTCTGCCATGTTTCTGACCGGCATGGCATCGAACCCGCTCGCGGCGGACTTCGCCTCAAAGATCGGTCACGTGGACCTGACCTGGCTGAAATGGTTCGCGGGCGCGATTGTTCCGGGCGCGCTCTCGCTGCTCACGGTGCCGTATTTGATCTATCGGCTGCATCCGCCCGAGATCCAGCACACCGAGGCGGCGCGCGCGCACGCACAGAGAGAGCTCGCATGCATGGGCGCAGTCAGCAGCTCAGAACGCATTCTGATGGTCATCATGTTGGCCGTGATGGCCGGATGGGTCACCTCGCCCTGGCATCACATTCCCAACGCGTTCGTTGCGCTGGCGGGTGTTTCGGCGATCTTGATCTGCCGCGTGCTGACGTGGAATGAGCTTTTGTCGGAAGGGCGCGCGTGGGATGCGCTGATCTGGTTCGCGCCACTCATCATGATGGCGGATGAGCTGAACCGGCAGGGCGTCATTCGCAGCTTAACCAGCCCGCTGTTTCATTACAGCTCGGTGCTTCCCTGGGGCGCTGCGTTTGTGCTGCTCATCTTGAGCTATCTGTATGTTCATTATGCATTCGCGAGCATGACCGCGCACCTGACAGCGCTGTATCCGGGATTCCTGGCAGCGGCGCTGGCGTGCGGTGTGCCGCCGCTGATTGCCGCGTTCGGCTTGGCTTACTTTTCCAATCTGGATGCGGGCCTGACCCATTACGGGACGGGATCGGCTCCCGTTTATTTCGGTACCGGGTATGTCAGCCAGGCAACTTGGTGGAAGCTCGGTTTTGTGATTTCGATTGTGAATAGTATTTTTTGGCTGGGCATTGGAACGGCGTGGTGGAAATTGATTGGTTTGTGGTGACTGTCACTTTATGAGAATTACTGAAATACGCGATCTGGTTGTTCCGATTAAATCGGCGATTAGCAATGCATTCATCAGTTTTGCCGACATGACAGCCTCGGCCATTGCGATCCATACCGATGTGGTGCGCGGCGGCAAGCCGGTGATCGGGTACGGTTTCAACTCGAATGGCCGTTATGCGCAGCAAGGAATTCTGCGCGAGCGCATCTTCCCGCGGCTGCTGCGCGCGAAGCCGGAATCGCTTCTGAACGAAGACGGCAGCAACCTCGAACCTGAGAAAGTCTGGCGCGTGATGATGACGAACGAAAAGCCGGGCGGCCATGGAGACCGTTCCGTGGCGGTGGGCGCGACGGACATGGCGATATGGGATGCAGTCGCGAAAATCGAGGGCAAGCCGCTGTACCGAGTATTAGCAGAACGCTATCGGGGCGGGGAAGCGGATGATCACGTGGCCGTGTATGCTGCCGGAGGTTATTACTATCCCGGCAAAGACATCTCGGCACTGACGGACGAAATGCGCTCGTATCTAAATCTCGGCTACACCGAAGTCAAGATGAAGATCGGCGGAGCGCCACTCAAGGAAGATCTGGCGCGGATTGAAGCCGTGCTGAAGCTGCTGCCGGAGGGCCGCCGCCTTGCAGTGGATGCCAATGGCCGTTTTGGCCGGAACACGGCTCTCGAATACGCTCAGGCGCTCGCTCCGTACAAGTTGAAGTGGTATGAGGAACCGGGCGATCCGCTCGATTTCAAGCTGCTGGCGGAGGTGGCGCAGGCTTCGCCCACGCCGATCGCGACGGGCGAGAACCTGTTCTCGACGCAGGAGGCGCAGAATCTGATTCGCTACGGAGGCTTGAATCCGCAGACGGACTCTCTGCAAATGGACCCGGCTCTGAGCTATGGCGTGACCGAGTACATTCGAACCCTGCGCATGTTGAAAGACGAGGGCTGGTCGGCGCGGCGCTGCGTTCCTCATGGCGGGCATCAATTCGCGCTCAATATCGCGGCCGGATTGGGCCTCGGCGGAAATGAATCGTATCCAGGCGTATTTCTGCCGTTTGGCGGTTTCGCGGATGAGCCGCCGATTGAAAACGGATTTGCGCGGCTTCCGGACGCGCCGGGGATCGGGATTGAGCGGAATTCGGATCTGTACGAACTGTTTCGGACAATTTCCTGAGTTCGGCGTTTTTACGAGCGTTATGTTCGGTAGCCGGTTTGAATCAGATCGGTATGGCAGACGAAACTGGCCGCTCGGCGACCGACAACATACGGGAGGTAGCGCAGGCGAGCGAAACACTCCTCAAGGCGGGTAAACAGCTCAAAGATAACTTAAGCGAACTGGGCGACCGTGTCGAGAATGTCACCGAGCGGACTTCGAACGTCTTTAAAGAGTCCATGGTTCGTGCTTATAGTAGCGGCGGGAATCAGCCTTTGGGGATTACAGATGCTCAGGTCGAGAGGTTAGTTCGGTATGAGCACGGTACCGCCGAACAATCCAGTCGATCCGCTCGAACCAGGGCCGCCGCCGCGCCGTTTCTACCGCCGCTACTGGGATACATATAACCGCCCGTACCCGGGATGCGGGTGTTTGTGGATCATCATCATCATTGCGTTTCTGATCTGGATTTTCTCCTGGGCCGGCGGGTATCGCTGGTGGGGCGGCAATCCCGCGCCGGGGCCTGGAACCACGACGACTGCTCCGCGGTAGTCGCTTTCGTGCCGAGAATACGCCGGTGGGATCTGGCCGCTGCCTGGGCTGTATTCATTCCTCTGGCGTATATTCCAAACTTCGCTCCTGAACGCAGCATCAATCTGGCGAGCCTCACGATTTTCTGGTCGTTTTTCGCGATGACCGGGATTATTCTTTGCGACCAGGTCACGATGGCCCTCGAACATCGGTCGTTATTGCAGGAGAGCACCAGAAGCGGCAGGCCGTGGCTGTCGCTACTGTGTGTGGGAGCCCTCAGCGGCTTGCTGCTGGACGGAGGCGCGCAATGGCTTGGGAAACTCTGGATCTATCCCTACTGGAACGAAGCCGTATACGGCGGCACGTTTGTCGTTGGTTTCTGCGCATACTGGCTGGCGACGGCGGAGAGTTATTTAGCTGTCCGGGCGATTCTCCGGCGATGCGCGGGGAAGGAGCGTGTCGCGACAACGCCGCGGCGATACGAAACCTGGTTGTTCCGCGCGCTCGGAGCGCTTGGGGCAGCTCTGATTCTGGCGGGAGTCTTTCTTTTGTTGAGCGATTACCAGCACAACGGCGGGTACCAGTTCGAGATCCGGAAGGCGGTTCCGGTCCGAGTGCATTTCCGCTATTTCCAGATTCTGTTTATTGGAATCTGGCTGGCGCTCGAATGGGTGCAAGTGGCGCGGGGAGGGGCCTCGTTGCTGAAAACAATTTTCTATGGATGCTGGCAGCCCTTGTGTGCGCTTGTTCTGGCGGCGATTGGCTTTGGAGCCTTCTGGGAAACGGTGAATGCGTCGCATCATTTCTGGATTTATACGAACTGGCCGCTTTGTCAATGGCGGCTCTTGAGCGTGCCTGGAGTGGTGCTGTTGACGTGGCCTTTGCAGTATGTGGTGTTTCTGTCGCTGGGATTTGTGGTGGGACGGGATTTGTGGAGTTGAGACCGGCAAATTGCCGCCTCTTTAGCGCTCAAATGAGCATCTAATTAAGCGTGAAGCAGGACAATATTTACCGCATTTCCGCGAGGAGAATTAAAGCGGACAGGTTGGCGGACGTAATTCAGGCCGCTGGCGGAACAAGTTCCGAAGCGGCCCGGATGAATGAACAGGATTGGTCCAGAGTGGTCTTTCTGGCGCAGGTAAATCCACCCAGTGACGAGACCAAGCAACTCGTCGTCGAGATTCTGGAGGGCCGGGAGGAAGCGTGCAGGCGGCTACAGGGGCGAGCGGCCGCTTAGCTTACCTTACAGCGTAAATTCCCGATTTTGAGATCTGCGCCCGGTACATCCAGCCCCGCTTTCATTTGTTCCCGAATCGCGCTTTTATTGATGGACTTCGCTGCATTTTCAGCGGCGCTGCGGAGCGCAGCCGCCGTTTCCTTGCCTTCTGCATCGTCTCGCTTATCGAATGACGCGAGAACGCGTTTCCAGACATCGAGCGGCAGTTTGAGTTCGATGTTTTGAAACCGCTCGGGGATGCTTTCCGGATCAACCACGTCGACGCTGTCGGGATTTTGCGCTACCGAAAGCGTAACGGTGTGGCCCGCCAGCTTCCGGTATTTTCCTCTCGGGTCCCGCCCCAGTTGTTCGATCGTATAAACAACGAAATCTTCGCAGCGTTCCTGCGCAGCGGCGTATGACTTTTTGAGCGCGTCCAGACGCTTGATTTCCGCCTCGCAGTTGGACTGCATCAGCTCACAGAAACGGAGAAACTCGCCCACGCGCTGCCGTTTTTCGACAGCGCTGGCCAGCTTTGCGGCGAACTCGATTTTGAATTGCTCGATCTGGTCCTCCGAGACCAGATCTTCGCTGTTCAAGAGAGCTTGTAAATCGTCTTCGATGGTGAAGAGCGTCTCGGTGGGCGCGAGAGCCGTCGCGGCGGCCATCAGGCAACCTCCTGCTGCTTCGGCTGGCGCACGGTCTGCACCTTCATCCAAAGCTGCAAAGCGCACTGCCGGGCCTTCTGGACCGATTTGAACTGATTCGGGTTGTCTACGCCATGCGTGGCCAGAAGCACCTGGTAACTCTTCGCGCCACGCTCTTCGCCAAGAGCTTCGACAAGTTCGTTTTTGAGGCCGCCCAGCACCTCGCAGATGCCGTTGAGGCTGTTCATGCGGCGCCAGAGCTGCTGGACCGGCTCCGGAATATCTTCGCGGGCCGGCTGCATCGCCTGCTGCTCCGGACCCGCGCCTTTGAGCCACTCGCAGAAGGGCACGAAGTCCTTTTCGGCAGGCTTCGCGACGGCTTTGCCCGTGTAAGCGGGACAGCGCGTTTTATCGATAATCAGCGTGTTGTCCTCATCCATGTAGCCGACGAGGTCGAACTCATATTCGAGGCCCTCGCGCTGCACGGGAGCCAGCCCTACTTTGCGGCGCTGCATCTTGCCGGTAGTGGGATTTTGCTCCTCGACATAATCGTTCTTCGTACGCATGGTGACGATGACATGGCAAGGAGATGCGATCATGCGGTCTACCATGGCGCGCTCGTGCGGACGGAAGTCTTTCCAACCGCCCATGTTGTCGCGGTGACGTTTAGAGGCCATGTCGACGAATTCGAGGGCTCCGTCGCGGCCAACCCAAAAGTGGCTCAGAGAATCGACGCAGAAGACAGCGTAACCGCCCTGCTCGGCGGCATCGAGAGCCGCCATGAAGTTCATGGGCGAAAAGCTGTCCATTTCGAGGACGTCGAAATCGAATGCATCGGCGTACTTCGAAAGCGAGCCGTGTTCGGTGTCGATCGCGGCGATACGGCCTTCGGGCCCGGCGAGCTGGCGAGCGAGCTTGAGCATGGTGTAGCTCTTGCCCGATCCGGCTGGTCCGATGAGAGCGACGCGCCCGCGCGCATCGCGCTTAACAGCCTTCTTAAATTGAATTACGTTTGCCATAGGGGAGGTGGATTTCTTTCTAAAACGTTGAATGCCGGTTCAGGCAGACACTACAAACGCGCCTTCCGATTCATGATTTGGGTGAAGTAGTGAGGAACTGCCGGCTGGTCGCTTGCCACTCGCTTATGCTTGTGGTTCTGCTTTATTTATCTTGCTATATTTTCAGCTAGTTGTCAAGCTAGCTAAGTAGCTATATGAATGAACCGAAGCCCATTGGGGTGCCCCGAAAACGCACTGCAAAGAAGGATTCTGTTGCGCAAATCTCGTTCAGAATACCCGGACGTATGAAGCGCCGGTTCGTCTCGCTTTTGGACCAAAATGGGCTGGAAATCAAACAGGTTTTGACCGAGTTTATCGAGACCTATATCGAGTTCGGCGGGAAGGTCGGGGTGGTCAAATGGGAGCCTCGAACTCGTACCGGCCGCTCGTGACAGAGGACTTCCGCCGGTCTGGCAGCACTACTACGGCCTCCATGCCGGGGGGAATGTCAACCGACAGATGGAAGGTATGCTGCTCGATATGCCAAGCAGAGGTCACCGGGCCGTGCGGGGTGTCCCAGGAGGCCTTCACCCATTGGAGATCTCCGACTGGCTCGGGACGAATGGTGACATGTGTCAGGCCGGAAGAATCCAGGTCCGGACGGATGCCTGCCAGGCCGGCATAGAACCACTGCTCCACATGGCCCAGCATCAGGTGGTTTTGCGAGCTGCGAGGGTCCGCATCCCAGGCTTCGGTGAGAGCCGTAGCGCCGGCGGCGAGCTGACCGGCATAGCTAGGCGGAGTGGTTTGGGTGACCATGTCATAAATGACGTCGCTGCGCCCCGCGTTCAGCAGCGTCTCGATCACGTAGTGATAGCCGATATCGCCGGCGGTCGTGTGATTGCCGTGGCGGCGGATGTCGTCGACCAGCTTTTGAACGAGCCCAGAGCGAGCCGAATCGGGCGCCAAGCCGAGAGCGAGCGGCAGGGCCAGCGAGGTCTGGCTGCCGGTGGCATACGTATTTTCACCGGCACGGTAGAAGGCTTTCTGGTAGGCATCGCGAACGCGGGTGGAAAGCTGTTCAAAGTAGCTGGCTTCGGAGTCTTTGCCCAGGATCTTAGCGGCCCTAGCCAAAATTTGTAAGTCGGCGTAGTAAGTTGCCGTCGCCGTGAGCCCCTGGGGCGTCAACTGCGAGACCCCGGGGGGCTTCGGGCCGATGTCGTACCAATCGCCGAGCCCGTAAGAGAGCAGGCCGCCTGAGCTCTTGGACCAAAGATAGCGGGCATAGCGGCTCATGGTTTCGTAAGCGCCGGCTAGGGTGGATTGATCGCCGTAGTAGCGGTCGTTCAGCCAGGGTAGAAAGATGCCCGCGCTGCCCCATTCCGGCGAATCACGAAACCCGTCTGAAAAGATCACGTATTCCGGAGCGATGCCTGGAATGAGGCCATCGAGCGGTTGCGATTCGCGTATGTCGTGGATAACCTTTGGCAGAAAAGTGCGGAAGTCCCAATCGTAGAGCAGGGAGGGTCCCATCAGGTACGACTGCTCCAACCAACCGAGCTTTTCACGATGCGGGCAATCGGTGAGAACGTGTTGGAGATTGCTCTTCATCGCCGCCAGAATCAGGGCGTGAATGCGGTTGATTAACTTACTCGAGCATTCGAACGTTCCGGCTTGTTCGATGTCGAGGTAAATAAACTGGCCTTCGAGTTTGTGGACCGCCGCCGCGCCTTCCACCTGAACGTAGCGGAATCCGTAATAGGTGAAGCGAGGCACCCAGGTCTCCACACCGGAGCCCTTCAGCGTATATGTGAAGTAAGTAGGTCCTCCACCGGCGGATTTCTGAGTTACAAGACCGGATTTATCAAGCAACTCTCCGGGAGTGAGCCGGACGCTCGCGCCCGCAGGACCGCTGACCCGGATCTTGGGCCAACCGGCGAAGTTTTGACCTAAGTCGTAGACGAAAATGCCGGGCTTGGGCTGGGTGATGCGGACCGGTTGAAAGGTTTCGTGGACCCGGATGGGCGGGCTGAAATCGGAGCGTAGCTCGCCGCCGCCGGGCTCGACGTAGTGGGCGTGCGGCCAGCTTGCATCATCGAAGCCCGGACGATCCCAGCCGGAAGGCTCCAGGCGGGCATCGAAGTCTTCGCCGCCGTACGTGTCGGAGAATGTAATCGGCCCGGGGTGAACTCGCCAGGAGACATCGCTCGAGGCATCCGTGCTGCTGCCGTCCTGAAATTCGAAATGAAGCTGCGCCCATAACCGGGGCACGCCGAAGGAGCCAGTGTATTTGGAATAGCGGCCGCCTACTACGTTATAAAACCCATTGCCGAGCAGAACGCCAATGGCGTTCGGACCCGGTTTGAGCAGCGAAGTTACCTCGTAAGAGCTGTAGAAAGCCGTGTAGCGGTAATTGGTCCAGGCGGGATTCAGGACGGAATCGCCCACGCGAGTTCCATTGATCCGTGTTTCCTCGAAGCCGAGACCGGAAATCAGGAGGATGGCACGACGCAGTGGATGGTCGATGGAGAATTCTTTGCGGAAAATCGGCATCGGTCCGGCATTCAGTGCATAGCTCGAAGGCGCGATCCACGTGCCCTTGCGATCAGCCGGATCGAGCAGGCCCATGGTCCACTGGACAGGTTGGCTCCAAGACGAGGGATGGCCCGAATCGGACCATACGCGTACCGTCCACCAGCATTGCTGAAAGCTGTGAAGACTCGTTCCGGCATACGCGATGGAGATGGAATTCGAATTCTCAATGCGGCCGGAGTTCCAGAGATTGGCGGCCTCGGGGGTCAATTCTTCGGGAGAGCTTGCGACCAGGATTTCATAAGCGGTTTGGCGGTCGCCGCGTTGATCGGACTTCAGTTTCCAACTGAGCATCGGATGCGCAGTGTCGATTCCGATTGGGTTGTGGCGCGCATTGCATTTGAGAGCGTATGGTGTGAGTTCGGCGGCCGGCATAGCGGCGATTGTGATGAGGAAGAGAATGAGAACGCAGGGCAACAAGGGCTAGTGTAGAACGCTCCCATGCGGTCGCGGCTCTGCCATTTTTTCTTCCAACTCGGCCCAGCGCGTGTAAAGCGTGTCCACCGCCGATTGGGCTTCTTCCATTTCGCGGTAGACCTGTTCGAGGCGGACGGGATCGCGGAGGACGCCAGGATCTTCCAGCATGGCGCGCTTCGCGGCGAGCGTCTGTTCCGCTTCGCCGATGCGCGTTTCAATGGTTTCCCAATCGCGATTTTCCAAATACGAGAGCTTTTTCTTCACGGGGCGGGGCAGGGCGCCCTCGGGTTTCGGCTTCGTTTTTGACTTGGGCTGGATACGCTCGGATTGCCAGAGCTCCCATTGTGAATAGTCGGCGAAGCGCTTAGCACCGCCTTGTCCATCGAGGCCCAGCACCACGGTGGACACCCGATCGAGCATGTAGCGATCGTGCGTGACGAGCACCAGAGCACCGCGAAATTCGACCAGGCTCTCTTCCAGAATTTCGAGCGTCGGGATATCGAGATCGTTGGTGGGCTCATCGAGCAAGAGAATATCGGCGGGCTCCAGCATCAGTTGCGCGATGAGCACGCGGGCCCGTTCGCCTCCCGAGAGCCGGCTGATCGGCTGATTGAGCTGCTCGTTCGAGAAGAGAAAGCGAGCGGCCCAGGAAGCAACGTGAATCGTGCGGTCCTGATAAATAACGGAATCGCCATGCGGCGCCAGCGCACGGCGAAGACTGAGTTCGGGATCGAGCGGCCGGTTCTGATCGAAGTAGACGGTGCGAAGCGACTGCGCGCGGCGGATGTCACCTTGCTGCGGGTCGAGATCGCCCCGGATGAGGCGCAAGAGCGTGGTCTTGCCGCTGCCATTGGGACCGACCAGGCCAACGCGCATTCCAGCCGTGATGGTGAAATCGAGCCGGTCGAAAAGAGTGCGTTCGCCGAAGCTGTAACTCACACCTGCAAGTTCGATGAGGCGCTTCGTCTTCCTCTCCGTGGCGCTGAAATCGATTTGCGCGGTCCCAGTGCGGCTGCGGGAATTGAGGCCCGCGAGTTCGCCGATCATTTCGCGCGCATTGTCGATCCGGGCTTTCGCTTTCGTGCCGCGAGCTTTGGGCCCGCGCCGGAGCCACTCCATTTCGGTTCTGACACGGTTTTCGAGCGCTTCCTGGCGTTTGGCCTGCGCCGCGAGAAATTCGCTCTTCTTCTCCAGAAACGTACTGTAATTGCCGTTGACGCGCAAAAGGCCGCCGGGATAGACGCGACTCAGCTCGGCCATGCTGGTAGCGATAGTTTCTAAAAAGTAGCGGTCGTGACTGACGACGATGCAAGCGAATTTCGAGCTTTGCAGAACTCTTTCGAGCCATTCGATCCCGGCGAGATCGAGGTGATTGGTGGGCTCATCGAGAAACAGAATGTCGGGATCGACGACGAGCGCTTCGGCGATGGCAACCCGCTTGCGCCAGCCGCCCGAGAGCATGGCGGCTTCGATATCAAGGTCCGTGAAACCGGTGCGGCCGAGAGTTTCCGCTTCGCGGGCATCGTGCTCGGATTCGGGAATTGCCGATCGCGCGAGAGCGCGCCGAATCACGGAACGCACGGTTTGGTCTGAAGTGAACTGCGAGTCCTGGGCAACGTAGCTGACGCGTGTGTTATTCCGGATGGCGACTTCGCCTTCGTCGGGATCGCGGCGGCGGGCGAGGATTTCGAGGAGCGTGGATTTGCCCGCGCCATTCGGGCCGATGAGGCCGACGCGGTCGCCTTCTTCGATGTTGAGCGAGATGTTCTCAAAGAGAGGCGTGGCTCCGTAGGACTTCGCGAGGTTGCGTGCGTTGAGTAAGAGCGCCACTACTCTTATGTTCGTATGGCACCCGAGATTGGCAGACCACGCAAAGCGATCGTCTGTCCTACAGAGCCGTCACTCGGTTCTTAGGGCCACCATCGGCTCCACGCCGGCTGCCCGCCCCGCCGGAATTAACGAGGCCAGCAGCGCTGCGAAGAGGAGCAGCAGCGTGGCGAGTGCCAGCATAACCGGGTCCCAAGGCTTCACGCCGAACAACTGGCCGCTCATCAGCCTGCCGCCCCCGATGGCGGCGGGAATGCCAAGCGCCAGTCCAATGCCGACCTGTGAGAACGCACCGCCGAGCACCATTCCGATCACACGCCGGCGGTCGGCGCCGAGCGCCATACGCACGCCGATTTCGCCGGTCCGCCGCTCTACTACGTATGCCAGCACTCCGTAGAGGCCGACGGCTGCCAGCACGAGTCCAAGCAAACCGAAGAGCGTAGTCAGCGTAGCGATCATGTTCTCCTGCTGGAAATCTGCGCTCAAGATTTTGTTGTACGAATCCACACTGTAAAGCACCAAATTGGGATCGATGCTGGCCAGCGACTTGCGTACACGCATCTCGATACCCGGCGGGTTGCCTGGCGCCCAGATCACAATGTTGTAGAGATAGTGCGACCAGATTTCGCCGCTCAGGTAGGCGGGATCTTCGTACTGTACGGTCTGGGCTTCGGGCAGCCAGTACATCGGGCGCACGGGTTTCTTGTAGTCGTATGTCATGTACCGGATGTCGTTCGTGACTCCGACGATTTCGAACGTCGCGGAATATTTGATTTTGCCGCTGCCGAAGTGCTGCCCAATCGGATTCTGACCCTTGAAGAACTTTTTGGCAAAGGCTTGGTTGATCACCGCCACTTTGCGTGTCGCTGCAGTATCGGCATCGGTAATGGGACGGCCCAGCAAGATCTTCGCGCCAATGGCCTCGAAAAAGCCCGGCATTACCCGCACAAACCCCGCACTTGTATCCTCTTTCGCCGGCGGCTCCGGCCTGCCCTCAACGCGAATCCCGTTGTTCCAACTGTCGCCAGTCATCGGGGCATACAGCGCGGGCGCCACCATCCGCACACCGGGAATCCGGAGCAAACGATCGTCGATCTGCCGGAACAGCGGCTCTAATTGCTCCGGCTTGTAATTGCCGAGCATGGGATTGATGGCGGCGATATACCGGCCGTCGGTGGCAAAGCCGAAATTCAGATGCTCCAGATTTCGCAGGCTTCGACCCAATAAGGCTGCCGCGGACAGCAATACCAGCGAAACGGCGACTTGCGCGACTACCAGCGATTTCTGCGCCCACGAGCGTCCCGCGCCTACAGAACGGTTGGCGCCGCGCAACGCATCGACGGGGTCGGTCTGCGAAGTCATCCAGGCCGGAGCGATCCCGAAGACGACCCCGGTCAACACTGACACGCCCAAGGTGAAAAGCAGCACCGGCCAGGAGGGCGCCGCGTGGATGGGTACGTAGCCGTTGGGACCGACAAACTGGAACGCCAGATACACAATCAGGCTGGTCCCGGCGTATGCGACGCCGATGCCCAGCACTCCTCCGATCAGCGCCAGTAAGAGGGATTCAACCAGGACCTTGCGCACCAGGCGCGCTCGCGAGGCTCCCAGCGCGATGCGTAGCGAGGTTTGCGCCCGATCTTTCAATCCGCGCGCAAGCATCAGATTCGCCAAATTCGCGCAGGCCACCAGCAGCACACATCCTGCCGCGATTAGCAGCAGCTTCAATCCGTCTTGATATTGATCGCGCATGACCTCCACGCCCGCGCCGCCGGGAACCAGATGAAGCGTCTGCTGGCGCCAGAACTGCTTTTCGCCCGGCTCCATGTCCGGCACGTGGGTGGCGAGCCAGTCGTGGAGTTCCACCTTCAGTTTGGCTTCGAGCGCTTTCGGGTTCACTCCCGGACCCACCCTCCCGATCAGGTCCAGAAAGTTGCCATTGGGCCTGTGCAGCCGCTCCGTCGCTCCGTCGATCAAGGGCTCTGCCGTTAACGGCAGCCAAAAATCCGGCATGCCCCAGCCTGCCAGCTTCGCTCCGTAAAACCCTGGCGCGGCGACGCCAATCACCGTGAACAGATGCCCGTTGATCTGGTAGCTAGCACCGACTACGGAAGGATTGGAGCCGTACTTGTCCTGCCAGACGTGATAGCTCATCACGGCAACAGGCGGCGCGCCCTCCTGGTCGTCCGCATCGGTCATCAGGCGGCCAATCCACGGCTGAACTCCAAAAGTGCGGAAAAAATTGCCGGAGACATACTCTCCGTTCCGGGTATCCGCCTGCGCCCGCGATCCCGCTCTCCGGACGCCAAGCGGTGTGTTGCCGGCCTGCAGCGCGGCGAGATCCGCGAACTCCGGTGTGTGCGATCGAAAGTATTTGTATGCTTCCCACGAGAAGAGCGAAAAATCGCCGTCCTCGCCTTGCGTGTATCCGCCCCAATTGCAGCAGCGAACTTTATCCCCGATCCTCCACAACTCATCCGGCTTCGTCACCGGCAGTGACTTCAGCATCACTTGGTGCACGAGCGTAAATATCGCTGTTGTCGCGCCGATTCCTAGTGCAAGTGTGATAACGGCGGTGGTTGTTACACCCGGCGCCTTTCGCAGTTGCCGCACGGCTTCTCGCAAATCAGCCAGCACTCATCCCCCCAAATGTCGTTTATGATGCTTACAACTCTATGTGCAATACCGGCTCAGGCCGAAAAAGTTACATACGTAAATCGCTTGTTCCCTGTTCGCCTTAGACGGCGGTCGGCGGGTGCGGTTGGCAACCGGCACGGTATTTTGAAGTAAGTGGATCTCGAGAAATCGATTTTGCGCAGAGTAGGCGAGGCAATCGGCCGGTTTCGTATGATTCGGGACGGCGACCGCGTCGCGGTTGGCATCTCCGGCGGAAAAGACTCGCTCACGCTGCTCGAAGCGTTGCTGCTGCTCGAAAAGCGGGCGCCCATCCGTTTCAGCGTGTGTGCCTTCACCATCGAGCAAGGTAAGTTTCTCGGTCCCATCGGTCCGGTTGGTGAGTATCTGCGTAGTCGCGGAGTCGATTGGACCTATGTTCAGGATGCGCCCTCGCTCGGTCTGTTGACTGAGCAACCGGACCATGGATGTGACGTGTGCAGCCGGTTCCGGCGCCGCGCCGTCTACGAGATCGCCCGCAAGTTAGGCGCGAATGTGATTGCGCTGGGCCATACCGCGGACGACTTTTGCGAATCGTTTCTCCGCAATGCGATGTTCACCGGGCGCGTCAGCGCGCTGCCTCCGGTCACCTGGTCGCGCAAGCGCGAATTTCGCCTGATCCGTCCGCTGGTCTATGTCACCGAAGACCTGACTCGCGGTTTCGCGGCTCAGCTTGGAGCGCCGGTGATCCCCTGCGGATGTTCTCAAAAGACCGGGACAGTCCGGCGCGGTCTGCGCGACATTCTGTCGGAACTGGAACGCGACCATCCGTATATCAAAGAGACACTGCTCTCCGCGATGGGGAAAATCGATACCGGGCGGCTGCTGGATACGCGTTTTCTGGATCTGGATGCGTCCGTGGACGAGGCTGGTTTTTTCGAGAACGCCCAGGAACTGGTCGAGCTGAAATTGGCCTGAAACTCCGGCCTTCGATAAACTAGATCAGTCTCTCTATGATCCCCGAGCTGATTGTTGTGAACGGTCCGCTGGCGGGAACCCGGCATGCGCTGCGCAGCAATGAAGTGCTGATCGGGCGCGCGCCCAACGCCAACGTCGTGTTGAATGAGCCGGAAATCGGCTGGCGGCATTGCCAGATTCGCCAGCAGGGAGGGCGTTTTCTGGTCACCGATCTCCGTACATCGCTCGGAACGTACGTCAATGGGATCCGATCGGCCGAGCGCTGGCTGGAGGACCGGGACCAGATCGGCATCGGAAAAACGATTTTGATGTTCCGCTCGGGCGAGGCAAGCACGGAGGAAGTCGCTGCGGCGCCGCCCGCCGAAGCTAGACCCGTGCTGCTGTCCGCCTGTTCCCTGGTATTTCTCTTTCGCACTCTCGCCGCCACGCTGGGTCAGCCGCAGAATAAGCTTCTGGAAACGCAGATTCTCAGCCTGATCTCCGATCTGATTCCGGCTCAGGAGAGCTTTTTGCTGCTAGGTGCCGACTCCAGTGAACTACTCGCGCGCTATCGGGAGCAGAGTGCTCGAAGCCACCCCGATTTCGAATCTGCCATTTACCGCGTCTGCGAAGAGGGCGCATTTCAGGATGCTGAGGCCGGCATCATAGGCGTGCCTCTTTACCTGGCGGGCGTATTGGGGGGCGTATTGCTGGTACGGCTGCAGGAGAAAGAACGCGCCCGCCTGAGCGCGCAGCTTGAAACGCTGACCGCTGTAGCATCGCTGGCCTCGGTCGGCTTTGAAGCCAACCACGAAGTAGAAACCCTCAAAGCTGAAAATGCTCTGTTGCAGGAGCAGATCGCTATCAATACAGGCGTTGTCGGAAACAGTTCCGCCATTCGGCGACTGCTCGATCTGGTGGACCGCGTGGCCCCCCGCGATACGACGGTTCTGATTACCGGCGAAAGCGGCACCGGCAAAGAGCTGATCGCCCGCGCACTGCATCAGAAGAGTCCGCGGCGCGACCGCCCGTTTGTGGCCGTGAACTGCGCTGCGTTGAGCGAAACGCTTTTTGAGAGCGAGCTTTTCGGACATGAGAAGGGCGCCTTTACCGGCGCCATTTCGTTGAAGCGGGGCCGCTTCGAGCTGGCGCAGGGCGGAACGATTTTCCTGGACGAAGTGGGAGAGTTAGCAGCTTCACTGCAAGCCAAACTCCTCCGCGTTCTCCAGCAGCGTGAGTTCGAACGCGTCGGTGGAACTCAGTCGCATCCGCTCGATATCCGTGTCATTGCCGCTACCAATCGCGAGCTTGCGGAAGAAGTACAGGAAGGCAAATTCCGGGAGGACTTGTATCACCGGCTGAATGTGGTAACTCTGCATTGTCCGCCGCTGCGCGAGCGTAAAGACGATATTCCGGTACTCGCGCAGTATTTTCTCCGGCGCTCCGCTGAACGCTGCAAGCGCCACGTCCAGGGGCTTTCCCGAGAGGCCGAGGACATGATCGTGCAGTATGTATGGCCTGGCAATGTGCGCGAGCTTGAAAATGCCATGGAGCGTGCCGTCGTGCTGGGTGTTTCCGACTGGGTTCTGCCGGAAGATTTGCCGGAAAACCTGCTCGAAGCCGCGCCTCGCGATTCCGGCGCCAAGTATCATCACTCGGTCGGCCAAGCGAAGCGCGAGGCCATCCTTGACGCGTATATGCAAGGCAACGGGGACTACAAACAGGCCGCGCGACTGCTCGGGCTGCACCCGAATTATCTATTGCGGTTGGTTCGCAACCTGAATCTACGGGACGAGATCAACCGGGCTCTGGCAAGTACGGCGACCCGCTGACTTGTGTCCCAGGTGGAGTGCCGCAATCCCTCCCGTCAGCAGCTCGAAACCGGGCTCTTCAAAGCCCGCGCGGCGCATCATTTCGCAGAGTTCGGCGGCGCGCGGAAACTTGCGTATGGAATCCGGGAGATACGTATAGGCTTCTTTCGAGCCGGAGATAGCAGTCCCAATCAGCGGCAGCAGCACGCTCGAATAGAAGCCGTAGGCCGTTTTCATGAAAACGCCCGCCGGATGTGAAAATTCCAGGATTGCCAGTAGGCCGCCGGGCTTCAAAACCCGGTGCAATTCGCATAACCCCGTCTGGTAGTTGGCTAAATTGCGGAAACCGAAGGCGATCGAAATCGCGTCGAGTGCGCTGTCCGCGATTGGTAGTCGCAAAGCGTCGGCCTCGAATAGAAGCGGCCGCAACCCTCGTTCCGTCGCTTTTCGCTTGGCCGATACCAACATCGGATGGCAAAAATCCGCGCCGAATATGGGCGCCTTAGCCACGGTTTGGAAATCGAGCTGGACGTCGCCCGTTCCGCAGCAGAGATCCAGAATCTTCGCTTCCGGCCTCCGCAGCACATCTCGCATTCGCTCCATCAGGACTCTGCGCCAGCTCCGGTCGATATTGAACGAGAGCAAATGGTTCAGAAAGTCGTAACGCGAAGCTACGCGCGAGAACATCCGTTGGACCCATTCGGCAGCCTCGGGTTCGTTCGAGACACCCGGAGGAGTGGTTCCTGCCTTCACTGCAGTGACTCGGTGATGGCTTGCCGGATCGCGGCGTTCGGAATGCCCGAGACGACCTTTACTTGCCCAATGGAGAGGGGCAGGACAAAATGCACCTTGCCTTGCAGCGTCTTCTTGTCGCCGGCCAAGCGCTCGATGAGCCGGTCCGGATTCAAATCGTTCGCACGCGGCAAGGGGCCAAAACGGCAAATCACCTTTCGGATCGCGCTTGCATCGGACGCCGGCAGCATATCGATCAACTCCGCGAGACGAGTAGAGGCCAACATTCCCCACGCAATTGCTTCGCCGTGAAGGAAGCGCGTGTATTCAGTCTCGGCTTCGAGCGCGTGTCCCACGGTGTGACCGAAGTTGAGAATCCGGCGCAGATCGCTTTCCCGCTCATCCGCGGAAACCACTTCGGCTTTAATCCGCACCGCGGCGGCAATCAACTCTTCCACGAGTTGTGGTTCTGCCTGGAGCACTTCGTCGGCGCGGCTGGCGAAAAGATCGAACACCGCGCGATCGCGAATCACACCGCACTTGATGATTTCGAACAAGCCGGCGCGGTACTCGCGCTCCGGCAACGTGGCGATCAGGTCGGGGTCGATCAGCACCGCCAGCGGCTGATGAAAGCTGCCGATGAGGTTCTTGCCGCTTACGAGATTCACTCCGGTTTTGCCGCCGGTCGCTGCGTCCACTTGAGCCAGCAGCGTCGTGGGGATCTGAATCACCGGAACGCCGCGCATGAAGATAGCGGCAAGAAATCCGCTGACGTCGGTAACGATGCCGCCGCCAAAGCCTATCACGAGAGACGTGCGCTCTGCGCCGTGCGCCACCATTTGCTCTGCAAGTTCTTCCACGCGCGACAGACGCTTATTCACTTCGCCCGACGGAAGAAACAGGACGTTGAGATTGTGATCGCCGAATTGCGAGTGAATACCTTCGCCGTAGTGCTGCCAGATCTCCTCGTTCGTGACCAGAAACAGCTTGCCGGCTTTGGCAGGAATAAATTCTAGAATGCGCCGCGAAATACCTCGTTCGACAACGTTCGGATACGTGCAGTGAGGCGTTTTCACCAGGAAAGTCGGCATGCGTCTGTGATCCCGTTTTAGCATGCAGACTTTGCCGGCGGGCAGTTCGCTGCCCGCTCTGAACTACGCTTCTACTTCCTCGTGCTCCTGGCTGGCTTCTTCGAGCAGCGGAGGAGAGAGCTGGGTCAGCAGTTTGTCGGTTTTCTCTTCTTCCGCCAGGGTTTGGGCTAGCAGTTTCGCCACTTTGGTTTCTCCAAGTTGCTCGGCGATGGTGCGGAGTGTTCCATAACCGGAGATTTCGTAGTGCTCCACTTTTTGCGCGCTCGCAACTAGCGCCAGATCGGCTGCGGAGGGTTCCTTCTCTTTACCTTCCGAGATTTTCTCCTGGCCTTCTTCCACCAGACCCTGCATGGCGCGGCAGGGTTTCGCTTTGGGTTTCGCACCGAGCAGTTCGAACGCTTTCTTCAGGCGTTCCACGTGGGTTTTTGTTTCTTCGGTGTGCTTCTGAAAAGCCTGCTTCAGCTTCGGGTCATGCGCGGCACGGGCCATTTTCGGCAGGGCTTTCACGAGCTGGCCTTCGGCATGCAGCAGGTCTTGCATCTCTTCGACGAGCAGATCTTGTAAAACCGGCATTCAGTGTTAGTCTCCTTCCGGTGGACGCCCAAGTGTGAGTTCGGTTTCGTACGGGAACTTACCTAGGGTACGGATGGCCGCGAAGCGTGGTGAAGGCCCGGTAAATTTGCTCGGCCAGCATGGCGCGCGCAAGCTCATGCGGGAAGGTCATGGGGGATAGGGACAGCAGCAGGTCCGCGTGGGGCTTCCATTCCGGCGGAAGGCCGTTGTGGCCGCCAACCACAAAAACGAGATCCTGGCCGTCACGCTCGGCTTGCTCCACAATTTTCGTAAAAGCACCGGAATCCGCGCTCCGCCCGGCCGGATCGAGCAGAATTTTGCGTGCAGCGGGATGCTTCGCAAATGGGTCAAACCGGTGAGCAACCACCTCCCTCATTTCGCACGTTGCGTAGCGATTCGTTCGTTTCAGGAACTCCGCGGCGATCGCGTTCGCATGTGCGTCACGGGGTTTGCCGATGTAATAGACGAAGACCTTCACAAGTACAACCATTACTATCGCGGATTTGTCAGCGACTGTACTGGTACGGGATACTGTTACAAGTACGAAACCCTGCACGTTTTACGTAGTCAAAAAAGTCTCGGGAGGGCTTGGTGGCTTCAACGGTATGGAAGGGGTACATCACTTTCGGATTGATCACGATCCCGGTGCGGCTGTTTGCCGCCGCGCGAACCGAGCGCGTGGGCTTCAACCAGATTCACGGAGTTTGCGGCAGCCGCATTAAGCAGCAGACCTTCTGCCCGCATTGTGACCGCACTGTGGAACGCAGTGAACTCGTGAAAGGTTACGAGGTGGAGAAAGACCGTTACGTCATTGTGAATGACGAAGAGATCAAGGGCGTTGCTCCGGCTTCGAGCGACAACATGGAGATTCTAGAATTCGTGAAAGCGGAAGGGATTGACCCGATCTATTTCGACGCTTCGTACTTCATGGTTCCGGAGGATGCGGGGAAGAAGGCTTACCGGCTGCTGCTCGAAACGATGCAGAAATCGGGCTACAGCGCTATCGCGAAAATCACCATGCATCAGCGGGAATACACGGTAGTGGTGCGCCCGCATGCGGATGGCCTGCTATTACACACGATGTTCTATCCCGAAGAGGTGCGCGAGGTTCCTGAGTTCCGGCGCGACGACAGTGTGAATGTGAAACCGCAGGAAGTGGCCCTCGCCGAAAAACTGGTGGAGGGATTAGCATCGGATTTCGATCCTTCCAAGTACCACGACGAGTATCAGCAAAGGCTGATGCAGATGATCGAAGCGAAGCGCGAAGGGCAGGCGGTGCCGGAAGAAGCGCCGAAAAAGCGCGCTCCGGTGATCGACCTGATGCAGGCGCTACAGAAGAGCCTGGGAGAATTGCCACAGCGTAAACCCGCGGTGAAAGCGGCCCAGAATGAACCGGCATCCACCGCGAAGAAAGCAACAGCCAAGCGGCAAGGGCCGCGGACGGCACACGGCTGAGTTGACCCGATTAGAAGCTCAGCCGCGCGTGGAATTCGAATTGGCGCGCGTCGACGCCTCCATCACGACCCGTATTCGCAAGCGAGTTGACCTGGCCGAAGGCGCTGTTGTTAAAGTCACCCTGCGGATTGGCGAAGTGCGCGGTGTTGGTCGAATTGATCGCTTGTGCGCGGAACTGGAGTTTCACCCGTTCGGAAATGCTGAATGTGCGCGACAGGCCCAGATCGAGATCGAATAACCCCGGACCATGTAGAGGATAGAACGGTGAAGTGCCGAAGCGATTCAGATCATTCACAATTCCGAAGGCCGACGTGTCAAACCAAGTGCTACCGGGACCGACGACATTACTAACGGGAATAGACGTTTTCACTAAGTCCGGCCGCTGATCGTTTCCGGATGCGTTCAGGTTATTAGAAGAAGTTCCGCCCGAATGAATCTCGAACACGCTCCCGGAAACAATGGACATAAGTCCACTTACCTGCCATCCACCGAGCAAGTGCGAGGCAAATCCGGAATTCGCCCATCGCTTGCCCGCGCCGAAGGGTAGCTCCGCTATAAAGATGGCCTGAAAGTTTTGTTCACGATCCTGAGGCGCGAGTCCGCGGTTCAGACCGTAAAACGCGGGCGTCTGGATATAGGCGCTATTCTTCTCGTTGCTCACGCCGGCGATTCCGATCGTCTTCGACCACGTATAGGCCAGTTGGACCTGATATCCGCTTTGGAAGCGGTGTCCAAGCTTGGTCTGCAGCGAATCGTAATGGTTATTCGCGATCGGCGTAACGATGGAGGTGGTCGAGGTTCGATTTCCGTAAAAAGCGTTATAAAACGGGCGGCTTGCGTTACCACCGCATTCGTGAGTCGAGCTGCCGGGAGTACAACCGGCAGGCGCAATGGGACTTTCCACATTCAAATCCTGAAAGCCAAGCTGGCGGATCGTACGCGTTGCCACGTACCCCGCCTGTGCGACCCAGTCATGCCCCAATTCTTTTTCCAGAGTAAAATTCCAGGACTGAATATAGCCGCGCTCCAACTTACTTCCGACGGTTGTTAGCGCGACATTCGGTAGCGCGGGAACCTCTCCGCTCGAGGTGTCCGGGAGAGCGGGAATCGGAATGCCAATGGGCAGATGCGAACCGACCGGTGCGTTTTGCAAGCTCGTGGCATCCAGGACGCCCGCGGCCTGGTAAGCATCGGCCGGCACGTATAGCGGAATGAGCACCGGATAGTTGGTTCGCAAATCGTCCGCCAGATTGTAAGGTTCATTAGTGATGCCGTAACCGGCACGGATGACAAAGCTCGGAGTCGCGCGGTAGGCGAAGCCGACCCGTGGCACGAACATAGCTTTGCTAATCGAGACCCCGCAGTCGGTTGGGATATTGCCGACCCCGCAGAGCAACATCATGTTGTGGGCAAAATCATAACGTTCCATACCGCGGCTGCCACCACGCGTTGGCATCGGGTAATACTCCCAGCGCAGGCCGAGATTGAGGGTGAACTTAGGAGTAACCTGCCACTGATCTCCTACATATGCTCCGTACTGGTGCGTAATGGTGTGGAAGTAATCCGGTACTAGAATGTTCTTTCCGTAGGCCGTATCCAGCCCCAGGAGAAAGCTGCCGAAATTGTTGTATGCGTTCGTCTTGGATGCCTTTCCACCGTTGCAATCCTTGCACGCGGTGGGTCCGCTGCCGAAATCGAATCCGCCAGCACCGGGTTCGGCAGAGCCTCCTGCATTCCATTCCGGTTGCTGATGGTTCAGGTGGAGGATGAAAAAGGAGCCGCCAAACCGAACGGTGTGGCTTCCGTGTATTTTAGTGGCATTCGCGCTCCAATAAAACTGGGGATCGTTGCGCAAATACGGCATGTAGTTGTTGTGTGTTCCCAGATCCGTAAAGCTGCTAATTCCAAACCGAGGCCAGCTTCCTTCAAAGGTGCGCGTGCCGTTGGTGCCCGGAATGCCCAAAACATCCAGACCCTCTTTTTTATCCAGATCGAGCTGGCGCGAGTCCGTCACCATGCGGGTAACACCGAAGTTGCCATCCAACACAAACGTGGGACTGGCTACGTAGGTGCCGGTGATCGAATAGGTGGTGGTGTGACCGGTTCCTT
This sequence comes from Bryobacteraceae bacterium, assembly GCA_035651215.1. Lineage (GTDB taxonomy): Bacteria > Acidobacteriota > Terriglobia > Bryobacterales > Bryobacteraceae > Bog-105. The sequence continues at coordinate 91,131 of DASRGE010000041.1, forward strand.
TCCCTTCGTTGCCGCCGTAATCGCTAATAGGCGGACCGCCCACGCCGCCGAACATCTGCGGATCCAGGTCATCGTAGTGCAGATAGCCAAAGTGGCCGAACATGGTGAACTTGTTCGTCGCATTCCAGTCGATCTTTTCGTCGGTGGTGATGCGATTGAACGAAAAATCGGTCGCCGCCAGATAGTTATCGCTCGGCGCGCTGCTGCTGGAGCTGGCTTGCAAACGTCCCGGCGCTTTCTGTAGCAGCGACATCAGCTTCTGGGCTACCGGACTGATCCGGCTGGTCGGAATCACGTTGAGGCACTTCGCGCTCTTGCACAATGGATTGAAGTGCGCTGTGTCGCTCGGGACATTGGTCGCATAGATCTGGCTCCGGCCGGTTCCGTCCGCATTTCCGGTGGTCGGATCGTAAATGATAACGGAGTTGGCAGCGAGGCCGTTCGCCGGGTCCGAGCCTCGCAAATCGCCCTGCATCATGGCCAGGGTCGGAACTGTAGCAAGGTGGGTAGCAAATTGCCGTTGCCGGGTAGCTTCCACATTTCCGAAGAAGAACAGCTTGTCTTTCTTGATGGGCCCTCCCACGCTGCCGCCAAACTGGTTGAAGATATCCTTCGGAATTCGGGTAATGCCATTGTTGGGATCAAAGAAATTGTGCGCTTCGGTGTTGTTGTCGAAGTGATACTCGTACACGTCGCCATGGAATGTGTTCGTTCCGCTTTTGATCTGGACGTTTACGGTTGAGCCGCCTGCCAGACCCTGCTCGGGAGTGAAATTGCCTGTCACCGCGTTGACCACCTGAATCGCGTCCGAGGACGGGATGTAAGCGGCATTTTCCGGAACCCAGATATTGAACTGGCTGACACCGTCGATGCGAATATCGTTTCCGTATTCGCTCGTACCGTTCACATTGAATTGAAGCGCGCGCGACGGGTTCGTCGGAATCGAATGCGCCGTGGTAGGCGGGTTGATTCCCGGAACTGTCTTAAACAGCGACTCGAAATTGTTTCCGGGTGGCAGCGGGACATTTTGGATGGTTTCGGCTGTTATGTCGTGCCGTACATCAGCGCGGTCGGTCTGCAGCATCGGCGCGGCGCTAGTGACTTCAACGGTCTGATTCACCTCGCCCACTTGGAGGGAGGCGTCGACGCGGCTCACGTTGTTCAGCGTGACCGGCACGTTAGTCTTGTCGAAGGTTTTGAAGCCTGCAGCCGTGACTTTAACGTTGTAGCTGCCCGGCGAAAGCGTCGACAGAGTATACTGCCCGCCGGCATCCGTGACCGCTTTGCGGGTCAACTGTGTCTCCATTTGCGTGACCTCGACGGTGGCATTCGGAACGGCAGCGCCCGACGCGTCCGTTACGTTGCCAACCATGGATCCATAGAGAACCTGTCCGTAGACAGACTGCCAGGCGAGCGCTAAAAGAACACACGTCCACCTCACCGCGGCTCCGCAGAAGGAGCGCACTCCTTTTTTCAACATTCCCCAACCCCCCCGGTTGTGTAGTTGCCAGGGAGCCCTGGACTACCTGGCCCGGCGACGATTATATATCAATCAGATTATTGCCGGACTTGATTTTTTTAGCGTTATCGTTCTAGCGGTTCTAGTTCGCCGATGCACGGGCGAAAGCCTCGCAAGTGACGCCACAATCAAGCCGCGTCGTGAAAAATGATGCCGATTGTGTAACGCTTGCCGGACCGGATGCGGCTGACGCCGTGCCGCAGATTAACGCGGTAAAACCCTCGCGTGCCCTGAACCGGACGATGAAGGACCGCGAAGAGAACGCCGTCTCCCTGCCGAAGCGGCACGACGGCCGCGCGGGTCTGCATGCGCGGGCGCTGCTCGGTCATGACGAACTCGCCTCCGGTGAAATCCGCGCCCGGCTCGGACAACAGAATGGCGAGCTGAAGCGGAAAGACATGCTCGCCGTAAAGATCCTGGTGGAGGCAGTTGTAGTCGCCCGGTTCATAGCGCAGCAGCAGCGGCGTCGGCCGGGTTTGTCCGGCTTTATGGCAGCGCTCCAGAAACGCGGCGTGGTCGTCCGGGTACCGGATCTCGATCCCCATGGCCGCGTTCCAGCGATTTGCAACGGGAACGAGATGCGGATATACGGCCGGCCGCAGACCGGCAATCGGATCGGGGAGGGGGTAGCGAAAGTACTTGTACTCGCCCCGGCCGAATCCATGCCGCGCCATGACAATGCGGCTGCGGAACATCTCATCGCGCGGATAGAGGTTTGCGAGCGCGCGGCACTCCTCCGGGGAAAGGAGGTGCTCCAGGACCGCATTGCCTTCGGCATCCAATTCCTGAGATACGCGTTGCCAGTCGTATTTGTTAATCCGCTCCTGCGTGCCGGTCATGATTCGAATGTAAATGGGCGGTTGCCTTTCGGGCACTCCGATTCTTGCGGTGGAATTGGCGATTCACCCGCCAGAATCCACGAGTTATCAAGGCAGACGGGGCATTCGCATTCGCCGCGCTCCTTGGGCACGGGCAAGGTCGTCACGACGCGTCCGTCTTCATCAACGACTGTGAGCGACGATTCAAGGACATGAAGTTCGCGTTGGTTTTTCTTCGCGTTCTGGCCGCAGAAGACGCATTTCGGTTGGTCCGGTTTCGGCGCGGGGTCGGGTTTGGCTGCCGCCGCTGCTTCGGCTTTTTGGAGGCGCTGCGCGATGCGTTGTTCGCGGTCCGCTTCCTGGATGCGGTTTTTGCGCAGGCGCTCCAGATTGTTCAAAGCGCGGGTGAAGGAGCGCTCGGCGGTGGTGCGGTAGCGCAGGAAGCGTTCGAGCAATTTGTGCTGCTCGTCGGTCCACAGAAAGATGTCGGGTTGCTCGTCGGTTAAGCGCTGTTCGGCTTCTTTGTGGCGGCGAATCATGCGCAGCAGAAACCATTCGGCTTCGGCGGCTTTGGCAACCAGCGAGCGTCCGGTTTGCGTGCCGGGTTGGTAATCGTCGAGCCAGCTTTGCAGCAGATCGCGCCATTCCTGTTCGCTTTCATCGGCGAGGATGAGGCGATTGGAGCAGCAGCCGTGCTTGAGGGCGTTCTGGCTGGAGATTTCTTTCCCCTGGGGCGAGGTGGGTCCGGTGGAGCGGCCGGGGCGTTCTTGTTCGAATTGTTCTTCTTCGGGCATGGCACTCCCGCGCCCAGGGTCGCGCAGAGTAGTTCGGGATGGGAGCGTTTGGAGGGCGTAAGTCGATGAGGGTACACAGGAAAGAAAAAGTGGGGTGTGGTGTGACTGGGGTTTAGAGCCGAATGCGAGGCGGGATTTTGCGAAACGAACTGGTTTGGGTTCGTTTTTACAGTTTTTGGCGTTATGTTATTCTCAGTTCGTCGGAGCCACTCGACTTTTTTGGACAGGTGGGTGAGTGGTTAAAGCCAACAGACTGTAAATCTGTCCCTCCTTGCGAGGTACGAAGGTTCGAATCCTTCCCTGTCCACCATCCCGCAGCGCGAAGAAGCCGTTGTAGCTCAGTTGGTAGAGCGCGTCCTTGGTAAGGACGAGGTCACCGGTTCAATCCCGGTCAACGGCTCCATCTATTTCAAAGCCAAACTGATTTTGATGGCGGCATCCACTTTCTGCATGAGATCGGCAGGAAGGCGGCCATGCGTTCGAAGAATTCGACTCTTGTCGATCGCCCGAATCTGATTGCAGAGAATGACAGCGGGCTTGGTGAAGCCGTTGCCCGGACCGACAGCAACGTTCACCGGGAAAAGTTTCGGAACGTTTTCCGCGCTGGCTGCGGGAACGACGATCGTCACCGGGGAATACTTGTTTCCTATATCGTTCTGCACGACCACGCATCGGCGACGTTTCCTGATTTCGCTTCCGGCTGTGGGATCAAGATTTGCCTCGACGACATCCCCGCGGGAAATAGTCTCCGGCATCACGGCTGCTCTGCATCAGCGAACGCGAATTCCTCACAGATCTGCCGGTCCAGTTCGGCATTTGCGATGTACCCCTCAGCGAGCTGATCCGCCAGTTTTTTTTGCCAAATCGCATCAAGATACTGTTCCATGGCTTCACGCACCAGTTCGCTTGTGCTGATATGCCTTTCCTGGAGAACCTCCGCCGTCCTTTTGTATAGAGATTGCGGAATATCAACGGTTATCTTTTTTCTCGCGGATGTGGTGGGCATGGAGCGGGAGATCCTGAAATATGCATTTTGATATTATCATGTTCCTTATCGATTGGAATATGGCTTCCGTTCTGTGTGATTTCCCATGAAGGCCCCACTCCACGAAGCTCGCGTGCTATCCTCTTGACTAGGTGCGTCACCGGTTTCGTGTGCCTGCACCGTCTTGCCCACCTTCGTCCGCTAAGGAAGAAGAATTCAAGCATTTAGAGAGCTAGGGATGGCGAAAGAGAAATTTGACCGCAGCAAGCCGCACGTCAACATAGGGACGATCGGGCACATCGATCACGGGAAGACGACTTTGACGGCGGCGATTACCAAGACGCTGGCGAAGCACAATCCGAAGGTGAAGTTCCGGAGCTTCGATTCGATCGACAACGCGCCGGAAGAGAAGGCGCGCGGGATCACGATCGCGGTGGCGCACGTGGAATACGAGACGGCCAACCGGCACTATGCGCACGTGGACTGTCCGGGGCACGCCGACTACATCAAGAACATGATCACCGGGGCGGCCCAGATGGACGGGGCGATTCTGGTGGTGGCGGCGACCGACGGGCCGATGCCGCAGACGCGCGAGCACATTCTGCTGGCGCGGCAGGTGGGGGTGCCG
>DASRGE010000042.1:0-13680 GCA_035651215.1 Bryobacteraceae bacterium
TCTTCACTCTTGGGTCCCGTCGATTTTTCGGCATTCGCGCGATTGGCGGCCAGTTTGGCTTCGGAGATTGGCTGCTGCTTCTCAGCGAGTTTGCGAGCTTCGCGCTCGGCGGCGCGGCGCGCTTTGCGTGCTTGACGTGCGGTCATGATACGGCCCGAGCGTCGCACGGGGGCCGTGCCGCCGGACCGAAAAATTGGCGGTAGCTTATTGAGCGGATTGAGAAGAAATTATTTTCGGTTTTGTGAATGGGCAGCAGCGGACGCCGCGAAGTGGACGATCAGCGCAGTCTTGCACCGGTGAAATTGAGGATTTCAAAGACGAGGCCGAACAGGCTCCAAGCCGCGGCGAACCGGCAGAGGCGGGGCGGGTTCCCGACCGCATCTCAGATTCCAGTAGGCCCACGAACGCGCATCAAATACACCGGGCGGGGCATTATCCAGCGCTTCCCGAAAATCATTCAGTCCGACGAGGCCATTGAGCGCTCTCAAATCTTCGACAGTTCCATACGTCATCACATGAGCGAGGAAATGCACCGGGTGGGCCAGCGTCTCAGCGGGCGGCTTGAACCACACGACACGCTCAGCTACAGCCAGAAGTTCGGGTGTTTGCGGCAATGGTTTCATGGCCTAATCCCATTTTCCGGGCGCTTGGCGTAGGGCGTCAACACCGGCAATTGCGTAACATCGACGGCTTCGACGGCCCGCGCGAGCCGCGCTCGCAGGTCATGCGGCAATGTTGGTACATCATCGAAGAAGCTAAGAGCCTTGAGTGTAATCAATGGATTGAATTTGCGGCCGTAAACGACCGCGCCCGCCGCGAGCACAGTCGACAGATCAACCCCATACTGCAAGACCGCGTCAATATCGATATAATCTTTGGCCTCTGCCCGCTTTTGCACGACTGCCGCTTTCGTTCCAGCGAGATCGAGCAGCGAGGCAACATGCAGCGACGTATCCCCCGCTTGTCCCGGCGCAGCGACTTGTCCCAGTCCAAGTCCCCCGAAGAAAGACACCAGCACCGGACCGCCGCGCTCAACCCGGCAGGTTAATGTATTCGGCCCTAGCTGTACCCGTTCTGCATCTCTGAGATATGGAATACTTCTCGCCAGATCATCGGGATCAAATGAGGCATTTGAGAAAAAATCGAAATCGGCCGACGCTCGATGGCCGAGCCGCAGCGCCAGAGCCGTACCACCATAGAGCGTAAAATTGTGGGGCGTTTCACCGAGTTCCGCCCAGAGGGCGCGTTGCGGGGCGGGCAAAATATGCAGATTGGGGCTGAACGTCATCGCACACCATACCTCATCTTGCTGAGAAAGCGAAGGCAAACGTTTCTAATTCTAAATGGGTCCTTTGCGCCACGAACGTGATCGCGGGTAGGGATGTCGGAACTGGCGGACGAGAATGGCATCCGCGATTTTCGCGAGGGCGCCTGAGTTCTCGAAAGCCGGTCTCAAACCGCAAGCAGCCAAAAGGTACGGGGACCGCGCCGAAGCTGGCCAGGCGGCCGATTTGCCGGCAAGCTGCAAGCCCTACAGAGCAGCAGAGCGCGGCCAATAACTCTCTGGAGTGGTGTTCAACCGTATTTATTGACACAAAGCTGCAAGCAGGCGTAAGCTGTCGGATATAGACATGTCGAAAGCGCAGCCCGATATACCTCACGGAACTCTGGACCTTCTGATCCTGAAGACCCTGGAGACTGTGGGCACTCTGCACGGATACGCGATTGCGCGGCGGATCGAACAGGTTTCGGGTGAGGGCCTGCGTTTGAGTCAGGGTTCGGTTTATCCGGCACTGATCCGGTTGGAGCAAGAAGGCTGGATTCGCACGGAGTGGGGAATGTCGGAAACCAACCGCAAAGTAAAGTTCTATTCTCTGACGCGAGCAGGACGGAGGCAGCTCACGACGGAGGTGGAGAACTGGAAAAAGTCTACGGCCCTGGTTGCCCGGTTTTTGGAGCCGGCCACGTGAGCGCCCGGCGAGTGTTTTCGAATCTGCTGGCGCTGGCACACAAGCGCCATCTCGACCGGGAACTCGAGAACGAGATCCTCGCGCACCTGGAGCTTGCCGAAAAAGACGCTATGGACCGGGATCTATCTCCGGAAGAAGCTCGACGGGAGGCGCGGCTCCGTTTTGGAGGGATTGAGCAGATGAAGGAAGAACATCGGGACCGTCGGGGTATTCCGTTGTTGGAGACGCTGTTCCGGGATTTTCGGTACGGGTTGGCCTCGATCCGGCGCGCGCGCGCATTCAGCATTGTCGTCATCGCGGTGCTGGCTCTCGGCATCGGAGGAACGGTCGCCATGTTTAGTGTGGTGGATGCGGTTCTGCTGAAGCCACTCCCCTTTCCGGAACCGGACCGCATCGTGTGCGTCTGGGAAGCGCCGCGGCCCGGCGTTGTCAATGCGACGACGGTTGCACAATTTCTCGCCTGGAAGCGTTCTGCCACAGTGTTCGATGCACTTGCGGCGGAAGAATCCATATCGGCGGCTCTGAACGAAAAGAGTGGACCAACGCGGCTCTCCGGCAAACTGGTCACGGCGGAATACTTCAAAGTGTTCGGCACAGATGCGGCGCTCGGCCGCACCTTCATGTCTACGGAAGATCAGCCCGGAGCGGCGCCGGCGATCGTTCTGAGTCATGCTGCCTGGAAAACCTACTTCGGAGGCGATCCAGACATTCTGCGCCGGCGCGTGTTCCTGGACGGCGAGGGCTATCAGGTAATCGGGGTTCTCCGGCCGGGCGCCTTCGATCGCGATGAGAGTCAATTCTGGACACCATTGGTTTTCACCCCCGCTCAGAAGTCGAGCGACACCCACTGGCTTACGGTTTACGGGCGGCTTCGCGCGTCGGTGAGCCTAGCCGAGGACCGCCAGCGCATGCAGGCGATCTATGCCGCGCTGGTACAGACCGAGCCGATAGCGGACCAGGGAGGAAGCATCGCGATGGAACCGCTGGCGCGGCTGCTGGTAGGTGCCGATCTCCAACGTTCGATTTCGGTGGCCTTCGGCGCTGTCCTTTTGGTCCTGTTGATTGCCTGCGCCAATGTAGCAAATCTCCTGTTCGCGCAAGGTGGGACACGGCGGACGGAACTGGCGGTCCGGGCCGCGCTCGGGGCGGGACGCGCCCGACTGGTCGCGCAATTATTAGTGGAAAGCCTGGTGCTGTGCCTGGTCGGAGGCGCGGCGGGCGTTGTTTTTGCGGATATTCTCATCCGCCTCGCCAATCCTGTGCTATCGCGGTCTCTCCCATTTACGGCTGAGCCGGTCCTCGATTTCCGCGTGCTTGCCTTCGGGCTTGCCGTGCTTTTGGGAGTTCTCCTGCTTACCGGTGTGCTGCCGGCTCTACGCACGGCGTCCGGTAACCTGGTGGACTCGTTGAAGCAATCGGCTCGCGGTTCATCCGGCGGGCCAGTCCGGGTGCGGCGCTCCATTGTCATTGGCGAGCTTGCGGTGTCACTGGTGCTTGTATGCGGGGCCCTCCTTCTGATGAGGAGCCTGGTGAGGCTCCAACAAGTTGAGACTGGTGTTCGTATCGAAAATGTCGTGACTGCCTCGCTCGATCTTGGGGCGAACGCCTATCCGACCCCTCAGAAAGCAACCTTGTTTTATCAGGACCTCAGGGAAAGGCTTCAAACCATTCCGGGAGTCAGGAGCGCCGGGCTCTCGACGTATCTGCCTCTCGAATGGATCAGCAACGGCGAGGCGATCCAAATAGCGGGCGCCGAAAAGCCTGTGCGCGTGCGCTTCAAGCGTGTTAATCCGGGCTACTTCCGCACGCTGGATATTCCCGTGCTGGCCGGCCGCGGGATCACAGACCGTGATCGCGAGGGGACGGCCCGGGTGGTGGTTATCAATCAGGCGCTGGCTTTGCGGTTAGCCGAGGCCGGCTTGAAGAACCCGATCGGAAAAATGGTGCGCCTGAGCTCGACGGATTACGAAAATAATCCGCGCATGTTGGAGGTCGAGATCGTGGGGATGATCCGAAGCGAGCGCACGGCTTCTCCAGGCCAACCCGATCCCGCGGTTGTCTACGTGCCGCTTGCTCAATCGCCAAACCCGCATGTCAAATTGCTGGTCCGCACCCCTGAACGAGGTCTCGCCCTTGTGCCGATGATCCGTAAAGCGGTGAACGAAATCGATCCCAATTTGCCGCTTGGAAATATTGCCACGATGCAACAAGTGTTGGACGATACCCTGCTACCCGCCAGCCGCCCCGCCTGGATTATCGGAGCTTTTGCTTTTATTGCTGTTCTTCTCGCCGCGATTGGCCTTTACGGCCTGATCTCTCACTCTGTGACGCAGCAGTGGCACGAAATTGGTATCCGCATGGCCTTGGGGGCACGCCCAAATGATGTGCTTTCGCAAATTTTACGCGATACTCTGGCGACGGTCAGTGTGGCTATTCTCCTGGGCCTCCTGGGAGCTCTTGCGCTGACACGAGTTATGAAAAGCTTGCTGTTCGAAGTGTCGCCGCTCGATCCGTTCGCGCTCGCGGCTGCGTGTATCGTCATGCTGCTGATCGGCTTGCTCGCGGGATTTCTGCCGGCCAACCGCGCGGCCCGCGCAGACCCTGCCGCCACTCTGCGAGATGTGGGATGAGGGTTGCTAGTTCTAAGTTGCGGAAGAAAGCGTATGAACGCCCCTCCCTCACGGTCGGGGTTCTGCTCGCATATGCGGCGCAGTTGGCAGTACGTTAATTTCCGCAGCAGCGAAGCCGCAGCCGAAGAATGCCGGGCGAGGCGCCCGGCGCAGCCCGAGGGGCCGCCCCACAAAAATCGTCGCAGCGAGCGAAGACATTGAGCTGTGGCCGGTTCGCTAGTGATTCGCGAGTAGGGCTTTGAGGTTTGCCTCGATGTCGCTTCGGTCCACTAAGCCGGCTTTGTAAGCGGCTGCGATCTTTCCATTTCGATCGATCAGGAAGGTGTCAGGCAGGCTGTCGATGCTATACCGCTGGGCGGTTGTGTTATCGCCGAGAACGATCGTGCAGGGGATCGGGTTCTTCGCCAGAAACGGTCTTAACACGTTCCAGCCGCCTTCGTCCATGGAAACGCCGACCACCGCGAGACCTTGTTCTCCGTAGGTTTTCTGGAAGGCGGAAAACCAGGGGATCTCCTCTTTGCATCCGGTACACCAGGTCGCCCAGAAATCCAGTAGGACCACTCTGCCGCGATATTCGTTTGGATGAATTGTTCTTCCGAAGCTGTCTTGTAGTGCGAACTGCGGCGCGGGTTGGCGCTCATTTGCGGGTCGCAAAGGAGGCATGGGTCCCGGATGCACCGGCTGCGAAGGCGAGTGTAGCGGAGATAAGGAGTAGGGCTGAGACTTTCATGTAGTGCTCTCTTTATGGAAGCGGTGGGTGAGCGCGCGACTAAGCCCAACACGCCCAGTAAGGCTTGGCCCCCGGTCTCGCCGGACTCGGCGAAGTCTCCGAGCACGGCATCCCGTTCGTCGGGCTGCAAGGCCTGAAATGCGAACTCCGCTAATCGCCAGCAGATTCGCGTCATGACTGTGCCGATGCCTGCCAGGAGACGCCCCGGCTCAATTGCGTTACGGCCTCGTAGAAAGCTGCCGCGGCCTCCGCCCCTTTGACCGTCACGCGAACCATGCGCTTGGGCCGTCCGCCCCGTTCCGGTGTAGCGGGCCCCATCCAGGTCTTGACCAGACCCTTTTGCTCCAAACGATCCAGCGTGGTGTAGAGGGCGCCGATGGAGCATTGCCGGTTTGTTACGTCGGCGATTTCCTGACGGATCGCCGCGCCGTAGGCATCTTCGCCCAGCCGAGCGGCGGCTGTGAGGAGCAGGTATTCGAACTCGCCGAGCATGATTACTATCGCATTGTAGTACTAACGAGTGTTGGCGTCAATGGGCGGAACCCTGGATGTGTGGCCATACTGGAAGAGAGTCCAGAGTGGAAATCATACAAGTGGTGCTTGACGCGAAGCTTCTGAAAGCCGTCGACAACGCGGCTAAGCGAGAAAAGATGATCGATCCGCTCTGATTCGTCAGGCTCTGGAAGAGCACGTAAAGCGTTTGCGCATCCGTGATCTTGAGGAGCGCGACCGGCGCGGTTATCAGGCTAAACCACAACGGCAAGAGGAATACCTGCCGTGGGAGGAAGCAGCGGCTTGGCTTGCAGAATAAATCGCTACCCCGTTCAGCCGGGCGAGGCGCCCGGCGCAGACCAGGGGTCCGCCCCACAGGGCAGCGGAGCCGCATGTCATCAACCATGCGTCCCGATGATTCGGGACGCGGCAGACTGAGAGTCCGCGCCACGACAAGACCTATACTAGGAGCAACTACAAACCTTACCCTGGATGGACATCGGGCCCGAAATAGAGCGCTTGTTCCACGAAGTCGCTGATCTCGCGCCAGTCGCGCGGGACCGCTATTTCGAAGAACACGGTGTACTTGCGGAGATCCGGTGCGAAGTAGAGAGTCTTCTCGATCACGATACATCGCCGGAAGACGATTTCAGCCGGATTGTCGGCAACTCAGCGGCGCGCCTGCTCGATCCGGACCAGGCGGAAACAGAGCAACGTTGTGGACCGTACGCGCTGGTACGCATGCTTGGCCGCGGCGGTATGGGAGCGGTTTATCTCGCAGAGCGCGTCGATGGCGAAGTCGAGCAGCGCGTCGCAATTAAATTTCTTCGCTATGGCGGCGATGAGCCTGCATTCCTCGATCGCTTCCATCGAGAGCGGCAGATTCTCGCGACGCTTAGTCATCCCGGCATTGCGCGCTTGCTAGATGCCGGCCATACCAGCGATGGGCGGCCGTATCTGGCGATGGATTACATCGACGGAGCTCCCATCGATATCTATGCAGCGAAATTGGATCTGCGAACGACACTGGAGCTGTTCATCCAGGTCTGCGAAGCGGTGTCGTACGCGCACCAGAATCTGATCATCCACCGCGACATTAAGCCGTCGAACATCCTGGTGGATTCGGCGGGGCAGCCGAAGCTGCTGGATTTCGGCATCGCCAAGCTCCTGGAGCCGGAAGAGCCCTCCGCTGCGGCGACCATGCTGACCCGCCAATGGGGCGAGATGCTGACGCCAGAGTACGCAGCTCCTGAACAGGTATCCGGCGGGCCGATCACCACGGCAATCGACGTGTATGCGCTCGGCGTGCTCCTGTTCCTGTTGCTCACCGGGCAACATCCCTTGGGGTCCGCCCATCGCTCCCATGCGGATCTGCTTAAAGCCATCACCGACACGGAGGCTCCGCGGCCGTCGGACATCACGGCCAGGACGAGTCCAGCGTTCGGGCGTCAGTTTCGCGGCGATCTCGACACGGTTGTCGCGAAGGCATTAAAGAAAGATCCACGCGAGCGTTACGCCTCCGTTGCGGCTCTTTCGGACGATGTCCGCCGCTATCTCCGGAATGAGCCGATCTCCGCGCGGCCCGATACCCTTGCTTATCGCACAGCAAAATTTGTCCGACGCAACCGCACGGTGGTTGTGCTTGGGGCGGCGGCACTGCTTGCCTTAATTGCCGGTGTCACAGGGACGCTGATGCAAGCCCGCAGAGCGCGTGTGCAGCGCGACTTTGCGGTACAGCTATTATCGCGCGCGGAAGCGGTTAATGATCTGAATTCCTTTGTTCTCTCCGATGCCGCGCCCTCCGGCAAGCCCTTCACGGTAGACGGCCTACTCCAACGCGCCGAGCGCATTGTGGAACGGCAAACAGCCGATCAAACGAGGCGTGCCGACTTGCTGGTAGAGATCGGGCGGCAATATACAGTGAACGATGAATACGGGAAAGCGCGGCAGTTATTGGAACAGGCCTACCGGCTCTCGCGCACCGTGCCGGACGCCGCGATTCGCGCGAACGCTTCCTGTGCACTCGCGCAGACGTTATCTCGATTCGGAGAGTCTACGCGTGCCGAGCGGCTCTATCGGGAAGGGCTCGACTCGCTTCCGAACCAGCCTCTGTATGTGCTCGACCGAATCTTCTGCCAGGAGCGCGGCAGCGAAGTTGCAGAGAATCGCGGTGCAGCGGCTGAGGCGGTGAAGCGGGCGCTCGCCGCGCAAAACCTGTTGAAGCAATTGCCGGTGCGTTCCGAGCTTACCGAAGTAAACGCCCTGATCACGCTCGCCGGGGCGTATAGTAATGCCGGGCGTCATCAGGAAGCGAGCGCCGCGTTTGGGCGGGCGGCCGGGTTGTTAACTGCGCTGGGCAGGGACCGCACTCAGCGCGCCGGAACGGTTTTCAACAATTGGGGCGTTGTGCTGATTCTGGCTGGGCGGCCGCTCGAAGCCGAGAAGGTATTCCGGCGGGTTATCGAGATTAGCCGGACGGATAACACGGACGAAACCGTTCAGCCTATGCCGCTGGTGAACTATGCCCGGGTGTTGCGCGAACTGGGGCGGCTGGACGAAGCGAGGCGCTACGCCGACCAGGGCTATGGGAAAGCGCAGCAGACCGTGGATGAGACGGCTCTCGATCAATCCTTATTGCTGCGAGCCGCTATTTACCGGGATCAGCACGATCTCGAACGCTCGGCGCAGATGCTCGCCGAGGTGGAACCGCGGCTGCGCCGGACTCTGCCTGCCGGACATATCGGTTTTGCTACTTTCGCTTCCGAGCGCGCGCTGAATGCGGAAGTAGCGGGCAATTTGCCGCTGGCGTTGAGCTTTTCCAATCAAGCGGTGGACCTTGTGGAAACGCTGGCGAAAGCCGGCCGGCAAGGCAGTGACCGGCTCCCGCTTGTGTTGACCAGGCGATCCGAGGTGGAGTTGCGGCTGGGCCGCGCGCCGGAGGCAGCGGCGGACGCAAGCCGGGCCGTCAGCGTTGTACGCGCGACTGCCGAACCTGGAACGTTTTCGACCACCGCGGGGCGCGCTTATTTTGCGCTCGGGCGTGCTCTCCTGGCCCAACAAAAGAATAAAGAGGCGCGCGCGGCATTCGAGTCAGCCGCGGAACATCTGCAGGGCGCGCTCGGCCGCGACCACCCGGAAACGCGCGCGGCGCGTCAGTTGGCAACGAACGTGCCTTAATAGATACGGATGCGATGAAAGCTTTGCGGGCGGAACAGTTATGGAACTGACGGAGATGCTGCAACGCGTCCACACGGGTGAACGGCAGGCGCTGGACGCGATTATTCCGCTCGTCTATGACGAGCTGAAAAAGCTTGCGGCGGCGCATTTGCGGCGGGAGCGGGCGGCCCGTCCACTGCAGACCACCGCGCTGGTTCACGAGGCTTTTTTGCGGCTGGTCGGCAGCCGGCATCCTTTATATGAGAACCGGGCGCACTTTTATGGAATTGCCTCGCGGCTGATGCGCCAGATTTTGGTGGACGCGGCGCGCGCGAGAGCGGCGGAAAAACGAGGCGCGGCGGCGGAAATTGCACTGGCGCAGCTTCCCGAAATCGGCTACCAGCCAGATCGCGCGTTGCTGGTTCTGGACGAGGCGCTGGAACGTTTGGGGCGCACGAATGCCTTGAAAGTACAGCTCATTGAGATGCGCTTCTTCGGGGGCATGACGGCGGAAGAATCGGCCGAGGCGCTTTCTTTGTCTGTGCATCTGGTACGCCGGGAATTGCGGTTGGCGCAGGCGTGGTTGCGGAGAGAGATGGCGGAGTAGGGCGTGGTGGCCGGCTTCCGTGCGCGGTAATCAGTATAGCTTATGACCGAAGTGCACGCGCGCATTGGCTCGCGGTATGAGTGAGGAACAGATTCCGGCTGAGCATCCCGGGCTTGAGCGAGAGGACTTCGCCGCCGTATACGCCTTCGCTGCGGATTTGGCGAGGCAGTGAAAACCGCTCCCTCGCGGTCGCGGCTCAGTCGAAGGTTCAAACGCCGAAGCACGTTCTAAGCCACGACCAGCAAGGAGTGGTTGGTTTTCAGCCACATGCGCCTGCATTCTGCACGGAACATTTGACCTTTTGAACTCTCCCTGTTGTACACTGATAAAGTATTTTGGCGAGTTGATTCTTCGGCCTCCGTGCTACCGTGCCTGAAATAGGCATCCGGCCGGAAGTCGGGTCCCGCTGCCGGGGCAATAAGCTCCCAGGTTTCCTGGAAAGTGACGTTGTTTCCGGTATGGACCATTACCCGAAGCAGTTACCCTCGCGTTTGAGGCTGGTGAAGACGCTATATCAGCCTTCTGGCAGTAATTCAAAGCAGCCGACAGTGTTCGAGCCTGCTGGAAAGCCCTAAACGGGCAGTATCAAGATTAGGTTTCGTTTTCGAGAGAGGACAGTTTTGAGCGTGCGCGGGCATGCGCCCGTTGTGCGCGATGAAGGAAAGCATGCCGACGTTTAATCAGCTTGTGCGTAAGGGGCGAAGGCCGACCCGCTACAAGACCGCGAGCCCTGCCTTGCAGGCTTGCCCGCAGCGCCGCGGGGTTTGCACCCGCGTGTACACCACCACGCCGAAGAAGCCGAATTCGGCTTTGCGGAAAGTGGCCCGTGTGCGCCTGACCAATGGCATCGAGGTCACGACCTATATTCCGGGCGTGGGCCACAACCTT
Source organism: Bryobacteraceae bacterium (assembly GCA_035651215.1). Classification (GTDB taxonomy): domain Bacteria; phylum Acidobacteriota; class Terriglobia; order Bryobacterales; family Bryobacteraceae; genus Bog-105. The sequence goes on from DASRGE010000042.1 coordinate 10,474, forward strand.
CAGGAGCACTCGATTGTGTTGATCCGCGGCGGCCGTGTGAAGGATTTGCCGGGCGTCCGCTACCACATTGTGCGCGGAACGCTCGATACGGCTGGAGTTGCGAACCGCAAGCAGGGCCGCTCGAAGTACGGCGCTAAGCGTCCCAAAGGCGGAGCGGCTGCGCCGGCCAAGGGTGGAAAGAAGTAAAGAGGAGGAACGACCGAAATGCCACGCCGCCGACGCCCGGAACCAAGAGAAGTTGTTCCCGATCCGCTGTACAATTCCACGCTCGTCGAAAAGTTTGTCAACTCGATGATGTGGGATGGCAAGAAAAACACCTCGCAGCGGATCTTCTACCAAGCTATGGATCTGCTGCGCGAGCGCTCGGGCGACGACCCTTTGAAGGCGTTCAAAAAAGCCGTGGAGAATGTCAAGCCGCTGCTCGAAGTGAAGACCCGCCGCGTGGGTGGCGCCAACTACCAGGTCCCGGTAGAGGTTCCGCAGAACCGCCGGGTGAGTCTCGCGCTCCGCTGGATTATTACAAATGCCCGCGGCCGTCCGGACAAAGGAATGGCCGAGAAGCTGGCCAATGAATTAAACGATGCCGCCAATATGCGGGGCGGCGCTGTGAAGAAGAAGGACGATGTGCACCGCATGGCCGAAGCCAATAAAGCTTTCGCGCACTATCGCTGGTAATTGTTTGCAACTGAAGTTTTGGAATAGATTATGGCCCGCACTGTACCGTTAGAAAAAATGCGCAATATCGGCATCATGGCGCACATCGATGCCGGTAAGACCACCACAACCGAGCGCATTCTGTACTACACCGGCCGCACGCACAAAATCGGTGAAGTGCACGAAGGAACCGCCACCATGGATTGGATGGCGCAGGAGCAGGAGCGTGGCATCACGATTACCTCCGCCGCGACCACATGCCAGTGGCGCGACATTACCATCAACATCATCGACACCCCCGGCCACGTAGACTTCACCGCTGAAGTGGAGCGCAGCCTGCGTGTTCTCGACGGCGCGTGCGCCGTGTTCGATGCGGTCGCGGGTGTTCAGCCGCAATCGGAAACCGTCTGGCGCCAGGCCGACAAGTACGCTGTTCCGCGCATCTGCTTCATCAATAAGATGGATCGCGTCGGCGCGGATTTCTATCACGCCGTAGATACCATTGTCGATCGTTTGAACGCGCGGCCGGTTCCGATCCAGTTACCGGTTGGGGCCGAGGATCAGTTCAAGGGCGTTGTCGATCTCGTCAAGATGAAGGCGCGCATCTGGCGCGATGAAACGCTGGGCGCCAAGTACGACGACGTTGAGATCCCTGCCGACCTGGTCGAAAAGGCCAAAGAATATCGTGAAAAGCTGGTCGAAGCGGTGGCGGAATCGGACGACGCTCTGTTTGAGAAGTTCGTGGAAGGCCAGCCCGTTACCGAGCAGGAGTTGGTTGCCGGGATCCGCAAAGCGACGATCGCGCAGAAGATTTTCCCGGTAATCTGCGGCTCTTCCTTTAAGAACAAAGGCGTGCAGAATTTGCTGGACGCGGTGGCCGACTATTTGCCGTCCCCGTTAGACATTCCGCCGGTGAAGGGGACCGCCGTCGACAATCCGGAAGAGATTCTGGAGCGGAAGGCGAGCGATTCCGAGCCATTCTCGGCGCTCGTGTTCAAGATCATGACCGACCCGTTTGTCGGTCAGCTTTGTTTTATCCGAGTCTATTCGGGCAAGCTCAACGCGGGCGAATCGATTTACAACGTCAGCAAAGCCCGTAAAGAGCGCGTGGGCCGTCTCGTGAAGATGCACGCCAATAAACGCGAAGAGATCCAGGAAGTACTGGCGGGTGACATTTGCGCGGCAGTCGGTCTGAAGAATGTCATAACCGGTGACACCATTTGCGACGAGAAGGCGCCGATTCTGCTCGAATCGATCGACTTCCCGGCACCTGTGATTCAGCTTGCCATCGAGCCGAAGACCAAGGCCGACCAGGAGAAGCTGGGCATGGCCATCCAAAAGCTCGTGTCGGAAGATCCGACATTGCGCGTCAACACCGATCCTGAAACCGGTCAGACGATTCTCGCCGGCATGGGCGAACTGCATCTCGAAATCATCGTGGACCGCATGAAGCGCGAGTTCAATGTCGAGGCGAATGTCGGCAAGCCGCAGGTTGCCTATCGCGAGACGATTCGCGCCAAGGCCGAAGGCGAAGAAAAGTACGCAAAACAGACCGGCGGCCGTGGCCAGTACGGGCACGTCAAGCTCCGCATCGCGCCGGCTCCGGGCAAAGGTTTCGAATTCGAGAATGCGATTGTCGGCGGCGCCATTCCGAAGGAATACATTCCGGCGGTCGAAAAGGGCATCGCTGAAGCGCTCGAAGGCGGCATTCTGGCCGGATTCCCGATGGAGGACGTCCACGTCACACTGTGGGACGGCAGCTATCACGAAGTGGACTCTTCGGAAATGGCGTTTAAGATCGCAGGCTCTATCGCAGTGAAAAAGGCCGTCGAGAGAGCAAAGCCGGTCCTGCTGGAACCGGTCATGCGCGTCGAGGTCACAGTGCCCGAAGAGTACATGGGACCCGTGAACGGCGACCTGATCTCACGCCGCGGACGTTTGGAAGGCACAGAAATCGCAGGCGGCACGCACATCATCAAGGCGATGGTGCCGCTTTCGGAAATGTTCGGCTACGCAACCGAGCTCCGTTCGCGCACGCAAGGCCGCGGCAGTTTTACGATGCACTTCGGCCAGTACGAAGAGGTTCCGAAAAACTTAGCCGAGGAAATTATCAACCGCAACAAGGGCGGGATCGCAACGAAATAACCAGAGGGAGACGCAACAATGGCGAAAGAGAAATTTGACCGCAGCAAGCCGCACGTCAATATAGGGACGATCGGGCATATCGATCACGGAAAGACGACTTTGACGGCGGCGATCACGAAAACGCTGGCGAAGCACAATCCGAAGGTGAAATTCCGGAGCTTCGATTCGATCGACAACGCGCCGGAAGAGAAAGCGCGCGGTATTACGATCGCGGTGGCGCACGTGGAATACGAGACGGCCAACCGGCACTATGCGCACGTGGACTGCCCGGGGCACGCCGACTACATCAAGAACATGATCACCGGGGCGGCCCAGATGGACGGGGCGATTCTGGTGGTGGCGGCGACCGACGGGCCGATGCCGCAGACGCGCGAGCACATTCTGCTGGCGCGGCAGGTGGGGGTGCCG
>DASRGE010000043.1:0-123092 GCA_035651215.1 Bryobacteraceae bacterium
AACGCAACCGGCTCCTCCTCGCGCACAGCCCGCCGCCACCAATAAAAAGAATGTTCTCCTAAGTTCCGTTCCCGGCAGAAGTCGCGAATCGATTTTCCACTCGCCTCCTGCTCGGCAATTACGCCCTGCCAATACTTGTGCCGTTCAGCTTGTTGCTTTCCCATGCCCCCACTATGTGGCCATCGCCAATACTCGCGCCAGTGGTGTTCACGTGATGCTTACACTTCTTCGGCCATGTGCCAGTCACAATGGGTTTACCTTCAATGGTCTCTCGGGCATACATTAAACCGCAAACGACTAATTTGAGGCTACTTCCAAGCATTGCTACGGATTAATACCGAGAAACGCGCTACCCTTCTGGAAACCACTCGGGCCAGAAATCGCTTGGTTCGATTTCAAAATGATATTGCGAATAAAGCGGCGTCTCCTAGAGATGCTGGCAATTGAGGAGTATCGGACGATTGCCGTCGGCGGTTTGTATCAACAGTTTCTGACACTCTGTACCAGCTCCTCTGGGGCACGTCAATAAATCCGGCAACATCGAGGAAGATTGCTGTGGCGAAGCGAAGATTCTAAGCTGGCGCCGCAGGCTGCGCCGCGCACCGTAGTGCCACCACTCTATGTCACTATCTGTGACATTTTATGTCAGCTTCTGACACAAATGACAACAATTCTGAAAACCTACAAGTAAAAAGAGAGATTTTGTTATGCCTATTCAGACGCGCGTTTTGCCACGCTCCTTCAGTTACATGGGGCTGCAGTTGGCCGATCCGGATCCAGCACTCACGCCCGAGCAGGTGCGTGACGCGTACGCCGCTCAATACCCCGAGATCACCACTGCCGTCATTGAAGGACCGGATGCAAGCAGCGACAAGCTCGTCTATAAACTGGTCCGCGCGATTGGCACAAAACGATGAGCAGCGACACGGAGTTGCTGAAGCAGGCGTTGCGCGAACTCGATGAGTTCGCGCGCGATCCTCACCGGGACCGTTTGCTGGAGAAATTTAAATGCAAAGACTCGCGTCAGCTCTCGGAACTTCTCGGCAAAGCGATCCAAAGCCATGCGGGCTTCTACCAACGGCAACAGCGCGCCGTCTCGCTGCCCGTGCCCGCCGGCCTGGTACACCCGGGCTGATTGCGCCGGGACCCGGCTTCACGATTCCACTGCTCCGCCCCGAGCACTGTGAGTTCTCCGCGCGCGCAGCGTCGTTTTACGCAGCGCAGTTCGCCCAGAATCTGCTGCGCGCCGGCGTTGCTCAGCCGTCAGACTGGTTTGCCACAAGGAATGTCGGTACCTTTCTCGAACGCGCTCTCAAACAGTTTGTCGGCGACCGGGCCGAGATCGTTGACCGGGCATTCAGTTTGTATCTGAGCCTGAGCCCCACGGTCGATCGATACGACAGTCACAACGATGAACCACGACCCGAGCGGGTCCTGCTCTCGTTTCAGGTGATCGACACGGTGGCCTGGGTCAATCTCATGTCGGCTCTCGATCTGCTGGCCAGAGAGCACGAGCTTTTGCCCTCTTTCTTCTATCACTCGCTGCGCGAAGCGATGTTGCGCTGGTTCCGCGTGTACGATCTCGAGGACGCGCGCATGCGCTGGGACGATTGGGTCGAAATGCGTGCCGAAGAGGAGGAGTACAGGAAGACGGAATGCGAACGGGACGGCGTGGCGTATGAACCAACTGTTTTGCCCGGAGAACCTGCCTTTCCGCCCTGCGTGCAGTCCACCATGCCCGACCTGCCACAACCGGCTATTTCTTTGGCACGACGAAAACGCGCGAAACAGCTCATCCATGCCGTGGAATCGCTTGCCGAGATCAGCCGGTGCCCGCATCCTCCATTGGTGACGTTATCGGACGAGGATCGCGCGGAATTGTACGTTGAGTCGGATCCAGATGTTCCCATGCTCGCTCTGGCTTTCGGCAACCATGACCTCGTCACGGAATTCCTCAACGAGGAAATCGAGACGGCCGGACAAGTCGCTCTCGAGCCCTGGCCAACCATCAAAATGGACGGCACACAGGTGGACTCGATCCGCGATGCGTTTGCTTGCGCGGATATTGCCCTAGACACGCTGGCAGCCGCCGCTCGTGTGCTCCTGCTGGTACCCGGATACGAACCGCTCCACTAATAGAAAGAAGGTTTCCGATGCGTCTCTCTGCAGACTACGGCACGGATGCGCCGCTGCATCTGGTCTCGGCAATCCTGCTCTATGGGAGTAAGGATGCCCTTTACGGGAATCAGAAGATCCGGCTGGCTACCGTGCATACGCCCGAACCGAATCCCGCCGGCGGGCCACCGATTTTGGGTGAGGGACAGCCCGTCACCAAGTCGTTTCTCGAAACACTCAGCCGCAGCTTGCAAAGCGAGCTTCCCGCTGCATGGTTGCCGGAAAACGTTTTGATCTGGTCGCAGCGTCTGGCCGCCTGGTGGGAGCCGGCTTGTATCCGGGCGATGTTTTTTAGCCCGGAGTCGGATGGCAAAACGCTGGACGGGAAATTGTATCCACACCCTGCACTGTTGTTCGCTGTGCGCGAGGCGCATCTGTCGGTTTGGGCGCTAGCCGGCAAGACGCGCCCAACACCCAACACGCAGCTCTTTCAGGCACCGTATTGGAATACCTACGAGAGCGGCGAAGTTTGCCACGGCTCGATGGAAACTCCGCGCAGCGTGGATTTAGAACGCCTGAGTCAGTGGTCAGATGCGTATTTCAACAGCCGGTTTACGCATACCAATCTGCAGCGCTCTTTGTGCCGGCATCCGGAAGGTTTTCTGGGTATGTGGCGCGATTTGGCGGGGCGAAAGCGATTTCCTGTTGAATATTTGGTTGCGAGGAAAACTTTGCGCGAGACGCTATGCCAACACAATCCGTACACCGGCTGAAACGCCGCATGCTTACTGAACGCGTTTCGATTGTTGTGGTAGGGTGCGGCGGCACCGGCTCCGCCGTGCTTTCTGGCCTGCCGTATCTTCATCACGCGCTGCTCGCGGCTGGGCATCCCAAAGGCCTCCAGGTTTGCGCGATCGACGGAGACCGGGTGAGCGAAACCAATTGCGTGCGTCAGCCGTTCACGTCGAGCGAGATCGGGCTGTACAAAGCTCACGTCTTGATGCAGCGGCTTAACGTGTTCTGGGGACTGGATTGGGTGGGGATTCCATGTCATGTTCGGTGTGGACGGGATGTGCCCGACGCCGACTTTGTGATCAGTTGTGTGGACACTCGGGCAACTCGGAAGACACTGGCGCGCATCGTCAGACTGAGGACAAGACGTTTCCCCTATTGGCTAGATTTGGGCAACAACGCCAGTTCCGGCCAATTCGTGCTCGGCGAACCGCTGCGGTCGAATCGCAAGGGGACCGCGATGCGGCTCCGCTGTGTCGATGAACTGTACCCGCAAATCGTCGATGCCAGGCTGGATGCGCGCGATACGCTGCCGGCCTGCAGCGTGGCGGAATCGCTCATACGACAAGAGCCCTATATCAACTCGATGCTCGCCCAGCACGCTCTTGCGATGCTGGCACGGCTGTTCCGGCATGGCGAAATTCAGTACCACGGCGGGTTCATCAGTCAGGAGACTGGGCGTGTTAACCCGCTTCCTGTCGATCGTCTCGCCTGGGCGCGTATCCAGAAGAAACGATCGTAATTCACTAGTGCCGATTACGCAACAGTCCAACGGCAACAGTCCAACGGCAAGAGAGGGACGCTAGGAATTGCCGTAAGTATTTTTAGGCTTGCGATCTATACCGTAGCTTCCGATCTGCTCTCGGAAAACAGCATCAGAATCCAGGCGATCGCGGCAATGCCCGCTAGAAATAAAAAGCTTGCAGAATATCCGGCGTGTTGCGCGATTTTTACCAGCAAGGTCAAGTACGAAAGCATTAACGAACGCGATTCAGGTTGCAGATCGCGCCATCGCTGTCGGGTATGCGAATCTTGACATCATCGATCCCGGCGGCACGAAAAGATTGAAAGATTCCGAATGCGTTCGTTATCGGTCTATACACTAATGGCGTTTAAGCGCGGTGGCATTCGCCCGTTTGCGCCGTCTGAGTTCTGATATGTTTGAAGCCCACCAGAGATGGCGGGTCAAGGAGTTTCAGGTATGAAAGCTGTGCAATTACACGGATATGGAGATGTCGATCAACTGCGCTACGAAGACGTGCCGACGCCTAAACCGCGATCCGGTGAAGTGTTGGTGAAAGTCGCTGTTACAAGTGTGAATCCGATCGATTGGAAGATCCGCAGAGGCGATCTGAAAAACGTCATGCCCCTCCAGTTTCCAGTGATTCTTGGGCGCGATGTCGCCGGTGAAGTTGTGGAAACCGGTGCCAATGTTTCGAAATGGAAGCCTGGGCAAAAGGTCATGGGATTAGTGAACCGCAGCTATGCCGAGTTCCTGACTGCCTCGGCTGAGGCGCTGGCGCCGATTCCCGATGGCCTAGATATGGAACAAGCGGGAGTGCTGCCGCTGGTGACCACAACCGGGGCGCAACTCGCCGACCACGCACAGCCGAAATCCGGAGATACGATTCTGATAACCGGAGCGTTAGGGAGCGTTGGGCGCACGGCTGTTTATGAAGCAAAGCAAAAGGGCGCGCGTGTCATAGCGGGCGTTCGCGCGCGACAGAAACGGGATGCGAGGGCGCTACGGGCGGACCAGGTGGTCGCGATTGATAGCGATGAGGAAATTGACGGCCTGCCGGAGCTGGATGCGATCGCCGATACCGTTGATCACGACGTCATCGACAAATTGCTGCGCAAGCTCAAGCGCGGCGGAGTACTTGGCTCAGTGTTGGGGAAGCCGAAGGGGGCGGAACGAAAAGACATTCAAGTGGCAGCCTTCATGGCGCAGTCTGACGCGGCACGGCTTGAGAACTTGGCGGAGGCAGTTCGGACGGGCGCGCTGACGATTCCGATCGCTAGAAAATTCAAGCTGAGCGAAGCGCGCGAAGCGCAGAAGCTGTCAGAGCAAGGCGGGATCGACGGAAAGATCGCATTGGTTGTCTAATTAGTAGAGAGGTGACGCGGAATGCCGGGAGTAATGCCTGCGATCTTCTTCGGACACGGCAATCCTATGAACGCGCTTTTGGACAACAGCTATACGCAAGGGTGGCAGCGCGTCGGGCAGCAGACGACAAAGCCGAGAGCGATTCTCTCAATTTCTGCCCACTGGTTCGTACCAGAAACAGGCGTCACGGTCAGTACCGCCCCAAGAACTATCCACGATTTCGGCGGCTTCCCGGGAGAGCTGTATCGGGTCCAATATCCCGCGCCCGGTGATCCGGATCTCGCCCGCCGCGTGCAGCAAATGCTTGCGCCTGTAGCTGTTGCCCTCGATAATTCCTGGGGACTTGACCACGGCACGTGGTCAGTATTGCGTCACGTGTACCCGGCTGCCGATGTCCCGGTGGTGCAGTTGAGCATCGATGAAACCCAACCCGCTGAGTTCCACTTCGAAATCGGCAGGAAGTTAGCGCCATTGCGGGATGAAGGCATTCTAATTGTAGGCAGCGGAAATCTTGTGCACAACCTTCATGCGTACGCATGGGGCCGTCATACACGTGATCCGTATGAATGGGCTGTTCGCTTTGAGAGTGAAGCGAAGGAAATGATGTTGGCTGGAGAATACAAACCTCTGATCACCTACGAGAGGCTGGGACCCGAGGCAATTCTCTCTATTCCGACGCCTGATCACTATTTGCCGCTGTTGTACGTGCTTGCCACCAGACAACAGCGCGAATCAATCAGCTTTCCGGTTGAAGGTGTTGATGGCGGATCGATATCGATGCTCAGTGTGCGGGTCGCTTGACCGGAGCTTGCGAATTCAATATTCACAAGACCAGGTTTTTTGGAACCTATCGTTGATGATCGCAACAAAATCCTCTCGTAATCCTTCAGACATTGATGCCCCTCGTCACATCGCCGTTTACACCAAGATGTCGTGAGGGCACTTTCACATCATTCCGGCGATTCGGATGTGAGAATCGCCATTGCTGAGAAGGGGCACTGGTCTGCAGATCGCGGTACCACCTATTATGGAGAACTCGATCATGCAAAACAAAGAGTGGACCGCTTCGGCTGTACTACGCTGTTCGGCGAGATAGATTGACACGTGGAGATTCCTTCGGATGCCTGATCGACTTGGCAGGTGTCAGCCGGCAATGAACAAGCAACGCCGGAGCTCGTTTGAAAACAGATGATAGAAAATAATCTTGAAACTTGGCCGACTGGAATGGAGTTATGGGCATGACGCTAAGAACCCAGCGGAATCTCGACGTTGCAATGCACGGCGAAGCCTTTGCTGCTGCAAAGTACAAGCGCTTTGCCGCGTTTGCTCGTACAAACGAAAATAAGGGCCTCGCTGATCTGCTGACTGAAGTGGCCGATGAAAGCAGAATCGGTCACTTTGCCAAAGAAGTGCAGCTAGCTGGACTGATTTCGGACGATATTGCGAACCTTCGAGACGTGATACGAGACAAGCGGTATCACATCGAGCGCTATACGCAATTTGCGGCAGAAGCCGAGCAGGATGGAGACCTCAATGCAGCGCAGTTGTTCAAAGGATTGGTAGCCGATAATAAATATCAACTGGACAAGCTGGATCGGGCTCTCGCAGAACATCAAAAGCATAAGCTATAGGCGCGCACGGAGCGCCTAGAGCAATTCTGGTCCGTTTTACACTTTTCAAAAACTCGTAATCACAATCACGCACAAAGGATCACGGGGGGAGCGTGAGATAGTGACGATATTTCAGCAGCGGTGCTGACATTACAGCAACGGAAATGAATCATTCGATTCGGATCAGCCAAGCCGACGCAGCTCTCGCATCGAAACACCGGGTCTCCTACGTTGTTGATGAGAGCTCTGTCGTGACGGCATCTCCGCTCTTATCGGTGGCGACCGAGTATGGACAGTGGATTGCGCATGCATCCGGACAGTGCTGGCGCAATCAATTGGCGAGAGCGAATTGAACGTTCAGTTATAAGCATGAAGAGCGACAGCGCCAAACAGCTGATGATCAATGATCTCCGGGGCCAGTGCTGGGAAGGTATGGGACATTCGCTGTGGCAACTTTCTTTTTGTCGGACGACACGTTCGACCAAAAACTCATCCGCGACGTTTTTCCGCCCGACTGGAAGAATCCCTCACCCGCTGGTCTCTACGATTTGGTTATCATCGGGGGCGGTCCCGCAGGCATGACCGCTATCAAAGTAGCAACCGAACGGAAGGCCAGGGTGGCCGTTGTCGAACAGGAGCACTTTGGTGGCGAGTGCCTCAACGTGGGCTGCATTCCGTCCAAGGCTCTCCTGGCATCCTCGCGAGTAGCCGCAGCGCTCCGGGATTGCAATAACTATGGCATTGAGATTATCGGAGAATGGAGGACGAAATTCGCTGCAGTGATGGAGCGGGTTCGCCGGCTGCGAACGCTCATCTCGCCCCATGATTCTGCGGACCATTTTCGCCAGCTCGGAGCCGACGTGTTCCTTGGTGCGGGCCGCTTCAAGGGACCGGACGAACTCGAAGTTCAGGGGCAAGTCCTCCGGTTTCACAAAGCGGTTATTGCCGCAGGTACTCAACCGGCGTATCCGGATATCCCTGGTCTGCAGCAGGCGGGTTTTCTTACTAACCAGACCGTTTTCAATTTGACGACGCTGCCGGGGCGGCTGGCCGTGATCGGTGCCGGACCACAGGGATGTGAGCTAGCTCAGGCATTCGCCCGTTTCGGGTCCCGCGTCACGCTTATTACGGACGGCCCACGAATCCTGCCGCGCGAAGATTCTGAAGCCGCCACTCGGCTCGTGGACGTTTTGCGAAACGAAGGCATTAACGTTCTAACTGAATGCCGCGTTCAGAGTATCGATTCGCAGGACGGGACGAAAATACTCCACACTAGCACAGGCCGGGAGAATGTGGCCGTGGACGAAGTGCTCGTCACCGCCGGACGGGCGCCTGCAGTCGAAGGCTATGGTCTGGAGCGCGCAAACGTTGGGTCCGACCCTCATTTGGGAGTCACCGTTAATGATCGCCTTCAGACTACTAATCCGAATATTTACGCACTGCCTGCCCGCTATAACCTGACTCATGTCGTAAAGGAACTCGCGCGAATCGCGGTGCAGAATGCGCTGGCAGACGCCGAGGCTCTAGCGAGCACGTTGACCATTCCATGGTGTACCTATACCGACCCGGAGATCGCGCATGTTGGCCTCTACGAAGAGGAGGCCCGCGCCAAGGGAATCCGGGTGCAGGCGTTCATGGTCGATTTGGCTGGTGTAGACCGGGCAGTCCTGGAGGGAAAAGCCGTCGGCTTTGTGAAATTGGTTGTACGAGAGGGCAGCCGTGAACTACTGGGGGCATCCCTGATGGCGGCGCATGCCGGTGAGATGATCTCCGAGCTGACGGTCGCGATGGCGTCTGGTCTCGGTGTGACGCCGCTCGCTCGCGCCATTCATCCGTTCCCGACACAGGCAGAGGCCATTCGCGCCGCCGCGGAAAACAGCTTCCGTGCCGGGTCGGATTGATCGGAGCCTGAATCGGCATCTCCACCTGGACTACCCCTCTCGAAGAAACGCTCACTGAGCGTCAAAGCTCCACGGAACGGCTGTTTCAGCCTATGAGCCTGGGCGCCTATGACACGGTTCCGCCGATGTTTTTATGCGCTATTGACACGATCACGGGAAATCCAGCTTAGAGCTATGGGCTCCTCGCTTTCCAACAAGCGGTACGCAACACGAGGGGCCGACCGGCGGTAAACTCGCTTCGCGTACATCGTACTTCAGGACGATTGTTTCAGTTCATCGCCTGTATTTGCGAGGCCCGTCAGCGAGGTATAAGAGAGTAAATCTGGGCACCGACTCGTTCGAGAGGAGAAATAATGACAAAGATTAGAAACATTCTATTCCCGATAGATTTTTCTCCAGAGTCCACCGAAGCTGCGGAGTATGTGAAACAGCGAGCCCGGCAATTTGAAGCAAGCATAACGGTTCTCCACGTTGCCGATCCAAAGCATTTCTTCATTCATGGCGGTGACTTAAGTCTGCGTCCACTGCAGGAAATTCAGGCAGATTTGGTTGCAGTCCATGAACAGAGATTTAGGCAGCTTGTCGCCAAGCTGTTCGATGCAGCCAGCGTTGCTTCCCTGATGCGGGTGGGCGACGAAGCCGAGACGATCACATCCATCGCAGAAGAAAAGGCGTGCGACGTGATCATGCTTCCGATGAAGCATCAAAGCCTTGTTTCAGCAGTATTTGAAGAATCGGTGCCAGCTAAGGTGATGGAACTATCGGACGCGGCCGTGTGGACAGTGCAGAACTCGTATTCTCTGTCTCCCTACCTGCCATATTTCTCTACGCTGTGTGCATTGGACTTCCATCCAGACGGTTCTTTACACGATCAAAACCAGAGAATAGTCGAAACAGCCAAGCTTGTTTCGCAACAGCTCAACACGAAGCTTACATTCGTTCACGTGATCGCAGAGGATGACATGCAGGAAGGTGGAGGGCTGTCTGGAATTCGCTTGAACGTATGGCTGGAGGAACAGCTTCTTCAAATCCGACGTGAGGTGGATACGGAAGCAACTTACGTTTTAGAACACGGGAATGTTCCGTCTGCGGTCATTGAGGCCGCTAAAAGGGCGGGCGCTGGTCTGATAATCACGGGAAGAAGTCATTCGTCTTCCTTGAGCGGCCGAGCGCGATCCACAGTCCTGCGCGTTGTGCGGTCCTCGCCTTGTCCACTCCTGAGCGTGAGATAGCAGCAAACCTGTAAGGTTGGCTTGCTACGCGCTGGGATTTCGGGTCAGGGTAAAGCCCGCTTCGCCTGGACCAGCAATTCTAGGGTATGGAGGCGAGAACGAACTGCCTTAGGGAAGATGTCCCGAGCCCAAAGCTGGTCCCGGCGAGGTTCTGGTGCAAGTTGCGACCATAAGCATTTTTAAAAATTTCTGAGTTGCCTGCGAGGTAGAATTGTGACCGTTAAACTACCCGGCGAGGTATCCAGACAGTATGGGCGGGCCCCGCATCCTGATCAGAGATGTGGAACAAAAGGAAACGCCCTTCTGCGATCTTGATCACGTTCTTTTATCGGCGGCTTCGGCCCCTTGGGCAGACATCCTCAAAATAGAGCACCACCGTCTAGGACCCGGCGAGATTTCGTCCAGCGCTCCTCAAGATTTCCTGATCGTCGAACGTATCAACTCTCCGGACGAAATCGCATACCGATTAGCTGGCGAGAGATGGCACAAGCGGATCGTCAGTCCCGGGGATCTCGATCTAGTGTCTGCGGGAGCAGAAATCTCCGTCCGCTGGAAACAACCGGCAGAAGTACTGGTGCTGGCACTCAATCCGGCATTCGTCTCGGCTACCATCGCTAAGGCAGCCGGCAAGGAGCATCTCGAATTCAGAAATTCGCAAGGACTCAAGGATACGCAAATACAGCATATTGTTTCGGCGCTCTGCACTGAACTGGCGCAAGGTTACCCAAGCGGGCGACTCTTCGGCGAATCGCTCGCCACAGCTTTGGTCATTCGCATTGCAAGTCAGTACGCAGTTTTCGGGGTCGAAGGGCTGGAGTGTCGGGGCGGTCTGCCCGCAGCACGTCTCCACCGTGTGATTGACTATATTCACCAGCATTTGCTCGAAGATACGAGTCTTAGCCAATTGGCTCGCGTGGCTGATCTGAGCCCTCATCATTTCGCCACTCTGTTTAAGGAAAGTGTCGGGGTATCACCGCACCGATACGTAATGCTGCAAAAAATTGAAGCTGCCAAGCGGCTATTGGTCGGCAACCGCCATTCGCTCGCAGAAATTGCTCACCAGGCTGGATTCCCGAGCCAGGCACACTTCTCCACGATATTTCGGAAGCTGACGGGAATTTCCCCGGGCGCCTATCGGATCCATCTTCGAGTGCAAGCGAGGGACTGAAAACTTCTTTGATCCGAACGACCGTTGAGCCCCGCCAACCGACTGGGATTTTCTCGGGGTGATTTTTCGGAAGATCCCGAACACGTTCGGACGAATGCGAAATACAGCTATAAGCAATTAATATATCTTAATGTCTGCGCGTTTCAGTGTTGCTAGAAACAGGAGCCGTCCTCATGGCCGTTGCGCATCCGGACAACGAATTTTCGCCCGCATACTCACGGGCACTTGTGGCAACTATAGAGGCCATATCCGCCCATCGCGATCCCGACACTCTACTGCGGGATCTCGCGTGCAGGCTTCGAAAGTTGATCAAACTTCTAACCCTTCAGGTTACGCTTTACGACGCTGAAAGCGGAGCCGTGCTTCAGCGCCTGATTGATTCGCCGGACGCTACAGCTCATCGTCCAGAGGCTGAGGACCCTCTAGAGGAGTCGCCAAGCCGAATTGTTTGGCGGGCGCAGCAGCCTTTGATCGTTTCCGCTAACCGTGACGGAGCACGATTTCCAAAATACGTGGCCTGGATGCATAACCTCGGGCTTCAGAGCGAATACGTCCTTCCCGTCAGCTCCGCGGACAGGCGGTTGGGCACAATCGGGTTCGGGTCCAGCAGCGGGCATGTTTGCAGTGAATCAGGACGCAACTGCCTTCAGCTGATCGCCAATGAGTATGCCGTCGCAATGGACGATATCTCGAATTTGCGGGAAGTCCAATGGAATCGACAAGAATTGGCCCGGGAACGTGATCGCTTTCGGCTGTTACTCGAGATCAACAATGCTCTAGTCTCAGATCTCAATTTTGATGAATTGTGGAAGAAGATTGCTGAACGCCTCCGAAGCATAGTACCTCACGAATTCTCCGGCATGGCCCTCTACGATGCGCAAATGGCCGGATTGCGCAGTGTGGAATCCAGATTGCTAGAACGTGGACTCTTTCCCGAAGGAGAGTGCATCCCTATACAAGGCACTCCCGCCGGATTGGCTTTTGAATCAGGACGGCCTCTCGTGCTCACCTCGGCCGATCTGGATCAATTTCCTGGGCCGGACGTGCGGCATAGCCTGGTTTTGAGGAAGCCGTTTGGATCCGTCTGCATACTTCCTCTCATTTCCCACACTCGTAAGTTAGGCGTCCTCGGCATGGTCAGCCAGCGCGAAACAATCTTCACAGAAGAAGAGTTGGCGACCCTTACTGGTGTGGCTGCGCAAATCTCAATTGCTGTAGAGAACGCACTTACTCATCGCGAACTCGAAGCGCTTAAGAACAAGCTCCGGGCGGAGAAACAGTACCTGGACGAAGAGGTCCAGACAGCTTGCGATTTCGAGCTTATCGGAAACAGCCAAGCCTTTCTTCATATCCAGAAACAAATCGAAGTGGCGGCGCCTACAGATTCGACGATATTGATCCAGGGAGAAACCGGAAGCGGCAAGGAATTAGTCGCCCAGGCGATTCATAAACTCAGCGCCCGCCGCGAACGCACGCTCGTCAAGGTCAACTGCTCCGCGATACCTACCGGCTTGCTGGAAAGCGAGTTCTTCGGTCACGAAAAAGGGGCGTTCACAGGAGCAATAGCTCGGCGAGTTGGCCGTTTCGAACTGGCGCATCAAGGGACGATATTTCTCGATGAGGTGGGTGACATCCCCCGCGAGTTGCAGCCGAAATTGTTGCGCGTCCTGCAAGAGAAGGAGTTTGAGCGCGTAGGCGGCAGCAAGACCGTTCGCGTAGACGTCCGCATTGTGGCGGCGACGAATGCCGATCTTTCACAACTCGTAGCGGAGAAGAAATTCCGCGCGGACCTATACTATCGGCTCAACGTTTTTCCGATTAACATTCCACCATTGCGTGAACGTCCTGAAGACATAATCCCTCTGGCCCAGCGATTTGCGCAAAATTTTGCGCGACGCATGAAAAAACGCTTGGAGGTCATCTCGCCGTCTTCCCAACAAGCCCTTGTTCAGTACCGGTGGCCGGGAAACATCCGCGAACTTCAGAACGTGATCGAACGCGCCGTAATACTTTCGCAAAGTCCTGTTCTGGAGGTACCTCTGTGCGAGTTGAAATCAATGGCTGAGGACCCGACGTTAGCAGGAAGGGAACGTGAATACATTCTTCGGGTGCTCCAGGAGACCAATTGGGTTGTGAGCGGAGAACACGGCGCGGCAAAGCGACTCGGCTTAAATCGTTCAACCCTGCAGTCGAAGATGCGCAAACTGGGAATCAGCCGGCCAACATGCATATAGAATCGCATCGAATACCCGGCCAGGTCCTTTTCCGTTCAGAGTTGCGCGTAAAGAATGCGGGGCCTGCGCCTCATCGATCTCCAATCTCTTAGACCGGCGGCAGTCGATGAGGTGGAAGCGTGTCCCGGTGCCAAATGGAACGGACGTCCCTATAATGTCTGGGTCGATAAAAGTCGGTGTGGCTTAAGGAAATGAGATCCAGAACTGCGTGGCGCTGAGCGAGCAAATCCACACCAAGCGCGCCGCTGCAGCATCGTTCTTGGCGCCGCTGCGTCATCCGGCATACCGCGCGCTGTGGATTGCTAGCCTCGCGTCCAATCTCGGCGGTTGGATGCAGGATATGGGCGCCGCGTGGCTGATGACCACCCTCACGCCATCGCCGGTATTGATTGCTTTGGTTCAAGCGGCCACGAGCCTGCCCGTTTTCTTTCTGGCGATCCCTGCCGGAGCTTTGGCTGATATCGTCGCGCGGCGTCGGGTTCTGCTGTTGAGCAACATATGGGCATTAGCCTCGGTGGTCGCACTCACATATTTCACGCTAGCGGGAGGAATCTCGCCTGCGATTCTCCTCGCCCTGACGTTCTCGGTTGGAATCGGAGCGACGCTAGAGGGCCCCGCGCTTCAGGCGGTCGTCACAGAACTGGTGAGCCATGCGGAATTGCCCGCCGCAGTGGCGCTGAACAGCGCAGGATATAACCTCGCACGCGCTATCGGCCCCGCAGCAGGTGGAATCATCCTGGCCAGGGCAGGCGCAGGTGCAAACTTTTTCATAAATTCACTGACGTTCTTCGTCGTGCTGATTGTTCTGTATCGTTGGAAGGAGCAGCCAGTGAAATCGGTGCTTCCGGCCGAACGCTTCACGGGCGCCGTGCGGGCGGGATTGCGATATCTGGGGTATGCACCGGCATTCCGAGCAGTGCTCGTCCGTAGCGGCGCCTTTATTTTGTTTGGTAGCGCACTGTGGGCGTTGCTTCCTGTACTCGTCCGGACTGCGGGACGAGGCCCCTCGACATATGGCATGTTGCTGGGCGCGCTCGGCGCGGGAGCGCTGATCGGTGCGGGATGCCTGCCGTTCGTGAAGCGCCACACTTCGCTCGACCGGTTAGTAATCGGAGGCACCCTGCTATTCGGGGCGGTGACTCTCATTTCTCCCCTGTCCCATCAAATAGGGCTATTGATCGTGACGATGCTGGCGGGAGGTTTCGCCTGGATGCTTTTGATTTCGAGTCTCAACGTCGCCGCGCGGATGGTTGTCCCCGCATGGGTACAGGCGCGATGCTTGGCCGTGTATTTGCTTATCTTTCAAGGTGGTATGGCGGTGGGGAGCTTTGGGTGGGGCCTTCTTGCTCAGCACGCAGGCGTGCGATGGGCGCTCGTGTGGGCCGGTGTGGGGCTTATGCTTACGGTCGCACTCGCGCGAAGGTACGCACTACAGCCTGGTCTCGCTTTGAACCTGACGCCTGCCGGGAACTGGCCGGAGCCCGAGATCTCTCCTGATCAGTCGCCTGCTGAGACCCCGGTGCTTGTGACGATCGAATATGAGATCGACCCAGCGCAGACGGATGAGTTTGTCAGTGGGATGGGGAAAATGGAGCAGGTCCGGCGGCGTAATGGCGCATTGCAGTGGGGTCTGTTCACCGATGCCACGCGCCCAGGCAGACAACTCGAGGAGTTTCTGGTCGAAAGCTGGATCGAACACCTGCGCCAACTGGAGCGCTTCACGGCCGCCGACAAGATTGTCGAGGACCGTATTCTTGCTTTACACAAGGGAGCGGAACCTCCGCGGGTGACTCACTATATGGCGGAGGAACGCGAGTCATCTCAATGACGTTGATCTGCACCTAAAGAATCCTCTCGCGGTGCCATTATCGAAGGGGAAGCGAGACGATGAACGCCGGAGCGACAGACAGCCCACAACAAGAGGTGCCGGCAATGGCTTCCCTGCGGGCGCTTGCGGACCAAGCTTTCTCGCGGGCAGCTGGGGCACCGCTCATTGAAGGAAATGACGTTCGGCTGCTCAAAGACGCACGGGAGAACTATCCAGCATGGCTCGATAGCATCCGCGCGGCGAAGCACCACATTCACTTTGAGAGCTACATCATTCATGAAGACGATACGGGGCGAGAGTTCGCGGATGCTCTCATTGTGAAAGCCAGAGAAGGTGTGCGGGTCCGTCTTATTTACGATTGGATGGGCGGTTTCGGTAATACGTCGCGACATTTCTGGAATCGCTTGCGCGCGGGTGGCGTCGAGGTGCGTTGTTACAACCCGCCGCGCTTCGATAGTCCACTCGGCTGGATCTCACGCGATCACCGCAAGATGCTGGCCGTAGATGGACATACCGGCTTCATTACGGGACTATGCGTTGGCAAGATGTGGGTCGGTGTGCCAGAAAAAGGGATACAACCGTGGCGGGATACCGGGATTCAGGTGCGAGGATATGCTGTCGCAGAAATTGAGCGAGCGTTCGCGCAAGTCTGGGCAATAATGGGCGATGAGCTTCCCGAGGAAGAACTCATAACCAAAGACTCGCTGAATCGGGCCGGCGATGTAAACATGCGTGTCGTGGCGACCGTGCCTGCTACGGCGAGCCTGTTTCGTGTGGACCAGCTTGTTGCAGCGTTGGCGCGCAGTAAGCTGTGGTTGACGGACGCTTACTTTGCTGGTACGACGGCCTATGTCCAAGCTCTTAGATCCGCGGCAATCGACGGAGTCGACGTCCGTCTTTTAGTGCCGAATGCGACGGACGAGCCTATACTCAGACCGTTGTCGAGGGCGGGTTATCGACCACTTTTGGAAGCAGGTGTGCGCGTATTTGAATGGAACGGCACGATGGTGCATGCCAAGACTGCCGTCGCCGATCGGCACTGGGCGCGTGTTGGCTCCACAAACCTCAACATCGCGAGTTGGCTGGGCAATTGCGAATTGGATGCGGTCATCGAAAACGAACTGTTTGCGGGTGAGATGGAGGAAATGTACCTTCAAGATCTGACGAACGCGACGGAAATCGTACTCGACAACAGACACAAGGTGCGTGCGCCTGGCGCACCGCGACGTTCGCAACCGATTATGACGAGCGGCGGCGGCAGTTCAGGGCGGGCCGCAGCGGGAGCGATTCGCATCGGCAACACACTCGGCGCAGCGTTCACGAACCGTCGTGTAATGGAGCCGCTGGAAGGGCGAATTGTCATAACAGGCGGCGTGTTGCTCCTGTCGTTAGCAATCCTCTTCGGGTTCTTTCCACGCCTTCTGGCCTATCCAGTTATTCTCGCTTTTACGTGGATCGCCTTTGCACTTCTTTACAGAGGCTACAAGCTGCGCCGCAAACGTAAGCGACAAACGCGTCTTTCCAAGAAAGTGGTGTCGCATTGAGGTGCGGAGGATTCATGAAACCGAGCAGACAGCGCCGCAACCCTTCGCGAACGTATGGCCGAAAATAGATGCTCACCTCCTGGTGTGCTCCCGAGATTCTGCGCTCAGCCGCCTCCCGCTCAATCCATTTCGGCCGCCTCACTGAACCTGGCAAAAGAGAGGGATACCGACAAAATTGAAAGGACGATTTCCAACATGCCGCGATTGCGCGACACCGATCTCTTTCTGTTCCAAGAGGTCGCAAATGAGGGATCGGACTCGAGCGTCGCGGAAGAAATCGCGCGCAGATTGGGGTACTTCTCGGTGTTTGAGCCCGCTCCATCATCAGATGGCGACCAGGGGTTTAGCCGTAGCGACCCGCTATCCAATCACCGATATCCAGATCAGGCCCCTAAAGGCATGCGATCTTCGTTTCCGCAGCCGAAACCGGTTTGCGATGAGAGCTACATTGGAGACGCCCTGGAGCGAACTACGGGTCTGGAACGTGCATCTCGACACCCGCATCAACGCGGACGAGCGCCTCGGTCAACTTAGGCCCGTAATTGATGAAGCTTCGTGCTACAGCGGCCCGCAACTGATCGGGGGCGATTTCAACACGAACGAGTTGTACTGGCTGAGAAACATAGTGCCAGTTCCTGGTGGTCCGTCGCACGGTGCCACGATTCGAAGTGCCATGAAAGAGCATGGTTTCGAAACCCCGTTTGCAGGCACTCTCAACACCTTTCCGGCGCTCCGCCGCCAACTGGACTGGATATTTGTGCGAGACCTGACCCCTCTCGAAGCGAGCGTGGAGGTCGTTCCGTTCTCCGATCACAACGCGATCTGGGTGCGTCTCCGTTTTCGGTCATGAGCTGATATGCCAAACACACCAACACCGACTGATACTGCTCACCTTCAACTCTTCGGAAAGCCGGGCTCCGCTGCCGCATACAGAATTCGTGATTTCCTTACACGCAGCGACATACCATTCGAATGGGTCGAACTCACCAGCGATGAACAAGCTCGAAAGGGAGCAGGTGTGGAAGGTCTTAACGATAGCCGCCTCCCGATCTGCTCGTTTCCGGACGGCACTCGACTTTCATGCCCAACCATTCGGCAAATCACGGAAAAGCTCGGATGGTTTCATGACCCTTGCCGTTCGGAGTATGATTTGGCGATTTATGGTGCGGGACCTGCAGGACTGAGTGCGGCTGTTTACGGCGCCTCGGAAGGACTCAAGACAATCGTAATCGAACGTTCGGCTATTGGCGGACAAGCCGGAAGTAGTTCGAAGATTGAGAATTACCTCGGGTTCCCTTCAGGGATCAGCGGAGCCGAGTTGGCGGAACGGGCTCGCCAACAAGCATTGCGCTTTGGTGCCGAACTACTGGTGGCGCGGGAGGGAGTACGCGGCGAGTTTACCGCCGGCCAGCGCACCGGGTATTTGGCCGACGGCACGAAGATTATTGCGCGATCGGCGATCTGTGCGACCGGTGTCCAGTATCGACGGCTCGGTTTGCCCGATGAAGATCGTTTTCTTGGGGCCGGAGTTTACTACGGTGCCGGATCCAGTGAGGCATCCCTTTGTCGTGGCGATCATGTGGTTGTGATCGGCGGCGGCAATTCAGCGGGCCAAGCCGTCATGCATTTCTCCCGCTTCGCGAGATTAGTCTCTATGGTCATCCGGGGTGAATCTTTGAAGGTTACTCTTTCCAGTTATCTGGTAGATCGTATTGGCGCCGCCCAGAATGTCGAAATTCTCACAAACACTGAGGTCACGGCACTCGAAGGCGATCAGATCTTGCGCTCGATAACGCTCACCAATCGCAAGACCGGCCAGCAGGAACGCGTTTCCACTAGTTGGCTCTTTGTCTGCATCGGCGGCGTGCCGCATACCGATTGGGCAGCGGAAGCAGGCATCATACGCGACGAAGGCGGCTATCTTGTGACCGGCCCCGACCTTTTGCAGGACGGACGCCTGCCGCCCTCTGGCCGATTGATCGGAGTCCCTACTATCTTGAGACGAGCATGCCGGGGTTATTCGCCGCTGGCGATGTCCGGCATGCTGCGATCAAGCGGTGTGCTTCGGCAGTCGGTGAAGGCGCGATGGCTGTAACATTTGTCCATCGCTATCTTGAGAGTGGCTGAGCTTACTTGAACGGCTGCGCCGTGGTTCGCAACCTCCGAACATTGGTTCTGCGCAGTGCATCTAACGCCCGACGTGTACGTGGCGCAACAGTTGCGCGTTCAGGGCCACAATGACTGTGCTCACGGACATGAGCACTGCACCCAAGGCTGGCGAAAGAATTACGCCCCACCGGGCCAGAACGCCAGCGGCAAGCGGGATTGCGATTACGTTGTATCCCGTCGCCCATGCGAGGTTCTGGACCATCTTCCGATAAGTTGCTTTCGATAGATCAATGATCCGCGGAACGTCCCGCGGATCGCTGCGGACGAGCACGATATCTCCGGCCTCGACCGCGACATCAGTGCCGGCGCCGATTGCGATCCCAACGTCTGCCGTGACCAGTGCCGGAGCATCGTTCACTCCGTCGCCAACCATCGCGACGCGCTTGCCGGAGCGCTTCAGTTCGTCGATCCTGGCGGACTTCTGTCCGGGGAGCACTTCGGAGAATACCCGATCAATGCCAAGCTCGGAGGCGACCGAGTTTGCAACGGCGCGAGCGTCGCCCGTCATCATGAGGACTTCAACACCGCGTTGGTGCAACGCCTGCACCGCTTGGTGCGATTCGGGGCGAAGAACATCAGCCACTGCGAACACCGCCAGAACAGCACCCTTTTCGATCAAATAGATCGCCGCCTGTCCTCGACTGCTTGCTTCGAGGGCGGCTCGTCGAAGTGATTCTGCAACGGTGAAGCCAAAGGTTTTGGAGCAAGGCCGGGCCACCCATCAACAATTCGCGTCCATCAACGCTGGCTCTCACGCCCTTTCCGGGAATTGCCTCAAAACTAGTAGCGACCGCAGGCGCCAATTTCAATTTGTCGGCACTCCGCACGATACCTCGCGCGATGGCGTGTTCGGAATCGCGCTCGACCGCCGCAGCAGGCGCAGTGCCTCATCACCGGAGAGTGCGTCCCCAGTAGCGATATTCACGACGCCGAATTCACCGCGCGTGAGCGTTCCAGTCTTGTCGAATACGACGGCATTGATCAGGCGCGCATCTTCCAGCCCCCGGGGTCGCGGACCAGAAGTCCGTTGTGCGCTGCCAGCGTTGTAGAAATGGGAATGACGAGCGGTATGGCCAGCCCGAGTGCGTACGGACACGCAATCACGAGGACCGTGACAAGGCGTTCCACTGCAAATGCAGGCGTAGCTCGAAGCGCGAGCCAGACAATGATCGTTACGGCGCCTGAGGCCGGTGCAACCAAAGTGAAGACAAAATCGGCGCGGTCTGCTAAGGCCTGAGCTCGTGAACGCGACGTTTGGGCCTGCGCGACTAACCGCATGATCCCCGCCAGCGTCGTGCGTTCTCCGGTGCCGGTGACTTCCACGCGAAGCGAGCCCGACCTGTTTACCGTTCCGGCGATCACCTTCTGCCCTTCCGCTTTGTGGACCGGCCGGGATTCGCCCGTGATCATTGACTCATTGATGGCGCTCTCGCCTTCGCGGACGATACCGTCCGCCGGAATGCCCGCGCCAGGCCGGATGAGAACCAGGTCGCCGTCCCGCAGCTCGGAGACGGGGACATTCTCGACGCGTTCACCAACGATTCGGACGGCAGTGTCAGGTAAGAGCTTGGCCAGTTCTTTCAGCGCGCTCTGAGCTTGCTGGATCGATCGCATCTCGATCCAGTGGCCAAGAAGCATGATCGTAACAAGCGTGGCGAGTTCTTCCCATAACGCCATGCCTGGATATCCGAGCGTTACTGCGGCACTAAAGATGAAAGCGACCAATAGGGCCAGCGATATCAGAGTCATTATCCCGGGCAGTCGGTCCCGAATTTCCCGGGCAGCGCCCTGGATAAACGTCCACCCGCCGTACAGAAAGACTGCGATGCCAAACACGGGCGGGATCCACCTCGATCCGCGAAACTACGGCGCCGTGTACCCAAGTGCGGATTGCAGCATGTCTCCCCATACGAGCGTGGGGATCGTCAGGGCAAGAGAAATCCAGAACCGTTTTCGGAACATCGCCACGTTATGGCCGGCGTGCATGTCGTGAGCGGCGTGTTCGCAAGTTCCGAATGCGCATGCGGCAGGCGATGCTCGGCATTTTGGGACTCGCTCGTTTCGGCGCGCACCCTCTTTTGTTGCTGGCCGTGTACCGCATGAGCATGGTGATGATCTATGTTCATGAGACTCTCTTTGCCGACAACGGGGATGCGTCTAACCTGTAGCAGCCAGGCAAATGGCGATCGCAATCCAGGCGTGGGTCTGCATATGAGGGTGAAACTCTGAGCAGTCGAGATAAAATGCTTCGCGCAAGAAAATTTCGTGCGGTTGTCATAGAGACATACGCATTACGCGGCGCAGTCACTGCCACTGCAAGCGCTGTGCGGCCAGCATATTGGCACATAAATTAGCAGGTGCGCCGCGTCCATGCGAGTCTTCAACCCTTAGGCATCAGTCCATACCCAGTCGCGTATCTCCGGCATGTCCTCGAGGTGTTCCTTTGAATACGCTACTGCCGCGGTGATGCGCTGCTTAAACTGTTCGATAAGTTCCGGCGCGCGGTTCCTGAAACGCTCGGAACGGCGGAGTGCTTCGATGCACAAATGAAAACGGCTCATACCGTTTATCACGACCATATCGAACGGAGTCGTCGTGGTCCCCTGCTCGATGAAGCCACGCACATGGAAGCGATCGGGATTCGGTCGTCCATGCCCCACTTCGTGAATCGCCCGTTGATATCCGTGGAAGGCAAAAATCACGGGTTTGGCCGCAGTGAACAGCTGTTCAAATCGCGCGGGTTCCATTCCGTGGGGATGCGCATCGGGAGTGAAGAGGGTCATAAGATCGACAACGTTCACTACGCGTACCTTCAATTCTGGAATCACCTTCCGCAGCCACCATGCCGCGGCGACCGTTTCCAGGGTAGGTATGTCTCCGGCCGCGGCAAGGACAACATCAGGCTCCGTGCCCGCATCGTTGCTGGCCCATGGCCAAACGGAAGCTCCTTGCCGGCAGTGCTCAATGGCCGTCTTCATGTCCAGCCATTGCAACTGCGGTTGCTTATCGATCACGATCAGGTTAACGTAGCCACGACTACGGAAACAGTGGTCGGCGACAGACAATAGGCAATTTGCGTCCGGCGGGAGATAGATGCGCGCGACGGTGCCTCGCTTCGAGAGCATGACGTCGATCAGGCCTGGCCCCTGATGGCTGAAGCCGTTGTGGTCGTTGCGCCAGCACGTAGAAGTTAGGAGGATATTTCAATGACGCAATCGGAATGCGCCATTCCAGTCGAGTGGCTTCTTCGAGCCATTTCGTGTGTTGAACGATCATAGAGGCTGCGATCATGGCAAAGGCCTCGTAGGTAGCAAATAAGCCATGCCGCCCCGTAAGGAGATAGCCTTCCAGCCATCCTTCACAGAGATGCTCGCTGAGCACTTCCATCACACGGCCCGCTGGATTGACATGGTCGTCGATGGATAATGGTGCGACCCATGAAGCAGCGGTTTTCGACATCGAACACATTGTTGAGGCGATTGGAATTGGTTTCATCCGGGCAAAATAATCGAAAGTTAGCCGACTGAGCATTCTTGACAAAGAGATCGCGAAGCATCGCGCCGAGTTGTCTGGTGGATTCACGATGCTCGGTAGCGGGCTGCTTCACTTCCACCGCATACTCGCGGAAATCGGGCAGATTCAGATCGCGCAGAATTCGCCCCCCGTTGGCGTGAGGATTGGCTCCCATGCGGCGATCTCCGACTGGGGCGAGTTCAGCGAGTTCGGCAATCAACGTGCCGTTCTCGTCGAAGAGCTTCTCCGGTTGATAGCTGCGCATCCACTCTTCGAGAGCGCGTAGATGCGCCGGGTTGGTTCGGACGCCGGTGAGCGGCACTTGGTGGGCTCGGAAGGTTCCTTCTACCGGCAACCCATCCTGCTCTTTTGGACCCGTCCAACCTTTTGGCGTCCGCAGTACGATGGCGGGCCAACGCGGAGCATCATCGCTCGTGCCTCCGTTTCGTGCTCTTTCCTGAATAGCGCGTATAGATCGGTAACATCGATCGAGTGTTGTGGCAAATGCCTCATGGATGTAATGAGGTTCCGAACCCTCCACGAAATGCACGTCGTACCCGTGTCCCTCGATGATGCTGCGGAGGTCTTCATCGCGTGCACGGCCGGACACTGTGGGGCCGCCAATTTTATAGCCATTCAGGTGCAGAATAGGCAAGACCGCGCCATCACGCGAAGGGTTCAGAAACGCCGTGCTTTTCCAAGAGCCCGCAAGCGGACCTGTCTCTGCTTCGCCGTCGCCAATGACAGCAGCCACGAGCAAGTTTGGATTATCGAAGGCCGCGCCGAATGCATGGGTAAGCACGTAACCGAGCTCACCGCCTTCATGGATTGAACCCGGAGTGGGAACGCTCACGTGACTGGGAATTCCGCCTGGTGTTGAGAACTGCCAGAATAGACGCTGCATTCCCGCCGTATCTCGCGTGATCTTGGGATAAACTTCGGAGTACGTCCCTTCGAGATAGACATTGGCGACAATCGCGGGACCCCCATGGCCCGGACCGGCGAGGTAGATTGCATCCACATCGTGCTCACGAATCAGCCTGTTCAGATGAACGTAGATCAGGCTCAAGCCGGGCGAAGTTCCCCAATGTCCGAGTAGCCGTGGTTTGATGTGCTCCGGTCTCAGCGGTTCGCGAAGCAGTGGATTGTCTTTGAGATAGATCTGTCCGATGGTCAGGTAGTTTGCCGCGCACCAATAGCGGTGCATTTTGTCCAGCAGATACGGAGAGAGTGGCGGAGACTCCACAAGCGCTGGGTTATCCACGGCAACTGCGCTGGAAATACTGATGTCGAATTCAAACACGAAAAACTCTCCTGCCAGCAGTGCCAGAGGAACTACAATCCGCACTTGCTGAATTGCACAGCCAAGCATCTTTGCCTGCTTTCCATATCAGCCTTCGACGTTAGGCGTTTAGACCGCTAGCGGCAAACCCCGATCGCGTTAAGCGCTTTCTTGTACGTGGGACCGCCTCCGCCACGTTATTCTGCGAAACGAGCCAATTAAGCGGCATTATTTGCGCTGTCTCCACCCGTAATGTCATAGGTTGCGCCTGAGACCATCCGCGCAGCATTCGAAGCGAGAAACACCACTGCCGGCGCTACGTCCTCGGGATCGATCCATGGTATGTTCAGCGGAGATTTCGCCTTTAGGGTCTTCTTCGCCTCCTCCTCATCCTTGCGGATGTCGCCCGTGGGAGTCTTACCCGCAGCCTCAAGCGCCTGTGCGTAGCGCTCTTCGTGCCGGGTTAGTGGCGTGTCGATGAGCCCCGGCACCACAGCATTCACAGTAATTCCATATTTACCGAGTTCCAGCGCCGCCGATTTCATCAGCCCGATAATGCCCCATTTCGACGCCGAGTAGGCTGCGCCAAACAGCGTCCCGTGCCGCCCTTGTGTCGATGTCGTGACAATGATACGACCGCCGCCGCGCCTCACCATCGCGGGCGCAAATGCGCGGATTGCATTCGCCGTTCCCGTCAGGTTCACGTCGATCTGGGTGTGCCAGTCGGAGTCCTCCATCTCAAGCAGCGGCTTAAATGCCTGTGTTCCGGCATTCGCGAAAAGGATGTCAATGCCGCCGAACTCGCGCTCAATTTCCGTTACCGCTTCGCGGAGAGCAAGCAGGTCGCGCTGATCGAGCACGAAGCTCCGCCAACGGCGGCCTATAGCCTTGACCAGCCTGCCCGTCTGCTCGAGATCCTCCCGCGATGCCGGTGCCACCCCGGATCGCTGATCCAGTATCGCGCAAATATCAATGCCGGCAGCCTGCGCTCCGCTGCCCGCGAGGGCCGTCGCCGCCGCACGGCCGATCCCGCGCGCAGCGCCCGTGACCACCGCCACCTTCCCGTCAAGAACATGAGTCCAACCAGAAACTTGCCGTTCCATTTGTTTCTCCCTATCAACGTATCTCGCCTGTGGACGGCAGGAAAAGGAGACAAACCCTCACCTAATTTCACATTCGCAATACGCGGATCCGATGCACGAAATTTCCGAACTCCGCGGGATAAGCGAGAACGCAACATCTCTCCTCGGTTGACGTCACACCAGATCAACACTAGAGTTGTGAACCGTAAAATACTTACCACGTGGGTTCGACATCGCGGCACTGTACTCGACGCGCGTTCTGAATTGAATGGGAGTCTTGGTCCAGCATGAACGCCTTTCCAGTTGGCGGACCCGAGGATTGGACATGTGAATCTCATCAAAAAATCTCAGGGCGAGCCGTCCTGCTTGATTACGTGAGCGCCGATTTAAGGAAGGAGGCTGATATCCAAGTACCGCCTCCTGTGAGAGTACGCCTGCCTCCGAGGGAGCCGGGCGGAAACCGAAGGTCAGAATCGCCAGACCAGATGCAGGAAAGTAACCGCTCTTTTGTGCTCAGTTCTATCGGCGAGCATAATACGATCTCCACGTTTTGCATCCGCTCGTACACGATAGCAATTTCGTGTCCATCTCCGGCCGTTACACTTCATCCGCACAGCCCGGACAAACCGTCTTCATGGGTGCTCGGGACTTAAGGCGGAGTATGCGGAGAATTGTGAATGCGCGCAATGAAACATTAAAAGGTTCCGCGAGGAATTGCTTCGAAAGGAATGAAGATCAATCGAACTGAAATATG
Organism: Bryobacteraceae bacterium; assembly: GCA_035651215.1. Taxonomy (GTDB): domain Bacteria; phylum Acidobacteriota; class Terriglobia; order Bryobacterales; family Bryobacteraceae; genus Bog-105. The sequence continues at coordinate 25,332 of DASRGE010000043.1, forward strand.
AGCTACCTCCTAACGATCAACAGCGGCTCTTCCAGTCTCAAGTTCTCGCTCTACGATCCAGAATCTGACGGGGCACAGCCGGTGTCAGGCAGGTTCGAAAGGATTGGTCTCGTTAATCCTGTGTTCAATGTCGCTGGTAAAAGCCAGCCTGTCAGTCTACCGGATCACGATGCCGCTCTGCACGCTCTTTTCGGATGGCTTGAGGCTCGTGGACTATACAGACATCTGAGGGCTGTGGGGCATCGAGTGGTCTACGGCGGTCGCGAATATGAGAAACCGGAAATAATTACGCCAAAGTTGATCGAACGGCTGAGGGAACTCGTGCCGTTCGCTCCGGACCACCTGCCTCGTGAGTTGGACGCCATTCAGGCTATCCACAGAGCACATTCGGGATTACCTCAGGTCGCGTGTTTCGATACGGCATTTCACGCGCGTTCGCCGAAAATCGCGAAGCTCTATCCGCTCCCCCGACATTATTTTGATGAGGGCCTGATCCGCTACGGTTTTCACGGCCTCTCATATGCCTACATCTTGCAGGAGCTCGTCAAGCTACGACGCGCGTCTGCCGGCGCACGAATCATCGTGGCGCATTTAGGCAACGGTGCGAGCATGGCTGCTATTCGCGGTGTTGAACCGATCGATACGACGATGGGACTAACTCCTTGCGGCGGAATGATGATGAGTAGCCGGTGCGGCGACCTGGATCCAGGTGTCGTTCTCTCCCTCATTGAAAGGGGATTGTCCTCACCTGTTGCTCGAAGGCTTTTCAATGAGCAGTCTGGACTCTTGGGTGTGTCGGAGATCAGCTCCGATATGCAAGACTTGCTCGCGATGGAGAGCGACAATCTGTACGCTGCTGAGGCAATCGCGCTCTTCTGCTATGAAGCCAAGAAGTCTCTGGGGTTACTCGCCGCGGTACTTGGTGGTGTGGACACTCTGGTCTTCACCGCTGGCATTGGCGAAAATGCCGCTTCCATTCGCAGCCGTATCTGCGCAGGCTTGGAGTTCATCGGAATTCAGCTGGACCCCGGGCGGAACGAAGCAAATGCGCCTGTCATTTCCGCGCCAAAGAGCGCCAGCGAGGTTCGTGTGATCAAGACCAATGAAGAAATCATGATCGCAAGGTATACGGACGAGTTAACCGGCGGCAAGGTGCATCCGATCGTATCCTGAATCCGGTTGGACTCCGGCAACATCCCAGCGCGAGAGCAAGAGGTCCCCAAAAGCGTCGCTATCGTTCGTGGTTTGACTCTTCAGAAAACCAGTTTGGCAATCAAGCTGATGTGAAGCGTTGCGCTAGGCTCTCGCGATCATTGGCTTGCCTTCGTGAGCTACCAACAGGTCGTGCATGTCGTTCGCGTGTTCCTCTTCGTTCGTCAGAATACTTTCCATCATCACGCGCGTCGTCGGGTCTTTGTCGCCGAAGAAACGAATCAACTCGCGGTAGTGCTCACAGGCGATTCGTTCGGCGACAAGGTTTTCTTTGATCATTTCGATTAGATTTGCGCCCTCCACATACTGCGAAGCGGATCGCATGGCCAAACCTTCGGGATTGAAGTTTGGCGTTCCGCCAAGCTGACTAATCCGTTCGGCTACCTTCCGCATATGCTCCTGCTCTTCTTTTGCGTGTTCGTCGAACTCCTCTTTCACAGCTTCACTCGATATTCCGGCAGCAGCAACTGCATTCATCGTGTAACGCAGTACGCAGACGATCTCCGTGGCGAGTACGGTCTGGAGGATGTGAATTGCCTGCTTTACATCTCCTTGATAGTCGGGGGTGACGGCACCTTTTTCGATACTCGCGCGAGCTTTGGCCCGCAGCTCTTGCACATCCGTAAGGAAGGGGTGATCGCTTGCCATACCGCCATTGTAGTTGAAAGGTGCACTCTCGCTTTCGGCGGGTTTCCGAATAGAGGAATGCTCGAAGCGATGTTCGTGAAACGCCCGTTCTTACGGAGAAGCTGTGGTCTCGAGGGCGCCCACGGTGGCAGAATCGCGAGAACTCACCGCTCCATGGTCGTGTAACACAGACTGTTCGGCGCTAACGGCGAAATCAGGACAATACCAGATGATCTAAACTGACCCATCCTGGCCCGGATAAGAGCAACCATATCAAGATCACGATGTAAAGCACTTCCGGTAAGTAGAAAAATTCGCCTAGCCAGCCGACCACGGATTTCGAGTCCATGCGAGGAAGAGTAGTGGTTGATAATGCTCCAACCATTACGCCCGTCAGCATCAGGCAGCAAAGTGGCGTCAGGAAACCGACAACGAGGAAGGCCCAAAGACAAACTCCACCAAAGAAACAAAAACGGACGTTACGCGGGCGAGAGGAATCCGAGCGGCGAGTACTGTCTGGAGCATTTGTTCGCGACGAGCGGGGATGAACAGTTTGCGCCGCCAGAGATAGCGAAGAGAATCCCGACTGACAAGGTGCCAGCAGCATTCCTCTCCATTGCCAGTCGTGCAAGATGTTCGTGACAGATTCCCAGAAGGTCATTGGCCGCCTTCGTTTACTCCACGCGCTCCAAACACCTCCCACCGCGGCGGAGCGACAACAGTGTCGGGCAGATAGGCCCTTGTCGCCACCTTCATAAGATGCTCGAACTCCTGTCTGCCGGGCTTATGGCCGTCCCCGCCCGAAAGCTCTTGTTCTTGCCCCTGACATGCTGGGATTACACGGGCAGTCCACGGTCCATGCCGGCTAGGCACCGAGAAGAACCAAGGGACTTCGAGGAAAGCGCTATTGTGAGCGGGGTAGAAGCTCCGCTCTTTCAGCTTCCGGAACTGGTCGCCTCGGCCTGAGCCCAAGCTCAGTACATTCGACAACTGCTGTCGATATATCGGCACACCTGCTGAAATGCCATCAGACACGGTTCATAAAATCCCGGTCCAGAGACGCTCTCGTCCTGCGTGGTGACCAGGAGTCCCGGCGCCGGATTTCGGTACTGTTTGGCCGGTCTTCGAGTCGGCGCTTTTCTCTAATGCATCTAAACGGACTACAGTCCAAACCAGCAACGCCACATGGCCCCCGAAGTGCTCCCCCCTTGTTTGCTTCGAGGGAAACACGGAGGACAAATGGGCAGTTTTTGATTCGACCGCAGTTCTGTGAACGCGCGCCATCCGCTCCCCATGGGGATATTTGGTGTCATCCCTCCTCGTCGGCATAATTTTCGAGACCGGCTGGCCCGCAAACACACACTTTCTGCGCGCCTATAGAGCGAGTCCGAGCTTGCATTGAAAGAGCGGCCACTAGAACTGTCCGCTGCGGCGAGAAGACTTGTCACCCGTGTCGAATGAACACGATCACACAACGACCAAAATTACTGAAAGGAGAGCGTCGCGATGTTACGGCAAGCTAAACAGTTGAAGAATTATAAGCTCGGCGCGCGCGATGGGGACATTGGCAGAGTCAAAGATTTCTACTTCGATGACCAGATCTGGACGGTTCGATATCTAGTCGCCGACACCGGAGGTTGGCTGAGCGGACGGCTGGTTCTCATATCCCCCTATGCATTGGACCCACCGAACGATGATACAAAAATCATTCCTGTAAACCTGACTAAGGGACAAATTGAGAATAGTCCGGCCATCGCGGCCGACCAGCCAGTATCGAGGCACTTTGAATGGGATTACTATTCTTACTACGGCTGGCCAGGCTATTGGGGCGGCTCGTATGCGTGGGGCGAAACCCCCTATCCGACGCCTGGGCTGGCTCACTGGTCCGAGGAAATGCGTTTAACCGGCGGTAACGATCCTCATTTGCGGAGCATGAAAGAGGTGTCCGGCTATAACGCCGAAGCCTTGGATGGAGAAATCGGGCACATAGACGATTTTTTGATCGATGACGAGACGCGGACCATCCGTTACCTCGCCATCGACACGCGGAACTGGTGGCCCGGGAAAAAGGTTTTGGTTTCGCCTGAATGGATTCAACGAGTGAGTTGGGCGGAGGCACGAGTGTTTATCAATTTGAATAGGGGCATTATCAAGAGTGCCCCGGAATACGATGAGCACAGGCCCATAACGCGCGATTACGAAACGAGGCTATATCGGCACTACAATCGGGAGTATTATTGGGCGAGTTCAGCTGCTTCCACTTAGCCAGCCAACAAACAAGATGCTGGATATCACTCGCAGTAATCTTCCGATCGAAAATGCACATAGCCTGGGGCCCGTGAGCAGGGAGGAGCCGTGAAGCACGTCATTATCATCGGCGGTGGTTTTGCCGGACTCAACTGTGCCCGAAAACTCGCCTCGCATTCTGATGTTCGGATCACGTTGATCGACAAGAACAACTATCAACAGTTCCAACCGTTGCTCTACCAAGTAGCCGCTGCGGTGTTGGCTCCCAGCAACGCGGCCTTTTCTTTGCGCAACGTGTTACAACAACATTCCAACGTGGATGTAAAAATGGCCGAGGTTGTCTCGGCCGATCTAGATACACGAACCGTCGAAACAGCCAATGGAGAAAAGTATCAGGGGGACTTTCTAGTATTTGCGGCAGGGGCGCAGGCGAATTTCTTTGGTACCCCTGGAGCCGCCAAGCACGCATTTCCGTTGTATTCACTTCGTGATGCCGAGTTGCTCCGATCACGGATACTGGAGGTCTTGGAGTCGGTTGATCGCGACCCTTCACTCATTAACAGAGGAGCGTTAAATTTCGTGGTGGTGGGAGCTGGACCAACCGGGACTGAAATGGCCGGTACGCTCGGAGACATGACTCAGCGGATGCTGAAAAACGTATACAAAGATCTCGATCTGAGCAAATCTCGAGTCATTTTGGTCGACATGGCGCACAACGTGCTAAATGGCTTCTCTGAGGAATCGCAGAGATACGCTGCCAAAATGCTGGAGCAGCATGGCGTGGAAATCCGCCTTGGCGCCCCCGTGAAAGAGGTAACGGATGTCGATGTGCTGCTCGCCGATGGCACCAGGATTCCAACTCGCACCGCCATCTGGGCAGGTGGACTAAAAGCGTCGCCGCTGTCAAGCAAATTGGGTCTAAAGCTCGGGCGTGGCGGCCGGATCGATGTGCGACCCGATTTCAGCCTGGAAGGTTTCTCTGGTGTCTATGCCCTAGGAGACTTCGCGAACATCGCTGGTGCGGATGGCAAGGCTTTGCCACAATTGGCAGCCGTAGCACAACAAGCAGGCAAATATTGTGCCAAACACATCGCGGACGCCATAGACGGAAAACCAGGAGAGCCTTTCCACTACTTCGATAAAGGAATTAAGGAATTATGGCTATGATCGGCCGCAACGCGGCGGTAGCGGAAGTTGGCAAACACCGCCACGAACTGACGGGCCCGATTGCCTTCGCTGCATGGCTTGGAGTACACGCTGTGCTCCTGACCACGACCCGGGCGAAAATCGAAGCCTTTATTGAATGGGCGGCGGATTACTTTGGTAAGGTGCACGGTGATCCAGTGCTCGACCGCCCGGCCGCGGTGGCGATCAACTGGAGCGATGACGAGGAAGACAAACAGCTTCAGGTAAAGAAGCAAGGATCGGCAACGTCGTAAAGGTATTGACAACGACAACGCCACGTGAAGGACGGGAAAGAGATGAGTCAACGAGTGTTAATAACGGTCGCTGCGTCAGGAATCGGGCTTGAGATTGCGCGTGCATTCTCGGCAGCTGGTGCAACCGTCTTTATTACCGACATCAATACGCAGGCCATTGACGCCGCTAAGAAAGAGATGCCTGGCCTGCTGACGGCGTTATGCGACAACTCTAAGCGCTCGGATATCGAAGCGATGGTTCCGGCAGCAGTCAAAGCACTGAGTGGCCTCGATGTGCTGGTCAATAATGCGGGCATCGCAGGCCCGACCGCACCAGTCGAGGAGGTGGACCCCGACAAGTGGGAGCAGGTGATTGCGGTCGATGTCATCGGCACTTTTAATGTCACTCGGCTTGCGATTCCCCATCTCAAAAAATCTCCGGCCGGAAATATCGTCATCATGTCCTCCCTGGGCGGACGCTTCGGATACCCCAATCGCAGTCCCTACAACGTTGCCAAAGCCGGCCTGATTGGCTTTGCAAAGACGCTTGCGCTTGAATTGGGCGGGTTTAACATTCGCGCAAATGCGATTGCGCCTGGAGCGGTCGGTGGGGAACGAATCGAGCGCGTACTCGAAGGACGCGCGAAGGCAGAAGGGAAAACGTTAAATGAGGAGAAGAAGGCTGCGATGTCCATACAGGCGTTGAAGCGTTTCGTTGATCCCAAGGACATCGCAGCTCTCTGTATCTTTCTCACATCGGATGCAGGAAAGTCGATCACAGGGCAGGTGTTGCCAATCGATAACGGTTCTGTCAAGGCGGCTTGAGTTCGCGAGGCATTTAAAAGGATACTATTCATGGCTGCAGGATTACGTGATCAGCTCATCGGAGCCTGGAAACTGATCTCTTATGAGGAACGGCCGGTCGATGGCTCGCCCTCCTTCTATCCAATGAGCGAGAAGCCGATGGGAATCATCATGTATACACCTGACGGCTTTATGTCGGCTCAACTGATGAAGCCCGACCGAAAGCCTTTTGCATCGGGAGATTGGTTTAAAGGAACCGACGAAGAATACAAGGAAGAATCGTCCGGCTAAATTGCCTACTCTGGACCCTTCCATGTGGATGAGGATAAGAGAGCACTTATGCATTCTATGTTTGTATCCTTGTTCCCGAACTGGCTTGGGCAGACTCAGCCGAGAGTGGTCAAGATCGAAGGGGATGACCTTTACCTGAGTAGCGGGTCGCCCATTCATTCCGGAGGAAAAATCGTCAATTCGTATCTACACTGGAAGCGCGCCAGCAAAGCATAAGGGCTCACTGCGAATTTCGCTTACATGCGCCGATTCGGCGTGCTGTTTTGTTGGCTGGTGCATGGTTGATCCACCGCTCGGCGCCTGCCGAGCTAGCCGTCAAACGTGGGCCATGCCGAGGAACACGAGCACGCCCAAGTGAAAAAACTCGCTTCGACAATTGTTTTATGGAACTAACGCAGAAAGCAACTATTGAATGAGAATCGCAATCGCGGGTGCAGCCGGCAATATCGGACGGCGTACTTCCGAGAAGGTGATCCAGTCCGGTGCTGAAACCATCCTGTTGGTGAGACATCCGGAAAAGGTGAGTGACCTCGTGTCGAGGGGTGCCATCGCGCGTTCGGTTTCCATGGACAATGCAACAGAGATCGTGAAAGCCTGCCGAGGGGTCGAAGCTCTGTTTTGGCTTATACCACCCAGATTAGATGCTGCGAACGTGCGCGAATGGCATGTTCAAACGGGCCAAGCTGGCGCCGCTGCCGCTCATAGGAACCGCATCAATAGAGTTGTGTTGATTTCGAGCGTGGGCGCCGGATCAAATCCCAACCTCGGCACAATCTCATATCTGGGAGAGGTGGAGGGCATCTTCAATGAAGCCGCGGAGAACGTCGTTGCGCTTCGAGCTGGATTCTTCATGGAGAATTACTTTGCCCAAGCACACAGAATCCGGGACGATGCGGCCTTCTTTTTTCCTTTTCCCGAGGAGCATGATCTCCCCTTCGTCAGCACAGACGACATCGGGGATGTTGCGGCAAATTATCTGCTCGATACGCGCTGGGCCGGGCGCTGGACACGTAATCTGATGGGGCCAACAAATCTGACGCCGAATGAGACCGCAAGTATCATCTCGCGCGTTTGGGACCGCTCGGTGGCATATGTTCAGGTGGCCGTTGAATCCGTATTAAAACTCCTCGAATCAATGGGCGCAACGGCTGACGTACAAGCTGAGTTTGGAAATCTTTTTCGTGCTATGTCTGATCCCGTCGGTGTTTATGCAACAGCTCGGACTCCGGAAGCGTTTACCCCAACGACATTCGAGCAGTTTGCCCGTTCAAAACTTCTTCCGCATCTGACCGGAGAATCCAAGGCACAAACCTACTCCAATTCGTGAGCCCGTTCGTTACGCCACGTACGGCACCCTGCGCGCACCTATCGGCGGATTACCTGGTACCCGCTCGTTGCCTTTGGCCTGCTAATGCGCGGCACACGCATTTTATCGTCCTGCGGGTGCTCCAATAAAACCGCGGTGCGAGTGAGTTGCTTAGTTGCTTGTGCGCCATCGGGAAAGGGGAAACATGAGGACAGTTTTGGAAGTCTTACGCCAAGATACCGTTTGCAAATGGCCGCCCTCGGTTGCGGCTCGCGGTCTGCTCGCGCCAGGTACCGTTCAACAAGCTGCGACTTGGCTCTTGGCTTGCAAGTAGTCCATCTTTCAGTCATGGGCGGACATGCACCTGGCACTAAAGCTGCCTGCCTGACAAAGCTCGCCTGGGGCGACGTAAAGAACGGCAACAAGAAAGAGAGAATCCGGCTATGTCTCAGGTCACCTATGAAATTGATCCGGCCCATTCTTCCGCTCATTTCAGCATTCGTCATATGATGATCTCCAATGTGCGCGGCGAATTTGCAAAGATTTCGGGAACGATAAAATTCGACCGGGAGAACCCCATAAATTCGAGTGTCGAGGCGAGTATTGACGCTTCGTCAATCAACACGCGCGACGCTCAGCGCGATACTCATCTGAAAAGTGCAGACTTTCTTGATGTCGACAAATCACCGGCGCTGGTTTTTCGCAGTAAGCAGATTGAACCCGGCCATGGCGGCGGGAAGGTGAAAGGCGATTTAACAATTCGCGGTGTAACACGCGAAGTCACACTCGACGTGGAAGGCCCCACGCCAGAAATGAAAGATCCTTGGGGAAAACAACGAATCGGAGCGTCCGCAACGACAACGCTCAACCGAAAAGACTTTGGGCTGACATGGAATGCGGCTTTGGAAACAGGGGGAGTGCTCGTCGGGGATGAGGTCAAGATCACGATCGATGTCGAAGCTGTCCGCATATGAGTGCCGACCGGAATTGCCGGTTATCGGAATAAGCAGCCCTCCCGAGAGCGATATGCTTACGATTGTTCGCCGGGCAATTCAACATACGCCGAACAACATGAAGTTCGGTACTGGAGGTGCATATGTCTCTTCGGCCGGTTAAGCGGCTTGTCATGTCCAAGCCGACGTTGGAAGGCGCGGGTGTACACCTGCGCCGCGCGTTTGGCTTCGGCAACACGGCCGATTTTGATCCGTTTCTCCTACTCGATGATTTCCGCAACGACGTTCCGGAAGATTACCTGGCAGGCTTTCCATGGCACCCACACCGCGGGATCGAGACTATTACGTATGTCCTCGCCGGAACGGTTGAGCACGGAGACAGCATGGGAAACCATGGCGCGATCGCTGCCGGCGATATTCAGTGGATGACTGCGGGAAGCGGGATTATCCATCAGGAGATGCCCAAGGGAGATCCAGACGGTAGGATGCATGGTTTTCAGCTTTGGGCGAATCTTCCGTCATCGCTAAAGATGACGCCGCCGCGCTATCAGGAGGTGAAGTCGCCCGACATTCCGCTGATCAAAGATGATGACGGGACCGGAGTGCGCATCGTTTGCGGAACTTTCTGGGGCAAGAAGGGACCTGTAGACGGGATCGCCGCGGACCCGATCTATCTCGATGTGTCAGTACCACCGGGCCGTAGAAAAACACTGCCAGTCGAAACCACGCGCCACGCATTTGCCTATGTTTTCGCCGGTAGTGGGAACTTCTGCAACGCGTCCGGTCCTCTCGCCGTTCCGACGGAGCCAGTTGGATGGTGGGACAAAACGCCTCCCGCACATGCAGACAATCGATCGCTGATACTGTTTGACCGGGGAGATGAAGTGATGGTGCAGGCCGGAGAAGATGGGATTCGCTTCCTTCTAGTCTCTGGAAAGCCGCTCCAGGAGCCGGTCGCGTGGTACGGCCCAATCGTCATGAACACCCAGGAGCAGCTTCGGCAGGCATTCGACGATCTGAATCGCGGGACATTTCTCGACTCAAGCGCGAAGGGCTAGGCGCCCGTATCATGCCGGGTTGGGTGCGGTAACGGGAGTTCCTGTCCTGTTCTTGCGCTTTCAGATGCGACCTCCAACATCGTCATGACGCCAACGGCCTCTAGCGGTGGCACCGGATTCGGGGCGCCGCGCAGGATCGAATCACGAATTGCCTCGTAATACAAGAGGTAATTTCCTGGGATATTTGGCACAAGTGTCGAGCGCATGCTATCGTGCTCGGGAATTACGAGTGACCCCAACTCAGGATCACAACCCCAACTTGGCGTACCTGGAGTCTGGCCGCGGCGTAAAGCATCCTCTTGGGTATCAATGCCATACTTCACAAAACTGCCCAAATGGCCATGTATTGTGAATCGCGCTGTTTTTGCAGCGACGAAGGAAGCAGCATGCAGGATGACACGTGTACGCCCGTAACGCATTATTACGTGGAAGTAATCCACGGTCTCAGCTCCTTTGCGCTGCGCTTCAAAATCGGCGTAGATCGTTGCGGGCCTGCCAAAGATTTGTAAAACCTGATCAACGAGGTGGGGGCCTAAGTCATACCAGACACCACTGCCCTGTCCTCGACGCTCACGCCAACGGGCTTGCACCTGCGGGCGATAACGATCGAAGTGGGACTCGAAATGCGCCACTTCTCCTATACGGCCTTCTGCAAGGACGTGGCGTACAGTAAGGAAATCAGAATCCCAGCGTCGATTCTGGAAAACAGAAATCATCCGGCCCAGATTTGTAGCCATGCGAGCGAGTTCAGAGGCTTCAGCAATGGTCGTGGTAAATGGTTTATCGACGACAACGCTCTTGCCGGCGGATAAGGCTCGCGCGGCCAGATGGAAGTGGGTGTCGTTCGGCGTTGCGATCACCACCAGATTTACATCCGGATTTGCAAACGCTTCCTCAGCGCTGGCAAGAACAGTCACATCCGGCCAGTCTGTTAGGACTTTTTTCCTATCGCTCGAAACGATATGGGTGAGCCGCAATCCAGCTACTTGGGCGATCAAGGGACAGTGAAATGTCTTCTCCGAATATCCATAGCCCAGCAGCGCAACGTTTACTGTCTGATACGACATACTTGTGTTTCTCCTTGCCAACACGATAGACCTGGGAGCGGAGAACATTTCTGCAGCAAAATGGTGCGAGCTAGCCTTCAATATCCTACTGTGAAGCGCTGCCGAATGTGAGCGGGATGTTCCAATTCATCGATCATGGCGACTGCATAATCCTGGACCGAAATCCGGCTTTGACCGTTTGCATCGACTAAGAGCTGGTCTTTTCCCAGGCGGAATTTCCCGGTCCGCGTGCCCGGCTGGAGTTGTGCGGAAGGAGCCAGAAAGGACCAGTCGAGCTCGGGTTCTTTCCGCAATTGTTCCAGAGCATTTATGGTGGCCAGAGATCCCGGCCGCACCCAATCTGGGAGATCGGGGCTATCAATCACGCGCACTCCCGGTTTAATTTCCAACCCGCCAGCCCCGCCGACCCACAAAACTCGTTTGATGCCTGTCTTCTTGACGGCGCCGATGATAGAGGCTGTTCCGCGAACTTGGTCCTCATATAGATTCGGGTCTTTCCATCCAGGATTGAAGGCGCTGATTAACGCCTCGTTACCTCGGATCAACGTTCCAAGAACCGCAGTGTCGTAAACGTCGCCAGCTTTGGCAATGAGCCGTTCTCGCTTTTTAAGTTTTTCCGGATGGCGCACAATCGCCGTGACGGTATGCCCTCTATCAAGCGCTTCGTTCAACAGCGCCGACCCAACAAAGCCGGTTGCACCCAATAGTGCTATCTTCATGCGGTAATCCTCGCACTTGATCTGAATTCGAACACGGCGGTGAAAAGCTAGCCAACCTGTACGGTCAACATCGGTATAGACCCTTCATCGACACCGTCGATTGAAAAAGGACAACATCGCCCCGCTGTCTCGTAGCGATCACGCTTCATGGCAGATCCTTCCATCAGCTCTTTTTCCCGTGCGTAATCTCATCAATAACTGCTCTTGTCATCACGCCGGAACCAACCAGCTCCACACCGCCCCGATACATGTCAAAGAGGATCCTTTTGCCGACGGCATCAATGTTGGTCATTCCAGTCAAGTCCACCGATAGGCATTCGGTGTGTGGCCCGATGGCACAAACGTCTTGCCAACACTTCTTCAGTTCTTCGGCCGAAGACTCGGTGAGCGAGCCTTCCACTCCGAGGCGCGTAAGTCCCTGGCCGTGATGCACGGTTATTCGAAGCATCTGGATATGGATGTGATATTGCGGGTTTAGCCACAGCTATTCATTAGCGTGCCCGAGTCGGCCGTTTTTGATTTAAAAACAGAGAACAACCAGACAAATCTATCGAACCAAACGAGCAAGCATGCCCGATGAGCGGCTTCGAGCATTCTTGGATTCCATAGCGGCTTACTGGCAGAAGCCGCCCCGTGGCGGTCAACCTAAACACAACGCTAACTTGCCGCAGCCTGCTGTTTCGCACTGAGAGTATGCGTCTCGAACTCGTCAGCATTGGTCGTTTGAATGATGTCCCGTGCTTTCGCCGCATCCGCTGCGGTCCCGTGGGCGATAAGTAAGAACTTGTCTGCTTTCAGAGCTGTTTCATATTGGATGATGCTGTTCTTTGGGATTCCAACGCTGAACAGGGCCGCCCCGAGCGCGCTGAGACCGCCGACCACAACTGCGCCTTCCAGTGCCGCCACGATCCAGGCGACAATGGGACCGGCTGCAGCAATAAAGCCCAATCCCGGTATGGCGAGGAACGCCGACCCTAGCAACAGTCCCCACATGCCGCCCCAGAATGCACCCCACTTGCCCCAGAGCTTCATTCGATCGCCGGTATTGTAATACCCGACTACCTGCTCGTCTGTATGATAGTCGCGGCCTACGATAGAAAGTTTTTTCATGTCAAAGCCTGCCTTTTGGAGCTCCTTAACTGCTGCCTCGGCGCTCGCGTGATCTTTATACACCGCCACAACGACGTTCTTATCCGTCTTCTCTGCCATAGCCTGTTCTCCTTTTCTGCTTTTTTTAATCGGGCCAGCCGAATGCAGGAAGCTGGCGCACCTGACAATGCTCCGTCTGGCAACAGGCAATCTACTGGCCAGCCTACAAGCCATCGTCGTGCCCAATCCGGCATGGAGATTCTCCGTCAATCGGGCTTAAAGCTGATCCAATCGGAACCCGGATCGCGGTGGTGATATTTCAGCAGCCGTGCCGATATACCAGCAACAGGCCTGAAGCCGCCGAGCGTAGTTTGTAGAAGAAAAATGGCAACCGGATCGCGACCTAAGCGCAGCCCTGACATGATCGTCGAAACACGACAAACTCCTAGCGCGTCCCGGCCAAATCTCGCGTTTTTGTGTCTCTAAATGTCGCCTCGGAAATGAATGGCCCGCGAGTTGCGCTGGAACACGCGTGCTGCATCGATTCCATCGGTTGCCGGAAGGAAAAGGAGCTAGATGGATGCTTCAAGTTTATGCAGGAAAGGAGTATATGCAATGGCAACCGCAGGCGTGGGAACCGCACGAAGCGACACTTCCATTCGCGATGACGTGCAGTTTGAATTGAAATGGGACCCGAAGGTAACTTCGAACGATATCGGGGTAACGGCCAAAGATGGAGTAGTGGCGCTCAGCGGCTACGTATCCAGTTACTGGGAGAAGGACGCCGCCGAGAAAGCCGCCAAACGAGTATATGGGGTGCGAGCAGTCGCTAATGATCTTCAAGTCAGGCTTACGTATTCTCGAACTGACCCGGAAATCGCAAGAGATGCTGTCCATGCGCTGGAAAGCCACATTGGCATTCCAAGCGAAAAGATCAAAGCGACGGTAAAAGACGGCTGGGTGACGCTCGAAGGCACCGTTGACTGGCAATATCAAAAGGCTCTGGCTGAATCATCGGTGAAGAAGTTGAAGGGCGTCCTAGGCGTCTCTAACAACATAAACGTTAAGCCACAAGTTTCTCCAACAGAAGTGAAGGGAAAGATCGAGGACGCCCTCCGGCGAAGCGCTGAGGTCGATGCACGACGCATCACTGTAGACGTTGACGGAGGCACCGTAACGCTCCGGGGCAGCGTGCGTTCTTGGGCCGAAAACAACGCCGCCCGCACGGCGGCATGGTCCGCTCCTGGGGTAACAAGAGTCGAGGACCAACTGAGCATCATGCCCTAGAGAATACAGCTTCTGGCCGGTTTGGGTTTCGCCCAGCGGTCCGAAGCTGGGGCTTTCCTCAATTATTCGCGCGTAGCACTGCTTAGAGTGTCTTCCAAACGTGCGAGAGAACGGCCCGGTTGAGTCGCATGACTCGTTAAGAAAAACGCGAGGTAAGGTGCCATGGCAAAAGCAGTGGGAATCGATCTGGGAACCACGAACTCGGTGGTCGCGGTCATGGAGGGTGGGAAGCCAACGGTCATCATCAACAGCGAGGGGAGCCGTGTGACCCCATCGGTCGTCGCGTTTACCAAAACGGGCGAACGGTTGGTTGGACAGATTGCCAAACGTCAAGCGGTGCTCAACCCGGAAAATACGATCTACTCGGCCAAACGGTTTATAGGACGTCGGTATTCCGAAGTTCAATCGGAAATAAAGAACGTTCCTTATAAGGTTGTGGCGGGCGCGAATGACGCTGTGCGGTTCTCGATCATGGGAAAGCAGTATTCTCCGGAGGAGATCTCTGCGCAAGTGCTGCGGAAGCTGACCGAGGATGCTGCTAAGTACCTTGGGGGAGAAAGTTACGGATGCCGTGATAACAGTTCCGGCGTATTTCAATGACGCTCAGCGCCAGGCGACGAGAGATGCCGGCAAAATCGCCGGGCTCAACGTGCTCAGGATCATCAATGAGCCAACCGCGGCCTCGCTAGCCTACGGGCTCGATAAAAAGACCAATGAGACGATTTTGGTGTTCGATCTTGGCGGCGGCACGTTTGATGTTTCGATACTCGATGTGGGCGACGGAGTCTTCGAAGTCCGCTCCACCTCGGGCGATACACACCTGGGAGGAGATGATTTCGACAAACGAATCGTAGACTGGCTGGCTGAAGAATTCCAGCGTAATCAAGGCATCGATTTGAGGAAAGATCGCCAGGCATTGCAGCGGCTGACCGAAGGAGCCGAGAAGGCCAAAATAGAACTCTCAAGCGCCCTCGAAACAACCATCAGTTTGCCGTTCGTTACTGCCGACGCATCCGGACCAAAGCATTTGGAAATGAAACTCACACGAGCCAAGTTCGACCAGCTTACGGTGGACCTTGTGGAGCGCTGCATTGATCCAGTCAAGCAGGCGCTCAAGGATGCAAAAATCAGTGAGTCCGAAATTGACGAGGTGATCCTTGTTGGCGGTGCGACACGTACCCCAGCCGTACAGGCGTTAGTGCGCCGCCTGACGGGTGGGAAAGAGCCCAACCAATCAGTGAATCCAGATGAAGTGGTCGCGGTGGGCGCCGCCATTCAGGCGGGCGTTCTGGCGGGCGAGGTAAAAGGCGTAATTCTGTTGGATGTCACACCGCTCTCACTAGGGCTGGAGACACTGGGCGGCGTGATGACCAAACTCATTGACCGCAACACGACAATACCAGCTCGGAAGTCCGAAATATTCTCTACTGCTGAAGACAATCAGTCGGCGGTGGATATCCATGTCCTTCAACGTGAGCGCGAGCTCGCCCGCGACAACCGAACACTCGGAAATTTCCGGCTCGAAGGCATTCGTCCCGGGCCTCGGGGCACCCCTCAAATCGAGGTCAGTTTTGACATTGATGCGAACGGCATGCTAACCGTCACCGCGAAAGACAAGGATACGGCTAAGGAACAGAAGATTACGATCAGCGGATCGACTCAGCTGTCCAAAGAGGAAATCGACCGAATGGTTACGGACGCGCAGAGTCACGCAGAAGAAGACAGGCGGCGGCGCGAAGAAGTGGAAGTGCGCAATACTGCCGATTCCACCGCCTATCAAGTAGAGAGGCAGATACGCGACTTGGGAGACCGTGTAGCACAGAATGAGAAGGCTCGTGCGGAGCAACTGGTTAGCTCAATTCGTCAACTAGTTAAGGAAAACTCCTCGGATCTCGCGAAACTGCGGCAGCTCACCAGCGATCTGCAGCAGATCGGTCATTCACTCGGCGCTGCTGCGTACAGCCAAGCCGCTGGAGCGGGCGCCACGTCCGGTGGAACCGGCGGTCCCTCATCCAGCGCTGCGGATGACGTCATCGACGCTGAATTCAAGCAAACCAAATGACTTGGCGTTCGCCCGATATCGGGAGTCTTCCTGCGCATGGAAACAACACAAAACGATGAAATTGAACAACTGAAAGAGCAGGTCCGCCAGGAACACGAAATGTATCTCCGCGCGCTGGCGGACTTTGACAACTATCGCCGGCGTGTTGAGCGTGAGCGTACGAGTGCGGCCTCTAGCGGCAAACGGGAGATCGTTCTCGCGTTGCTCGAATTGCTGGATAGCTTTGAGCGTGCACTACAGCACATCGAGGACGCGCCGCCCTCTTTGGCTGAGGGCTTAAAAGCGATCTATCGTAGACTCGTAAATCTTCTCGAGCAACAAGGCGTCAGCCCTATTCAGAGCTTGGGCGAGCCGTTCGATCCACGCACGCATGAAGCCATCGATTCCGTACGAACCGATGAATACGAGCCGGGAACAGTCATCGAAGAGGTGCAACGCGGTTACCGCTTGGGCGATGAACTGCTCAGGCCGGCGCGTGTGCGGGTTGCGTTTTGACACCCAATCGTGTCCCAAGCCGCCCAGGTGAATTGCCATGGCGGTGAAATTCAAAGACTACTACGAAATTCTCGGTACCTCGAAAACAGCATCAGAGGATGACATCCGGAAAGCGTATCGGACGCTTGCGCGTAAGCATCATCCTGATGTAAATCCCGGAGACAAAGCTGCTGGAGATAAATTCAAAGAGATCAATGAAGCATATGAGGTTCTATCGGATCCCGACAAGCGCAAGCGATACGATCAGCTCGGATCAAATTGGAAGGCCGGATCAGATTTCACACCGCCTCCTCGCCAGGACCACGCGTATACAGATTTTCGGAGTTTTGGAAATGGCTTCGGAGCGGACCGGGCCTCATCGAGCGGGTTCAGTGACTTCTTCGAGAGTCTGTTCGGCAGTGAGCGCACTGCGCGGGCCGGAGCGGGATTTCAGATGCGCGGCGGCGACGTCGACGCGGAGATCACGCTGACACTAGAAGAAGCCCATCGCGGTGGTACACGGCGTCTCAGCTTGCAAGAAGGCGGGCGGCAGAAGTCTTTGGACGTAAACATCCCTGCAGGGGTCCGCGAAGGCTCCGTCATCCGGCTGGCCGGCCAAGGCGAAACGGGCGCGAATAACGCGCCCGCGGGCGATTTGTTCTTGCATGTTCGAATTGCGCCTGATCGGCTATTCGATATCGTCGGCGAAGATGACATCGAGGTTGAGGTGCCGGTTGCACCGTGGGAATCTGCGCTTGGAGCAACAATCACCGTACCAGGGCTCGACGGAAATCTGCAGATGAAAATTCCAGCGGGTACACAAGGAGGCAAAAGGCTGCGGCTACGCGGACAAGGGCTAAATCGACGAGGCGGCGGGCGCGGCGATGAATACGTAAAGCTGAAAATCGTCATTCCGCCCGATCTGAACGCAAAAGAGCGAGAGCTCTTCGAAAAGCTTCGGGATGAGTCTGGCTTCGATGCCCGTAAGTTGATGGTGGGGGCGTAAATCATGATTACACGAGGGTTTGAAATCACGCTGTATCGCAATAAGCACGAGCGATTGACACTCGACGATGTGGCACTCCACGCCGGTATGCACCCGTCACTGATGCGCGAGTTGAGCTCTCGCACGGGGGCCCTGGTTACCCGCGGCGCATACAATACGAATCCGCAACTCGCTGAGGAGTTTCGCCTGCTCATCGGCCGCCATCCGTCCGTATCCTCCGGTGCCTGAGTACCCGAGTTATGGACCCGATCCGCACATTATTCGAGCGGGACGAAAATCTAGGCGAATCGCTTCTTCCTGCCGATCTCCGCATCCAGTATGGCGGCGACCTTCGCTTTCCATCTGTGGCGGCAGAACGGCTCTATGTCGCGGCGAACTTCGTTTCGACTCTGGACGGAGTCGTCAGCTTCGATATCCCGGGGCAATCGGGCGGTGCGCAGATCAGCGGCGGCAACGAGGCAGATCGCTTCATAATGGGATTGCTGCGTGCCTCGGCGGATGGTGTCCTCGTCGGAGCCAGCACAGTTGACGCAGTCTCTCCCACGCACCTCTGGATTGCCGAATTTGCCTATCCGGCAGCAGCGGAGGTGTACGCGTATTACCGGCGGGAAGTCCTGAAAAAGCCGCTCCACCCGCTCATTATTATCGTGAGCGGGCGAGGCCGGCTAAACCTCAACCGTTCCATCTTCCATACCGGCGGCATCAATGTGCTGATCGTAACATCGGAAATCGGACGGGAAACATTGCGTCGAGATGGCGCGGACCGGCTACCCTCAACGCACATCCAGGAGCTGCCTGGTGTGGGTGGAACTCTCGATCCTCGCGCGATTACCCGTATGCTCGGAAATGAGTTTAGCGTGAAATTGTTGGTGCACGAAGGCGGCCCAACGCTGTTTGGGAGCTTTCTCGGCGCCGGTCTGGTGGATGAGCTTTTTCTTACAATCGCGCCGCAGATCGCGGGACGCAGTCGGAAAAACCAGCGGCCCGGACTTATCGCCAATACAGAATTCGACCCCGGTACAGCTCCCTGGCTGAACCTCCTTAGCGTGAGACAACACGCAAGCCATCTATACTTGCGCTACCAGAGAGTCGAACCCCGCCCCGGAAATACAGCTACTTTGCCGGCTTGAGCGGACGCATTTCAACCCGGCTCACGAGCGGACGCTGCGGCATCTCGAGAATCGCGATAACCATACGGGCGATATCTTCTGGATGGATCTTCCATTCGGATCCACCTCGTGGACCGAAGAGTCCCGTATCAATGCTCCCCGGCAGAATGGTACACACGCCGATATTCTCCTGGCGGTAATCAAGCAGCATGGCTTCACTCAGGCCATTGAGCCCGAATTTCGAAGCGCAGTAAGCCGCGCCTCCGGCAACCGCGGTTTTTCCTAATAAGCTGCCGATGTTGATGATGAATCCGCCTCCGCGCTGGCGGAACCGGGCAATCGCCTCGTGGCAGCAATAGAAGACGCCGCTCAAATTTGTCCCAAGAGTCTGCTCCCACTCTCCGGGATTCACATCGGCTGCCGGACGAAGCACGGCAATCCCAGCATTGTTTACAAGAATATCGAGACCACCTAACTCCCGATCCGCAAATGCGAATAGTTCTTGTACGCCGGCAAAGATTGAGATATCCGCTGCGATGCCGGCGACCTTTCCACCCGAAGATCTGATTTCCGCAACAGCATGTTCCACCGCTCCAGCCGAACGCCCGCAAATTGGAACGGAGACCCCCTTCGCGAACGAGCCGCGCGGCGATGGCACGTCCTACTCCGCGCGTGGCGCCCGTTACCACCGCTGTGTGCCCCTTTAACTTCACGTCAACACTCGCCGAATTTGAAAGGCCACCTCTTGAAACGGCATCTTTCCAGGATGATAAAGCGATACCATGCCGGCTCCATCGAGAAGTACGAGGGTCGGCGTTGTACTAGCGCCGTAAATGTCGAAGTTTCGCTCGCCGACGGGGACAGGCATCCCCGAGAGTGAAGAGTAATACCGCTTAAGCACGGCTTGAATGTGTGCGGTCTCCTGCCTGTGGGATGCGGGCTTATGGCGGTGTTCGTCGAGGTAGCCGTACCTACGTGTCGGGCCAATTACCACCACGCTTTCGCTTCCGAACGTCTTTAGAACGCGCGTGAGCACCCGGCCCTGTGCGCGCGAATCTTCACAATAGTGTGCCCAAAAGAAGAGCAGTACGGGCTGGCCGTGCAGCTTGGATACCGCCGCTGGCTTAGGTCCAAGCCATTCCCGAATCTCCAGCTCCGGCGCCGGTTGCCCCTCTAACGTCAGCAGGTTGAGATTTTTTCGGATACGCGTACCAATCGAACTCGAGCCGTACTCCGCGAGCTCTCTCTTCAAAAATCGGACCGCTTCGGAGCGGCGCCCTTGCCACTCCTTCAACTGTGCAAGGACTTCAATTGATGCCCCCAGTGCCGAAGATAACGATGGCTCAGCATCCAGTTCCAGACCGTCCAACCGCCGTACGGCCGATCGGTGGATGTTGCGCGCGTAATTTGCGGCCTTTGCGAACCGCCGTGCAGCTAAGGAGCCGCGTGCTAGCCAGGACAGGGCCTCCAGTGCTTCCGATGTGATGCCGTTATCGTGGCGATAATTGTGAACCAACTGCTCGGCGGCTGAAAGATCACGCGCCGCGATGGCACTTCGCACCTTGGCGACAATCCCGGACAGGCCTAGGTTCCTCTCCTTTCTCATACGCTTCTTTTCAGTATCGTTTTAAGCGAAACGTCAGCTGAATAGTGCGTTTGTAATGCTAGCGAGGACGAATTATTGCCACTTTGAAAGATCTCGGCCCGGCAATCATCTCCCTGAAGGTTGTTCTCAAGGGAATACCCGCGCATTCTCGATTGCGAGTGCACCGCATGAGCCGTCCCTAATGGTAACGATCCGGATGCGCGACACGGCTTTCAAGCGCATCTTGAAGAGCATGCCCGTCAATTCTCAGGTAAAGATCGGTGGCCCATTCGGGAGTTTAACCTTGCACAACAATGCCTCGCGCCCGGCGGTTTTTCTCGCTGGGGGGATTGGGATCACGCCTTTTCGCAGCATTCTGTTGGATGCCGCGGAGCGGAAGCTGCCGCACCGCATCCTTCTCTTTTATTCGAACCGGCGGCCGGAGGATGCACCATTTTTGGAAGAGCTGGAAACGCTTCAACAGCAGAATGCAAATTATAAGCTCGTCGCGACCATGACAGAGATGGAGAAATCCGATCGCGCTTGGAAGGGAGAAGCCGGCCTGATCAATTACCGATTACTGGATCGGCATTTAAAAGCAGTGGCGACGCCGGATTGGTACAACGCGGGGCCGATATACTACATCGCGGGGCCACCACGCATGGTTCACGATTTTCAAACGATGCTCATCAACAGCGGTGTCGATAGCGACGACATTCGCACCGAAGAGTTCGTTGGTTACTAACCGCGCTGAACCACGAAGCGCCCCCTGAGAATCTATCCGGCAATCCGAACAGTAATGGACATCGATGTTGTTAGCTCAAGCAAACGCTGACTGCGAAGAATGATGGTCTGGCTTCTATCAAACGTACTTTGACGTGCAGAGCCGCCTGTACTAATGCACATGATGAAACGATTATTGCTGAAACGTAAATCGACGTTCGAAACTACTGAATAGGAGATGAAATATATGTTCGACGAATCATGCAAGGTCGAAGTTGCGAGAAAAGAAAGAAGTGCTGAAAACGACGAATTTCAATACGTGGATACTTCATCGCATCCAGCGGTGGGCAGTTCCGAAGGCGTCGCCTATGTTATAGACAAGACGCTTTCCCGTTGCACGAGCGGGGTTGATGTTTCCGGTATTTACCGAGGAGCGGGCCACACAGGTATAACGATTACACCCAGCCTTTCAATATCGACGAAAAAAAGCAAGGAATGAAGCGAGGAGTCGCTCAAAAGCATCATCCCTGGAACTACAAAACTGGTGACGCCGTGCTGATACAGAACTCCTTATATGTCCACCACGACGGCGTTTTTGTAGAGTGCCCCTACATGCCGGAGGTGAAGTGATTCCGCACAGCGTGCGGCGCACGGAAGCTAAATAGCGTCACCCCTCATTACGAGGTCGACTTTTCGCGATCAGTCGAATGCTTGATCTGAATGCATGGACGACGTACAAAACGAATATAATCGGGCCATTCATAAAACGTGCGCAAGAGTTGGGCTTTTCGCTCGACGAGGTCCGTGATCTGCTGGCGCTGCGAATAGAGCCCGGGAAACTGTGCCGATGTCACGAAATTCGGCTATCATCTGGAGATGACACGCGCTTGTGGAGGATCGGCGCACCGGCTCGCGACACAGATCCGCATCGCATCTGGCTGCGCGTGAGGAGCACAGTGCAACGCGCTATGGACCGTGACAAAACCGTGACAAAACTCCGCCTGTTGAGCCCGCTTGGGTTGGCTTTGAGCGAAAAGCAGATTCCCCAAGTTGTTGAAAACTTTGAAAGTGGAGATAAATGGAAGAAAGCTTTGGAACGGGCCAATATGCGCCCAAGGCAGGTGCGCTACCAGGCTGCGCTACGCCCCGACAATTCAACAACTTGCGTAGATTAGTTCCGGCGCATCGAACCTTAGGACGGGTATGCAGCCGGATCGCTCAATCTTAGCATGTAGAGCGGCCTGTGGACCGCGTTCTGTTGAACGTGATCTCCGAGACTGAACCCGCCTGGCCCGCACTAGGCCCCTTGGCAGGCCACGGGCGGCGCTTGGAGCAAGGCTGGTTGTGTCCCACGTCATTTTAGAATCGCCGATTCGTTGGTGCACGTCGGGATGCCATCGACCGTACTGCAATTCTTGGCAAGTCCGGAGATGCTCACTACATCGGATCGAGCAAGCCTGACCACCTTTTCGTATGGCATCGGTCCAGACTGGGCCGAAGGCGTAGCTTGAAACCAAAAGAGCTTCGGTTTGCCGAGGTAGGACGAAGCAGGTTGGGTGCGAAACAGGCTAGCATTATGGGGGCGGCTCACCGGGAAGCAAAACCAACCCAGAAACTCGGCAAAGGGAATCGTTTTCTTAGCCAACATCCATATTGCTGCTTTTGCGGCGGTGGGCAGAAGTCAACCACGATGGATCACGTTCCGCCAAAAGCGTCTTTTCCGGATGGGTACTTGCCGGAGGACCTTGAGTTTCCCGCCTGCGAGGCGTGCAATCACGGCTCCAAGCGGCACGATCAGATTTTCGGATTCTACTGTCAGCTCCTCGATTTTGATCCGGCAAACAGGACAGTTGCGGACCGCGCAAAGCTGACAAAGCTACGCGACGCGATTGCCCGCAATTACCGGAGGCGCTTCCGGACACGTCCGTGGCGAGACCCATCAATCAGATCGACTCGATCATCACGCCCACTCCACTCGCCGTCGCGATAACGGGACTGCCGACGCTTCCGAGACGATGGCCGTTCTCGGACAAAAGCTGACCCACGCGATGTTCTATCGCGAGGTGGGTAGACCGCTCACGACGGGTCACCTGTTCCTCAGCCAGCACTATCAGATTCAGGCGAGCGACCATACGCTCACGAAATATTTTTGCCGGCTTCTGCCCGAGGAAACGACCGGCGCCCAGACAAACATCAAGAATCACGGTCAGCGATTTGCCTATAAGTACGGACTTAAGGAGCCAGAAGATTTCTTTCCCTATGCCGCCCAGTTCGGCAGGGGTGTGATCATGTGGGGTATTGTTTTGAGCCCGGATATGAACATCGGCAACTTGCGTGACTACCTTAGGTCTAAGCCTTGGCAGCGAGCCGGTTGTCGCGACCGGGTCTTGGCGTAAACCGAAGAATATATCGACACGACAAGAAGGAGCGCCCGGCTTCCCGCAGGCGCTGTGCGGGCACCCTCTTGGCGCTCCTACGCAGATGGGGGCTCAGCAAACGCAGAACCCAGCCTTGATAGCCCCCCGCCCGGTGCCCCTGGCAGCCCCCCGGATAATCATTTCTCAAATGTCTTTTTACGCGGTCGGACTCTGCTCAGTCTTGACTCTCATTTAAACTGCTCAGCGCTCGACGATACGGCAACGCTCCTTCCAGGCCTGACGTACCCCGATCATTGAGCTTCAAACTGAGAGCTGCGCGATAACGCTCTGAGTAAAGTCGTGTTCAGTGCGGCACTGTATCTACGTACGGATCGCGGAGCACATCCGAGACAGCCAATTTGCGGGCGAGAGCATCCGAGGTACTCCTCGACCAACACTGATAGGACGCTGGCTGAGGTGAGCGCTGGCGAGTTAGTAACAACATTCCTAACTGCGCGTTAACTTATGTCGCCATAACGAACGAACCGATGGCGGACGATTGAACGGAACACGGTAGGGGGCGACATGCGACGGCCGGACCGCGCTGGGTCCTCGTAAGTTTTTTGGTGCTAGAAACCAAGCGGTTCTGCACAGTGCGCGGCGTGCGTATCCTGCTCGGCACTGGGCAAGTCTAAAGTCCTGTTGCACAGTGTGCAGCTTCGCTGCGCTGCACACTGCTGGATCTTAGCCCTGCTACACGGCGGGGCACCATCGGAAATGCCGTATGATTGCTATGTCTGTGGCCGTTATCAAGTTGTAGAAAGCGAACCTGAAATAAGCGGGAGACCCATATGGAAATTCATCCGCTCCATAGGGCGGCTGAGAACGGCGAGCTGAAAAAAGTCCAGGTGCTGCTCAAAGACAATCCTGAGTTGGTGTTCAGCAAGGACGAACACGGCCGGACGGCTTTGCACCAGGCGGCGCGTCGGGGCGACAGCGATATAACCGACTTGCTGCTGGCCAACCATTCCGACGTAAATGCTAAGTCCAACCTGGGCGAGACTCCTTTGCATGAGGCCGTGTACTGGGGCAATAGGTATATCGCCGAATTGCTGCTGGCCAACCAGGCCGAGGTCGATGCCAAGGACAGCATGGGCTGGAGCCCTTTGCACTGGGCAGCGCTTTTCGGCAAGAGAGACTTGGCGGAATTTCTGCTTGCCAACAATGCCCCGGTCGATGCCACGGACCACCAGGGCAGGACGCCTTTGCACGGGGCGGCGCTTCGTGGCCATAAGGAGCTGATGGAACTGCTGCTGGCTAGCGGAGCCGATGTGAATGCCAAAGATAACACCGGTTATACACCCCTGCATGTGGCGGCGGAAGAAGGCCGCGATGATGCGGCGGGCTGGCTGCTTGCCAACCGAGCTGATGCCAATGCCAGGGATAACAATGGCGGTACACCTTTACGCGTGGCGGCCCGTTTCGGCCGTGACTGCGTAGCAAAATCGCTGCTCGCCAACCAAGCCAACGTTAATGCCCAGGACATCAACGGGCTCACGCCTTTGCACGTGGCGGCCGGGCATGGCTATAGAGTAATGCTCGAATTTTTGCTGGCCAACCAGGCCGAGGTCAATATCCGGGCCAATAATGGCGGCACACCCTTGCACTTCGCTGTGAATAGTGCAAGCTCCGTAGGATGGCGCTCATGCATCGAGCTGGCAGAGGTACTTTTGGCCAACAAGGCCGAAATCAATGCTAAGGACAACAACGGTATGACAGCTCTGCACTGGGCCGCGAGAAATGGCCACCGGCCCCTTGTGGAATTGCTGCTGACAAATGATGCCGAGATCAATGCCAGGAACAACTCCGGGTGCACCCCCTTGCACTTGGCTGTTGAGAAGGGCGTGGCGGAATTGCTACTCGCCAACAACGCCGAACTCAATCCCAAAGACGACTGCGGCGAGACGCCTTTGCACCTTGCGGCGGCTGAGGGCCATAAAGAAATGGCGGAATTGCTGCTCGTTAGCGGTGCCGAGGTCAATGCCAGGAATGATTTTAACTCTACCCCTTTGGATTATGCCGAGGCCGAGGGCCATCGCGACGTCGCGGAATTGCTACGCCAGTACGGCGGCCAGGAATAACTGCATGCAACCGTAGCAAGTCCGTTGGGCAACCATCCGAATTCGGAGTAATTATGTATAACCCGGACTTGCTCCATGGGGAAGTGTTCTGGGGCTACTATGAACACGTCGAAAAGTTACTTAGAGGCAATCCTGATCTGGTCTTTAGCAGAGAGGAGCTAGGCGAGACACCGCTGCACGTCGTGGCATTGAGCGGCTATACGGACATTGCGGAATTATTGCTCGCCAACAAGGCCGAGGTCAATGCCAAGTGCAACGACGGCGGGACGCCCTTGCATTGGGCGATAGGCGCGGGACCTTTCCGCGGCGGGCGGCGTGAGCAGGGCAAGAAGATGGCGGAATTCCTGCTGGAGCACGGGGCCGACGTCAATGCCAGAGAAGACGACGGCAGGACGCCTTTGCACGAGGCGGCTTTCCGCGGCCAGAAGGATATAGTGGAATTGCTGCTCGCCCACCGGGCCGACGTCAATGCCAGATTCACTTTCGGCTCGCCGCTGCATGGGGCGGCGCTGGGGGGCAACAAGGACATCGCGGAATTGCTGCTGGCCCACCAGGCTGATGTGAGGGTGGCGGACGCCAACGGCAGCACACCGTTACATTACGCGTCGGCCAAAGGCTACAAGGACGTGGCTGCATTGCTGCTGGCGCATAACGGCGAGGTCAACGCCCCGGGAGTCTACGGCATAACTCCATTGCACTGCGCGGTAGAAGATGACCACATCGACATTGCGAAGTTGCTGCTGTCCAGGAGGGTCGACGTCAATGCCCGGACCGATAGCGGCCAGACTCCTTTGCACTGGGCGGCGACTGAGGGTGTCAAGGAGATGGCGGAGTTGCTGCTGGCGAGCAATGCCGACGTCAATGCGAGGGATAACGATGGTGACACGCCTTTGCACAAAGCAGTAATTTATGGCTATAAGCATCTGGCGGAACTCCTGCTGACCCACCATGCCGATGTCAATGCCAGAAATAACTCAGGCAAAACGCCTTTACACGTGGCGAGTAGCGACTGTGGTGACCACTTCGGATGCAAGGAGACGGCGAAACTACTGCGCCAGCACGGTGGACGCGAGTAAACTGTACCTGGCCATTCAGCTCTCTGGCGCCGCCCGGATCACGTTCCGCCCAGGTCGACCGAGAGCGCAGGCGGCCTAAAGCCCAGCGATATATTGCGCATCTGCAAGCAAGAGGTTGATTGGCTCGTGCAGGAATTTCCTGCGCAGTGGCGCGCTATCTCTGGTGGCAGCGAGACCCAAGGTGGGTAAGTCGACATTCGCCCGAGCGCTGGGCGTCCGGGAGGTGCATCAAACCGGAGCGGCGATTTTCATCGAACTCCCAACCCAATTCGTTTGCCGAACGCCCAGTGGCTCCATCTGCTGTGCAGCCACAGGACTAGCAGATGAAGTTGTACGATGCGACGCGTCCGGACCGAATTCCGCGCGCTCAGTGGCCTCGCAGATTGCCGAAATCGTGCCCTCGTGCGCACAGCCCGGTGGCTCGCGGTCAGGCTGTCTAACTGTCGCGGATCGCCGGCCAGCGTGGGAATTCGAGATGGACGGTGGTTCCATTTCCCGCTGACGACTGAAGCGAAATGCGGCCATCATGGCGCTCCATGATCTGCTTGCATAGACTCAGACCGATCCCAACGCCGGGATAGTTTCGGGACAGTCGTTGGAAGATTCGAAACACGCGCTCCGCGTACTCCGGCTCCAAGCCAATTCCATTGTCCTGGACATCGATCAACCAATCTGCGCCGGATTGTCTTGCCGAGACGTGAATTCGCGGCGCGGCCTCGGATCGAAATTTTACGGAATTGTCGAGAAGATGAAAGAAGAGTTCAGAGATCAGCTCATGGTCTCCTGTGATTGCCGGTAAATTATCCCAAGTTACGACGGCTTTTGCGGCCTCTAATGTGGGCTGCAAAATCGCTACTGCAGATTGGAGAACGGAGTTGAGAGAAACGGCACCCAGTTCTAAGGTCTTATGCTGCAGGTTCCAATAAGAGCGGAGCGCTTCCACCAGAGAATGCATTCTGGCGGCTCCCTCGCGCGCGAACCCCAGGAGCTGGATCGCTTCCGGGGAGACTGAGTGGCCGAAGCGGCGCTCGAACAGTTGCGTGTAGATACTCACCATCCGGATGGGCTCCTGCAGTTCGTGGCTGGCGGCCCAGGCAAACTGCTCCAAATCCCGGTTGGCGTTGGCTAAGTGACGCACGTACTTTTTCACTTCCTCTTCCGCGCGCTTGCGATCCGTCACGTCCTGTAGTAGCGAAAGCACAGCGTGCGTTCCGAACAGATCCATGCGGTGAGCAGCGATTTGTACCGTAATAATCCGGCCGTCTTTCAGAACATGTTTCCACTCGCCGGCATTCTGCAAGTCGGGTCTCCCGTGCAGCGTCTCGAAGAACGCAGGAACGTCTTCCGGAGGACGAATGTCGGTCGCGCTCATGGACAGGAATTCCTCGCGTGTATAGCCGTATTGCTTAATCGCCGCTTCGTTCACTTCGAGAAATCGTAACGTTTCCACATCGAACACCCACATCGGTTGCGGATTGTCCGCAAACAGCTTTCGGAATTTATGCTCGCTCTCCAAAAGAGTTCTTTCATAGCGTTTCCGCTCCGCGATATCCGCGAGGATACCGACTGTGCCCGTGATAGCTCCAGCGAGCGAGCGCAGGGGGGTGGTCCAGATGGCGCACTCCAGCAGCGATCCATCTTTGCGCAAGCGCTGCCGTTCCAACGCTGCATGCTGGAGACCGGTAGCGTACTGGCTCACCCATTGCCGGTACTCTCCGCGTTGGTCCTCGGGAATCACCGGGAGGTCGCCGCCGAGCACTTCCTGTTCCGTCCAGCCAAAGATGGATTCAGCCGCGCGGTTCCAAAACGTAACCCGCCCCATGAGGTCGATTCCCCAAATTGCCAGCGGAACAGTATTGAAAACGGTCTGAATCAGCTCGCGGGCTTCCCGTAGACTTTCCTGCTGACGGCGCCGCTCGGTAACATCGCGAATGACACCGGTGAACCAGCGGCGCGCGCCATCCCGGAATTCCCCAAACGATAGTTCCAGTGAAATTTCCGATCCGTCTTTGTGGAGCCCAGGTACTTCCAGAAGATGCCAGGAAGTGTGCCGCTGGTTTGTTTCGAGATAGCGGTGAAAGCCTGCGAGATGCGCGGCCCGCAGCGATTCGGGCATGAGCAGCGTCACAGGCCGCCCGACCAACGCATGTGGCTCATAACCAAAGATGCGTTCCACCGGAGGACTGGCAAATAGGATGTTACTTTCCTCGTCAATGGTCACGATCGCGTCCGAGATGGTTTCGACAATGACCCGGTATTGCTCTTCGCTACGGTGGACGGCTGCTTCGGCCTGAATGCGCGCGGTCACATCTGTTACCGAAATGAACTTTGCCGGACGGCCAAGGCCATCAATGGGCATCGCGGTGATCTCGACGGCGATAATGGTGCCATCCTTTTTGCGGTGTCTCCAGGGCCCGTCGGTGTGGCGCGTAGTCTGATGCACGGCAATGTCGTTCAGCAGGTCGGTGACATCTTCGGGCGGCCGGATATCGCGAATGGTCATCGACAGAAATTCTTCTCTCGAATATCCGTAATGGGCAATGGCGGCGGCATTCACGTCCAGAAAGGCCAGCGTCCGTTCGTCGAAAATCCACATCGGCTGCGGATTGTTTTCGAACAGCATGCGGTAGCGGCGCTCGGAAGCCTCCAGCGCCAACTGGGCCCGGTAGCGTTCCGTCACATCGCGGAAGACCAGAACGACACCATTCACTTGGCCGCGCCGATTACGAATCGGGGCGCTGGAATCGTCGATAGGCCGCTCAGTGCCGTCGCGCGAGACCAGGACCGTGTGATTTGCCAAGCCGATAACATTGCCCTGCGCAAGCACCCGAATCACCGGGTTTGCGGCCGGTGCGCGAGTTTCTTGATTCAAGATGCGGAACACCTCTTCGACTGGACGACCTTGTGCCTCGCCGAGGGCCCATCCGGTAAGGCGCTCGGCTACGGGATTCAGGAAAGTGACCGTACCGTGAACGTCGGTTGTGATGACGGCATCACCAATGCTGGCAAGGGTGGCTTCCAGCCAGAGTCGGGAATCACGCCGCATTGTCCCTCTACCCATTCATAAGAAAGTACTACAAGTACTATGGCGATTTCTGGTTACGGGTGCAGTCTGATGAATATGGGATTCGACAGGATCAACATGTTTCGCCGCGCATCTCTGATTTCGATTCGGAAGTATGAGGCGCGATGACAGGCGACGGCGCCATTCCAGTGAATCTCTCCATTTGGTGCGATCGGAAGGCCGATTGTGCTCTGCTCCGAGCCGACCAACTTCGCGACTGCTCCAGCGGCGCCGCTTCGCAGCGAGCACTGGACTGAAAAATGGATTTCAGCGGCGTGATCGAGCGTAATCTGGTCTCCTGGGATGGCGCGCGGGCGCTTCGGGTCCACTTGAGCCGTAAATTCCAGTTGGCCGGCATCTGGCCGGCTCATCATGTACACGTGCCCGCCGCGAATGCCGCGAAGTATTTCCGCTTGCGATAAGTCTTTGGCCCAGACGACTGTGGTTGGGTTTCCGGGTTGCGCGTCGTGAGTATCGCTTGCGGCGACGGCAGGTATTCGGAAGCCATGCCGCAGTTGCGCATCCCACCATTCAAGCGCGCGCTGGTCGGTTTCGTCCCAGGTAGAGTTCCAAACCTCGATCGCGTCGAGCCGGCCGCGATTGTCTCCGAAACTCCAATCGCAAGCCTGGCAATCCGCGAACGGATGATTGATGGTTAAGAGCGCATTGAGGGAATGCCCTTCGGAAACGACTTTCGTCATGCCCCGATCATCATGCGCGTTAATTCGGAATTCCAGAATGGTTCCGAGCGGCAGGCCGCAGGCGCCGATGTGTCCGCCGTCAGTCGTGATCTCCTCGCCGGGGATAATCAGCAGCTTGCTGCCCGTATTCAGGCGGGCGATGTCCGCATGATGACTGGCGGTGTTGTGATCGGTCATGCAGATGAAATCGAGACCGCGATTTTCGGCAACACCCGCGATGGCAGGCACGCTGATATGCCCATCGCTATGGAGCGTGTGCATGTGAAGATCCCCTTTGAACCAGCCCGGCGATACGCGGGCTACTTCTGAGTGCTGGACGGGCGCTGAAATCTGCGTGGTAGCGCCTCCGGTGGAGATCACAACCGTGACGGCGACGTCGACGCCCGGCTCAGCGACTTTATAGGCATCGAGATAGAGTTGCCAGCGCCCGCCTGGTATGGGGCCGCGCGTGTAACCGTACGCGGCTGCAGAAATGGAGAGAAATGCGCCGTTGGTGGACACCGGGCTTTTCCCGCGATAGCCGAGCAGGCTACGGGTAACGTCGACTGCGCGCGAATCGAAGACGCCCAGATCGACAACGTTCTTCCCACCGGCTTTGTCGTAGCTGTTCCAGAGATCGACGCGCGTGGCGTCTTCCGGAACGTTGAACGGAATATAGTTGTAGCGAACGCCACCCTGGCTGCGGGGTTTAATGTGCGTTTTCAGCGTGATGACAACCGGATGATCCTCGGCGGCATTGCTGAGGTTGCACGCAGCCCAAAACGCGAGCGTTGCGGCCGCCGCGCAATGAAATCTCATGGATGTGTGCTGGGCACGGCGACGATCTGGATCCCATTTACCGGGGCGCGGTATGTGTTGTCGCTGGAGGCGCCGTGCACGGCTAATAATGTGAACGTATCGCCAGCACAATTGGAGAACAGCACGTAATTGCCGGGAGAGCCGCCAGAAGCTTGGGTAAACGTACCGCTAAAATCGCTGTTCGGCGCGTCGAGGCCAGTGATTACTGCCGGATTTTGCGACTCGCAACCGGTCCGCCCTTTGCGGCCGAGAGTATTAGTTGGCGTCACCTGATAGTTCGCCTCGCGCGCGGACGTTCCATTACCGCCATCGAAATAGACGTAAACGTCGTATGCCGCAAATGGGATTCCGGCAACCTGAATCTGAGCGGGAACGGTGTTCGAATCGTCCTGATAGCCTTTCATCATTCGGAAATCGCCGGGCTGGTCCGCGATGCCGGTGTACCACATGTTCGGCGAAGTCCAACTCACCGCGGCGGAGATAGCGGCGCCCTGCTGATTCACCAGATTCGGCAGAAAACCGGAGTTTCCGTAGGATGCATTCCAATTGGGGCGTGCGACCACGCCCGCGACTTCGGAGGAGGCCATAGGCGCCACGTTGTAATCGCCGAAGTCCATTGAGATGCTATCGCCGTATGCTGCATTCCGAGCCGTGTAGTCGATCACGGAGATCGACATCTTGTTTGATGTTGCTAGTAGTCCATTTGCGGCCGTAGCGTGGGCGGCGATGGTGTAATTGCCCGGCGCGACGTTCTGCCAGTCGAAGGTGAATGGGGGCGCTGTGACAGTGCCGATGACGTGACCATTGGCCGAAAACTGCACTTGGGAAATAGATCCGTTCCGTACCGCCGCATCGGCAGTGAGATGCACGGTCGAGCCTGCGATGTAGAGCGAACCGGGCAGAGGAGTCACCATTTCAACGAGCGGCGGCTCGGCATTAGCGCTCACGCCGGGACCTTGCGCCGGCTGCATCACTGTTTGCAAGACGTCGAGCAGATTGGTGGAAGCCGGCGTCGCTAATTCACTCGGAATAGCGGGAGCGCTCCAGAACGGATTCAGAATTCCGTACGTCTCTTCCGCCCCGAAAGTGCGGCTCGTTCCGCGCGCCTCTGTTCCGTTGACGGCCCACCAGGACCAATCGAGATCGCGCTGATCGAGGTAATCGCGAAACGCTGACAGCCAGAATCCCGTGATGCAGGACGACGAGGTATGGCAGTTGCCGAATTCTCCGACCCATACGGGCGCGGTATAGGGCTGGCCGGGCGTGATGATGTATCCCCAAGCCTTATCGAGCGCTGTGAAGAGGTCAGCTTCGTTGCTGACCGAGTTGTGGTCGAATGAATAGTCGTGCGCGGAGTACACCAGATGGTTCGGGACGCTCAGCCTGACCGGTAAGCTGGCAACCCCGGTGAGATCAAGAGCATAGTTGATTCCCTCCACAATGATCAGCAGATTGGGATTTACGCTGAGCACTGCGTTACCGCCGCGCTCAGCCGCCGCGCGCCAGTCTGTGACCGGACTTCCGCCCCAGGTAGCGCTTCCGCGCAGCTCATTCCGAAGATCGGCGCCAATGACTTGCGGCACGTTCGCGTAGCGCTTCGCCATGCCCTGCCAGTCGGCAATCCAGGCGCTTTCCGGATAATCGGTGTTGTACCAAAGCGTATTGCCATCGTTACCACTACAGCACCAATCGCCGTTGCTCATGTGATTGTCGAGAATGATGAGGAGTCCTTCATTGGCCAATGCGTGAATGGTTGCATCGAACACGTGCATGGCACGCTTGCCCTTCAGATCCGGGTTGGCCGCGACCGTATAATCCGGAACAATCGGGTTCGTCTCATAGAGCTCGTTGGACCACGGCAAACGCACGGAATTGAATCCCATACTTTTGATGCGATGCGCGATGTTCTGGAGCGTATCGATCTCGAGCCCGGCAACCACATGGTCTTGTTCTTCGGCGCCATACCAATTGACGCTGCGCAATTTGACGCGAGTTCCTGCCGCGTCCACAATCCACCGGCCCTCTGTGTGAAGCGGAAGAGCTATATCGGCCTGCGCACCGAATAGAACAGAGGCGCCGAGGAATGTAAGGAATGTAAGGTGAATAGAAGTAAAGCGAGCCATTTTCATTTAAGCAATCTCCGCGCGACGAACTTTCAGTCCTTCATATATCGCATTGCCCAGAGTTTGAAGCACGCAAACGGCAATCCCATCCATAATCACAAACGTGAGCCCGGTATGAATCCCAGTGCGTTGCGATAAGCCGCCGGTTGCCCAGGGCAGCGTGATCCCTCCGGTCAGCGCAACACCGATTAAGATACTAAACACAGTGCCAGTATAGGCCGGAAACCAGGAGCCGGCCTCGGCAAGCACTGTGGGAAAGATGGTTGCAATGCTGAGGCCGAGGAGGACAACTCCGATAGCCATGGCCCAGCCCGGCGGTGCAAACAAGACGAGAAGCATACTTCCGGCGACTCCGATTGCGCTCGCTTGCACTAACCGGACCGGATGAATCCGCATCCTGCCCATCACGATGCGCCCGATCATGATTGCTCCCCAATAAACTGCAAGTAAGTAGGAAGCGACAGATACTCCGATTCCAGAGTAGGTTGTGAAGTAAGTGGTGAGATAGCCGCCGATGATGAACTCGTTGCCCGATTCGAAGAATAGCAAGAAGGCCAGAGCCCAAATCAGCGGCTTTTTCAGAAGTCGAACAGCTTGATGCAGTGGCGTGCCGGAGCGGTGCTGTGGCTCGGGGAACGCGAGAACTAACCCAAGTACGGCAGGAATGAGAACCAGACCTGCCGTGAGATAGAGAATGTTCACCAGCCCGAAGCTGTGCAGCAACGATCCAATCGTGAATGGAATGAACAGCGCACCGATCCCGAAGAAAACGCCGAGCAGATTCAGCGCGGCGGTCTTCTGCCCCCACTCCGGATAGATATCCGAGATGAGTGTGTTGGTGGTCTGATTTAACACACCGCCGCCGAAACCCAGCACGATAACGGCGGCTCGAACACCCGCGAATGCGGCTGCCTGGGCGATTAACACGAGAGCAAAAGCGACCAGACACGCGCCGCTGATCAGCGGCCATTTATGGCCAAAGCGGTCGAGCAGAGGCCCAGTAATGAGCGTAGCCGCCAGCATGGCAGCGTTCATTGCCAGAAACAGATCTCCGGCATGGGCCAGGTTGATGTGCATGCGGCCGGCGATGACGGGCAGAATCGCGCCCAGAATTGCCATGACGATGCCAAAGCCGAACATGCCCGCGTAGGCGGCGATACTAAGCCAGCGCGAGTTCCTGATAGCAATCACGATGGCTTACCGGCGGTTGCGGGAGAAGAATGCTTCGGTGAAATGCTCGAACACCTTCTGATTGTGGTCTGGCTCGATCCCCGGTACGTTGGGAGAGACAAACGTGGGCGGCACTTTTCCGCGTTTCGCAAGCTGCGCGCCGGATTCGGCGACCAGGGACATGGCGATAAATACAGCCGCAATCGTCGATGCGGCGGCAATCTTTTCAGGCTGGCCAACGTTCACCTGGGCGTCTTCCGGATCTACGCAATTATCGATGGCGATATCGGCAACGTCGGGAAGTTTATTGCCGCTCGAATGTTTGGCCTTCCTCGCTCCGGCGTTCGCCAGGGAGGAGACTGTAATGATCTGCGCTCCTCTGGCTTTTGCATAAAGCGCAGCTTCGATAGCAGCCGCATTCAAACCGCCGTGCGAAAAGGCGATGAGTACGTCACCCGGTACAAACGGATAACTTTGCAGAAACTTTTCGATATAGCCTTCCTGCTGCTCCAGCCAGAGTAATTCCCTGGCACCGCCGGGGCCAATGACGTTCGTCCACATGAGGCGCGGATCATACAACGGGAAGAATCCGACAAAACTGCCGTAGCGTGGGAACACATCCATTACGGGAATGACGGAATGCCCGCTTCCGAAAAGATAGACGCGCTTGCCGCTGCCGATCGCGGTGGCGATCGTCTGCCCGGCTTGCTGCAAGAGCTTCAATTGCGTGCTGTGAATGCGGGCGAGTATGCCGGATATTTTTGAATAGTATTGTTCTGCTGACATAGAACTTACGAGTGTACGTGTTGCCAGGCCAACCAGGCAGCTCCGAGGAGTCCGGCATCTTCGCAGAGTTGAGTCAACTCGATGCGGACCTGCTGCGCGGCTACGGGCTGGGACCAGTCTAATGCTTTTGTTCGGATGGAATCGAGGAAGCGAGAGCCCTGCTGCATCAAGCCTCCCCCGAGGACGACGATTTCCGGATTCAGGATGCTGATCAGATTCGCAACGCCGAGCGCCAGGTATTCGGCCGTGGTCTCAATGGCGGCGAGCGCGTGTTGGTCGCCCCGGCCGGCTGCTTGAAACGCTTCTTCCGCGGAATTCGTTCCGGCGCGGCGAGCGAGCGCAGGCCCGGCCGCTTCGGCTTCCCAGCAGCCGACCTGTTTATAGATGTCGTGATCGGGGCCCGCGAAGCGAAACCAACCCACTGCGCCTGCGACGCCGCCGGTTCCATGCACCGGTCTGCCATCAATCAGAATGCCGGCTCCGATTCCCGTCCCAACAGCCAGGAACACGACGTTGTTGAAGCCCCGCGCGGCGCCCCGCCATTGCTCGCCCAGTACATAGCCGGCGCGGTCATTGTCCATCACAAGCGGATACGGTAAAACGCGCTCTAATTCGCTCCGGAGAGGAACATCTTGCTGACCCCACAGGTTCGGCGCCCAGACATCGCCCGTGTCCGGTTTGTAAATGCCCGGTACGATCAAGCCAACTGCGCTTACGTTGCGTTCTGAGAATACGCACTTCGCGCAGGTGTCCACCATGCCGGCAATTTGGCGGGCGCATTCGACAATGCCCGCCCGCGCGACGGGAGTTTTTTGGCGGAAATGAATAATGCCGCTCCGGTCCACAGCGGCGGCGGCCAGCTTCGTTCCGCCCAGGTCGACCGCAATCACGAAGTCAGCGTTTGGCATCCAGTTCGAAGACCCAAATCGCGTGACCGGGCAACGTCTTGTGGACGGAAACGCGTCCATTCTGCATTTCGAAGGGCACGCCCTTTTCGTCAATCAGATCCGAAGCATTTTGCACCCGCCAAGGGGCATGGATGGACAACCCGCAGTCAGACGCTTCGGATCCATGGTTGAATACAAAGACAATTTGCTGGGAGTCGCTCACAAGTCGGCGCACTTCGACTTGCGCGCCTCCGGAAACCGTTACGTCCTCATTCACGCCGGCATTGCGGGCCAGATCGAGAAAGAAACGCTTCGCCGCATCGTTTGGTTCACGATAATACGCCAAGGCCGCAAACGTACCGATCAGGATCGCATGCCCCTTGCCGTAAGAATGCCTCACGATAGCCGGCTGTCCTCCGGCAAACGTGCCCATCACGCGGGAACCGGAATAGGGACTTAGTTCTTCCTCAAATGCGGCTCCGGGAACCGTGGCGCCGGAAATCTTAAGTTGCGGATGCTCCTCCGGCCGGATCATTTTCTCGCGAGCGCCGAACACTTCGTCCAATCCAAAGCCGGGAATCACGTCGCTCGCGAACCCGCGTTCATCGTTCCAGGCGAGCCGCGCCTCGGCAACGGCCGTCCCTCCATTCGCGACAAAGCGTTTGATCGCCTCCGCAGTTTGCTTCGACAGCATGACGGGATAGGGCACGAACACAATTTTGTATTGATCCGCATGCGGCCCGGTCAAGTCTTGCGGCTCCACAAAATCGACGGGAATCTGTTGTTCGAAGAAAGCGCGATAGAGTCCCATCAGCGAATCCGGTTCGGCGCTGCCCAATTTCGAAAGCGATGGCTGCGAGCCGCCCACCATGTAAGAGAGGCGGTTGTATAGAATCGCCACTTGCGCCGGGGCGGGGTGAGACTCAAGCAGGGCCTTTGAATGTTGCTCAATCACGTTCGCGACGCGTCCGGCGGCGCGGGCACGCTCTGTCAAGCTGCCATCCAGATTGATGAGCCCGTATCCGTTCGATTCAAAGCCGGAACTCATGGGATACCAGGCATAAATTGCCAGCTCCCGCGCGCCGTGCGCGACCACCTGCCACATCCAGAACTGCTCATCCTGCGCAGTAACAGGTTCCGCAATACGCATTCCGGTAGCGCCCTGTCCGGCCTGCAATTCGCCAATCCAAAATCCCTTGCCCAAGCTATGTCCGGCGGAACGCGTGAAGTCCAATCCGGCCGCCAGTTTGCCATAACTCCAGGGCTGCGTCGATTGCGAATGTTTGGGATAGAGCGATGTTCCAAAGAAATCCGCGTTTGCCGACATCTTCCAATCGTCCGGTTCGCCGTAACCGTCGGTCGGCGAGGTGAAGAGTCCGGGAGCGGCGGCGTGGCTGGTAATGGGATGGGTGTGGTCAGCGGTGCGTACAGCATCCGTCCGCGTTTTCAAGTCGCCCGCTAGCTTGTCTGTGATGAAATTGCGCCAATCCATGTAATCCGTGTAAGAAAGAATGGTCGGATAACGTGGCGGCGCGACTTGCTCCCACTGGGTGAAATCGCGATACCAGGCTGTATTCAATGCCTCCAGAGTTCCGTATTTGCGTTTCAGCCAGTTTCGAAAGCGTGCCTGACTATTCGGGCAATAACAAAACTCCGGGTTACGCAGATAGGGAAACTCGGCCCAGTTAATCACATGCGGCTCGCTCCAGACGTCCCAACCGGCAAGCGCGTTGTAACGATTGGCATCTTCGGATAACGCAGAAAGAAATTTGACGATCTCCTGACGGACTCCCGGATGATCGATGCAATAGCCGGGCGCGGTTTGCGAATCGATGACAGCTCCGCTGCGATCCACGAATCGCGCATCGGGATAACGCTGCCCCACCCAGTCCGGCGCGGAATCGAGATACACCTGGACAATCACGTGCAAATGGCGCTGCTCCGCAACACGCAAGAGTAAATCGAGGTTGGCGAACGAAAAGCGGCCTGGCTGCGGCTCGCCGGTGGCCCAATCGAGCCAGGTCTTTACGGTATTGAAACCGGCCGCCTGAATCGCATCCAGGTCCTTTCCCCAGCGTGCTGCGCTCGTGCTGTCAATGTGCTCGAGCATCGGTGCGCGGGCCTTGCCGCCGCTGTACCAGACGGCTACTGGAAAGAAGGCGCCCGTCGTGCTGTCGGCACACCAGGCAATGAACCCGCACAACAGCAGAGCTGCCGAAGTCTTCGTGAGTATCCGCATTATCCTCGCGCTTTAAAAACTAAACTTCGCGGCAAATTGTAACTGCCGTGGAGCATTGACTGTACTCGTAATCTGACCGAAGCCGGCCATATTTGCGGCCGTGGGTGTTGGGTTCCAGAACACGCGAGGATATCCGAGTTGTGGCGTATTGGTGACGTTATAAGCGGCGAATTCCAGTTGTAAATTTGTTTTCTCCGTCAGCGGGAAGTTCTTGTAGATGGAGGCGTCGAGGTTATGGCCGCCGTCCGTGCGCACGTGAGTCAAGTAGGCCGGGGCAGTTCCTGGAAAGAAGCGGCTGGCGGGCTGACCCAGACAAGTATAGTTGAACCATTGCGCCACGGTATGCGCGGCACCCTGCGAAGGGTCGCACGTCAAGTTCACGCGCTGCGAGAAATACGGATCTCCGGTGCCGGTAGGGTCGTTGATGGGGACGCCGCTGCTGAAATATACGATTGCGTTGGCCGTCCAGCCGCCAAGAAGCTTATCCGCGACGCCGCCCAGGCCTATGGCGCGATTCTTTCCAATGGGCAAGTCGTACGAGGCCTGCCATGTGAAGCTGTAACTCAGATCCTGCGGGCTCAAGCCCCGCTCCAGCTTTAGGTTCCGCCAATCCTGATAGGTGCTCGAATGCGAGCCAATAAAGGACAAAGGCGGTTTCAATTCGTCGGTAATCAGCTTGCCCCAGGTAAAGGCCAGTAAGGTGGTGAAGTGGGACGTGAGCCGTTTCTGCAGTTTTGTCTGCAGCGAGTGATAGATGGAATCTCCGCCCGGATAGCCGAAGACGGTTACTCCGCAGTTGATGCTGCCGCAATTAAATTGCGGGAACGGCTCCAGGGCGAGAAACTGCGGCACGGTTGATTTGTTGTAGAAAGCGGAAGTGGCTGGGAATACGGGCGCCCAGGCATTCGGTATTGCCGCGCTCAAGCCTGTCTGATACTGACCGATCACACCGAGCGGAAGTTGATTCAGGCTGACTCCCGCCAACGGAAGGTGCAGGCCGCGGCTGCCCACCCAAGCCGCCGAAAACGTATACTCCTGTGGAAACTGGTACTCCACGCCGAAGTTGAAATCGTAAGTCGTCGGGGTCGGCTGCCTATGTAGCGCGGTCGCGAGCGTGCTTCCGAGATTCGTGGCGGGTCCCAGCGAACCGTTCGTCGGCTGCACCACACCATTCGGGAATGGATTACTAAGTGAATTCACCATGACGGTGTTGCCGTTGGCGTTGTAAGCGGTCGGAACCCAGTTTGTGGAGGCAAAGAAGCCATCGCTGTCCAAGGCGGAGTTGGCCACCATCTGCGTGCTCGGACCGTAATAAATACCGAAACCGCCCCGAATGACCATTCGCTCGACCGGCTGATACGCGAGCCCGATGCGCGGCCCCACATTGTTCCAGTTCGTGGCGAATGGACTGCGGTTGCCGTGGCCGGCGAACTGCTCGCCTCCCACTAATGGCACTCCATTGACTGTGAAGTGTACGGAAGGATCGAAGTATTCGAGCCGGTTATAGCGCTCTGTCCGGCCCCCAAAGACATCCCAACGCAGGCCCAGGTTGAGCACCAGTTTCTGAGTTAGATGATAGTTATCTTGAATATAAGCCGCATAGTAAGGGCTGGCCTGCGCGCCGAAAATATCCTTGGTGAAATTACTGGATTCGGAGCCAGGCGCTTCTCCCATCCCGAGCAGAAGTGACGCGAAATCGCTGCCGTTTCCAGCAAACGTAGTAGAGCTCGTTGCGGTATTGTCGAAGGCGTACGACCCGCTCGGCGCAACCGGCTGCCCTTCATTCATGAACAGCTTTTGAAATTCAAAGCCAAAGCTGAGATCATGTTTGCCCTTGGTCGTGTTGACCGCCGCGATGACATCCTGGCTCATACTCGCGAAGTGGAACGTTGTGTAAGGATTTGAGCCAAGATTACTGGTCACGTTGCCGAAGCTGACGAACGGAATATCGCGATAGACTTGCTGGGCCGCAAGCGAGGCCGGAAAGCCGAGGGAAGTCATATCGAAATTCACCTGGCGCGGATCGCCCGTTT
Source organism: Bryobacteraceae bacterium (assembly GCA_035651215.1). Lineage (GTDB taxonomy): Bacteria > Acidobacteriota > Terriglobia > Bryobacterales > Bryobacteraceae > Bog-105. The sequence goes on from DASRGE010000043.1 coordinate 65,744, forward strand.
GATTCTCGAAGTGCCGGGTAAACGAATAACGCAGTTCGAGCACTGTGGAAGGCGTCAAAGTTACGTCGTCCGCTAGAAGCACATTCCGGCCATTCGTGATGTTCTGGTAATAGTAAGGATCGTAAATATTGTTCGCGCCGTACAGATCGGCATTGCCGAATTTCAGGCGGTCGAACGATAAGCGGCCGAAAATGCGCTGGCGGTCGCCTTGATAATAGTCAAGCCGCACGTCGAATTTCTGTGCATCGTTCGGATCTAGCGCGGAGGCGAAGTAGTTATTCGCGTGATACACGCCCACTCCCGGCTGATTGGGCAAGGGAAACTGCTGGGCGTATTTCAAGGCGATTGGATTCAGTACGGATGCGGGCATCGTGTTTCCGCTGAATGGCTGCCGCTTGCCGTTCGGGAGGTCGGGCGCAAGCGGGTTATACAGGGTGAATCCATCGGCAGAGAAATCGCCGCTGCGTTCTGCAGCCGTTGGCACGGTGTAGGTTCCGGTCTGCAGCAATCCCTGTTGCGTCGCCTCGTAGTCGCCGAAAAAGAAGAGTTTATTATGCGCGATAGGGCCCCCGAACGAACCGCCTTCCTGATAACGATGGAAATCGGGCGGCTGATTGGGCTGGCCGCTCGCTAGCTGCTTTGTCTTCACAAAAAGATCGTTTGCGCTGAAAGCATTCGGCCGGATGTACGCAAAAGCGTCTCCGTGAAATTGATTTGTTCCCGACTTCGTCACCAGGCTGATGACGCCTGCTCCCGCGCTCTGGTAGTTCGCCGGAACGCTCTGCGTCTCGACCCGATACTCCTGTACATCGTCGAGGGGAACCTGAAAGGCGGGAATCAGGCTGGCCAAGTTGTTCTCTGGAATCGCAATGGGGCTGCCGTCGAGCAGGTAGTATGCTGACCCCTGCTGCGCGCCGTTCATCGTGTAGCCCGAAACATCCGCGCCCGGCCGCGAATTAAAGACCGCCTGCGTATCGGCGGCGTTTGGTACTCCATTGGCTGCATAGACGCCGGCGCTCAATTGCACCAGCTCGTAAATGTCGCGCGTGACGAGTGGAACGCGGTTAATGGTGGGCGCTGTGATCAGTTGGCCGATGGTTGCGTTGCTTGCTTCAATCAGCGGCGGCGCTTCCGTTACCGTGACGACCTGGTTCACCGCCCCGGGACTCAGCGTAATATTTACGGTGGCGACCTGGTCCACCGTGACCGTCACATTGTCCTGCACCACGGTCGTAAAACTCGGATGCTTCACCGTCACGCGGTACCTGGCTGGAACCAGCGAAACGAACGAGTAGAGCCCGGAGCCTGTTGTCACGGTAGAGAGCGTGACGCCGGTATCTATATTGGTCAACTCGACGGATGCTCCGGGAATTACAGCCCCGGAGCTATCGGTTACTGTGCCGCTTACGCCGCCGCGCCCTGCCTGCGCCCGGATGCCGGACGCGGCGAGCAAGAGCAGACACAGCAGTTTGCAGAACCGCCCGCGTAAGCAAGCGGCCGGATACGCGATTTTCATGACAACACCCTCCCAAAACTTGTTCAAAGCTATCATAGATCAGTCAATATAAACACTGAACCATGCTGCAATCAGCTCAGAGTCCGGATGCCTTGCTGGCCGAATGCGCCAGCCTTGACAAACTCTCGCCGGTGCCGCTGTATCACCAGTTGCGAGTCCTTCTTCAGCAGAAGATCGAAAGCGGTCTGCTTGAACCGAATGTGCGTTTGCCCTCGGAAGATGCGATTGCTTCGCGTTGCGGCATCAGCAAGATCACGGTGCGGCAGGCGCTGCTGGATCTGGAACATGCCGGTCTTATTAAGCGCTATCAGGGGCGGGGAACATTCGTCGCGGGTCAACGCGTGCAGCAGGGGCCACGCAAACTCTCCAGCTTCACCGGCGAAATGCGCCTGCGCGGGCTCGCATCTTCGTCGCAGGTTCTCGAACAGCGCGTCTTGAAGAGCGACGCAGCGCTTGCCGAGAAGTTGGAGGTGCGGAAGGGAGAGGAGCTATTTCTCCTCCGGCGTCTCCGGCTGGCGGCTGGGGAAGCGATGGGCGTCCAAACTGCGTATCTGCCCCTCGCGCTTGTACCAGGAATCCCGGGGCTCGATTTTACGAACGCTTCGCTCTATGACGTATTACAACGCAAGTACAGGCTCAAACCGGCGAGCGCACGCGAGACTCATTTTGCGGTTGCGCTGAAACGGGCGGAGGCCAAACTTCTCGGATTAAGACCAGGAGCTCCGGCGCTGGCAGCCGAGCGCGTCACGAGACTTCAGGATGGACGCTTGCTCGAATATGTGGAATCCGTGATGGCGGCGGACCGGTATCAGATCGTGTTGCAGTTGACTGATTTCTAATCCGCTCAGATCGGGCGATCCAGGGTAAAACAGAACAGCGTATCGCCGGCCGCGATCAGAATATACTGCTTCCCGTCAATGCTGTACGTGATGGGTCCAGCGCTAGCGTTGGCGGTCATTCCCGCATGCCATAGAAGCTTGCCACTCTTTGCGTCAAACGCAACGATATTTCGTTGATTGCTGCTCAGTAGAAGATTACCGGCAGTTGTTAGTATCGAGGCGATGCCGCTGCCGCTGGGCCAATCGTGACGCCATTTGATATCGCCGGTCTTGTAATCAATGGCAAGTAATGCGCCGCCTTCGCCTCCAGCGACGCGATCGATACCAGCCCAGCCTTCCGGGCGCTCGTCGGTATCGGTCAGGTAGTACATGCTGTAGGCGCGATTCGAGCCGACATAGAACAACCCGGTTTGCGGATCGAAGCTGGGTGCAGGCCAGTTCGTGGCTCCACTCGAATTAGGTGAAACCAGCACACCGTCCACGCTGGGAAACTTGGCCGGATCGGGAATGGGCTGGCCGTTGGGCTTGAACCCTTTCAGCCAATTCAAAGTATCGATGAACGGCTTGGTCAAAATGTGCTGGCCGTTGGTGCGATCCAGCACAAAAAATAGACCATTGCGGCTCGCCTGAATCAGCAACTTGCGAGGCTTCCCGTCGATGGTGCCATCCACCAGGACGGGTGTTTCCACCGCATCCCAGTCGTGGACATCGTGCGGGGAAACCTGGTAATACCAGACCATCTTGCCGGTATCCGGATTGAGCGCAACGATCGAGCAAGTGTAGAGATTGTCTCCCTTGCGGCTCTTATCGGCCATCACCGGATTCGGATTGCCTGTGCCGATGTAATAAAGATTCAGCTCCGGATCGTAAGTTCCGGGCATCCACGTCTGGCCCGTTCCATGCGCGGCCGCGTATTCATCCGGCCAGGTCTCAATTCCCGGCTCTCGTTTGCGCGGAGTGGTCCACCATTTCCACTGAAGGGCTCCGGTTTCCGGATCGTGCGATTCGATGAAGCCTGGATTGTCCAGATGATCGCCGCCGATCCCGACCAGAATGTGGTTGCCCACCACAACTGGCGCGACGGTGGACGTATAGTCGAGTTTCGGATCGGCAATCTGCACCTTCCAGCGCTCTTTGCCGGTTGTGGCATCGAGACTGACGAGGTGGCTGTCGGGAGTTTCAAAGAACAGCCAGTTTTCATACATTCCGAGGCCGCGGTTGCCAATGGTGCTGCCGGTATTGGGCGGGTACTCGTAGTGCCAAAGCTCGCGTCCGGTGCGAACGTCGGCGGCCCAGACGTTGTTCGGCGCGGTGAAATAAAGCACATCGTTTACCAGCAGCGGAGTGGATTTGATCTGGATGTTTACTCCGCTCCGGTCGCTCTGAAAACGCGACGCCCAGGCGAGCGAGAGATTGTGAACGTTCGAGGAGTTGATTTGATCGAGCGCGCTAAACCGGCGGCCGGAATAATCGCCGTTGTAAGTCGGCCACGCGTTCGGCGGCTGGTTCCGCAGGGCGGCCGGGTCAAGTCCCTGCGCGATGGCAAAACCCGGAAGGGCAGCCAGAGTCAACGCAATCAGATATAGGGGAAACTTCATTTCAAACTCGCCAGGTATGCAGTGACGTTGTGGATATCGGCATCGGTGTACTTATGCAGCAGCTCCTCATGCGCGCTCAAAGGATCGTGAACGGTCACCTGAATCCCCGTGCCCTCTCGGCTGAATGAATGAAACTGGTTATGAGAATCGCGTAATCCAACCGTGAAATCGTCGATCTGTTCGAGCTTTCCGGAAATTGTTTGGCCGTCCGGCAACGTAACGGTCACGGTGCGGGCAACTTCCCGGCTGGGACGCCCGGCTCCATTTCCGGCGCGAACGCGAGTTCGATTGGTGCCCGGCTGCAACCACCGCGATTGCAGCGAGAAGGCGTCGTACTTACGCCCAATCCCGGCCAGGTCGCCAGTTACGGAGTGGCAGGATTTGCACCCGCCGGTCGTATTGAAGTAGACTTCCCCTTTTTTCGGATCGCCGGTCAATACGTTTTGGAAGATATACGTTCCGCGGTGGCCCGCCGAATAAGTACGCACATGCAGCCACGCCACGACATCTGAGATTTGTGCCTCGGTCAACCCGAGTTTGGGCATTCCCTTGTCCGGGCGGCCCTCGCGGATCACGGGCGCAATCAAGATCCCCTTCTCGTCGTCGAGCACCAACAACGAGCGCACCAAGTCCGGCGCACCCGGTCCTCCGTTGGCCGCCTGGCCGTGACAGCCGGCGCAGTACGTGCGGAAAACTTTGCCGCCGCGCGCGACGGCTGCTGGATCCTGCTTCGCCCCTGCGATAGCGGCTGCGCTCATAATCTGGTCTCCGCCGGCAGGGCCGGCGTGTACGGGCTCGGTGCTCGGCTCCTGAGCAAACAGATACGGAACTGTGGCGGTCAGGAGTACGGCTTGCCCACAGATCAACTTCAAATAATGCATTTCGGAGATTGCCGGTATCCGGTATCGCGCTGAGGCCATTGCATCAGACCGGCTATTGCCATTCTGCCATGGCACGGCCCTTCCAATACTCCTGGATCTCTTCGAGCGGCTTGTTTTTTGTTTCGGGCACGAAGAACCAGGTGAACACGGCCTGAAGTACAGACATTGCGGCAAGGAAGCCGAACGTGACGGCCTTGCCGATCTGATTAAACGCAAGCGGGAAGAACAAGACTACGGCGGCGTTCGCGATCCACTGCGTCAAAACCGGCACGCTCATGGCGGTCCCGCGCAGATCGTTGGGAAAGATTTCTGGCACGAGCGTCCAAAAGACCGGTCCAATGCAGGAAGCAAAAAAGGCCAAATAACCGAGGATGTAGGCGAGAACCGCCGAACTTCGGAAGTTGCTGCCTAGGGCGGTCAACAGAAGTAGTATCAGAGCGGCGGCCATGCCGAGCGAACCAATAATGTAAAGCGGCTTCCGTCCATACCGATCAATCGCCCAAAACGACACGAATGTGAATGCGAAGTTTGTGAGGCCGATGATGATGGTGGAGAACAGCGCAGCATCGATCTTCCAGCCCGCGGATTTCAGAATGGCAGGGGCGTAATCGATGATCGTGTTAATACCCGAGACATGAACCAGAATGGCCAGGCAGAAACCGACCAGCACCGCGCGCCGGATGCCAGGCTGGAAGAGATCGCGCCATGCTCTACGGCGATTCGAGAGGCTCCCTCGGATTTCCGAGGCTTCAAATTCGGCGCTTTCCGGACCGGCGATGCGCGCGAGAATCGCGAACCCTTCCTTTTCTCTACCGGCCATAAAGAGATAGCGCGGGGTCTCGGGAACGAAAAGCAGCATGATGAAGAAGATGACTGACGGAATAATGCCCGTAATGAACATCCAGCGCCAGTTTTCCGCTCCGATGCCGCGCAACGCATAATTGATCGCGTAAGAAATCAGAATGCCCGTGACAATCGACATTTGATAGAGCGTGCCCATACGCCCGCGCAGGGAGGGCGGCGAAACTTCCGCGACATACATGGGCGAAAGAATGGAGGCTCCTCCCACGGCTAGGCCGCCCAGAAAGCGCGCCCCAATGAATGCCGTGAAACTGGGCGCGAGACCAGTGGCGAGCGATGTCAGCGCAAACAGGACTGCCACAATCAGCAGGATCTTCTTGCGCCCATAGAAATCCGTGAGCCGTCCCGCGGCGGTCGAACCCAGCACGCAACCGAATAAGAGGGAACTGAACGCCCATCCCAAACTCAAATCGCTGAGATGGAAATGCTCCGTCAGAAATGGACCGGCGCCCGTGATGATTGCTATGTCGAAACCGAAAAGCAGACCGCCCAAAGCGGCGGTGGCGGCTAACACAATCACGTACGAAAAATTGATGTTACTCTTCATGCAGATGGGCAAAACACTCAGCCAGCAGCAGCTTGGAGCATATCAGGAACGAGGCTTTCTATTTCCATTTCCGGTCCTCTCCGGAACTGAGACGCATGGCCTGCGATCAAAGCTGGAAAATCTGGAAGAACGCCACGGCGGGCGTTTGCCGGCGCGGATCAATCGGAAGCCGCACCTGTTGCTCACGTGGCTCAACGAGCTGATTCGCGATCCCCGCATTCTCGATCCCGTGGAAGATATTCTCGGGCCGAACATTCTGTGTTGGGGTTCGGGGTTTTTCACCAAGAATGCTCACGACCCTGCGCGCGTCACGTGGCATCAGGACGCAACCTATTGGGGGCTCTCGGAACCCGACATTGTCACGGCCTGGGTCGCGTTCACGCCCAGCACCCCCGAAAACGGCTGCATGCGCGTGGTTCCCGGAACGCACACCCTTCAGCAACTTCCGCATCGGGAGACGTTCGCTCAGGATAATCTTCTGAGCCGCGGCCAGGAAATCGCGGTGGATGTTGACGAATCCAAAGCCGTCGATATCGTGTTAGCTCCTGGGCAGATGTCGCTGCATCACGTGCTGCTGGTTCACGGTTCGGAGCCGAACACGAGCGATCACCGGCGTATCGGCTTTGCAATTCGTTACGTGCCAACCTATGTGCGGCAGCTAACTGGCGTTCGCGACAGCGCCACTTTGGTGCGCGGCACGGACGAATACGATAATTTCGTGCTGGAGCCCGCTCCGGTTTCGGATTTTCATCCGGACGCGGTCGCGTTCCACTCGGAGATGCTGGAGGCTAACGACCAGATTCTCTATCGGGGCGTGCCCGATCGAGCTGGATAATTTCGACCGGATGGTCAGAAGGGAATCTCACGTTCCAACCTCGCGTGAGATCGATTCGACCCGGAGCTTGATGCGCGATAACGGATTTCGCCTGATAGGCAACGCCTGGAACTGCGGGCAGGCGAACGTCTGCCGATTCCGCTCGGCTCTGATTTTTGAAGAGCACGATGATTCCGCCTGCGTCGCGACTGAGCCGTGCGAATCCATCCCACGAAGCAGCGTTCGGCTGCATCCAGCTTCCGAGCGGAAAAAACGAATCGCTCAGTGATGTGCGGTTGCGAAGATCTTTGTACCAGCGAATCTTTTCCGAATACCATTGGCGCTCGCTCGGAGACAGTTTGCGCAGGTCTCCGAGCAGCAGGGGACCGCTCCCGATCTCGGTAGCAAAGCGCTCCTCTACAGGCGAACTGGCAGCCTGCAGATTTCCGATCAGCATGGCTTCGCTAGGAATGGAGAGTGTGCGCGAATAGAGCAGCATGCGTGCGTTCAGCGGACCGCCATCCGACGCGGCAGTGTCCTTTACGTTGCTGAGCCAGTCGAGGTCGGCACACTGCAACAGGCCCAGATCGATTAAATGTTTTTCTCCCCACAGCTCGAACGTGTAGTCGACCAGGACCTCCGGATGCGTGCGATAAAGCTGCTCTCCGATGTATTGCAGGGATTCATAGATGCGCGTCAAAGATTCTGCCCAATCGCGGTGCCAGTGACCGCTGGCGTAGCAGCCGGGCTGCTCGCCGTAGGCGTTGAACACGGTGGTTAAATCCACTTTGATGTAGGCGGGATGGTAACGCTCGACCAATTGCGTCAGGCGCGTTAATGCCGCATTCCGGTAACCGCTGGCCAGGCACATCACGGCCCGTCTGCCCGCCGCGGTTCCGGTAAACTTCGGCGCTCCGTGCGCATCGCGGCAGACCCATTCGGGATGAGCCCGATAATCCGGGGCCTCTGTGCTGATTGCCGCCAGGGGAACCCAAAGGCCGAGCCGGAGATGGTTGGAATCGAGTGTAGACTTCACGCCCTCGAATCCACCCGGAAAGCGCACACGGTCGAAATCATTCGATCCGTATTCGGTCTGCCAGCCGTCGTCGATGGTGAAAATGTCCATCCCAATCTCGCGCGCAACGGGCGCGAGCTCTGCCATCGTTTGCTGATTGATGCCGCGCAGGAACGGCTCCCAGGTGTTAAAGATCCAGGGAGGCTGCCCCGTTCCATGCCGCCGCGCCAGGATCTGTGCCGCATAGCGCGGAACCGCCCAATGAGAATCTGACAGCCCATGATGATCGAAGAAAAACACCAAGGAGCTTTTGGCCGATTCGAATGTCTCGCCGGGGTTGAGCGTGCGACCGAACGGGAACAGGTCGGTGTCGTACATAACCATGAACCGTTCGGACCAACCCGAGCCGACTTCGGTGCGTTTCAAGTATCCCGGCGCTTCGTTCAGGATCGCGAAGCCCTCGCCGGTGATTGCGTTGCGTACGAAAATGGCGGGGTCCGACACTCGGCCTGTGAAGAACAGCGGCTGCGGAATCGCTCCGTAACTGCCGGAGATTTGTAAATCGGACTCAGATCCCGGGCCCGCGTTGAGCGTTTCAAAACAAAAATGGCTGAGATAGACTGCGTCTGTTCCGCGATTTGTGATAGCCAGCCATTTACGGATCGCCGGGTGATCGTTATAGGACGCGTAAAAGACTGACACGTCCAAATGGTCATCCTTACTGGTGAGATCGATGCGTAACAGCCTGCCGCCGGGAATGCTTGACACATTCGAGCCACGCAATGTAAATGAATTTCTGCCGCTGAAATCGCGATCATTCGCCCGGAAATAGAACTCTCCCGTCAGCCCCTTCTGAATGAACTCGCGGCCGGTGGCGTTATAGCGCAGGCTTTGCGTTTCCAGGCCGTTTTGCGGGTCGAAGGTGATTCGCCGTTCGACGAATTGGTTGCCAGTGGTCCAACTCGTTTGCGCCAGCAATTGAAAACCCCAAAGCGCAGCGAGCGTTGATAGGAACCATCGCGACATGAGTTGAAGATTATCAGAGCAAGGCTGCGATACTTCGAAAGATGAGGACACTTTCTTGCATTGCGTGGCTCGCGTGTGTGGGCGCGGCCGCAGGACAGCAGTTCCAGTTGAAAGATGGCGACCGGGTCGTTTTTTACGGCGATAGCATTACGGATCAGCGCCTATACACCGTAATCACCGAGACGTATGTCGTGACACGCTATCCAAACCTGAACGTGACGTTCGTGCATTCCGGCTGGGGCGGAGATAAGGTAAGCGGCGGCGGCGGAGGGCCAATCGATCTCCGCTTGCAGCGCGATGTGATTGCGTACAAGCCGACGGTGATGACCATCATGCTCGGCATGAACGACGGACTATATAAGCCGGAAACCGAAGCGACCGACAAGACATTCTTTGACGGATACCGGCATATCGTCGATACGGTCAAATCGGCGGTACCGGGCATCCGCATCACCGCCATTAAGCCCTCGCCCTATGACGACGTGACGCGGGAGCCGAACTTTCCGGGCGGCTACAACGAAGTGCTGATCAGCTTCGGCAAATGGATTCAGAATTATGGCGAACACGCGGGCCTTACGGTTGCCGATCTGAACACCGGTGTGGTGGAGATGCTGAAAAGGGCCGACAAGCTCGATCCGTCCGATGCGCAAAAGATTCTTCCAGATCGCGTGCACCCGGCCTTTGCGGGCCATCTCGTCATGGCTGAGGAACTGTTGAAAACCTGGAATGCACGGCCCGTGGTCGCGGCGGTCACGATTGATGCTTCCGGACGCGAGCCGAAAGTGGAAGCTGCGGAGCATGCGCACGTCTCGTACTTATCCGGCGGGCAGACCATTCAGTGGACCGAAACCGACGATTCGTTGCCCTTGCCGATGGCGGAATGGGAAGAGGCGCGGAGTTCGGGTCCTTTGGCGCTTGTCTTGAAGAGTTCCGATGCGGAGCAAGCATTGAACTCCGGGCCGTTGCGCGTTACAGGACTGAAGAACGGCGTGTATTCGCTGAAGATCGATGGAGAGTCCGTAGGTACGTTCAACAATGACGAACTTGCACGTGGCATCGACCTGGGATTACTGGAGACGCCCATGAGCAAGCAGGCCAAAGAGGTCTATGATCTAACGGTTTCGCACTGCACGATTCATAACGACCGCTGGCGTACGGTGCAGGTTCCGCTCGCAAAGTACAATCTGCCGGAAGCGCAGCCGTCCATTCAGAGCTGGGATGCGCTGGAGCAGGCGGTGGTTGCCAAGCGTCACGAGATCGGCCAACCGAAGCCGCACACCTTTACGCTCGAGCCGGTTTCGTAAATAGCAAATTTATTGCGGCTGCGTCGTATTGACGCGCGGCCCGGAATCTTCGCTGACTGCGGCGCGACGACGGTGCGTGGACGACGGCGTTTCGTCAACCGAGGGGGTTGCATCGGGGTCCGAAAGGCTGGGCGCGCGGGTCACAACCGTCGGACCGGACGTACCGCCGGACATAAAGACGCGGCGGGAATGGACTTCGGCATCCGGATAGCGCAGACCTGCATCCTGCGAAAGGTCCACGCGTATAGAACGCGCCCCAACCGGCTGCGCGGCGTCGGGCGAATAGAAGTACAACGTGTAGCGCTGGCGAAGTTTCTCCAACGTGTCTTGCAATGCGTACGCGTCGTCTACGCGCATGGTGTCGCCTCCCGAATCCTGCGCAATGGTGGCGGTTCCGGCGGAATGCGATTGATCGGCTCCGTACCCGCCGCCTGGTCCGCGCCGGCCCAGAATGATGGGACCGCCTCCAGGAAAGCCGATCCCTCCGCCTGGCCAGCCGCCTCCGCCGCCCCACGTGCCGTGCGGGCGCGGGCCGCCATAAACGCTCGGAACCTCATAGGGCGCTTGCAGGAAACTCAGAACCGCGTTGGCGCGAGCCAGCGCGCTTTCGACGCGCGGTTCGTCTTCTTCGTCCTGTGTTTCATCGTCGGTCAGAATCACGATGGCGCGACGCGCATCCGGCCGGGCTTCGCGCTGCATGTAGTTGGCAGCGTCCAGCAAAGCTCGCGTGATATGCGTGCCGCCATCGAAGTGTTCCCAACGGAGCAGCCGGTTCAATTCGCGAGTCACGTCCTGATGGCTGCTTGTAAATGGCAGGCGCACGCGTGTATGCGTATCAAAGACCATAATGGCGATGCGGTCATGGTCCGCGAGCACGCTCAAAGCTTGCTGCGCGGCCGAGGCAATGCGCTGCACGTGCGGCTGCATACTGCCGCTGACATCCAGCAGAAGCAGAATGTCGATGGGCATGTTCTCACTCGCAAAATTGCGGATGGGCACCAGTTTGCCATCGATACGCAAAACGAAATCGTGAAGCTGAAAGCCAGTCACAGCGTGACCTTCGCGGTCAAGCACCTGGGCATCCACACGCGAGAGAGCGACATCGGTTTTGAAAACTGCCGGGTCGTCCATGGCCAAGGCGCAGCCGGCAATGGCCAGCAGCGCGGGTAGAGCAAGGCGTAACATCTGAGAAAACCTTTATCATTGGTGGTACGCGCCGCGATGGAAACGCGTTGCGGGAAACCAGGAGGCAAGATGGGGAACTGGCGTCGCCAATGGGACATGCTGGCGCAGGATCTGCGGTTTGCGATTAGGAACTTTCGCCGGTCGCCGGCTTTCTTTTCGCTTGTTATCGGAATTCTGGCGCTCGGGATTGGTGCGAGTGTCGCCATTTTCAGCCTGGTGGACGGCATCCTGCTACGGCCATTGCCCTACCGCGATCCTGGACGCCTGTTCATGCTCACAACCTATGCGCCCAGGCCGCCATTTTCGTCAAACGGTTCCATTTCCTATAACGATTTCCGGCAATTCCAAGCGAAGAGCCGGCCGTTCTCGGACCTAGCGATCACGTTCCGGACAGGCTGGTCCCGTGTCACGCTGACGGGAAGCGCGGGAACCGTCCACATGCAGGGGGCGTTCGTCTCGCCGAATCTCTTTGCCATGGTTGGGCGTGCTCCGATCCTGGGCCGTACGTTTACCGCCGAAGAAGACCGCCTGGCCGAGCGCGTAATCGCCATCAGCGAATCGTTATGGGCGGAGCGCTTCGGATCGTCGCCGAACGTGCTTGGACAGGATCTGGAAATTGATCATCTGCGGTGGCGAATTGTTGGCGTGATGCCGTCGGACTTTCAGCTTCCATTTCTGGATACGCAGGTCTGGGCTCCCCTGCATTCGCATCCCGAATGGAATAACAACGGACAGTCCAACTTCTTAGAAGGTCCGTGGTGGGACGTGATCGCGCGCCTCAAACCCGGCATTTCGCCGACCAGGGCTCAAGCCGAAGTAGCTTCGATCTGGAATGGGTTGCGAGCCGCGCTCCCGATTTTTGAGGGAAACGATGTGCATCTTGTTCCGCTGCGCAAGTATTTCACCGGACGTGTCGAAGAGCCGATATTGGTGCTGTTTGGGGCAGCCGCATTTCTGCTGACCATTGCGTGCGCCAACGTGGCTAATTTGCTGTTGGCTCGCAGCGCTCAGCGGGCGCGTGAGATGGCGGTTCGTGCGGCGCTGGGCGCGGGATATGCGCGCCTGTTGCGGCAACTTATTACGGAAGCTCTTGCTTTTTCCTTGGTTGCTGCAATGATTGGAGCCGTTCTGGCAGTGGAACTGGTTCCTCTGCTGAAGTCGCTCGCGCCGGCCAATATGCCGCTGCTGAATGCAGTCACGCTGAATGGCCGTGGATTGCTATTTGCCTCGGGCCTCAGTATTCTTCTCGGGGTATTGCTCGGAATGGCGCCCTTGTCGCGTCGCGAGTTGAAAGAATCCCTCAGCTCAGGGGGACGCTCGTTGACGGAAACGCGGCGCAGCCGGCGACTGAAAAATCTGCTGGTAGCCGCTGAATTCGCGGTTGCTATGGTTCTGCTCACCGGAGCCGGCCTGCTGATTCATAGCTTCCTTGCGGTTCTTCATGTGAATCTCGGCTTTCAACCGGCGAATCTGCTTACCATTCAGCTCAACCATCGTAATGATTCCCGCGTTGATCGGGAAGTCATGCAGCGTATTTCGCGCCTTCCGGGTGCGCAGGCGGTTGGCGGTACGAGTAACCTGTTCTATCTGGATGAGAGGCGCACTCACGCACTTCGTGCTGTCGAAGGCCATCCGCCGGAGCCAACTGCCGCCTGGAAACCGCTGGTGTGGACGCAAATTTCGGGCGATTACTTCCGTACCATGGGAATCCCGCTGATTCGCGGTCGGTTCTTTCGCGAAAGCGATGGCCCTAACGCGCCGCTGGTCGTCATTATCAGCCAGACGCTCGCGCAGCGCTACTGGCCGGGCGAAGATCCGATCGGCAAACACGTGAAGGGCTTCGATCCACGCGGCCAGCACGATGACTGGCTTACGGTCGTCGGTGTTGTGGGAGATGTACGAAGCGGCGGTCTGGAACGTGCACCCTTGTCCCAAATTTACGAGCCGCAGACGCAGACCCCTGGCGAGCAAATTAATCACATCGTGATCCGCACAGCGGGAAATCCGGCAACGCTTGCCGCCGCTGCACGTGCAGTGATTCGCAGCGTGGACAAGAATGCAGTGATAGATTCCGTGAGTAGTATGGAACTGGTTATCGAGCAACAAGAGATTCAGCGGCGTTTTCAAACCTGGCTGCTCAGTGCTTTTTCCGGTATCGCGCTCTTGCTTGCGGCTCTGGGCGTATTCGCTGTGATGCATTATTCGGTCGCGGCACGCACGGCTGAAATCGGCATCCGCATGGCGCTCGGAGCAACCGCTGCCGATGTCACGCATCTCGTGCTGAGCGGTGGAACGCGTCTGGCGGTGTATGGAATCGCAGCCGGGGCGTTCGCCTCGATCTGGCTCAGCAGGGTGATTGCCGGATTTCTATACGGCGTGACGCCGAGCGATCGGTTCAGCTTCGCTGGAGCCGCGCTGGTGCTTTTGGCAGTTGCGGCCATTGCGTCGTATCTGCCCGCGAATCGCGCTTCGCGAATCGATCCCAATACGGCCTTGAGATGGGAATAGAAGAATCCGCCAAGATCTACGATTTGGGAGTTGAATTGTTCCCCGGCATGCCGCACTTCCCGACGCATCCGCCGTTCGCAATGGGACTGACAAAACGGCATGGGGAAATTTGCACCGAGTTTCCGGACGGACGGCGATCCAGTTCCTCCGCAGAATCGATTGCGATGGGTACGCATGTTGGAACGCATCTGGACGGGCTGGGGCACTTTTCGTGCAATGGGGTTCTCTTTGGCGGCAAGCCGGCAGAGCAATCGTATACGGGCGGCCTGGCGAATTACGGCATGGAGACGGTCGCGCCGATTGTGCGCCGGGGCGTTCTGCTCGATATTGCCGCGCTTGAAAACGTATCTTGGCTGTTGAAAGACTTCGCGATTCAGCCGGAACATCTCGAAACGGCCTGCAAGCGCCAGAACGTCGAAGTTCGCGAGGGAGATGTCGTGCTTCTGCGCACCGGCTGGATGCAGCATTGGCCGGATACAAGCGCGTATCTGCTGGCGGGAGCAAGCGTGCCGACGTCGCCAGGACCGGAGATGGAGGCAGCGCGCTGGCTCAGCGAGCGGCACATTTTTGCGACAGGCTCGGACACGATTACGTACGAAAAAGTGCCCTCACGCATGCCTGTACATGTGCACCTGTTGGTGGATAGCGGGATTCATATTATTGAAGTTCTGAATCTCGAAGAACTGGCGCGCGATCGGGTTTGGGAGTTTTCGTTTACTGCGCTGCCTTTGAAAATTCGGGGGGCGACGGGATCACCGATACGGCCGATTGCGTTGAAGCCGTAGGCGACACGCTCCCTCACGGTCGCGCTTCTGTTGTGGGGGCGAGGCCGGCGAGGCGTTGGACGGTTTCGAAGGTGTCGGCTTCGCTGGCGGGTTTGTCGGGGCGGTAGCGCTTCACACGCGCAAAGCGCAAGGCGAGACCGCTCTCGTAGCGAGGACTGACCTGAATTTCGTTGAAGGCGATTTCGGCGACCAGCTTCGGCTCGACATACACGGTGTATTTATCACGCGCGATTTCGATTTTCAGGAACTCCTGCGTTTGCCAAGCGAGCATTTCGTCGGTTAGTCCCTTGAATGTTTTGCCGAGCATGGCGAAGCCGCCTTTCCGGGTGTCGCGCGCGCCCAGGTGGAGATTGCTGAGCCAGCCCTGGCGGCGGCCATTGCCCCATTCGGCGGCCAAGATGACCAGATCGAGCGTGCGCGGCTGTTTGATTTTGAGCCAGCTTTGGCCGCGCGCTCCAGCGGCATAGGGCGCGGTTCTCGATTTCGCCATCAGCCCTTCGTGGCCCTGCTCAAGAGCGCTTCTCAGGAACGGCTCCGCATCCTCGGGCTGGGAAGCGATCAAATGCGGGACGAGGTTCGCCGAGGGCGCGAGCTGTCTCAACTCCTCGAAGCGGCGAGACTGCGACTCGTCGAGCATGGAACCGGCATTCAAATACAGCAAGTCAAACCAGAAGGGCGTCATGGGCAGTTCGTTCAGGAGGCGATCCACATCCAGCTTCCGGCCGAAGCGGCGCATGCTGATTTGAAATGGCTGGGGACGTCCTGCGGAATCCAGGCTCAGAACTTCGCCGTCGAGAATCAGATCTTTCGCCGGCAGCGCGCGCACGGCTTTGACCACTTCCGGAACGGCGGCGCTCACGTCATTCGATCCTCGGGAATAGATTGTGACCTGATCTCCAGACTTGTGGGCTTGGACGCGAGCGCCGTCGAATTTGTATTCGAGCGCCGCTTCGCCGAGTTCTCCCAAAGCCTCATGCAAGTCTTCGGCGGTTTGCGCGAGCATGGGCTGCACGGGCCGGAATAGCTGAACATCGAATTGCGAGAGCCCGGCTGGACCTTTTTCGAGGACGGGCCGGGCAACGGCAACGACGCCTCCCGCCATCATGGCGGCACGGCGGATGCGGGCGGCAGGAACCTGCGCTGCCTTTGACAACGCTTCGAGCATGATGCCTTCGAGCGCCCCCTGCCGGATCTCACCCATCAAAAGGCCGGTCAGGAAATGCGCTTCGTCTTCGGTGGCTTGACTGAAAATGCGGTTCAGCAGTTCCCGTTTGTCGCGCTCGGAGCCGGGGCCTTGAACGGCGGCGATTGCGGTGAGGGCAAGGTCGATATCGAGAACGGTGAGGGTAGGAGCAGGCGCCGGAGGGGCCAGCGCATTGCGGATCGTGGCGTAACCAATACCGATCCGCCCCTGCCGCGTTACGCCGGAAAGAAACGGCACAACGACATCGACCTCTTCGGGGCTTAGCTGCCTGAGCAGACCGGCGAGGAGATCAATTTTTTCGAGGCGTTTGGTGGTTGCCGCGACACGGCGCGACACCTCCACTACACGAGCCAGCAACATGTCGCCGGGTTATTTGAATTGCTCGTCGATTTCGACGCGATACGCGCTGGCGAGGGCATTGGTCTCATTCGCCATTCCCACGACAGCCATAAGCTCGCCGAACATTCCTTCGGTCATGCCTTTCTTTCGGGCGGACGCAGAATGGGAAGCCATGCAGTACGGACACTGATTGGTGGCGCTCACGGCGAGGTAGATCATCTCCTTGGTGACCGCATCCAGCGCGCCGGGAGCCATGATCTGCTTCAGGCTCTCCCAGGTGCGCTGGAGGGTAGGCGGATGGTTTGCGAGCGCTTTCCAGAAGTTGTTGATGGTGTCAGTTTTGCGGGTCGCCAGGATGTCGTCGAAGACCTGGCGAACTTCCGGAGTTGCGTCGGCGTATTCGATCAGTGCGGGCATAGTGCCATTGTGGCGCTATGACACGGAAAGACAAGGCCGACCGGCGATCGGCCTGCAGGTTGCCGCCGGCCAACCCGCCCCACTCATATTGGCTGGCTAGTCTATTTGTCGTTGATGTCGGTACCGGCTGCCCTATCCGATTGCTTGATCGCGTCTTTGGCGTCGCCGTAAGCCTGTTTCACCTTGCCTTTGGCTTCGTCCACGACACCCTCGCCTTTTAATCCAGGGTCGTTGGTTACGCCCGCAGCCGCTTGCTTGGCCTTGCCCTTGAGTTCGTCTACCTTGCCTGTTACCTGCTCTTTTTCCATAGTGCATCCTCCGGTAAGTTGGATCCCGCTGCAGAAAAACGGTTACATTACCGGGGAAGGACCTGTCTCGCTCGTAGCATGCATACCGCCTTCCTCATCATTGCCGTGATCGCGATCGGGCTGGAGGGGCTGAATCTATACCTGGCTTTTTTCGGCCGGGGTCTTCGCTACAACCTGAAGGAGCCGCCCCGGAGTCCGCTGAATAGCCCCGAATTTTGTGCTCTGCTTGCCTTTCTGACAGAAGCCAAGCTGTTGCACGGCAACAGACTCGAAGTACTGACGGACGGACCTTGTTTTTATGAATCCGAGCTGGCTGCCATCGCTTCGGCGCGCAGCAGCGTCAACCTGGAAGCCTACATTTTTCACAAAGGCGAGATTTCGAAGAGGTACGTCGAGGCGCTGGCCGAGCGCGCTCGCGCAGGGGTCCAGGTCCGGCTCACGCTCGATTACATCGGGAGCCTGAGCACGTCCCGGAGGTATTTCAAAGAACTGCTGGATGCGGGCGGACAACTGCGGTGGTATCACCCGCTGCGGCTGCAATTTATTCCGCAATTCAACAATCGAACACATCGGGAATTATTGATTGTGGACGGATCCGTGGCCTTCCTGGGCGGCCCCGGCATTGCGGATTGGTGGATCAAGGACGGCATCAAAGGCAAGCGCTGGCGGGACATGATGGTCCGGGTGGAAGGCCCGTCTGCGGCGGCGCTGCAGGCTGTATTCGCACAGAACTGGCTGCGCGTTTCCGGAGAAATCCTGACGGGCGAAGACTACTTTGCAAACGTAGAAGATGGGCAGGGTGTTCCCGTTCTGGTGGTGGGAAGTACGCCAGCGGCAGGCGCAACGCAGGCGCGCATTTTGTTTCAACTACTTATTACGTGCGCGCGCAACCGCATTTACATTTCATCGCCTTATTTTCTGCCTTCTCACAGCGCGCGGCACGCAATCATCGAGGCGGCGGTGGAGCGGGGCGTAGAGGTCAAGATCCTCACGCCGGGCGACAACAACGATCAGCCGCTCACGCGCGCGTCCAGCCGCAATCTCTATGGCGCATTGTTGAAGCATGGGATCAAAATCTACGAATACCTGCCCTCGATGAACCACACGAAAGCTCTGATGATCGACGATCTTTGGGCCGTTGCCGGTTCGACCAACTTCGATTACCGGTCGTTTTCGATCAATGACGAAGTGAACCTGGCGGTGATGGATCCGGTGGTGACGCGCCGGATCGCCGAGGATTTCGAGCGCGATCTGTCGCACAGCAGAGAAGTGAAATACAGCGAGTGGCAAGAAAAGAAGCGCTTCCGTCTCGCCGACAAACTCTTTTCGCTGCTGGAGCGCCAGGAATGATCAGTTTCCGGGCGGGCACTTACAACGTGCACAAGTGCAAGGGGTTGGATTGGCGAGTCAGCCCGGCCCGCATCGCGGACGTGATTGCCAGGCTGGAAACAGATGTTCTGGCAGTTCAGGAAATTCTGCTCTCCCAAGCCGAAGAGATTTGCAAGCGAATCGCTGTTCCCTTTACCTTCGGAGCTGCGCGGCTCTACGGACGCGAGCCTTACGGCAATGCTGTTTACACGAGATTCCTGGCCGCATGCCATCAATCGCACAACATCACGGTGCCGGGCCGGGAGCCTCGCCAATGTTTGCGGGTGTTGTTGCAATTGCCGCAAGGGAACACGATGAATTTCTTTGCCGTTCATTTGGGGACATCGTTCACCGAGCGGCCGAAACAGGCGCGGCAGCTCCTCTCGGGCCGCATTCTGTGCGCGCCCGATGCAAATACGCGCCGGATTGTAGCCGGCGACTTTAACGAATGGACCAATGGCGCGGCCACTCGGTTGTTGAGCGAACATCTGCAGAGCGCGGATATTACGATGCATCTGAAGCGGAGGAGAACGTATCCGGGCGTGTTTCCCTTCATGCACCTTGACCACATCTATTACGATGACTGTTTCCAACTCAGGGAGATGCACCTGGATCGAAGCAAGCTGTCACTGATCGCCTCCGATCACCTGCCGCTGGTGGCTACGTTTGCGGTGCGTTGATGGCCGTGTTCGAATGTGATTCAGGTCGCCTCAGAGAAGGCGACACGGAGAGCCCAATCCTGGACTGAATTGCCCTGCAGATGCGTTCTCTATGTGGAGCGCGAAAAACCCATTTGCTGGGATTGGTTCAACGTAATCGGCGCGGCTGAAAGTCCGAACCCCGAGTTGCCACAGGAGAAAGCTCATATCGTCTGCGAGTTGACCATGTGGAGGAGAAGACCGCATATCCGGCCGTCCTTCTCGAGACCGGGATGAATGGCAGGACGTGAATTTCCCTAACTGAGCCGGTTTCCGCCATGTCGAGCGAGCGGCAACAACTCAGCGAAATGCGCTGAGTATAATTCGTGTCGATGTTTCCATACGATGACGCGATTGTTTCAGTTGTTCGTCGCGATCCGCAGACCGTCTCCGACGTTTTGCAGACGATGCAGGCCATTGTGCCCATCCCATGAGTTTCGTTTCACCGAATGAGTAATGGCGGTAGTATTGTGAAACAGGCCTAGGTACCAGGTCGCGATGAGCCCTGAACGCTGGCAGCAAGTCGAGCAGCTCTATTACGCGGCACTGGAGCGCGAACCGGAGGAGCGCCAGGGGTTTATAGCCGAAGCCTGCAATGCCGACACGGAATTGCGCGGTGAATTGGAATCGCTTTTAGCACAGAGCGCCGCTGCGAGCGGCCCTTTAGATCATCCGCCCTGGGAAGGTACGACGAGCCTGTTGCAGCGTCCGGGCGCCAGACTCGCTCCGGGAACGAAGTTAGGCGACTACGAAGTTCACTCACTACTTGGTTCGGGCGGAATGGGCGAGGTATATCGCGCGCATGATTTCCGGCTAGGCCGGCGGATAGCTATTAAGGTATTGCCCGTGGCCGCCTCTTGCAATAAAGAGCGCCTAAAGCGCTTTGAACAGGAAGCGCGAGCTGCAGCCGCCTTGAATCATCCAAACATTTTGTCGGTGCACCAGATGGGTAATTATCAAGGCTCGCCCTATCTCGTCTCGGAGCTGCTGGACGGTGAGACGTTGCGAGAGCGGCTCAGGCGCGGCCGCCTAGCGATAGGCAAAGCAATTGATTACGGCGTGCAAATCGCCCGAGGGCTGGCCGCGGCACACGAAAAAGGCATCGTACATCGGGATCTAAAACCGGAGAACCTGTTCATCACTCAGGATGGGCAGGTAAAGATTCTCGACTTCGGTTTGGCGAAGCTTGTCAATTCGCGCGTAAGCTCCGAGTCAGATCGCCCCGCGCTGTCCATCGCCACCGAACCAGGCGTAGTGATGGGCACAGCGGGCTATATGTCGCCGGAGCAGGTCCGCGGAACAAGTGCCGACCATCGCATCGATATCTTTGCCTTCGGTGCAATCTTGTACGAGATGCTGACGGGAAAGCGAGCCTTTCAGAAGCCCACCGCAGCAGAGACGATGAGCTCTATTGTGAATGAAGATCCTTCAGACATTTCGCTCACCCCAAGCGTCCCTGCCGCGTTGCGACGCATCGTACGCCGTTGTTTAGAGAAGGAGCCCGAGCAGCGGTTTCAGTCGGCTTCGGATCTGGCATTCGCGCTAGAGGCGCTGCCGGCGAATTCAGAACCGGCCCCGAGCGGGGGTCAGGCGAGCAGCAACGGTTGGCGTAAGTGGCTCGCCACAGCAGCCCTTGTTATCATCTTCTTTACCAGCGTATGGGTCATCGCTCGGCATTTGCCCGTCAGGGAAACACCGGGAGTCGTGCGCTTTTCCGTTTTCTTGCCGGAACACACGAGATTCACATCGGAGAACCTCGCGGGCCCGACCCCGCAAATAGCCGTTTCTCCAAACGGCCGGATGCTCACTTTTGTTGCATCCCACCCGGCGGGCTCTCCTCTCCTCTGGCTGCGCACGCTTGACTCGTTCGCGCCCCAGGCGTTAGCCGGCACAGACGGTGCCTCTTTCCCTTTCTGGTCCCCGGACAGCCGGTTCATCGGATTTTTTGCCGGAGGGAAACTCAAAAAGCTGGACGTGACCACTTCGATTGCCCAGGTAATAGCGGATGCACCTGACGGCCGCGGCGGAACATGGAATCGCGAAGGGACCATTATATTCGCCGACAGAATTCAGGGCGGGCTGAAGCAGATGCCGGCAGCAGGCGGCACTCCGACACCGGTGACCATCGTTGACACCTCACGCGGTGAGCTTTCGCATCGATTTCCTCAATTCCTGCCGGACGGGCGGCACTTTCTATACGTCAATCGCGCCAAAGCACAATCGGGCGTCTACGCCGGATCTTTAGATTCAAAAGAGACAAAGAAGAGGGTGCTGGCGGGTAGGTGGAGCACTGTCTGCACGGCAGGGAAGTACCTGCTCTCCGTGAGGGAAGGTAACCTAATTGCGCACCCCTTCAATGCCGAACGCCTGGAAGTAACAGGTGAGCAGCTTACGGTAGCGGAGCGCGTTGCTTCCTCATCGCCATCCGGGTTCGCGTCGTTCTCAGTGTCTTTGACCGGAATGCTGGCTTACGCCAGCGGTGCATGGCCAAGCAGACAATTCGCCTGGTTCAGGCGCGATAGCAGGCAGTTAGGTGCTGTTGGCGCGCTGGGTGAATACGCCTCTCCAGCGCTGTCGCCCGACGAAAGAAAGGTCGCCGTCGCGCGCGTCGACTCGCAAACAAGAACGCCGGACATCTGGTTATTCGATCTCGCTCGCGGCACCCAGACGCGTTTTACGTTCGACCCTGGGAGTGATCGCGGGCCACTCTGGTCGCCGGATGGAAGCGACATTATCTTTGCCTCAGACCGGGCAGGAATCTGGAACCTATATCGGAAACCCGTAGCGGGCGCTCCCACTGAGGAGATAGCCATCGCTTCAGCGGATGATGAATTTCCTACACACTGGAGCGCAGATGCTCGGTTCATTGTTTACGCTAGCCCCAAGCCCGACACGAAATGGGACCTCTGGGCCCTTCCTCTACATGAGCCTTCCAGACCGAGACCGTTCTTACGCACGCGCTTCAATGAGGTGCAAGGTGCGCTGTCGCCGAAAGGACAGTGGATGGCGTATAGCTCCGATGAGACCGGACGATTCGAGGTGTACGTCCAATCGTTTCCCGGTGGCGGAAATAAGTGGCAGGTATCAGTCGACGGCGGCTCAGACCCGCAATGGCGGCTGGACGGTAGAGAGTTGTTCTACGCCTCACCAAATCATAAGCTCATGTCTGTCGACGTACGGCCCGGCTCCCGATTTGAAGCCGATGTTCCCAAAGAGCTCTTTGAAATATCTGTCCCCGACCCGGTGGCTCCATTTCCAAACAACTATGTCGTGACTTCAGACGGCCAGCGATTTCTTGTCAACACGGTCGCCCGCGATGCAGTTTCCGCACCAATTTCTGTTGTGCTCAACTGGACCGAGGAACTGAGGCGTTGACTAAATTAGTCCAAGGAGCACGGCTGTTCCGCAAGCATGTAGATCCAGGCCCTCCTTTCACCTCGTTCGGTGTTCACGGCTGCGATTACACGCTTGTAGCCGCTTCCTTCAAACTCGTCAAGACGGGCCCAATGCTGCGGAAGCTCTGTTGACTCGAACAGGTCAACATCTACTGGCGGACCCAGCGGATCTAAGATCAATCCAGAAAAACCAGCTGCGGCTCCCGATCCCGAAGAGGACAGTTTGCCCCTCACCGTTCCCCGTGTCCAACTGCCGGTGAGCGCCGAGATTTGATGATGGTTGACTCTCCCGGGCCGTAAGGATCCGTAAACGGCCAGCCGCGTATCAGGAGTCTCGTCGCGATGTTCTATTTCATTCACTGGGCACTACCGGGGAATATGCAGCCGTTCTAGAAGGCTGCGAAATCGCGGATCGGAACGGAGCGGGTCCAGTTCGGGATCGAGTGCTAAGTATGTAATCTGGCCGTCCCGATCGGCAAATGCTTTTTCCAGATTTCGGAAAGCCTCGTCTTTTTCCCCCAGCGCGGACTGAACAACACCGATGGAATAGGACGACATGTACTGCGATTGAGATTTCCGCGTCAGGCTGGCGAGGATTGCGTTCGCTTTTGCCTTGTTTCCCACCGCGGCGTAAGCCCAGGCGAGGTCGCGGAGGATCAGCGGAGTCGTTCCGAGTGTATTGGCCAGCTCCAGTTCCTGAATAGCCGCCGCATAGCGGTGCTGAGCGATATAGACCTGGCCGAAGCACCAGTGGCCCATTGCGATATTGGGATCGAGTTCCAGTGCCTTCCTGCACTGCTCAAGAGCGGGCAGATACCGGTGTGCATCGCTATAGACTCTGCCAAGTGCCGTGTTGACCACCAGCGATAACGGATCCAAGTCCCGCGCGCGCTTCATTTCGGCGACGGCGCGATCTGCTTTGCCGATATTGATCAGGTGCTCGGCATACCAGTGATGCCCCAGCTCAGAACTCGGATCGAGCGCGATCGCGCGCTGAAAGTCGCGCTCGGCGGCCGACCAGTTGAATTCCCAGTAAGAGGCGGCCGCCGCCCGCGCAGTGTAGGCTTCAGCCAAACTATTGTCCAGTTGCAGAGCACGGTTCGCAAGAGATTTCGCGTTCGGGAAACTCTTTTCCGGCGGCAGCAGTTCATATGCGCCCAAAACATCGTAGGCGAGCGCAAGCCCGGCGTACGCCGGCGCGTACTCGGGATCGTGTTTGAGTACCGTTTGAAAATATCCGAGCGCTTTTCTTATGGCTTCCGCATTGCGTCTTGCCAGAAAATGGCGAGCCCGCAAATAGTCTTCATAAGTCTGCGGATCAAGGCGCTTCTCTGAACCGGAATTTAGGAGCGGCCATGCTGTCATACGCGCGCCTATTTTGCTTCCGAGGTCGCGAGCAGTTTCGCGCTGGAGATCCACTACATTGCGAATATCGCCTTCATACACATCGGCCCAGAGGTGGCGCTCGGGAAAGGGCGCAACCAGTTGCACGGATAAGCGGATGCGATTGCCGGAGCGCAACACCGCTCCCTCGACAACGGCATCGACGTTGAGCTCTCGCGTGATCTCCGGCACCGATTTTCTAGTGTTTTTGTAACGCATCACCGAGGTCCGGGAAATGAGGCGTACGGAATCGATGCGTGCGAGCGCGGTGATCAATTCCTCCGTCATGCCCTCGGCGAAGTACTCCTGCTCTGTATCGCTCGAAAGGTTCTTGAATGGCAGCACCGCGAGCGACTCAATGTGAACAGGAGTAGGGCCAGGTACGAACAAGTGCCGTAAGCGGTCCCAATAGATTCCAGCCAGCACTCCGATACAGGAAACAACGGTTATTACGACCGCGATCAGCCCAGTCCGCCATCGTTTGCCGGGCCGGTTTACCGTTTCATCGACGTGCTTCAACGGGGAGTTTCGCTCTGCCACAGAGCCGGCCCGCGCGGGGTCGAGTTCCATAGCCGTCTTCCGGATCTCGCGCCATTGCTCCAGTTCGCTCGTGTAGGCATACACGGAGGCACGCTTTTCGTGGCGTAGCCGGTGGACCGGCAGTCCTTCGGTTTCTTCCCACCGCCGGACCGTTTTCTCGCTCCGGCCCAGATAAGAAGCAATCTCTTTCCAGGAGTCCAGGCGACGGCTGGGTCCCTCGGGGTTTGTCGCCGAAAGATCTGCCCGGGGATGCCAACTGCTGCTCATGTCCAGCTTTGCAGAGCTATCGGGACATTATATACGCGCATTAGCGGTCAAAAGCGGCCGCAGGCGCGTGACCGGTTCTGTCCGTTGCGGGAAAGTGGCCGAAGCAGTAAACCAGCTAACGGGAGTTACACAAAATGCAAAAAGCAGGAATTGAGGAAAGAACACAAACACCGGGGTCGCGCAGGGCCCGCGCGTTTACTACAGCCGGAGCGATCTTGACGGTTTCGACCGCTTTGATTGTTCCGCTGGTAAGTCTTGCGAACAATAAGCCGGTCGATCAATCGGATAACTTATTCGCAAATTGGGCGGATAACGAAGTAAGGACGTTTTCCGTAGATGCAGCATTAGGCGTTCATTATTACCAAAACAGCAAACATCCGGCAGAAACCCGAAAGAATCCGCTTGCTTTTTCCGAGGGGGACACGTTCTATCAAGACGGGGCGGTCTACCCGGAGGGTACAATTCCGCCGGGGAGTAACACTTTTGACCTGAACACGCCCGGAGCGATCGGCACATACAACGTGCGCGGCACCTGGATTACCGATCTGGCGCACTTCGACCTGGCCGTGGCGCACGACGCGAGCGCGCCACCGGAGATGGCTTTCGCCACCGAGATATTGACGTTTGGCGATGACGGGAGCGCCATCATGACTGACGGCATGTACCCGAACGCCTACTTTTCCGCGCGCCGGGTGGTTCTTGGTGGAACGGGACGTTTTCGCGGGGTGACCGGGGAAGTGGAAGCAGAGAATATCGGCGAGACTGCGTACGGTTGCAACTTCCGGCTGAAGTTCAAAATTCGCAGGGCCGGTCACGTGGACGCTGGCTTCCGGTAATCAGCCCCGAACCGCAACGATACTCAAGACAAACGATAGGGGATAACGATGTTACAGATATTCAGATCAGCAGTGCGAACATCTGCGCTGTTTGCGGGAATTCTCATATCTTTGATAGTCACCGGGACCGGACTAGCGGCCCCGAGTCCGACGTGCACGGTTCAGGTGGCTGCCGGGCATTCCATTCAGGCCGCGATTGATGGCGCGGCGACCGGCGCCACAATCTGTGTCGGTCCGGGTACCTATCGGGAGAACCTGCTTATCGCCAAGGATGGCATCACGCTCATGGGCGCGGGACCGGGTTTGACAGTCCTTGAACCGCCAGACGAGCCACTGCAGGCCTGCCTTGAGCTATTCTTCCCGCCCGTTGACTACGAGAACAACGGCCTCAATGGCATCTGTGTCGCTAATGTCGACTCAGAGGGTAATCTTCTCGGAGTGGTGAACGACGTGCGCGTGACGGGGTTCACGGTGCACGGTTTCCCGGGAGTTGGCATCGTTTTCGCCGGCACAAACCGGCCGCGCGCGGACCACAATGTGGCGGCAAACAATAGCGGCTACGGCATCACTGCCTTTCACTCCACAAATGGCCTGTTCGAGTACAACGTAAGTTACGGCAGCCATGACGCGGGGTTCTACGTGGGCGACTCGCCAGAGGCCGACTTCACGGTCCAAAACAATACCGCTTTCGCCGATCTCTGGGGGGTTCTCATACGCGACTCGATCAGCGGCCACGTGCACGATAATCTGCTATACGGCAACTGCGCGGGTTTGGTATTCCTGAACACGGGCACCATCGAAGGCGTGC
Source organism: Bryobacteraceae bacterium (assembly GCA_035651215.1). GTDB lineage: Bacteria > Acidobacteriota > Terriglobia > Bryobacterales > Bryobacteraceae > Bog-105. Next base: position 92,186 of record DASRGE010000043.1, read on the forward strand.
GCAATTGGCGCGCCTCCCACAACATCGCCAGCGGTAATGACAACTATTGCGCGGCAACGGACACAGGGCTGCCCTTTACGTTAACCGGCACAGGCATCCTGATCGCCGGCGGCGACCACATCGTGCTTCGGGAGAACAGGGTGAGGGCGAACCAGCCGGGTGGTGACCCAAGCATCATCCATGGCGTCCCGCTCGCCGGGGGTATCGTCGTGGTCTCCACCGCCGACATCTCCGTATTTCCAGGATTCTTCGGAAGCGTAGCGGCGCACAACACCATCTCCCATAACCTTGTCCTTGACAACCAGCCTTACGACCTTGTCAATGACGGCCTGGGCTCGGGCAATCGCTTCGTCTCCAATACATGTGAAAGCTCGTCTCCTGGCAGGCTGTGCGGCGGGGGGAGAGATCTGGAATTCGAGCCGTAGGAGACTGTGTATGAACAATGATCTACAAAGCAAGACCTTGCTGACCGCAATGGCAGTGCTGGCATTCTGGGGACAGGCTGCCGCTGCCGCTTGTGGCTCATCGGGACAACGAATACCCGTTAACGTGTTCGCGGCGCAACCGCTGCCGCTTCTCCAGGAACCTGCTTCGGAGAGTACGCAGGACAGCGAGCCTCGAACCGGCGACAAAAGCCCCTCCATGACGGGACTTTGGAGAACAGTTTACGTGTCCGGCGGAGTAGTCATTAATGTTGGATTCAATATATGGCACAGTGACGGGACCGAGTGGGCTCTCGACAGCTTATCTCCTCCATTCCAAGGAAACACCTGCGGGGGAGCGTGGGAGCAAATAGGACGGCGGACTTACAGGACGGTGCATCCGGCATTCAACTACGATACTGCCGGGCTGAATGCCGTCGGGATCTTTATTGAACGGGTGAAAGTCACTCTCAGTGCCGATGGCAATAGATTCGAGGGGAAATTCACATTCGACAACTATGATTTTCAGGGAAATCTTCTCTCACCCAGTGTCGCCGGAGCCGTGACGGGTACGCGAATCACGGTTGGATCTCCATTTCCATTCCCAATCCCGCTTAAGTGACCTTACTGCCTCGTTGTGGCGCGGCCGCTGCTGGCGGCCGCCTCGAGACTCGTGTGCGGTGACCGGCAGTATCGCGTGGCTCAGGGCGTTTCGGAAATTCGGCTACGGGTTGATTTCGTAGATATTGTTGAAGGGATTCTCGAGAGGCAGCTTCCTAACCGAGCTGAATCCTGCTTCGGCACAAAGCTCGCGCACTTTCGCCTCGTGAAATCCCAGTGTCCCCAGTCCCACTCCGCCGTTTGAGAGGGATGTGGTCATGCAGTACAAAACGCTGATGCCGTGGAAGATTGCACCCAGTTGCCCGGCATTTTCCTCAAGCCTGTCCGAGCAGTTGGTGTCCAGACATACATAAACGCCATCCGGCTTCAGGGCACGCCGTACCGCTTTAAGCAACCCGAGCGGATCGACGGCATCATGCACGACATCGAACGTTGTAATAATGTCGAATGGTTGCGGCAGCCCCTCTGTGGCGTCGAGTTGCTCAAATTTCACACGATCGGCAACTCCAGCTTTGCGGGCGCGCTCAGTAGCTTGATCGACGGCTGGACCGAAGGCGTCATAGCCGGTATAGCGCGATCTTGGGAAGGCCTGCGCCATTTTGATCAGCGCACGGCCCCGGCCACAACCGACGTCTGCGACATCGGCTCCCTCCTGCAGCTTTGCCACAACCGCCGGCATGACCGGAATCCACTGCTGCAACAGCAGATTTTCGAACCACCCGGCCGTGAATCGCTCCATGCCATCCCAGAAGCTTGCCGGATAAGCCGCCTGATGTACGCCACCGCCCTTACAAAAGGCATCGGTGATCTGATCCACCACACTGACCATGGCAGGGAACATCTGGTAAATGCCGCCAAAGAAGAACGGGCCTTCTTCTTGAGCAAGTACAGGCGCATGCTCCGGCGGCAATCCGAACTTTCGTGTTACCGGATCGTATTCCAGATATCCTGCGGCCGCCATCCCACCCAACCATTCGCGGGCATAACGCTCCTGGATTCCTTTACGGCCGGCGAGTTCGGCACTGGTACTCGGTCCGCTGCCGGCCAGATCCTTAAACAGGCCCAACCGGTCTCCGATGCCTGCCAGTATGCAGGTCAACGCGCTGCTCGCATCTCCCAACGCTTTTCCGACGAATGCCTCCTGTTTGGACGCATCAAAATTGAGCTGCGAAGCTACACTGGACATAACGTCCCCCGAGCGAAATTATGTCCCACGCGCAGGCCACTGTGCAAACGCGCCGGGTACCTGTAAGGGCAATCCAGCAGCAGTACTGACAGGAGTCTCAATACAACGATGGCCGGCTCGTCCCGCCCAACAAAGACTGGCTCACATTGGCGATCGTGTGTGTCCCTTCTTTTCCGCCCCAAGCGAACAGGATATCTACCAGCGGAAGGCCGCCCGCGTGAAGCGTTATCCCGGCTGCATAGCTATGAACCAGGTGACTCCATCCCAGATCGCTGCCGCTCACAGCGACGCGTCCTTGATCGACTAGAAACTTCGCTCCAACCGGCAGTTTGCCGATGGAGTGTTCGAACGAGGCGCGCAGTACCATCATGTTCGGTCCACGGAATCGATAATCGGGATAGCTCGGCAGCAACGTTGTGCCATTTACATCGGAGCCGCCGATGGTGGGATCGACAAAGAACGGCACAACCGATGAACCCGAAGTGTACGACCGGGTGTAAAAGAAACGCAGACCAAAGCTGCCTTCCAGGTTGCGGCTGATTGGCGGGCAATTCTCGGTCTGCGCGCTGGTCGAGCAATTATCCGGGCCGTTGAAATCGTTGGGCAGGAGCGATCGAGTGTTCCGGTACAGCGGAAACTGATGATCCAGGTCTAGCGAGAGTCTGCGGAACGAATAATGGCCGCGGCTGGCGACCCATTCCTGGAATTTACCGGTATAATTCAGCCGTACATACCCGTTTGCGAAGCGAGGCCGGAAGCGCAATCCTTCCGCGAATTGTGCAAAAGAAGGAGCGTTAAACAACCCGGGCGCAGTTGTTTCCGTTCCTGTGTCCAGCAGCGAAGGAACAGTCCGGGAAGAACTCCCCCGGATCGAGTATAGCCGGCCGTTCACTTCACCGAGGAACGAGATTTTCAGTTTCGGAAGCAGCGGCCAGATCACGTTCGCGCCTACAATGATTTCCGTCATGCCGAACCCCGATTGGTTTCGCTGTGTTCCTTGTCCCAGGCCATAGTAGCCGATCTGGTTCAACGAGGTCCCTTGCGCGTACACATGAAAGACCGGCATATCGGAAATGACCACCGATCCTGCACGAACCGGCGATGTTCCCGTTGTGGTTTGAATTTTGGTGTGGCGGATGAGAACCGCGGTCATGTAGCCGCCTGCTCTCCAGGAGCCGTTCGGAGTACCGACGGCATCGGCATTCCAAAACAGCCGCCAGTCCTCATTAGGCGTGTAATGCGTTGTGAACGCCAGGCCTGTGCCGAAGCCGTTCTGAGGCGCCAGACTGCCAACGGCAATATGCAGGGGATGATCAGTAAACAGCAACTGGCCGCAGCCATCCAGGCTGAATTGAACACAGCTTTTTTGGAAGCGTTCCCCTTCCTTGCGGAAATCCGCTTGCAACGCGTTCTCAGCGGCGGAGGCCGGAAGCGCGAAGGCCAAAACTGCAATCAGCGCGCGGCCCTTCACCGGGCCGTCTTCACTTTCCCAGCCTCCCGGCCGCCGCTCTGATGAATGGCTTTTGTCACCTTCCGGATGTACTCGCCGGCTTGTCCTTCGGTCTTGAGGTGGGCGATATCGATGCCGGTTCGCAGAGTCTCGGGAAGCTGCATTTCGGCTTCGCGGAAGTGTTCCACCTGCCTCTTGATCAATAAGTTTTTTTCGAGCGATCGATGCGGATTGTAGGCGGTGTTCGATGGTTTCGGGACTTTGATGATATTCGACATGATGAATTCCTCACATGTGGAAAACGGGGCAATCGGAATCGGGCCTCATAGTATCGGACAAAAGGTACAGAAAATTGCCGGAACTCTTTTCGCGCGGAGTGGCTTGCGGATAGCCGCCGAGGAAGAACTCGCTCACGGTGTTGGGAATTGAGGCGTGCTCGAAGGCACGGCCGCCCTGCTCATAAGGACCCGATACAACCGTAGCTTTCGGAATCCACGGCGAGATCAGGATTGCGGGAACGCGAACTCCGAGACGATCGAACTCGAAGGTGAGATTGGGAACTTCGGTCTTATCGGGAGTCGCCACAAAGCCGTCCTTCACGCAATTGGGGGGCGGCACGTGGTCGTAGATACCGCCATGTTCATCGTAGGTGACGAGAATGGCGGTACTCTTCCAGAGATCGGCATTGCTGCGAATGGCGTTGTACACAGTGGCCAGGAAAACTTCGCCTTGCTGCACGTCGTGGTCCGGATGCTGATCGCTCGCAATGATCTCGCCTCCATCTCCTTCGTGGTCCGTGTAGTTCGGCTCGATGAAGCTGTATTGTGGCAACTTGTTCAGTTTGCAATCTTCGAGAAACTGCTCGTACGTGCCGAAGAGGTGCGGCTGATCCTGCAGGAGGTTCACCACTTCCAGCGAGGAACTGGCTTCATCGTAGTAGTAAACGCGGCCGCTGTGTCCGGCATTCGTGAGCCGCTGGTAAATGCTGGGCGGCTCTTTGTGGTAGTAGAACACGTCCATCGAGACCTGCCCGAAGGACGTCCCATAATGCGCGAACGCGCGATTGCATAGTGTTGGGCCTGGGATAGAGGAAAACCAGCCGTTGAACAGAGCGAAATTTCGGGCAACAGCGCTGAGGACCGGCAGTTTGTCCGGCGCAAAGTAATACATGATCTTGCGCGAGTGCTCGACGTCCTTTCGCTCCTGGTAATAACTCTTCACGAAACCGCCCATGGTCGGCTTACCGTCCTTAGCTCCCTCGAAGAGCTGCTGATGAACGGAGGGGAAGTGGTGGTTGGGATCGGGGTCGAGCTGCGACTGAAACTCCGCCAGGGGTTTAACCGGAGCGGGCTCGTTAGTGGTGTCCAGGTTACTTTCTGCGCCCGTCAGACCGTCGACTTTCGCATTCTCCGCCTTGAGGCCACCCAGCATGTGGTCGAAGGAGCGATTCTCCATCATGACAGTCACAACGTGTTTCAGGTTCTTCAAACCTTCGGTCATGCATTTGAGTAGACCCTAGCAGGACGGGCGTGGTCAAGAGCCAAAGTCTGAATTGCTTTACTCCCGTAGCCGGCTGATTCCGCATCGCGCGTCAGGCAAGCGGCTGGAAAAACTGTTGCCGGTACTGGGCTACGTGGCGGCCTTGTGGAAAAATCTGGCTCAGGCAGATCGGGCGAGTCGCAACCCGGTTACTGCCCACAAGAACAATTTGGCCATTCACTTCAGAGGCCAACGTGTAAATGACCTTTACACTCTCCTGTAGATAAAAAGCCCAATTTCCGTCGGCCGCCCGTTTCCCGAAGACACAGCCGAAAGGCATAATTCTCTGTACGCGGACCAAAGACTTTCCCGTGGAATCGACGTGAGCCGTTTTCAGATACTTTTTGAACTGACTGGAATTGTCGGTCACGAAGTCTCGAAGAGGACGGAAGTTTGTGCCTCCTGTATTAGCGCTCTTGGTGATTTGCAGTTCCTTGACCTTCTTCGATTCACGCGCCCGGACATAGTGGGTTTTGTTGACCTCGGAAAAATCGCCGCCGAAGAACGCCTGCGGCTCAACTTCGCGAAACATGGTCTGCCATTTAGCCACGGCCACCGTGGGGTCGCGGTACTCTTCTTGCGTCCCGCCGTGATACACGCGAGGCGCTTTGGGATCGCCTGTAACGAAGACCGAACAGCCGTTGATTGCGGCCGTGAAAAACAGATCGGGATCCTTCGCAAGCATGTTTGCAGGAGGAGCCGCAACGGCATTGGCGCGCTGGCGTGTTGTGGGCGTTGGCCGGTCGGGCACTTTCGGCGTGATCTGGATGCCCACCAGCTTTTCTGAATTCCACGGCAGAAACCACATCGGCACCCAATTCAGGAGTTTGCCTTCATTGGTCCCATTCGCGTACTCCACTTCGAGGTCGTAGCCCCCGGGATACAGTGCGCTGGGAGTCAGGGTTCCGAACGCAATGCGGCCCGTGTTGCCCACTTGCTGTTGTCCTTCCCATTGTCCTGCTTTCATATGCACGCCCCACTTCAAATGCTTGGGAGCGTTTGGAGGCAATACGGTGTGATTCTTGAGGAAATCTACAGGGTCATTGAATAGCTGATCGTCAACGGCGCTTCGAGACATTCTTAGATTCTATGAAAAAATGGGTGACCCGGATGAGGCGGACGCCCGCGTCCGCCCGGGGCCCCTGCTTCTAGGAGGTCTTAAGCGGCCAAGCGATGCGCCTTTCCTGGCGAAGCGCGAGATTGGCAATGTGCCCGGCGCGCGCACAGGCGACTCCGGTTTCGACAGGCGCGTTTGGCGTTTTGTGGTCGCGAATGCACTCGAAGAAATTCCGCATGTGCGGAATGGTTCCGTCTTCGGCGCTCCGCTCGCTCAGAATAGGATTCATGTTGCTCTTGACGCTCTCGCGATAGACACCGAAGCCGCTGCGATCGACTTTGAGTGTTGCATCTCTGCCGCGAAACTCCAGGCCACCATCGTCAATCGACGAGATCATGGTCCCTTCATAACCGACCTCAAATCCGGGATAGCGCAGCGACGAGAGAATGGTATCCGGACACTGCCACTGTTCAAAGACGTACTTATCTCCGATGGTCTGCGCAAGCTGCGGAGTATCGCTTTTCATGGCCCAGTGCACGACGTCGATCCAATGGGCAAATAGATCGGTCATGGCTCCGCCGCCGAAATCCCAGTACCAGCGCCAGTAGCGGTATTTCTCTTCGCTGAAGGGCTGCGGCGGCGCGGAACCGAGCCAGAGCTTCCAATCGAGCAGCTCCGTTTGGATCGGCTCCTGCGGCCGGCGCGACTGGTAATTCTGATACCAATAGGTGCGGATCTGCGTAATGCGTCCGAGATTGCCTCCCTGAATCAGCTCGGCTGCACTCTGAAAATGGATCCAACTGCGCTGCTGCATGCCGCATTGCAGGACGCGATTGGACTCATGCACAGCGCGAATGAGCGGCTCGCCTTCTTCGATGGTGTGAGTTACCGGTTTTTCGAGATAAACATGCTTGCCGGCCGCGAGCGCATCGGTGGCGATCCGTACGTGCCAGTGATTCGGAGTCGCAATGATGACGGCATCTATATCTTTGCGGTCGAGTAGTTGCCGGTATTCCAGATACGTGCCCGCCTGGCCTTCCGTGCGCTCAGCAATACGATCGCGCCGCGGCTCATAAACATCGCAGCCCGCCACAAGCTGGGCCATTCCGGATTGATCGAGCGCGTGCAGCAAAGCCTGCATACGGCCGCCGCAGCCAATCGCCCCAACCCGGATTGCGCCGTTCGCGCCAAGCGCTCGCGTGGCCGCGGCGGCCGTCATGCCAGCCGCCATCAGGAATCGCCGCCGGTTGGTTTCCATGATCGTGCATATCTTATCAACCGGAACAGTGGCGCAGACGGTCTTGCCGTCTGCGATCATTCACTCGCGTGGCGGTTTGAAACCATCCAGAATCCAAATATCGCCCTCGGCTCTCCGCACGTTCGTGAACACGCTCTTTCCATCGGGAGTCTCCCGCAACAGTGTAGTTGACTACATCATGTGGCGATCCTGTGCGCCCGTTTCTCCAGGGCAGCCCCCGGGAGGGCAAGCAGAAAACTCCTGATATAGGAGCTGCCGGCCGGTTCGGGACCACATCGGATTTCCAGCCCCACCGGAGGAGATTTGCCACCGTCCGCTGCCCGATAAAGCGCCGGCTTGGAACAGCGGGACATAGACCTGCGCATTCCGGATTCATCGGAGACGTATGCCAGCCAGCGCCCGTCGGGCGAGAATGCACGCTGAGCGGCAGCTCCCGGCTCACCCAGATATCGTTCATCCCGTGTCCTGTAATAATAAGTGCGAGCCATTTTCCGTCAGGTGCCCGTCCGGCAGATAACGTCCGAAAAAGCCGCTGTGTATCAGTGTCTTGCGCTGACCCGTTTTCAGGGACAAGACCTCCACCGTTGCATTCTCGAAGTTCGTTTGGCCTCTGCTTGCCGTGAATAGCACGGCCCGGCCCCCCTGGCAGAACCTGGGCCATCGATGGGTTGCCTCATTACCAGGATCTATTTCCGCGCTGCCTTCCGTCACCCGTGCCAAGCCGAAAACCAGCACTTTCACCACGCCCGCGGGCGTAATCACCAGCCTGCCGGATGTATGGTGCAACAAGGCCCGCCCGAATCGTCTAAGCCCCTGATGTAAAACGAGAAGATTTTGTTGTGAGTCTTGAAATGCCCCTTCCGTGCACCACTCGAATTTCGTTTCGCAAAATTGACCAGGGGCTATTTCCGTGTGGACCGTCCACCCATCGGACGTTCGCTCGAAGGCGGAACAATCCCCTTCAGCCGCATGTAGACCGTGAGAATGCCGTACTGCTCATTGTCATGTGAGAGATTACCGACGAGGGCGCCCAGCCTGGTCATCTGCCCGCGAAAACTGCTCACCGCGCTGGTCGTGTTGGCATCATTCAGGGAATCGTATGCCTTATCGCACTCGTCAAAAGACTCTTTAAGCGCTGCGACGACATTGGTCTTACTGTTTGTCTCGACAGTCGACGAGGGCGGCTGCTGCCCGAGCACGCCGGCGCAGGCGTGCATCTGCGCAGATGCGATATGACCAAACACCTCGGCGAAACTGCGGATCGCCGGTGCCGGTTTGAAAATGTAGTCGCTGTCAGGCACCTTCTCCGCCGATGCAAGAATGTTTCGCTTTACACTGTCGTACGCGTGTTTTACTTCCGCGCTGACCGAGAGGGCCGCAGAGCTTTGCGCCTGAACTACCGCCGCACACACAAACATCGCCAGACTGCCAAGGATAGTGAGCCGTTTCATATTGAACCTCCATTGAGAGTAGATTCGAGCCGAGAGCATTGTATTGCAGTGCGTTATCGTGAAAACTTCATGCGAATGTATCTGCGCTGGATGTTAGCACTACCATTACTCTGCGCCGTGCAAGCGCAGGAGATTTCCCCGGCCCTTTTCAACGGGTTGAACTGGCGATTAATTGGCCCCTTTCGCGGCGGGCGCGCCGTCGCGGTGACCGGTGTTCCAGGCGGCGGTTCCACATTCTTCATGGGCGCAGTGGACGGCGGCATTTGGAAAACGACCGATGCGGGAACGGTCTGGACGCCCATTTTCGATGGCCAGCCTGTCGCATCGATTGGCGCTTTGGAAGTGGCGCCGTCCGACCCGCAAGTGCTCTATGCGGGGACGGGCGAATCCGATATTCGATCGGATCTCGCGACGGGCGATGGCGTTTACAAATCAATGGATGGCGGCGCTACCTGGAAGAATATCGGTCTGCAAGATACAAGGCAGATCAGCCGGATCGTGATTAATGCGCGCGATCCCAATCTGGTGTTCGTTGCGGCGCTCGGGCACGCTTATGCCGGTAACGAGGAGCGCGGCGTGTTCAAATCCCGCGATGGCGGCCAGACCTGGAACAAGGTTTTGTATAAGGGCCCGACAGTCGGAGCCGCGGATCTCGCCATGGCAGCGGATGCTCCGGATGTTCTGCTCGCTGCGATGTGGGAAGCGCACCGGCCGCCGTGGAGCACGTACGCTCCGCTGGCCGGTCCCGGCAGCGGGCTCTATCGATCTACCGACGGCGGCGAGACCTGGCAGCAACTTAGCGGAAATGGACTTCCAGCCGGACATTTGGGCCGCATCGGCGTTGCGATTGCGCGCGGCACGCACGGGCAGCGCATGTATGCGGCCATTGAAGCCGATGCGAAGAGCGCGGGCATTTACCGCAGCGACGATGGCGGAGACTCCTGGACGCGCGTGAACAGCGATGCGCGGCTCACCAGCCGCGCCTGGTATTTCAACTGGATCACCGCCGACCCGAACGATCCGGATGTGCTGTACGTTCCGAACGTGGCGTTTTACAAGCTAAGCGATGGCGGAAAAAGGTTGAGCATTGTGCGCGGCGCGCCGGGCGGCGACGATTACCACCAGCTTTGGATCGATCCGGCCAACTCGGCGCATATGGTGCTCGGCACGGATCAGGGCACCACCATCACGCTGAACGGCGGAAAAACCTGGAGCACCTGGTACAACCAACCCACCGCGCAGTTTTACCACGTGATCACGGATAACGAGTTTCCGTATCACGTCTACGGTGCGCAGCAGGATAGCGGCACGGCTGCCACGGCGAGCCAGACGGATCACGGCGAAATCGATTCGCGCGATTGGTTCAGCATCGGCGGCAGCGAGAGCGGCTACATCGCGCCCGATCCGCGCAACCCGGACATCTTTTACATTTCGGGCACCTTCGGCGAATTGGCGCGATCGGACACCCGCACCATGCAGAGCCAGAATATTGCGCCGTGGCCCATGCCGCCCACACTCGCAACGCCCATGCCCGAGCGGAAATACCGCGATCCATGGACGCCCGTGCTTGTTTTTTCGCCGGTTCAATCCAACGCGCTTTATCTAGGAACGCAGTATGTCATGAAAACGCTCGATGGCGGGCTGCACTGGCAAAAAATCAGCCCGGATCTCACGGGTATCAAACCGGACGTTCATTTATCCGGGCCGGAACCGGCAAATCCCGTGCAAGCGATGGAGTGCGGATATGGCGTTGTTTACACGATCGCTCCTTCGCCGCTGCGCGCCGGCGAGATTTGGGTTGGAAGCGATACCGGTCTCATTCATCTGACTCGCAATGGGGGAGCAAGCTGGTCCGACGTGACGCCGAAAGGTGTGGATGCCTGGAGCAAGATTACGCAGATTGAGGTCTCACATTTCACGCCCGGCGAAGCTTACGCCGCCGTGGACCGGCACCGATTGGATGACATGCGTCCTTATCTCTACCGCACTCGCGATTACGGCAAGACTTGGACGCCCATTGTCAATGGGATCAGTGAATATGCGTTTCTGAACACGATTCGCGAAGACCCCAAGCGCAAGGGCCTGCTGTTCGCCGGAACCGAGTTCGGCGTGTATGTCTCCTTCGACGATGGCGAGCACTGGCTGTCTCTGCAGCGAAATCTGCCGATCACTTCCATCCGCGATCTGGCAATTCACGACGACGATCTGATTGCCGCCACGCACGGCCGGGCCTTCTGGGTTCTGGACGACATCGCACCGCTCCGGCAGATGGGTGACAGAGTGGCCAATGCCGAGATGTGGCTCTACCGGCCCGGCCGCGCGCTGCGCATGACCAGCGCCAACTTTACCGGAACTCCGTTGCCGCCCGAGGAGCCGCAGGCAAAGAACCCGCCGCGCGGAGCGTACATCGATTACTATTTGCGCAAGGACGCCAACGCGGAAGTTGCTTTGGATATCCTCGATGCCCAGGGAAAAACCGTGCGGCATTGTTCGAGCCGCCAGAAGCCGCCCGCAACTCCTCACGACGCCCCGATTGCGCCGCGCTGGTTTCCGAAGCCGGAGGAATTGAGCGAACACGCCGGAATGCATCGCTTCATTTGGGATCTGCGCTACGGCCGCACGGGCGAAACCACGCCTGGCGACGACGATGAAGAAGACCAGCGCTGGCGTGGTCCGCTGGTGCTTCCGGGGCGATACAAAGTCAGACTGATGATCGGCGGCCAGCAACTCACGCAGCCGCTGGAGATTGCCATGGACCGCAGAACGCACGTGAGCAGCGCTGTTCTCGCAATTCAGTTCCGCTGGGCCCAGCGCGCGTTTGAGGATATGATCCAGGCGCGGAAAGCCGCCGCCGAGTTGCACGGGTTCCAAACCCAGATCGATAAAGAACGCGCGCAATTAAAGCCAGACCAGCAAAGTTTGAGGGATGCGCTGACCGCTGCGGGAAAGCAGAGCGGAACACTGCTGGCCGGCACGAAGCAGGGAAGTGAAGACGGCATGCAGGCATTAAGCCGGCAGCTTACGGCCGTGCTGAATTCGCTGGAGAGCGCCGACCGCCTGCCTCCTGCTCAATTGATTGAGCTGTACCGGCAGGCCACGGCGATGCTGAAAACGCGCCTGGCCGCATGGGACGAGATGAAGCGAACGATGCTGCCGGGCTTGAACCGCCAACTTCAGGATGCGGGGATGACTCCAATTCAGATTGCTGAGATAGAAGAGGAGGCAGAGGAGAGTCTCGCGAGATAGAGAACCGCCATGATCCTTTCGGCCATTCTGCTCGCTGGTCTCCTGTTCCTGCCTCAAAACGCACCAGGACAAGTCAAAAGCGCCATTATTGCCGGTCTGCGCGCCGGACACTACCAGGAGGCGCGTCAGATGCTTGAACAGGCGCTGAAGCAAGCGCCCCAGGATGCGGCACTCTGGACGCTCAACGGCTTCGCACTCTCGCATCTCGGCCAGAACAAGGAAGCGCTCGCATCGTATAAACAGGCGCTTAAGCTGTCGCCCGATTATTTGCCCGCGCTTGAAGGGGCGGCGCAGCTCGAATATCAGTCCTCGGATCAGAGTGCCGTTCCTTTGCTGCATAAGATCCTGGGAATTCATCCCGACGATGAAACGAGCCATGCCATGCTCGCAACCCTCGCCTTTGACCGGCGGGATTGCCAGACCGCGGCCGAAGAATTCAGGCAAAGTCAAAACCTGATTTCCTCCAACGTGAGCGCGCTTGAAAAGTATGGTTCCTGCCTGCTGCAACTTCAGAAGCTCGACAAGGCACTGAAAGTCTTTACGCAGATAAGCGAGTTGCAACCGCAGAGCGACAAGGCACGTTACAATCTCGCCGTTGTCCAAGTCGTGGCGAAACGGTATCAGGACGCCATCGCGACTCTAAAACCGCTGATTGCAAAACGGCCGGAAGACGGAGACTGTCTCGATGTACTGGCCGAAGCGTATGAGGGCCTGCTGGACACCCCGAACGCGGTCGCTGCGCTGCGACAGGCGATCGTGAGCAATCCGGATGTACCACGCCATTATCTGGAGTTCGCTGATATCTGCCTGGTACACGCCGCCTATCGCGTCGGCATCGATATGCTGAACGCCGGATTGAAGCGTCTACCCGATTCCGCTCCTCTGTACCTGGCGCGCGGAATTCTTTACGTGCAGGTGGCCGATTACGAAAATTCGCGAAAAGATTTTGAGAAAGCCGAGCAGTTAGATCCGGGCCTCCAGTACGGCCATGGCATGCAGGGGCTTGCCGACCTGCAATTGAATCATCTGCCGCAAGCGGAAGAGGACATTCGAAGCCGGCTGCGCAAAGCGCCCGATGACGCGTTCTTGTGGTATCTACTGGCGGAGACGCTGACCCGGAGCGGCGCAGCCGCAGGGACACCCCGATTTCAGGAAGCTGTAGAATCTACGGAAAAAGCCGTGCAATTGCGGCCGAATTTTCCGCTTGCGCGCAATCTGCTCGCGCGGCTCTATGCAGACGAAGGCCGGATTGACGACGCGATTAAGCAGAGCCGTTTGGCATTCCAGGAAGATCCAACCGGCGAAACCGCGCAAACTGCTCTTTACCATTTGATCCTGTGGCTGCGGAAGGCGGGGAATCGCGACGAAGTTGCGCCATTGGCGAAAAAGCTCGCCGAATTGCGCGAGCAAGCACGCGCCAAAGAAACCGCCGAACACCGGTATTCACTCGTTGAAGTAAATCCCTCGGAACCGCAAAAACACTAGCACAACTTTGCTGAAAAATTGTGATAGTCTTCCGGTCATGACCGCCAAAAAGATTCCGGTTTTCGCCCTGCTCTTAATGAGCATCGGCATACCGCGGGCTTTTGCTCAATTCTCAAGTGGAATCGAAGGCACCGTAAAAGAATCTTCCGGGAATGTCGTTGCAGGAGCCAAAGTCACCGTCACGAATACGCAGTTGGGCGTGGAAAAAACCGCTACCACGAACGACAGCGGCTATTTCCGCATAGGAAGCCTCGCCGCCTCCACCTATACAGTGCAAATTCAAATGAGCGGTTTCACCACATGGCAGCAAAAGGACCTCGTTCTGCAGGTGGGAGAAACCCGAACCCTTTCTCCCGTCCTTCAGGTGGGAACGGTAACCACGAATGTTACGGTTTCCGCTGCGCCGCTGGCCGTTGAATTGTCATCGGCGACAACCGGAGCAGTTGTTTCCCAGACCGAAGTAGAGCACACCCCGCTTCCCGGCCAGAACGTCTATTCTCTGGCGGCGCTCGCGCCGGGAATCACGGGCAACGCTGTTACCTCCGGCGACAATTACACCAACGAATATGCGATCAACATCAATGCTGCGGGGCTGCGCCAAGAGGACAACGGCTATCAAATAGACGGCGCTTACACGGACACTCCCTCCCGGGGCGGTGGCACCTCCATTTCGCCCAATCCCGAAATCGTTCAGTCCATTGACATCAGAGCAAACGATTTCGATGCCCAGAAGGGTAGGAACGGCGGAGCGACGGTCGAGGTCTTCACGAAATCCGGTTCGAACCAAACTCACGGAACGCTTGATTATTACTTCCTGAACGATACACTGAGCGCGCGGACCGAGTTCGAGAGCTCGGTTCCGCAATTCAAACGCAATGAAATGGGCGCGACGTTGGGCGGCCGCATCATCAAAGACAAGCTTTTTTACTACGGCGGTATTGACGTGTTGCGCTCCAGCACTACGAGCGCTTACCAGGCGACGGTCGAAACCAAGGACTTCCTCAATTGGGCTCTGGCGAATCTGCCAAACAATGTGGCTACCCAGGTTCTCAAGACCGCCCCGCCTCTGACTTACCCAACTACTGGAATCAAAACGGTTAGCCAGCTCGCAGCATCAAGTCCAGGCTACTTTCCGCTACCCGCCGGTATTCCGGGCAATCTGAATGCTGTCGGCACGGCCAACATCAGCTATTCCGTGCCGAAGAACGGATATCAGTACAGCATCCGGGGCGACGCTTATCCGAGCGACAGGGATCGCGTCTACGCGGAATTTGTGCGTACCTACGACACCTCGGTGGGCGCGACTGCCCGTCCTGCGCTAAACGACGATCATGCCAACAGTTCCGACTTTGCCAATCTCAATTGGACGCACACGTTCTCTTCCACGTTGCTGAACGAGGCAGGCGCGAATATCATTCGCCCGTACGGGTCCAATTTGCCGGTCGACACGATGGCGATCCCTTACGTCAATGTCGTGGGCCTGACCGGTTTCTCGAACTGGGGACCGGGAAACTTCACTCAAACGACGTTCGGGTGGCGAGACATTCTGTCGGACACCGTGAAAACGCACACGCTGAAATTCGGGCTGCAAATGAATAATATCCGCGAATACGATTCGCAAAGCGGAGCAGACAACCGCCCGACGTTCAACTTCAATAACCTACTGGATTTTATTCAGGACAAGGCCACTACCGAATCGGCAACTCCCGTCAATCTTCTGACGCATCAACAGGCTCCTTACTATCGCGCGTACCGGGCTCTTTACATGGGCTTCTTTGCGCAGGACGATTGGAAGGTTACGCCGACCTTCACCCTCAATCTTGGGCTCCGCTACGATATCATGCCCAACTTCTTTTCTATCCTTTCTCCGAAACTCACGAACTTCAACTTCGGGCAGGGCAGCACGTATTTCCAGCAGATCGCCAGCGGTTCTACCGGGTTGGCTTCCAGCAGTCACGTCTTGAACCATGATTTGTGGAGTGTGACGCCTCGCCTTGGATTCGCGTGGGACGTGTTTGGAACCGGCAAGACAGCACTACGCGGAGGCCTTGGAGTGTTCTCCAGTCAACCGCCGTATCTCCACATAACGGACATACTGGCGAACAATCTACCGAATATCTACAGTCCTTCGATCAGTGTCTACCAAGGCACAACGCCCGTTTTCAAGCTTTGCTCTCCACCCTCTGGTTACAGCGAGGCTTGCCCCATTGTGGACACCAGCAACGTCGTCCTGAACTCGAGCGGAGGAATTGTGGGAAGAAGGGCGAATCTCGGCGGATATTCTCCGGACTATAGTTTCACGCAAGTGACGGCGTGGACGCTCAGCGTGGAACAGCAGTTGCACACCAACCTCCTCTTTCAGCTCAATTACTCCGGAACCTCGGCGCATCACCTGCCGGTCTTTAACAACGACATCAACCGCTTTGCAGACGACTTAATTATCAATCGCGGTGTTCTGACTCGTCTCAATGCGAACTTCGGGACGATTAACTACGGCACGTCGGACGGCAACTCCATCGGGAACTATGGCTCGGCGATGTTGAGATTCAGATCCACAAAAGGCATTTCGCTCGCGGGTATTTATACCTTTGGCAAGGCGTTGGACACCTTCAGCACAGCCGACTCGCTCGATTCCGGTTCCATCACGACAACGACTCAGGTCATTCGGAACGGCGATGTTGGGGCGCAGCGGGGCCGGTCCGATTTCGACATTCGAAATCAATTCACATTTAACGGCACATGGTCCGTGCCAAGCAGCTATAGCAACGCGTTCGCGCGGCATGTTCTGGGTGGCTGGGAGCTGGGAGGCATCGTCGTGTTGCAGACCGGTTTACCATTCACGGTCTATACGAGCGCGCCGTTTGCTCCGGTTCTTAACTCCAGCGGCCAGATAATCCACAACAGCGGAGGCGATTACAATGCCGACGGATTCAATTACGATGTTCCGAATACCCCGGCTTTCGGCAACCACCTGAGCGGCCGATCCAAGAGCAATTTTCTCAACGGGCTATTTCTTGCATCGGCGTTTCCTGCGCCGCCTTTGGGAGTGGAAGGCAGCCTCGGCCGGAACACGTTCGATCAGCCTGGTTTAAGCAATGTGGATCTCACGCTCACCAGAAGCTTCAATGCGCCCTGGTTTTTCGGCGAGGCGCTGCATCTGCAGTTTCAAGCTGAAGCCTATAACTTGTTCAATCGCGTGAACCTCACCAGTGTGAGCTCGGACTTATCTTCTTCCTTGTTCGGCCATGCGACGAATCAGTTGCCTGCACGAAGCCTTCAACTGCACTTGCGTGCCAGTTTCTAAAGCAAGTTCATCACCACCACTTTCTTCCGGCCGTGGCTCAGAAAGCCCTCTTCTGTTTTCAACGGAGTACCGAGCCGCGACCGGCGGCCGGGACCGTAAACAGGAAAGTCGAACCTTGTCCAAGCTGAGACTCAACCCAAATTCGGCCGCCAGCCCGTTCGACAATGCGCTTACAAATCGCAAGTCCCATACCGGTCCCTGGGGAATTACCCCACGTATGGAGACGCTTAAACATCCCGAAGATCCGATCATGATGTTGCGGATCAATGCCGATACCGTTATCCCGGACTGAAAACGTGTATTGATCGCCGGTTTTCTCGGCACTCACGTGGATTCGAGGCGGTTCCTGGCTTCGATAGCGGATCGCATTGACGATCAGGTTTTGAAACAATTGCTCAAGTTGAAATTGGTGCATCCGCACCCATGGAAGAGGCTCATGTGTTACCGAGGCGCTGTTGTTTTCAATCGTGGCGGTCAGCGTTGCCAGGGCATGACGAAGGGCTTCGCACGCATCCACGTCCGGCGCCATATCCTCCTTTGACATGCAGGCCTGCATGAAAGTGCGGAGATCCGTTAGCAGCCGCTCCATGCGCGTAACACCGGTCAGAACGTGGCCAAGATATTGATTGCCCTCCGGGCCAAGCTGAGCCGCGCACTTTCTCTGGAGTAACTGGCTGTAAAGAGACACCGTTCGCAAAGGCTCTTGTAAGTCGTGGGAAGCGGAGTGGGCAAACTGCTCCAGGTCGGCATTGGACCGGGTCAACTCCTCAACGGTGCGAGCTAACTCCTGTTCCGCTCGTTTACGTTCACTAATTTCCTGCTGTAAGTTGCGGTTGGCCTCAGCCAGCTCCTTGGTGCGCTCCCAAACTCTGGCCTCGAGCTTATCGTGGGCATCTTGTAAAGCGAGCTCCGCTTCTTTCAAATCCGTAATATCGAATGCGGTACCGTGAATAAACCAGGGATGCCCCTCTTGCGTCAGGACGATTTTCACCTGACAATGGAACCAAACCACGCGCCCGTCGCGCGCGATTACCCGGTAAACAGATCGCAATGGTTTGCCGGAGATGATCAACTGTGCGGCTTCGGCGCTCCAGCGAGTTCGATCGTCGGGATGGATTTGGTGATACCACCGAATCGGGTCACCGAGCCATTGCTCCTGCGTGAAACCCAAGACCTCCTCGACATGCGGGCTCACATACGCTTCACTGAGACCTTGATCGAGGAAAGCCATGAAAATGACGGCGGGAATCTGCTCTACCAGCGTTCGGTAGAGCGCCGCCGAATCGGGCGGTCCAGCTGTTGTGTGTTGTGTCGCGCCGGCTGAAGCGGCGGCCGCGGAAAACATCCCTGCAAGCCGAGACAGCAGAGCCTGCGCGCTCTGCGCGTCCATGTCTTCGAGGTGGTTGAGGCTGAGTTTTGAACGGTCCTCCAGGAGCGCCATACTACACCGAATTCAACCGGAATTACCGGGCATTTGGGCGGCCCGGCGCCATTCAGGCTCCTTGTTCAGCGAGCTCTGAGTAAACTTGCGCAGCGCCTTAATGGCCCGGCCATAAACATTGACCGCCTGAGAAGAGAGCAACGAACCGGGGGGCTGATTCATAAACGGCATAAACTTATCGGGAAATCCAGGCATGGTGCAGCCGATGCAAATACCGCCCACATTGGGGCAGCCGCCGAGGCCGCTCATCCAGCCGCGCTTGGTGACGTTGCAGTTGACCACCGGTCCCCAACATCCCAGTTTTACAATGCACTGCGGCGCACCGTATTCTTCGGCGAAATCACCTTGTTCGTAGTAGCCGCCACGATCGCAGCCTTCATGCACGGTCTGGCCGAACAGCCAGGTAGGCCGTAGCGCTTCATCGAGAGGAATGCGGGGAGCCAACCCGGCAGCTTGATAAAGCAGATACAGCAGGACCTCCATAAAATTGTCCGGCAGCACCGGGCATCCGGGCACGTTAATGATGGGGATACCAGCGTTCGACTTCCAATCCCAGCCGAGATAATCGGCCAGGCCCATGCATCCCGTGGGATTTCCCTGCATGGCATGGATTCCGCCGAAGGTAGCGCACGTTCCCGCAGCAACGACAGCCCAAGCCTTGCCGGCAAGCCGGTCGATCCAGTCACAAGTAGGAATCGGTTGGCCGGTTTTGGGATCGGTCCCGAAGGCGGACCAGTATCCCTCAGGCTTATTGTGCTCGTTGGGAATGGAGCCCTCGATGACAAGAATGAAGGGCGACAGTTGGCCCGCGGCAGCACGGTAAAAGTAGCTCAGGAACTCGTCCCCAACCTCGTAGGCAAGAACCGGGTTATGAAAGTTCACTTTGGGGACGCCCGGTATCGCGCCGCGCACAAGATCCTCCAGGCTGGGCTGCGTAGCGGCCGTGATAGCAATGGTGTCGCCGTCACACCCGAGACCGGCGGTAATCCAAAGCACATCAATTTCCTTGATGCCCTCTAGCACATGCCCGCCATGCTGTTTCTCAAACGAGTCCCAATTATTCACCCGATATAAGCCGGTCGACGATGCTACCCTTCAGTGTAAAACGCAGGTACAATCAACCGCGCTCGTTGCGTCGTGAATCCACCGGTTCGCTCTCGAGCGCAAGAACTAATTCCGTACGTTGCGCCATGCTAAGCTGATTGCGACGCGCGCAGGACGCGTCCAGTCCGCGGAAAGGGCCGCGCCCACCTGCATTCTTGCAACACCAGATCTTGCTTGACCCTCTTTCGCCTGTTATGCGGACCAGGCAAATGAAGGAGGCTGTCTTGAATCTCGAACAACAGAAGAAACAGGCTCGCGAACTGTTGCGGGCCGTCCGAAGCGGAAATCCAGGCGCGCTCGCGCGATTGCGCACGCAGCATCTGCGCTGGGCGCAAGCGGATGACGCCACTGTGCGGCAGGAGATGGCGTTGCATGATGCTCAGTTCGTTATCGCCCGGGAACAAGGGTTCGCAAGTTGGACAAAACTCAAAGCCTATGCGGAGCGTTCGCCTGAGGCGCGCCACACTCGGCTGTTTGTCGCCGATATGCAATGGATGAATGACCGGGTCCACGGCCTTTTGCGCACGCGGCAGTCGGCGGGTCCGGCTGCGCTGGAGCAAATTCGCAAATGGCATCCGCGTTTTTCCGCTTGCTCGGACGAGGAAATTCTGCAAGCGCCGTTTACCGAGGCAGACGCCCGGCTCGTGTATGCGAGGGAGCACAGGTTCGATAGTTGGGACGAACTAACGCATCGCGTGAACCTGCTCGCATCCGATTCCGGAGCCGCAGCGGCCGAACCCTTTTTCGCGGCATTCCGGGCTTTGCAATCCGGCGATGTTCCGGCGATCAGCGCGTTGCTTCAGCGCAACCCGCAACTCGCGAAAGAACGCGGCACTAATGGCAACACGCTGTTAAACCTGGCCGTAAGTATCGCCACCGGAGTGAATTGCGAACAGGGGTTGGCGCTGATAAAGGCTCTGCTCGCTGCCGGCGCGGATGTGAATGATCCGAACGATCGCGGGTGGACGCCTTTGCATGCAGCGGCATACTCCAACCAATGCGGGATTGCAGAGCTCTTGATTCACAGCGGGGCGGATCTGGAGGCAGAAGCCCATGGCTCGGGAGGTACCCCGCTCATCGTGGCATTGTTTTGGGGGCATCGCGAAGTGGCGGACATGCTGGGACGCTATTCGATCGCGCCCGGGAACCTCCGTGTTGCGGCCGGCTTGGGTAGCGAGGAGCTCTTGAAGCAGTGCTTCCGCGGAGAAAAGACGTTAACGCCCGAAGCTTGCGCGGCGCGGGGCTTCTACCGGCCGCACAGCGGATTTCCAGCTTGGCAACCTTCGCCGAATCCGCAGGAAGTTTTGGACGAGGCGCTTGTTTGGGCGTGTAAGAGCGGGCGCACAGCGGTCCTCCCCCGTTTGGTTCGTGCGGGGGCGCGGCTGGATGCCGATCCCTACCGGGGCACCCCGCTCATCTGGGCGGCGGCTTGCAACCGCATCGAAGCAGCCGAGTGGCTCATTGATAGCGGGGCAGCCGTTAACCACAAAGCCACCTTCGGTGGTCTCACTCATGGCCAAGGGGTGACGGCGCTGCATATGGCATCCCAAAACGGGCACCTTTCCATGGTGCAGTTGCTTATACAAAGAGGAGCAGATCCGGCGATTCGCGACGATCTTTATCACGGCGATGCCGAAGGGGCAGCAAACCACTTTGGCCAGATCGCCGTTCGTGACTACCTGCGCAGCCTCAAAAAATGAGGCAAGGATCGCGGCTGTTTTTCCAGCTATTGATTTAATTGGTGCGGATGAGAGGACTTGAACCTCCACACGGTTGCCGGCACTAGAACCTGAATTCCAGCAGTAGCGAGCGCCGACAAACTGCATGCCGACGATACGCCGGTTCCGGTGTTGGCGCCGGGCACGGGCAAAACCAAACTCGGCCGTTTGTGGGCTTATGTTCGGGATGATCGCCCGGCCGGCGATCTGGCTGCTCCGGCGGTCTGGTTTGCGTACTCGCCAGATCGAAAAGGCGAACATCCGCACCGGCATCTGAAAACGTTTCGCGGCACGTTGCAGGCCGATGGCTATGCGGGGTTCAACCGTTTATACGATGACGGCCGCATTCAAGAAGCGGCGTGCTGGACACATGTTCGTCGCAAGTTCTTTGATTTGCACCAGGCGCATGCTTCTCCTATCGCGATCGAAGCGGTGGAGCGCATCGGGCAGCTGTATCTAATCGAGAGCGAGAAATCCGTGGTCGGCCGCCGGATGAACGGCAGCGGGCACGCGACGAGCGTGCACGCCCTTTATTAATAGCGCTGCACGAATGGTTTAAAACAACGCTCACGCGGATCTCGCGCAAGTCCGAAGTTGCGGCTGCGATCGGTTACGCGCTTGCCCGCTGGCCTGCGCTGGTGCGCTATTGGGAGAATGGCCGCATTGAAATCGATAAACAATCCAGCCGAACGCGCGCTGCGTGCCGTCGCGCTCGGCCGTAAGAATTATCTGTTTGCAGGCTCCGATGCTGGCGGGGAGAGGGCGGCGGCGATTTACAGCCTGTTGGGCTCGGCAAAGCTGAATGGCATCGATCCGGAAGCTTATCTGACTTTAGCGTTACATCGTATTGCCGATCATCCGATCAACCAGATTGCTGAGTTGCTGCCCTGGACTCTTCTTCCCACAGGCCGCGTTGCCGTGGATGCGGCGTGAATATCCAATGACTTGGTTACCGCCCGAATCGAAGATGTTTTTCTCGGTCGCATACGACGCCGACACCCGCACTCTGTACCTCCGATTCCGTAGTGGCGATGTCTATCGATACTTCCATTTTTCCGAAGATGACTACCAGCAGTTCCTACGCGCCGAATCCAAAGGCCGCCACTTCCTCAGCAACATTCGGAACTGCTTTACCTACGAGCGCATGGCCAAGCTTCTGGTCGCTTGATCAAGGCGACTTGCCCATACGGTTACTTGGAACCGTGCGCTAGATTGGAAAATCCGATAGATGCCGCGCTGGCTTGGATCGCTGATTATGGTCGCCATAGGAATCTTTGGCCTGTACGAGGGAATAGCGCATCCTTGCGTTACTCTGCGCGGTTCTAAACGCCCTCTGACGAAATGGCAGGGGCGTATCTTTTACGGGATTTTTGCCGCCGTCGGCATCATTGGAGGACTGCTGGTCTTCTTCGGCCCGTTCTAGTTCTATTGCGGCGTACTTTGCCATTCAGGGGTCCGGCGATCCGTCATCGTATCGGACTCCCAGCCGGTTGCCGCAAGCAGATTGAATCCCCAGCTGATTAGCAGAGTTATCAACACGCCGCAATACGGCCCTCAGCAAACGGTTACTGAACTATCAAGTCTGTATAACCCGTTCTACGCCGAGGACGACGACTACATGGCGCAAATCAATATGGCGTTCGGCAGTTTCAATCTTCATGACGAGTTCTTCGCCAAGCACCAGTTGAACTACCTGGC
Source organism: Bryobacteraceae bacterium (assembly GCA_035651215.1). Lineage (GTDB taxonomy): Bacteria > Acidobacteriota > Terriglobia > Bryobacterales > Bryobacteraceae > Bog-105. Next base: position 115,166 of record DASRGE010000043.1, read on the forward strand.
TGACGTTGTCCGCATCCTCCACTACACCGGGCTGCGGATCAATTTCTACGACGTGATCGTTGCGGTGCTTGACCGGGAAGTTCTTGCCGAGCAGATCAAAAAGTCCCGGCAGCACATCCAGGAAGACACATCGATCAGCATGCAGCGCCGCCTCAATTTCGAGATCTCGGTGCGCAACCTGATGCAGTCAGGGGCGCAGCATCCTCGTGCGTTTCTCAATCTGGGCGGTGTTGGCGGACTCTATTCGCTCGGAACGAGCCTTCTCTGCTGACGGCGGCCAGACCTGGGAGACGAACTGGATCAACACCTACGAGCGCGTCGCGAACCACAGAGGTCAATGATGGCCGAGCGATCAGGAGCACGATCGATCCGCGATGCCGGCCGCGAAGGTCAGCTTGCGGCGAAACAATACAGTCAAAGGGTTATCGGTAGTGATCCTAAGCTCAAGGTTTGGCGCCTTGAATGAACAGGTGAGTTTCTTCACGTCTCCAATTTTGCGCATCCAAGATCTTGAGGGCAAATCGAAACACCGGGAATTCCATTGTGCCCCTGAAGCGCTGGAGACAATTGCCAAAGAAATTGGGGATCCCTTCACAGCAGGCCGAATCTTTCAGAGTCCCTTTATCTGTAATGAGTCTCTCTGCCAACGTTTCTTAGGATTTCACACTGCGATGAGCTCTAAACCAACTGCGATCGAAGTTTCCACTCGGTTGCGGGAATTTGTGGGCGAAATGATTATTCGATATGGCAACCGGCCTGCGAAAACTTTACGATTTGGAAATGAGCGTCCGGCTGTTAGGCGCGTGAAAGATTTCCTTCAAAGCTGCTATGCAGAAAACGTGAGCTTGGAGGAACTTGCACGGCTCGCAAACTTGAGCCCATTTCACCTGATCCGGGTCTTTCGGAAAGAAGTCGGACTGCGGCCTCACGCATACCAGACTCGCCTCCGGTTGGGCCGCGCCAAGGCGTTGCTCGCCAAAGGGAATACGATTGGTGAGGCGGCTCTGAGTACTGGCTTCTTCGATCAAAGTCATTTTACGAATCATTTCCGGAAGGTCTTTGGCTACCCCCCAGGCGCCCACTTGAAGGGAATCCGGTCCAAGAGCAAGTACTTCCAAGATTCGCCGTCGCTGGCTTGTGCCGCGATCAACCGTTCACAGGGACCTGCGCAATAACATCCAAGACATTCCGCGCCCCATTTTGCAAGCTATTATTGCGGACCGTAGGTGAGCCGGCATCCCTCTGCTGGATGCTCGGACGATTCTGGACCGCGTGGGCGGCGCTGTCAGGTTTCGTATGAGCGGCGTGACCTGCGAACGCAATACAGAGTGTCAGAGGTAGAACAACATGCCAAAAGCCAACACAGAGGCGGAACAGCGGGAGAGACCCTGTCGGTATGAACACACCCCGATCGTGTCGCCCCAAGAGTGGGAGGCTGCACGTCAGCAGTTGCTCGTAAAGGTAAACGCGCATGTGCGGGGTCGATACGATGAGCACCACGACAAGGAAGCATAAGATCGGAACACGGGATGAGTGGCTGGCCGCGCGACTTAGGCTGCTCGATGCGGAAAAGGAGTTAACCCGGCGCAGCGATGAGGTGGCTCGAATGCGACAGGAACTGCCGTGGGTTCCCATTGAAAAAGAGTATCGGTTCGACACCGACGAAGGGAACGTCTCCCTGGCCGACCTTTTCGAAGGACGGTCCCAGCTCCTTGTTTATCACTTCATGTTTGGGCCCGACTACGCGGCAGGGTGCCCCTCCTGCTCGTCAATTGCGGACGGGTTCAATGGGATCGCTGTTCACTTGCCCAATCATGATGTGATGCTTTGGGCGATATCGCGTGCTCCCCTCGTCAAGCTGCAAGCCTACAAGAAGCGGATGGGGTGGACGTTCCCCTGGGCATCTTCGGGTGGCTCCGACTTTAACTTCGATTTCAATGCCTCATTTACCGAGGAACAGCAACGGGAGGGAGCCGAATACAATTTCCGGCGCGACGACCCAGTGATGCAAGCGGGCATGGGAGGGAAGCAGATCGGGGAAACTTCTGCGTTTGCGGCTATGACTGGGACCGACGTGGCTACGTATACCCGCGAGCGCGAGGGCATGAGTGCATTCGGATTTGAGAACGGCGTCGTCTACCACGCCTATTCGACCTATGCCCGAGGCGTAGACAGCCTTTGGGGAATGTACCAGTGGCTGGACCGCGCACCCAAAGGACGGAACCAGACTGGCCCTTGGTTTCGTCGCCACGACGAGTATGACAAGAGGTAGGAATCACGTAGGCGAATCGAAAGTGAGTCGCACTTAGCGGTGCTCGATCAAGCCAATGCGTTCCTGTTTTCTGGAATTATCTTACCCGCATCCGCATCATAGAAGGCTAACGGAGGCCAACCATGAAGGACCCTACGAGAGAGCATTTTGCAGCCCCTGAGATAGTTGAACGAAGCATCTTTCAAGCCGCGCTGGACAAATTGCGCGTTCGGGAAAAAGCGCACACACATGAAGGTGACGCCATCGCGGCCGCCCGGCGACGACTTCCGATGGTCGAGATGGACGCTGCCACACCGCTCGTTGGCGAGCGTGGAGCAATGACACTACTGGACGCGTTTGAAGGACGTTCACAGCTGATCGCCTACTACTTCATGTGGTACCCCGGCAAGCCTGCACCTGAGCAGTGCGAAGGGTGTACCTGGGTCACATCGCAGGTCCGTGAGCTGTCCTATATTCATTCGCGCGACGTGACCTTCGCGGTTTTTTGCCAGGGTCCCTACGAAGAGAGCGCCCGATACCGCTCCTTCATGGGATGGGAAATGCCCTGGTACTCGGCACAGGACTCGCTAAACACTCTGCTGGCACCGCCGAAAGGACCGGGACGGATGCACTTGGTGTGCTATCTGCGACGGGGGTCCAGTGTCTCCGAAACGTATTGGACAACCATTCGCGGTGTCGAGGCGATGGATAACAATTACCGGTTGCTCGACTTGACTGTCTACGGGCGCCAGGAGAAGTGGGAGGACTCGCCGCCCGGCTGGCCCCAGGGAGAGATCATGGACACTCTACGCAAGGATGGACGCCCCACGTCTCAGTGGCCTCGCCTGAAGGCGGGGTATTCGGACGACCTGGGAAGTGGCAGCCGCTAAAGCGGGGCACGGGGCTTGGCTCGCGAACGAAATTCCGCTCGCGTTTTCGTCGCTGTTTGCGCGTTGCTCTTTGCCACCAGCGCAGCGCTGACAATTTTCTGGTCCATATCGATGTCGACGATGCAAGGCATGCCCATGCCCGGCGGCTGGACGATGTCGATGATGTGGATGCGAATGCCGGGGCGGACGTGGCTCGACACCACAGCCTCATTCATCGGCATGTGGATCGTGATAATGATAGCGATGATGTTGCCTTCCTTGGCGACAATGTTATGGCGCTGTTGCCAGGCCGTTGCCCGCGCAAGCGGCACTTGGAAAGCCGGGCTTACTACGCTGGTCGGCGTTGGCTACTTCTTCGTGTGGACCGTGTTTGGAATGGCAATCTATCCTCTGGGGGTTGAACTGGCGCCATGGAGATGAAACGGCCCGGCGTCGCGCGCGCCATTCCGATTGCTGCCGCTATGATCGTCCTAATCGCAGGAGCAATCCAGTTCACCTCGTTCAAGACGCGTCATCTTGGCCGCTGCCGAGCAGCGCCGGGACCCGGTCGTCCGGTTCCAGTGGACGCTCGTCCAGCGTTGGGATTCGGCCTGTATCTGGGCCTCCACTGCGTCTAGTGCTGTGCGGGTTTCACAGTCGTGTTGCTTGCGATTGGCATCATGGATTTGCGCGCAATGGCTCTCGTGACAGTGGCGATTACTATCGAACGGCTGGCGCCGAACGGTGAACGCGCGCCACAAGCAATCGGAGCCGTCCTCCTGGGGTTAGGATTGCTTTTGATTGCGCAAGCAGCCGGGCTCGCATGAGGATGGCGTGTTCGCGTCAACTATGGCGATCACCAGCAACAACGGCAGGCAACGAATCGGGCTCATTTTCATTCAGATGATCGTCTGGTTCGGGCTTATGGGCCTGATCATCTTCAGCGCCGCGGGCACCACGAACTGCGTCGGCGGTTGGCTCACGTGCCGGCGTTCGGTGGGCGTGCTCACAAAACAGGTGTGTGGGAATGGCATACTGGCGCCGGCTCCCACGGGACAGCGAATTTCCGGCCGGGTCGAAACCTGAGGCGATTTCAGAACATCCAATCAAACGCTATTTCGAATTCCAGGATTCCGGAGTACTTGTTATGGCTTTCCTGGCTCGAATCAACGGATTCATTCCGTGGCTATTTCTCGCAATCTGCCTGGGAATACACGAAGTGCTGCTACCGATCCCTTTACCGCTCTGAAGCAGGCGAATGCCTATGCCGATGCCGGCAATCTTGACGCCGCACACGGTCTCTACGTGCAAGCGGAACGGGGCTTCGCCCGAGCGGGCGATTTGCGGAACATGTACTATGCGCGATTCGGTCGTCTTCGAAAGGAAGTGGAAACGGGTTCCTATAAAGCCAATCTCGAACGCCTTGAAGCCGATCTGAACGCCCCTACAGTTAAGTCCGACCCTACCCTTCAAATTCGAGGTCTTGCGATCAAGGGGCAGATCGATATGAACCTGAACACTTCGGATGCCCGGCGCGATTGGGAAGAAGTGGCCCAACGGGCATCACAGATCGGCAACCCGAAGTGGACCAACCGGGCTTCCGGTGAACTGGGCTTGGTTGCTGGAGTAGGAGGCGATTACGCGACCGCTCTGCCGGCATTGCTCAAGGCCATGAAAACAGCTCAGGCGCTTCATGACCTAGGCGGTGAGATCCACTTCCGGACATTTCTCGGCAATGGCATGGTCACAGTGGATCATGCGGAAGACGCCCTTTCGATCTTTCAATCGGCTATCGAATCCGCCAGGAAGAACCCAGCGAGCGGCTACCCGATACTCCCGGTAATTGGCAAGGTTCGTGCGCTGGTCGCTGTCAAGCGGTGGGATGAAGCACGAGGATTGTTTGCGGAGGCCCTTGGATACGCGCGGCAACATGAAATCCTCGGCGCCCAAACAGAGTTGCTTGTACAGTCCGGGCTGATCTCGCTGGACAGCAACGATTTCGCAAGCGCCGAAGCCTCGTTCCACGAGGCCGCTGCTACCGCCCAAAAAGCCTCTTTACCGCGCATGAGCGCGGCGGCCGATTCTGGTCTGATCGACGTGTATGAGGCACAGCGGGATTGGACGGCTGCAGAAGGCGCTGCCAACGCCGCACTGGAAGCGCTGCGGACGGCGGAAGAAATCTATAATCTGCCCCAATATCTCGCAAAGAAAGCAGAAATCGAGGCGCATCGCGGGCGATTGGCCGAGGCCGATCAACTCTACGACCAAGCGACCGACATTGTCGAAGGCATGTTGGTGAATATGCCGAGTTCGCTCGTGAAAACATCCCTGATCGGCGCAATGAGTCGCATCTATGCGGGGCACTTCAGGCTGGCGATCGAGCACTTCCACGACACCGCAAAGGGATTCGCAATCCTCGAACAAGCGAGAGGCCGGGGCCTTGCGGACTTGCTGCGCTAGGGGATACGTCCCGCCAGAAGGAGAGCCCATGGGAGATCAGGATCGCTTCCATTCAGCAACAGATCCGTCGCAATCCTGCTCCTGCCAGACTGAAGGAGCCTTCTTGCGGAACTGGAAGACGCGGAGACGAATCTGGCCGGCGTGTGGTCGGAGCGGAATCGCAAAATGATGCAGGAGATCGCGCTGCTCAACACGAGGGCTGTCTCGCTCAAAGGTCTGCAAAGCATACTACGGCCAGACGAAACGGTACTGGAATATGTGCTCGACGACCCTATTTCGTTTTGTCTGGAAATCAGCGCCATTGACCGGTATCTCGCAGCCGTGCGGCTATGCCAGGACGCCTCGGATATCGGGCGGTATTTAGGAGCCGCGCTTCTTCCCAAAGACGGGCAAAGGCGCCCCTCGAAGCCTGATTATCATTCGGGATGGAAAAATTCATCTGTTGCCGTTTGCCGCGCTAATGGGCCCAGACTCCAAGTTCCTGGTGCAGTCGACAACGGTCTCCTATGCTCCATCGGGCAATGTCTTGTACATTCTGCGATCGCAGCAGAATGGGCGGCCGGCACCACGGCCATTCCTGGGCGTAGCTCATTCGGCAGTACAGGCTCCCACGGATAAGACGGTAGAAACTGCAACTCGGGGCCTCTTCGATGAGCATGGAGCCGATTTCCCACCTCTGGCGTTTGCCCGGGAAGAAGTCATGGCGGCTGCAGATACCGCGGGATCCAACAGTGTTGTTCTGCTCGGAGGGGTCGGCGACAGAAACCGCGGTAAAGGGCGCGCGCCTCTTGGATTTCGAAGTTCTTCATTTTGCCGCTCACGCTGTGGAGGACAAGCGCATTCCGGAACGAGCCGGCCTAGTGTTTTATCCGGGCAGCCGGGCCGAGGACGGGCTCGGGCAGCCGCGGAGATTCGCCGGGCGAACCTGCACGCGGATCTGGTTCTGCTCTCGGCATGTGAAACAGCGGTTGGGAAAATCGAGGGCGAGGAAGGCGTTGCGAATCTGGCGCACACGTTTCTGGTTGCCGGAGCTAAGAGCGTGGTAGCTAGCACCTGGAGAGTCAACGACCGCACGACAGCAACGCTGATGGCGCAAATGTACTCCTACCTCACAAAAGGTGAACCGGTAGCCTCAGCACTGCGGCATGCACAACTTGATATGCTGCGGGATTTCGGCGCAAATACGCCGCCATTTTATTGGGACGGTCTTCTGGTGATTGGACATGGCGCAAGGACAGTATCGTTCAGGTCCGCCAGCGTTGACGCGCAGCCAGCGGGCGCGTTTACGATAAGACCTGCCGCAAGATCGCAAAGCTCTATTTCGACCCGGAGTTTCGCGGGACGAACTGGCCCGAAGTTGCGAGTAACCGCAGACAAGAAATTCTGGATCTTTCCGAACCCGAGGCATTTGAATCGGGCGTTCACTCGGTCGTAACTGTGCTCGGCACCAGCCACACCGGGTTCTTTCACAAATCTGTCCGCCGGGTCCCCGCACGGCTTGCAATCGGCGCGACCTGCGTTAAAGCCCAAACGCAAGCCGGCGAACGCGGGGTGATTCGAGATGTTCACCAGGGAGGGCCGGCTCATCAGGCTGTCCTCCTGCCCACCGATATCCTGCTCGCGATAGGCGACAAACCGCTCACTCCGCCGAAGCCGGCGATGTTCCCGATGGGCACGAAGATCATCGTATCCATCGAGCGTGACGGCCAACGGCAGGAATTGGAGGTCGACATACCAGAGCCGCGGTCGCGGAAACAGCCGTATTCGGAGCCGCAGAGCGTGATTGCGTCCCACCTTGCGCCGTCGCTCGGGTGTCTAAAGGTCACCATCTTTCCGGGTTTAATAGGAATCGATGTTGCCTCCGAATTGGATGCCGCATTCCGCGAGCTTTCCGATTGCGATCGCCGGCTTCCCCGATCGTCACTGCGCCTGCGCTAACGGAAGCCGGTAAAGCGCAACGCTGATCGGCGCAACCGGAATTGTTCCCGGAACGCTGCCCATCTGAGTTTCCTTTATCTCCACCTGCGGCTCCTGGCCGACCCGGTTCGCGGCATCCAGGTCTTTTCCCGTGATTTGCCATAGCGTCGCTTTTCCCTCAAGCCGGCAGCCGGTCACGTTCAAATCGAACTTCTGTTCCGATTCGGTCGCATTCACGACAGCAAGATTGAGGTACTTATGATCGGGCGCGAGCGCTGCAAACATATCGAGCGGATACGTGGGGCTGCCGGACCTGGTCTTCGGCTCATCGGCATAACGCCGGCTGTCTGTAGGAGGTTGCGGGGAATTGCCGGTGAGGGCGACCGGAATGGTTCCGACAAACTGGTGGTACAGCTTGAACATGAGGCCG
>DASRGE010000044.1:0-6814 GCA_035651215.1 Bryobacteraceae bacterium
TCTTTCAACCGAATCACAAATCGAATGCGTTCGTCCATCACAGAACTTTCCTTCCAGGGCATCCCACTCTCGCCTCCTAAAAGGCCAAAAGTGTATACCATGTCTCCGGAACGTTCTGTTACCTATGTCTCAGGTCGGACACTTCCTCTTATTGTTTAGCGCCGTTTCTCCACCCACCCGTTTTGCAAATATATATGCGATACTCGGACCACTGAGAGGGTCCATGTGTAGTATCCGGACGAATTCCCGCCGCCTCGTTTTTTCGATTGCGGTTGTCTGCGCCGGCGTTTCCGTCGCCTTCGCACAAAAAAGCTCTCCAAATCCATCGCCGGGTGCCGGGTCAACCGGGCCGGCTAATTCGCCTGGCAATATCGGCGGCCCCACCCGAGGCACTACAACTCCGACTACTCCCTTCCCGAGCACGAATTCACCCACCACTCCGGGGCCGTGGGAAACGCGGCCGCTGTTTTTGTCGGGAAGAGTGATGTTCGATGACGGAAGCCAGCCCAATAGCCAGATCCGGATCGAGCGTGTCTGCGGAGGCAATCCGAAACTGGAAGGCCATACCGATTCCAAGGGCCGCTTTTCGATTCAAATGGACAGCCAGCTCGTCCTTGACACCGATGCTGCCGACTCCTCCATGGGAGGTATGGGGCCGGGCGGGCCCGGCGGAATGGGCAATAATCAGTCGCCCATGTCCAACGCAGGGCGGTTCGGCGGACGCGATTCTTTCAATCGCTATTGGAATTGCGAGCTGCGCGCCTCCTATCCGGGTTACCGTTCCGATTACGTAGAACTGGCAACGCGCCGGTCGCTCGACGATCCGAACGTGGGAACCATTGTTCTGCATCACCTCGGAAAGTCCCAGGGTTCCACAATCAGTTTGACCACCGCTCTTGCTCCGAAGCATGCGCAGAAGGAATACGAGAAAGGCACGCAGCTTGCGCAAAAGGGCAAGTTCGAAGAAGCCGAGAAACACTTGACCGCTGCGACCGATACTTATCCGAAGTACGCGATCGCTTGGTTTGCACTCGGCCAGGTGGAACAACGCGAGGGTAGGACCGACGACGCGCGGAAATCCTATCAGGCCGCCATTGCCGCCGATCCCAAATACGTCAGTCCTTATGATCAGCTCGCGCTGCTTTCCGTTCAGGGTTCCAGGTGGGAAGAAGCCGTGAATTTCAGCAAGCAGGCGATGAGCCTGGATCCCGAGGAATTTCCAAGTTCGCTCTGGTACAACGCCTACGCGAATTATAAGCTGAAGAAGCCGGACGATGCGGTCAAGAGCGCCCAGGATCTGTTGAAGCGTGATACGGCCCATCACTATCCGCAAGCGGAGCGGCTGCTAACGCAAATCTATTTGGAAAAGGGACAGTATCCCGAAGCGGCCACACATCTGCGCAACTATCTCGCGCTCGATCCGCACGCTCAGGACGCCGATGCTCTCCGGCAGATGCTGCTGAAGATAGAGCAGGCCAGCAATCAAAAACCCTGAGTTGCCGCGCTACCCTGGGACTTGATGGGTGTCCCCGAGACTGCGCCCGACCCGGCGCGACAAAAGTTAACGGAACTCCGGCAGACTCTCCTGACGCTGCACAAGGCGCTTTTGGATTCCGAGCGCACGGCTTACGAGTTGGTTCACGGACCGGTGGCGTCTCCCGCAGCTTTTCTGCAACTGCTCATCAATGACAACTGGTTCGCCTGGCTCCGGCCAGTGACGACTTTGCTGGTTCAGATCGATGAAGCGCTCGCCGCCAAGAAGCCGCCTGCCAGCTCCAAAGATTTCGAGCAGTTGATTGGCGATACGCGCGCGTTGCTCTCGCCCTCCCGCGAAGCGAACGGCTTCTGGAAACGGTATTCGACCGTGGTTCAGCGCGATCCCGGCGTTGCCGTGCTGCACGAAGAACTGGAAAAATCGCTGGCTAGCGATACGCCGGAATCCCGGTGACCTTCTCGCCGATCACGAGCGCGTGAATGTGATCCGTGCCCTCGTAGGTCTTAACCGTCTCCAAGTTGCACATGTGACGCATAATCGGATACTCGTCCATGATGCCGTTCGCGCCCAGGAGATCGCGGCTCAAGCGCGCGCATTCGAGGGCCATCGCCACGTTATTGCGCTTGAGCATGGAGATGTGGGCCGGCTCCACTTTGCCGGCGTCTTTCAGTTTCGCCACATGCCACGCGAGTAGCTGTCCTTTGCTGATTTCGGTGATCATCCACGCGAGTTTCTCCTGCACGAGTTGATGGCTGGCTAAAGGGCGATCATCGAACTGTTTGCGCGCGATTGTGTAACTACGCGCCGTCTCGTAGCAATCCATCGCTGCTCCCAACACACCCCAGCCGATGCCGAAACGCGCTTGCGACAGGCACGCCAGCGCTGCTTTCAAGCCCTTGGCGCACGGCAGTTGGTTCTCTTCCGGGATCGCGCAATCCGCCAAATGCAGGCTGGACGTCACCGAGGCACGCATCGATAGTTTGCCGTGAATATCGCTGGCCGCGTAGCCGGGCGTGCCTTTCTCTACCAAGAAGCCGCGGACTCCCTCGTTGGCGCGCGCCCAGACCACCGCGATGTCCGCCACCGAACCATTTGTGATCCAGGTTTTTTCTCCGTTCAGGACCCACTGACTGCCGCGCTTTTCCGCCGTGGTTCGCATGCCGGAGGGATTGGACCCGAATCCCGGTTCGGTCAGGCCGAAACAACCGATCGCCTCTCCGGCTTGCAGCTTCGGCAGCCAGCGTTTCTTCTGCTCTTCAGATCCGAACGTATGGATCGGATACATGACGAGCGCGCCCTGCACGCTGACAAAGCTGCGAAGACCGGAATCGCCACGCTCCAGTTCCTGCATGATCAATCCATAATCCAGGTTGCTCATACCGGCGCAGCCGTAGCCTTCGAGGTTCGCGCCCAAGAATCCGAGCCGGGCCAGTTCCGGGATAAGCTGCTTCGGAAACGCTGCCTGGTTGTATGCTTCGCGAATGACGGGCACGACGCGCTCATCCACAAACTGGCGCGCGGTCTGCCGCACCAGTAATTCCTGTTCGTTCAGAAGCGAATCGAACTGAAGATAGTCGACGCCGGGAAAGCGGGGCATGGTTCTATTAGATCGCGACCTGAAGGTCGCGACAGCACGCTAAAGCGCGCGCCACGCCTCAGAAATAGAGTTTCAACGCGAATTGCAGAATACGGTTCGCGCCGAGCTGGCCGGGGCCGACCGATTGCGTGCTAGTGATTTGGCCGAACGTCGCAGTATTGCTCAGCGTCGCGGCGGGCCCGCCGAAGTTCGTGTGATTGATCACGTTGAAGGCTTCGGCACGCGCTTCGAGACGCCAGCGCTCGGTCATCGAAAAGATCCGGCTCAACGCGGCATCGAACTCGAACGTTCCCGGAGCAAATACCGAATTGCGCCCTACGTTGCCGAACGTGCCGGCGGCATTTTGCACGAAAGCGCCAGCATTCAAGTAAACCGGTATCCCGGGTCCCCAGTTGCCCGTATACGCATCGGCCGACACCTGATTCGGCCGGTCCAACCCAACGCCGGTTTGCGAATTATCCTTGCCCGAACTGATGGTGAACGGCAGCCCGGTGTGCGCCTGGATGATGGGAGCAAATTGCCAGTTGCCCAGAATCTTGCCCCAGAACGGCCCGCCGATATGCGGGGTTGTGCCCACAAAGGACGCATTGAAGATATGCCGCACGTCCTGATCGCAATTTCCGTAATCCTGCCGCAGATTGTACGGATTTTCGAAAACCGGTCCGGTGATTTCACCGGTGAAATCGGCGTCGCTGAGGCAATGCGAATAGGTGTAATTTGCCAGGAACGTATAGTTATGGCTGAAGCGATGTTCAATCGAGACCAGCAGCGCGTTGTAATTCGCGTTGGCTCCATCGTTGGCTATCGGTAAGGAGCCGATGGGAAGCCCCTGGGTGGGATTTAGTAATGTGAGCACGCGGCGGTTCTGGGTGCTAGCAGTGCTGCCCGGAATGTAAACCGCCGGATTGGTCTCCTGGCCTACCCAAATGTGGCGGGTCGAGTTTCCGATGTAATTCGCGGAGGCCAGCCAGTCGTTACTGAATTGGTGCTGGTAACTCGCGTTGTACTGATACACCGCGGTGGGCTTGATATTTAGCGGCATGATCACGTACAACGCTGCGGAGGCCGGGAAGAACGCGCTGTTACTTGGAAACGGATTACCGCCCGGAAATTTAATCCAGGGATTGCTCAGCGTTCCGTACCCATTCGGTCCGGTCGACAGTACGCCTTTGGAATTGAGGCTCCAGCTCTCGTCGATTTCATTGACAAAGGGCGGGTTCGATTGCACGCGCTCATCAAAGAACATTTCGGCCGTGTCGTAAAGGATTGCTCCGCCGACGCGAATTGTGTCGTGGCCGCTCTTGCCAGGAGAGAAGACAAAGCCAAGCCGCGGAGAAAACACGGCAAACTTGTCATGCACGAAGGCTTTCGGAATACCAGGATCGCCAAAATACAACATTCCCGCGGGCGCATTCGGATACATATTGCTGTGAATGTTGTTCTCGAAATTGTATAAGTTGAACGAACTGCCGCGTCCAAAGAAGTCCTGGGGAAACAGCATGGGCTCCCAACGGAGGCCGCCGGTGACGGTGAGATGATCATTCGCGCGGAACGTGTCCTGCACATAGAGACCAGGACTGGTCTGGCGGTTTGCAGTCAACTGCGGCTTACTTTGAGCGTAACTGGACAAAGTGCCCAACATGAAATCTGCGAGGTTATCGCCGGTGAAGCTTTGACTGAACGAATAGGTCCCGTCCAGATCATAATGGTTGTTGCCGTTGAACTGCGTGCGGATAATCTCGGCGCCGAACATGATCTGGTGCCGTCCGCGAATGAGTGTGACGTCGTCGGCATAGGACCAGGTGTTCGTATTGAAAACAGCGGTATTGCAGGTCCCGCAGTACAGGCTGAAGCGGCTGCCCACCGATATTGCCAGGAAATTGGGATCCGAGGAAAAGACGTTTGATCCGATATCTTGAGGACTGAGGCCTTTCGCCGCGGGACCGCGATTGTCGCGCCGGCGATCAAACGTGAAGTGCACCGAGTTGATCGAAGTCGGGTTGAACGTGTAGGTATCGCCGAGAGTGATCGATTGCGCGCGCTCCGCGTTACCCGGACTGGTCGTCACCAGAGCGTTCGCGGGATCGAAGCTGGCATTCAGCGTATAGTTATCAATGAAATAGCGCCCAAAGAAAGTGTGCTTTTGATTGATGGTCCAGTCGACGCGGCCCAGCGCTTCATATTCATTGTTGTTAGCCGGAATCGCGTAAGTTACCTGGCCGCAACTATTCTGCGCGGCGGGCAGATATTGTAAAAGCTTTATGGCGGCCGGATCGAATCGCGACACCGGAATCTGATTTCCCGCGAAATTGACTCCGGTAAATGGATCCTTGAGCTGTACCGGCTTGTGATTTGTTGTGCAGGAAGCGCTATCGATGGTCGAAAAATCACCGTTTATGACCGCCTGAGTTGGGACATAGGAGATGGTGGCCGGGGGACTCGTGCGAACGGGCGTCCTCTGGAAACCGCCAAAGAAGAACAACCTATCTTTGACAATCGGACCGCCAAGCGTGCCGCCATACTGGTTTCGCTTTAACTGATCGCGGGCGGTGGCGAAATAACCGCGGGCGTTCAAATCGCCGTTTCTTAAGTACTCGAACAGGTCTCCGTGAAATTGATTCGTGCCGGATTTGGTGACGGCATTCATCACGCCGCCAGGATGTTGTCCGTACTGCGCGGGGAGCGTGCTCGTCTGGACGCTGAACTCTTGTAGCGCGTCGGGAAACGGATAGGGCATATTTACGTTCGTGAACGTATCGACGTAATAGCCGCCATCCAGCAGGTAATTCGTCGCGTTGGCCTGCCCGCCACCCACGGAAATTGTGGTCGAACTATAAAAGTTCTTGCTGCCGGTAAGATCGCCATGGGCCGGACTTTCCGTGATGGATGCTCCTGAGAGCAAAACTAACTGCGTTACATAGCGGCCGTTCAATGGCAAGTTATTCACACTGCGCTCATTGATAACCTGCGAGACAGAGCTGTTCTGGGTTTCCACCATATTCGTGCCGGCGGACACTGAAACAGTTTCGGAAATACTGCCGAGTTGCAGGCTTACATTCGCAGTTACGTTGTTCCCGACTTGCAGGACAATTCCGGTTTGCACATAGCCCCGGAAGCCTTGCGCGCTGACTTCCAGACGGTACGGTCCGACGGGCAAATCCGGAAATGCGTAGTGTCCGGTCGAATCGGTGGCGGCGGTATGCTGTTGACCGGTATCGGTTTCTATGATGGTGACAATTGCATTGGCGACACTGGCGCCGGTCGGATCGGTCACCTGGCCGCTTACGCTCGCTCCGGCCACAGCTTGCGCCCAGGCCACGACGGCTGAAATTGCGAAATAGATGAAAAGAAAAGCTCCGAGACACCTGCTGTGCGCGGACAAGCTTCGACACATAAGCTGTAGACCCCCGGGTATGAACTTACCCTGCTGAAGACACTCTAAACGTATGTAGCAGGCGCGTCAAAAGAAAAAACTGAACGACACGTTTAGTTTTGTTAAATGGGATGCGCGGCTCTGTTACGCGGCGACCCCTCGCTTACGCTCAGGGTTCTGTTGGTTGCGGGCGACTTCGGTCAGAGCATATTTCAGAACGCCTTTGAGTTCGTCGAACGGGATTTGCACGTTGCCGGGAAGCGGGGCTTCAATATAGGAGCGCAGTTCGGTTTCGAATTCCTGGTCAGCGGCCTTGGCGTTGACGAGACGCGCTTTGGCTTGGTTCAGT
>DASRGE010000045.1:0-254050 GCA_035651215.1 Bryobacteraceae bacterium
TCTTTCAACCGAATCACAAATCGAATGCGTTCGTCCATCACAGAACTTTCCTTCCAGGGCATCCCACTCTCGCCTCCTAAAAGGCCAAAAGTGTATACCATGTCTCCGGAACGTTCTGTTACCTATGTCTCAGGTCGGACAAATAACAATGGATGTTGCCGTACCAGCTTCTATCGAGTGCGCAATCTAATTTAGAAATGCTTTTCCAAAAGGCCGAACAAAACCGTGTGGATTTCTCGAAACTCTTGAGCAAGTACTTCGACGCGGTATCGAAATGAACGACGAATTGAACTAGCATTTCAAATGGCGACCGCAACAACCTGTTTTGTGATTATGGCGGAGAGAGTGGGATTCGAACCCACGATAGAGTTTCCCCTATACACGCTTTCCAAGCGTGCGCCTTCAACCACTCGGCCATCTCTCCTGGTTGTGTATGCGCTGGCGGGTATCTCAGTGAGTTTGCACTTCAGTTTACCATCCGAGTCCCGCCAGCCCTCAACTAAGCTAAGTCGAACTTCTCATGGTGCAGGGTGGGATCCCCCTTCACCAGCACCGGCCGCTTCAGAATCTCTTCCAGTTCCTCCAGAAACTGGTTGTTACTGGCTTTGAGTTCCTTAGCAACATCCGGATGCACGCGCAGCAGCACATCTTTGCTGTCAATTGCTTTTGCAATTTTCTGCGCTTCTACCAGAATTTCCCCAATCACGGTTTGCACGCTCTTGACGTACCCTGCGCCTTCGCAGTACGGGCACGGAGAACAGAGCGTACGCTCCAGGCTCTGCTTCACGCGCTTACGCGTGATCGCCACTAAACCGAAATCGTTGAACTGGAGAATCTTGTATGGAGCACGGTCCGCCCGCATGGCTTCTTCGAGCGCCTGCATCACCTTCTGGCGATTTTTGCGCTCGTCCATGTCGATGAAGTCGACTACGATAATGCCGCCGAGGTCGCGCAGACGGATCTGGCGCACGATCTCCTTCACCGCTTCCGTGTTGGTCTTGACGATCGTGTCTTCCAGCCGATTGGACTTGCCCACGTACTTCCCTGTGTTGATATCGATCGCGACCAGCGCTTCGGTCTGGTTGATCACGATGTAGCCGCCGGATTTCAACCACACCTTCGGCCGCAGTGCCTTTTCAAGCTCCTGCGTGATGCCGAACGCATCGAAGATGGGGGCAGTGCGCGTGTACATCTTGACCCGATTCACAAGCGCAGGTTGAAAACGCTGCATAAACGTCAGAACGTTCTCATACATCTCTTCGCTGTCCACCCAGATCGACTTGAAATCTTCCGTGACCTGATCCCGGAGAACCCGCTCGACGATGTCGAGATCGTGATGCAACAATGCAGGGGCCGGCCGCTTTTCTGCTTTCTGCCGGATGTCGAGCCACAGACTATACAGGAAATTCATGTCGGCGGCGATCTCGTCTTCCGGCACGCCCTCGCCCGCCGTCCGGACAATAAAGCCGCCCGTCGTACCAACGCGATGCGCCTGCAGAATGCGTTTTAGACGCTGCCGCTCTTCTTCACTCGACACTTTGCGCGAAACACCCAGATGATTCACGCTGGGCATGTAGACGACGTAGCGCCCCGGCAGCGCGATATGAGAAGTAATTCGCGCGCCCTTCTGGCCCAGCGGCTCCTTCGCGATTTGGACGATAATTTCCTGTCCCGGCTTGAGGAGATCGGAGATAGAAGGATACTGGCGTTCCGGCTTTTCAGCCGAGCGTTCTTCTTGCGCATCGCGCCGGGTTTCGGCTCTGGACTCCGGTTGAACCGCTGCGGCAGCACCCGCGCCTCCCCCCGCCGATTCACCGGCGCCGAAATCGGACTGCTGCGCCCAGCGAGATCCTCCGCGCCGCCTCCGCATGCGCCGCGAGACCCGGTGCATGTACCGGCCGCCTTGCTCGCGTACCGATGCCGTTTGCGGCCGCGACGCGTCTTCCGCCTCGGCTTCTACCGGGGTCTCGGTTTCTACGGCCTCCTCGGCGACCGGCTGCGCGCGCTCGTCAAATGCCTCGTCCACCGGCGGAAGCGCTTCTTCGGAGTCAAGCGTTTCGAACTCCTCAATCCCAAGTGCCTCGCTGTCAGGCGCCTCGGCATCTTCCGCAATCCCGACGTCCACCGGCCTCGCTTCCACCGGACCGGGAGTACTCTCTACCAGAGACGCACTCTCTGCCTCAGGAGGGGCGGGTTGGTCCTCCTTCACCTCCTCAATCTTCTCTTCCACCTCGGGAACCGATTCGTCATCGTGATGGCTGAAGACTTTTTCCGCCAGCTCGATCTCGTCGGCCTCGGCTTCGATCGCTTCTTCTTCTGCCGCCTGCCGTTCTCGCTCCTGAACGGCCGGCTCGTCGCTCTCTTCGGGTGTTTCCGAACCCGCCGATACGTTGCGGTATTTTGCCAGCGATTCACCGGGCAAAATGATCACGTCCTCGGGAGCGGTCTCACCTTCCTCCTCGGCAGGCGCAGAGGCTGCTTCGGGTTGCCGTGCGCCGAGATCGCTGGGTTGCGCATACTTGTTCTCGGGAAACCCGCGGCCACGCTGGCGCCGGCGCCGGGAACGCCGCCCTCGACGATCTCCGCGGAAGCCTCGGTCGCCCTCGGGGTTTGTGTTAGGTTCCGCTGCCACACCTGCAGCCGGAATACCTTCTTCTCCTTCAGCGACTTCTGCCGCTTCGGGTGGAGCAATTTCGATCACAGGCGCGCGCGTCTCACGTTCTTCCGCCTGACGCTCGCCGCCACGCTCCCGATGACCGCGATCGCGCCGGTCGCCACGGCTTGGCTTCTCATCGGCAACAGTGTCGATGTCCTCATGTTCCTCAAAAAAATCGGAAACGTAGAGGAACGTGTCGCGCTCCAGACCCAAATCGACGAAGGCCGATTGCATGCCCGGAAGGACGCGCGTTACACGGCCTTTGTGAATGCTGCCCGCCAGCGAATATTCATTGGCTCTTTGAAAATAGACCTCGACCAGTTGATCGTCTTCGAGGATGGCTACTTTCGTCTCATGGCGATTCGATCCAATCACCAGTTCCTTACTCATCTATCACCGCCTCGCCGCCGCAACACTGCCGGCGACCGTCTAAGTAAGGGCCGATCTTGAGAGTACGAAATAAGTCCGGGGCTGCAGCCGCCTAAAATCTTTTGCCACTAGCGCGAAGGGAGCCCACAGGGGCTCGACAACATCCCGCGCCTTTGGATACATCCGTCTCGGTTTCCGGTAAACTACCAAATCCCGTCAGCAATCCGAATTCTTTTGTCCTACTCAGTTCGACCCGTCTTGTGTCGAACCGGCCTTCCTAACTGGAAAGCCGACTTTTCAGTTCACAAACCTTCGCAACCTGACGCTGTTCACTAATCCCAGCATCAGGAAAATCGACCACGTGTTCGATCCTCCCGAACTCATCAACGGGAGGGGAATCCCGGTGATCGGCATCCGGCCTACCACCATCCCCACATTCACCAACACGTGAAATAACAATAGAGCAGCAACGCCCATGCAGACGTACAGGCCTGCCCGGTCCGTCGCTGTTTGCGCGTTCTGCACCACCTGCATAATCAGCAGGAAATACAGAACCAGCGCGATCACTACTCCAACGAATCCGTGCTCTTCCGCGAAGGAAGAGAAGATAAAATCCGTCTGGGGCACAGGCAAAAATCCCAGATGCGTCTGAGAACTCTCCTTGGCGCCGCGGCCCCACATCCCTCCATTGCCTACCGCGATCTTCGATTGGATCACCTGAAAGCCCGTTCCTTTCGGATCGCGGTCGGGGTAAATAAAACTGACCAACCTATCCTTCTGATATGGCTTAAGAAAATGATATCCAATTGGCAGAATGACGATGAGCGCGCCTGCCAGAATCAACAGATACCTCCAGCGCAAGCCAGCCATCAACACGCCGCAAACCAGGATCGGGATGTAGGTGAGCGAAGTGCCCAGATCGGGCTCTTTCATCACCAGCAGCATGGGAATCGCCACCAAGCCGCCCAGTTTCGCCAAGTCCTTCCATTCGAGCGTCTGGGCTTTCATATCGGACAAATACTTCGCGACCAGCAGAATCAGAACAATCTTGACGAACTCGGACGTCTGTAGCGTAAACCCGGCAATATGGATCCAGCGCGTGGACCCGAACACTTTGTTGCCGATGATCGCGGTCACTAACAGCAACCCGACCGCGCCGCCATAGAAATAAGGCACACGGTTTAGCAGCGCATGATAATCTAGCGACGCTGCAATCCACATCAGCAGCAGTCCGGAACCAATCCAGATGATCTGTTTCCACCAGGCGTCTTGCCATCTTGTGGCCGTGGTGGCGCTATAAATCTGCAACACGCCCAGTCCGCAGAGGACCAGCGTAACGATCAGCAGCGGCCAATCCACATCCCGGATGGAACGATAGGTTGGCATTACTGTACTATCTCCGTGGCGCGGGCACTTGGTTGTCCCAGAATCCGGGGGGCCACCCACTGGGTCGACTGCATCTCGGGATGAGCCTGCCGTTCTTTCTTATCAAAATAGGCCTTCAAAACATCCCGCACAATCGGCACGGCGTTATAGCTTTCCTGTCCGTTTTCAAATAGCGCAGCCACCACGATTTCCGGGTTCTCCATTGGCGCGAAAGCCACGAACCAGGCGTTGTTCGCCATCGCGGTTTTCAAACCGGCACCCTTGGTCAGACTGCTCGAAGCAACCTGCGCGGTTCCCGTTTTCCCGCAAACCTTCACGTTCGGCAAGGCTGCGGCACGTCCGGTGCCACCTTCGTTCACTACCGCGTACATACCCGAGACCACTGCCTCCAGATTCTCCGGCTTGAAATTTCCGTTTCTCAGCAGCACCGATTTTTGTCCCATTACCAGATGAGGCTTGAACCACTCACCGTCGGCACCCAAGCCGCCCAAGGCGGACGCAATCTGCAGCGGAGAAACCGTCACCGCGCCCTGCCCGATCGCCACTGAGATCGTCTCACCCGCATACCATTTCTGCCGTGACATGCGCAGTTTCCACTTGGTGGAAGGCATCGTCCCTTGGGTTTCATTGGGCAGATCGATTCCGGTCTTATGGCCAATTCCCGCGATGTCCGCGTATTCAGCAATCCGGTCAATACCTAGGCGATTGCCGACATTGTAGAAGAAGACGTCACACGATTGCGCAATCGCGCGGTGCACTTCGATATCGCCGTGTCCACCCTTCAAGTGACACGCGAAGTAGTGCCCGTAAAACGATGCTCCCCCTGAACAATGGAAGTGCGTCGTGTCGTCGATAACGCCCGTTTCCAATCCGGCCAGCGCCATAATCGGTTTGAAAGTCGATCCGGGAGCAAGCTGGGCCTGAATAGCGCGGTTGAGCAGCGGCTTGTGCGGATCGTTCGCAATCTCATCCCAATCGGTCCGGCTGATCCGCCCGGTAAATTTATTGGCGTCGAAGGTCGGCCGGCTCACCATGGCCAGAACCTCGCCATCCCGCGGGTCCAGCGCCACCACGGCTCCACGTTTATCGTTCATGGCCAGTTCCGCAACGGCCTGCAAGTCCAAATCCAAGGTCGTTTTCAGGTCTTTGCCCGGAACTGCGTCTTGTGTGGTCAACATCTGGCGCTCGCGTCCCATGTTGTCGACCAGCACACGCTGCTGTCCATCGATTCCGCGCAGCGTCGAGTCGTATTCGCGCTCCAGACCGTCCTTGCCGATAATGTCGCCTTGGTGATAGTCGAGGAACGCCGGGGAATCCAGCTCGGATTCGCTGATTTCGCCTACGTACCCGACCACGTGGGCGGCGAACCCGTCCTGCGGATATTGCCGCCGCCAGGATTTGATGAGCTGCATCTCCGGATACGTGTTCACGTCCTGATGCGACTCTACCCAGGCGATCTCGTCCCGCGTCAACTGGCTCTTGATGATGATTTGCGGCAACGAACCCATCCGGCGAATCCGCGCGGTCAAGTCGTTGTAGTCGAGCTGCAAGGCATCGGCAATCGCCGGAAGGTGCTCCCATTTGATCTGGTCCCGATTCAGCAGCAGCGAATACGATGCTTTGTTGTCCACAATCACCCGGCCGTCGCGATCGAGTATCCGTCCGCGCGGAGCCAGAATCGGTGTGCTTTTGATGCGATTGCGCGCTGCCGCTTCGCTGTAGACATCCGGATTCTGCACTTGCAAATTCCAGAACCCGGAGATGAGGAAAACGAAAACAGCAACCGTAAGGTATTGGAAAACTGCGATTTTCGCTGCTGCTGGCTTAGGATCGTCGCGGACCAAACCGTCCGGCGAAATCTCCTCCTCGCGCCTGCGCTGGCTCTGAATAATTGCCACTTAGAGGTTCCGGAGCGTAGTGACTAGGAAGTACTACCTGATACTCTCATTCTATCCAGGATTGCGAACAAAGGCAGAGCGACCAGCGCATTTAGACCTCCGTGGATCAAAGTTTCCCTTGGATCGAAGGGAACAATCTGGCCCAGCAGCGCCCGCCGCATCACCCAATAAAAGAACGCATGAAAAAAATAAAAGAAGAACGCGAGTACCAGCCGCATAAACTGATTCTCGACGTTGAAACGGACGCTGACCGAAGCCGCGAAATAACCCACCAGCGTCTTGGTGATGCCATACATGCCGATCGGCAAATTGGCCGGCGATAGCGAATCCTCCGCCACGCCCACGAATGCTCCAAACAAAAGCGCAGCAATCTGGTTCCGGCGTGTCAGGCCGAAGTAAATGGTCAGCAGCAGCGGCAGTTCCAGCCACTCGGTGTTCGGAATCAGCCGCGGCAAATAGAACTTGCCGATGATCGCGACGAGCGTAAGCGCTCCGAGCGCGACAACCTGAAAGCGGCTGAACCAGCTCTCTCTCGCAGGCCGCTTCAGGATCTGGTCGCTGGTTTCAGTCATTGCTGCTGAGGCGGCTGACCGGCCGGAGGCTTACGGCGAGGCGCTCCGAGCGGCAAAACCGGTTCAGGTTTGGTGTTCGGTCCCACGGCGGGAGCATTCGGGCGGGCTCCCAAAATCCCGGGCCGGCTGGGAGTCGTTGGTGCCGTCGTTGGCGCTTGTCTGGACGCAGGGGCCGCAGCCACAGGAGCTGCGGTTGGCTTCGGAGCGCTCGCAGGCTTTGCGTTGAAGTTCGGGATGGCCGAACCAACCCCGCCAAATACATGATTTTCTTGTTTCCCGATTTCGGCGTATTTCTGAACGATCTTATCGGCCTGCGTCTGGCCTTTCGGGGCCTCCGCGCCTCCGGTCTCCAGCTCCGGAGTGGGCGGCATTAACGTGGTCACGGGTGTGTCATCGGGCACCGCCGCCGCGGGGATCGGCTGATGGATGCCTTTCAGTACGACGAGCACTTCCTCGGCGCCGCCCGGCGCTCCGCTCAAATTCAGCGCGACGTTTTTCGTCCCCTGGCCGGGCTCTGCCGCTACCACCCGCCCCACGGGAAAGCCCTTGGGGAAAATGCGGTCTTCGCCCGAAGTGAAGAACCATTCGCCCACATCCACCTTGTCCTCGTTTTGGATCTGTTCGACCACGCATTTCCCGCTGCCGCAATCGAGAACGCCGTGGATGTGACCTTTTTGCGACTCCACACCCACCTTAAAGGTTGGGTCGGTCACCAGCAACACCTGCGAAACCAATGGATAGACTGCGACAACTTTGCCGACGATTCCCTCCGGCGTGACCACCGCCATTTCGCGTTCGATGCCGCTGGTCGAGCCGCGGTCGATGAATACTGCTTTCGCGGTCGCCACTGTGCTATTCCCAATCACGCGGGCCGCTACCGTCTTCGAGGGCGTCTGCTGCTGGAACAAAATCAATGCCCGGGCATGCTCGGCCGTTGCCAGTTGGTTGCGGAAGTACACATTCTCCATTCGCAGGCGGTCGTTGTCGGCCTTCAGTTTCCGGTTCTGCTCCCGAACGTCAAGCAGGATGAAATAGTCTTGGAGAAAGCCGATCGTATCGTGGCGCACCGCCTCCACAATCCCGGCCATCGGTGTGACCGCGCTCACCGCCCACACACGAATCAGCCGTTCGTCCCGGTTCGTTTTCACCTGATAGGCGAGATAGAGGAGTTGCGCGACAACAACAACGAGCAGGACCGTTAAATTACGGTAACGGCTCAGCAAACCTTCCATGCTTCTCTATTTACTGTAAAGGTGTGTAGTTGAGGGTGCCAACCGTCTCTGAAAAACGCATCCCAGTCCTGATAACAAACATATCTGACACAGAGATGGAAGCGTAAGCGCCCCCGGTTCGGAACCCCGACCCCAAGGGAGGGGCCTCAGTTCGCTAATCAATCGCAATGCGCCTTAAGAGCTTAAAATCCGTCAGCATCTTGCCGGTTCCCAGCACTACCGAGGCCAGCGGGTCCTCGGCAATCGAGACGGGAAGGCCCGTTTCTTCCCGAATACGGCGATCCAGGTTCTTAATGAGCGCGCCGCCACCCGTAAGTACAATACCCCGATCGCTAATATCGGCGCTCAATTCCGGTGGGGTTCGCTCCAGGGCCACGCGAATCGCATTCATGATGGTGGACACACATTCGGAAAGCGCTTCCCGGATTTCGCTGTCCTCAATCGTAACCGTCTTAGGCACGCCCTCAATGAGGTTGCGGCCCTTGATTTCCATGGTGAGCGGCCGGTCTAGAGGATACGCCGACCCGATTTGGATTTTGATTTGTTCGGCGGTCCGCTCTCCTATTAAGAGGTTGTACTTGCGCTTCAGATACGCCATGATGGCGTCGTCCATTTCGTTACCGGCCACTCGCACCGAACGCGAGTACACAATCCCGGACAACGAAATTACCGCCACGTCCGTTGTGCCGCCACCGATATCCACCACCATGTTCCCGGACGGCTCCGTAATGGGCAACCCCGCGCCGATTGCCGCGACCATGGCCTGCTCTACCAGGTGCACTTCACTGGCTTTCGCCCGGTAGGCCGATTCGCTGACCGCGCGCTTTTCCACCTGCGTAATTTCGCTTGGAACGCCGATCACAATGCGCGGGTGCACCAGCATCTTGCGGCCGTGGGCCTTCTGGATGAAGTAATTCAACATCCGCTCCGTCACTTTGAAATCGGCAATCACGCCGTCCTTCATGGGCCTGATGGCGACAATGTTGCCCGGCGTCCGCCCGAGCATGTCTTTGGCCTCTTTCCCGACCGCCTCGATTTCTCCGGTGTTCTTGTTGATCGCGACAATCGACGGCTCATTGACGACGATGCCTTTTCCCTTGGCGAAAACCAGGGTGTTGGCAGTTCCAAGATCGATGGCAAGATCGGAGGAAATCAGGCTAAAAACGGACCGGAAATTCATGAATGCGCGGAATGTGGCAGCGACGGAGCAAAACCAGAGAGTAACATAGGACTAGAACATCCCACTCAACGGTGAACCGTACTGGAACCGAGCCGCGACCGCAAGGGAGCAGCCATGGCCCTTCGACCGAAGAATTGCATGAAAGTGCAGCCCTACTCGACGACACGCCGGAAGCATAAGCAACCGCAGATTGGAACCCTGAGCGTAAGCGAGGGGCCGCGACCGCAAGGGAGTATCCCATGGCCCTTCGGACCGAAGAATTGCATGAAAGTGCAGCCCTACTCGACGACACACCGGAAGCGTAAGTGACCCCGGATCGGAACCCTGACCGTAAGCGAGGGGCCGCGACTTTCAACGGAGCGGTTCTTAATTTCTGTTCAAATGGTTGTCGTCTCATGCCACTGACCCGCCGCCAGTGGCTGGCGTGCAGCGGACTTTCCCTTCTGACTGCTTGCCGGCGCGCAAAAGCCACCGGCTATCCCGGTTACGCGCTCATTGCCACGTCCGGCGACAAGAGCCTCGGAGTCGTCGACCTCACCAGCTTTTCTCTGAAGCCTGCAATTGCCTTGGGATCTGCGCCCACGGCTGTTGTCCCGCATCCGTCCGGCGACCGCAGCTATGTCCTCACTCCGTCGTCAGGCAGCGTTCATCTGATCGATAGCCAGCTCCGCCGCACGGCTTCACACCGCCTTTCCGACGTTTTATCTGAGCTTCGAATCACCGGTGATGGCAAGCATCTGGTTGCGGTTTCACCGGAGATGCACGAACTGATCGAAGCCGACCCTGCGTCGCTGCGCGTCGTCGCCCGCCATAAGTTGGCCGCCGAACCCATCGGGTTGGACGTGGCCTACACCGGGCAGGTGGCAGTCTCCACCGGCGCACACCGCTCCGTGGAATTGATCGATTTAAGAACTGGCCGCCACACGCAAGCCTCTATGCCCGGTGACGTCGGGGCAGTCCGGTTTCGGGGCGACGGCCAGATGTTACTCGTCGCGAATCTTCCGAATCGCTCGCTCAGTGTTTTGAGTGTGCCGAGCTTACAAACCGTCGCCGAACTGCCGCTCGCGATGAAACCGGAAAATCTCTGCTTCAACTCCGATCAGGGCCAGCTCTTCGTTTCGGGTGAAGGTATGGATGCGGTGGCGATCGTGTTTCCGTACACCCCGCTCGAAGTCGAACAAACCATTCTGGCTGGACGCGATCCCGGTGTGATGGCCTGCTCAGCGAGCCCCGGCGAAGGCGATCTGTTTGTCGCGAGCCAGACCGGATCCGATGTCTGCATCCTGAATATCGACAGCCGGAAGATGCTTGGCGTCGTGGAAGTCGGCCTCAAACCTACGTACATCACCACCACTCCCGACAGCCAGTATGCGCTGATTCTGGACGAGCTCTCGGGTGACATGGCGGTCATTCGCATTCCCGCGATCCGCACCTATCATGCACCGGGCGGCTCTTCGGGCTACTGGCTGCCGCGGCTTCCGGCTTCGCTCTTTACTATGCTTCCGGTTGGCGATAAACCGGTACACGCCGCGATCATGTCGCGCGCGGCGTAAGCAGCTTCGGCTGACGCTTTCCGGCGAGTTCAATACTTAAGCGGCGCCGTTGGGCGAGGGCGCAGGAGCCCCAGGGTTCTTCGGCTTTTCCGTCTTTTCCTTGGCGGCGGCTTTCACGGGACTGATGATCACATGAGCGTTACGGCCTTCGAGTTTGGGCTGGCCTTCAATCGCGCCGACGCCGGCTAAATCCTCGGCAAACCGCAGCAGCAACTTTTTCCCGAGTTCTGTGTGCGCGATCTCGCGCCCGCGAAACTGCACAACGGCCTTCACCCGGTTTCCTTCTTTCAAGAAGCGGATCGCGTGGTTCTTCTTGAAATCGTAGTCGTGATCGTCGGTATTCGGGCGGAACTTCAGCTCCTTCACCTGGATGACGTGCTGCTTCTTTTTGGCCTCGTGTTGCTTCTTTTTCTGCTCGTACTGCCACTGGCCATAATCCATCGCCTTGGCAACCGGAGGCTCGGCGGTGGGAGCAATCAGGATCAGATCGAGGCCCAACTCCTGGGCTCTTCTGACGGCAGCCGGAGTCGGCATGATCTCGACAGATCCATCCGGGAAAACAGCGCGCACTTCTCGCACCCGGATTGCCTCATTCACATTCTCTCGGACTTTGGGCCGGCGGGGAGGAAAGCTTCTTGGTGGATACATGCCGGACTAACGGTTGGCGCAGACCCGCGCCAGGGGGTGGGAAAAGAAAAGCTTCAAATGATGTACCTCTAATTATTTTACACTGAATATCGCCCTTTAGGGAGCCGTTCCGGTAACACGAAGGAAGAAATTATAGCCGAAGCCCTCCAACATGACAGCTCCGGTGATGGAGCAGAATAAGCCCATCAGCAGTGCGCCCCCGTATTGCAGCACGCTACCCAGCTTGCTAGCGGCTGGTTGGAAAAGGCGCTGGAGATAGCGCGCTGCGATCAATTGAACCACAAAAAACAGGCCCAGGACAGCTTCGGAGTAATACACGAGCCGGAGATATTCGAATACCACGCGAAGATAGAGCAGCCCGGTGGGAATCGCCAAAGCCAGTAGCAGACGGAGGAGATTTTTTCCCTGGTAGTGCTCTACCAAAATTCAGCTTACGACTTGGCCAGCAGGAGCGAGGCTTGGAGCATTGCTCGGGCGTAGGCGACATCGTAGACCATACCCGCGTATCCGCCGCCGCCGGGATATTGATTGTGGATGCCTACCGCGCGATCGTAGTCAAGCGCTCGTTCGTGCTCGGGATAGATCAGCCTCGTGTATTTCACGCGTACCAGCTCCTGCATCACCGCAAGCATGTTGTTTTCGCCCTCATCGATGAATACTTCGGTGTAATCGTCGTATGGCTTGCGCACGCGAACATTGCGATAGTGCACGTGATTGATGCGGTCGCGGGAACCGAAATAGCGGCAGACCTCCACGGGATCGTGTCCCATCTCGCGCGTTACGCCGCAATCGAAAGTGATTCCGTTCGCTGGACTATTCACAATGCTGATGAGATGCTTCCAGCCCTCAACGGTGCCCATGATCTGGCCTGACCCTCGGCTGATAGCTACCGGAGGATCGTTGGGATGCAGCGCCAGGCGCACATTCGATTGTTCGGCCACGGGGATCACGGCTTTCAGGAAGTACGTGATGTTGCGCCACATTTCATCGAGCGTGTGTGCGCCTTCTTTCGGCAACGGCGGCAGGCCTTTGACGCGTTCCGCGCTGAACGCGGTCAAGCCGGCTCCGCCACGGCCGTCCTGTTCGTAGTAGCCTTCCGTGGCGCGGTGCGCGTAGAAGTTGTATTCAATGACTGGCAATCCTACTTTGCCGGCGGCACTGATGGACGCCTTGACCTTTTCGATCTCCTCGTCGCGCCCCGGCCTCCCGTAGAGCGTGTTCGGGAAGCCGGCGATCATCATGTTGCCGAGCGCCAGGCCGCCGCGCTTCAGCGTATCCACAATCGTTTGTAGTTGCGCCTGTTCCCACGGAATGGGAGGACCGCCCATCAGGACGTGATTCACGCCGATCTGCTTCACTTCGCGCATGGCAGTATCGGTGATGTTGCGGCCGTTAATGGGGGCGCAAATTTTGGGCGTATCCGGGCCTTCCTGCGGCATGCCAGGCCCGGGTTGCCATTTCGTTTGTTCTTCGGTTTGGGCGGATAGCGCGGCCGGCAATAGCGCCGTAGAACAGAGCCCCTGAATCAGGGATCTTCTGGACGGATTCTTCATCGTTCAGAAGTATAGCTTCATAGCAAGCTGCAACTGGCGCGGGGTGTTCAGAAGATCGCTACTACTGGTCAGTTTGCCGAAACTAGGGTCTTGAAGCAGCGTAGTGCCGGTGCCGAAGCGCACCCGGTTGAAGATGTTGAAGGCCTCGGCACGGAACTCCAGGCGAATCGACTCCTTAATGGGGAAGGAGCGCGCAATTGCGAGGTTCTCATTGAAGTTCGGGAACTGGCGAACCTTCGGGTTATAGCGCGTCATATTGCCGAATCCGAGATTGCCGGCCTGCGGATTTTTGGTATCGCCCTGATGCGGGAAGGGGCCACTGCAAGCAGCGGTCGGATCGGTGCAGTAGCCGACCAGGAACGTGTCGCGGCTTGGGTCGAAGCCGCCGTTCCAGTTCGGCTGCCACCCGTTATAGGAGGTGACGTACGGAATGCTGCGGGCGCCCGTGGAGTATAACGGCAGAACATAGGACGACGTTACGGCGACCGGAAGACCGCTCGCATAAGTCAAAATGCCATTGATTCCCCAGTTGCCCAAAATCCAAGAGGCAAAGCCACGAGTCAGATACTGGCGGCCCTTGCCGAAGGGCAGATCGTAGACGAAGCCAGCTTTGTAATCGTGGGTGACATCGAACTGGCCGATTGACTTTTCCAGCCGGCGATTGTACTGGTCGGCAGCGAGACAGCAGCCACCGCCTCCGCCCGACGCATTCACCGGAACCGCATTTCCCCAGTAGCTATCGGCATCGGTTACAAGTTTCGAGAAAACGTACGAAGTCTGGATGGTAATCCCGTTGCCGTAACGCTTTTCGAAGCGGACCATCGCGGAGTGATACGTAGAGTGCCCGCTATGATCGCCCTGGCCGGCATAGGTGTCAATGACTGTGTATTGCGGATAGGGACGCAGCGCCTGCTTCACCGTGCCCTTGAATCCCGGAAACGGGGCGGTAATTCCGGCTTGGTTTGCCAGGGTCGATCCAACCTGGCTGTTCAATACAGCCGTACTTTGCAGGATGTTGCCGAAGGCGGTAAGCAGCGCGGGGTTGTCCTGATTGTAATCGAGCAGTTGCGCTTGCAGATGCGAGCCGAAAGCGCCGTTGTAGGCGGTCTCAATCAGCATCGTGGAACTGAGCTGATGCTGGATGGAAAAGTTGAAGTTCTCCGTCGTCGGTGGATGTGTGGTTTCCGCTCCCTGCCACCACGAAACGCTAGCTCCGTTGGAGACCGACGGGTTGATAAAGGGCGGCGCGGTCCAAGGCGGCATACCCTGATTCATGAGAAATGCCGGATTGATGCCGTTGTTTGGATTGGGAAACGTCTGCGTAAGGGTAAAGCCCATGTTGTGAGTGGAACCGCTCACAGCCATCAACGGCGAAAACGACCGGGCGTAGGAGCCGCGGAAGACGGTCCTGTCGGTTACGGAATAGGCGAAACCGATGTGCGGACCAAAGGCGCGGAAGTAAGAATCGGCCAGCGTGCGCGAGCCTTGGCGCCCGGGTCCGGAACCAGCGAAGATGACGGCGCCGAGCCGGCCGCCTGCACCAGGATTCGGGGTGGTGGGCGAGAAATCACTCCAGCGGTCGTCGAGCCCCGTGGGCGGCAGATTGGTCTCCCAGCGCAAGCCGAGATTCAAGACTAGCTTCTTGTTGACGCGCCAATCGTCCTGAGCGAATCCGGCGAAATATGGGAATTGCTGGCCGATGAAGCGAGGCGTATCGATCTGTCCCGTATCCGCGTATCCGAGCAGGAAAGAGGCGAATGCGTTTCCACCTTGATTCGGATCGGTCACACCCGGCAAACCGGTTTCCGCGTAACTAAAGCCGGCGCAGCCGGCTTCGCACTGGCGTCCGAATCCGTTGTAATGAGTGATCTGGAACTGGCCGCCAAATTTGAATGTGTGAGCACCGTGAATCCAGGTGAAGTCGTCGTTATAGGAATAGATGGTATTCTCTGAGCCGTTATCCGCCTGCCCGCCCCATGTCGTGTAGTTGTCACTGAGGCCGCCGGAGAAAAGATTGACCAGATTTTCATTGCAATTGGGAACATTGCCCAGACAGAATTTGCTCTTCCAATTGCCGATGTATTCCTGAGGCGGCTTGTGATCCTGACGCCAGTTGTTCCCGCCGGCATAGAAATGGTTGAACTTGGTGGGACTCATGGTCCAGTCCCAGCTAAAGCGCAGGACATCGGTAGATTGGCGCAAATCGTTATAGTTCGAATACAGGCCGGGCAGCGTCGCAGGGCCCTCGGGGCCCGGGATCACCGATTCACGGTCGTATCCGTAATAACCCGAAATGCGGTGTTTGTCGTTGAACAAGTGGTCGCCTTTGATGCTCCACTTATTCACGGGCTGAACGTTCGATCCGTTCGAAATAATGTAGTTGTTGTTGATATAGCCAACTGTGCCAGGAGCTGCGCCATTGTTCGGTGTGAGCACGCCGCTCGCCTGGAACACCTTCAGCGCCTGAACTGAAGTCGGGTTAAAAAGACTCACGGGAATCTTGTTGCCCGGAAACTGCGCACGAGTGACTGAGCCGTTCGAACCGACGACCTGCGTGGTGGGATCGTAAATCGGGATCTGCTTTCCGGTATTCGTGATCCAGTTGCTGAAATCGCCGTTATACATTTCCGAAGTGGGGACCGTAGCGGTCGCGTTCGTCGCTCCATTGCGATTGCGGAAACCTTCATAGGAGAAAAAGAAAAACGTTTTGTTCTTTCCGTGGTAGACCTTCGGGATGTAAACCGGTCCGCCGACAGTAAAGCCGAAATCGTTCTGCTTGTAGATCTGGCGAGGCTTGCCGGCGCGATTGCTGAACCAGTCGTTTGCGTCGAAATCCGTGTTTCGGACGAATTCGTAGGCAGAACCGTGCAATTGGTTGGTACCCGATTTGGCGACGAACATCATGACACCGCCGCTCGCGTGCCCATACTCGGCCTTGAAGCCATTCGTGTCCACCGTGAACTGCGTGACCGCTTCCACCGACGGCGCGTTCGATGTAACCCAGTTCTTTTGAAGCGCCCGGGAGGTGTCGATAGAAACGCCATCGAGCGTGGCTTGATAACCGTCGGCCTGACCGCCGCCGAGAGAGAAGCCCGTGTAACTGCCGGTGTTCTTGACTTCGGGCGTGAGCGAAGCCAGATCGAACGGGCTGCGCACGGTTCCCGCAACCACGAGCGGGAGCTCGTTGACGAGCGTCTGGTTGACAGTGACGGCGGTTTGCGAATCCTCGGAATCGACCTGCAGCGCCGCAGCCTGTACTTCCACTACCTGACGGGATTGGCCGATTTGCATGGTGACGTCGGCGCGGCCGGTCTGCCCGGCATTGATGTTCAGGTTGTGCACTTCCGCCGCGCTAAACCCGGGCTTCTCGACGTGCACGGTATAGGTGCCCACCGGAACGTCGGCAGCGGTGTAATCGCCGGTGTCGCTGGTGGTCAGGTTGTACACCTGATTGGTGGTATTATTCGTCACCCTTACCTGGGCGCCCGGAACGCTGGCGCCGCTACTGTCATGAACAGTCCCGGTGATATTGCCGCGGCCGGATTGGGCGGCGAGCCAGATGGGAAGCAGAAACAAAGCAGCGCATAGCGGCGCTATCGTGCAAGCGATCCGACGAGGGACCATCGTGTAGTCTCCTATTTCTGGGAACTGAGCGAAACCCCTGAAGAAAGCACTCAGCCCGAAGATTCGATCACAGCAGTCGAGTAGGGTTTAGGGAATTTTACAACCGGGTTAATGGTGGGTCAAGGGAAAGGAGTAAGCCCTCAGAGTGGTGAGCGCCACAGGTGTGAGGAAACGGCGCTTAACTGCACTGCCCGCAAGGAGTCATTAATTTCGCGGATTGCCGTAAATCGGCGAGTTTTTCGGCTACGTATGTGAATTGGGATCACGGGCCCGCGCGCAGGGTCGGTGAGCTCGCGCTCGCGCAGCGTGCCAGCAACAGCGCAATCCCCCGATCAGCCCGCAGCGCATCGAATTCCGGCCCGGGGAACGGCTGGGCCACGTGAGCCGAACTGGCCACTCCCAAACGCTGAACGGCGCGCTCCCGGTCACCCAAAGCGAGATCGAGCAGGGCCATGCAACTGGCAGGAATCCGGCCGTGCTCGAACTCCTTTTCTAAAGCGGCGCGGGCGCGGAGGGCTTTCTCCTTGTTTCCGCCTAAGGCCCAGGCGCGAGCGAGCCACAGCATTTCGCCGGGACCGTGGTTCGTGAGATCCGCCGCCGTCTGAAGCTCGGCGATCGCTTCCCGATACATTCCCTTCTGCTCATACGCTTGGCCCAGATCGGCGTGCGCGAAGAAAAAATGTGGGTCCATCTGAATGGCAGCCCGAAGCTCCGAAATGGCCGCGTCATAACGGCGCGCCAGGAAGTTTATGTATCCGACTTGAACGTTTACGATCAGCGAAAGCGGATCGAGCTCGCGCGCTCGCTGGATTTGTTCCAAGGCTTGGCTGGTCCGGCCGTGTGCGGCGAGTTCCTCGGCATACCACTGGTGCGCCGTCGCGTAGCCAGGGCTCAATTCAAGAGCGCGGCGGAATTCCGGTTCCGCCCGGTCCCAATGCCCCAGATCGGCGTCCAGCGCGGCGCGCGCCGCATGCGCTTCGCCGAGATCGTCGTCCAGTTCGAGCGCCTTGTCGGCTGCCTCTCGAGCCTTCGCGAACGACTCGCCGGCCGGCCGCTCCCAGTTCTCCCCAAGCAGCAGATAACTGTCCGCAAGTCCGGCCCAGGCGCGTGCATACCCGGGCGCTATCGTCAGCGCTTGATGGAAATAGCCAATCGATGTCCGCAGGCCGGCTTCGGCCCGCTTGTTCCAGAAATAGCGTCCTTTCAGGTAGGCGTCATATGCCTCAGGCGGGATATCGGCCTCGCCGCGGAGTTGTGGTTGCTCATTACCCGAGAGCGTTCGCGTGACTTGCTGTGCGATCGCTCGCGCCACCTCGCTCTCGATCGCCAGAAGATCGTTTACTGAACCGTTGTAGTCTTCGGACCAGAGATAGCGATCCGCTCTTCCGTCGATCAACTGCGCCGTGATGCGCACCTGCCCGCCGGACCGCGTTACCGATCCCTCCACCACCGAGGCCACATTGAGCTCTTTGGCGATCTGTGGAAGCGGCCTCGAAACGCCTTTGTATCGCATGGCGGAGGTTCGCGAGACTACCCGCAGAGCGGAGATGTTTGCCAGCTTGCTGATTAATTCGTCCGTCATGCCATCGGCCAGATAATCCTGCGCCGGATCGCCGGACAGATTGGCTAGCGGCAGCACCGCGATGGAGAGTATCGGCCGCGACGCCGCAGCCGGGCCTTGCGGCTTCGAAACGGACGCACTGTAATGGCCGGTCCACAGCGCAAAACCTAGCAGCACAACCAGTAGGACGGGGATACTCCAGGACTTGAACCGTGAACGGGAAGGCTGTTCGACAGGCGCGGCAGCCACCGGAGGAGAGCCGCCCGCCGCCGGCTGAAAGCTGAATTCCGGCGTATAACCGCCCTTGAGGAGAGCGATAATGACTTCGTCATCCGCGCTCTGCCGCGTATAGTACTGCTGCAGCTTGCCGCGCAGCCGCCTCGCCTCTATCCGAACGATGGGTTCGAGGCTTGGGTCGTAACCCGGCGCGCGGTTGAAGACCTCGACACCGATTACGGTTTCTTTGAGACATTCTTTACCCAAAAGCGACGTCTCCACTACGAAGCGCAGAAAGTGGCACATCCGCGCTGAATTCACAAATTGCGCGCTTGCCAAGATTCTGCCGAGCTGCCTGCGGATTAGCTCCGCGCGTTGAGGCGGAATTTCTCCCTCAGCCAGCAGGGCCCGGCCCGGCTGTGAATCATGCTTCAAGGTAGAAGCCGCATCATACCGCAATTTCAAGGAGTTGAGCAGGGGTAAGAAGTACTCCTTACCTCCTCCTTACCGGATCTCACTGACACTAATGGCCGCCAACCGGCTATGATCCCAGCCAGTGGACAAGGGCAAGCATTCTCAGGAATCCTCTCGGGATGAACGTGAGGAGAAGCGCCCATCAGGTGGTACACGGCGGAACTTCATCAGGACGCTTCTTGGGCTGGCGGCAGGTTCCGTGGCGTTGCCATCGTTGTTAGCCAGCTTGGCTGTTCAGGCCAAAGCCGATGGAACGTGCAATAATCTGCGGCTCGCTCCCCGATATTACCCGTTGAAGCAGTTCAAGCCTCAGATTAATTTGAGCGGTAAGCTGGCAGTAATAACCGGGGCATCGCGTGGCAATGGCCGCGCCGTCGGTGAGGCGCTGTACGCGCTGGGAGTTGACGTAATCGGTACATCGCGTAATCCGGGCGGCGTCCCGGATCCTCCCGCCTTTCCGCTACTGACTTTGGACATTGCCGATCCGGCTTCGGTGTTCGCTTTTGTTGGAGCGCTCCAAGCCCACCCATTCTTTCAGCAGCACGGTCGAGTTGACATTCTGGCCAACAACGCAGGGCGGTTCGTGCTGGGAGAAATCGTTCCGTTGCCCCCGACGGACTTTTTCTTCTATCTGGCACAACGCGATCTCGGAATCCGCACCGTCTACTCCGGACACGTGATGATGACCAATGCGATGTTGCCGCTGATGCCGCAGCAGGGCTACTCGCGGATCATCTTCACGGCGTCCATCGCGTCGTACACCACCGGGGCCACGCTTCCCGCCGAGAGTTTTGTCGACACATACAACTCCGGGAAATTTGCGCTGCGCGTTTACGCCAACAATCTCGACTCAGCTCTTCGCGCCGCGGGATCCAGCATTCGTGTTTCAACGGTGAACCCGTACGCCATGAACACCGCGCTCGCCCGGTATCCGCACCCTGTTTACACGCAGCCGGTCAACAGCAGCGGGTCTTCGGACTCCGACCCCGTATTCAACAGCTTTCTCGCTTCCCTGATTCAGTTACTTGCCAATGGACTTCCACCCAGCATGGTCGGCGACACCTACGCCCAACTCCTGAGCATGGCGGAGCCGGAGCAGAACGTGGTGGTGGCTTCACCGCACGAGCCCTTGGCTACCAGCGGAGGAAACGCGTTAGTCGAACAGCAGCTCTTCGCAGAAAATCAGATCTCGGCCGTTCCCTTTGAATGCCGTAGATGAAGCGGATAAACGCCTGGAAAGTTCAGCTTCGACAGCTATGCCCCGCGCCGGGATCAAGCCGGAATGCAGTCTTCGCCGCGAACTCAGCGTCCGCGATTTGACCCTGTTCGGAGTCGTCTGTCTCATAGGACTGCGATGGATACCGGCGGCCGCGCACGCAGGTCCCGGAAGCATAACCTTATGGCTACTCTCGGGCCTTCTATTCGGTGCTCCCTTGGCGGGTGCGGTCGCTGCCCTAATGTCGAAGTATCCGGGGCCGGGAGGGCTGTATACCTGGACCCGAAATGATTTTGGGCCGGCCCATGGATTCATGTCGTTCTGGGTGTATTGGGTCGGGATCGCGTTCTTGTTTCCAAGCGCTGCGGTTTTCTATATAAGCTCCAGCGCCTACACGTTTGGGCATGCCTACGCTCATCTGGCAGATAGCCGCGCGTTCATCATCTGTGGTTCGCTCGCGGCAATCTGGATTGCGCTCGGCAGCAATCTCGTCGGCCTGAAGACGGGCAAGTGGACCGCAAACTGTGGCTCGATCGCTGTCGCCATGCTCGGCCTGTTGCTGATTGCGGCAGCCGCGATCCACTGGAACCAACACGGTTCGGCCACGGCGATCCATCTAACTCCCAAAATGGACTGGAACGCCGCATCGTTCTGGGCGGCGATGGCATTTGGCATCACCGGTGCGGAATATTTCGGAATGATGAGCGCCGAAATCCGTTCGCCCGAACTGACTGTGAAACCCGCTCTATGGCTGGCCACGGCATTCGTGGCAATTTTTTATGCCGCTGCGACGCTGGCGCTGCTCGTGCTGCTGCGGCCGGAAACGATCAGCGACATGCGCGGCATTGCCGATGGCGGCGAAGCGGCGGCCCGCATCTTCGCCGCCCCCTGGGTGTCTGCGTTGATTGGGCTTCTGCTGCTCACCAATGCTTTCGGTTCGTTTGGAGGCATGGGAACCGCCGTTTCGAGAATGCCGTTTGCCGCGGGTGCTGACCGGCTGCTGCCGGATGCGTTCGGACGCATTCATCCGCGCTGGCACACCCCTCATGTTGCATTAGTAACGCTGGGCCTGGTGGCTTCCGGACTGCTGCTCCTCTCTCAGTTGGGCGACACGATGCGCGTGGCCTATCAGGAGATCGTGTCGCTGACATTCATCGGTGGCTTCCTTCCGTATATCTATATCTTCCTGAGTGCCTGGAAGGCTCAGCGCAAGCTGGCCGGGGCGATTGGCCTCGGGGTCACAGTCTTTTGTCTGGTGTGCAGCGTTATGCCGACATCGGAGGTCAAGAATGTTTGGCTGTTCGAAGGGAAATTGGCGCTCGGGACCGCGGCGATGATCGGTTCGGGCTTGCTTTTGTACTCGCGAGCGCGGGCGAGGTCGCGCATGATCGAGGAGGCGCAGCCCGGCTTACTGGGTTCGCTCGCGAATTGATGAACACGGCAGCGATGAGAACGCTCTTCGTAGTTCTGTGTAGTTGCGCCCTTTGTTTTGGCGGGAGCGAATCGAGGTTCGATACCTCGCAGATCGATTCTGTTCTCGAGCGCTCCGGCACGTGGATAGAAGGTTTGTATGTAGTGCTATTCCCACGCCCTGACCTGCGGGTGGAGCTCCAGGGCGTGCGGCTCTCTACCGCCCATGTCGTTTCCTTCGTTACGTTCATGGGGAGCGAAGATAACTCCGAGATGATGGGCGAGGTCTGCGCGCTGTCCAGCGAAATGACGCCGGCGATTGCCAAGCTGCGGGCGGGAGGTTTTACGATCACTGGCGCTCACAACCATTTTCTTGGTGAATCGCCGCGCCTCATGTTCATTCACTTCATGGCACACGGCCGCGCGGTCAAAATGGCGCGCTCCTTCCGGGCGGCACTGGCCGTTACCACCACTCCGCTTGGCCAAGCGCCTTCGCCGCCGGCGAGTTCCGAGCCGGATTGGGCCAGGGCTGTGGAACGTGCGCTCGGCCGGAAGGGCATTTATCTAGCCCCGGACAGAACTCTCGAAGTCGACGTGCCGAGTGCCGATTTTCCCGCGGGTCCCATGGATTTCTGGTTTGAAAGCTTGCTTTATTTCCAGCAGGGTCCCTCCGGCAAAGTCGCCGCCACTGGAGACGTGATGGTCACCGCCAGGGAGCTCAACCCGGTGTTGAATCACATGATCGAGGAGCAGCCTCGAGTGTTCTTTGTTCACTACTGGAAGATCGCAACACCTCAGGATTTGGCCAACGGACTAAGGGCGACGCTCGCGGCGGTCCATACACGCGAGAAGTGAAATGAGTATCCCGACGTGAAAATCCCATGAACACCAACCGCAACATTCCACCCGTCTGGCTGATGGGTCTATCAAACACTACCGTGGGACTGATTACCGGCATCGCCTTCTTCGCGGTGCCCCAACTGTTGGCGGCGGAACACGTTCCCGAGTGGAGAATTGCGGCCATCACGGCGACGGCGATGTCCCCGAACTTTTGGGCTGTCGTGTTCGGCCCGATGCTGGACGTGCGGTTCAGCCGGCGCTGGTATGCCGCTGTGTTCGCGGCCGCGACCGCCGTTCTTGTCGTCGTCTCGTTCCTGAGCCTTCATCGCCTCGTAATTCTTGAACTAGCGTTGACTCTGGGCGTCGCGGCCGCAGCCCTTTCGAGTGCTGCGCTGGGTGGATGGCTCTCGACCGTCGCCCGCCCAAACGATAAGAACGCGCTCAGCAAATGGATGAATATCGCACTTACCTGCGGCATTGGCATTGCGGCGGTGCTGGGAGGGGAACTCGTGCGCCATTTGCCGATCCGGTTGGCGGCAACTCTATTGGGCGCCTTCGTCCTGCTGCCC
This sequence comes from Bryobacteraceae bacterium, assembly GCA_035651215.1. Taxonomy (GTDB): domain Bacteria; phylum Acidobacteriota; class Terriglobia; order Bryobacterales; family Bryobacteraceae; genus Bog-105. Next base: position 22,958 of record DASRGE010000045.1, read on the forward strand.
GCCGCGATCTTTTTCGTAATCCCGGCGCCAGGACCCGACCGGCGGCTGGCTGCAGAGAGCTTTCGTCAATTCAATCGCGATGTCCTGGCTCTTTTGCGCCGGCGCAACGTCGTGATTGCGCTTCTGCTGTTCCTATCGCCATGCAGTTCATTTGCATTGGCCAATCTGCTCGGGGGCCTCGGAGCGGATTTCCATGCCTCGGCCCGGGCTGTCAGTCTCTCCGGAGGCACAGGGGCCATCTTTCCCGGAATTTTGGGATGTCTGCTTTTTCCCATCATTGCCAGACGGCTGCCGCTGCGCCTTTTTTACCTGGCTAATGGAATCCTGGGTAGCCTTTTCACGTTAAGCTTGATCGTGCTGCCGCGCGCGCCATGGACGTTCACACTGGCGATGCTCGGCGAGTACCTGTTCCAGGCCGTTGCTTTTGCAATCCAAACTGGGATTGTGTTTGAAGCGATCGGGGAGAGCAATCCCCTGGCTGCAACAACTTTCGCCTTTCTCGCAGCCGCAACCAACGTGCCGGTCACCTACATGATGGTCGTGGACGGGCGTGCCTATTCCCCGGGCGGAGTTACGGGGACGCTCGCTGTGGATGCTTCGATCAGCATTGCGGCTTGTCTGCTGATGGGGCTCCTGCTTTCGAAGTTGGATCGCAAACCATCCAAGCCCGCAGTAGAAAGGGTGAGCCTTGCCGGCGAACTGCCGCAGTAAGGCTGGGTTTCAAATATGGATTCAAGAGTTAAGGCACGCCGCGGCTTGATCGTTTTCTTCGCGGTCCTGATACCTGGGTCCGCCTATTTCGTGCATAAGATCCTGCTGCTGGGCGGGTCTATCCAGAATCACTTAGGGATCATCTTCGGGCTGGTGTGGTGGGTGACGGTGTCATCGATTGTGGCACGGCTGGTGCTGCGCGAGTCGCCGCGGGATATTTCGTTCCGCTGGGGTGGTTGGATGGGGACTCGCGCCATGGCCGTCGCCACTCTAATGCCGCTTGTGGTCGGATTCATCGCCTACGGAATCGGCTGGAGCTCAGGCCTGGCGCATTTCAGGGGACCTGCGCTCTCTCGCTGAGCTGGGAATGCACTTTACTCTTGCCGGGAACCCCTTCGTGAGATTTTTGCAGTGCCTCGGAATAATGTTGTTTTTTGGCGCGCTCGCCACTTGCAAGTATGCCGCCGGCGAAGAGATTGGCTGGCGCGGTTACATGCTCACCCGGCTGGTCGATTCCGGTATCGGAGCGCCCATCCTGATCAGCGGATTGGTCTGGGGATTGTGGCACGCGCCGCTCATCGTTAGCGGACAATATGCCGCGGGACCGCATCCGATTTTGTCACTCGGTCTCTTTTTGGCCGGCATCGTCGCTGCCGGATATGTCTTCGCATGGCTGCGGCCTTCCTCAGGCAGCATCTGGCCTTGTATCTGGGGGCACGCCGTGTGGAACGCCGTGATTCAAGGCGCATTCGACAGGTCGACCTCCGGCGGCAGCGTATGGGTGGGTGAATCGGGCGTGCTCACGGCAGCCGTGCTGATCCTTTTTGCGATTGCGGTCTACAAGGTGTGGCCGCTGGCGCAGCCCTCTCTTCATCGAAACCGCGTTGTTATGAGCAGCACAGCATGAATGGTAAACCGTACGGCCGAGATATCGAACTTATATGAAACACGTTGAGAGTATTCTTCTGGCCGCATGTTTCGGCAATGACGCGCCACCCTTCGGCTGCAAAATGCAGCGCATGGCTTTCGTAAGGCTGATGTTCGTTACGATCGCAGGTTGCGCCGCGATCACGGCACAAAGCATCCAGCCGGCCGAGTTGTGGAAACAGACTGTCGCTCCGGCGGATCGCAAATTGGCCTATGGTAAGGATGCCCTACAGTTTGGCGAGTTGCGATTGCCGAAAGCGGAGGGACCGCATCCTGTCGTGATCCTGGTGCATGGGGGATGCTTTGTTGACAAGCTCCCCCGGCGGGATCCGCGCGACACGTCGTTTGAGCCGCTCCGTCCACTGGCCGCTGCATTAGCCGGCGCGGGAGTGGCTACCTGGAACCTTGAATACCGGCGCGCCGGCAATCCCGGCGGCGGATGGCCCGGCAGCTTTTTCGATTTAGCCGCGGGTACGGATTTTCTACGGACCATCGCGCAGACCAATCAATTGGACCTCCATCGCGTCGTACTAGTGGGACACTCCTCGGGTGGAATGCTCGTGTACTGGCTCGCCGCGCGTCCAAAACTCCCTCGGTCGAGTCCTCTCTACTCGAACAACCCTCTCCACGTGAAAGCCGTCGTGAACATCGATGCCCCTCCGGACCTGGCCGCCGCTCAGCCGCGGGAGATGACGTTTTGCCCAGTGCCTGGCATCTCTCAGTTCATGGGCGGCGCCGTGGCCGAACAACCCGCACGCTACGCCGCTACTTCAGCGATGGCCCTGCTGCCGATCGGAGTTCCGCAAACCATCGTTGAAGGCGGACTTTTGAAAGACGGCAACGATCTGGTGAGCAGCTATGAAGCCGCGGCAAATTCCAAGCGAGATTCCGTGACCGTGCTCAAGCTGGAGGGTTCCGGGCATTTCGACATGCTTGCGCCGGGGAGCCAGTACGGGAAGTCGCTCATCGAAACGATTCTGGCTCTTTTGAAATAGCTAGGGACCACTCCGCGCGATCGAGAACATGCAGACAATCAAAACTATATGAAAAACGTTCGGAGCATTTTTCTGGCCGCATGTTTCGGTGCGCTTACGGCTTCGGCGCAATATAAATCCATCAATCCGCAGGTCTCGAAGATCGTTTCCGAAGTTTCCGAGGAGCGGATCACGGCGACGCTCAAAAAACTGGAAGGATTCGGCACGCGCAATCTTCGTTCTTCGCAGGACGATCCCAATCGCGGTATCGGCGCGGCGCGGAAATGGATTTACGAGCAGTTTCACAGCTATAGCCCGCGGCTGGAGGTCAGCTACGATCAGTACCGCGTCAAGAAAGACCCCTCGCGCGGGTCGCGAATCCCGCAGGACGTAGGTGTATACAACGTGGTCGCGGTGTTGCCGGGAACGGTGAACGAAGAGCAACGTGTGCTGATCGGCGCGCACTACGACTCGGTCAACCGGACCGGCACGCCGCGTGGGCAGGCGGGCGATCCGCCGCCGCCAGTGAGGGATCCCAATATCGACGCGCCGGGCGTCACCGACGGCAGCGGCGTGGCGTGCGTGATGGAGCTGGCCCGGGTGATGAGCCAGTATCAATTCGAAAAAACCATCGTGTTTGTCGCGTTCGCGGGCGAGGAAGACGGAGAGGTCGGAAGGTTTTTGTACGCGGCAAAGGCCAAATCGCTCGATCAGAAAATTGAAGCGGTGCTGAATAACGACATCATCGGCAGCGACGTGGGCGGCAATGGGCGCGCGGAGAATCGAAGCCGATATTTGGAAAATGCGATCGGACGGAAGCGCGTTACAGAATCTGACGCCGAATACGCCCGGCTTTGATGGCTACCCGAGCTTCTCCGGCGACGGAAAGCAGATCGTTTCAGCAGCGGAAGAGCCGGCAGCCTCGATATTTATTTGATGAATGCGGATGGAAGCCACGTGCGGCGGCTGACCGGCGATCATGCCATCAGTCTGTTCCCGTCCTTTTCACCGGCGTCAAACCAGATTGCCTTTGTTTCGAACCGGGACAACCTGAAATCCAACATTTTCGACGTGTACCTGCTCGATCTGGATGCCAACGGCGCTCCGGGGAAAGTCCGGCGGATCACCCACGGTGAGGACCAGCATGGTCATCTTCAGTATTCTTACGACGGGAAATGGCCGATCTTCGCGTCTGAGCGCGGAGGCATCACCGACGAGCAACCTCTCGCTCCGGCGCATCAGATGTATGGCGAGTTGTACGCGTATCGAATCAAGGATGGAACCATGGTTCGCCTGACGGACAACAAATGGGAAGAGGGTGTGCCATCGTGGGAAGCGCCGCTCGGAGCCAAGTAGCGGCAATGATGTTCTTCATTTCGGAGATCGGTTCTCTGAAGCTGCCGGTTTGGCTTTAGGCGGATCCACACGGCGGATGGCGATCTTCAGAATTTTGACCGGGGTTAAGGGCTTATCATCCTCGTTGCGTGGGACCTCCGATATGGCGTTAGCCACTTCCTGGCCGGACACGACCTCGCCGAAAATGGTGTAATGCCCGTTTAGATGCGGCGCCGGCGCAACCGTGATGAAGAACTGGCATCCGTTGGTATTGGGCCCGTGATTCGCCATCGCCAGAACTCCCGGCCGCTCGAAATTCAGGCTGGGATCGATCTCGTCGGCAAACTCGTAGCCTGGATCGCCTTCGTTGTTGCCCAACGGGTCTCCGCCCTGAATCATGAATTGGGGTATCACGCGCTGAAAGGTCGTTCCAGAATACAGGGGCTCGTGTTTCATTTGCCCGGTGACCGGGTCTTTCCATGGCTTCGTTCCGGCAGCAAGCCCACGGAAATTCGCGACCGTCTTGGGAGCTTCCTTTTCAAACAGCCGGCACACGATGTTTCCCATCGACGTGTAGATGATCGCGTAGAGCCCGGGCGTGTCCGGAAGAGTGACGTTGGTCGCGGCGGACTCGTCACATAAGGTGACGGCGGCGGTCAGCGCGGCAGCCATACAAAGCAGCGATATACTCCGCATCGACCGAAATTATAGCGACCGAGCGCCGGGCCGGATTTATCCGACCCTGTAGTACCAGCAACTGATTGTAAAGACAGGAGCTAATTTCCTACAATTCTAGTAAGCATCCGGATATGAAGTATTTTGTTGCGCTCTCCCTCGTGTGTGCCTTCCTGCTCTCCACTGCCTGTACGCAGAGCCCGGAGAAACTGCTGGCGGCCGCCGACAAGTATCACCGAAATAAGAAATATAAAGAAGCCTCGATACTGTATCAAAAGGTCATTGCGAAGGACAAAACCAACGCCGAAGCGTATTACCGGGAAGGCTTGAATCTCATTGATGATGGGCAGGCTGGGGAGGCAACCCGGTTCCTCCGGCGCGCCGTTGATTTGAAGCCCACCAATACAGATGCGGAAGCAAAGTTAGCGCAGATTTATCTCATAATCTATTCTCAAAACCAGAAGAAATACGCTTCATTGCTGTCGGAGGCGCGCGACTTGGTGTCGAAGATTCTGCAGCAATCGCCGAATTCGTTCGACGGGCTGCGGCTCCAAGGCATCATTGACTACACTGACAAGCACCTCGACAAAGCGCTTCAAATGTTCCAGCGGGCCAATCAGATTAAGCCATATTCGCGCGATTTAATCGGATGGTACGCGGAGGCGCTTACGGCGGCGCAGCGCGGGCCGGAAGCGATTGCCTTGGTCCAGGATATGCTGGCGCACGATAAGACCTGGGCTACAGGCTACGACTTCCTGTTCATGCAGTACACCGCGCAGAAGAATCCCGCCAAGGCGGAAGCAGTTCTTCGCGAGCGTGTCCAAAACGAGCCGAACAACCCGGTCGCTACACAGAACCTGGCGAATTTTCTCCTGGCAACGAACCGCTACGACGAAGCGGAAGGCGTGATGAAGCGCGTTTTGGATATGAAGAATCTCACCACGGGCCGCCTGATGCTGGGCGATTTCTATCTGCGCGCCAAGAAATTCGATCAAGCCCTTCACGAATACCAGACCGGCGCCAGCCAGGATCCCAAAATGGCCGTACGGTACACCGAGCGGATCATTGGGGTCGACCAGATGTTAGGCAAGCGCGACGAGGCCCTGCGGCTCGCCCGGGATCTATCGGATAAGAATCCTAAAGATGCGTCCGCAAGCGAAATGTACGCTTCCCTGCTGCTCCAAACGGGCACATCCGCGGACGCAAAAAAGTCTTTGGAAGAGCTAAAGAAGCTGGTGCAAAACAACCCAAACAATGCAATGTTGCATTTGGATCTTTCGCGCGCTTACTTCTCTCAAAACGATAAGGACAGATCGCTCAATGAGGCGCTGGAGGCCTTTCGCGAGCAGCCCAACCTGCTCCCCGCTCACGTGATCGCAGCGCGCATTTACGAGGACCGCGGAGATCATTCGAAAGCCATCGAACAAACCGATTTCGTCCTGCAGACGCAACCCAATGATCCGGATGCGCGGCTGATCCGCGATCGCGCGCTCATCGGAACAAATCAGAGCAACGTAGCTCAACCGGATCTCGAAGCGCTGGTCAAGCAATATCCGAAAGCGACCGAAGCGCATCTGCAACTCGCTACGCTTTATCTGAACCAGAAGGAATACACCAAGGCCGCCGGCGAGTTCCAGCAGGTGTGGACCGCCAATCCGCCCGATCCCAGAGGCTTCCTCGGCCTGCAGCTCATAAAGCTTGCGCAGGGGCAGGGAGACGACGCGGTGCGTTCTCTGCAGGATCTGGTGCAGAAGAATCCGAATGTTTCGGCCTATCGCTATCAACTGGCGAATTTCGAAGCCACCGTCGGAGCCGAGCAGGCCCGCGCCAAACCCGAACGTGCGAAGCAGTTGTTCCAGCAGGCTGCCGGCAACTATCAGGAAGTTTTGAAGACCAATCCCAAGTCGACCGATGTGTGGGTTCGGCTAGGGCTTGTGCAACGCCAGCTCGACGATAAAGACGCGGCGCTCAAATCGTTCCAGGCGGCCGAAAAGATTAACCCGCGCGACGTTAACGCGCTCGGAAACGAGGGCATGTTGCTCGAAGATATGGGCAAGAAGCAGGAAGCGATGGATGTCTATAACCGCATGCTGGGCATCGATCCCAATAACACCCTGGCCCTGAATAATCTTGCCTTTCTGAATGCCGAAGCCGGCAAGAATCTGGATCAGGCATTGACCTTCGCCGAGCGCGCGAAGCAGCGCGTTCCCGATAATCCGAACATTTCCGACACCCTCGGCTATGTCTATTACAAGCGGGACCTGAATACGGAAGCGCTACGCATTTTCCGCCAGATCGTGCAGGATCAGCCGGAAAATTCCACGTTCCGGCTCCATTTGGCCATGGCGCTTTTGAAACAGGGCGATAAGCAGGGCGCGCGGAGTGAAGCGGAGAAGGCGCTCAAGAATGCTTCGCAGCCGCAACAGCAGAGCGAGATTAAATCGTTTGTGAGCCAGATCGGTTAAACTGCGCGTGCCTAACCAAGCTTTGGCAGGCGGCTGGCGAGAAGAGTATCCTTCGGCGAGCTATATCGCGCCGTTCGTGCTTTTTCTCGTGTTTCTGGGGGTCTTCGGGACGTTTCCGCTGGACGCCCGCTGGGAATCGCCGCTTCGCTGTCTGATTCTGGGCGCCGCTTGTTTCGCTTGCTGGCCGCGCGAACTTTCCTTTCGGCCTGTCTATTGGCTGCCGAGCGTTGCCGTCGGGGCGGGGGTCTTCATCATCTGGGTGGCGCCGGATCTTTTGATTCCCGGTTATCGTGGAAGCGTTCTGTTTTCCAACCCCGTTGTCGGGCATCTCCACTCTTCCCTCCCGCCCGCTTCCTTGCATAGCCGTTGGGTACTTGGCTGGCGCACGATACGGGCCGTCGTGATTGTTCCAATAGTCGAGGAGTTATTCTGGCGCGCGTGGCTGATGCGCTGGCTGATCAATACCGATTTCCGCCGTGTGCCGCTAGGCGCCTACGCACCTTTTGCCTTCTGGATCACGGCCATCCTTTTCGCCTCCGAACACGGCCCCTACTGGGATGTTGGCTTGATCACAGGCATCATTTATAACCTGTGGATGATTCGTTCGAAGTCGGTAGCGGACTGCATCCTGATGCATGCCGTAACGAACGGAATTTTGAGCATTTACGTCATCAGTACTGCGCAATGGCAGTACTGGTTGTAAATTGAGAAGACTTTATGCCCTGCATATTCGCGCTGTTGGCAGTTGCTTTTCCTAGAGTGGCCATTATTCTTCTATGGCTACTGACGACATTCTTTAACGGCGTCTATCACGGGATTGTCATCCCGGTATTGGGCTTCATATTTCTGCCCTTGACGCTCATCGTCTACACCTACCTGCTCCGGACGCATCAACCCATGGGAGCGGCCCAGCTGGTTTTTATTTTCATCGCCATCATCGTTGACCTGGGGCTGGTAGGGGGCGGAACGTTCGGCAGGCGGTGAGTTTCCTGAGAATCAACCGCCGTTCTACCTACTAGCACTGCGTGGCCTTATTCCGCACGTTTAGCGCCGCGATACAAGGCATAGACGCTCACGTCATCGATGTCGAGGTCGACATGTACCCGGCCGGCACAAACCGGGACTTTGTCACTGTCGGCATGCCGGATGCCGCCGTCAAAGAAAGCCGCGAACGGATCAAATCGGCTCTACTCAATTCCGGCTTCGGCTATCCCAGCAAGTCCGTCACCATCAACTTAGCTCCGGCGAATGTCCGGAAAGAGGGCGCCGGCTTCGATCTGCCCATGGCTACTGCCATTCTTGGGGCCATGGGAACCGTGGCTCGCAGCGATGATTACATGCTGGTCGGCGAATTGTCGCTTGATGGAAGCCTCAGACCAGTCCGGGGCGCGTTGTCCATTGCGGTCTGCGCCGCCCGCCGTGGCATCCGCAATCTCCTGCTTCCCATCGACAACGCCGCCGAAGCAGCAGTGGCCGAGGGCATTCAAGTATTTGGCCTGAAGCATCTGGCCGAGGTGGTGCAATTCCTGAACCAGCCCGCCGGCTTTGCGCCCGTTACGGCGAATCTTCCCGATCTGAACGGCAGCGACCCCGATCTGCCCGATTTCAGCGATGTACGCGGCCAAACGATGGCCAAGCGCGCGCTCGAAGTGGCGGCTGCGGGCAATCATAACGTGTTGATGATCGGACCGCCCGGCTCCGGCAAAACGATGCTGGCGAAGCGTTTGCCGGGAATTCTGCCGAAATTAACGTTTCGCGAGGCGCTCGAAGCTACACAAATTCACGGCGTGGCCGGAGCGATTCCAGCGGGGGTCGGCTTGCTCCGCAGCCGCCCGTTTCGCGCGCCACATCATACGATCTCAGACGCTGGCTTGATCGGCGGCGGCACCGGAAGCGCCCGGCCCGGCGAAGTAAGTCTGGCGCATCAAGGCGTTCTCTTTCTGGATGAATTGCCCGAGTTTCCCCGCGGCGTTCTGGAACAGTTGCGGCAGCCCTTGGAAGAAGGGTCGGTGACGCTCGCCCGGAGCAACGGCACGCTCACCTTCCCTGCCCGGATTATGCTGATCGGTGCAATGAACCCGTGTCCGTGCGGGTTTTACGGAGATAACACCCGGGAATGCCGCTGCACACCGGGCATCATTCAGCGCTATCTAGCCAAAGTGAGCGGCCCGCTACTCGACCGCATCGATCTGCATATCGAAGTGCCCGCCGTGCCTTATAAGGAACTGCGGAGCAAGGCCGACGGACAAACTTCATCGCAGATCCGGGAGCGCGTGGAAGAGGCACGCGAGATCCAGCGCAAGCGCGGGTTCTACAACTCTCAGATCCCCGCCTCGCAGCTTCGGACGCTCTGCGCACTGGATGAAAGCGGCGAGCGCACGCTCGAAATGGCGGTGCGGAGAATGAATCTTTCCGCTCGCGCGCACGACCGGCTCTTGCGCGTGGCACGCACCATCGCCGATCTAAGTAATTCGGGGCAGGTGTCCGCCAAGCATCTGGCCGAAGCCGTGCAGTTCAGGAATCTGGACCGGAATTACTGGAATTGAGGAGGGCGCCCGAATTGTCGAGACCCGAACCGATCGCGCTATGATGATTGGTCTACCCACAGCCAGTCTCGATACCAGCCTGGGAAGTGCTAGAAGGCCATGACTGTGGATACAGCAACAGCCGATCAATGCAGTGGCGGTTTGCATTTCGACCGGCAGAAGCAAGAGTATAGATAAAGAACCCGTCGGTGACACACGGCCAAGCAATTCGCAGCACGAAGGGTATTCAGCAGCTGCTGATTCCCCCGGCTCGCGCTACGCAATCGACGCCGCTTGAACCGAAAGGGGTCGAAGCGCTGGGTTGTGGAGCTGTTGCTAGATCTAGCCGGATATAGCGCCGACAACGATTTGCTCGGCTCTGTAGCTGCCGGGCTATTATCGGGCGGAGAAGAAATGGGACCTAATCGTGGTCTCTGATAACCAACTCGTCACGGCGATGGAGTTCAAGTCGCAGGTCGGGCCATCGTTTGGGAACAATTTCAACAATCGCTCAGAGGAGGCTATTGGAAGCGCAACAGATATTTGGGTCGCCTACCGCGAAGGAAGGTTTGGCAAATCGCCGGCTCCATTCCTCGGCTACTTTTTCCTCCTGGAAGATTGTGGCAAGGTCAGAACGCCGGTGCGCAACAAAGAACCCTATTTCATGGTTGATCCGGTTTTTGATAAGGCGTCGTACAGCAAGCGCTATGAACTACTATGCCGTCGCTTGGTACTCGAACGTGTCTATAGTGCGGCATGTTTGGTTATGGCGACAAATTCTCAGAAAACCAAGATCACACAATCCGCAGCAGATTTGAATTTTACGCGGTTCGTCGCTGCTCTACGCGGCCACGTGGTCACCTTCCTGGGCAGCAAAGGATAGGGCTCAATTGGTCTCGAATAGGAGCCCGAAAAATCCGGTGGAACGGAGAGTTCTAAACTCCCATATCCCGGTCTCGCAAGTTCAGGAATCTGGACCGGAATTACTGGAATTGACTCTGTCTGGCGCCTCGGGCCCACTCGCAAAGGTAACTTTGTCATAGATCTCGGCTACCGGGAGGTCTATGCCGATAGAATCTAACCTGATTGCGGCCGACAAATCGTCGAATTCAGTGAGCAACCAGCGGTGATCAGACTGTCGCGACCAGTACTCGATCAAGACCTTCTCTTGGGCAATGGCGAGGTACTCCATCACGGAAGCCAGTGTGCGGTAGTGCTGAAATTTTTGGCCTCGATCATAGTCTTGAGTCGACTTAGAAGGGACTTCGGCAATCAGAACGGGATTCAACAACGTGTCAGCCTGATCGTCCGCGAAAAGCGGCTCTCCGCAGGCGACCATCACATCGGGATAGGCGCAGAGGCCAGTGGCAGCGACCCGGAGCCGGAGCGTGGAAGTGTAAACTTCGCAAGAGCGCTGTTTCAGCAGCGTGCGAAACACTCCTGCAACATTGGTGACAATCAGGCTGTGCGCCCGGGTCGCACCTTCGACGGGGAACATTTCTCCGCGATAGTATTCGCTCGGCCGTTCGGCTTTGCGATTGCTCTGGAGTGATGAAGGTTGCAGGTGAGGATGCCATGCGGGCTGACTGGCCTTACCACAATCGTATCGTGCGGCTTTGCTACTTCTCCGCTAGCGGAAATTCGAAATACATAATTTCCGTGCCGGAGCGGGCATCCCGTAAGCCGCTCAGGTAGATCCGGTCGCCGGCCTCGGGACGCGCTTCGAAATAGAAAAATCCGTTGGCGGAATCGCCCGGCGGCAGCATTTTCGCTGAGAAAGCGCGCGTCACGATCTCGGGCGAATTCAACGGATTCTTCTTGCGTGGCAGACGAACCGGCAATGGACTGACATTCGGTTGCTTTCCATGCGCGTTCAGAAACGGTATGTCTTCGGGATTCACCGCCGAGACGTGTCGTCCATCGGAGCCTACCAGATTTATTTCCAGATCCCGCAGATCGAGTGCCTGGTTCCGCTTGTTCTCAATCACCACCAGCACCGGCAGGACACCATACTTCAGAAGATCCGTTTTCTTGCCAAACGCCTCGGCCGTGAGGTCCTCGTTGTCGTAAGATTTCGCCCCAACGGTCACTCGGTCGGAGGTCTGATGCGCGTACTGGCCGGCGGGACCTGCCTGGAAGCGCTTCTCTTCTTTGGCGCCGGCAATCGCAGCAACCACGGCGGCCAACGCTATACTCGAAATCACAAAGCGAGTGCCTGGAATCACGCGCACCATTCTCCTCTATCGGTCTGTCCAGCTTCTGTCTCTTCCTGTTATAGCCTTCTATTTCTTTGCGCGGCTACTCAAGAGCCGCGACTACCGGCGGCATTTCCGGGAGCGCCTGGGTTTCCTCCCTCGATCATTCAGCCGGACGGGCGCGGGCGCCATTTGGTTGCATGCAGTATCGGCCGGCGAGGTCGCCTCGGCCGTATCTTTGTTGAAGAGCCTTCGCGCCGCCCAGCCCCGCATTCCACTCTATCTCTCCACCTCTACAGCCGCCGGCCGCCGTGCCGCCGAACGCCAAGCCTTGCCCCTTGTGGACGGACTCTTCTACGCACCGCTGGACTATGTCTCGTGTATTCGCAGAACGCTGCGCGCCATCCGCCCGAATCTGCTCATCATTTTCGAGACGGAAATCTGGCCCAATCTCTACAACGAGACCAGGAGGTTGGGCGGCCGGCTCGTCATTGTGAATGGACGTATTTCCAGCCGGGCGTGGCCACGTTATCGCCGGCTGCGATCGCTTTTTCAGCCTCTCATGCGAATCCCCGATCTGGTATTTGCGCAAAGCATCACGGACCGCAACCGCTATGAACAACTAGGAGTTCCAGCCCGCAAGCTGGTGCTCGCTGGGAACCTGAAATATGACGTCGCCGTTCCGGCGATTACTGTGCAGTTGCCGCATTTTGAAGCCGAGCATGTCTGGATCGCAGCCAGTACGGCCGGGCCCAACGAGCGGGGGAGCGCCGTCAAACACGCCGTAGACGAGGACGACATTGCGATTGGGGCATTTCAGACGCTTGCGCGGGAATTCCCGAGTCTTCTTTTGATTCTGGCGCCGCGCCAACCCGCGCGATTCGACCAAGTAGCTCGCAAGCTTTCGGCCTCGGGTGCATCCTTCGTGCGCCGCTCGCAACTCAAAACTGACATGCGGCTGCCCCTTCCCGGAGTGCTGTTGCTCGATTCCATTGGCGAACTGGCAAGCCTTTATTCGCGCGCGCAAGTGGTCTTCGTGGGCGGATCGCTGGCGCCACGCGGCGGGCACAACATTATCGAGCCCGCGGCTGCGGGAGCGGCCGTGATCGTGGGCCCGCACATGCAAAACTTCGAAGCGATCGCGGACGACTTTCTTCGCGCAAACGCCATCGTGCAGATTCAGAGTGCAGTGGAGTTGACCCCCACGCTTCGTGATCTGCTGGCAGACAAGGATCGCGCGAAAGAACTGGGATTGCGAGCCCGCCAGGTTGTCGCCGCGCTGCGTGGGGCTTCCCGCACCATCTCGGACCGTTTATGGCCGCTGTATTATTCGGCGGACCCGCGGCCGCCCCGCAGCATCGCGATACGGCTGGTTCTTCGCCCGCTCACTTGGCTCTGGCGGGAGGGCGGAGCGCTGAAACGCCGAACCTCCGAACACCGCGCAGCGTCGCTGCTGCCCATACCGGCTTCGGTGGTCAGCGTTGGCGGCATCACCGTGGGCGGGTCCGGGAAAACACCGTTCACGACTTATTTGGCTGAGAAGTTGAAGGAACGGGGACACTCGCCGGCGATTCTGACGCGCGGTTATCGCCGGAGGTCGCCTGCCGAGTACCTGGTCTTCGCGCCGGGCGCGAAGGTGCCCACTGCCTTCACCGGAGATGAGCCGCAAATCTTTCTGCGCGCCGGCGTGGGGCCGCTCGGGATCGGCGCGAATCGCTATCAAACTGCCCTCATCCTGCTTCGTCAATTTCCCTCGACGGATGTATTGCTGCTGGACGACGGATTTCAGCACGCGCAACTCGAACGCGATTTCGATATCGTGCTGATCGACGGCCTCGACCCGTTCGGCCAGAACGAACTCGTGCCGCTCGGCCGCCTTCGAGAGCCGCTAGACGCGCTGAGCCGGGCTGATGCATTCGTCATTACACGCGCCGAAATAGATCCGCGATACGCGGCCATCTGCGATTGTTTGCGGCAGTACAACCAGCGCGCACCGATTTTTCGCACTCGTCTTGTTGCACGCTGCTGGCGCGACTACCGGACTGGAGCCTGCATCCCGGATATCGGCAGCCGCCGGGTGGCCGCCTTCTGCGCGCTTGGAAATCCCGATAGCTTCTGGAGGACTTTGAACCGGCTGGGGCTTCAGGTCGTCTTTCGCTGGTCGTTTCCGGACCATCATCCGTATAAGCCGGTCGAACTGCAGCGGATCGCGCATCAGGCTCGTTTCCATGGGGCGGAACTCCTGGTCACCACCGAAAAAGACCGGATCAACTGTCCTAGCGACCTGGGGAAAGTGATCGCGCCGCTCGATCTCGCTTGGCTTGAAATTCAATTGGAGATCGAAGACGAACCCGCTTTCTTCGCCGAACTGGAAAAGGCGATTCACAAGCGGGAAACGACTGCAGTCTCTTAAAAGAAGATATGAGCAAATAGGAAGGTCATGCAGGCACGGACCGCACGCATACTTCTGAGCTTCACCATTATGGCGGCGCTCGCCTATGGTCAGGAACACCATCACCACGACGAAGCGGTCGCCGTGCAGGGTTTGGGAACTGTCTCGTTCCCGATTTCCTGTTCAGCAAGCGACCAGCAGGAATTCAACCGCGGCGTAGCGTTGCTGCATTCGTTCAGCTATAAGAACGCGCGGCTTCAATTCCAACAGGTTGCTCAACGCGATCCGTCCTGCGCCATGGCGTATTGGGGCGAGGCGATGAGCCTGTATCGCCAGCTCTGGGATCGTCCCGCCGCGAACGATTTGGCCGAAGGACTGAGGCTGATGCAGCAAGCCAAAGCCGCGCCGATCAAAACTGATCGCGAGCGTGCCTATATCGATGCGGCCGTTGCGTTCTATAGCGGCGGCGCGGCAGCAAGCTATGAATCCCGGCAAGCTGCCTATTCCACGGCGATGAAGCGAGTGCATGAGCGTTGGCCTCAGGACGACGAAGCATCGCTGTTCTATGCTCTGTCGCTACTGGCTTCGTCCGATGCGAGGAACAACAATTTCACCATCGCCAGGCAGGCAGTAACGATCATTAGCGGCGTATTCGCGCGCCAACCGGATCATCCGGGCGCGGCTCACTATCTCATTCATGCCTGTGACAATCCGGCCATGGCCGGTCAAGCTCTTGCGGCAGCGAAGCGCTACGCGCAGATCGCTCCTGCTTCGCCTCATGCCGTACACATGCCGTCGCATATTTTCGCGCGTCTGGGCATGTGGGATGAGGATATTCAGTCCAATCTTGCTTCGGTCAAGATCGCGAAAGAGCAGAAGGCCTTTCCGGACATGCTGCACGCCATGAACTTTCTCGAGTATGCGTACCTGCAGAAAGGCGAATTCGCCCAGGCAAAGCAAATGGAAATGCAGGCGCTGGCCGTTCCCAAGGAACAACTCACGGATATGCAGGGTATGTTCAACTACGTGCGCGTGCGGTTCCCGTCGCTGTATCTGCTCGAAACTCGCGATTGGAAAGCTGCGCAGTCCATGCCCATCCCGAAAGATGCCGAGCCCGATTTTCAAGCTGTCGTCTATTGGACCCGCGCTTTGGCGTCCGGCCATCTCGGTGACGCCCAGGCCACGCAAGCGGCCGTATCTGGCTATGATGTCAAGCTCGACGAGGTTCGTAAGAGCGCCTACGCCTATGTCGCGGATTCAATGGCCGGGGAACGCGATGAAGCTCATGCCTGGTTGGCCTTCGCGCAAGGCGATACCGAGACAGCAATCAGGCTGCTTTCCGCAGTAGCGGACAAGCAAGATCGCGAGGGAAAAGGTGAAGTGGAATTGCCCGCCCGCGAGATGCTTGCCGACGTACTGCTGGCAACAGATCGCCCCGCCGATGCGCTAATCGAATATCAGCGCTGCCTTCGGACCGATCCCAACCGGTTAAATTCAGCGCTCGGGGCGAAGCGCGCAGCCGATGCTGTAAAGCATTGAGGGGTTACTCAGTACGCAACGCTTGGATCACGTCGACGCGTGCCGCCCGGGCAGCCGGTATCACCGATGCTGTAACGGCCGCAAGCAGCAGGATGAAAGCCGAGCCCGCCACCGGCAACACGTCTGGTGTCTTCAAATCTGCCAGGAAAGCGCCGGCGAGTCGCGACAACCCAAATCCGCAAGCAAAACCGACTGCAAGTCCAGCGATTGCCATAGCGGTGCCTTCCGTGATTACGCGCATTAGTAAGTACCGCGGCTGTGACCCGACAGCCAGCCGTATGCCAAACTCCCGCGTGCGTCCGCTGACGGAAAATGCCAGCACCCCGGCAACGCCTACTACGGCAATCAGCAACGCCACCATGGCAAAGACGCCAAAGACGATCGCGTTGAGACGCTCGGGTGACAGCACTTCAGCACGAATGTCTTCGAGCGTGGCCGCGCGTTCGACTGGCTGCTCCGCGGAGAGATTGTGCATGATGCGTGTGATCGGCGTGACCAGAGCATAGGGATTCGAGCGCACGTGAACAAACAGCCGGCCCCCGCCCATCGCTACCTCCTGAGCGAACGGATGATAGACCGTCATGGCGGGTCTCGGAACAAGGTGGGTGTCGTCCATATCCGCGACTACGCCAACAATGCGCTGGGGTTCGGGCGGAAGCATTCCGGTGACGACCTTTAGGATCGGGTCCGTCCACGTCACATAATGATTCAGCGCATCTCCCTTGGGAAACATCCGCTGCGCCAAGCTCTGACTGACAATAGCGACGAGCCCGCTGCCTTTGCGATCTGCATCGTTGAAATCGCGCCCTTCGAGAAGAGGCAGGCCCAGCGTCGCAAAGAAGCCGGGTGAAATCACCCGAATTCTTGCGCGGGAACCTTCCTCGCCGGGCTTTGGAACATATCCATCGACCGAAAATTGCAATGCGAAATCGGATCCATCCGTGTCTCGCCAGGGCACGGTTGAACCGGCAGATACGTTCTGGACGCCGGGCAATTCGCGGATTCGCTGCGCGGCTTCCCGGTAGTACTCAACCACTTGGCTGGGCGTTCTTCCCACATGCAGGACGGGCACGTCCACAGCGAGCACCGAGCGCGTATCGAAACCGGTCTGCGCGGATTCAAGCGAGAGCAGTGTTTTTACTGTTGCGCCTGCCGACGCTACCAATACAAACGATGCCGCGATTTGAACGATTGCGAAGATCCTCAATTTCCGATTCGCTGTGCCGGTGACGCGAGTGCTCCCGCTGACCAGACCGAATCCTTGAACGCCTCCCGAGGACGGGAGCCGCGGAATGAATGCCAGCAGCGCTGCGGCAAGAATGGCCAGTCCCGCGCCAATCCATAGGATGCTGGAATCGACCCTCAAGTCGAGGGCACGGATGGAGTACCGGGACATGTAACGCGCCAGAACAGCCACCATGGGACCGGCGATCAGCACCCCGACGGCGGCGCCCGCGCCGCACATCAGCAAACTCTCCGCCAGCAGAGTACGGCGCAGCGCGCTATTGCTGGCGCCAAGCGCAGCGCGAATTCCCAGTTCGGATTCGCGGCGCATGGTTCGGGCGAGAATCAGGTTGGCGATATTGGAGCAGGCAATGACAAAAACAAGAATCGACGTCGCCATCAGCACCAGCAGGATGGTCCGCGCTCTCGACGTTAGTTGGTCGCGCAGCGTTACCGCGCTGATTTGATAATGGGCTCTCGCCGGATACGCTTCCGGGTGGTCCCGTTTCATGCGCTCGTATACCGAACGTAATTCCACTCGCGCTGTCTGAAGACTCGCGCCCGGCGCAAGCCGCGCGAATAGATCGGTCATCCGGTGTATACGGCTGGTTACCATGGTCGCCGAAAGATGATGCGAGCTGGTCACGACGTTGGCGATAATCTCTGTGTCCTGCGGATACGGAACGCATGGCTCCAGGACGCCCACCACCGTGGCCGGGCGCGCATCCACAAACGAATCGAGCCGCACGGTCTTGCCGAGTACCTTCGGATCGCTGTGTAGCGTGGTCGACCAGAACCGATAGGTCAACACGACCGCGCCCGCTGCTTTCGGGCCGTCATCGCGTGCATCCAGCAGCCGGCCGAGTACCGGGCGCAAGCCCATGACCTGGAAGTAGGACCCATTCACCACGCCGGCTCTTACCGAGCGGGGTTCCCCCAGCCCCACCATAGTGAAGCCAACTTCCGAGAAATCGCCAAAGGAGCTCAACGTTTTCATGCGCGAGCGCAGGTCCACAATCTCCGGCACGGAAAATGCTGTGCTTTCGGCTCCAATGCCCGGCGCGCTCTGGCGGATGTAAATAAGCCGGCTCTCATCGCGGTTGACCAGCGGGCGAAGCAGCACGCCGCGCACAAGGCTGAACATCGCGGCATTAGCGCCGATTCCGAGGGCTAGCGTTACAGCCACAGTGGCGGTGAGGCCCTTAGCGCGCGCCAGCGAACGGGCCGCAACTTTCAGCTCCCGCAGGAAAGAGAGAGCGATTTCGACCATACAGATCCCCCTGTATGGCACGCTCCTAGCGCACGTATGTAGCCAAAGGCTATTCCCTTAGAACCAAAGGGCCTTCCCGGCCGTGCTGAGGCTGCGAGTGTTCGTTTTCGGGATTTTGGGTTAGGAAACAGGACAGCCCAACTCCAATTGGCGGGCCGGAACCGGCCAGACCATCTGCTATCGTGTCGATTTCAGGCGTACATGCAATTCTCAAAGCTAGACATTCCGTGCGAGCAGTTCGTTTTGGACAACGGGCTCACGGTCCTTGTCCATGAAGATCACAAGACTCCCATCGTTGCGCTAAACATCTGGTATCACGTCGGTTCCAAGAATGAGAAGCCGCGCAAGACTGGCTTCGCCCATCTGTTCGAGCATCTGATGTTCGGTGGCAGCGAGCACATCCGCGGCAGTTACATCGAAGCTATGGAGCGGGCGGGCGCGACCGACTTGAACGGCACCACGAGCGAAGATCGCACCAACTATTTCGAAAACGTCCCCACCTCCGCTTTCGATTACGCGCTTTTCGCCGAATCGGACCGGATGGGCTATTTCTACAACACCATCAACCAGGAAGTGCTTGATTTACAGCGCGGCGTGGTGCAGAACGAAAAGCGTCAAGGCGATAATCAGCCGTACGCGATCGTCGAGGAACTGGTTGTGAAGTCTACGTACCCTCTCGGCCATCCTTACGATCACACCGTCATCGGCTCCATGGAGGACCTCGATTCCGCCTCGCTCGACGATGTGCGCGAGTGGTTCAAGAACTACTACACTCCCTCGAACGCGGTTCTTGTGGTGGCCGGCGATATCACTGCAAGAGACGCCAAAGAACGTGTGGACCGCTACTTCGGCGGCATTCCATCGGGGCCTCCGGTCGCGCATCAGCGTTCCTGGATCGCGAAAATGAGCGGAGCGAACCGCGAAACGGTGGAGGACCGGGTTCCGCAGGCCCGCATCTATAAGGTCTGGAATGTTCCCGGATACGGCGAAGCCGCCGCGGACCATCTGCGCCTGACTGCCGGAATCCTCTCCAGCGGGAAAACGTCGCGCCTTTATAAGCGGCTGGTTTACGACGAGCAGATCGCGACGCATGTCGCGGCTTATCTCGATGAGCGCGAGATCGGAAGCCAGTTTGTGCTGGTTGCCACCGCGCGTCCCGACGAAGATCTTCGCAAGGTCGAACGTGCGATGGACGAAGAACTGGATCGCTTTGTACAGGAAGGCCCCGCCGAGCGCGAACTCGCCCGGATCAAGACGCAATCCTATGCAGCGTTTGTGAGAGGGATCGAACGTATCGGCGGATTTGGCGGCAAATCGGACATTCTGGCTACCAGCCAAACTTATCTCGGCACGCCGCAAGGCTACAAACTGCGGCTGCAGCATTTGGAAGAAGCCACAACCGCCGATCTGCGGGCGACGGCGCGGGCGTGGCTCTCGGATGGCGTCTATGCCCTCGAAGTCCTGCCGTTCCAGGTCGCCCGGCAGGCCAACGGCACGCTGGCCTCGCGAGATGGTATGCCGGCTTTGGGAGCCGCCCATGATCTGAAACTGCCGCAGATCCACGAAGACCGGCTCTCGAATGGCCTACGGCTCATCGTGGCCGAGCGCCATGAAATTCCTGTCGTCAACTTCTGGCTGGATGTCGACGCCGGATATGCCGCCGACCAGTTCTCCTTGCCTGGCGCGGCGCGCCTGACAGCCGCCTTGCTCACCGGTGGTACGCAGCGTCGGAACGCGCTTGAAATCAGCGATGAATTGCAAATGCTGGGTGCGCAGCTTACCAGCGGCTGCAATCTCGATCTTTCGACCGTGTATCTCTCGGCCCTCAAAGGCACCTTGGACGAAGCGCTGGATCTTTACGCCGATGTGATCCTGAATCCGACTTTTCCTGAAGCCGACTTTCGGCGCCAGCAACAGCTTCAAATCGCCGCTATCGCGAACGAGAAGGTTACGCCGCTTCAGATGGCCTTGCGGGCGTTGCCGCCCCGCTTGTTCGGCCCGCAACACGCCTACGGTGTGCCGCTCACCGGTTCCGGTACGGAAGAAAGCGTCCAGAAGCTCACGCGAGAGAACATGGCGCGGTTTCACTCCACGTGGTACAAGCCGAGTAACGCGACGCTCATCGTCGTTGGCGATACTACCATTGCGGAACTGAAGCCGAAACTCGAACAGCACTTCAGCGCGTGGAAGGCCGGCGATGTGCCTTCGAAGAATCTGCCCACCATCGCGAGGCCGCAGAAACCCGCCATTTACCTGGTCGATAAGCCAGGCGCAATTCACTCGGTAGTTGTAGCAGGTACTGTGGCCGCACCGCCGAACGCCGCTACTGAGATTGCCTACGAAACGATGAACAACGTTTTCGGCGGCACTTTCGGAGCGCGGCTCAACATGAATTTGCGCGAGGACAAGCATTGGTCGTATGGCGCCGGGTCGGTGCTCTATGGAGCCCGCGCGCAACGGCCATTTCTCGCTTATGCCTCTGTCCAGGGT
Organism: Bryobacteraceae bacterium; assembly: GCA_035651215.1. Taxonomy (GTDB): domain Bacteria; phylum Acidobacteriota; class Terriglobia; order Bryobacterales; family Bryobacteraceae; genus Bog-105. The sequence continues at coordinate 43,680 of DASRGE010000045.1, forward strand.
GACAAAACGGCGGACTCGATTTCGGAGATGCTGAAAGAGCTATTCGGAATGGCCGGAGCGAAGCCGGTCCGCGAAGAAGAATTGGACAAGGTGAAGCAGCAACAAATTCTGGAGTTGCCGGGCTCGCACGAGACCATGAATTCCATCGGCACTCTGTTGGGAGACTTGCTCCAGCTCGGATTGCCGCTGAACTTTTACGATTCCTATGTGACGCGCGTCGCGGCGCTTTCGGTGGCCGATATCGAGCGCTGCGCGAAATCGCTGCTCGATCCACGGCAGATGATTTGGATGGTGGTGGGCGACCGCGAGCAGGTAGAGCCCGCGCTTCGGGATCTGCAAATCGGCGAGATTATTCCGACGGAAGCGTGAGTCGAAAATTCTTACGCAACCTGAACCGCAGCAGCCTTCCCGTCTCGTAGCATTTTGATATCCCTGATTGGCGGCTGGCCGTAAAATCGACTGTACTCGCGACTGAACTGGCTGACGCTTTCATAGCCAACTTCATACGCCGCGGTCGTGGCGTCGATTCCACTCATCAGCATGCGGTCCCGTGCAGCTTGCAACCTGAGTTGCTTCTGGTATTGCAGTGGACTCATGGCGGTTAACGCGCGGAACTGATGGTGGAGCGTTGAGACACCCATCTGCGCGATCGCAGCAAGTTCTTCCAAGTGAAGCGGCTTTGTGTAGTTCGTTTTAAGCCAGGCGATCGCTCTTGCCGTCCGGTGACTGAGATCGCCTCTGGTAGCGATAGCGCGCAACCGCTCTCCCTGGGGCGTTCGGAGCAGCCGGTAGACGATCTCGCGCTGCAGCAAGGCGGTCATGAAGGGTATGTCTTCTGGAGTGTCAAGCAGTTGAAGCAGTCTGTCGCATGCACTCAGCAGTCCGGGTGTCGTCTCACCGACAACGAATCCCCGCCGCTGAGAGGTCGAGTCGACGTTCGGCAAATCTTCCCGGCTCAGCACCTCCCGCACGATTGCCATATCAAGCCTGAGGAGCATCGATAGCAAAGGAACCTTCTCGGAAGCCTCGACAATTTGGCTCTGAACGGGCATATCAATTGCCGAAAGCACGAACGACGTTCCATCGCAGACGTACTCTGTTCCGCCGACCTTCAGGAACTTGCGTCCTTGTGTGAAGACCGCAAGACTAGGTTCGTAGAATACATGCCGGCACGCGGTGGGTTCGACGCGCCGGAAAAGAGATAGGCCTGGAATCGTGGTTACATGCTCTCCGGGCGATTGCGCAAGGGCTGATATGCGGCTCGCTAGCGCCCCACGTAACTCGGCTACGTCGATGTTGTGGAGAGCTTCTTTCCCTTTTGCCATTTCCCAGGAATGCCTCACTCTTTAGCCTACCGTCCGCAGACCGGCACCGTGCACAAATTCTAAGCGTTGAACAGGATCAGGCAAAGAATCGGCAGGATCAGATAAGCGGGCACGAGGTATTTGCCGCTAGTTTGAAGTTGAAGAGGACGAACAAGCGAATGAAGACCATTGTCGCCATCTGGTTGGCCCTGCTGGCAGCCGGTATATCCGTCGCCCAGGACAGAAACGGGAATGCAGAAAGTCCGAACAAGTTCATAGGAGCGTGGCGGCTCGCCTGGCTGGAGCGCCCCGGTGCGGATGGGAAAGCGCATAGGATTGATTGCACTGGCCTGTTCGTGTTCACTCCCGACGGACACGCCTCTGTGCAGGTGATGGAGCGCAATCCCCAGATACAGGCCGCATCTGGGCCCCAGCAGTATTCCGCCGGCGGTTATGAGGCCTCGTGGGGCACCTACATCCTTAACGAACGCACACACACATTTACTTTCCATATCGAAGGCGCACTCGTACGGTCCCTGATCGGCAAAGACTTGCCGCGTGCGTACGAGTTCTCCCGAAACCAACTCATCGTGAAGTCAACTCGCTCAGATGAGCACTGGCGAGTTGCCTGGGAGCGTTACTGAAATGAAAGACACCAACATGCCTCGTTCAGCGCTGGCGGCTGACGACATCCGCGCCGTCTCGCCGGCGCTTGCAAGCTATACGCAGAACGCGGTTGCCGAAGCCCTGTGGAGCCGTCCTGATTTATCGCCGCGTGATCGCAGCCTCATCACAGTTGCCGCTCTCATTGCACGTATGCAGACGATCGGAATGCTGCATTATTTCAACATCGCGCTCGACCACGGCGTCACGCCAGCAGAACTGTCTGAAGTCCTCGCGCATCTGGCCTTCTATTCGGGCTGGTCAAACGCGTTGTCTGCGGTTCCGATCTTGAAGGAGATCTTCTCCGAGCGCGGAATCGGAGCCGATCAGTTGCCGGAAGTCTCGCCTCAGCTACTTCCATTAAATGAGCAGGCGGAAACCCAGCGGGCGACGACTGTCGAGCAGAACTTCGGAGCGGTAGCGTCTGGCGTTGTGCAGTACACGACGGATTTACTCTTTCGCGATCTCTGGTTACGGCCGGCACTTGCGCCGCGAGACCGAAGCCTCATCACGGTCAGTGCATTGATTGCTTCCGGTTACGTCGCGCAGATCACCTACCACCTGAACAGAGCGATGGACAACGGCCTCACGCAGCGCCAGGCATCCGAGATGCTGACGCACTTGGCCTTCTATGCCGGTTGGCCGCCGGTGTTTTCTGCGCTTCCTGTGGTGAAGGAGATCTTTGCAAAACGTTCCGGGAGTTCTTCGGAGAAGGGATCGTAATCAGAATGGAGAACCGGCAACTTGGAAACAGCGGCTTGGAAGTTTCGGCTCTCGGCCTCGGCTGTATGGGAATGAGCTGGTCATACAGCCCCGTACCAGATCGAAATCAGATGACCTCGCTCCTCCGGGCGGCGGTCGAGCGTGGCGTTACCTTCTTCGATACAGCCGAAGTCTACGGCCCGTACACAAATGAAGAACTCGTGGGTGAGGCGCTTGCTCCCTTCCGCAACCAAGTCGCGATTGCGACCAAATTCGGTTGGAAGGCCGCTTACGAGGGCGAAGCCCGATGGAGCCGCCTCGACAGCCGGCCGGAGCATATTAAGCAAGTCGTCGGAGGCTCACTCAAGCGGCTCAGGGTCGAGGCAATCGACTTGTACTACCAACATCGCGTCGATCCCGAGGTGCCGATCGAAGATGTAGCCGGCGCGGTGAAGGACCTGATTCAGCAAGGCAAAGTGAAGCACTTTGGGCTCTCAGAGGCTGCGGCGAAAACCATTCGCCGAGCACATGCAGTGCAGCCGGTCACCGCGCTCCAGAGCGAGTATTCGCTCTGGTTCCGTGAGCCTGAGAAGGAAATCCTGCCGACGCTCGAAGAGCTTGGTATCGGCTTTGTCCCATTCAGTCCGCTCGGCAAAGGCTTCCTGACGGGAAAGATCGACGAAAACACTAAATTCGATAGCTCTGATTTTCGCAACATCGTTCCGCGCTTCAACGCGGAGAACCGTAAGGCAAATCAAGCGCTAGTCGATCTGCTTCAGAACATCGCGAACAGAAAGAACGCTACGCCAGGGCAAATTGCGCTTGCGTGGTTGCTGGCGCAGAAGCCGTGGATTGTTCCCATCCCTGGCACGACTAAATTGCATCGACTCGAAGAGAATATCGGAGCCGCAGCCGTCAAGCTTACAACGGAGGATCTTGCCGGCATAGAGGCTGCTGCTTCGAGGATCACGATACAAGGTGCTCGGTACCCGGAGCAACTGGAGCAGATGAGCAATAGGTAGTTAGCTGACAGAACGAGCTATGAAAAATCGAAAACTGAGAGATCTGGAAGTCTCGGCAATCGGATTCGGCTGCATGGGACTGAGCTTTGGCTACGGACCCGCCACCGAGAAGAAGGACGCGATCGCGGTGATTCGTGCGGCAGTAGAGCGGGGCGTGACCTTCTTCGACACGGCGCAGGTGTACGGTCCGTGGAGGAACGAGGACGTTGTTGGAGAAGCGCTCGAACCCTTTCGCGGGCGGGTTGTGATTGCAACGAAGTTCGGCTGGAACATCGATCCGGAAACCGGTGAACACCGCGGCGGCGTGAACAGCCAGCCCGACCTCATTCGCCGGTCGACTGAGGGTTCACTCAAGCGGCTCCGCATTGATGCGATCGACCTCTATTATCAACACCGTGTCGACCCGAACGTTCCGATGGAGGACGTGGCGGGCACGGTAAAAGATCTCATCGCCGAGGGTAAGGTCAAGCATTTTGGCTTGTCTGAGGCAGGCGTGAAGAACATTCGTCGCGCCCACGCCGTACAGCCCGTTGCGGCGCTCCAGAGCGAATATTCGTTATGGTGGCGGGAACCCGAAGCTGAGATTTTACCCGCCCTGGAACAACTCGGGGTCGGCTTCGTCCCATTTAGCCCGCTGGGCAAAGGCTTCCTTACCGGCAAGTTCGACGAGAATACAAAACTCGATCCGAAGGATTTCCGCAACACAGTCCCGCGCTTCTCGCCGGAGAACCGCAAGGCGAATATGGCTATGGTCGATCTGGTAAAGCGCATCGCGGCGGAGAAGCAGGCGACGCCCGCGCAGGTCGCGCTGGCATGGCTGCTCGCGAAGAAGCCATGGATTGTGCCAATTCCCGGCACCACGAAGTTGCACCGGCTCGAGGAGAACCTCGGCGCAGTAAACGTTGAACTTACTGCAGGCGATCTTCGCGACATCGAGCAAGCCTCTTCGCAGATTGAGATTCATGGCGATCGCTATAGTCCGGCGAACCAAGCCACGATCGACCGGTGAATAATGAGGACGTACCCTTTTTTGAAATGCACGCCAGGAGGATGTTTATGAAAGCCGCAGTCGTCCCCGCGAAGAACAGTTCGTGGCAGATTACAGACGTTCCTCAGCCTCAACCCGAACCTGGGCAAGTGCTGGTGAAGATGCACGCCAGCGGCGTCTGTTATACCGACGTACACGAAACGCTCGGGCACATTCCAGGAGAATTTCCGCGAATCCTGGGGCACGAGCCGGTCGGCGAGATCGTTGCCGTGGCTCCCGACGTCACTACGCGAAAGATAGGAGACCGCGTCGGCACCGCATGGATACAGTCTACGTGCGGACGCTGCGAATGGTGCCAGCGTGGCCGCAGGATGTTCTGTTCGTCCCAAAAAGCGACCGGGATCGAGGTACAAGGCGGTCACGCCGAGTACATGCTCATGAACGCGGATGCGACTTATCTCATTCCCGAGAAGGTTGCCTACGAGCAAGCAGCCCCCATCTTCTGCGCCGGTTACACGGTGTATAGCGGGCTTCGTTGGGCGGATCCGAAACCGCATGAGCGCGTTGCCGTGCTCGGAATCGGCGGGCTCGGACATCTCGCGGTGCAATACGCCAAGGTCGCCGGTTTCGAGACCATCGCAATTTCGCACTCGCCGGACAAAGACAAGATGATTCGCGACCTCGGCGCGGATGAAATTGTCCGGGACGGAAAGAGCCTTGCCGCGGCCGGCGGCGCGGACGTGATCCTCAGCACATCGAATTCGACTAAGTCAATGATCGACAGCATTCAGGGCCTACGGCCGGACGGCCGGTTTGTCGTGATGGGCGCCGACGCGGAGCCGCTTTCGATCTCCCTAATGGACTTTATTGTGAAGCGCATTCAGATCATTGGTAGCCAGCAAAACGGGCCCGAATATCTCTACGAAGCGTTAGATTACGTAGCTCAAGGGAAAGTGAAACCGATCATCGAAACTTACTCATTGGACGAGGCGCCGAAAGCTTATGAGCGCGTCGCGGAGGGGAGGGCCCGGTTCCGCGCTGTCCTCACAATGTAATTGCCATGCGAGCAGCCACGGCCAAGTTTGAGAACCAAGTGGCCTTAGTCACTGGCGCAGGATCCGGCATCGGCTTGGCGACCGCCCGAGCCTTTGCTGAAACCGGAGCGGCCGTGGCTTTGATTGATATGGACGAGAACGCCGCCGGCGCCGCGGTCGAGCAACTGCTCTCAGCCGGGTGTAAAGCGATTGCGCTCCGCTGTGATGTGTCTAATGAGGATGCCGTTGCTGCCGCAGTCCACCAGACCATCTCCGCGTTCGGTCAACTAGATTTCGCATTCAACAATGCCGGGATTCAGGTTCCCGTTGCTGAAACTGCTGATGCTCGCGGTGACGACTTTGATCGCGTGATGGCAATCAATCTCCGAGGCGTTTGGAACTGTATGAAGCACGAACTCCGCCACATGCGTGAGCGAGGAACCGGCGCGATCGTCAACTGCTCATCCACCGGTGGATTGATTGGCACGCCGGGCTTGGGCGCGTACACCGCGTCCAAACACGGTGTCATTGGGTTGACCAAAAGCGCTGCTCTCGAGTATGCGGCGCGCGGTATCCGCATCAATGCAGTGTGTCCAGGGGTGATAGACACACCCATGGTCGCGCACGCGCTCGCGGACCACCCCGAGACGATGAAAGCCGTCATGGAAGAGATCCCGTTGGGCCGGCTTGGCAAATCCGAAGAGATTGCTTCGGCCGTCCTCTGGTTGTGCAGCCCCGGCGCGGGATTCATGGTCGGGCAAGTGATTGTTCCCGACGGCGGATACACAACGCGGTAATTAGCTCACGGCTAAGCCGTCCAGCCCGTCGCCGCAATAACGATCCCGATTGCCGCCGCCACGATGCCGGCCAAAAACAACGGCCTGGCCTTGGTCAGAATCGCCAACGAGGCGAACACGATCGCCACTTCGACGAAGACTTCGGCGAAGTGAAAGCGCGTGGCTTCTCTGGCCTTTTCGTCGCGCTCGTGCTCGAATGCGCGCGCTTCGGTCTGAACATTCTGCGCGTCGTTTTTGTAGCGGGTTGCCAGTTGATTATAGGTCCCGGTGACGGGAGTACCCGGTTTCAAAGCGGAGGTCAGATCGCGCGTTGCTTCCGCCGTGAAGCGCCGGATATCTTTGGCCTGGTAATAGGCCCATTCGTCCGAAGCCTTGCCCTGCAGCAGCAGTTCTTCCGTGTTGAAGTGCTGCCCCAGAACCGAGATGATGGCCAGCAGCGCGGCCATGATCGCCATCGTTCCGGCGACAATCTTGTCGAACGGGTCCTGGGCATGATGGACGTGCTCTTCCACTTCTTCGTGAACGGACATAGCTAGATTTTACGAAGCTTTGACCAGATTCGAAATCTCCCGAACCAGCCGCCGGTAGTTCAAATCGTTTAACGTTCGGAACGGAAACCAGGTTCCATCGCGCCAGGAGGAATAATACCAACGTGAAAAGAGGGCCAGGTGCTCCAGCGCATTCCCTTCCCGATCGGGAACCTGAAGCGCTTCGGAGAGCATCGAGCGAAGGTGCTGATCGAGCGACTTTGCATTCTGATCTTCGGCCGCAAAATTCAGAGCGATTGGCTCCTGCCAGCGCGCGTCAAGCATCGGCCATAGGCGAAACGAACGCTTCCCCGCCCCAGCGGTGAGGGCAACGCCATTGAAATGGTCCACCTCGCCCACCACTTCGTCCCGCAGCGCGGCAACTGCATTCAAGTTTTCAATCCGTTTGTGGATCTGGGCCGCTTCCTCGAATTGCAAATCGGCGCAAGCCCGTTCGCGTTGTACAGAGAGCCCGGCTACCGTGCTTCGCCCGTTGCTCGCTAGAAAATCCTGCACCCGGCTCACTTCGCTTGCGTACTCTTCGGCGGTAACGGCGCACTGGCACGGACGAAGGCACTGATTCATTTCGCCGTAAATGCAGCCGGGATGATCGGGATGAGGCGCGAGAGGCTCGACGCAGCGCCGGATCTGGAAGAGAGTCAGAACTTCCTGCTCATACCGCTGGGCTGCCTCGCGGCTCACGAAGGGACCGAATTTCGGCCCGCCGGCCCTCCCGATCCGGTTCGCCACAGTCAGTCGCGGAAACGGATCCGTACTCGCCAACCCAACCAGCCAGGGCATCCGCAGCCGCAAGCGCCGCAAGTAATCGTCAGGAAAATGCGCTCTCACCAGTTCGTAGGTGAGCAGCGAATTCTCCAGTTTCGAGCCTGTCCGCCAGCACTGGAGCGAGGACAACCGCTCTCGCAGTCGCCCGGCCAGGAATAGCCGGCTTAACCGGCGCGGCAGGTTCGGACACCAACCAACATGCGGCGGGCTGCCGGAGAGCGAAAAACTGTAGATGCCCGCCGACACAGGAAGCGCGGCAATCTGCCCGGCAAGATCGGACGAGCTCACCTCAAATGTGACCGGGGGTGGAATTTTCACAACGATTCGGAAGGTCGGGCTATTAGAATTGTACTGAGGTCTAGTACTTGTTTGCGCTTCCTCCAGAAGTGCCCCTCGCTTACGCTCAGGGTTCTGTCCCGGACGGTAAACACTTGACAGGAATCCGGCTCAGACTAGAATAGGTGTTATTTCGCTATGCAGGCTTGTCAGCACGAGCGAACCGAGTTCCTCTACCGCCGGGACGGCGTCGACTATGTTCGTTGTCTTGACTGCGGTCAGGTCTTCGAATCGGAGGATCTGGACACGGTTCCGGTTTACGAAGACGAAGACGAAAAGCCCCGAAAGCGCCGCTGAAGGCGCCTGCGGATGTCCAGCTTGCCACGTGTGTCGCCGGGTCAAAGAAGCGCGCTGACGTCGCCGCTCCGGATTGTCTCGATTGGCGGCGGCACAGGTTTATCGACGCTTTTATCCGGATTGAAACAGCACGCGCCCGCGGCGGAAATTGCGGCGGTTGTCACGGTGAGCGACGACGGCGGAAGTTCGGGACGGCTGCGGCGCGATTTCGATATTCTCCCGCCCGGTGATATCCGGAACTGCATGACCGCGCTGTCCGAAGACGAGGATCTACTCTGCCGGCTGTTCCAGTACCGGTTTTCGAGCGGCCGGGGACTGAAAGGGCACAGCTTCGGGAACCTGTTCCTGACGGCGATGCATCAGATCACTGGTGATTTTGCCGATGCCGTGAAGCTTTCTTCGGATATTCTCGCCATCCGCGGCCGCATCTTTCCCGCGACCTCGGCAAATATTACCCTCGAAGCCGTTCTCACAGACGGCGCCGTGGTGCGCGGCGAATCAAAGATCAGCAAGAGCCGCCGCCCGATCGAACTGATCCGGCTCCGCCCGGAAAACTGCGAGCCGCTTCCCGAAGTATTGGAGGCTATTCGGCGGGCAGATTTGATTACGCTGGGCCCGGGTTCTCTTTACACGAGCGTTATTCCCAACCTTCTGGTAAACGGGGTCGCCGAAGCGATCCAGCGCTCCCCTGCCCTGAAAGCCTATGTAGTGAACCTCATGTGGCAGCCCGGTGAGACGATTAACTTTTCCGCATCGCAGCACGTGAAAGCCATCCACCAGCATGCGCGGCGAAAGTTGACCGACTGCGTGATTTTGAATACAGCGCCGATCCCGCCGGCCATGAAACGCAAGTACGCCAGAGTTCATGTTAAGCCCGTGGAGAATGATATAGAGGAACTGAACGCGCTAGGCATTAAGGTGGTGGCCGATGACCTGGTTGGCGATCCCGCAGCGGTGCAGCACAAAGTCCGGCATAACCCGGCCGCACTGGCGCGAATTGTGATGGATTTAGCCAGCAGATCCCGAGCGCATCAGCTCCGGCAGAGCGCTCTTGCCGCGCGACGCATCAGATAAACAGCAATCGAATGAACAAGAACGTAACGGTCGTGATTCTGGCCGCCGGCCTGGGAACACGCATGAAATCGAAGCGCGCCAAGGTCTTGCATGAAGCGGGCGGAGACACGCTGCTCAACCATGTCATCCGCGCGGCGCTGCAGGTTGCTCCCGCGGAGCGAATTGTGGCGGTGGTGGGATATCAGGCCGAAGAGGTTCGGAAGAGCGTCCGGTTTTCCGGCGTACGATTCGCCGAGCAGGCGGAACAAAAGGGGACGGGGCATGCGGTCTTGTGCGCGCGCAGTTCCGTGGAGACACAACAAGGCCAACTCCTGATTCTGAACGGCGATGGACCTCTGCTGCGGGCATCGACACTCGAAAAGCTTCTGGAATCCGCGAGCGAGCCTGGGCTGGGTGGCGCGATTCTGACGACCGAAGTGGCCGATCCTACCGGCTATGGCCGCATCCTTCGCAACGCGCAGGGCAATATCGCGGCAATCGTGGAACAGAAAGTAGCGACAGCGGACCAGCAGAAGATCCGTGAAATCAATCCGGGTGTGTATTGCTTTCAAGCCGGGGCGTTCTGGCGTCATATCGGCGAGGTAACCGCGAACAATCCGGCCAACGAGTACTATCTGACCGACATGATAGAAATCTTGACCGGACATGGCCATCCGGTCAAGCCGGTGCTCATCGCGGATGAGACGGAACTACTGGGAATTAACACGCGAGTGGAACTCGCGGTGGCGGACAAGATTCTGCGGACCAGAAAGACCAGTGAGCTGATGCTGGCGGGCGTGACGATCGAGAGTCCGGAGACGGTCACGATAGATGCCGATGTCGAGGTGGGGACAGATACGGTGGTCGAGGCGAATGTCCAGTTACGCGGCCGGACACGGATCGGCTCGGAGTGCCGCATCGGGACCGGTTCCGTATTCTGGAACTGCGAGATTGGGGACCGGGTGATGATCCTGCCGTATGTTGTGGCCGAATCGTCGTCCGTTGGACGCGCTGCCTCGATCGGGCCATTTTCTCGACTGCGGGCAGGCGTGAACGCGGAAGAAGCGACCCATATCGGCAATTTTGTCGAACTGAAAAACACACGGCTCGGAGCGGGCTCCAAGGCCAGTCATCTAACGTATTTGGGAGATTCCACGATCGGGGCCACGGTGAACGTCGGGGCAGGAACCATTACGTGCAACTACGACGGGCACAAGAAGCATCGCACAGACATCGAGGACAACGTTTTCGTGGGGAGCAACTCGACTCTAGTCGCGCCGGTACGGATTGGAGAAGGAGCGTTCATCGCGGCGGGCTCGGTGATTACGAACAATGTGGAGTCCGACTCGCTTGCAATTGGAAGAGCGCGCCAGACGGACAAGAGCGGCTGGGCCGCCAAACGGCGCGAGATAGCGAAACGAGAAGAGTAATCTCTAGGACGGCTTCGGGGTGTGCGGCGCCGGGTGAAGCTGTATTTCGAGCGCCACATCGCCTTCCGGGAGATGCTGGTATCGCACCGTGACTCGCGACTTCACGCGCAGCGACTTGCTCATCTTCGTTCTAGGCCCAATCAGGAAAGTTCGTTTTTCGGGAGATCGTCCGATCAAGGTTCGCGAGACGGTGATATGCTGCGAGTCCAACTCCGTCACCGTTCCGGCAAAGAACTGGGGCCGGGGGGCGGGCGGCGGAGGGTTTTGCGGGGCTTGCGCCAAGATCGCAATCGCCGAGCAGAGCAAAGCGGCGAACAGACGCACAACGATCTTAGGGCTCATGATCCATGCGGAAGAATTGGGCTCTTACCTACAATACAGTACTGGGATGGTAGAGATTCGGCATCACGAGCTCGCCGATCGCAACCAGCTCCCCCGAGCGGGACAGCGCCTTAACGCGCGGCGCACCCGGCCGCACCACGAAGGGTGAGGTTCGAAAGTCGCGGCCCTGCCGTATTTGGGTGATGATCGATGAGTCGAAATGCTCAGCCGGCAGATCAGGCAACAGAAAGGCGGCCGGAATCACAACTTCAGGGAGCCGCCCAGCGGCAGCAAGGTCTTCCAACTCGGATATGGTATGGGCTTGTTCGACAGAAAACGCGCCTGCGCGAATCCGCCGCAAGTCGCTGAGAATGGCTCCACAGCCGAGAAGGAGTCCGAGGTCATGGGCCAAGCTTCGAATATAGGTACCCGCCGAGCAAGTGACAGCCACTTCCAGCCTGACACCTGAAAAATCGCGCACCTCCAAGTGCTTGATTTCTACTTCGACCGGTTCCAGCGTGAACGGAACATTCCTGCGCGCCAGTTTATACGCAGGCACGCCCGCGATCTTTTTCGCCGAAACAGGCGGAGGGGTCTGGAGCAAGCGGCCCCGAAACCGGTTCAACGCTTCGCAGACAATCGCCGGATCGGAAGGCGGAGCAACTCCCGTACTTACAAGCTCGCCGTCAGCATCATAGCTGTCGGATTCAAGGCCGAAGGTGATCCCGGCGAGATAGGTCTTATCGTCTTTGCCGAAGAATTGAGCGAGACGCGTGGCCGTGCCGGTAACGAGCGCCAGAAGGCCGGTGGCCATCGGGTCGAGTGTGCCCAGATGCCCGGCGCGTTTGGTATTGGCCAGTTTGCGCCAGCGGTTCACCACGTCGTGGCTGGTACACCCGGCAGGCTTGTCGATTAAAACGAGTCCATTCATGGAGGCTGTTAGTCTGATAACTATAGACGCGGGCGAGGCTTAGAATTTCTTGGAAGAAGAGGTACTCGGTAAAGCTTACGATTCACGCCTGATGCGGCGTTTGCTCACGTACATGAAACCGTACAGAGCAGTGGTTGCCGTATCGCTCGCGCTGCTGCTAATCGATTCTCTGCTTCAAATCATCGGGCCGCTGCTTACCAAGCTGGCGGTGGACCGGTACCTGGTCCCGGTCAAACACACACAGGTTCTGCCCTTTTTGGATCGCTGGCTTTCCAATGACCGCTGGACCGGGCTTTCGCAAGTCGCCGGGTTGTACGTGGGAGTGATCCTAATCGGCTTCTTGTTCGATTTCGGCCAGACGTATCTGATGCAGTGGACCGGGCAGAAAGCCATGTTCGATCTGCGCCGGCAGCTCATGACCCATTTGCAGACGCTCGATATTGCTTATTACGACAAGAATCCGGTGGGCCGTATGGTGACTCGCGTAACGACGGATGTGGACGTTCTCAATGATCTGTTCGCTTCGGGGCTCGTGATGATTGTGGGCGACCTGTTCATGCTCACCTTCGTGATCATTGTGATGGCGCGGCTCAGTCCGGGCATGACCGGGTTGATGCTGGCGGTGATGCCTTTGGTTGTTCTGGTCACCATACAATTCCGGCGCACGGCATCGCAAAGCTATCGCCGCATTCGCGTCGCGATTGCGAGGATCAACGCGTACCTGCAGGAGCATATCGCCGGAATCGCCGTGCTGCAATTGTTCAACCGCGAAGAGCGGAGCAAACAGGAGTTCGACAAAATCAATCGCGACCACATGGTGGCGTTCAAAGATTCCATCACGGCGTACGGTTGGTTCTATCCGGTGGTGGAGTTTTTGGGAATGCTGGCGCTGGCTCTGCTGTTAGCTTATGGCGGGTTCCGCATCCGGCAAGGCGCGCTGACGCTGGGCGTCCTGGTGGCGTTCTTTCAATACGGGCTGCGGTTCTTCCGTCCCATTCAGGATTTGAGTGAGAAGTACAACATCCTGCAGGGCGCGATGGCCGCGTCGGAACGTATTTTCAAGCTGCTCGATACGCAGCCCAATATCGTTTCACCGCGCGCGACGCTTCCCTTCCCCGACGGACCGGTAGGGATCGAATTCGATCATGTGTGGTTTGCCTACAACGGGGAAGACTGGGTCCTACGCGATGTGACGTTCCGCGTTGCTCCCGGTGAGACCGTCGCGATTGTGGGCCATACCGGCGCGGGCAAAACCACGCTGACGAATCTTCTGCTGCGCTTCTATGACGTGCAGAAAGGCGCGATCCGGGTGGGTGGGATCGATGTCCGGAATTTCGATCTGATCGACTTCCGCCGGCGGTTCGGCGTGGTTCTGCAGGATGCGTACTTGTTCACCGGAACGGTGGATTCCAATATCCGGCTCGGCACGAAGGCGATCAGCGAATCCGAAATGCGGTTGGCGGCCGAGCAAGTGAACCTGATGGACTTCGTGGAACAGTTGCCGGAGAAATTCGACACGCCGGTGCGCGAACGCGGCAACGGCTTTTCCACAGGGCAGAAGCAGTTGATCAGTTTTGCACGGGCGCTGGCGCATGACCCGCGGATTCTGATCCTGGATGAAGCCACTTCGAGCGTGGACACCGAAACGGAGCTGCGAGTTCGCGAGGCGCTGACGCGTCTTGTCTCGAATCGCACTTCGCTCGTCATCGCTCACCGGCTCTCGACGATCCAGCGCGCCGACCGCATTATTGTGATGCACAAGGCGCAATTGCGAGAGATGGGCACACATCAGGAGCTGCTGGCACAGCGTGGGATTTACTGGAAGCTGTACCAGTTGCAGTACAAGGAGCAGGAGCTTGACCGGAGAGAAGAGCTGGCCCCGCAGTAATCACCGGCCGACCAAGCCGCCGCGCTTTCTGGTTCGGCGGTTCGGCGGCCTGAAGGTCCGGCAGAAGCTGGCCATTCTGCACAACATTTTCTTCTTTGTGCTGGCGGTGTCTGTCTATCTTTCGGTGATCCCGCTGTTCTCGAATCACATTGAGGCGGCCCGCCAGCGCGAGTTGCGCATGGTCTCGCGGATCTTCGCCGCGAACCTGCCGATGAGCGAAGCGCAAGAAGCGCGGGACATGGGCGTTTACTATTTCCGCGACGGTACGGCCGCGCAACTGGGTCTATCTCCGGAAGGCGAAGCGTATCTGCGGGGCCATCCCGACGCGATCTGGCAAGAGGGGGATGACAAGCTGTTTCGAAACGGCACTCAGCCCGGCCACTATCGCTCGGTTGGTTTATCGCCTGAATACTACGCGGATGCGCTCCGCCAGGCTCGCATCAGTTTGTTTGTGGTGCTGGGCACGATTTATATTCTGTCGATCGTTATTCTGGAATTCCTCATCATGCCGCAGTACGTGTATCAACCGCTGCACCTGATGCTGAAGGCGGATGAAGCAACGCAGCGCGACGACCGGCAAAACGAGCTGATAGACGAGCAGTTCATCATGGACGACGAGATCGGCCAGATTATGCGTTCGCGCAACGCAACGGTCGCGCAACTGCGGCACGAAGAAGATAATCTGGCGAGCGCGCTGAAGAAACTGGAAGAGCAGGATCGACTGGTCAGCCTCGGTCTGCTGAGCACCAGCGTTGCGCACGAGCTGAACACACCGCTTGCGGTGTTGCAGGGATCGATCGAAAAGCTGCTGGAGACTTCGCGGGATACGCCAACGCTGGAGCGGCTGGCGCGGATGCTGCGAGTGACCCAGCGGCTGCGGAAGATCAGCGAAAGCCTGGTGGATTTCGCGCGCGTCCGCAAAGAGGAGAGCGAATCGGTGGCGCTGCGCCCGATCATCGACGAGAGCTGGAGTCTGGTTGCCATCGACGAAAAGGCTTCGGCAGTGACGTTCACAAACCAAGTGCGCGCGTCCGATACGGTCGCGGGGAATCCGGACCGGCTGATTCAAGTCTTCGTGAACCTGTTGCGCAACGCCCTGATTGCGGTCTCCAACGGCGGAACGATCAGCGTGGAATCGAAGCTGGTGCAGCGCAACGGACAGAACTGGATTTGCTGCACGGTTCTGGATAACGGGCCGGGGATTCCCGCCAATGTTCTGCCCAATCTGTTCGAGGCTTTTGTCAGCACGCGACTGGATGCGCGGGGTACGGGTTTGGGTTTGACCGTAGCGGAAGGCATTGTCACGCAGCACGGCGGAGTTATCTCCGCATCGAACCGTCCGGAAGGAGGCGCTTCGCTGGAGGTTCTGTTGCCCGCAGCCAGGTATGAGTGAGCCACAGCAAGCAGTCGTATCCGGTGTTGTGGAAGTGGCCGTTCTCGACGACGATGTCGATTTCCGCAACTACATCGAAGACTTGCTGCGGGATGAGGGAATGTATGCGGTGCGCACGTTCGCCACTGCGGACGAACTGTTCGCATCCGCAGAATCCCGCTTGCCGGACATTGTGCTGCTCGACATGAAGATGGGCGCAGTTACGGGAGAGCAGGTGGTGGAACGTTTGCTCGCCCGCTGGCCGGACTTGTGCATCATCGTCGTCACCGGATATCCGTCGCTTGAAAACATGCGCGCCACTTTCAAGCTGAAGGTGTTCGATTATCTGGCAAAGCCGTTTTCGCTGGCGCAGCTTCGGCAGATACTCCAGAACGCAATCCAGCAATTCAGTTTGGGCCGCGCGCCACAGGACCGTTTGCGAGAACGATTGGGCCATCGCATCAAGCTGCTGCGCGTAGAGCGCGATTGGTCGCTGAAAGATCTGGCGGCGGTCACAAAACTGAGCGTGTCTCAGATCAGTTCCATCGAGCGCGGCGCGAATCTTCCGAGCATTGAAAGCCTGTTAGCGATCTGCCGGGCCTTCAATCGGAAGCCTTCGGAGATACTTTCGTCGATCGATTTCTAGCAAATTGGCCGAAAATTGAGTTTTTACCGTCTATAAAAAAAAGAGACTGCCTGAAGCCTACCCGACGGGTGTTTGTTTGTAACTGCCCAGTGTCTTCGATCTGTTTGATTTGGAACGAAATAAAAGTTTGAAAGAGCTGTGAATGGTACCAATTCAGGACCGGGATCAACCTTCCGCTTCACTCTTCCGGCATAACGAAGCTGCTGAAAACCCGTTGCAGGCCAAAGCCTGACGAACTTCGGGCAACCGGAACCAAGCCATTTGAAATCAAGGCTAGCCGTACACAGAACACGGGGTGACAGGACTAACAACCGGGTGGCGCTTGCGTCTAAGGGGATGGTACCAGTCTTTGGCCAGCTAGCCAGCCAGCAGGAGAAATCAACTATGAAAGTAACTTACATGGCGGGAGCTGTGTATCTGGCTTGCCAGATGACGATGGTCACTCCCGTACTCAACGCGGCGCCTCAGAATACGAGCGCTGCTCACTCCACGGAATCCAAGGCGCCGTCTCACGCGACAAATAATCCCGCCAAACAGATGAATCAGCTTGCCATTCGCTTGCTGCAACATACCGATCAGGCGAGGCACGCGATTCAAAACAAGGACAAGGCGGCGGCGTTGAAGCATATCAACCAGGCTTTAGCGAATCGAGATCAGCTTGCGTCGCTCGCCAAATCGAAAGGGCTACCGATGGTTGTGCCGCTGTACACGGAATTCGACGAAACTTCCACGCTCGGCCCGGTGGCGGCGGCCCGAAAAGGGAAGCAGCAACCGAACGCCAAGTCTACGACGAAATCCTACACTCCGGTGACGGTGGACCAGGCATCGGGAGAGTTCACATTTATGGGGCTGGATCTGGATAAAGCCAAAACCCGTTTGGACGCAGCTAAGGCAGCGCTGAACAACGGCAACACCCAAGCTGCTTCGGATTCGCTGGCCGCGGTGGAGACCGATCTGGTGATGGAAACCGAACAGGCGAACTTTCCGCTTCTCGCGGCGCGGGAAAACCTCGGAATCGCCGAATCCGCGCTTCAGGACGGGCACGTGAAGGAAACCGGGGCGGCTTTGAAGGAAGCGGCGAAGGACCTGAATACGTTTGCTGCCGGAAATCCAGCGCGGCACGCGGACGATGCCAGGAACCTTAGTAAGACGATCGATTCCTATTCGCAGAATATCGGCCAGAACCATAGCGCCGCAGTTAGTAAGATCGACGGATGGTGGCACGAAGTGGACAACTGGTTTGACCACCAGACAAAGTCATCGTAAACGAGCACAGAGTCATTTAGTTTTCTCATGAGCGGGGCTGCTTGAAAGGCAGCCCCGTTTTGTTATTGGCTGCCCACCACTCGTAGTACAAAGAGAGAGCGCACATGGGGATAACGGAGCGGAAAGAGTGGAAGTTCTTTAGCGTTTTGCCGAAGGCGAGCGCGGGGCTGGCGGCGGCGTGGTGGGCGGGACTGCTGCTGCGCGGGGTTTTGCCGGCGGCGTTTGCCGTGGCCATGGGTCTGCTGGTCGGGGATGTGAAGTCCGGCCAGGCGCTCGCGAGTTCGCTGGCGCTGGTGGGCGCGATTTTTGTTTTGCTGCAAGTGCTCAGCCCCATTCATCAGGCGGCGGGGAATAATCTGGGAGACCGCACCGCCGCATGGCTCTATGACCGGCTCACGGAAGCCTGCGTCCGACCGCCCGGAATCGGACACCTCGAAGATCCTGCGCTCACGAGCGATTTGACCGTGGCGCGCGATTTCGATCTGGGGATGACCGGCCCGCCTTTGTCAATCTCCATGGATTTCATCGCGAATGGATTGGTGGAGATGATTGGCGGGATTGCGTGCGCAGCGATTTTGTTTGGGTATAGCTGGTGGGCGCCGCTGGTGCTTGCCGGCGCGTGGCTGGCCACCCACTGGCTGTTACGCGAATCCGCGGTCTGGCGCGACCGCAACACCGAGGAGGTGCGCGGCGCGCAGCGGGATGCGGACTATACGTACCGGCTGGCAGTGGATCCGCCGGCCAGTAAGGAATTGCGATTGTTCGGCTTGAGCAGTTGGGTGATTCAACGGTTTCGAGAAAGGCGTACGCAACTGCACGAGTTGCAGTACGCGGCGACCCGGTTGAGAGAACGCCCGGTAATCTGGAGCATGCTGCTGGTGGTAGCGGCGAACGTTCTGGTGTTCTGGTCGATCGCGAGCGCTGCCGCCAACGCCCACATCAGTCTTGGGGCGGCCGTTACGTTTGCGCAGAGCGCCATCGGCGTATCGATGATTGCCTTCGGCGGATTCAGTTGGGCACTGGATGGAGCATCGGCCCCGGTCGATGCCGTGCTCCGGCTGGGAGATGCGATGCAGCGTGGCGGAGAACTGCCTATGGGCAATCAATCCGCGGAAGGAAAGCCGAGCCGCGAAGTTCGCTTGCGGGACGTGACGTTCGCGTATCCGGGTGGCGCGCCTGTGCTGGAGCATTTCGATCTGACCGTCCCGGCGGGTTCCTCTCTGGCGATTGTGGGGCAGAACGGCGCCGGAAAGACGACGATTGCGAAGCTGTTGTGCCGCTTGTACGATCCGCAATCGGGCGCGATTGAAATTGACGGTGTGGATATGCGCGAATTCGATCTCGCGTCGTGGCGATCGCGAATCACGGCGGTGTTCCAGGATTTCATCCGGTTCGAGCTGCCGATGCGAGACAACGTGGCTCCGCGTGGCGCTCCGGACGACATGGTTTGCGCGGCGCTGGAATCGGCCGGCGCGGCAAACCTGGCCGGGTTGGATACGGTGCTGGCGCGCGGTTATACGGGAGGGACCGATTTGTCGGGAGGGCAATGGCAACGGGTGGCGCTGGCGAGGGCGATTGCCTCGGTGCGGTCAGGCGCCGGGTTGGTGTTGCTAGACGAGCCGACCGCGCAGCTCGACGTGCGAGGGGAGGCGGAGATTTTCGACCGGCTGCTGACGGCCACACGGCATTGCACAACGATCCTGATCTCGCATCGCTTCTCGACGGTACGGCATGCCGACCGGATCTGCGTACTCGAACACGGACGTGTTGCGGAGTTGGGCACGCATGACGAATTGATGGCGCTGGGCGGGCGGTACCGGACGATGTTCGATCTCCAGGCGCAGCGATTCACCGATGCCGAAGAGGAAGGAGTCACGTATGACGTCCTCTGATCACGCGATTGAGCCGCTGCCGCCCACGCTTTCCTCCATGTGGCGGCTCTGCAAGCTGGGCTACCGGCACGAGCGACGACTGATGATCGGGTCTCTAGTTCTTTCGCAAGCCGCTGCGCTGCCCGATGCGCTGCTGGCATTGTGGCTGGCGCTGCTGGGCGCGGGCGTGGTCCGGCACAGACCAGGCCTGGTGGCCGGCGCGGCGATCGGGCTGGGGGTATCGGCGGCTGGGACCTGGTTTCTGCGAACGGCGAGCACGCGGTTTCAACGCCGGTTCCGGGATAAAGTGACGATCGCGTTGGAGTCGCATGTTGCGCAACTGCAGGCATCGATTGCAACAGTGGCTCATCAGGAGCGGCCGGAATATCTGGACCGGCTCTCGATGCTGCGGAATCAGGTCTTCGTGCTCGACCACATGTATATGTCGCTGTTTTCCACGCTCGGATGGATTCTGCGGCTCGCGGTCACGATGGCACTTCTGGCTTCGATCCATCCAGCGCTTCTGCTGCTGGCCGTGTTTGCGATTCCGACGGTGTGGACATCTTCGTGGCGGCCGGTGGTGGAGCGAACGGCGCAGGAGCGGGGGGCGCAAGCGAACCGATTATCGCGCCACCTGTTCAACCTGGCCACGACGGCGGCTCCCGGCAAAGAAGTGCGAGTGACCGGGATCGGAGAGCGATTGATCCGCGAACGCCGGGCGGCGTGGCAGAAGTGGTACGGGCCGGTGTGGTCCGCGCGGTGGGGATCGGCGTGGTGGCACGCGCTCGCGTGGGCGATTTTCGGCTGCGCCTATGTGGGCGCGGTGGTCTTCGTGTCGTCGGGAATGCGTGGGACGCCCGCACAGGTTTTGCTGGTGCTGGCGGCAGGCGCACGGTTATCCGCCTACATCGGCGCAACGGTGGGTGAGGTTGGATTCCTGCGCGGATTCTGGTCGGACGGTTCGCGAAGGCTAGCGTGGCTGGAAGATTACGCCGCTGCGGTTGCAGCATCGGGCGATCTGCCGGTTCCGGCGGCGATCCGCAACGGCATTCGACTCGAACATGTGTCGTTTGCGTATCCGGGCACGTCGCGAGTGGTTTTAGACGATGTGTCTCTTGCATTGCCGGCCGGCGCCGTGGTGGCGATTGTGGGGGAGAACGGGGCGGGCAAGTCGACCCTTGTGAAGCTGCTCGCGAAGTTGTATGAGCCGACGTCGGGAGCCATTTTTGTGGACGATACGCCGCTCGCACGGCTACCGGCAGGCGAGTGGCGGGCGCGGCTGGCGGGCGCGTTTCAGGATTTCTTCCGGTTTGAATTTGTCGCAAGGCACAGCGTGGGCGTGGGCGACCTTTCGCGTCTGGATGAAGAGCCCGCAGTGGTGGGGGCTGTCGAGCGCGCCGGGGCCGGCGATGTGGTGGCGCGGTTGCAGTTCGGGCTCGATACGCAACTTGGGCCGACCTGGCCCAGCGGAGTCGATTTATCTTTCGGGCAATGGCAGAAGCTGGCGCTGGCGCGCGGGTTTATGCGGGACGAGCCGTTGCTGCTGGTTCTGGACGAACCGACCGCGGCGCTCGACGCGGAGACGGAACACGCGCTATTCGAGCGGTATGCTGCGGCTGCGCGCGGTGAGCGGACTACGAATGGCCGCGTGACGATTCTGGTTTCGCACCGGTTCTCCACGGTGCGGATGGCGGATCTGATTGTGGTTCTGGATGGAGCGCGGCTAGTGGAGGCGGGCACGCATGAAGAACTGATGGCGAAGCACGGGCAATATGCGGAGTTGTATGGGATTCAGGCGGCGGGGTATCGGAGAGGAGGCCGGATATAATAAGCGCCTGACTAAAAATCGCAGATCGTAGATCCGATCCGGAGAGGCGAAGACGATGAGAGCCATGATGATGACGAGGATCAGAGAGCCCCTGGCGGAAAAAAATATTCCCGACCCCCAACCGGTCCAGGGCAGGTTCGAATTCGCCTTCATGCAACGGGGGTCTGTGGCACTGACGTGCACGTTTGGCACGGGGAACTTCCTGTTCCGCTACCGCTTGTTCCTGGTCACGAGCCTGCGGGAGTAATCGATGCGACCGGCCCAGGCGTCCGCTTCCCGAATGTTGGCGATCGGGTGGGAGTGTCGTGGTTTCAGGCAGGCTGCGGACGCTGCCGATATTGTCAGATCAAACAGCCAAAATTCTGCGCTGAACCGAAGACCTGGATCACAAACGGCGGCGGCTACGCGGAATACATGATTGCAGAAGCCGAGGGGTGCACGTTGTTACCGGACGGGCTCGCGTGGGAAGCGGCGGCCCCGGTTTTCTGTGGAGGCTTTTCCGCCATGAGCGCGTACCGCGCGGCGAGGCCCCAACCGGGCGATCGCATCGCAGTCATTGGAATTGGCGGTTTGGGTCATCTGGCTCTGCAAGTGGCCAAGGCGATGGGCCACGAAGTTGTGGCGATTACCAACTCGCCAGATAAGCAGCAAGATGCTAAAGCGATGGGAGCCGACCACGTACTTGTCGTAAAGAATCACGTAGGCCAAGAACTCACGGAGATGGGCGGGGTGGATGCAGTGCTGTCGTTCTCTCCTTCCATGAAACAGAACAGTCAAGCGGTAGAGGGACTACGCCCGGGCGGCCGTCTGGTTACAACGGCTGTCAGTAGCGAGCCTATTCAAGGCGATCCGGTTCAAATGTTGTTCAAGCAGACCTCCATCATAGGGTCGGCGCATAACAATCCCGCCGATCTGGTGGACGTGCTGGGGCTGGTAGCCACCGGCAAGGTCAAGCCTCAGCTCGAAATCTATCCGCTCGATGAGATCAATCTCGTGCTCGGCCGTCTAGCCGAGGGCAAAGTGCGGCACCGGGCGGTAGTCATCCATAGTTGAAGACGCCTTGTTGAGGCCGAGTGTTTGCCAGACGCCCGGATCGCCCTCCGCAGGGGCGGGGTGCTCGGAGAGCGGCGTAACACAAGCCGCGCACGATATACGAAGAATCAAACAAGTTCCCCGCGCCACGTGAAAGCCGAGTGCAAAAAACTTTTCCCTTTTACGCATGTGTGAATAGGGGATATGCATGTCCTACGATCGTTCGAAAGCAATTGATTTCGCAAAGGCAAACTGGACAAAGCCTTGTGAAGACGGCTTGATTGGTCTGGAAGAGGAGCATGCCCGATTGGCAAGTCTGCGCGCCGAAAAGCACGCTCCGGAGAAGGATTGGGATGCCCTGTTCGTTCGTGATCCTGGGGATGGAAAATCGGAGCGAGGGATCTTTCGGAAGAAGGGTCCGCCACCCCAACCGGACAAGCCTTTTGTGACATTTCATGAGCTGGATGATTGCGCTCACTACCTGTCGCAATGTTTTATCAAGGGCGGGGCCAGGATTGACACGCAGTTCGGCGTTCAAGGCCTGATCAATGGTCTACAGAGTCTTCCTAACACCAAGACGTTGATCGAGAAGTGTAGCGCCACTTCGGCAGAGAGGCTGGTCAACCTAAAAATCCTCCAGCCGGGCGACCTGATCGCTTATTTCAACAACAGCGCGACTTCTTTTGGCTACACCCACAGCGCTATGTATGTTGGCGACGGCGGCATTACCTGCCACACGTTTTGCCGGTTCAAAGGAGAAGCGGGCAGCGAAGATGACGATTGGGATCTCGGACGATCTCAGGGTTTCACCTACACATTGGTCCATTTCTCCGCGGGAGACGCGATCGATCCGGCGGCCGCAAAATCTCTGCCTGGATGGTGGAGCGTGACCTATGGGGGTGACAGATCGTTCGTTTTCGTGCTGGGTGACGGCCGCGCGCTGCGATCTACCGTAGCACCCAAAAAAGCTACCGATCCACCGCGCGGCGGAGAGCCCGCGTACTGGTTCCAGACCGCTTCGACCGTCCGATTCAGTTGGCGATCGAGCGGCGATTTAGAGGAATGGACGCTGGATAGCAAAAATGCCGTGGTCAAGTCACAGCTATCCTCCACGGGTGTGATTCCGGGAAGCGCTTCGAAGTTGTTTTAGCGGCGCCCCAACTGGTTGGCACGCCTGTCATCGGCGGCAATCCGTCGGCGGTAATAGCTGGGCTCGCGCCCAGCGCAGGCTTGCGCCCGCCCCACAGTGCGGTGGCGACGGCAGCAAGGATTGGCTACCCCACGTGAAATCTGCGCAGATTGAGCAGAATTTGAACTGTAGTAGTACAGAGCAGCGAAGCCGCAGGCTGAGAGTCCGCGCCACGTGGAATCTTCGCGGCTTGCAAAGAAATTGAGCTGTGTTAGCGCAGGCGATCGCGCAGGTAGCGGCCCGTGTAGGAGGCTTTGCAGGCGGCGATCTCCTCGGGCGCGCCGGTTGCGACAATTTCGCCGCCGGCATGACCACCCTCGGGGCCGAGATCGATGACATGATCGGCAGTCTTGATGACATCGAGATGATGCTCGATCACGATGACGGTGTGGCCGGCATCCACCAAGCGATCGAGACAACGGAGCAGCCGTTCGACATCGGCGAGATGCAGGCCGGTGGTGGGCTCATCGAGGATGTAGACGGTGTGCTTCGACCTCTGCAGTTTCGAAAGCTCGGCCGCAATCTTGATCCGCTGCGCCTCGCCGCCGGAGAGGGTGGTGGCCGATTGCCCCAAGGTGAGATAGCCCAGGCCGAGGTCGTTTAGCACCTCGATTTTCTTGCTGATGGCGGGTTCGCCGGCAAAGAAAGAAACGCCCTCTTCGACGGGCATGTTCAGAATGTCGGTAATGGTCTTTCCGCGGAGCGTGACATCGAGTGTTTCGGCGCTGAAGCGCGCGCCTTTGCAGACGGCGCACATCACTTCCACATCCGGCATGAAATAGAGTTGCGTCGCGATAACGCCTTCGCCCTGGCACTCTTCGCAGCGGCCGCCTTTCACGTTAAAGCTGAAGCGGCCGGGCGAATATCCTCGCTCGCGGGAGACTGGGGTATGGGAGAAGAGTTCGCGGATTGTATCGTAGAAACCGATATACGTGGCGGGATTGGAGCGGCTGTTCCGACCGATGGGCGACTGATCGATATTAACGACCTTGTGCACGTGAGCGGCACCTTCGATGCCATCGTGGTCGCCCGGCAAGGTGCGCGTATCGACGAGCCGCTTCCAGAGAGCCTTATAGAGAACCTCGTTGACGAGTGTGCTCTTGCCGGAGCCCGATGCGCCGGTGATTGCGATGAGCCTGCCTAGCGGGAACGCGACATCGACCGACTTGAGATTGTTTTCGCGGGCGCCGCGCACGATGAGGACCTTGCCGTTACCGTTGCGGCGCTTTGACGGTGTTTGGATCTTGCGTCTACCCGACAGGAACTGGCCGGTGGGGGAAGCTTTGCACTTGAGAATGTTCTCCAGCGTGCCTTGCACGACAACCCGGCCGCCGTGGATGCCGGGGCCCGGCCCCATTTCGACGATGTGATCGGCGGCCCGGATGGTATCTTCGTCGTGCTCGACAACGATCACGGTGTTGCCGATGTCGCGCAGGCTTTTGAGCGTGGCAATCATCTTGACGTTGTCTTTCGGGTGCAGGCCGATACTGGGCTCGTCGAGCACATAAAGCATGCCCATAAGCCCAGAGCCGATTTGAGTGGAGAGGCGGATGCGCTGCGACTCCCCTCCGGACAGCGTGGCGGAGCGCCGGTTCAGGTTGAGATAGTCGAGGCCGATGCCGAGCAGCAGTTCCACGCGGCGGCGGATTTCGGCAATTACCTGGCGGCCGGCATCAGCGCCCCGGCCGGCGGGCTTGAGGCTACCGAGAAAGGCGTATAGCTCATCGAAATTCAGCGCGCCTACATCGTAAATGGTTTTACCCGAGATGGTAAAAAGCAGGCGCGTCGCGCGGAGACGCGCGCCACGGCAATCGGGGCAGGTGCGCTCGACCATGACTTTGTCGAGCCACTCTTCCATGCCGGAACTGGCTTCGCCGCGCTGGCGATAGCGGCGGTAGTGCCGTTCAATGCGCCGCGCAATTCCGCCGAAGCCGACTTCATGGCGGTCCCAATCCTCGCGCTTTCCCTTCGCTTCAGGGGGCGCGACCGTGCGCAACTTGCGTCCTTCGAGGCCGTAGAGGACGGCGTGGCGGACGGGTTCGGGCAGATTCTCCCAGGGCGTATCGAGCGAAAACGGAAGCACCTGGGAGAGCGTGTACATGATGCGACCGTCCCACGTTTCCGGGTTGTACCGAAATGCCTCCTTGACGAAGCAGCCGCCGCGAATACTGCGCTTCGGGTCGGGCACGAGCAGTTCCGGATGAGTGATCTTGTGCACGCCCAGGCCGCCGCAGGTGCGGCAGGCACTCTCCGGGTTGTTGAACATGAAGTACTCGGGCTCGATGCCGCCGTAGACGAAGTGGTGGGTGGGGCTGCAGAGGTTTTTGTAAAAGCGGCGGGCTTCCGTGTCCGAAGCGCCTTTGCGTACCTGAATCTGCATCAGCCCGTCGCCGACCAGCAGGGTGGCGGCGATAGCAGCCTTGATGGCTTTCTCATGCTTTGCACCTACGACGACACGATCGACGATGGCATCCATGTCGACGGCCTGCGATTCATCAAGCGAGAGTTCTTCGGAAAGGTCAACGCGTTTGCCGCCGACGATCAACTGGCGGCAGCCCATCTTCCGAACTTCGGTAAAGACGAAAGACAACTCCTCGCCGTAGACCGGGAAGACCGGCGCGCGCAGTTCAATTTCCGCGCCTTCGGGGAGCGACAGAATGGCTTCGAGGATTTGATTCGGAGTGCGGCTCGCGACGTGCTCGCCAGTGCGCGGGCAGTGCGGTTCGGCAATGGTCGCGAATAGCAGATTCAGATAACTGGCGATGTCGGTCATGGTGCCGACAGTGGAGCGGGGATTGCTGGCGGTGGTTTTCTGCTCGATGGAGATGACCGGCGAAAGCCCGTAAACGAAATCGACGTCGGGCTTGGCGACCTGAGAAACGAAACGCTTGGCGTAGGTGGACAGAGACTCCATGTACCGACGTTGGCCTTCGGCATAAATGGTGTCGAAGGCGAGACTGGATTTGCCGGAGCCCGAGAGCCCGGTGACGACGATTAAGCGATCGCGCGGCAATTCGAGCGACACATTCTTGAGGTTATGGACGCGGGCGCCTTGCACCGCGATGGTGGTGCGCGGAGCGGCTTTGACGGCAGGCGGCCGGGTGTTACCAGGCATCGAGCCCTTCGGTTCCGCAGAAGAAAGCGAGTTCGTTCACATCAATGTTGCTCGCGCGGGTCAGACGAACAGGGAGCGGAGCTTTGCCGATGATTCCCAGATCGGACAGGTATTCGCAGGCTCCGGTTACGCCTGAGATTCCGAAATTGCGCTGAAAGTGATCTTCGATTTCCGTGGCTGAGCGCGCCTCGCCTACCTCCTTCAAATGTTCAATGATTGGGGCGAAGATGCGGCCGGCGCGTTTTCGCAAATATTCATCGATGGCAGAAAGCGCCGCTTCCACGGATGAGCGCGTCTTCTTGGCGTTAAGGACGCCGGTGTACACAAGCTGGAAAAACGGCGGATTCAGTTCGAGCGCACGTGGAAGTACTTCGCGATCGGCGAGCAAGCCGGCTTCGAGCACTTCGATTTTCGCGAGCGCATTGGCCGCGTATAGAATCCATAGCGCCGTATAGGCCAGATCACCGCGTGTGACGAGCCACTTGCGCGCCTTGTAGATGGAAGGCAGCGCGTGGATCGCGGCGGTGAGTAATTGCAACTGAGTATCTCGCTCGCCGAGTGTTTGCAGGCGCTCGCATAAGGCCGCGATGGTTGCATCGTGGGTGTAGAGCAGACGGCCCTTGGCCAGCAGGGAATGCGCGAAGGAGTTACGAATGGCGCCTTCCGCGGTCTTGCGAAACTCGGCTCGCGGCATGAGGATGGCGTGCACGTTGATGCCATTCGCATACAGGCAGAGACTGTCGCTCGCGGTCTTTTTCTCATCGATGGTGACGAGCAGCAGATCGATGTCGGATTTCGACCAGACGGTGTCGTGCGAGAGGCTGCCACAGAGAATGGCAGCCAGGATGGAGCGATCGAGTTTGACCTGCTCGATGAGAGCGGCGAGCGCGGCGTGAAACTGATCCTGGACTGGAGCGGCTGCCTGCGCAGCGCGCGACATCTTAGGCATTCCGGTTCTGGCAATTATACCGGCACGGGATCAGCGACCGGTTTGCCGGGGTCTGCGAAGTGTCTGGAGGCGGGCAGTTGCTCTGTTGACTAGTTGTATATTTACTACCGGCGGCGTTGGTTGCACCCGCAGGCTGTTCAGAGTTGAATGATGTCCAGTCCGGGAATCCGGCTAAAATCTCGGACATTGCTCGTGCCGATGGCATACCCAAGCTCCAGTGCGCAGGCTCCGATAATGAGATCATCGAGCGGAAGATTAATCCCTTTCGCAGCTTGCTCGCCATCGATCCGCGCGATGATCTCCGCTATGGCGTCAGTCACCGGATGGATTGGGATTTGCGATTTGAGCTCATCCAGGAAACGCCGCCGTTGCTGGCTGCGCTCAGGAGTTTGCGCCCGATAGATGGCATGGCCCAGTTCCGCCAGGGTCAAAGCGCTGATGACGATGGGCAGGTCTCCAATGGAAGACCGGCTCGTCTTAATAACTTCTGGCGTTTTGAGCTTCGCACGTTCAGCGCCGATTAAAACACTGGAATCGAGAACTACTCCCAGGACGGTGGATTCCATGGTTCACGGTGGGCGTTAATCCCTGTTTCAACATCCCGCGCAAAGTCCTCATCGACAACCGCGTTTGCTCCACTAGCTTCCAGGGCGGCGATGACCTCAGAAATTCTCCAACCTTTCACTTGAGGAGGTTTAAGAACGGCAACCGGACGATTGTCTTGCTCGATCACCACTTCCACGCCTTGGCGGACCTTAGCTAATACGGCGCGAACATCGCCAGCAAGTTCAGCTTCCGTCACGTGCACGGTCATACTTCCGATCATAGCGGTTTCTCCGCAAACAGGCCGCCTGGTGACCGCGGAAAACGGGCGTTGCCCAGGTCTGCGGAAAGCGGATGTAAACTATCAACCACCATGGCAACTACCATCGTCCAGCAAAACATCACGATGCCAGCTCCGCCGGTATTCGCTACGATCGCGGAGGAACGCCAACATCGGAAGGAGCGCCTGGCCGGCGCCTTTCGCCTTTTCGCACGGTTCGGGTTTGACGAAGGGGTCGCGGGACATATAACCGCGCGCGATCCGGAACGAACGGATCATTTCTGGGTCAATCCGTTCGGCATGCACTTCGCCCACATCCGGGTTTCGGATCTCATCCTGGTGAACGAAAACGGCGAGGTCGTGTCAGGCAATCGCCTTGTGAACCGCGCCGCATTCGCTATTCATTCGCGCATCCATGCCGCCCGTCCCGATGTAGTTGGCGCGGCGCACGCCCACTCGCTGTATGGAAAGACGTGGTCCACGCTGGGCCGCTTGCTTGATCCGATCACGCAGGACGCCTGCGCCTTCTACGAAGACCATTGCCTCTTCGGATCGTATGGTGGATTGGTCTCCGAAACGGCTGAAGCCGACCGCATCGCGGCTACGCTTGGGGCGCACAAAGCAGCCATCCTTCAAAATCACGGGTTGCTTACCGTCGGGCATACGGTGGACGAAGCGGCCTGGTGGTTTATCACGATGGAGCGCAGTTGCCAAGCCCAGCTCCTCGCCGAACAAGTGGGATCACCGATCAAGATTCCGCATGAGACAGCGCTTCACACTCGCGAAGTGATGGGCGCGCACGCTTCCGGGTGGTTCCAGTTCCAGCCGTTGTATCAGTGGATTGTACGGCTAGAACCCGATTTGTTGGGCTGACTCGCGCGAAGCTGTGGCCCCTCGCTTACGCTCAGGGTTCCGATCCGGGGTCAGTTACGCTTCCGGCGTGTCGTCGAGTAGCCATGGGATACTCCCTAGCGCGCTAAAGCGGACGTGCCTTGGCACGCCAGGTCGCGGCGCGGTTAGGTGTACACTCTAAGCTATACCTAGCTAGATATGCCAAGAAGCCGGAATGACAAACTGCAAGGCACGCTGACGATGCTGGTGCTGCGGACCCTGGAGGCCCGCGGGCCGATGCACGGGTACGGCCTATGCGCTCACATACACTCCGTCTCCGACGCGGTTGTTCAAGTGGAAGAAGGCTCGCTCTACCCGGCATTGCATCGCATGGAGCAGGACGGGTGGATCTCGGCGAGCTGGGAGATCACGGAGAAAGGACGCAAGGCGAAGATTTATGCCATTACGGCGCGAGGACGAAAACAGTTAGCCGAGGAGCAGGAGAGCTGGGCGCGGCTGACGCGCGGGGTAGCGCGAGTGCTCCGATATTCGTAATTTGAGGAAGGCGACCATGCCCTGGCACGCGCGTTTACGGAACTTATTTCGGGCGGAACGGCTGAGTGAAGAGCTCGATGGGGAATTGGAGTTCCACCTGGCCGAGACGGTGGATCGCCTGATTGAGGAAGGGCTGCCGGAGAAAGAGGCCTGGCGGCAGGCCCGGCTGCGGTTGGGCAATTATTCGATTCAAAAAGAGAGGACGCGAGAGATGGACGTTGTGGGATGGCTGGAGACCGTACGCGCCGATGTTGCTTATGGGCTGCGGCAGTTGAAGTTGAACCCCGGATTCGCGGCGGTGGCGATTCTTTCGCTGGCGCTAGGCATCGGGGCGAACACAGCGATCTTTCAATTGCTGGATGCGATCCGCCTGCGCGGGCTGCCGGTGAAGGACCCGTCGCAACTGGTAACGATCGTACGGGGAGGCAACCACGATTTCTTTACCGCGGGAGGGTATTATTCACGCGAGCAGGCTTTCACGTATGCGCAAATGCAGGAGTTGCGAAAACAACAACGCGCCTTTTCGCAAATGCTCACATTCTGGCCGACGCAGTTCAACCTGAGCGCGGGGGGACGGTCGCGATATGCCGAGGGCCTATTCGTCAGTACTAATTTTCTGGATGTTCTGGGCATAACGCCGATTGCAGGACGAGGTTTTTCCGGGGAGAAGGACGATAAAGCGGTGTGCTCTTCCGCCCCGGCGCTATTGAGCTATGGTTTCTGGCAGCGCGCGCTCGGCGGAAATCTCGACGCGATTGGCAGGACCATCAACCTGGATGGCCATTCGTTCCGCATTGGAGGAATCACACCCGCTTCATTCTTCGGTGTCGAACCGGGGCAACGCTTCGATGTAGCGCTCCCGCTGTGCGCGGATAACGTTTTTGCGAAAGACGGCAAGGGGCGCGTGTTCGACAGGATGGCGTGGTGGCTCACGCCGATTGCGCGATTAAAGCCCGGCTGGTCCGTGGAGCGAGCATCGAAGCACTTGGAGAATCTATCGCCCACGATTTTTCGAGATACAGTGCCGGCCGAGTACCGCCCCGACTTCGCGAAAAGATATCTCAAGAACAAATTCAAAGTAATCTCCGCAAGCGCGGGCGTTTCCGCGCTGCGAACGGAGTTCGAGGACCCGCTTTGGATCCTGATGGCGATTACCGGCGCGGTCCTGCTGATTGCCTGCGCCAATCTTGCGAATCTTCTGCTGGCGCGCGCGAGCGCCCGCGAGCGCGAGATCGCAGTACGGCAGGCAGTGGGAGCTTCCCGGTCTCGCTTAGTGACGCAACTTCTCACCGAGAGTCTTCTGCTCGCGGCAGCGGGTGCAACGGTAGGAATGTGCCTGGCGCAGGTGTTGAGCCGGGCGCTCGTAGCGTTTCTGAATACGGCAAACGATCCGATCGCTGTGCCAACAGGGTTGAACTGGCATGTGTTTGGATTCCTTGCGGGGTTGGCGATCGTCACCTGCATTCTTTTCGGCTTGGCTCCGGCGGTCCGGGCAAGCAGCGGAGCTCCTGCCGCCGCGATGCACGGCGCTCGTACGTCGACCGCGACGCGTGAGCGTAACGGCCTTCGCCGCGTATTGGTGATGGCACAGGTTGCGCTCTCACTGGTTCTTTTGGTAGCGGCGCTCCTGTTCAGCACAAGTTTGCAGAAGCTGCTGGCGATGAACCTGGGGTTTGATGCGCGGAACCTTCTAGTGGCGAGTTTTACCGTGAACGGCTTGGACAGCCCGGAGAGAAAGAAAGTACTGTTCCACGACTTGGACCAACGCCTTGATTCCCTGCCCGGCGTCATCTCGGCTGCTCCGGTTCGCTTTTCGCCCTTCAGCGGTTACGGCTGGAATGAGAACGTGCACGCCGATACCGACCCGGCTCGCACGGGTGGAAAGCAGTCGTGGTTCAACCGTACCGGTCCGCGCTATTTCGCGACGATAGGCACGCCCCTACTTGCCGGGCGAGACTTCGATCGCCACGATGTTTTGGGCTCACCGAAGGTCGCGGTGGTGAATCAGTCGTTCGCGAAGCGTTTCTTTGCGGGGAAGAATCCGGTGGGACGCACGTTTAGAGCGGAGGGGCTGGCGGGCAAACCGGACGATATCTATCAAATCGTGGGTTTGGTGGGGACTACAAAGTACAACGATCTTCGAGAGCCGGAGCCGAGCATCGCGTTCTTCCCAATGGCTCAGGATGACCAACCCGGAAATGGCCGGACGTTTGTGATCCGGGGGCGCGGGTCACTGGATTCGCTCGAATCTGCCGTTCAACGCGAAACGAGGCAAGTCAACTCGAATCTGCTCGTCGACTTCCACGTGATTGCGGTTCAAATCCGGCAGTCTGTCCTGCGAGAACGGCTGATGGCCAATCTTTCGCTCGCTTTCGGGATATTGGCCGGGTGTCTTTCGGCGTTAGGTCTGTATGGCGTGATGTCCTATATCGTGGCGC
Organism: Bryobacteraceae bacterium; assembly: GCA_035651215.1. Lineage (GTDB taxonomy): Bacteria > Acidobacteriota > Terriglobia > Bryobacterales > Bryobacteraceae > Bog-105. The sequence continues at coordinate 75,674 of DASRGE010000045.1, forward strand.
GGCGGAGAAACGAGATCGGGATCAGGTTTGCGCTGGGTGCTACGCGCGGCAACGTCTACCGGCTGGTCGCCCAAGACGCGGCCATCATGGTTGCGGCTGGGTTGGCGGTGGGTGTGATTGCTTCCCTGCTCTTGTCGCGATATGCCGAATCGCTGCTGTTTGAGTTGAAGGCGAAAGATCCGCTCATTCTGATCTCGGCTGCGGTGCTGCTGGCGATTACGGCGGGGATTGCGACGCTTTTGCCTGCCAGAAGAGCGGCGCGGCTGGAGCCGGTCACGGCGTTGCGGGAGGAGTAAGGGCGAGGCGCGGTGTCGCAGGGAGCGTCCTCCCTGCTCCTGTGCTACCCTAACCCTGTCCAAAGGTGCCCGCTTTGAAGCAGCGGGTGAAAAGGGAAGCGGGTGAAAATCCCGCGCGGTTGCGCCACTGTGAACAGCGAGTGGCCGGCTCATAGACCACTGTCCGGAAAAGGATGGGAAGGTGGCCGGCTCACGATGACCTGTCAGCCAGGAGACCTGCCTTGGATCGCAGTTTGTGCCACGCCTCGCAGCAGGGCGGCTGGTGAAGGCTGAGCTGTTCAGCGTGAACACATCTGCGACTTTTGTACGGAGGCGCAGTTTCCTCGTTCATGCTGACACTCATTACCGGCGGCGCCCGTAGCGGAAAGAGCACGTTTGCTCAGTCGCTTTGCCCGCCTCACGCACACCCGGTTTATATTGCGACGGCCGTTCCCATCGACGATGAGATGCGCGAGCGCATCGCGAAACATCGCGCGGCCAGGCAGCCCTGCTGGCGCACCGTAGAGGAGCCCGTCGCGGTTCCCGCCACCGTGGAAGCACACACAGGCGAATCGGATTTTATTCTGATCGATTGCCTCACGCTCTGGTTGAACAATCTGCTTCTCGAATGGCGTGAGGAACCTTTCGCCGCAATGGAGAGTAAAGCCAGTGGTGAGGCGCAGGCGCTCATTACGGCTGCGCGGCGCGGCACGGTTGTCGCGGTCACGAATGAGGTCGGCTCCGGCATTGTTCCGGAACCGCCGCTCGCGCGCCAGTTTCGGGACCTGCAAGGTCTCATCAATCAGCAGGTGGCTCGCGCGGCGGAGAAAGTGTATCTGCTCACGTGCGGTATTGCAATCCAGATCAAGCCGGGGAGATTTTGCAAATGCACCGCGCCCGCCTAAAATTCGCAGCGCTGGCAATTCTCTATACCCCCGGGATTTTCGCTGCTTCCATCACCGGCGCCGTGCTCGACCCCCAGGGGCTTGCGGTGAAGGGCGCGGCCATTACTCTCTTTGCGACTAACAGCGACACGGAACTGAAAACCGTCACGGGCACGGGCGGATCATACCGCTTCGATCAACTCAAAGCAGGAGATTACCTGATCGAAGCCCACGCGGCAGGCTTTTCCGAATATCGCACCACGAACGTGCATATCTCCGCAGATGCCGATTCGAGAATCGATCTGCATCTGGCGGTGAGCACGGTGCAGCAGCAGGTTTCGGTCACCGCAGCGAGCACGCCGCAGGCCGTGGATCAGGTTTCGAAGGCGCTCAGCATCGTCGACAATACTGCAATTCAGGAGCGTCAGGATTATGCGCTCGGAGACGCCATCCGGTTCACGCCGGGCGTCCGGATCGAACAGCTCGGCGGTCCCGGCGCTTTCACCAATATCCATCTCCGCGGTTTACGGCCGGAAGATACGGCGGTGCTGGTGGACGGCCTGCGTCTACGCGATCCCTCCGGAACGCAGGCCGACGCGTCCAGCTTCATCGAAGATTTTCTCCTGCCCGACACGAGCCGTATCGAAATCCTACGCGGGTCGGGTTCGTCGCTTTATGGGACCGATGCGATCGGCGGGGTTGTGAATGTCATTACGAATCAGGGCGGCGGTCCGACCCACGGTTCGGTGCAAGTGGAAGGCGGCGGGTTAGGGCTGTTGCGCGGCACCGCCCTGATCTCCGGCGGCTCGAAAAGCGATCGAATTGAGTACAGCGCGGGTCTCATGCACCTCAACGTGACGGAAGGAGTCGGCGGCGATGCTCCGGCGCGTACCTCAAGCGTCCAAGGACGGGTCGCGTTCCGTTTGACGCCGGGCATGCAGTTAGTCGCGCGATTTCTCGGTTCCGATAGTTTCTCCAAGCTCAACACGGAGCCGGTGGCTATCGCGGATTATCCAACTGGAATTACCGCGGCAATTCCTCTGGTGAATGGAGCTCGAAACGCCACCTACATACCGTCGACGGACGACCCGGATTCCACCGAAGCTCTGCGGTTTGAAACCGGGGCTCTCACGCTTTTGGGCCAGCCCACGTCGAAATTAGGCTACACCATCAACTATCAGGTTGTCGATTCCTTCCGGCGATATGGAAACGGGCCCGCCGGCGCTGGCTTTCAACCTTTTGGCAATACCCTGTCCACTTATTCGGGCCGCATTCAGACAGTAACCGCGCAGGCCAATTATCAACCGGGGAGATACAGCTTACTCACCGGCGGATATGAGTACGAGAAGGAGAGTTACGGAAATGGATCGAGCGCGGCGTTATCGCCCGGCTCCGATTCCTCGACAAACGCGGCACAAGGCAGCAACGCTGTTTTCCTGCAGGACCAGGTCCGGCTGCTTGCCGATCGTCTGTATCTTTCCGTTTCGGCGCGCGCTCAGTATTTCAACCTGGAAAAGCCGCAATTCGCGCCCTCAGCGAATGCTCCTTATCAGACTGTGACGTTTGCGGCTCCGCCGGCCGCCTACACGGGCGATGGTTCGCTGGCGTATTTCGTGAAGCGCAGCGGGACCAAATTGCGGGCCCACGCGGGACGCGGTTACCGCGCTCCTTCCCTATACGAGCGTTTTGGCTCCGGATACGATTCCTTCTTTGGTTATTCGGTTTACGGCGACCCGCTGTTGAAGCCGGAGCAATCCATTTCAGCCGATGCCGGAATCGATCAATCTCTGCTGCACGAGAAACTCCGGCTTTCTGCAACATACTTTTACACGCACTTACAACGGGTGATTATCTTCGACTTTTCCGGACTGCTGAATCCAGTTACCGATCCGTTCGGACGCTTCACGGGATATCTGAATACAAGCGGCGGTTTTGCGAGGGGGGTAGAGTTCAATACAAATTGGGCGATTACTCCGTCGCTAACGGTCTCGGGATCATATACGTATACGGACGCGCGAGAGCGAACTCCCCTGGTTCCCAATGTCTATCGCTCGTTCGCGATTCCTCAAAATCAGTTAGCGGCCTTCGCCGTGCAGCGTTTGGGAGAGAGGGCTTACGTCGATTTCACGCTAGAGGCGACGGATTACTATCTAGCGCAGGTTTTTAGCAGCTTTGCGAGCGGCGCTTTCCGTTTTCCAGGGCTGAAGCGGGCCGGTTTAGGCGGCAGTTACCGCATTCCTATAAGTGAGGATAAGGGCATCCGCATCTTCGCAAGAGCCGAGAATCTCTTCGATCAAACTTATTATGAGAGCGGGTTCCGAACGCCCGGGCTGACGGCACGCGGAGGATTACAGTTTGAGTTTTAGCAGGTTACCGCTTTTGTTCCTGCTTGCCGCGAGCGTTCTGTGCGGGGGGCCGAAGCGTATTGTCTCACTCTCGCCCAGCACGACGGAGATCCTGTATGGAGTGGGCGCGTTTCCCGAAGTAGTCGGAGTATCGCAGTATTGCTCCTATCCACCGGAGGTGTCAAAACTTCCTCGCGTGGGCGGTTGGCAGACTAGCGACGTGGAAAAGATTGTCGCGCTGCGGCCGGATCTGGTCGTGCTCACGCAGGCTCAGGCGCCGTTTATCGCCGATAAGCTCGCCGCGTTTCACATCCATCGTGTTGCCGTGCCGGCGCAGAGTCTTGCGGACGTATTTTCGGCGATCCGGATTATCGGGTCGGCGACGGGCCATCCGGATCAGGCGAGCGCTCTCGCCAAGCAGACACATGCCTCGTTAGACGCGATTCACGCAAAGGTCGCCAAGCTGGATCGCCCCAGCGTGTTGCTGGTGGTCAGCCGAACGCCCGGAACACTTTCGGATCTCTATGTCGCCACACCCGGCAGTTACTTAATGGATCTGGTGGATATTGCAGGCGGAAAATCCGCGGTAGGAGCGGAGCGCATCGGCTACGGCAAGATAAGCAAAGAGGCTGTTCTGCGCTTGGATCCCGATATCATCATCGATTTCGTACACGGCTCAAAAACGACGCTGGGCGAGCATCTTGCGGATGTCTGGAACGATCTCCCGGAGCTGCGGGCCGTGCGCGAGAAGCATGTCTATCCGGCTGACGATCCCTTCCTTCCGCATCCTTCGCAATTTGTCACCCGGACAGCCCGGATCTTCGAGCGCATAATCCATCCCGAAGCGGCGGGAGAGGAGGAGCGTTGAAACTCGTCGACGCGCGAGGCCTATGCTTCGAGTACGCCCCGCAGCGGCCCACCATTGTCTCAGTCTCGCTCGAAGTGCAGCGCGGGTCCATGGCAGCCGTCATCGGCCCGAATGGCTGCGGAAAATCGACCGTGATCCGTTTGCTGGCCGGCCTGCTCCGGCCCCGCACAGGCCAGGTGTTTTATCGCGGCGCGCCTCTGCATACGCAGGACCGGCGGAAGCTTGCGCGACAACTTGCTTATGTGCCGCAGACGTCCTCGCGCGCTTTCCCGTTTACTTCGCTTGAGGTCGTTTTGACGGGACGCACGCCATACGCCTCGCCTTTCCGCCTGGAAAACGCGGCTGACATGCAGATCGCGATGCAGGCGCTCGAAACGGTTGGGATGGCGCACCTCGCCCAGCGCAGGATTACAGAACTATCGGGAGGCGAACGCCAGCTTGTCTCAGTCGCCCGCGCGCTCGCCCAGGAGCCGGAATGCGTGTTGCTCGACGAGCCTTCGGCTTCGCTCGATCTGAAGCACCGCGCCGCGTTGATCCGCACTCTGATGGACCTGAGAAACCGGACCGGACTCACGGCCGTGATGGTGACGCACGACCTGATGCTGCTCGATTCCGGCTTCGATGTTGTGTTTGCGATGCGCTGCGGAGCGATTGCAGCCGGCGGGCCGCCGGAAGACGTCCTGCGCGATTCCGTTCTGGCCGATGTTTACGACGATCCATTCATCCGGAGCCGCCGCGTGGATGGACACCTCTGCGTCTGGTCGGAGTTGCATTCGTGATTGTCGAGCGCGTTGCGCTGGCCCGCCGTGAGAAAGCGGCTTCGACCGCCGAGCATCACTTTATCCGCGCCATTCTCATTCTGCTCGTTATTGTGGGCGTCTGCACATTTGTTGGCCTCTGGACCGGTTACGAAAAGATCGACCTCTTCACGCTCGGGCACGACGAGATTGCCCGCTCGGTATTCTTCCGGCTGCGCCTGCCCCGTGTCGTGCTAGCCGGGATTATCGGCGCAACCCTCGCCGCCGTGGGTGCAGCGCTACAGGCCATTTTCCGAAATCCGCTCGCCGATCCGCTGACACTGGGCGTATCCGGAGGCGGCGCCTTGGGCGCGAGCATCGTCATAGCGCTGGGATGGGGCATTCGCATCGTGGGAGTGCCGGTGGTCTTTCTGGCTGCCTTCCTCGGCGCAGCGGTTTCTATGGCCATCGTCTACCGCCTTGCGCACAGCGGCATTCTGACGGCGCCCGGGTCGCTGCTGCTCGCCGGCATTGTCGTGAATCTGATCGCCAATGCCGCGGTTCTGACCATTCAATACACAATCGACGAGTCTCGATCTCTGCAGATCCTGCGCTGGCTGATTGGAACGCTCGACGTGGTGGGGTTTTCGATTATCTGGCAGATGCTGCTGCTTCTGGCTCCCGGATGGATTGCGCTGCTGCTGCTCGCGCGCGATCTTCAGTTGCTGGCCGTGGACGAGGAATCGGCCGCATCGCTGGGAGTGAATGTGCGCCGGTGTGAGCGGGCGACGTATCTTGTTTCTTCTTTGCTGGTCGGCGTCACTGTTTCGGTGGGCGGCAGCATCGGCTTCGTGGGCCTCATCGTTCCGCATATCGCGCGGCTGCTCTTCGGACAAGACGTCCGGCTGGCTCTTCCCTGCTCCCTGTTTCTGGGCGCGGGTTTTCTGATGCTGGCGGATGCGGCGGCGCGCTCGGCGCTCGGGCAGGCAGAACTGCCGGTGGGAGCCGTAACCGCGATCCTGGGCGGCCCGTTCTTTCTCTGGCTCATGAGGCGAGAGCAGCGTTATGCCGCTTTGTGAAGCTGACGCGTGGATCCGCCGCGCTCAGGACAGGCAGAACAAATTAACGAAGCCACCTGGAAGCCTGGGACGGCTCGAAGAAATTGCCAACCAGCTTTGCGCCATTCAGCAGACGCTCGAACCGGTTGTCCGGAATCCCGCTATCTTCGTTTTTGCGGGAGACCATGGAGTCTGCGAGGAGGGCGTGAATGCTTATCCTCAATCGGTAACCGGCCAGATGGTGGAGAACTTTTTGCGAGGCGGGGCCGCGATTAACGCCATCGCGCGAGTGGCGGATGCCGAGCTGCACGTCGTCGATGTTGGGGTAATTGGATCGCCATCGCGGAATCCGAAGTTACTGATCCGCCGCGTTGCTTCGAGCACCAGGAATATCTGCCGCGAGCCGGCCATGTCTGCCGGCGAGGCTTCGGCGGCCATGCGGGTGGGAATGGAATGCGCCGAGAACGCGATCCGCAACGGGACGACAGTGCTCGCGATCGGTGAAATGGGCATCGGGAACACCACGATTGCGAGCGCCCTTTGCGCGGCCTTGACGGACTCCGACCCCGCTGCCGTGTGCGGTAAAGGCACCGCGGCCGATGGCGCGGGCATTCCGTGCAAAGTGGATGCCGTCCGGCGAGCTCTCGCCTTACATAGACCTCATATTCAGACGCCGCTGGATCTCCTGGCCCGGCTGGGCGGGCTAGAGATTGCCGCGATGTGCGGCGTCTGCATGGAGGCCGAGCGGAGCCGGTGCGCTGTGCTGATCGACGGGTTCATTTCCACAGCCGCAGCGGCGATTGCGGTATCGATGAATCCCGCGGTTCGCGATTACCTGATCGCGGCGCACGAATCGACCGAGCCGGGCCATCGCGTTCTTTTTCAGTCTCTACGCCTGAGGCCGTTGCTCCAGTTGCAGATGCGACTGGGCGAAGGAACCGGGGCGGCGCTTGCGATTCCGATCGTGCGCGCGGCGGCGGAGACCTTCCGGCGCATGGCGACATTCGAATCCGCAGGTGTATCGGAAAGTTCCGCTTGATGCGGCGGCTTTTGGGGGCGGTCTCGTTTCTGACCCGTATTCCGGCGGGCGCTTCGATGGACGCTGAGCCGGCGATGGTGGCGAAATCGGCTCGCTGGTTCCCGTTCGTGGGGTTCGCGCTTGGATGCGTATATGCAGGCGCGGCCTGGCTCCTGTTGCGGTGGCTGCCCGCGCTGGTGGTTGCGGTTCTGCTGCTCGCGCTGGACGCGGTGTTGACCGGGGCGCTGCATCTGGACGGCTTGGCTGACATGGCGGATGGCTTCGGCGGGGGACGCACGCGGGAGGATGTGCTGCGGATTATGCGCGACCACGCCATTGGGTCGTATGGAGCAGCGGCGCTGATCCTCGTGTTGTTGCTCAAAGCGGCCTGCTTGTCTGAGCTGCTGCGAACCAGGCATGGCTTGTGGATTTTGTTTATCGCTCCGGCGCTCGGGAGGTGGACGCTTGTTCTGCTGAGCTATCTGGAGCCGTATGCCCGCAGCGGCGATGCCGGGACCGGATCTGTCGCCAAATGGATTGGCGGCACAGAACTGGCGATTGCGACCTTGACGTGCATACCGCTACCATTTCTATTTGGAGTGGAGCGGAGTTCGATCTGCTGGGGCGCCGTTGCGCTGGTCACGGTTTTGGTGGCCTGGATCTGCGACCGCCGGATTGGCGGGATCACAGGCGATATCCTGGGCGCGAATACGGTGGTTGCCGAGTGCGTCCAGTTTGTGCTCGCGGCTGCGGCTCAGCATGCAATGTAAGTGATAGATGATTCCTGGTGACGTCTCGCCTCAATATGGCCGACGAAATTCTGAACGGGAGCGGAGTCTCGGGCAGCTTATTCTAGGCGGCTCAGAGGATGTCAATCATTACATCGAACTTGCAGACATCCTATATCTGAGTGGCCGATGGGAGGCGACCCTGGCGATTCTCACGAAAGCCGCTAGTTTGGAATTACAACCGCTTCAGCGGGGACTACTATTACACGAGCAAGCCGGGTTTTTGCTTAGTATCACTGATAGAAAGGACGAGGCCCTGAGTCTCGCGGGGAAGGCTCTTCTGATACTGGACCAGGAACCCCAAACATCAGAGAGCACTCTGGCGCAAGCTGGGGCAGAGGGCCTGATAGCTGAAGTTCTCTGGCATGAAGACCGCTCGCGAGCCGCTCAGGCTGCGTCACATGCCATGGCAATAGTTCAGAGCGCTGTGGAGGAGCACCATAGATACGACTCTGAAACACTCGCCGCACTATGCTTCAAGGCGTCGCAGATCAGCGCCCTCTCGGGACAGGTCGAATTTGCTATCGACTGGGCGCGCCGCGCATTGGCTCAACCGCTAGCTGAAAGTGAGCGGATACAGCCTTTGTGCCTAATCGGAGGGCTTCTTAGGCAGGTTGGTCAGGACGCTGAAGCCAAGAGTGCACTTGAGGACGCACTCCATTACGCGAGAGACAAACCGCGATGCCAGCCTCCCCGGATGTACCACGAACTCGGTTTGATAGAACAATCTCTCGGTCTCCTGGGCGACGCAAGAGCGCACTTCGAGCGGGCATTGCAGATTGTTGATGGCGATGTCGAGCTTCGCTTGGATCGCTATTACCCAAAAGGTCTCAATCTATCGCTCGCGAAGGTTCTCTGTGAACTGGAAGAGCATCGTGCCGAGGCCCACATTTATCTACGAGTGCTTCAGGCTCTCCCCGAAGATGACCCGGACTATTTTACGTGGAAGTTGTCGCTGGCCATGTGCCACGTCGAACTGAAGTGGTTTGATGATGCTCGCGAGAATTTCGAAAGTATTGTGAAATTCGCGCCTTCGATCGAAACGCGCCAATTAGCCAAAGCGCATCTTGCATCTCTAAGATACGCCATCGCGTTGCGTGATTATGAAGCGGGGGACTACCGGTCATCGATGAAGGAGTGCGAATCTCTGTTATCCGAAGGCATCGGGAATGATGCATTGCGTGCCGATATCATACTGTTGCTTGGGCACGCCTGTGTGGGGTTAAAGCAGTACAGACAAGCCGAGGCGTATTATGAGAGCGTATTTCACTCTGCTTCAGTCCCCGACAATCGCCGGAGCGCAGCGAAAGACTTCATTGCCTATTGTCGGCAGCATAGATGACTTGCGCATGATGTGCAATGACTAAATGCCCGTTGAGTTTGGCGCGCCGGGCTCGGTGGATATCTTGGCGATCTATTGAATGCACTAGATCGGATGTTGTGTGATGCTCACAAGGTCGTTCTTTAGGTTATCCCGGCTCAGCTATGAAATAGCGGAAGATAAGACCACTCGTGTTTCGCTGGTTCTCGCAACTATATTTATCACCTTTTTGACGAGCGGCGTGGAGCAAGGGTGGATACTGTTAGCTTCCGGTATAGGCGGACCTCTTCTCGCTGTCTATGGCTTTTAGTCATTCCGATCAATCCATATGGAAAGTCGACCGTTCGTTATCAGGAAGCGCATCTCGGTCCACGGTTGCTTCTAGCCAAGCTGAGGTCAAGAGAAGCTAAGTGCCGCATTTTTAAAACTTCGGCTGGAATGATTCCGATCGTAACAGGGTTGTTGTTTATTTTCTCCTGGATGCGACGACGTGATATATCTTGGACATTCCCGTCACATAGATATCGTCCTTGGCTGGTAGAAGGGCCTCTTGTGATCGGCATATGTTGCATGCTCATTGTTGGTCAGTCGGTCCTTAGGTGGGCAATGCGGGAGGTCCTGAAATCACAGAATGCTAGTTAAGTGCTCCTCCCAGCACGTTTGTGATCCGGGAACTCACCTTTGCTAATTGACCCACGTTGCGTTATGAGCATGGCCCAATTGTTTTCAGGTATCTTGATAGCCGCAGGGCTTTGCACGACGTTACTTGCCGAAGTAGACGCTGGCGGCTTAGACGCTTTCAAAATCATCTACACGCAATCCACTGGGCTAGGTCCGGCTTATAACGCGTCGTCTTGCGCGGAGTGCCACAATTCTCCGATAATGGGCGGCTCCAGCCGCATAACGGTAGCGCGGGCTGGCCACCGCGACAGCCTCGGAAGGTTTGTTTGTGTGCCGAACGGTGGCGTTCTCCATACCCATTTCACGGATCCCAAGTACACGGAACAGCGTGAAGTGGAAAGCATCCAGGAGGCGCGTGTAGCGATTAACTTGCTCGGCGGCGGCTATATCGAAGCCATTGAAGATCGCGACATCATCGGGGTTGCCAAGAATCAATCCAAGCTCACAAATGGACGCCTTGCCGGTCAGGTTGTGTATGCGTCCATTTTGGAAGCTCCGGGCAAAACGGCAATCGGCAGGTTTGGATGAAAGAGCCAGCACGCCAGCCTGCTCTCTGCCGTTGCCGATGCGCTCCGAACGGAGTTAGGAGCCGGCAATTATCTGTATCCTCCGGCTCCAACAAATTCTGGCAATGCGGCTTGGAATGACCGGAGACTCACGCTTGATCAACTCGCGGCGTTTATTCGCGAAACGGAATGTCCCCCTCGCGATCGGGCGCTCGCCGGATCGAAGTCCGTCCAGACTGGCTCGCGGATTTTTAGCAGAATTGGTTGCGCCATCTGCCATGTGGACACCTTTGTAACAGCGCCGGCGGGAGCAAGAATTCATGGCGGACGCTACACAGTTCCGGAGCGACTAGGCGGAAAAACAATTCATCCGCTCAGCGATTTTCTGCTTCACGATGTCGGGACTGGCGATGGCATCGTGCAGAGCGCAATTCCGCAATCTGCGGACCAGTCCACAGCCAACATCAATTGTGGAGTTCCTGAATTCGTTGTGAACGGTCACAACGGTTGGAATAAAAATATTCGAGCTTCGCATCGGTTTCAGATCCCTAGCGGATTCTGAGATTTAGCCAGCCTTAGTACTCACCACCAAGGCAGTGCGGCACCGTAGTTCCTTTCGATCTCCCCATAGGCGCCGTTACACTCTGGAGCGAAAGGAATTCGGAATCATTCGCCGCGCGGCCAGTGCGCCGATTCTACTGGGGACGCGGCGCCGGATGTAGAAAGGGTCATCGATACTTCGACATGCTGCGTTGCCCGCTGGTATTCGACGGAACCCAATTTCAACTCATCCGGCCCGAGCCGCACTTCTTTATGGCTGGGGCCGTCGGTAATTTGAAGCACGGCTCCCGTGGCGCGCGCGATCTCGCGGGCGTTGTGGTTCCAGGTGATCTGCAGTGTATGGTCGTTGGCGGCGATCGCCAGGTTCACTCCGCTGGCGGGCATCAACCAGCGGCTCACGCCCCATACCAGAGCCCAGAGCGCGACTGCGGCAATTACGACAATCAGCGCGACGCGGACCCAGGAGTAAGAACTCGCTTTGATAACCCGGGCGCTGACCGACTCGCGGCCTTCCGCGCGCGCATCGGCCAGGATTTCGGGCAAACCTTTAAATTCCGCTTCATTGAACCGGAACTCCCGGACGGAAGGATGAACCGAGAGCTGGCCTTGGGTGGCAAGAAAAAATGCCGCTGTGTGGGGCTCGCGCGCTTGAATGACCAGCATCGCGTAGACCGGCTGCTTGAACTCGTCCGCAAGCCAGGTCCGGTCGGCGAGGGACGGCCGCAGCGGGCCAGGCCGCAAATGCGTACGGAAAAATCCAACCGCCGTTTTGCCGCGGTTCCGAGCGGTCTGGCGCACTTGCGCAAAACGTTCGTACTGGCCTGGGGCCAGCATGTAGATCGCGCCGTCTTCCGGGTTGTGCCGGATAATTTCGATCTCATCGATGCGCAGCGTCGGAGAATCGCCTTGCAAGAAGACGCCGATCATCACGCCGCCCACCTCGACGCCCATGCGTTCGGCCTGGGTAATCTCGTGCGCGATCTTCGAGACCAGCTCCAGCTTCAGTTCAAGCGCATAGTTTGTGCGGTCCGGACTCCAGCGGACATATAGGGGGGCCTCCTCTACGACCTGATGCTCTGGCAACATCTCAACGATACACTTCTTATTGTCTTGGCCGCCACCCTGTACCTGATCGCGACGCCGATTGGAAATCTGGAAGACATCACTCTCCGGGCCCTTCGTATTTTGCGGGAGGAAGCAGCGCTCATCGCGTGCGAAGATACGCGGCAGACGCGCAAGCTGCTGGATCATTTCGAAATTCGCAAACCGCTCGTCAGCTACCACGAGCACAACGAAGCGAGCCGCGCACAGGAATTGATCGAAGCCCTGGAGCGTGGCGAGCCGGTGGCGCTGGTAAGCGATGCCGGAACGCCGCTCGTCTCGGATCCGGGATATCGTGTTGTCCATGCCGCGATCGAGCGAGGACTTCCGGTTGTGCCGGTGCCCGGTCCATCCGCAGTGCTCGCGGCGCTGGCGGCTTCCGGTCTGCCCACGGATCAGTTCCGGTTTCTTGGCTTCGTTCCTGCGAAGATGGCGGCGCGCCGGAGCATGTTTCAGGAACTCGCATTGGAGCAGGCCACGGTTGTGTGCTACGAGAGCCCGCACCGCATTCTTGAATGCTTGATGGACATGGCAGAGATCCTGGCGGATCGACCGGTTGTGTTGGCCCGCGAGCTGACTAAAATCCATGAAGAGTTTCTGCGCGGAACCGCGGGTGCGATTCGAACCCAACTGGAAGAGCGCGGGGCGGTCCGGGGCGAAATCACGCTGGTGATCGGCCGGTCTACAGAAAAGCCGGCCGTAGCCGATCCGCTTGCCGAAATCGCCAGACTTCAGGAAGAGGGGCTTGATCGGATGGAGGCGATCAAGGCTGTTGCAAAACGGATGGGGCTGCCGAAACGGGAGGTCTACCGGCTCGCAGCGGAGCAGGACAGCAATCCGCCGGGCAAACGCCGGCGTTAGGATTCAGGACCAACTGCCGGATCATCCTGATGAAGGCCGGATGGGTGCCGACGGTCTGAGCCCGGACCATTCGGATTCCGAGTTGACGGGCAAGATCCGCCGCCTCGACGTCCAGATCGTAGAGAACCTCCAGATGATCCGAAACGAACCCAAGCGGCGCGAGGAGCACGTCGCGCGAGGGCAGAGTCTTCAGGTGGTCCAAGATATCCGGTCCGAGCCAGGGCTGCCCAGGAGGGCCGCTCCGGCTCTGAAAGACCAGATCCCATTCGCGGAACCCGACCGCTTCGGCTACCAGCCGCGAGGTTTCGCGGAGCTGCTTTTCGTAATCGCAGGTCGCCGCCATGGAGCACGGGATGCTGTGGGCCGAAATTACGAGACGAACCCAATTGGGTTCGTTTTTGCGAAATTGCGCGAGGGCCTCCCGGACCCGGTCCGCGGAAGCTTCGATGAAGCCTGGATGGTTATAGAAAACGGGTAATTTGTGGATCTCCGAAGCGCCCGGCCCGACTTCCGCCTGGGCGGCGGCGATGTTCTCGCGGTATTGGCGGCAACCGGAGTAGGAACTGTAAGCAGAAGTGACGAAGGCCGCCGCGCCGCGGATGCCGTCATCCCGCATCTGGCGGAGCGTATCGGCCAGGAACGGATGCCAGTTCCGGTTGCCCCAGTAGATGGGCAGTCGGGGTCCGTTTTTATCGAATTCCGCGCGCAAGGCCGCGATGAGCGCCCGGCACTGATCGTTGATGGGGCTCTTGCCGCCGAAACGATAATAATGTTCGGCGACTTCGAGCAGCCGCTCGTGCGGAACATTCCGGCCGCGCGTCACGTTTTCTAAGAACGGAAGGACGTCCTCGGATTTTTCCGGCCCACCGAAGGAGACGATCAGGAGCGCGTCGTACATTTGTGCAGCTTGAGCATGTTCGTCGAACCGCGCAGGCCAACGGGCTGTCCGGCAACGAAGACGATGTTATCGCCCGGCCGGACGGCGTGCGTTTCCACCAGAAACCGCTCCATTTCGTGCAGCATCTGGTCAGTGGATTGTGCCGCAGGTAAGAGAATCGCTTTCACGCCATAGATGACCGAGAGCTGGCGTGCAACCGCCTCACTGCCCGTAAATGCGTAGATTGGAACGGGAGGCCGATAGCGGGCCAGCAGCCGCGCCGAGGCGCCGGTGGTGGTTCCGACTGCCAAGGCAACCACCCCGGCACATTTCGCGGAATGGTAAGCGGCGTCGGCCACAATTTCCGGGATGCTCTTCAATTCTTCGCTGCTCCAGACGTCCGGGAAGCCGCGGAACTGCAGCGAGTTCTCGGTTTCGCAGGCGATCCGCGCCATCACCCGTACCGACTCCACCGGATGCCGGCCCGCGGATGTTTCGGCCGAAAGCATGACCGCGCTAGTGCCGTCGTAAATGGCGTTCGCAACATCGCTGACCTCGGCGCGGGTGGGTATCGGACATTCGATCATCGACTCCAGCATTTGGGTGGCGGTGATCACGAATTTGCCCCGGTGGCGAGCCTTTTCGATGATCGATTTCTGAATGGCGGGAACCTTTTCGATGGCCATTTCGACGCCGAGATCGCCGCGGGCAACCATCACACCCTCGCATTCGTCGAGAATGGAATCGAGATTTTGCCAACCCTCCGGCTTCTCGATTTTGGCGATGATCGGCTGCTTGGCATCCACTTCTTCAAGAAGATGCCGGAGCCGAAGAATGTCCCGCGCCTGCCGGACGAAGGACAGCGCGAAAAAGTCGACGTCCTGCTCCACGCCAAAGTGAGCATCCGCGATGTCTTTTTTCGAAAGCGAAGGGGTGCTGATATTGACACCCGGCAGATTGATGCCTTTCCGGTCGCTGATCGGGCCGCCGGAGATCACTTGGCATTGGGCCGAAACGCCGTCGGTGGAAAGCACCCGGAGCTGCACGGAGCCATCGGCCAGCAAGACGGGATCACCGGGTTTCACGTCGCGGGCAAATTCGGAGTAATTCGTGGAAGCGATCTGCTCGTCGCCTTCCACCGGTTCGGTGGTTATGGTGAAAGTGGCGCCGTCTTGCAGAAAGGTGGAACCATTTTTGAATTTGCCCAGCCGGATCTTGGGGCCTTGCAAATCCAGCAGGATTCCGACGTGCTTGCCCATCTCGGCGGCCAGGCTGCGGACGGCCTGGATGCGCCGGGCGTGATCCTCCTGCGTACCGTGGGAGGCGTTCAAGCGGAAGACATCGGCGCCCGATTCGAATACTTTTCTGAGAATTCCTTCGGGGTCAGTTGACGGACCTAATGTAACGACAATTTTCGTAGCTCGCATGAATCGACTAGAACCGCCGATACGCTACGATAGCGAAGGCTTTAAAGCTAAGGAGAAATTTCACTTACCCTCATTATGCCGCTTTATCAGGCAGTAATTCTTGCCATCGTTCAAGGGCTGACGGAGTTCTTTCCGGTCAGCAGCACCGCCCATCTGGCCATTATTCCGCGGCTTTTACATTGGAACGACCGGGGACTGGATTTCGACGTCGCTCTGCACGCCGGGACGCTGGCGGCCGTCATTATTTACTTTTTCCGAGATTGGGTGCAGGTAATCGCCAACGGGTTAGGGTTCTCCTATCGCGGATCACATCCGGATGAAAACAGCCGGTCGCTCCTTTGGTTTCTGGTAATCGCGACGATTCCGGTGGGAATCGCGGGAAAGCTCCTGAAAGGGTACGCCGAAGGTCCGTGGCGGAATCTGTACGTAATGGGGGCCTCGCTCATCATTGTGGGCGTGATTATGGCGGTTGCGGACCGCCTCGCCGAGCGCAAGCACAAGCTGGACCAGATGAGCTGGTTCGATGCGATCTTCATCGGCATCGGGCAGGCTTTCGCGATTATTCCGGGAGTTTCGCGCAGCGGCATCACGATCACGGCGGCGCGGATCCGCAAGCTGAACCGGGAAACGGCCGCGCGCTTCTCGTTCCTGTTATCGACTCCGGCGATTGCCGCGGCGGCGGCTTCTGATGCCTACGAGATGCACAAGAACGGCGGCATTCCGGCCGACATGCGCATGGCGTATCCGGTGGGCATCATCGTGAGCGCACTGGTTGGCATCGTGGTGATTGCGGGCTTTCTGAAGTATTTGCGGCACAACAGCTTGTCGGTTTTCGTGTGGTACCGCATCGTGTTTGGCATAATAGTGATCGCTCTGGCGTTTTTCTTCCACATCGGGGCATGACGTTTCTTTCTCCGTCCCGGCACACGCGGCTCAACGAAGCCGTCGGGCTGTTACTGCTTCTGCTCGGTCTGGCCGTATCGCTGAGCCTGGTCTCTTACTCGTCGGCCGACCCGTCCTGGGACACGGCAACAGCGGTTACGCATACCCACAATCTGCTGGGGCTTTTCGGCGCGAAATGGGCCGATCTGCTGCTGCAGATCTTCGGGATCAGCGTGTTTCTGCTGCCGGTTCACATCTGGGCGCTGGGCTGGAAATGGGTGCGATCGTCCCCGATTCATAGCCCGTGGTTCCGAGTGTTCGGAAGCTTTGCGCTGTGGTTCTGTGTTTCGACAGCGTGCGGCCTAATTCCCCGCCCCTGGTTGATTGCTGGATCGATCCGGCCCAGCGGAATTGTCGGCATGGTGATGGCGGATTTTCTGCTCTCGCGGTTCGATGTGGCCGGTGCGGCCATTATCACGGTCGCGGCCGGGATTATCGCGCTGTATTTCGCATCCAGCTTTGAAGTTTCGACACTCCAGCGCTGGTTGAGCGGCCCCATCGCGAAGTGGCAGGCCATTTGGGCGAGATGGCAGGCGGCTCGGGAGGTGCGGCGCAAGAAGGCGATTGAGCGTGCGAAGGCCCAGGCTGCCGAACGAACAGCGCGCCGGAAAGCGCAAACGGCCGCAACTCCCAAACGCGCCAAGGAAGCAGCTCCTGTGCCGGCTGCGGTTGCAGAAGAGCCCGCCGACAACACTCCGCCGTTCGATATGGAGCCGGAGTCTTCGCAAGAAGAGCCAGTGGAGGACGACGAGATTCCGATCCGGGCGCTGGAATATCAGCCCATTCGGACATCTGCTCCCGAACCGCCCCAGGAACCGGAACCGCCATTTCGAGAGCCGTTCACGCCGGAGCCCACGCGCAGCAAGCGGAAGCGCGTGTACAAGCTGCCCGGAACCGAGCTGCTGAATGAAGTCCCGCCTGGAAACGGATATGACAGCCAGGAATTGAAGGACATCGCAGCGCGGATTAAATCGAAGCTGGAAGAGTTCAACGTACGCGGCTCGGTGGTACAGATAAACCCCGGTCCGGTGGTGACGACGTTCGAATACAAGCCGGAAGCGGGTGTGAAGTACAGCCGGATCACGACGCTAACGGAAGACCTGTGCCTTGGATTGCAAGCCGAATCGGTGCTGATTGAGCGTCTGCCCGGCAAGCCTACGGTCGGCATTGAAGTGCCGAATACGAAGCGCGAGGTGATCAGTTTTCGAGCGGTTCTCGAATCGCCCGAGTTTCAGGAATCGCCGTCCCGAATGACAATCGCACTGGGCCGCGATATTAACGGGCGGATCAAAGTCGCATCGCTTGAAACGATGCCGCACCTGCTCATCGCCGGAGCCACCGGCGCGGGCAAGAGCGTCATGTTGAACGCGATGATTATGTCGTTCCTCTATAAGGCAACGCCGGATGAGGTTCGCATGATCATGGTGGACCCCAAGCGCGTGGAGCTCGGAATTTACGAAGGCATTCCTCATCTGCTGACGCCGGTTATTACAGAGCCGAAGAAGGCGACAAATGCGCTACGCAACGCGGTGCTCGAAATGGAGCGCCGGTTGAAGCTGCTGGCGGCGCAGGGCGTCCGCAACATAGATCAATACAACCGCAAGATGGCGCAACTCCGGCAGGAGCCGCGCGGTCTGTTCGATAATCCCGAAGAAGACGAGGCCTTGCAGCCGCTCCCGTACGTGCTGATTCTGATCGACGAGCTGGCCGATTTGATGATGCTGGAGCGGGCGAACGTGGAAGAGTGCATTACGCGCCTGGCGCAGATGGCGCGCGCGGTCGGGATGCATCTGGTGCTGGCGACACAACGCCCCAGCGTGGACGTGATCACGGGCTTGATTAAAGCGAACTTCCCGTCACGGATCAGTTTCCGCGTGGCGACGCGCGTCGATTCGCGAACGGTGCTCGATTCGATGGGCGCCGAACACCTGCTCGGACGCGGTGACATGCTGTTCCTGCCGCCGGGCTCCTCACGCCTGACGCGTGTGCATGGGGCGTACGTCACCGAGACCGAAACGAACCGCGTGGTGGAGTTCTGGAAGGAACAGGCGACACCCGAATACGACGAGAGCTTCCTCATGGCTCCTCCTTCCGAGGATGGAGAGGACGAGGAAGAGTCCGAAGAATTCGACGGCGAGCAAGACCCGATGTACGAAGATGCCGTGCGCGTGGTGGTGGAAATGGGCAAGGCTTCGACCTCTACACTGCAGAGGCGCTTGCGTCTGGGTTACGGCCGCGCGGCGCGCATTCTGGATATGATGCAGCGGGACGGGATCATCGGCCCGCCGGATGGAAGCAAGCCGCGCGAGGTGTTGAAGCGGCCGGATTGGTTGAAAGAGATTGAAGGGCAATTGCGGTGAGAGCGTACGGCTACTGGCACAAACCTTGAATTTTTAACCAGTCCGCAAGGCGGTCGGTCCAGGTATGCAGAATGGGATCGTGTTCCGCTAAGCCTACGCCGTGACGTCCTTTCTGGTAAATGTGCATTTCGACCGGGACGCCCCCCTTATGCAAAGCAGTGTAGAAGTTGATGCTGTTCTGCACAGGCACCACGGGATCTTCCGTCGTTGCGAAGAGAAACGTGGGCGGAGTCTGACTAGTCACGTGCAGTTGATTGGAGAGTAATCGCACAAGCGCCGGATCGGGATTTTCACCGAGCAAATTGTCACGTGAACCGAGATGGACATGCGGTCCTTCGAGCGTGATGACCGCGTAGGCGAGAATCATGAAGTCCGGCCGCGAGCTGGGCCGATTGTCAGGATCGCCGGCATCCGGATCGCCGCTATCATAATGTGTTCCCACGGTGGAAGCGAGATGGCCGCCCGCGGAGAATCCCCAGATGCCGATGCGATCCGGATCGATTCCGTATTCAGGCGCGTGCGCCCGCACGTAACGAACGGCGCGCTGCCCGTCCCAGATTTGCGCCGGGTAGTGATATCGCGGGCCGAGACGATACTTCAGCACAAACGCGGTAATTCCAAGGTTGTTCAGCCATTCGGCCGGCTTGTATCCTTCGTGGGCCATGGCGAGGTGCATGTAACTCCCGCCGGGGCAAATAATGACCGCTGTTGTGGTCTTGCTTGGACCGGTTGCGGGGAACACTGTCAACGTGGGCTTGTCGGCATCTTTATCGCCCTGCGCGGCCGGCGCGCCATTGGGCCACAACAAAACAACTTTGTGATCGGGTAGGGGGCCCTGTGCATACACAGGGTACAAGGCAAGCAGGAGAAGAGCGACTCGCAGCATCGCTTAGATTCCCAGTTCGCGCTTGGCCGCGGCAAACTGCTCGGTTGCATATTCGAGTTCTTCCGGCGTGTGCGCAGCGGACACTTGGACGCGGATACGCGCCTTGCCTTGTGGAACGACTGGATACGAAAACCCGATCACGTAGACGCCCTTCTGGAGCAACAAATCGGCAAGACGCGAAGCGAGCGCCGCATCGCCCAACATGACGGGAACGATTGGATGTTCGCCCGGAAGAATGGTGAATCCGCTGTTGCTCATCCGATCTCGAAAGAGCCGCGTATTCGAGAAGAGCCGGTTGCGCAAGTCCGAGCTTTCTGTCAGCAGATCCAGCACGGCGATAGATGCAGCCACAATCGGCGGAGCTACGGAATTCGAAAACAAATAAGGACGCGACCGTTGTCTCAGTAGCTCGATAATTTCTTTGCGGCCGCTGGTGTATCCGCCGCTTGCGCCGCCCAGCGCTTTCCCGAGCGTGCCGGTGAGGATATCGACGCGGCCCATCACATTGTGGTGCTCGTGAGTTCCCCGCCCCGTCTTGCCCATGAAGCCGACCGCATGCGAGTCGTCCACCATCACCATCGCACTGTATTTATCCGCCAAATCGCAAATGGCCGGCAAATTTGCGATGTAGCCGTCCATGGAGAAAACGCCGTCAGTCGCGATCAAGCGGTGGCGCGCGCCGGAAGCCTCCTTCAGCTTGGCTTCGAGATCGGCCATGTCGCTGTTCTTATAACGAAACCGGGCGGCCTTGCACAAACGAATTCCATCGATGATGCTGGCGTGGTTCAGCTCATCGGAGATTACCGCGTCCTGGTCATCGAGCAGCGTCTCAAAAAGGCCGCCGTTCGCATCGAAACAGGAACTATAGAGAATGGTGTCCTGAGTACCGAGGAACTCACTCAAACGCGCTTCGAGCTTCTTGTGAATGCCCTGCGTGCCACAAATAAAACGGACGCTCGCAAGACCATAACCCCATTCGTCCAGGGCTTTCCGCGCGGCCTCGACTACCTTGGGATGATTCGCCAAGCCCAGATAGTTGTTAGCACAGAGATTCAAGACGGACTTGTCGTCGGAGACACGGATCTCGGCTTGCTGCGGGCTGCGGATCACGCGCTCCCGTTTGAAAAGACCGGCGTTTTGGATCTCGCCGATTTTGCCGGTCAAATAAGCCTGAACGTTGGCGTACATGGGTGTGTTTCTCTTGTTGGAAATAAAAGCCCCTCCCTCACGCGCTAAAGCGGACGTGCCTTGCACGCCAGGTCGGGGTTCTGTTATGTGAGTCCAATCCAGGATCACTTTACCCGACTTGCCCGATTGCATTACGGCAAAGCCCTGCTCGAAATCTTTGTATTCGAAACGGTGCGTGATGACGGGTGTAATGTCCAGGCCGGAATCGAGCATAACCGTCATCTTGTACCAGGTCTCATACATTTCGCGGCCATAGATGCCCTTAATCGTGAGCATATTGAAAATGATTTGACGCCAGTCGACCGGCATTTCCTTGCTAGGGATGCCAAGCATGGCGATCCTGGCCCCATGGCTCATGTTCGCGATCATGTCGCGAAAAGCCGCCGGGTTGCCGGACATCTCCAAACCGACGTCGAACCCTTCCTGCATCCCCAGCCGCTTCTGGGTTTCGGCGATGGACATTTCGGCGGCGTTGACGGCCAGGGTCGCGCCGAGTTTGCCGGCCAATTCCAGCCGATAGGGATTGAGATCCGTTACCACTACATATCTCGCGCCGGCATGCCGCACCACCGGAATGCACATCAGACCAATTGGCCCGGCTCCTGTAATCAGGACGTCTTCTCCGAGCACCGGGAACGAGAGGGCAGTGTGAACAGCGTTGCCAAACGGATCGAAGATGGCGGCGACTTCGCGATTGATATCCGGGCTGTGGCGCCAGATGTTGCTCATGGGGAGGGCGATGTACTCGGCGAATGCGCCAGGCCGGTTCACACCCACGCCCTGCGTGTGCGCGCACAAGTGACGGCGGCCAGCCAGGCAGTTGCGGCAGCGGCCACACACGACGTGACCTTCTCCGCTTACGATTTCGCCGGGATGGAAGTCGTTGACATTCGAACCAACCTCGACAATTTCGCCGACGAATTCATGACCAATCGCCATCGGTACGGGAATGGTGGCGCGCGCCCATTCATCCCACTGGTAGATGTGCAGGTCGGTGCCGCAGATTCCGGTGTGCGTGACGCGAATGAGAACGTCGTTAATGCCAATTTGCGGCTCGGGTATGTCAATCAGGCGGAGGCCTGGAGCGCTCTCAGCTTTTACGAGAGCCTTCAATTGCGCCCTCCGGGAAAAATGTGCGACTTCATCCTCTCGTATGGTAGACCGTGGTAAAAACAGGATCGGGGAAGAGCTCGCTTACGTCCGGAGAAAAAGACGTGAGCCAAATCTACAGCCGCGTAGCAGCGCCTTTGTCTAAAAACCAGATCGCCCGTGCATCCCGGCTGGCAATCTGGCACGGATAGTTCATCGGATCGTCTTCTCCGATCAGCACGTTCCGCAGCGCTTCCGTTTTGCCTTCACCCGATACCTGCAAAACAGTGTGACGGGCGGCGCGCAAGACACCGGGCAGGAGCGTGACTCGATCCATCTTCAACTTTTCCACCCAGACGTGCGCGGCAATATCGGTTTCGTTCTTAATCAACGGTTCGCCGGGAAACAAGCTGGCGGTGTGAGCATCGTCGCCCATGCCGCGATGAACGATATCAAATACCGGCAGTTGGCCCTCTTTCAGGGCAAAGAAATCCTGAATTTCGGCGATGTAGCGCGCGGCCGCTTCGTCCGGCGAAAGTTCCCCGCAAATGCGATGAATGTTCTGCTCAGCGATGTGGGCAGGAGACAATAATGTCTCGTCCGTCAGCTTGAAATTACTGCGGTCGTCAGTGGGTGGCACGCAGCGTTCATCCACCCAGAAGAAATGAACCCGGGACCAGTCGAAGTCCGCCTTGGCGAGGGCCGAAAACATCGGCTTGGGCGTGCTTCCTCCGGATACCGCGAGCGTCGCGATTCCCCGCTCCCGCAGCGCCGCTGTCAGTTCGTCCAGAATATAATCCGCGCAGGCGCGCGCGCTTTCTTCAGCGGTCTCGCGAATACGCAGCTCGGGCCAATTCCGCGTGCCCATTGCTTCGATTGAGCCGGATGCCATCGTTTACATCATCTCCTGGACGCGATCGAACGCCGCCATAAACGCCGGGTCCGGCCCGATCACAGACAGCTCTTCGGTCATTAACGCAGTTAGTGTCGGCTCGGAATAAGTGTAGCTGCGCTCACGTCCGTTCGTGCTGCGAAGGGTCATCCCTTCGGAACTGGTTCGCTCGAATTCGATCGTCTCCGAATCCGAACGCAGCCGAATGCGGTGCAATCCCGGGCCGAATCCTTTCGTTTTGACGAACGACACGTTGGCCTTGTAGGGCGCCGACAACCAACCGGCCGCGTAAAGGACGGAAGCGCAGGGATGATCGTCTGTATGGGCAATTTCGATGGTGTGAAAACTCGACAGCGGATTATTGCCGCAGGAGCTATCGAATATATGGGCAATCGGTTCACGCCAGGGCGTCAAACGCGTCCATTCCAGGTCGCCAAACGGCCGCCCGAGTGTCTTCCAGTGCGCAAGCAGCCGCATCGCCGAAATAGGGTCTTCTTCCCGCGTGTCGACAATTGTCTTGGTGGCAATGCTCATCACTGCTTCGAGGCCGGCTTTCTGATCGGAAGTGGAGAACGGACGTATGGCAGCTTTGTGGCGGCACCAAAAGACGACCGGTAAATCCGCGGCAGTGAGTCCGATCAAAATCGGGCCCACATTTGGCCAGCTTTCCGGGCGGCAGGTGATCTCGATTTGCTCGCAGCAGATCTGCTGTGCTTTGCCAAACGGCTTCCAGCATTGGGCGTAAAGGCGCGCTTGAAGAGCCTGTTCAGCATCCGGCGAGACGGCCAGAACGATGCCCCGGCTGGGATGCTCGCGCATCAGTTCCGAAATAGTCTGCGCGGAGGAAAAATCTCCGTCCGGCTCATCGGTCGCGACGATGAGCGTCATGGTGCAGGCCCGCAGCACCGTGGGCTTGCCGTGCTGCTTTTCCTCTTCGCCCAGCGACGTCCAAAGTTTGCCGAGGCCCTTCAGAATTTGCTCGGGCTGGGCAGGCGAGATGACGGCGCTGCTCATGGAATCCTCCAAACATGACCCTGACGTGCAAGCATTTCATCGGCTTCCTTCGGGCCCCAGGTACCCGCCGGATAATTCGGGAAATTAAATCGCGTGTGCGCCCATACATCGAGAATCGGCTCAACAATCTGCCAGCTCGCGTCCACCATATCCTGGCGCGTGTACAGCGTCGGATCGCCGGCCATGGCGTCGACCAGCAGCGTCTCGTACGCTGTGGGCGTGCGCTCGCCAAAACTCGATCCGTAGTTGAAATCCATCGAAACAGGCCGCACACGCATGCCGCTGCCCGGACTCTTCGATAAGAATCGCAGCGAAATGCCCTCTTCGGGCTGGATCCGCAACACGAGCAAGTTCGGGCGTACCTCACGCGGGCCGGCTTTCGTCTCCTGCGTAAACAGGCCGAGCGGAGGCGCATGAAATTGGATGGCAATATCGGTGACGCGCTTTGGCATGCGTTTGCCGGTGCGGATATAGAATGGAACGCCGGCCCATCGCCAGTTGTCGATAAAGAACGTCACCGCGGCGTAGGTATCGGTCTGCGAATCGGGATCGACGCTGGGCTCCTGCCGGAATCCCAGGATGTCTTGCCCGCCCACTTTTGCGGGACCATACTGCCCGGCCACTGCATACGTGGGGACATCTTCCGGCTTCATCACGCGGACGGCGCGCAGCAGCTTGGCGCGCTCATCCCGCACGTTGGTTGCATCGAAAACCGTCGGCGGCTCCATCGCAACCGTCGCCATCACCTGGCTCAAATGGTTTTGAATCATGTCGCGCAGGGCCCCGGCTTCCTGATAGTAGGCGCCACGCCCCTCAACCCCGATCGACTCCGCGGCCGTAATCTGAACATGATCGACATAACGGCGGTTCCACAACGGCTCGAAGATGCCGTTGCCGAAGCGGAAAGCCAGGATGTTCTGAACCGTCTCTTTGCCGAGGTAATGGTCGATCCGGTAGACTTCCGATTCGCTGAATACCTTGTGGATATCGTCATTCAGCTTGCGGGCGCTCTTCAGATCATGACCGAAGGGCTTCTCGATGATCACGCGCCGCCAGCCGTTTCCTTGGTTGAGATGGTGCGCGCCCAATTCCTGAATCGCCTCGGCATAATGGCTGGGCTGGGTTGAGAGATAAAAAAGGACGTTTCCGGCGGTCTGGTGCGATTTTTCGACTTCATCCAGTTTGCGCCGGATATCCTCATAGGATTCCGGGTTGCTCAGATCCCCGGGAACATAGAAAAGCGACTGCGCAAAAGAGCGCCAGACATCTTCATCAAACGGCGCATCTTCCAGGAATTTGGACACGGAGTCCTTCATGCGCTCCCGGAACTGGTCGTCCGACATGGGCGTTCTGGAACTTCCGATGACTGCGAAGTTCGGCGGAATGCGGCGCTCGTAAAACAGACGGTAGAGAGCGGGCAGGAGCTTTCTCCTGGATAGATCGCCGCTGGCCCCGAAAATCACCACGGCGCAAGGCGGGACCCGGCGCGCAAACCGCAGCGAGTCCTGCAGAGGGTTTACCTCTGGCATCGGCTGGACGACGACACTCATGACACTTTTGATGATACGGCCAAAGGGAAGGTGTCACGGTAAAATGAAGCTAAACCCACCTGTAGACGGCATCCGCTCCTTTTTGGGGCGCCGGATTTAGTAAGTGAATTGTAAATGACAAGTACGAAAAAGAAGGTGGTCGCGGTGTTGAGCGACCTCATGTTTACGGTCAAAATTCAGGAAGCAGCGAAGCGCGCGGGGCTGGAGGCGGTATTTGTGAAATCGGAGCAGGACGCGCTGGCGCAGGCAAAAGATAAGCCCGCGGTGATGATTCTGGATCTGAACAACACCGGGGCTCAGCCGTTGGATGTGATCTCGAAATTGAAAAGCGATCAGGAGACAAGCAAGATCAGCTTGCTCGGGTACGTGTCGCACGTTCAGGCGGACTTGAAACAGGCAGCCCAGGAAAAGGGGTGCGACATGGTGATTGCGCGATCCGCCTTTTCCCAGAATTTGCCGACGATTCTGCGGCGTTACGCAGAAGCATAAGCGAGCCCGAGGTAATTGCATTTAGCTTGTGGGGCGGGCGCGAGCCTGCCCCACAATGGACATCTGTAAACACACAAGCCGGCCGGCAAATGTCCGAGCTACCGAGCCGGAGCGATCTTCCACTCCTGGTTCGGCCCGTTCCAGCAATCCCACTGCTGGACCAGCGTGCCTGGATTGAGTCCCCAGTTGTTCCAAGCCGTATAGATCACGTCCAGACACTTACCGCTGTTTTGCGGCGAGATGCTGAAGTAGCCGTCCGGCGTTGGCGTTACGTTCCAGATCTGGTTCGTTCCACCCCAGTATGGCCATTGCTGGATCAGAACTCCATCCTGCGTCGCGCCCGGACCGCCGATCACATCCAGTTGCATTCCGCTGTTCTTACTGGTGATTTCGTAGCCGCCTTCAACCGGTGTGAACTGCCATTTCTGCATATCGCCGCCCCAGCACGTGTATTGCTGAACCAAAGCTGCCGGGTTCTTGCCGTAATTGGTACCGGGAATAGAGACGACATCCAGGCACAGGTTGCTATTCTTCGAAATCACGTTCACCCAGCCGGAGGGAACGCTCAGCGCGGCACTCACGCCGACGCTATTCAGATAATTCGTCCAACCCGCTCGCGCGGCGTTGGCGAAGTTCTGAAGTTGCGAGTAATCGCCGGACCAGGTGGTATACATCAGGCCCTGGACGCCGGGAATTCCCGCGGCTTGCGCCAGTTCGGATGTGGCGGCACCGGTTCCATCGCCGTTGTCGTAATAGCCGGCGATGATCTGCTGGTGCGGAGCCGGTTGCGCCGGATTTTGCCCGGAGAACCATTTCAGCGAGTTCGCGAGATTCCCCAGATTCCAGTTCATGATAGTGACAGTTGAAGGAAGCCCGGCCCAGGAGCCGGAAATATCGCCCTCGACGTAATAGTAATTGTCGTGAGCGTTGGCATACGGATCGAACATGTCACTCCACACATACAGCGGCGCACCGGGCATTACTGACTGGTAGATTCCGAGCGACTGTCCGACATTCCAGGCCAGCAATTGGCCAGGGGTCATGTTCTTGGCCCGGCAGGACTGGCAGGAATCCATCTGGCGGATTTCGTCGTACTGCATGAAGAGTCCCGAGCCGGTGGGCATAATCGCGGCGACGGCTTTTGCATTCTGGGTTTGCCAGTTCAAGACACCCTTCGCCGTAAGGCATAAAGACACGCCTGTCTGGGCGGGTTCCACGAAGGCGGAATACGAATCGATTGCGACAATCTGGCCCGGCCGCAAAGTAGTTCCGGGAGGCAGCGTGACAACGGGCGGCGCGTGCCAGATATCGCGAAACGCATAGCTGGAAGGCGCCATTTCCGGATCGCTGATGTAGTTGTAATCGGTTCCCTCGCGGAAAACCGTGCTGGGGTTGTTTGGATCGTATATGGTCAGGGGAGCGCCATCGCGGCGGGCGACATAGACCAAGCCCGTCTCCTCCAACTGAACGTCGTCGAGCCAAAAGTCGCCGTAGTGTCCGCCCCAGATGCCCAGATATAGATAGGCTTGGGTGGTGTTCTGGCTATTGAATGTGTAATCGACCTGTGTCCAATCGTGATAACCGCCGGTGGTCACGACGGCGGTGAGGCGGACCTTGTCGAAATCGTTTGCGTCGAAGATGGCAAGCTGTACCGCGCCGGCCAGATTCTGCGCTTTATGCCAGAGGCGCAAATGATATTGGCGCCACGGCTTGAGGGTAAATCCTTGCCGCAAACGGCTGTTGAACGGAGCGGCGCCGATGTGGCCGGAAGCAATGCCGCTGTGCGACACAGTGGTATCCACACCGGCGCCCGCATCGCCCATATCGAACCAGTCGACGGCGCCGCTTTCAAAGCCGCCGTTCAGTAACCCGGGAAAACTGCTCACGATGTGAAGCTGGCTGCCTGTCGAATCGACCTGGTATTGCGTGCCGATCACGCGCTGCGCTTCGGCCATATTGGGGTCGCTCGAAAGAGCTTGATTCGAGAGCCCGTAGGGAGCAGTAAGGCCCAACACCTTCATGCCTTTGCCGGCGGCGTACTGCATTAGCTTTTGCAGACGGCTAACGTTTGCCGTGGGCCAGATGGGGTTTGTTATGTAATTGAAGCTATCGTCCCAGAAAGCGACGCCGGTATAACCCGCGGCGACGGCCTGATCGACCAGAGCCTCATTCGAGGCTAAAGCTGCATCGTTTGTGAGATTACTGTGATGCCAATACCAGAGTTGCGGAGTTGGCCCTTGAGCACGGCTACAGAGCGTGAGCGTGCTGAGGAATAAGCTACAGCAGAGAATTCTATGAAAGTTAATCATGGACTGCGGGGAAAACGTATTGCTGAATAAAAACTCTGTGAAATACGTTTCACCGCAGGCGTGAATTCTCGCGTGGCGGCGTTCGGATTTTTCTGGAGCGGATTCCGGCGCGGGAACATTGCTCCGTCGATCGGAGTCAGAAAGAGAACAGAGAAGTGGGCATGCTCCAAAAACTCGTTCTGGGTTTGCTACTGGGCGGAGGAATTCTCGCTCAACAGGTTCCTTCCCAGCCAACAAGTCCTTACGCCGGCATGCCCGTGCTGCATCCCGAAAGCCTTTCCGGTCTGTGGGAGGCTTCCGACAACAGGGGAGGCGCAGTCGGGATTCTCCTCACACTCAGGACGACCGTACCGACGGACCCTCTAGCGGCAAGTGGCGCGCCGGATTCCTGGGTGGATCTTTCGGTAGGAGTTTTTCAGAGACGGGGTGCCGCCCTTCGTTTTGGCGATACAAACTACTTCATGGATTCCAGCGATACGGCGCCGGTTCGATTCGAACACGGCCGGCTTACGCTGCATTTTGCGGCACGGATGCCAGACTCACTTGCTGTGGACTTGGATCTCGAGCAGCGAGACCAAGCCTGGGTAGGCCGTTTACATAGGGGGCAATTTGACTCTGCTGTTACGCTTCGACGGCCCGGCGCCAGTCTGAACGTGGTGGCCCCGGTTGTTGGCACTTGGCGGGAACACGATTCCCTGGTAGGCTCTGATCTCTCGTGTATTCACCTTGCTGAGCAGAGCCCAGATGGCTTGACCGGCTGGTCGGATTCGATCTATGTGCCGGGCCGCGTGCGCTTTGCCCCAGGTGTGCACCCGCTGGCGACCACGCCGAATGTGTATGGCCGGTTGATGAAGGTCCAATTGCAGCCAGACGGCAATATTCAGCTCGAGCTGGGCGCTTTCAGCGGTGTTTGTTGTTCGCGCCATTTCGCGGGGAGGCTGGCTGAGAACGGCCAGGATCTGCTGGGCGATTGGATTGCAGGCCCGAATCAAATCCAGCGCCAAGCTTCGTGGACGAAAATGCCAGCGGGCTCGTGCAGAAGTGGTGCGATGTGAACGTTGAACTCTTTGTATCGTTGAACCGCCAGATGTGCAACGGGCTTTGGCTACTTCTTGCTTTGCCCGCCTGGTACTTCGAGGCGAGTCTGCATCCGCTTCGGGCAGGAGTTTTGTCGTTCTTTCCGTTTTTAGGAACGCTCGGCCTGCTTGCAGGAGCTGCTATGGGATTACTCAAGCGAAGGTCGTCGCTGGCCCTCTTCTTTCCTTCTTTCGCCGCAAGTGAATGCTACGTCGCGATCGCAGGATTGCTTCGCGGACAGCTCCGTGGCAATGCATCGCTGGTTCCTTTTTGCATCTTTGTATTGGTGCAGCTTGTGTTAGTCGGTCATTTCGCGTACAGAGCCAGGCGAGCCCCTCTCGCAGTATTGGCCTTTACCGTGTTCCTGCTGAGCTACGCGTTTCTCGCCTGGCTCATCGGTGGAATGGCTTTTGCGGACAGTTGGCTTTAAGCATCGTTGTATGGGCGTATCATTTCTGATGTAAAATCCTCACCATGCCCGTATCGGTAGGGTCTCGGTTAGGTCCCTACGAAATCCTCTCAGCGATTGGTGCGGGCGGAATGGGCGAAGTGTTTCGCGCGCGCGATTCGAAGCTCGGGCGCGAGGTGGCGATCAAAGTTCTACCCGAGGCGTTCGCGCGAGACAGCGAGCGCATGTCTCGCTTCGAGCGTGAAGCGAAACTCCTCGCGACGCTGAGTCATCCTCACATTGCTGCGATCCACGCACTCGACGATTCCGGCAGCACACGTGCGCTAGTGATGGAACTGGCGGAAGGGCCGACGCTTGCCGATCGCATCGCCTCCGGTCCGATTCCAGTGGAAGAAGCAATTCCCATTGCGCGGCAAATCGCCGATGCGCTCGAATATGCGCACGAGCATGGCGTGGTGCATCGCGATCTGAAGCCCGCGAACATCAAGATCTCGCGCGATGACTCGGTGAAGGTCCTCGATTTTGGGCTCGCGAAAGCTGTGCAGGGCGAGGCCGAGATAACGAACGTCAGCGACTCGCCGACAGCGAGCCTGATGGCAACCCGATCGGGGGTTCTGTTGGGCACGGCGGCCTATATGGCACCGGAACAAGTGAAGGGCAAGCCCGTGGATCGCCGGGCCGACATCTGGGCGTTTGGGTGTGTGTTCTTTGAGATGCTGACGGGCAAAAAGGCGTTCGCCGGCGATACGGTAACGGAGACGCTGGCGAACATTCTGAAGAATGAGCCGGACTGGTCACTGCTTCCCGCCGCAACGCCGATACACGTTCGCGTGCTGCTGAAGCGATGTTTGCAGAAGGACGCGAAGCAGCGCCTGCGCGACATCGGTGATGCACGCATTTCGCTCGATGAAGTTCTTGCAGGTGCCCCGGAGGCGGCAGCTTCAAAACCAGCACCGCGCCGCATTTTTCCTTGGGCGATCACAAGCGTTGCGGTGTTAGCGGCCCTGGCGCTTGCTCTCGTTCACTTCCGGCAGAAGCCATCTGCTCCGGCAGTGCCCATGCGCTTCCAAATCCCGTTGCCGGAAAAGGCCAGCTTCGGAACTACGTTGGCTCTTTCGCCTGATGGCAGACACCTGGCGTTCACAGCAATCGGGCAGGATGGACACTCTCACATATGGATTCGCGATCTGGATTCGCTCACGTCGCGGCAGTTGCCTGGAACAGAAGGTTTCAGCTATCCCTTCTGGTCGCCGGACGGTCGCTCACTCGCATTTCATGCTGGAGGCAAGCTGGAAAGAGTGGACATTTCCGGCGGCTCACCACAAGTGATTTGCAACGCTCCCTTCATTTTTGGAGGCTCTTGGAACCGAGACGGTGTCATTGTGTTCGGCAGTTATGGCGGCTTGATGAAGGTTGCTGCAGGAGGCGGACCGCCTTCGGTGCTAATTAAGGCGGATCACTCCCGTGGGCAGTCCATCCTCTTTTATCCCTCGTTCCTTCCGGACGGCCGCCAATTTTTGTACATGGGGCGTAAGGTTTCCGGCCCGGAAGTGTATTTGGGATCACTCGATGGGAAGCGTGAACAGCCATCAAAGCCGCTGCTCTCCGGTCTCGAAGCGATTTATACAGCAGGTTCCGGCTCTGGAGCCGGCCACATTCTGTTTGTGCGACCCGATTTCACGCTCGTAGACCAAGGCTTCGACGCTTCTCGTGGGCGGTTGCAAGGTGATCCGGCCATGATCGCCCAGAGTGTCCGGGTTTTCAGTATCTCGGCGAATGGCGTTTTGGCCTATGGGGAGGGAAACGCGAGCCCGTTGCAGCTTACATGGTTCGACCGGCAAGGGAAAGCTCTTGGCACGGTTGGAGAGCCCAGTATCTATCCGTCGCCGGCGATTTCCCCGGACGGCAGCACGGTGGCGGTCCCGCACTTCGATGGCGACCTCTGGCTTTACGACCTTGCACGCGGCACTCGGTCTCGTTTCACGTTCGACGGAAAGCGGAATCTGTTTCCTGTTTGGTCTTACGACGGCAAGCGCATTGCTTTTAGTTCTGGCCGCGAGGAAACGCCGGCAATTTATCAAAAAGCGGTTAACGGGATGGCCCAGGAAGAGGCTTTAGACAGGGCTCTCAGCGGCATCAGGGTGCCGATGGATTGGTCTCGCGACGGGCGGTATCTCATCGAGGAAAATACCGGCAGCACGTCTTCCATTTGGGTGCTGCCGCTGTCCCCGGAACAAGCAGGCCGCGCGCGCAAATCGGTTCCGTATCTGAACGATGGCTTCAACGAGATCAATGCCAGGCTGTCGCCGAGCGGGCGATGGATGGCTTATGACTCCGACGAGACCGGGCGTGACGAGATCTTCGTTCAGACCTTCCCCAAACCCGGCGGCAAGTGGCAGGTGTCGACGGATGGCGCAACGCGACCGGTTTGGAGCCGGGACGGGAAGGAGCTCTATTTCATTGCTCTGGACGGGAACCTGGTAGCGGTTCAAGTGAAGAGCGGCTCAGGTGGTAGCTTCGAGGCGGGCGCTGCTAAGGTTCTGTTCAATCCCCGCACAGGGCCGGTCCGCACGGATACGTACGATGTTACGAAAGATGGCCGCTTTCTCATTCCGAGAGTGGTCCAACAATCTGTGGGCGGCCCCATCAACGTGGTCGTGAATTGGCCCGCGCTGCTGAGGGAGTGACTACGCGACGAAGTCCACCTCAATCGGTTCGATCAGCGGCTTGAGCCAACTCAGAAGCGCTTGGTGGATGGGATGCGGGCCGTAGGCATCGAGCGACTCACGATCGGCAAATTTCATCACACCGCCGAGTTCGTAGCCCTGGCCGCGCGGTGAGAAGTTCTCACCCACCCAGGTTTCGAGCAGGCCCGGAATTTGCCCGTGGAATTGCCGGAGTTCCGTAATCGCACGCTGCTTCTGATCCTTTGTTACGCCCGGCCTCCAGCGAAAAGCGAAAACATGAATGCACATACGAACAATTGTCGCCGCTGGCTTCATTCACTATTGAGCGTGAGCACGATGCGCTCCTCAGAATCGAGATGAACGGGGTAAGTTTCGAGCGGGCAAGAAGCCATCAGCGGTTCTCCGGATGCAAGGTCCCATTTCCAGGAATGCAGCGGGCAGACCAGCGTTGTTCCACCGAGCAGGCCGTCGGCGAGCGGGCCGGCTTTGTGCGGGCAGTCCGCCTGAGTCGCGAAGACCTCATCCGAGCGTGTACGGAAGACGGCGATCCGTTTGCCAGATACGAGAAACGTGCGTCCTTCGCCCGCCGGAATGGCGCTCAACGGCGCGACAACTGTCATTGCAGCACCGGGAGCAGCGATGAGAATTGATTCGGTGTTACTGGATTGTAAGCTTCTTTCCATGGATCTTTATAGGCTGCTATGGACTCATTGATGGCATCATCGAGCCGGGAGGCAATGCCTTCGCTATCGCCGACTATGACCGAGCGGATCTTTTCGATGCCGATGCGCTCGACGAAACCGTAGGTCCGTTCGAGATACTTTGCGTTCTCGCGGTAATACTGAATGAACCGGGCCGTGTATTTCAGGACGTCTTCGTGGCTATCGACGACGCAAAGGACGTCGCCTTTGCGCACGTGCGATCCGGCTGCGCCGCCAACATAGATTTCCCAGCGGCCGCCTTCGACCGCGACCGCTCCAACGTCTTTGACCATGGCTTCCGAGCAGTTGCGGGGACAGCCGGCGGTGGCCAATTTTAGTTTGGCTGGCGCGTCGATACCCTGCAGATGCTGCTCGATTTTGATGGCGAGCGAGGTACTATCGCCTACGCCAAAACGACAGAGATCGGTTCCGACACAGCTCTTACAGGTGCGATAGCGCTTGGCGTAAGCGTAGCCGGAGGGCATGTCCAGATCTCTCCAAATGTTGGGAAGATCCTCTTTCTTGATGCCGAGAATGTCGATGCGCTGGCCTCCGGTCAATTTCACCATGGGCGCGTTGTACTTCTCGGCTGCATCGGCGATGCGCCGCAACTGGTCCGGAGTCGTCACCCCGCCGGGTATCTGCGGGATGACGGAAAACGTTCCGTCCTTTTGAATGTTGGCGTGCACGCGGTCGTTGATGAAGCGGGCATCGCGTTCGTCCACATACTCTCCGGCCCAAATGGTATTTAGAAGCGAAGCGAGTCCCGGTTTGCTGGCCGCATCTTCCTTGCCACCGGCGAGAACTTGGAAGACAGCCGATACGGATTTGAGATTTTGTTCGCGGCAGGCCTTGATCAGGTCCGGTTTGGTGAGCGGCACACCGGGCACATAGTAATGGACCGAAGGATCTTCTTCCAGTTTGCCGTCGCACGCCCACTCGACAATCTCGGTGACCATGCTTTTACAGGAGCCGCAGCCCATGCCCGCGCGGGTTTTTTCCATGACGGCCTTTGGACTGTGGCATCCGCCGTTCACGCAGGCGAGAATGGCGGCTTTATTCACGCCGTTGCAGTTGCAAATCTGGGCATCCGGCGGAAGCTCCTGGACCGTGACTTGTTTTGCAGGAGCGCCGATGTCGAACAGAAGCGATAGGCGATCCTCCGGCAACGGCGTGCCGCGGTCGAAAGCCTGCATCAGGTAAGCGGCTTTGCTGATATCGCCCAGAAGAATGGCTCCGGCCAAGTGTCCATCTCGGATGATCAGCTTTTTATAAGTTCCTTTTTTCGGTTCGGTGAACTGAACGATCTCGTCCCGTTCATCGGCGGCCTCTGTAATGCCCATGGCCGCTACTTCTACGCCCATCACCTTGAGTTTGGTGGCGATCTTCGAGCCGTGATACGCCGCATCCGGCTTATGCCCGGTGATGTGATCGGCGAGCACCTTGGCCTGCTCCCACAACGGAGCGACCAGGCCGTAGACGTTGCCGCGGTGCTGCGCGCATTCGCCGACAGCGTAGATTTCCGGATCGTCGATGGAGCGCATCTGATTGTCGACCAGGATGGCGCGCTGGACGCTCAAACCGCAGCGAGCGGCGATTTCGGCATTTGGCTTGATTCCCGCCGCGATGACGACCATGTCGCACCCAAGACTCGTGTCATCGGCGAAGCGCAAACCGGAAACGGCCTCTTCCCCCAGGACGGCGGTGGTGTTCTTCCCCAGTAAGACGCCGACGCCCATGCGCTCCATGATGGTCTTCAGGATGGCAGCCGCTTGCGGATCAAGCTGCTGGTTCATGAGATACGGAGCGAACTGAATGACATCGACTTTCACTCCGAAGTTCTGCAATCCGCGAGCAGCTTCGAGCCCCAGCAGTCCTCCGCCGATAACTGCCGCGCGGCCACGGCCCCGGGCGTATTCGGCGATCTCTCTACAGTCGTCAAGCGTGCGGAATACAAACACTCCGGGCTTGTAGCGGCCATCGGGGAGGGTGAGCCCTTCCAAAGGTGGTACAAAGGACTGGCTACCAGTGGCGACGATGAGCTTGTCGTAGGGCTCGATGGTTCCGTCGCATCCCAGAACGCACTTCGAACGCCGCAGAATCGATTCGGCGTAGACGCCGACGTGCAGGATGATGCCGTTCTCGCGGTACCATTCGAGCGGGTTCAGAAAGATTTCGCTTTCTTCCTGCGATCCGTTCAATACGTTCGACAGCAGGATGCGGTTGTAGTTGCCGTATGGCTCATCGCCGAACATGGTGATGTTGAACAGGTCGCGTCCGCCGCGCGCCAGAATCTCCTCGACAGCGCGAGCGCCTGCCATACCGTTACCAATGACGACCAGGTTTTGTTTGCTTGGCATTCAGGAAATCTCCAGTTGAATCTGCGCGGCGCAGACTTTGAATTCAGGCATACGCGAGACGGGATCTAAAGCGGGGTTGGTGAGTAGATTGGCTCTACCGTCCGCTGCGAAATGAAACGGGACGAATAAGGTGTCGAAGCGGATAGCGGGTGTCAGGCGTGCTTTTGCAATCGTGGTTCCGCGCCGTGTGCTGAGGCGCACGCGATCCCCATCCGAAATTCCATAGAAGCGCGCCATGGACGGATGTATTTCAACAAAGGCCTCCGGCGCCGCTTCTTGTAACTGCGGGACGCGCCGGGTCTGCGCGCCCGATTGGTAATGCTGCATGATGCGGCCAGTTGTCAGATATAAGGGATACTCAGCATCCGGTTCTTCAGCGGCGGGAAGATGCTGCACAGGATGAAAGCGCGCCCGGCCGTCCGGCGTCGCGAAGCGATCCAGAAACAGGCGCGAGGCACCGGGATGATTTTCATTGGGACACGGCCAGAAGACGCCCTGCTCACGGTCGATGCGTTCATAAGTAATGCCGGAGTAATCGGCGGGGCCGCCCGCTGAAGCACGGCGAAGTTCCTCGAAGACATCTTGCGGCTGCGTGGGAAACGCACTTTGGCAGCCCAGGCGTGTTGCTAATTCCGCGATGATTTCGAGATCACTACGGACATCAGCGGGCGGCGGCACGGCGCGTCGCCTGTGCAGGACTCGTCCTTCGAGATTGGTGAGCGTTCCTTCCTCTTCGGCCCACTGAGTACAGGGTAGGACGATATCGGCCAATTGCGCGGTTTCGGAGAGAAAGAAGTCGGAGACTACCAGCAAGTCCAGCGCTTCGAGACGTTGCTGGACGAAGCCCGCGCGCGGAGCAGACACTGCGAGATTCGATCCAAAGACGAGCAGAGCGCGGAGGCCGTCTCCTTCGCCAATGTGCGCCAGCATTTCGTAAGCGGAACGGCCGGGGCGCGGAAGATCGGATTCGGGAATATTCCAGATTTTCGCGATATGGGCACGATGCTCAGGATTGTCGAGTTTGCGGTAGCCCGGCAGTTGATCGGCCTTCTGGCCGTGTTCGCGCCCGCCCTGCCCATTTCCCTGCCCGGTCAGACATCCGTATCCGCAGTAGGGTTGTCCGGCTTTGCCTAGTGCGAGTGCGAGGTTAATGAAGCTGAGAACTGCGTTGACGCCTTTGCTCTGCTGCTCCGGACCGCGCGCGGTGAGGATCATGGCAGACGGTGCTTCTCCCAAAAGCCGGGCCGCGTACGCTAATTGCTTTTCCGGGATTCCAGTAATGCGCTCGACGCGATCGGGCCAGTAGCGCGCGACCACGCCGCGCACCTGCTCGAACCCAGTGGTTCGAGTCAGGATGAATCGCTCGTCCAGATAACCTTCTTTCATAGCGAGATACAGAAGGCCGTTGGCAAGAGCAATATCGGTTCCGGGTGTGATTTGCAGATGCAGAGTTGCGGCGCTGGCGGTTGGGGTTCTGCGTGGATCAACCACAATGAGCGATCCGCCATTCTTCGCTTGTGCATG
Source organism: Bryobacteraceae bacterium (assembly GCA_035651215.1). Classification (GTDB taxonomy): domain Bacteria; phylum Acidobacteriota; class Terriglobia; order Bryobacterales; family Bryobacteraceae; genus Bog-105. The sequence continues at coordinate 112,459 of DASRGE010000045.1, forward strand.
GAAATACTGCATGACGGGCGGCATAGTCTCGGCCGCGTTGCTGCCAGTCAGAAGAATTGTTTTCGCATGAGGAATATCGGCGAGCGGGAACGGAAGGCCGCGGTCGATGCCGAACGCCTTTATAGCCGCTGCGGCGGCGGAAGACATGCAGAAACGGCCGTTGTAATCGATTTGCGAAGTGCGCAAGGCAACCCGCGCGAATTTGCCGAGCAGATAGGCTTTTTCGTTGGTGAGACCGCCACCGCCGAACACGCCGACCGCGTCGCGGCCGAACTGTTCTTGGATGCTCTTGATGCGAGTGGAGATGTAGTCGAGCGCTTCATCCCAGGAGACGGGCTGCAAGGCATCCCTGCGCTTGGCACGCAGCAGCGGCGTTCGCAGGCGCTCCGGATGATACAGCAATTCGGCGGAGGTCCAGCCTTTCTGGCAGAGACCTCCGCGATTGGTGGGGAAATCGCGAGACCGCACGCTAGTCTCGCCGCCCTCTGAGACGAGAGTCATGCCGCACTGTAGCGCGCAGTAGGGGCAGTGGGTTTCGCTAATCGACAGTTGCATAGATACCGGAGGGCATCAATCCCGCTCGTTGCGCGGCATCGGCGGGCCAGGTTCGAGCCCAAGAATTTTTCAACCACACCAATGCGCAGACGCCTGCGCAGAAGAACGCGAAAAGAATTCCGAAGCCTATTCCGAATGAGCCGGTTCGGTGTTTGACGAAGCCCAGCAGCGAGGGCAACAGGAATCCGCCAAAGCCGCCAGCCGCGCCGACAATGCCGGTCAGAATACCGACACGATCCGGGAAGCGCTGCGGCACCAATTGAAACACCGCACCATTGCCCATCCCAAGCATTCCCATAGCAGCCGCTAGTAGCGCGGCAGCGAAAAGGACCGGAGGTAGCGCTACTATGCTCGCTAGCGCGACGGCAACTCCCGAAAGCAAGAAGAGCAGCAAGCGGTGGCCGCCGACGCGATCCGAAAACACGCCGCCGACCGGCCGCAGAAAGCTGCCGAACACAACAACGAAAGTGGTGAAATCGCCGGCCTGAATCTTGGTGAGCCGATATTGATCGTGAAAGAAGATGGAGAGATAACTGGTGAGGCCGACGAATCCACCGAAGGTCAGGCTATAGAGAAAGCAGAACCAGAGCGCATCGGGAATTCGCAGCACAGCAGCGTAGTCGCGCCACTGCTTGATTTTTCGAGTCCCCGGCGCATCTTTCGCGAGAGCGAAGAACAATATCCAGACGATAAGAATCGGGACGGCGGCGAAGGCGAACACGCTGCGCCATCCGAAAGCCTGAGCGAGACGCGGCGCAAACAAGGTAGCGAATAATGTCCCGGAGTTTCCTGCGCCGGCGATGCCCATCGCGAGGCCCTGATGTTCGGGCGGATACCAGCCGCTCGCAAGAGGTAGCGCCGCAGCAAAGCTCGCACCGGAAACGCCCAGCAGCAGACCAAGTGCGAGAAATGCGCCAAAGCTATCGGCGAACTTCCAGCCCAGCAAGAGAGGCAAGAGGGTCAGGGCCATTCCCACCAAGCCGGTGCGGCGGCCGCCGAAGCGTTCGGTGCTCCAGCCGAGAATCGGGCGGAAGAACGAGCCTCCGAGTAACGGAACGGCGGTAAGCAGTCCGGCTTGGGCCGCATTCAGTTTGTATGCTTCTCCGATGAAGGGACCGAGCGGGCCGAGGATGACCCACACCATGAAGCTCACATCGAAATACAAGAATGCGGCTAAGAGCGTAGATGGATTACCAGCTTTTCGAAAAGCGGAAAAGGACACTTCGACTCCTCGTAGTCACGAAATTGTTTTTCGCTTACGGTGCGAAGAGTCCTGACGGGAGGGACAGACGACCACTGCCGAGTGGCCTTGAAAAAAGTGTAGCGAACCGAGAGTGGAAAAATCAACAGAGATATGGAATTTCGGCAACTTGGTTATTCGGGATTAAAAGTGCCCGTATTGACGCTGGGCACGGCGACATTCGGCGGCGGAAACGAATTTTTCAAAGCCTGGGGGAATGTCGATGTCGCGGGAGCGAAGCGTTTTGTGGATCTCTGCCTGGAAGCAGGCGTGAACATGTTCGACACCGCGGACGTGTATTCGGACGGGCTTTCTGAAGAAATTCTGGGGAAGGCGGTTGCGGGACGCAGGGCGGACGTGCTGATCGCAACCAAAGCGTCATTTCGCACGGGGCCGGGGCCGAACGATTTAGGCAACTCCCGGCATCATCTGATTCGCGCGTGCGAGGCGAGCCTGCGCCGGCTGAACACGGACTACATCGATCTTTATCAGATGCATGGCTTCGACGCGATCGCACCGGTAGAGGAGACGCTGAGCGCACTGGACACGCTGGTCCGGAGCGGTAAGGTGCGTTACGTGGGTTGCTCGAATTTTTCGGGCTGGCACGTGATGAAATCGATCGCGGTCTCGGAGCGGTATGGATGGCCGCGGTATGCGGCGCATCAGGCGTATTATTCGCTGGTCGGGCGCGATTACGAATGGGAACTCATGCCGCTGGCGATTGACCAGAAGATCGGGACGCTGGTTTGGAGCCCGCTGGGATGGGGACGGCTGACGGGCAAGATCCGGCGGGGCCAACCGCGGCCGGAGACGAGCCGGCTGCCGAAGACGGCAGAGGCGGGGCCGCCGGTACCGGAGGAGTATCTGTATCGCGTTGTAGACGCGCTGGACGGGGTCGCCAAAGAAACGGGCAAGTCGGTGCCGCAAATAGCGCTCAATTGGCTTCTCCAGAGGCCGACGATCGCTTCGGTCATTATCGGGGCGCGGGACGAGCAGCAGTTGAAAGACAACCTGGGCGCGGCAGGCTGGAGCCTGACCGCGGAGCAGGTGAAGAAACTGGATGAGGCGACCGCGACGACCCTGGCGTATCCCTACTGGCACCAAAGGCAGGCGGCGATTGAGCGGGTACCACCGGCGGTATGAATTTTGCGAAACGAAATTCGGGGGGTGTGGAAAAGGGGCGGTCACGAAAGTCTAAAAATCTTTATTTGGCCTGGGGTCAGAGACTTAGCTGGTTTGAACGTGGCTGATGCGAAGGTGCCTGCGCGCATGCTGGTAGCGAATGTCATTTTCGTCCAACGATTGGCTGCTGGTTTCCGGGCCACTGGTTGATGCGTTGACACTGCTAACGCGAGCGAAGAAGACTGCGCCGGCTGGACAGCATGAGACGAAAGCACAGCAGTTGTTTCAAGGCCAGAACTCCATTTGTCCGGCCACCCGCTTTCCACGTTCTACGTGAACTTCTGGATGGGCGGCAGTGAAGACTTTGCCCATTCAGGCGCAAATGTTTCCGCGTGGGTCGTTGCGCAAATCTGTTGCCAAGCGATTCCGGACGCGACAATCTCAACTCTCATCACTTCCTCACCGGATCATCATGATTTGGCCCCGAAGATCCGTCAGGCTTGTTTCCAGGATGAGAAGCTCACTGGCTTCCCTTTCAGAGAAGGAGACAACGATGAAAAACCGACTGTTTACGCTTGTGGTTTTGGCGCTGCCCGTGATTGGGTTCGGCATGAAAGTCCTGGCGCAAGATAATCACTCGCACGAGCAAACAACAGAACAACAGGAAATGACGCCGGAACAACAGAGCAGGCAGGGCGAACTCATCAAAATGGTTCGGCAGGCGACCGAGCGCTTCCAGGATGTGAACGTCGCGCAAAACGAGGGGTATCACCTTGAATTCGGCTGTGTGAGCGGGGACGACTTTGGCGCAATGGGCCTCCACTACCTGAATGACGCCCTGGTGGGCAGCGGCGTTGTGGACCCTATGCATCCGCAGATCGTGCTCTACGAGCCGAAACCAGGCGGCGGCCTGCGGCTGACCGGCGCCGATTATCTGGTCCTCGCCGACCCGTGGGACGCGGGCCATCCCGGCGTGACGCCGCAGCTTATGGGGCAGATCTTTCATTACTTCCCCACTCCGAATCGCTTTGGGCTCAAGGCCTTCTATACTCTGCATGTCTGGGCCTGGAAGGAGAATCCCAAAGGCGCATTCGTCAACTGGCACCCCCAAGTTTCGTGTCAGTCGTTCGTCGGGCAAACCACGCAATAGCTAACGCGACCGTCGAACCAAGAATCGCAGACCCTTCGATCTGCTGGCCAGAGCGGAGGGTCCGCAAAGCAGCGAAAAAGGATTTCCACAAAAAAGGAAGAGGATCAGATGAGTACAACAACAGTTCCTGCCGTTGACATGAACAAGCTGAACGCCTTTATCGGTCAATTCGTGACCGATCTCGGCGCCGCAGTGCATACCGGCATGGTCGTCATCGGAGAAAAATTGGGGCTCTACAAAGCCTTAGCCAGCGGCCCCATGACGCCGGCACAGCTTGCCGCTAAGACCAAGACCGACGAGCGCTATTTGCGCGAGTGGCTGGCATCACAATCCGCGGGAGGTTACATCACCTACGATGAGCTGAACGATAAATTCAGCCTGAATGAAGAACAAACGTTCACGCTGGCAACGGAAGATAGCCCCGCCTATCTGCCCGGAGCGTTCGAACTGGCTTTAGGCACGCTCGAGGCGGTTCCACGGATCGCAGAATCCTTTCGCACTGGCGCCGGCATGGGCTGGCATGAACATGTGGACGGCGTCTTTCATGGATGTGAAAAGTTCTTCCGTCCGGCCTATGCCGCCAATCTTGTGAGCGCATGGATTCCAGCCTTGCACGATGTTCAGGAGAAGCTGGAGAAGGGGGCGCGAGTGGGCGACGTGGGCTGCGGGAAAGGGGCTTCCACGCTGCTGATGGCAAAAGCATTCCCCAACTCTCGCTTTTTCGGATTCGACTATCACGAGAAGTCGATTGAGGCGGCGTGCGAGTCCGCTGCGCGTAACAATCTCGCCGATCGCGTCACGTTCGAGGTATCAACAGCAAAAGCTTTTCCCGGCAAAAATTACGACTTGGTGGCCGTCTTCGATTGCTTGCATGACATGGGCGACCCGATCGGGGCAGCTACGCACGTCCGGCAGTCGTTGACCAAAGACGGCACGTGGATGATAGTTGAACCATTTGCCCATGACCGGTTGAAAGACAATCTGAATCCTGTGGGGCGAATGTATTATTCTTTCTCAACGCTGTTGTGCACGCCTTGCTCGCGATCTCAGGAAGTCGGACTTTGCTTAGGCGCCCAAGCCGGTGAGAGGCGCATTGCGGAGGTTGTAAGTGCGGCCGGGTTCAGTCATTTCCGTCGAGCTGCGGAAACGCCCTTCAACATCATTTACGAAGCTCGGCCATAACTGGAAGCACTCCCGTGGTGCAGCGATGCCGAGGGCTGGAACCAGCTTGCGTACTGCGCGTTGGCTAAATAGCCGATACCCAAGAGCACTGCCAATCAGTTAGGTAGTGCAGCGCGTTTTGCGGATCGTTATCCGACGTCCGACCCCATAAGCGCCGACCGGTTCTCACAAAATTCTCGTCTGCTCCTCACTCCGGTGCTTCAAAAGAGAGTTAGGATAATGTGTCAGCCGGCCAACGCCGCAACAAAACGGTTCAATTCTCCGACAATCCTGGATAAAGAAATGGAGCAGAGCAGTGAGATGGCAACCTGATCCAACCTTTTATCCCTCGCCAAGGATGGCGATGGAAGCCCCACCGGAAAAACTGGCCTATGTCGCTCTTTTAAATCCCGCCGGAAACGGCGGAGCGGACGGGATGGCGACGCTGGACGTCAACCCTGAATCGAAATCGTACGGCCGGATGATCGCTCGTGTGGACATGCCCGGTTCAGGGGACGAGCTACATCATTTTGGGTGGAACGCATGCAGCTCCTGTCTTTGCCCGTATTCTCCGCATCCTCATATGGAACGACGCTACCTGATCGTTCCGGGACTGCGCTCATCGCGCATTCACGTGCTTGACACGAAGCCCGATCCGGTAAATCCGCAGATCGTAAAAGTCATTGAGGCGGGGACGGTCATGAGCCGAGCCGGGTACAGCCGGCCCCACACCGTTCATTGTGGTCCGGAAGGAATATACGTGAATGCACTGGGCTCTCCCTCCGGAGACGGGCCTGGAGGTGTGTTTCTTATGGATTCACAGAGCTTCGAGGTCCGCGGGCAATGGGAGATGGAGCGGGGCCCGCAGTACTTGGCCTACGATTTCGCGTGGCACCTGGGACACGACGCCATGGTGACAAGCGAGTGGGGAACCCCGAATATGTTTGAGCGTGGGCTCGACCCGGAGCTGTTGTTGGGTGGCAAATACGGACATCAACTTCACTTCTGGGATCTAGGTAAGCGGAAGCACCAGCAGGTTCTTGATCTCGGGCTCGAACAGCAACTGGTACTCGAGCTCAGACCGGCTCGCAATCCAACCAAGGCCTATGGATTTGCCGGCGTTGTACTTTCGCTGAAGGATCTTTCGTCGTCCATTTGGCTCTGGTACCGAGACAGTGGGGGGACGAAAGCGGAATGGAAAGTGTGTAAGGTGATCGAGATTCCTGCGGAACCCGCTGACCCGGAGGCTCTCCCCCCACTCCTCAAGGGATTCAAAGCAGTGCCGCCACTCGTGACAGACATCAACCTCTCTCTTGACGACGGCTTCCTATATGTTTCTTGCTGGGGGTCCGGCGAGTTCCGCCAATACAATGTCAGCGATCCTTTCAACCCGAGGCTGAATAGCACCGTTCGGCTCGGGGGAATTGTCAGCCGGGCCCCTCAAGCTTCCAAACCGGACATCCCACTGAATGGAGGCCCGCAGATGGTGGAACTCAGCAGGGACGGACGGCGCGTATACTTAACGAATTCTTTATACAGCGCGCTGGACGAACAGTTCTATCCAGACGGAATAAAAGGCTGGATGGCTAAGATCGACGTCGCCGGCCCAAGGGACCAGATGCGCATCGATCCGCGATTCCTGCCGGAGTTCGACGGCATGCGGCCGCACCAGACACACTTACAAGGAGGGGACGCCTCCTCCGACTCGTATTGCTATGCATAGGCGACCATGCATTCTTCCTTGATCACGTTGGCTGCGCTTGGCGCGTTCCATGGTCTGAATCCTGGAATGGGTTGGCTGTTCGCTGTTGCGCTCGGCATGCAGGAGGGCCGGCGAAGTGCGGTGTGGCGCGCCTTGATACCACTGACTGCCGGCCATTGTCTTGCGATTGCGGCGGCGGTTCTGGTTGGGGCGATTGCCGGAGTCGCCTTGCCCCCTCACATGCTGCGCTGGCCGATCGCGGTGTCGCTGATCGGCTTGGGGATTTGGCAGTGCTTTCGGCATCTCCATCCACGCTGGGCGTCAATGCGCGTAGGGTTGGGCGGCCTGACCTGGTGGTCATTTCTGATGGCCTCGGCGCATGGAGCCGGACTGATGGTCCTTCCCCTTTTTCTTTCCATGACCACTCCCGCTGAAAGCGCCGAGTGTCATAAATACATGTCATCGGCGGACGCTACCTTGGGCGGCCTTGCAACTCTGGTGCACGGTGTGGGATATCTCGCTGCGACAGCCGTTGCAGCCTGGATTGTTGTCGATCGATTTGGGCTCGGGTTGCTGCGAAAGGCCTGGATCAATCTGGACCTGATCTGGGCAGTGGCGCTGATGATCACCGGCAGTGTGACGCTTGTCGTTTGAGCGGGAAACACTGGGGCAGAAATCAATTCCTCATAAAATTCTCATTTGCCTCTAACTTTCGGGTCGCCAGGGACACTTAGTCTGGATCTGTCGGGGAGCATCCGGCAAAACACGCCAAAACTAAGGAGGAAAAGGTGCCACTCATTCAAGTAAGACTAATTGAAGAAGTATTCACGCCCGCTCAAAAAAAGGAGATCATCACCAAGCTTACTGACGCCATGGTCACGATCGAGGGGGAAAACATGCGGCCGGTCACATGGGTGATCATCGAAGACGTTCGCAGCGGCGATTGGGGCATCGGCGGCCAGGCAATGACGACGGAGGCTGTGCGGGCCCTCGCAGCCGCACGCGAAGAACTTGTGCGGTGAGCAACACACGCGTTGTGCAGAGGCATTCGCCCCATTACAGTTCGGGATTGCGTATCCTTGAATGAACGGATGAGTGGCGCGCTGGTCACCCGGACGTTGTAAGAACCCTGCCCATGCCGGTTTCGAGAAACCGGATTTACCAGTGCATTGCCTGGATTACTCCAAGAGGATGAGACTCGCCGTATGCCGCAGTTGAAGGACCTACTAGATCGCCGACTTGCGGTCGATTTCGTTGGCAGGAGCGAAGAACTCGAGTTTCTTCTCCAAACGCTCGATCAGGATGGGCCGCTCGTCGTGTACCTGCATGGCATGGCGGGCGTCGGCAAATCGACTCTCCTCCAAGCTTTCGCGCGGCATGCACGGGCCCGCGGCGCAACGGTAGTCCGGCTCGATTGTCAGGCCATCGAACCTAGCGAAAGACATTTGCTCTGCGAACTTGCCACTGCGACGGGCGGAGTGGCGAGTTCGCCGCAGCAGGTAGCAGCGCGGCTGGGCCAAGTGGGGACGCGAGTGATTGTCGCGCTGGACACCTACGAAGCCTACCGTTTGATGGATTCGTGGCTTCGCCAGGTATTCATCCCGCTGCTCCCGGATAATGTCCGCTTCGTACTTTGTGGGCGTGAACCACCCGCCAGAGCGTGGATGTCGGCCCCTGGGTGGAACGGGCTCTTCAGAGTCATCCAGTTGGATTCGTTCGATCAACGCACTGCATTGGAATTCCTGTCCCGTGCGGGGGTGCCCCCTGAAGGAGCGAAGCACCTGGAAGGCGTGTGTCACGGTCTTCCTCTGGCTCTAAGCTTAGCGGCATCCTTACAGCATAGGACCGCGGTCAGCACATTGAATACGAGTGTGGGGCAACGGATTGTCGAAGAGCTTTCACGTTTGTTCCTGGCCGACATCAGCCACGTTCAAACACGTCGCGCGCTCGAAGCAGCATCGGTGGTCAGGCGGATCACCGTGCCATTATTGGGGGCAATGCTGCCGGAAATCTCGCCACAGGACGCGCAGGAACGCATTCGAGCACTCCCGTTCGTGCAGGCCGATAAAGACGGACTTCGCATACATGATGCCGTCCGAGAAGCAATCGCGTTGACGCTGCGTGCCGAGAATCCCCAGAAATATCGGGAGTACCGGCGCGCCGCGCACCGCCACTTCCTGTTGGAACTTCGGGCAGCGGCTGTCTCCACCCTCTGGCGCTGCACGGCTGATTTACTCTACCTACTCGAGAATCCGGTAGTGCGGGAAGCCTTCTTTCCAACGGGCGCGCAGGAATACGTCGTTGAACCAGCCCAGCCTCAGGACGGACACCGAATTCTCGAGATAATCGACCGCCACGAGAACGCGGTTTTAGCCGGGCCGCTGGCAAAATGGTGGGCCCGCGCGCCGAAAACCTTCATGGTGGCGCGGGACTACAAGGGCATCGTCGCGGGATTTTACTGCGCGTTCGACCCAGGCGGGTTTCCCGCACGCTTGCATCGCGACGATCCGGTCACTTTTGCCTGGACCGAGCATCTTCATCGACAGCCCTTACCACCCCAGCAACGCGCTCTCTTTCTGCGGCGCTGGCTGGCCGCCGAAACCGGAGAAAGCCCTTCTGCCGTCCAAGCAGCCTGCTGGATAGATCTTAAACGCAAATACCTGGAACTTCGCCCCCAGTTGAGGAGAGTCTACCTGACCGTGGAGGATTTGGAGCCGTATGCCGCAGTCGCACAAAGGCTGGGCTTTGGCGTGCTACCCGACACAGACGCTCAACCGGAATTCCGGAATTACTCGACAGCCATCCTGGACTTTGGGCCGTCCTCAGTGGACGGCTGGCTCGCTCGTTTAGTGGCTGCGGAGTTGGGCGTCGAAGAGGATGGACTGCTCGACTGTGCGGCGCGTGAACTTGTGTTGAAAGGAGGGCGCGTCAGCTTGTCCAAGCTTGAGTTCGGCGTTATGGAGTATCTTCAGCGGCACGCAGGAGAGGCGGTCCCACGAGTTGACCTGTTGCAGAGCGTGTGGGAGCAGAGCTACACAGGAGGCAGCAACGTAGTGGATGTCGTCATCCGTGGGTTAAGAAAAAAACTCGCCGACGTTGCCTCCGTGATTGAAACTGTTCAGGGCGTCGGTTACCGGCTCCGTCGCGAACAGTGAGCGTGTGCGCGCAAACCATTTTCAGCCAAACTACAGTCGTGGGGAGGAACCGGCTCACCCCTGTTGCGATACAGCTCGGCAGAGATCTTCTAACGAATGCCAGCGCGCGATCGCGTGATGGGCTAACCCGTGTATCCGGCTGACCTGCAGCCAAGGAGCATTCCCACACCGCAGCTAGATTATACGGAGCCGCTCTGTTGGAAGAGTTTTGCGACCAGGCCGGTCCACCCGGTCTGGTGGCTGGCTCCGAGGCCACGGCCGGTATCGCCATGGAAAAATTCGTAGAACAGAACGTAGCGGCGGAAGTTGGGGTCGTCCTGATACAGCTCGTTGTTGCCGTAGACGGGGCGATGGCCGTTGGCATCGGGGAGGAATAGCGATGAGAGGCGGCGGGAAAGCTGGGTGGCGGCTTGCCAGAGCGTCATGCGGCGGCCGGACCCGGTGGGGAACTCGACGGTGAAGGATTTGCCGTAGTAATGGTCGAGCCGCTGGAGCGCCTCGATGATGAGGAAGTTCATGGGGAACCAAATGGGCCCGCGCCAGTTCGAGTTTCCGCCAAACGTCCCGGTTTCCGATTGGGCGGGCTCGTAGCCGACGCTCAGGTGCGTGTCGTCTAAGGACAAAACGTAAGGATGCTGTTGGTGGTATTTCGAGAGGGAACGGATGCCATAGGGCGATAGAAATTCGGATTCGTCGAAGAGGCGATGGAGAATCCGCTCAAGGCGGGGGCGATTGGCGACCGAAAGCAGTCTGCGTTCTTCGACACCGCATTGCGTCATGGAAGCGAGGCCCTCGGTCAGATCCGGGCGATGCTTGATGAACCACTCCAGGCGTTTTTTGAATCCGGGATGGCGGTCGACCCAGTGGGCATCGAGCGTGTCAACGGCAAACAGCGGAACAATGCCGACGAGCGAACGGGCGCGCAATGGGATGTGGCCGCCGTCTCCAATGCTCAGGCGGTCGTAGTAGAAGCCGTCGGTTTCATCCCAGAGACCGGTTCCTTCGTGGTGGTTTATGGCCCTGGCGATGTAGAGGAAGTGCTCGAAGAATTTGCTGGCGATGTCTTCGTAAGTTACATCGGTGGCGGAGAGCAGCAGCGCAATTTTGAGCATGTTCAGGCAGTACATGGCCATCCAGGCGGAGCCGTCGGATTGTTCGAGAATCCATCCGCTCGGGAGCACGGAACTGCGATCGAACAGACCGATGTTGTCCAGTCCGAGAAAGCCGCCCTCGAAGACGTTGGCGCCTTGGGAATCTTTGCGGTTGACCCACCAGGTGAAGTTCATCAGCAGCTTGTGGAAGACGCGTTCCAGAAATTCGTAATCGGCTTTGCCCTTGATACGCTGATCGATTTTGAAGACGCGCAGCGCGGCCCAGGCATGCACAGGCGGATTCACGTCGTCGAAGGCCCATTCATAGGCAGGAAGCTGCCCGTTGGGGTGCATGTACCATTCGCGCAGGAAGAGCGATAACTGGGCTTTGGAGAAATCGGGATCGGCGGGCGCGATGGCGACGGTGTGAAACGAAAGATCCCAGGAAGCGTACCACGGGTATTCCCATTTGTCAGGCATCGAGATGATGTCGTCGTTATAGAGGTGCGTCCATTTATGATCCCGGCCATGCTTGCGCTGTTCGGGTGGCGCGGGCATACCATCATCGCCATTCAGCCACGTTTCGACAACGAAGTGATAATACTGGCGGCTCCAAAAGAGACCGGCGAAGGCCTGGCGCTGTACGGCGCGCGCCTCTTCATGCAGGCCGGGCGAGAGATGGAAATAGAACTGGTCGGCTTCGGCAATACGCGTCGTGAAGATCGAGTCCCAACGGGAACGCGGCAGGTCTTCGAGACCGGCGCGATGCAGGCGGAAATGCAAACTGCGCTGTTCGCCGGGGTTTAGCGTTAAACGGTACAAGCATGCGGCCTTGGTGCCCTGCTGCGCCGGGTTCACAGCATCGCAGCGGTGGTGGATCAGGTACTCATCGAAGGCGTCTTTATAGAAGCGATTTCCTCCGCGCCAGCCCCATAGCCGCTCGGTGTTGGTTTCGTTGTTGGTGAATAAAAGCTGAGCAGGCTCATCGAGGCAAAACACAAAATGGCCGAGCTTGGGGTGGCACACCTCGATGGTATTCGGCGCGGATTGCCGAAGCTGCGGGCGATCTTTCGGATTGGAATTCGCACACCAGATCCAGTTATTGCGGAACCAGAGCGTCGGAAGAAGCGTGAGTTCGGAAGGTTCCGGGCCGCGATTCACAGCGGTGATGCGAATCAGGATGTCATCGAAATCTTGCTTGGCGTATTCAGTAACGATGTCGAAGTACCGGCTCTCGTTGAAAACACCGGTGTCTTCGAGTTCGTATTCGGGATCGTGGCGCGTTCGTTTGCGGTTCTCTTCGACGAGCTGCTCATATGGGAAACGCGCGTGCGGATAACGATAGAGGCCCTTCAGGTAGGAGTTGGTGGGCGTGGCATCGAGATAATAGTAAACCTCTTTGACATCCTCGCCGTGATTGCCTTCTTCATTGGTCAGGCCAAAGAGGCGTGTTTTGAGAATGGAATCTTTGCCGTTCCAGAAGCCAGGGGCGAAGCAGAGATATTGATGGTTGTCGCAAATGCCGAGAATGCCGTCTTCGGTCCAGCGGTAGGCGCGCGAGCGCGCTTGATCGTGCGGGAAGTAGGCCCAGGCGGTTCCATTCGGGCTGTAGTCCTCGCGAACGGTTCCCCAGGAGCGTTCCGCAAGATAGGGACCCCAGCGCCTCCAATGCTTGGCGTGCGCTTCGGCTTCCGCGAGGCGCTGCATTTCGGCGAGATTGAGAGAGTCCATAGGCCCGAATACCCAGACAAAAGGGAGGGTATCACGGGTCCAGGCGCAAACCGGAATTCAGTTGGCAGCGCCAGCAGCGCTTGGCATGTTTCGGAGAACGCCTAGATGTTCCTCGACTTGCGCCCAAGCCTTTGGATTCTTCTTCGTCGCGATAGGCGCATTGGGATCGCTGTAGAAATTGAGAATATTCTGCCTCAGGTCGGATGCAACGGGCCGCCGCGGATTCGCTGTGATGTGGCGCAGCAGCCTGGCGTAGGTTTTATCCGTGAGAGCGTAGCCACCGGGCCGGCTCTTCTCGCCCGTGTCCAGGTCCAGGTTCGGGAGCGGCGGCCTTAAATCGGGAGCGGCCGCAAGCTGTTTGAGCATCCCTGCGTACGCCTCGATACTGCGATCCATGCTCCTCACATAGAGGTCTTGAGTATGCGGGGTGGGAATTTTGATCGCGAGATCCGAGAGCGGCCCGATCTTCGGCAGAATGACAATGAGCACAGCGAGCAGATATGTTCGGATTCCGGGCTTGTGACGATAACGGTTCCAGACCGGCTGGAAATCGGCTCGCGCGATGTGATCGAGGAAGACCTGCAATGCGTCGTTCGAAACATCAGGCGGAAAGTCGTGCCTGTGAATGACGGTTTCTGCATAGGCAATACGCGGAAGAAAGCTTCTGACCGAGGCGCGGTAGGAGCGGATTGTGGGCCGGCCGGGGCCCAGAATGCCGCGCAACGGGAGAGAATAGGTCTGTTCAAATGCTTGGGCAAGTAAACGATAGGGGACGTGCAGCCCAATGAACCGCAGGTAGGCGCCGGGCGCCAAGCGGTGTTTGCTCAACTGATCAATATCAAAGGCAAACTCTGTGCGGACGTGCGCGTGCGGATTCTCGTCATACGTGACTGCCGGACCGTATTTTCTTGCAAGCTTCGGGAACGCGAGCGCGGTCGCCCGATTAACAGCATCGTGGTGCCCGAGGTTGTCGCCAACGTAGTGGGACAACGCTCCTAGAGCAAAGGCATATTCGTCGGCGTTTTTCGCGTCCCGGAGAAGGTTCGCAATGAAATCGCCAGTGCGGACATAGTGCGTTAAGTCGCTAAAGAACTCATTGCCGAACGGATAATAGCCCAAGTCCTGGATCGTACAGCCACCATAGGCGTAGGCATGCGCTTCCTGCAGATCGGCTTGGGTTGTTTGAGGAAACCGTTTCAGAAGCAGCGGCTGCAACCATTGTTTCCAGGTGACATCAATTAATTCCTGATGGCTGAAGACCGAATATGCTCGCGACACGCCAGGCACACTGGCGAGCAAGTAGGCGATAAGGAACAGTCGAAAGGTACTTTGCAACACATATCGTAACGAACAGTTTGTCAGGCGGCTCACCGGTATACAGGTGATTAATCACCATACTCCGAAGCCTATTCCACAAGCCGGCTTAGCCGGCCGCAACGTCTGAGGGTGCAGGCTGGATATTTTGATTCACGCAGAAGAAGTTATCCGGATCATATTTCGCCTTGATTCGCTGAAGCCGCGCGTAGTTGCCCCCGTAAGTCGCGCGTATCCGCTCTTCTCCTTCCTCCATCATGAAGTTCACATAGGCACCGCCTGCGCCGAAGGGATGCAAAGCATCGTAATAAGCTCTGGCCCAATCCGTTAGCTTTGCGCAGTTTGCCGGATCGGAGTCTACTGCCACGATGACCTCGCTCCATACGGCGTCCCTATGGTTATATGCGGTATCGGCCTGGCCCACGCGACTGGCCTTCCCGTTTACCGGATACAGATGCATCGTCGATTGCCAGGTGGGCAGATGAGAGCCGTGTTCAATGTGCTTTTGGATGGCGGCATCGCTGAGTTCCTTGAAAAAGTCAGCCTTCCAGTACCATTGGAGGCCGGGAGGGTATATGGGGTCGAACATCCCCTGCAGCATCGGAAACGGCATCGGCACGAAGAACTCAAAAACGGGAGGGCGATAGCTGCGGAGCGGTTCCAAGATGGTGTTTGCCTGCTCCATGGAACCCTGATAGCACCACACAATGCCGCACATAGTGCGGAGATGCAGTTCCTCCGGGAAAGGCGGCCCGGGAGGCACACCCAGCATTGCGAAAAAACCGGTCATTTCCTCGGGAGCCTGAACGATGAACTCGCGGTACCACTTCATGATGTCTGCCGCATGTTGCAGATCCCAGAGCATCGGGCCCGCGCAAACCGTGTGAACGGGATGTGCCTGAAACAGGAAAGAGGTCACGATGCCGAAGTTTCCTCCGCCGCCGCGAACAGCCCAGAACAGGTCGGCATTTTCGTCGGCGTTCGCCACCACGAAGCTGCCATCTGCCAAAACCATATCGACAGACAACAGATTATCGATGGTCAGGCCGTATTTTCTCGCCAGGTGCCCCATTCCTCCGCCCAGCGTCAGCCCGGCAACCCCAGTGCTCGATATGATGCCCGAGGGGACCGCCAGGCCAAACGCATGGGTGGCATGGTCCACGTCGCTCCACTTGGCGCCGCCACCGACGAGAACGGTGCGTGCTAACGGATCGACCCGAACATAGTTCATTCGCGAGAGATCAACCACCACACCGCTGTCGCAGACACCCAGGCCGGCAGCATTGTGCCCGCCGCCGCGAATGGAGAGCTTCAGGCCGCTCCGCTTCGCCATCCGAACCGCCGCGATGACATCCGCAACATCGGTGCATTTGGCGATTAGGCTGGGCTTGCGATCGATCATTCCGTTGTAGACTTTCCTCTCCTGTTCGTACGTCCCATCGCCAGGTTCAATGATTGGACCTCGAAATTGGGACCGAAATTCCGAAATGGCTTGCTGCAGTGACATGACATCTCCTTCACATACACTTTGCCCGGCGCGGCGTTCTAAGAGCGTTCTACGGGGCTGCTTATAGCCGTTCCGTCGAGGCTCAGCGAGATTCTTCGCTCAAGCGCCAGCGAACCGGATTGACGGGCTGCGTCCAATCCTCTTTGGAAGCTGGCCTGAGACTGCTCGCGTTTGCCTTCGGCCGCGAGCAATTCCCCTTGCAGGCGATGCAGTTCGGGCAATGCCCAAACCTCGCCATTCTTGCCGGCAATCGCGAAAGCCGTAGAGAGGTTGGCCAAAGCCTCGCGAATTTGCCCGGCGCGCCCGAGGGTTTCGGCGAGCAATTTCAGATAGAACGGGACGCGAAGCTCTACACCGAGGCGCCGCATTTCTTCCAGCGCATCACGAATCTCCGGAAGGCCGGTTGACACATCGCCCTCGGCCGCGCGCGCCCAGCCCAATAGAACACTTCCCATTGCGAGATAGTAGGCGAATCCATAGCGTTTACAAATCTCTACGGCCTCCAGCGCGTGTTCCAGGGCGGCGCCACTATCGCCGCGATAGACGTCAAGCATGGCTGCATAATCGAGCGCGACGGCTTCGCCAAACGGATGGCGAAGCCGCTTTGCTGCGGCGATCGCCTGGGATGCCTGGACTACGGACTGTTCTCCGTCCCCGCAGTGCCAGACAAGGTGGGCGAGGCAAGCGCGGCAGAAGATCTCGATATCCGGCCCGGCGAACAGCTCCAGAACCGAATCGTTTGGGCCTCCAAGCATTCGGAACGCTTCATTCATGTGGTGTAAGGATGCTTGCATTTGGCCGAGATGAAAGAGGGTGGTTCCCAGAAGAAAATTCCCAGCCAGCAGGAGGCGGGGAGTGGGCTCCTGTTTGGCCCGCGTCAGAAACTCAACACCGAACTGCCTTGCCTTTTCCAGATCGCCCCGCACAACGTGGAAAAGCCACGCGCCGCTGAGGATCACGAGAATGTCCCGATCATCGAACCGCCTGGAAAGCTCGAGGGCCCGCCCGTATGTGGAGCCCACCTCTGGAGCCGAGTACCCTTCCGTGGTCACCACGACAGGACCGAGCATCAGGAGCATGTTCAATTCCTGCTGGAGAGTGGTGTCGGACTCGGGTAGTTGCCTGCAAAGTGCAAGCGCGTGTCTGAGCAGGGCGGCTGCTTCCGAATCGGCGTAGCGCTGCCGGGCATGCGCCGCGGCGCGCTGGAACCACTCGATGGCTGCCTCCGCCATTCCTGCCTGCTCGAAATGCGATGCAATCTGCCCGTTCCAGTTCTCAATATGTGCCCGGTGCACTTCCGCTAATGCCCTCGCCACGCGCCGATGTAAGTATCGCCGGCGCACCGGGCTCAATTCGGAGTAAGCTGCTTCGCGAAGCAGGTCGTGAGTGAACTCGTACTCTGAACTCCCGCAGGCTTCGATGATGCGCCGCCGCCATAGCTCGTCAAGAGCATCAAACACACTACCCTCGTCCCAATCGAGGGCCTTCTCCATTAGCTGGACAGAAAATGGCCTCGCTACAACGCTCGCAAGAGCGGCCAAGTCGTAAGCGGCGGAGCTCAGGCGCGCTAAACGGGATGCGATAACGGCGTGCACTCGCGGGCTTTGCAAGCCGGCACGGACGCTTTCGAGTACAAATAGCGGATTTCCGCGGGTTGCCCGGAAAAGCTCAGTCAGCTTTTCACTTTCGAGCGGTTTCGCCGACTCACGACTGGCAAGTTCGGTAGTTTCCTCCGTATTCAGACGTTCCAGAGGAATTTCGAACACCACATCGGATTGCCGCAGCCCAGCAACAAACCGAGTAAACGGATGCTGGCGCTCGGTCTCCTCATCCCGCAAGGTCCCGAGCAGAAGCACGCCTGCGGCTCCAGGAGAGATTAAGAAGGCCGCAAGCCATTCGAAGGTATCCGGATCGCACCATTGCAGGTCATCGAGATACAGCAGGAGTGGCTTGCGGCTCCACCCGATGGCGGCATTCAGAGACTCGTATAAGCGAAGGCGCTGCCAATTGTCCGGCAGTAAACCGATATCTCTCACGCTGGACGATTCAGACGCCAGGAACTGTGCGGAGACTTCCGGGATCAGTCGAGCGAGCTCGACGGTCTGCTGGGATGGCAGCTTTGCCCAGCCGGCGCGAATGGAATCGGAACGGAGCAATTCGGCGACTGGGGAATAGGAGGCCTGGCCCTGCCCGGCGTAGCAGCGGCCCCGCGCGACCGCATAACCCTGGCGGGCGCACCAATCGAACAGCTCATCTGCCAGCCTGGTTTTGCCGATGCCCGGCTCGCCCGAGATTAGGGCAACTCGCGGACCATCCTCGACCGCTGTTCGCCAAGCGAGCATCAAACGGCTCCATTCGGTCCTGCGGCCGACCATTGCGCGCGCATTCTGCGGCTTTGAGGGCGGTTTCGGTGCTGGCGCGGATTTCAGTTTGCGCGAATCGCTTACCCGTTCTTTCAGGATCTCCTCAAAGAGTTGCCGGGTTGCCGCGCCCGGTTCTACACCCATTTCACGCCGCAGGACGCGCATGCATTTGTGATAAGCACGGAGCGCACTGGCGCGATCGTGATTAGCAGCATGCAAGCGGATTAAGAGTTGGTGGTGCGCTTCGCCGAGGGGATCTAAAACCAGAAGCCGGTCCGCATAGGGAATGGCCGCCGCATATTCTTTCTGCTCCTCCAAAATTCTGGCGAGCCGGCCCAAGGTATCGCACATGCTTCTCCGGAATTCATCTCGGAACGGGACGAGCCAATCATCGTAGAGCGCGGGAAGCAGGTCGTCCACATAGAGTGCTATCGCATTGGTGAGAGATCCAATCTCACGCACGCAGTCGTTGCCGTTTCGGGCAGCCGCCGCGTCTCCTATCGCCGACTGGAACTTCCATACATCGACTTCAGACGAAGCATCGCGGCGCCAGTGGACGGCGAAATGGTCCGATACCAGCGAGTTGCATTCGGGCGGCAAGGCGCGCCGGAGATTATGCACAAGCTGCCGCAGATTCGTTCGCGCTTGCGATTCGCGCGATGCGGGCCACAGCGTAAATGCCAATCCATCGCGGGGCTGCGGTATATCGGCGTGCAGGATCAGGTATGCGAGGAGCGATTGGAGGCGGTTCGTATTGACCGTGCTTACCTGGTTCCCTGAGATGCCGATACGCAAGTTCCCGAACAGGCCTATTTGCATATTGCTGTTCCGCTGACTACGTAGTGTACGCGGTCGCGGTGTGCAACGGGAGGCACGGTTGGCGAGGGGTTTGGTGGGTCCGTACTATCCCAGGAAACTCGACGCTGCTCTGGTAGCGATATGGTTACGGGCGCTCTGTAGAGTCTTTCCCCTTGCTTACGCGCGGGTTCCGACAGGTGAATCCGCCGTTCAGGCGCGCTGCTCAGAAGTAATCCGGTTTAGAAAAGCACAGGCCAAAAGGCCTATTCCACAAGCGTGGATCAGGCGACGCTCGATTGTTCGACAGCTTCTAGCGGGTGCTTGTATTTGCACTCGCTGTTCGGGCATTGCGCGACGGGGCCGCTCTTCAGGTATTTCTCGATCAGATAGCTGCTGCCGCACTCCGGACATTTCTCCGGAACCGGCTTGCCCCAGGCCACAAAATCGCAGTCGGGGTAGCGGTTGCAGCCGTAGAAGGTACGACCGCGCTTGGAGCGGCGCTCCACAATTTCACCTTCCGAGCAGTTCGGGCACGGCACCCCGATGGTCTTCTGCTTGACGTACTTGCACTTCGGATAGTTGCTGCAAGCGATGAACTCGCCGTAGCGTCCAAACTTCTGGACCAGGTTGCTGCCGCACTGCGGGCATTTTTCTTCGAGCGGGACGTCTTTGCGCTGCTCGCCACCGATCTGCTTGGTGGTTTTGCACTCAGGGTAACCGGAGCAGGCGTAGAACTGCCCGAAGCGTCCCTTTTTCAGCACCATGGGCCGGCCGCAGTTTTCGCAGTACTCCTGCTCGTCCTGCTCGCTGAAATCGGCTTTGTCGACGTCCGGCAGATCTACCGTTAGTTCGCGCGTGTTGGTGCATTCCGGATAACCGGTGCAGGCGATGAAGCTGCCGTGCTTGCCCCATTTGATCACCATCGGCTTGCCGCACTTTTCGCAAACCAAGTCGGTGGGCTTCTCCATGCGCTTGATGTCGGTCATGTGGCGCTCGGCGTGCGCCAGGCTCTTCTGGAAGCGCTCGTAGAACTCGGCCATCGCGGCGCGCCACTCAAGCTTGCCTTCTTCGATCTCATCCAGCTCTTCTTCCATGCGAGCGGTGTACTTGACGTCGAACAGATCGTTGAAGTTCTCAAGCAACAGATCCGTGACAACCATGCCGAGTTCGGTGGGGACGAATTTGCCACCCTCTTTCTTCACATACTCGCGATCCTGAATAGTGGAGAGAATCGACGCATACGTAGAGGGCCGGCCCACGCCATCGGCTTCCAGTTTCTTGACCAGAGTGGCTTCGTTGTAGCGAGGCGGCGGCTCCGTGAAGTGCTGTTCCGGCAGGATTTCCTTGAAGCGCAGAGTTTCGCCTTCGGTAACGGCGGGCAGCTTGTGCTTCAGATCCTCGTCTTCTTCATCCTTCTGATCCTTGCCTTCTTCGTAGACCTTCAGGAAGCCGTCGAACTTGAGAACGCTGCCGGTGGCGCGGAACAGATAGGCCATGCCGCTCTTACCGGTGGCGTTGATGTCGATGGTGGTCTGGTCGAGCAGCGCAGAGGTCATCTGCGAGGCAACAAAGCGCATCCAGATCAGACGATAGAGCTTCAGCTCGTCTTCTGCCAAATATGGTTCGAGCGATTCGGGCGTGCGCAGGA
Organism: Bryobacteraceae bacterium; assembly: GCA_035651215.1. Lineage (GTDB taxonomy): Bacteria > Acidobacteriota > Terriglobia > Bryobacterales > Bryobacteraceae > Bog-105. Next base: position 132,996 of record DASRGE010000045.1, read on the forward strand.
CAGACGTCGGACGAATGGCTTCGTGCGCATCCTGCGCGTCCTTTTTGGTTTTGTAGACGTTTGGCGAATCGGGCAGATACGGCTTGCCATAACGCTCGGCGACAAAGCCGCGAACTTCAGCCAGGGCGTCTTCCGAGACACGCGTCGAGTCAGTACGCATGTAGGTGATGAGACCGACCGACCCCTCTTTGCCCACTTCTTTGCCTTCATACAGACCCTGCGCCAGCATCATGGTACGTTTGACGCTGAAACGCAGCTTGCGCGAGGATTCCTGCTGCAAGGTGGACGTAATGAACGGCGGCACCGGATTGCGGCGCTTTTCGCGCGTCGTGACCGAGCGGACTATATAAGGTACGCCGTCCAGGTCGTCGACGATTTGCTTCGCCGCGGCTTCGTTTCCGATTTCGGGCGTTTCGTTGTTGCGCTTATTGAGGCGCGCGGTCAGAACCGGCGGTTTCCTGGCATTCAGCGCGACATCGATGGTCCAGTATTCCTGCTTCTGGAAGGCGCGGATCTCGCGTTCGCGCTCGACAATGAGGCGCAGCGCGACAGTTTGGACGCGTCCAGCCGAAAGACCGCGGCGTACTTTGTCCCAGAGCAGCGGTGAGATCTTGTAGCCAACCAGGCGGTCGAGCACGCGGCGGGCCTGCTGCGCCTCCACCAGATTCACGTTCACGGACATGGGCGTATCGAACGCCTTCTTGATGGCGTTGGCCGTGATCTCGTTGAACATGACCCGGAAAATGGCCGGCTTTCCCGCTTTCTTCGGTTCGAGCTCCTCTTTCAGGTGCCAGCAAATGGCTTCGCCCTCGCGATCCGGGTCGGCCGCGAGATAGACGGATTCCACGTCCTTGGCAGCTTGCTTGAGCTCGGCAATGAGCTTCTTTTTGCCTTCGATCACCTCGTAGTGCGGCGTGAAGTCGCGTTCCACGTCGACGGCGAGGTCCTTCTTCGGGAGGTCCTTAATATGACCGATCGAGGCTTTAACAATGAATTGTTTCCCCAGATACTTCCCAATAGTTTTCGCCTTCGCCGGGGATTCAACGATGACGAGTGATTTAGCCATACTGTAACTTCTCTTACCTATAATTCGATTCCGGGCCGGGCCGCGGAGCCGATCGGCAGAATGCTACCCTTTTTACCACACCTTCACAAAATTCTTCCCGGGGAGCTGCCGGACAAGACCCGACATCTGGAGATCAAAGAGGGCGCCGATCAATTCAGATGACGAAACCCCCTCAAAAGATTCAAGCAGTACGTCAAGTTGTTGCGGCACATCAACTTGCAAGCAGTTCATCAACTTACGGGCGAGGTCTTTTACGGGCTCCCCAGGGGCAGCGGATGGCTCTCCCTCGCGCGGCTCAATGCCCTCTAATAAGGCTCTCTGTTGCGCCCGGGCCGCCAATTCGCGCCGGACGGCGGTGGGGAGTTCATTGGTGATATCGCTCCATTCCTGCACCAACTTCGCGCCACCCGATTTGATGAGCAGATTCGGTCCCCAACTCATTTTAGAGGTGATGTTTCCGGGAACGGCGAAGACTTCCCGGCCCTGGTCCATGGCGAGCTTGGCAGTGATGGCGGAACCGCTGTGCTGAGCTCCTTCGATGATGACGACGCCGAGCGAAATTCCACTCACAATCCGGTTCCGAATAGGGAAATTCTGAGGATAGGCCGGAGCTCCCATGGGAAATTCCGACACTAGCAAGCCTTTTTGTGCGATTTCCTGATAAAGCTTGCGGTTATCAGCGGGATAGAGCACGTCGACGCCGCAGCCGAGGACCGCGATGGTATCACCTCCGGCTGCCAACGCCGCTTTATGGGCGGCGGTATCGATGCCGCGAGCCATGCCGCTCACGATGGTTAATCCGGCATTGGATAGATCGGCACTGATGCGCTCGGACGCAGCCATTCCGTAAGGCATGGGGTGGCGGGTACCGACAATGGCGATGGAGTGAGAGGCCAGGAGCTCGGGTTTGCCGAGAGCGAAGAGCAGCAGCGGCGGATCAAAGATTTCGCGGAGGCGCTGGGGATAGCGTGGGTCGTGAAAGGTGATGAGCTGCGCGCCGCTATTCAGGGCTGTTTGCTGTTGTTCGACCGCATCTTCGAACGAACTGCCGCTCGCGATGCTGCGGGCGTGGGCAGGGGTGATTCCGGCGGCCTCCAATTCCGAGGCGGAGGCGCGAAAAATGGCCTGGGGCGATTTCAGTTTTTCGAGGAGCCGGAGAGTTCCGAGGGTGCCGAGACCGGGGACCATGCGGAGAGCGAGCCAGTGAAGCGCTTCCTCTTGAGAAAGGACGGTAGTAGCCACGTGAAGGGTGTGGCGGAGAAGTGGTGAAAATCGCACGGGAAAAGCCGGCCGGACACACGGCATCACCAAAATTAAAGCTGAACGCAAGCGGCTCCGATTGCGTTGTTCATGAGGCGCAGGAAGAATGACGCGGCGAAGACAGTGGCTGGCTTGGTCGTTGGCGGGTGTTCTATTTTTGACGGCATTACTCAGCCTGGTGGCAGCGGCTGGTTTGGCGGAGGGGGCGCTGCATCCCTGGCCTCGACGGAGGGGCAGCGACATCGCAGCCCTGGCTTACGGCATCGCCCAGACTGCAAACGTGACCGCGACGCGAGTGTGCATCGGAGGCCAGGACGGGACCGCGCTGACCGGGTGGTGGTTTTCTTCGAAACAGACGAACGGGCGCGCGGTGATGGTGTGCCACGGCATAGCAGATTCCGCGTTCGGCGGCATGGGATTTGCTCCGCTCTTTCTGCGAAATGGGTATTCCGTACTTGTTCCGAACGGGCGCGGACATGGGGATAGTCAAGGATATGTCACCTACGGGGTGCTGGAATCCGGGGACACCATCTGCTGGCTCCATTGGCTCAAGCATGGCGGTGTGAAGGCAACCTTCGGTTTTGGAGAATCGCTCGGCGGATCGGTGTTGCTGCAGTCGCTTGCTCAGGGCGCCGATTTTCGGGCTGTCGTGGCGGAATGCCCCTATTCGTCGTTAGAAGCCGTTGCGGAGGAACGGGTGGAGCAGCACGTTCCACGAGCAGCGGCTGCTGTTCTGGTGAAAGAGGGATTCGTGTACGTTCGGCTGCGCTATGGAGTGGATCTGAGCAAAGCGCGGCCGGACCTTTTCATTCGTCAGACGCATGTGCCAATTTTGTTGATTCACGGATTGTCCGACCGCGAGACCGATCCGCAAAATTCGGAACGGCTGCTGCGGGCGAACCCCGCCGCCGTGCAGCTTTGGCTTGTTCCCGGAGCAAAACATACGGGCGCGTACGCCACTGCGCCGCGGGAGTTCGAGCGTAGAGTGCTGGGATGGTTTGCGCGGGCTCAGACAACTTCCAGATAGCTGCACGGCTTTAAGGGCAACCAGAGATCCGAGAAGAGGGACCGGAGCGGAGCACTTTCTAAGGGTACATGCCCTATTACCGTTTCACTCTGAACGTACCCGCGGAACCCGCCGTTATTGCGGAACGGCTGCGAAAGATAACCGGCTATCGCTACGACCGTTGGATTGATTCCGACCGCGGACCGGCGTTCTTCGGGAGAATAAAGGACAACTCGTTCCGGATGCGGCGGAATATCGGAGCCTACCGAAACTCGTTTCTGCCTCGAATCCGAGGACAGGTTACGCCGGACGGCAGCGGAACTCGGGTGAATGTTTCGATGCGGATGAATCCGCTCGTTTTAGCGTTCATGGTGCTCTGGTGCACCGGGATGGCCAGCGGCGCGTGGATTTCGCTCCAAAACGATCACCATGCTATTCCGATCCCCGCAGGGATGCTTCTATTTGGGGTCTGCTTGAGCGTGGGAAGCTTCTATTGGGAAGCCGAAAAAGCTCGCACGCTTTTGTCGAACGCGGTGATGAATATGACCGCTGACAGGCCAACACGGGCAGAGGGCGATGGCACTGCGCACGAGGACATTGTCAGGCTGAACAAAAGCTATGGCAGGGCCATCGTGGCTGCAATCGCGGCTCTGACGCTGATTCCGGCGGCTCTAACGATCTACGGGCTGCGGAAGCATTTGAAAGAGTGCCCCGCCTTTCGGGAATCGCTCGCGCTCGCGACCCACTCGCCTGAAGCAAGGCGAGTGCTGGGAGACCATATCGAGGCCGCTGGTTTTGCACGCGGGTGTGTTCAGAACACGAACGACTTCGGATACGCAATGATCTCGATTCCGGTGCGGGGATCGAGGGGCAAAGGAACGGTTCACCTGATGGCGAACCGCGTACAAGGCCGCTGGGACCTGGAGCGATTCGCGCTGTGGACCGATCACAACAAACAAAGAATCGACATGACACCAGCGACCCGGCACGAGACGTTCCGCTATCCAGGTTGCCGGATAGTCTACCTGGTTCCCTTGGACAACCGATCTGCTGAAGAGTTGAAAGAGCTTCCGGCTTACTATGCCGCGAGGCTCGGGTTACGGGTAATTGCGCTGCCGGTCATGCATGCGGGGCCGGAAGTAATCGCTCCAGGAGGTCATCAGGTTTCTGCTGAACGAGCCGCTGATTACATGGAACGAAATACGCGCAAGCTCAACAGGGACGTCGATGCGGTGTTTATCGGAGTAACAGACCAGGATTTTACTATCGAGAGCTCCGGCTGGCCGTATGCAACCAATTACCGGAGCGGGACGCGGTTTGCAATCGTTTCGACAGCGCGCCTTCACGATATACCCGTGCTGGCCGGCGCTAATCCGGAGGTATTTCCGGTACGCGTCCGTAAAATGGTGACCAAGAACCTGGCCTTGTTGTGTTATCCGCTGGAGCTCAGCGCGGACCCGACCAGCGCGCTCGCCACTTCGACTTTTACAGCAAACGACGTGGATGAAATGAGCGAAGAGTTTCTCGGTGAATTTGGAAAATGGACGCCGGCCGCTGCCTGGGCTCCTTGCTTTTCGGTGATACAGGGGAGCGACGGAAAGCAAGCATGGAAAGCGGAATGCGGTGCTTCTCCGCCAAACGATAACCGTTTCGAAACGTTCAATAACTATACCTACAGCACGTCCCTTGTTCTGTCGCGCACGGATTTTCCGGTGGATGACGAGCGCCGGCTTTCGCTTTTGAGGAAGTATTGGGAGAGGGATGACGCGCCGCGTACTTTCGGGGTGGGAGGGAATAGTTCCTTCAGCATTTTCCCGGTTGGAGATTCTCAGAAGTTTTCATGGATCGATCTGGTCCGGGAAGACGGAGGGCGTATCTCGTTCAGGCGAAAGTCCTGGGGAACCGGATACGCCAACGCAAGATTTCAAGCCGATTGGAGGCTGGGCGATCCATTTAGTAAATCGAATCTGGAGTGGAATGGGAACGGTTGGGATTTGAAGACTATTGACGATTGGACTTACCGGTTTCCATCCAGCGGTCCCGGCCGCTCCGCCGAACAGGGCGCCCTGACCGCGATGATTCATGGCTCGACTCAGGTACAGATACAGCGAAATGCGGCAGGGGCGCCGTGGCGGATTGCCGGTTTAGAAGGCGCTTCGATCGACATCAAACTCGATGCGAATAACCGGATCATTGAAGCGAGGCATAGCTCAGGCCATACGGTGAGGTATGAATACGGCGCGAATGGCAGACTCGCCCGCGTGGACGATTCCGAAACGGGCGACGAGAGTTACGACTACGACCAGGCGAACCGGCTGACGGCGGTCCGCGATTCAAAGGGCGCGATAAAGCTTTCGATTGCGCACGGCGACACTGGAGAGATCACGGCCGAGACTCTGACGGATCACCGTATCATTCGGTACGCGTATCGATTCAACAGCGATCGTACGCTGAACTCGGTAACCGTTACTGACGATCACGGCTATGTTATGGCGTGGATAGCGGGGCGAGGCGGGTTCTACCAGACGCTGCCAATCGCCTCCGGGCGATGACGCCCGTGCGCGGCAATCATCGTTGCCGCTTGACTACTGCGCACCGCACACAGACCACCGCGGGCAGACCTTCGTGAATCTTTTCCCACGTCCTCCCTTCATCGGAAGAACCGAACAGTTGACCGCTTCGGGTGCCGAAATAAATGCCGGCTGGATTGAGCGAATCGGCGGTCATGGCGTCGCGCAGCACGGTTTCATAAGCACGCTTTTGCGGCAGGCCGCGCGCAAGAGGCTCCCAGGACTCACCCGCATTCCGCGTCCGATACACGCGCAAACGGCCATCGCAGGAGCAGCGAAATAGGTCCGACTCTACGGGAACGACATACACATAGTCAGGCTTTGCGGGGTGCATCACGACCGGAAACCCGAAGTCCGAAGGCAGTCCGTTGCCGATATCGATCCACGATTCGGCGCAATCGTCCGAACGATAGACTCCCCAGTGGTTCTGCAGAAAGATACGCTCGGGATGCGCCGGATGCAGCGCCATCTTATGCACGCATTGCCCGAACTCCGGGTATTGATCGGGCTGAAAAGTGGCGCGAATTCCCCGGTTTTGCGCTGTCCAGGTGATTCCTGCATCGGTGGTCCGGTAAACGCCTCCGGCGGAGATGCCCACATACAGGCGCTTCGGGTCGACGGGGTCGGGCACAATCGTGTGCAGCGCCAAGCCGCCATTACCGGGCATCCAGCGCGGGCGATGCGGATGGTCGAACAATCCCCGCAGCAGAGACCAAGTTTCGCCGCCATCTTCCGTTTTGAACAGCGCCGCGGGCTCGACTCCGCAATACAGGACATTCGGTTCCTCCACTCTGCCCAGCGCGATCTGCCAGATGTTCTTCAGCGAAACGCCGGTATCGGGAGGGAATCGAACTGGCGCCTGTTCCGGATTGGTCCAACTCTTCCCGAAGTCATCGCTCGACCGGAGCATGGCGCCCCAATAGCTCTGGGTGGATGCCCAGATCCGGTGCCGGTCCACCCGGTCATCGTACGCCAGCGCATAGACGCTGTGCCCGTGAAAATAGGGGCCGCCGATATCCCAACGCTTGCGCTGGGCAGTCGAGCGGAAGATAAACGCTCCTTTGGCCGTGCCTACGAGCAGAAGCACGTCGCCTTTTCTGACCAGAACATGCTGCACGCTGTGCAGGACCATCGTCCTGGGTTGCTCGACCGCGGGTTGGGAGGGGAGAATCGCTCCCGAGTGAATCGCTTCGAGAGCGGCCTGCGCTTCAGTCGCCCGCTGATATCGTTGCGCGGGCTCCTTGGCCAGACAGCGTTGAATGATAGCCCACAGGCCGGGCGGAACCGGAGGCCCCAGCGCGTCCGGAATCTCGCGAAGAATGGCGGAGCTGATCTCAAAAGCGGTGCGTCCCTGAAACGGCAGGCGTCCGGAAACGGCTTCATAGAGCACGACGCCGAGGGCCCACAAATCGCTCCGATAATCGTGCTGCTCGCCTCGCAACACCTCCGGCGCCATGTACTCCAGCGTGCCGCTGAGCGCGGATGCTTCCTGCTGAGATGTCACAGCAGTTGTCAAAGAGCGCGTGCTGGCATCGGCCACTTGGCTGACGCGTCTGGCTAACCCGAAGTCGAGCACTTTCACCAGACCGTCGTTAGTGACGACGATATTCGCGGTCTTCAGATCGCCATGCACAATTCCGCGGTCGTGAGCGCGGCCCAGGGCGCTTGCAATCTGGGCGCCGTACCGCAGGACCACTTCAGGAGGGAGTCCCGCTCCCGCGCTCAGCGCGCGCAAAGTCTCGCCCTGGACCAGCTCCATTACGATGTAGATCTCGCCGCCATCATCGCCGACTTCGTAAATGGTGCAGATATTGGGATGAGACAGCGACGAAGAGGCCCGCGCTTCTTCCAGCAGATTCCGGGTTTCGGGCAAATCGCCGCGAACCCCTTTGTTCAGAACCTTTACGGCAACGTCGCGATGCAGGACTTCATCATAGGCACGATAGACAATGCCCATCCCGCCTTCTCCGAGCTTCGCGTCAATGCGGTAATGCCCGAGCGTTTTCCCGATCAATCAGCGGCTCTCCCGTCTTACCTTGATTCTTGCTCGCCGGGAGAGGAAGACATTTTCTATGGCACCAGATGTCATTTACTTTTTTGTAACTGCCCCGCACCCGCTCCGTTCACCCGCAGGCCTTCGATCTTGACTCCGTGGAAGCCGACACGATGCTCCGGCAGAGTTCGCGATAAGGGCGATTGCGGTTTGAGCGCACGCAGGCTCTAAATGTTAATCCCAATTTGCCAGAGCACAAATCCAACCGCCTGCCGGAAATAGATCCATCGCAGTTCCGCAGGACTCATGGAACCGGTCTGCGGGCGGGGCGAACCGTACACTTTGATCCCCTGGGCTTGGAGCAAACGTTTTACGCGGTAAATATGATACCCGTCACTGACCACAATGCAGGAATGCAGGCCCATGCGGTGCATGGTCTCGGCAGCGGCGTCCAGGCTTTCCGCAGTTGTCGCGCCTTCCGGCTCGGCGATGATCGCTTCGGAAGGAACACCATGGCGCGTCAGATAGGCGCGGCCGACTTCGCCTTCGGTGAAAACGGGATCGCCGCCGGAGCCTCCAGTTGTCAGAATGTAAGGAGCCAGGCCCTTCAAATACAGAACCAGGGCATGATTCAGCCGGGCCTGCAGAACGGGGGAGGGTTTTCCGCGATATTCGGCGGCGCCCAGCACGATGATGACGTCGGCTGGCCGCGCCTCGTTCTTCACAGACTGCCGCTCGATTTGCTTTGCAACAAAGAACAGGTAGCCTAGAAACAGAATCGATAGCAGGACGAACGCACCTGCAATGGCGCGCCTTAGAGTGATCAACTCTGCGCTCTCATTCGATTGGGTTTGAAATTCTCAGTCTACGCTGGACGGATGGACTTTGAACAGTGATGCGATTGACCAGCACAAGGAATCCGCTGTTACAAAGAGTCCGGCGGGCTGCGCGCGCAGGCCAGCCAACCGAAGATGGCCTGGTGGCGGCGGAGGGCCCGCATCTGCTCGAAGAGGCCAGGCGTGGCTCGTGGGAAATAGTCCAGATTTTCGTGACCGCGGAAGCGGCAGAGCGGCATCGGGAACTGTTGCGCGGGGTCAACGGCGATGTAGCCGAGATAGCGCCTCACGCGTTGGCATCAATGGCGGCTACGGAAACCACCCAAGGGATTGTGGCGCTGCTGAGGCCGCGCACCTGGTCCTGGCAGGATATGGCGGGCAACCCGCCGGCGCTGGTTGTGTTGGACGGTATCCAGGATCCCGGGAATGCCGGCGCGATTGTCCGGTCGGCGGAAGCTTTCGGCGCGACCGGAATCGTGTTTCTGGCCGGCTGTGTGCGGGTGGCGAACGGGAAATTGCTGCGGGCGAGCGCCGGATCTATTTTCCGCATTCCTTTTTTGGAAGGAGTAGCCGCTGCCGATTTTTTGACACAAGCCAGCGAGGTATTCCGGGTTCCTGTTTACGCGCTCGATGCGAGTGGAGAAAATACGGTGACGGGTATGGATTTCAGCGAGGGCTGCGCGCTGGTGGTGGGTAGTGAGGGTGCGGGTGTATCGCCAGCGATCCGGCGCCGCGCGGCGGGGCTCACAATTCCCACCTGCAAAGTGGAATCCTTGAACGCGGCGGTAGCGGCGTCCATTGTCTTATTTGAGGCGGCCAGGCAAAGGAGCAGCCGGTGAGCTTATTTGAAACGCCCTTTCCGGACGAACAAAGGCTGGACGATTCCGGCCGGCCCCTTGCCGATCGCATGCGGCCGCGCACGCTCGAAGAATATGTCGGACAGGAGCACATTCTGGGCCCCGGCAAGCCGCTTCGGGCTCAAATTGAAAGCGGCCATCTAACCTCGCTGATTTTGTGGGGCCCGCCGGGTTCCGGGAAAACCACGCTCGCTGCGTTGATCGCCAGCCGCAGCAAGGCGGATTTCGTTCCCTTTAGCGCCGTCTTGAGCGGAATTAAGGAGATTAAGGCTGTCATGGCCGACGCCGAACGGAGCCGGCGGCTGGGGCGCAAAACCGTCCTGTTCATCGACGAAATACACCGGTTTAACAAGGCTCAGCAGGACGCCTTCTTGCCGTATGTCGAGCGGGGCGATATTGTTCTCATTGGAGCAACTACGGAGAACCCTTCGTTCGAAGTGATCTCCGCTCTGCTATCGCGGACCAAGGTCTACGTTCTAAAGGCCCTGGAAACTTCGGAGCTGGTGGTCCTATTGAAACGGGCGCTGGAGGTACCAGTACGCGGGCTCGGTCACTTAAGGCTAAAGATCTCAGAGGAATTGCTCGATGAGATTGCTGTAGCATCGAGCGGCGATGCGCGGGCGGCGTTAAACACTCTGGAGGTCGCGGCGGAACTCGCCGGAAATGGAACGATCGAACGGCAGGCCGTGGCCGATGCTTTGCAGCGCAAAGTTCTGCTGTACGACAAGACAGGGGAGGAGCATTACAACCTAATATCGGCGTTGCATAAATCTGTGAGATCGAGCGATGCGGATGCCGCGCTCTACTGGCTAGGCCGGATGATGAAAGCGGGAGAGGATCGGATGTATCTGGCCCGCCGGCTGGTCCGAATGGCAATCGAGGATATCGGATTGGCTGATCCGCGGGCCGTGGAGCAAGGGATAGCCTGCATGCAGACGGTACACTTTTTGGGTATTCCCGAGGGAGATCAAGCGTTAGCCCAGCTCACTATCTACTTGGCGCTTGCGCCAAAATCGGACGCGGCTTATCAAGCTCTGAACCGGGTGAACGCAACCATCGAAAGTACTGTCGCCGAACCCGTCCCGCTGCATCTTAGGAACGCACCGACACGGTTGATGAAGGAATTGGGCTATGCCAAAGGCTACCAGCATGCACACAAGCAGGCCGATGCCGTCACGGCTATGGAATGTCTGCCGCGCTCGCTGGCGCAGGCGCGATTCTATGAACCAACCGATCGGGGTTTCGAGCAGAGATTAAAAGAGCGCTATCAATGGCTCGCCAAAGCGAAAGCGGAGCAGCAAGGGACAGAACAGTAACAGGTATGTATGACTATTGTGTAACCTTAAAGATCGGAGTTCTTGAACTGTGTCCGAAAACACACTCAGTCTAGGAAGACATATGGAAACTCCCGAAGGCTCGATGATCGAGAGAAGACGTTCGAGCCGCTTTCCCATTGAACGGGAAGTTCGATACAAGACGCTGAATCAGCGGGCGGAGACGCTTGCCGGCAGTGGCAAGACGTTGAACATCAGCAGCTCCGGAGTCCTTTTCACTTCCGATCACGATTTGCCGATCGGGACGCGGCTGGAACTCTCCATAAGCTGGCCGGCGCAGTTGAACGAGAAATGTCTCCTGAACCTGGTGGCGCGCGGCCGGGTCACGCGCCACACCAGAGGCCAACTGGCTCTGCAGATCCAGCAATACGAATTCAGAACCCAAAGCCGGCCCGGCCAGCTGAACAAAGAGAAGTAAAGGGCTGCAGGCAGACGACACAAGGCGATCGTCCGTCCCCACCATCCACGGTACGATGGCAGTGTTGTGAGACGCCGGCTCGTCTTAGCTGCCACGGCGCTAAGCTTCGTCATTTTATCCGTTCTGCTGATCTGGCAAGGCTCCTTCCGGATCAGTTACTCTCCTTCCGACCGTAGCGAAACCATCATTCTGTGGGCGGTCTCGACCGTCATCTTCCTGCTCACAGTCACGCTCGGATTTCTCCTATTCCGCGCCGGAGTAAAGGTATATATCGACCGGCAACGCAACCGGGAGGGTTCGCGCATCCGCTCCAAGCTGCTGGCCGGCGCGCTTTTACTGACGCTCGCGCCCGCTATATTCTTCGTTCTATTTAGCGTTTACGTGCTGAACCGGCATCTGGATACGTGGTTTGGGCGTGACATCGAGACAACACTGCAAACTTTAGACGACAGCTACCGGACTGCTCTCGAGCGTCAGGGAGAGGCCTATCGCCAGGAGGCTCAAGCACGGATGCAGGCCGAGGCAAACTGGATCGGGCTGCTGCCGGAGACGCGGGAAGCTGCTCAGGCCGGGCGGATTGATGCCGCGTTTTTCCGAAAACTCGGGACCGAGCGGGGGCTCCAGCAAATCATCCTGTTCCGCCCATCGGATGTTCCGATGCTGCTGTATCAGCGCTTTGAAAAGCCGGATCACTCGTTGATTCAGGCCAGTTCCACAGTTGCGGGTGTGGGGCGGATCGAGGTATCCGGCGCGGTGGACGATCCGGCCTCTGCGGGGCAACTGACCCCTGGGCAGGACACCATTCACCAGTTCGTGAATACGCAGTCGGGACGGCTAAAGCTTTACCGGGACACGTACTTCTGGCTCATCTGCTTAATCACCCTCTTTGTGCTGTTCTTTGCTTCCTGGGCCGCGCAGATTTTGTCGCGCCAGATCAGCATCCCGATCTCGGCTTTGTTGGGGGCGGCGCAAGAGGTCCGGAGGGGCAACCTCTCCTACCGCGTGCGTGTAAATGCGATTGACGAACTGGCAACCCTGGTGCGGGCGTTTAACGAGATGACGAACGAGCTCGAAGCGAACGCGCGCGAGCTTGAAGCCCGCCGGCGGTTCACCGAAGCGATTCTCGAAAGCATTCCCACGGGCGTGATTTCGGTCTCGACCGACGAGCGGATCGAGCGCGTGAACCGGGCGCTCTCCGGCATCTTTCCGCAAGAGACCGTCAGCTCCGCCAAACGCCTTTCCGAACTGTTCCCGCCGGAGGATCTGGCGGAAATCCGTTATCTGCTCAAGCGGGCCCGCCGGACCGGTACGGCCGCCTGCCAGTTGGACCGGAACACCGGCTCGTCTTCCGTGGTACATCTCGCTGTCACCGCGGCGTCTCTGGAAGAGCAGCGCGGGTTCGTGATGGTGTTGGAGGACACCAGCGACTTGTTGCGCGCGCAAAAAGCAATCGCCTGGCAGGAGGTGGCGCGGCGCATCGCGCATGAGATCAAGAATCCCCTGACGCCGATTTCGCTTTGCGCGGATCGCATCGCGCGCCAGCTTCTGCGTCTACCGTTGCCGGAAGACGCGCGCGCCATTCTCGAAGAATGCACGGCCATCATCCAGCAGGAGGTCCAGACGGTGAAGTCGCTGGTGGACGAGTTTTCTCAATTCTCGCGATTCCCAAGCGCGCAGCCGGTTCCCGCCGACCTCAACGAGATCGTGGAGAGCGCCATGGCCGTATTTGCCGGACGGCTGGACGGAATTACGCTTTCGATCGAGCTGGACCGCAAGCTTCCGCAAGTCCTGGCAGACCGCGAGCAGATGAAGAGAGTGATTGTCAATTTGGTCGATAACGCGGCGGAGGCGATGAACGACGCGCCGGTGCGGCAGTTATTGATCGCAACCTCACAATCTTCTCCGGACACGGTGGAACTCACGGTGGCCGATACCGGGCCCGGCGTCTCGTCTGCCGATAAAGAGAAGTTGTTCCTGCCTTACTTCTCTACAAAGGAGCGCGGCACAGGATTAGGCCTCGCGATTGTGAGTAGGATCGTAACCGATCATCACGGCCGTGTCAAAGTGGAAGATAACTACCCTTCCGGAACGCGATTCACGATCGAGCTGAACGCGCTGCCCGGCAGCGACGCGGCTGGACCCGAAAACGGCACGAAGCGCGCCGCCACCGTGGTTTCCGGGCTTCCGGTTGAGGCGCGCATTCGCGCACTATGAAGGTCTAAAACCGCAACATGCCAGTACGGGGACCCAAAGTTCTGATCGTCGACGACGAAGCCACCATCCGGCAGTCACTCAGCGGAGTGCTGCAAGATGAGAACTATCAATGCACTGCCGTGGCCAGCGGCGAGGAGTGTCTGAATGAACTGCAACGCGAGTCTTACGAGGCGGTGTTGCTGGACATCTGGCTGCCGGGAATCGATGGACTCGCCGTGCTCCAGCAGATTCAGGAACTCCCGCCGGAGACTCGGCCGGCGGTCATTATGATCTCCGGCCATGGCAATATTGAAACGGCCGTCAAGGCGACTAAGCTGGGCGCCTTCGACTTCGTTGAGAAGCCGTTGACGATTGAGAAGGTCAGCCTGGTTCTCAAGAATGCCGTACAGCAGCGGCGGACCGAACTCGAATTGCAGCGGCTGCGCGAGGACGCCGGCTTTCCGGAGATCATCGGCGAGAGCGTGCCGATGAAGGCGCTTCGCCAGCAACTCAAATTGATGGCGGGCACCAATGGCCGTGTGTTGATCTACGGCGAGAGCGGCACAGGGAAAGAGCTGGTGGCGCGCGCCATTCACTGCTCCAGCCCGCGGGCAAGCGGACCATTCGTCGAAGTGAACTGCGCGGCGATTCCCGAGGACTTGATTGAAAGCGAGCTGTTCGGTTACCGGCGCACGAACCTGGACGGCAGCGTGGATCACAAGATCGGGAAGTTGCAGAAATCGCATGGCGGCACGTTTTTCCTGGACGAAGTGGGAGACATGAGTCTCCGGACACAGGCCAAAGTTCTGCGCGCGTTGGATGAGCATCGCTTCGAGCCGGTGGGCGCGCCGCAGTCGATTCAGGTGGACGCGCGCGTCATCGCCGCCACCAACAAGAATTTGGAGAAGGAAATTGAGCGCGGCAATTTTCGCGAGGATCTTTTCTATCGATTGAACGTGATTCCGTTCACCGTGCCTCCGCTGCGCGAGCGGGCCGAAGACATACCGCTGCTCGCCGCGCACTTTCTGAATCAGTTCACGCGCGCTTACGGACGGAAACCGAAGGAGCTGACTTCCGACGCTCTGGCCGCGCTCATGAGCTATCAATGGCCGGGCAATGTGCGCGAATTGCGAAACCTGATGGAGCGGATCGTGATTCTGCATCCGCAGAGCCGGATCGAGGCGCGGCATCTGCCGCTCGATGGGTCGCGCAAGCCGCAACCCGCGAAAGCGTGGGACGGCTTCGGGAGTTTGCACGATGTGAGAGAAGCGGCCGAGCGCGAATACATCATTCGCAAACTGGAAGAGACCAGCGGCAACGTCACGCGCGCCTCGGAATTGCTCGGCCTTGAACGAAGCAATCTCTACCGGAAGATGAAGGCGCTTGGCATCGCTCCGAAAGAATGAACTTTCTGGTAACGGGCGCGACCGGCTTCATTGGGCGCAGGCTGGTTGCGTCTTTGCTCTCTCGCGGCCACAGCGTGAATTATCTAGGCCGGAAGCGCAGCAAGGAACTGGATTCCCGGGCTGCGTTCTTTTGCTGGAATCCGGATGAACAGGCGCCGCTCGACAGCGTGCCGCGGCTGGATGCCGTGATCCATCTGGCAGGCGAGCCGATTGCGCAGCGCTGGAATAACCAAATCAAGCAACGCATCTATTCGAGCCGGGTGGATGGCACGCGCGCGATTGTTGGAGGGATTGAGAGGCTCCGTTACAGGCCGGCGGTGCTCGTTTCGGCATCCGCGATCGGGTACTACGGCGATCGCGGCGAGGAAGTTCTGACCGAAGACAGCAGGCCCGGAACGGATTTTCTGGCGCGCCTGTGCGTTGACTGGGAACGGGAGGCGCTGCGCGCCCGCGAGTTTGGTTTGCGAGTGGCGCCGGTGCGAATTGCCGCAGTGCTTGGCCGGAACGGAGGAGCACTTCAAAAAATGCTCACTCCGTTCAAGTTCGGCGTGGGCGGCAGATTAGGCAGCGGCCGGCAATGGATGTCCTGGATCCATCTCGATGACTTGGTGGCGCTGCTGGTGTTTGCAGCGGAGAGTCCCGCGCTCTCCGGTCCGGTGAATGGAAGCAGCCCGGCTCCGGTTACGAACGCTGAATTTACTGCGGTGCTGTCGAACGCGCTTCACCGGCCCGCGGTGTTCCCTGTCCCGCGATTGGCGCTGCGGCTGGCGTTAGGCGAACTGGCGGATTATTTGTTTGTTAGTGAACGGGTGGCACCGAAGGCGGCTCAGGATGCGGGGTTTTCGTTCCGCTATCCGGAGTTGGTTGGTGCGTTGAAGAATTTGCTCGAGTGACGGTATGGCGCACGATGTATCGGGTCGGCGGGCAGCGCATTGCGCGCCGAGGCGAGACAGGTGAAGGTCAAATTCATGCTCCAATTCTCCAGTTTCAATCCACGCGCCCGCGCGGGGCGCGACCGCTTGTACCTGCAAGCTAGCTTGCTTAGCTTGTGTTTCAATCCACGCGCCCGCGCGGGGCGCGACGCTTTCCATGCTTCGATCCGTACCTTAGCGTTGTGTTTCAATCCACGCGCCCGCGCGGGGCGCGACCGATACAGCCCATAAGCCCGGCTGCACTCCCGGAGTTTCAATCCACGCGCCCGCGCGGGGCGCGACATCCTATGTATATGCTGCCTGTACAGTGGTTTCGTTTCGATCCACGCGCCCGCGCGGGGCGCGACAGAACCTCGCCTAATCGCTTGCACTCACTATGTAGTGTTTCAATCCACGCGCCCGCGCGGGGCGCGACGCTGCTAGTCGCCACAGCCGCTATACGGCCGCTGTTTCAATCCACGCGCCCGCGCGGGGCGCGACGCAGTTTTCGCGGTTTCGGATAGCGTTTCAGCCCGTTTCAATCCACGCGCCCGCGCGGGGCGCGACTTCGGTACTCCGGCTGCTAAGCCCGTAGCTACCACGTTTCAATCCACGCGCCCGCGCGGGGCGCGACATGAAACTATCCGGTTTCACATCACTTATGCCGAGTTTCAATCCACGCGCCCGCGCGGGGCGCGACCTTTGCACAAGAGAAGTTCAACGCAGCATCGCGGTTTCAATCCACGCGCCCGCGCGGGGCGCGACGTGCAGTATTTTTCCAATGGAATTGAGGTGCTGGGTTTCAATCCACGCGCCCGCGCGGGGCGCGACTCGGCAGTCATGTGGGAAGAGAAAGGAGGGAGTGTTTCAATCCACGCGCCCGCGCGGGGCGCGACGTTCGTCCTGGAAAATACGGGGCCGTTTGTGGTGTTTCAATCCACGCGCCCGCGCGGGGCGCGACAATTCCAATGCCGAAGACCCGCTCCGTTAAGATAGTTTCAATCCACGCGCCCGCGCGGGGCGCGACCGCGTTGAGGTTATTCGTAATCAGGATCGCCGGGGTTTCAATCCACGCGCCCGCGCGGGGCGCGACCGGCGCAAATGGGAAAGGGTATCCAAGCGAGAGCCGTTTCAATCCACGCGCCCGCGCGGGGCGCGACATACTGTGTATATTCGGCGCAAGCTCAGCCAATGTTTCAATCCACGCGCCCGCGCGGGGCGCGACTAGCCATGCTCACACCTAGCCGCATCTTCGCTCGTTTCAATCCACGCGCCCGCGCGGGGCGCGACAATGAACTTGAAAAATAGAGCAGAAGGCATGCTAGTTTCAATCCACGCGCCCGCGCGGGGCGCGACACTCCCACGGGTAGTCTCACCTTCAGCACGCGGGGTTTCAATCCACGCGCCCGCGCGGGGCGCGACAGCAAGGAATATTTGAGGCGATTCGCGGGGCATAGTTTCAATCCACGCGCCCGCGCGGGGCGCGACCAGTCGGAATTCTTTTTTGGTTCTGGGCATTATTGTTTCAATCCACGCGCCCGCGCGGGGCGCGACGAGCGAAACGCCCGCCGAGTGCCCGAAGTGTAAAGTTTCAATCCACGCGCCCGCGCGGGGCGCGACCCCAGTAGTTACCACGTTCCTATGCTCTCCGATTTGTTTCAATCCACGCGCCCGCGCGGGGCGCGACACGGGCTATCTGAGCCGAAACGAGGATTATTCTTGTTTCAATCCACGCGCCCGCGCGGGGCGCGACTGAATTCCATGGTGAGAGGTGTATCGGTACTTTCGTTTCAATCCACGCGCCCGCGCGGGGCGCGACGGCACAAATTAATCAGGGAGAATTTTATGTATAGTTTCAATCCACGCGCCCGCGCGGGGCGCGACGTTAGCAGCCCGGCTGATACCTAGCAGCCCGAGTTTCAATCCACGCGCCCGCGCGGGGCGCGACAGCATGGTACTGGTGGTACGGCTGAGTAGTGTCAGTTTCAATCCACGCGCCCGCGCGGGGCGCGACGCGACGAGATTGCAGAAGCGCTGGCCGGTTACGGCGTTTCAATCCACGCGCCCGCGCGGGGCGCGACTCCACCAGATCGGCGTGTTATAGAAATGTAGAAGAAGTTTCAATCCACGCGCCCGCGCGGGGCGCGACGGCGGCGGAACGGGCAATGTCACCGGCTCCGGCATGTTTCAATCCACGCGCCCGCGCGGGGCGCGACCAAGGCGTTCGGGCCGGAATACCGGATCTATCAGGTTTCAATCCACGCGCCCGCGCGGGGCGCGACTAAATCCGAAATCATCGCGCTTGAGTCCGAGATCGTTTCAATCCACGCGCCCGCGCGGGGCGCGACGATTTGGAAACGGGGCAGCGGCTTAGACCGCTCCCTGTTTCAATCCACGCGCCCGCGCGGGGCGCGACGGGCGCAAAGCGTGTGGGGCGATCTGGCCCCGTCTGTTTCAATCCACGCGCCCGCGCGGGGCGCGACGACAAACCACCATGCATGCTTGACTCGCATTTAGGTTTCAATCCACGCGCCCGCGCGGGGCGCGACGGCATGGAGCGGCCTTGCTTGCAACGATTCGGGGTTTCAATCCACGCGCCCGCGCGGGGCGCGACGCTGGACGCAAATAGATCGCGGATGCGCGATGAAGGTTTCAATCCACGCGCCCGCGCGGGGCGCGACATTAAGCGTGGATCGACCTACATCCTGCTCCAAGTTTCAATCCACGCGCCCGCGCGGGGCGCGACGGCTCGCTTGTAAGCTACACAAAACCAAGCCCGCGAAACCCGCTTTCCGCGAGTCCCGCTCTCTCAACATCGCACATTTTTGCCGGTCTCGTGCGGTTGGCTCAACTGCCCAATCCTGACAACTACTTACGCCATTCGCCATTGGTCCAGGGATTTTCTGTGAGCTTGGGGTCCGCGCGGGCCTGCAACCTTGGGCGTCACAGGATCAAGGGGCCGTCCGGCTGATAGGTCGGCTTCGCTCCGATGTGCTCGATCCGGCCTTTCCAGTTGTCGCCCAAGAAATAGAAGCGCAAGCTGTCGAGTTCTGTCGCAATTTCTGCCACCAAGTCCGCCCGGAGCTTCACCCACTGCGCCGGATCGATCCAGCACTCGAACACTGAGTTTTGCACTCGTTGGCCGTAATTCTCGCAGGCCCGTGCGACACGCCGCAATCGCCGCTTCCCCGCAGCCGTTTCTGTGTTGACGTCATACGCCACCACAACGAGCATCATCGCGTTCTATTTCCAAAAGAAGCAAGGATACCCGTCCAAATCGCCGCGCAGGTAACGGGACAGCAACATGGCCTGTATATGCGGCACGAGACCCATCGGCATGCGCTCTTCCAGGAAGGGATGAATGATCTCCTCCTGCTTCCGTTTCTGCCAGGCCACCAGAACTTGCTTGCGCGTCTCCTGGTCCATGGTCACCGCGCCGCTCTCCAATTTGCGGAACCCGCTCGCCGAAATCTGCTGGCGGTTGATCAGGGTCAAAGCTAAGCGGTCGGCCAGTACCGGCCGCAGTTCTTCCACCAAATCCAAAGCCAGCGAGGGCCGGCCCGGGCGCTCCCGGTGCAAATATCCGACTGCCGGGTCCAGCCCCACTGCTTCCAGTGCGCCGACTGTGTCATGCGTCAGCAACGTGTAAAGAAACGATAGCAGCGCGTTCATGTTGTCGAGCGGCGGACGCCTGCTCCGGCCTCGAAAGAAAAACTGCTCCTTGTCCCCCAGGATCAGATGATCGAAGACATCGAAGTAGGCACGAGCCGCATCTCCTTCGTGCCCGCGAATCTCGTCGACTGTGGCCGCTACGGCTACTTCATCCAGAATGCGTTTCAACCGGAGTGCCGCGCCGACCAGCGCCGCCACGCCATCCGATTCGCCGCGTTCCCGAGCCGCCCGCAACAGTACCGTCCGGCAATTCGCGACCTTGGCCAGCACGACGGCTCTTGCCACACTCGCCGCGCCGGCCTCCTCATCCGTCAGCCGGTACTGCTTTCGCCGAAGCAGCACGTTTCCCGATACCGGTCCCTGGACCTTCGCCAGAAACCGTCCGTGCTCGGTTAAAAACGACAGCGCTACGCCGCGTTCGGCGCACATCCCCATCACAAACGCGCTGGCGCTCACCTGCCCGAAACAGACAATGCCCGACAACGTATGGACCGGGACGCGCAGCAGCGTTTCCTTCTCCAGGCGAACGGCAACCGTTTCGCCGTCCTGAGCGAGCCACGCACCCTGGGTGGTCACAAACAGCGTGTTGAGTAGCGGCTTCATCCGGCTTTCTCCAGATTTGCCAGTCCGCGCCGAAGATACTCGGTCACAGGCTGCTTTCGAGAGAGCGCTTCCGGACGGCAAGGCTCATAGAGCGAGCAACTCCGGCACGCCTTTTTCAATTCGGGCGCTGGCGTCTTTTTTTGCCGGAAGAGCTCGTGCATGCGCCGGGCAAGCGCCTCCACGTTTGCGCGCAATTCCGGGTCGAAGCTTACAATTTGCCTGCGCCGCGCGCTGCCATCGTAAACCGCGCCTTCCGATATCGGGACGCCCAGCATCTCCTCAAAGCAAAGCGCTTGTGCGCAAAGCTGAACACGGTAGGCGATGCTGCCCGCCTTGTCGCGGCTGCGCTTGTATTCGATGGGGTAGGGACGCCATAAGCCCCGACGTCCCTCCAATTGGATTCCACCGCTTCCGTCGCGTACCGGCTCGAACTCCACGACGTCGGCCTGCCCGGAAATCCCGAGCCGCAGCGAATGAACCGGCAGCGTTCGCCGGATCAACATGCCCGGCCGGGATTCAATCTCGCCGGAATGAGCCTTCTCGTGCAGCTCCCTGCCTTCAGCGGTGAAGCGGTTATCGGCCCAAATATTTTCGATTTGAACGAGCGCCCACCGCCGCTCGCAAAACGCCATGTGCTGCAATCCGGAGAGCGGAAGCAGCTCGTCTTCCGTGTACACCGGCGCGCTCAGGCTAGTACAGCGAAAGGCGTCAGCGGTTCCACACCTTGGGGCAGAGATGCCGGATCGGGTTCGGAAACGATGTAGTCCTGGAACGAGCGCGGGCTGACGACGCCGTCTTTTAAACGAACCGAAACCGATTCGAAGAGCTTGTGCGCCGGAGCTTCGCCCAGTGCGGAACGGTGCTTGAATACATAAAGCCCCCTTGCCGCCATTAATCCCCGTGCCGCCGAGTGATCCAGGTCAAACATGTTTTCAAGAGCCTTCCAGAGCAGTTCCAAATCGTCTTCGGAAAAGCCGGTCTGCTTCGCAAATACGGGATTGATGAACCCATGCGCGCGATAGAGGCCATAGGCAACGGTGTGCTTTCGACCCATCTCCGTGGTGGCTGTGGTGCTGGCCTTTTTTTCTTCCTTCGTGTACGCGACACGGGTGATGCCGTGCTCGGTTGTAAAGATCCGATCTATCGATCGCGCGAAAGTCAACTGTACCGGTCCGCGCACTTGTCCACAATTAAAATCTGTCGTGCTCATCACGGCGCCAAAGGCCCGCACGTCAAAAAAGTTCTGGCACATCCATTCGCGCGCCTTCTCGATATCCTTGGCATTCGTTGACTTGGGCGCGATGCTTAAGTGCTCATAGGGCTGCTTCTGTTTACTCTCGAGCGAGTGGCCGGATTGCACGAAAATCTCATAGCCGGTCTGCCCCGATTTGGCGACGGCCACGTAATCGCGAATCTTGCGTTTCAGACAAACGTCTGAGACCAATCCCTGAAACGTCTCGGGATCGAAACGCGGGCTGTTATCCGCATCGGGATCTCCGTTCGGATTGCCGTCCTGGCAATCGAACAAGTAAACAAAGTCGTACCTGATTTCCACAGTGCTCACGATTTCTCCTAGTTAGTAAGTTCCAAATTCAAGCCGTTCTCTTGCTGTTTGCGCTGTTGCACTTGCGCCATGTGATGGGCCCGCTGGTGGTGGTATCCGAGCGCGAACCGCCCTTGTCCATCCAAATCGAGGGCTTGCGGAAAACGGTAGCCGCATGCCTGCTCGATGTCGCCGCACAGGCGGTCGATTTCCTTTTCGATGGCCACTCGCGCTCCCGCTTTGTCTCGCCGCAACTTCTGGAGATGCTTCTTACCCAAAGTCTCCATTTTGGGGAACGCCAGCGCCGGATACGTCGATGCGAGCGTGTAATAGCGGTCTACGACCGTTTGGCCGACTTCCCCTCCCTGCGCCTGATACTGCAGGCCTTCATAAACCGCCAGCAAGCGTCCGCACAAATAGGCCGGATGGCGCTGTGCCGGATCGAGACTTTCCGTCATCAAACCTCCTTCTAAATTCCTCATTCGAATCTGATCGTTCAGACATAACCGGATCAATCCCGCTCGAACGGGGTTGAGGCGCTCGCTGCCTTGCTCGACGCGCAGCCGCGCCAGCGCTGCCGCAAGCATTCGGCAGCCGAGGGGCTGGGCGTTGCCTTCAACCGCTCGGCGCACCAAAGCAACAACGCGATCCGCCGGGGGCTTTCCTTCACGGTCAATCGCCCGCAAGAGCTGCCAAAGCTTCGGCGGTTCGGACGATTGGCCTGTAAAGACATTGGCAACCCGCAAGCCGACAAACCAGTTCTTCAAATTGCTTTTGACTTCAGCCAGCGTCTCGGCCACCCAATAGCGAACCAGCATGCGCCCGCCGTTTCCCGCGACACCCGCCATGTAGAACATGTTGGGATCGGGATTGGCCAGCGGATCGAACCGCAAGAGCCGCTCTACCTGCGAGGGATCGGGTTGATCGATCTCCGCCATCGGGTTAAACTCAGTCCGTTCCTTGGTCCAGAAAATGAAACCCACGCCGGCGATATCTTTCCGGTGGCCCTTTTCAAACCTCAACAGATCGTTCAACGCCGCTACATAGGCTGTTGCACGGTCCGGCGACACCGGACTGTTTTCGTTCTGGTCCCACCTATAGGAGCGGAACGCTTCTTTATCGAAAGACATTAGCGACACACCTGCCGCTTGTCCGCCTAATCCCGCCAAGCCCTTAATCTTGTCGTGCGTTCTGGCAATCGGCCCGATGTTTCCGGAAATCAGGCACTCCGCTTCTTTGCCTTCCACTACACGGTTGGCGGCTTTGCTTCGGCAATACGTTCGCCAGTAACTTCTTACGGTTTCGCGCCTGATCACTGGTCCGTTGAGAGAAAGGGCAACCAGCGTGTCCGCCTTTGCATTCGAAAACGCGGCCCGCGCCGCTTCGAGTTGATCTGGCCGCGCATAAAACGCGGCACAAGCGTTTAGCGCTTCATCATCTGTCTCATTGGCCGCTTCCCGGATTAGCTGCGCAAACGCTTTACACAGCTCCTCATCCCGCGCCCTCTGATCCGGCTTCGACCAGGGTCCGGTGCCCAAGACGTACTTGATGTAATCTGCCGCCAGTAAAGGATGGATACCAGCGACTCGCGATACGGGCGACTTCGGAACGATCAGAGTCTCCCCAACCGAAATCGTCTTTTTGCCCCGCTGAACGGTTTTCGTATTCTCTGCCCGCCCTAAGAAGGTTCCTGTACCGTCCAGCTCGATGTAATACGGAACCGGTTTCTCTTCGAATACGTCTTCGCGGCCGGTCAGATACGTATCGGTGTACTCCGCTAGCGCTTGTACGAACACCGCAGCACCTCCTCCCGCTGCGCTCTATCGCGCAATACG
Source organism: Bryobacteraceae bacterium (assembly GCA_035651215.1). Classification (GTDB taxonomy): domain Bacteria; phylum Acidobacteriota; class Terriglobia; order Bryobacterales; family Bryobacteraceae; genus Bog-105. The sequence goes on from DASRGE010000045.1 coordinate 156,499, forward strand.
ACGTCCGGTCTCGTGTCCATCTCGCCGTTTTCCAAGCGCGCGGAAAAGAAAACGGGACTATTCCCTTGAGGCCGGAATACAACGTCATACAACATGCGGCCGAGCTCTTGGGTTACAGGCTGGGCCTTCTCCTCTCCCGTCGCCGGCTCGAAGCGCGCCGCGAATTCGCGGCATCCTAGGGACGGCTGCTGATGGCACTGACCCTTTTCCACGCGCCGCATCAACATCGCGGCGTATTTTTGCGGTGTATTCTCTCCGTTCCGGTCGTAAACCAGCGGATACGCCTCGATCACGTAGGCCACATCCCGCAGCAGCAGAGTGCTTCTCGGTGTTCCGTCGGTATCCGCTCCGGCTCCGGCAATCAACGGTGTAAACTGCGACGGATCTGCCATCCATTTCTTCACCGAACCGGGAGCCAGCTTGCTCTGCACCTCGTTGCGCCTCACTGAGCCGTATTTAATCGGGTTCAGCAGCTTGATCCTGGTCACGACCCAGCGCATTTCCGGCTTCCAACAAATCGCATCTAGTATGTTTCGGGCAGCAGACGGTGTCGGCAGCGGATAAGACGCCCGCTCCACCTTGGCCTCCGGTCTCGTAAAGCAGGCAAATTCGCCCGATATCTTGATCTGAACTGCGTCCATCGATCTTCTACGCGAAGTAGTCCTCCATTTCCAACGAAATTTTCAATCCTTTTTGCAAATCGTATGCCGAATTCACCGCGATCCAGATGCGTTCTTCGCTATCCACTGCTGTCAACACCTGTTTGCGCGCCGTTTGGAATTCCCACGGCTGCAAACCCACCACGAAGCGTTGCAATTTTCTTCGCAGATCCGCATAAAGCTGGCGGGTGCGTAAAAGTTCCTCAACCAGCGGTTTGCCATCCCCGTAAGGTACAAACACATCCTGTGTTCGACTGCTGATCATTTCAAATTCCTCGGCGAGCTTGGGAAACTGAGCCAGCTTGCGCATGTCGAGAAACGCCGTACCCAAATCCGCCTCACTGTAATAGCGTTCAAAAAATGCCGCCATAGAATCCAGATCGTCTGTCTGGATGTCTTTTGTCTTAGCCAGGCTTTCCGTTACTCCGGCCGCATGCTCATAGTCGTTGGGCGGCATCTTATGGTCCTCCGGTTTGAACACGATCAACCGGCCGCCGGGAGCGCCTAACGCCGCGGTCAATTTCCCTTCGCGATCCGCGCGGCCAGCCACTTGCACGATTGAATCGAGCGGTCCCAAGGCGCGAAACGTGACCGGAAAATCGAGATCGACGCCGGCTTCGATGAGCTGCGTGGAGACCACCAGGCAGGGCAAGTTGTTTTGAAGCCGCGCGCGAATCTCCGCAATTTTTTGCAGCCGGTGGGCCGGACACATGCGGGTCGAAAGATGAAATAACCCGGCGCGGTGCGCGGCCGCACTCCCAAGTTCATCGAAGAGCTTCGCCGCATGATCGCGCACATTCACGACGCAAAGCGCCTGGCGCTCGCGATTCATCCAGCCGGCCACTTCCGGCCAATCCACCGTTTCATGAATACGCCAATCGATGGTTACTCTGCGCAACCGCTTGTGCAAATCTTCCGGCGACCGCACGATTTCCCGAACTCTTCCCGGTTCCCAGCGCTTGTCGCGGGATTGTCCAGGGGTCTGTTTCTCAAAGGCCGGCTTGGTGGCCGTCGCCAGTACGAACGCACATCCCCAATCTCTTGTCAGCTCATCCATGATTTCCAGCAGCGGCGCGAGAAGCCGGCGCGGCAGCACCTGTACTTCGTCCAGAATGACGATGGATCGCGCAATGTTGTGTACGCGGCGCAAATCCGACGGGCGATTCGAAAACAGGCTTTCGAAAAAGCGCACGCTGGTGGTGACAATCAACGGTGCATCCCAGTTTTCCGTTTCGGGGCGCTGGCCCGAAGCTTGATCATCGTCCTCCGATTCCTGTTCAACCCCAAAATGGTGTTTGTCTTTTTGAGCAAGTCGCAGTGGCGACCCGGAATGATGCTCCAAGATCGCATCAGTTCCGAAGATTCTTCCATATACCTCGGCGTTCTGCTCAATGATGGATAAATACGGAATGACGATAATGATCCTTCGGTACTTGTCTGGACGCACCGCCGCGCGCTTCAGAGCGAACGCCATGCCGGCAAGCGTCTTGCCGCCGCCGGTGGGCACGGAAAGAGAAAGCAACGGCTCCGGCCATTCCGCGGCGGCAAGGCAATCGTTCAGAACCTCGCGCCGGATCGCTTGAACTTCTTCCGTTCCACTCCGCAGTCCCGCTATATGTTGAAGCAAGCGTTCCAGTCTCGTGTTTGCTTCGAGCGGAGCTTGGATGACCGGTCGCCTTGCCGTGTCCAGCCGGTCGGCATCCACAAGACAACTGAACAGCATCCGCGTGAACAGATCGAACCGCGAGCTTACGTCCTCCAGCTTCGGCACCTCGCCATCGAGCAATGTGCCGATGGCGGGCAGGTCCCGTCTGGCGCGCTCCAGGAGTTCTACCGCCTCTTTACGTCGCTCTCTTACCTGATCGCGGAATCTGGAATGATCGGGAATGCCGGCGTGGTGGCCGGCAATGGCCATCGCGACGTGCGCCGCCCGCAGGGCGGGGCGTTCGGCCGATCCGGAAAACGCCATAGCCGCGCCATGAATCGCGTGCGGGCATTTTCCCTTCCCGGTGCGGATGCGCTGTTGAAAACAGTCTGTGTATTTCCCGTAATCGTGGAGCAGTCCTGCCCATTCGGCCAAGTCCTGAAACTGTTTGCCGGATGGAGCGGCAAAAGAGGCCAGCTTCCGCGCCAGGCTGCCGACCTTGGTCAGGTGCTCTGCGAGGGGCTGCCAGTTCGCGCCCGGCGCTTCCGGCGGCAGCCCGGACCGATCCGAATGCGCCCAAAATGTCACCGAGAATCAAGTGTATCCTGAAATTCGGAAATCAGAGCCTCAGAAAAATCTGAGGGTAATTAGAGGGCACATATTCGTGTTAGACTACTACTGATATGGCAATCCCGAATGTAAGGCGTTTTCGGCCGTTTTGCCCGACTTGCAACGAGAATTTCACGTTGATGGCGGTTCTGCCGAAGGACACCGACGTGGAGAAGTACCTGGCGGATGCCGTGGCGCGCCACGATCATAAAGCCTACCAGGAATCGAAACAACAGCATTTCAAAGTCCGCGTCGGCCAGCAAAAACAGAAGAAAGCGAAGTAGCGTTTTTCTCCGCAGTTCCGAAGCCCGCAAGCCCTTATTACGAGGTCTTGCGGGCTTCTACCGTTCTGAGGGCTTTCGAAGCCGCGAGCGCGACATCCGGATCGATATCCTTTTCGAGGCTGCTCAGCACCGGAACGACATCTTCGCTCTTGCTTGCCGCGAAGATCTGGCACAAAGCGATCTTTTGATCTTTGGTGGCCTGCGGAGCCAATGGGAATAGAGCCCTTCGCACGTCGTCGCGCCGCACAAGTTCCTTCAGATATGCGAAGGCCACGTAGGCGCGGCTTCTGTTGTCCAAGTTTTCCACCAGGTACGCAAGCGGGCTGAAATCGCCGGTGTCCACTTTGCCTTCATTCACGAGCGCGAAGGCGGCGGCGAGGTGAACCCGCCAGTCGGCGTTCTGTTCGTTGTACGCCTGTTCGATGGGCGGATAATCTTGTGGTTCGCGTATACGCCCCAAACCTTCGAGGGCAGCGGCCCGTACTTCCGGATCGCGATCATTGACCGATTGCTGAAAAATCGAGCGATCTTCCGGAATGCCCAGCATGGCCAGAGCTTCCAGCGCCGAGCGGCGAATCTTCCCATTGCGCGCGGCCGAAAGAGCCGATCGCACCTGCGGCGCGCAATCGAGGCACTTCAGATCGCCGATCGTTTCGAGCGCGGTCATCTGAATCCGGTCGTCCAGGTCCAGGGCTAAGAACCTTACGCCCGAGCACGCCTGCGGATCATCGATTTTTTGAAGTGCGACCAGGGCTTCGAAAATCACTTCATTGTCTTTTGAGCGCAGCGCATCGAGCAGCGCGGGAACGCCGGCATTGGCGCGCAGGATTCCTGCCGCGCGCGCGGCGTTGGCGCGGGCATCCATGCTGGCGCTTCCACGGATCACATATGCGAGCGCATCCGCCACTTCCGGCCGAACTTGTTTGCTTGCATCGATGACCTGATCGTTGCGCGAGGCAAAAAACGATTTCACCTGCCGTACACCGCGCGTCACGGAGCCGGTCAGCCCGCCTTTCACGACATATCCAGGCAGATAGTAGTTCACCAGTCCGTCGGTGGCGCGGATCTGGACTTCGGGGTCGTTGTCGTGCTCGGCGCGCGCGAGCGGTTCCAGGCTCCGGTCGGTATCGAGTTTGACAATCGCCTTCACCGCTTCGAGCCGGATATCGCGATTGGGATCGTTTAAATACTGGGCAAGAGCGGGGATGACCGACGAGTCTCGTTTCCCCAGCTCGCGAATTCTTGTGATGCGCTGGTTGATGCTGTACTTATCCTCGCTTTGAGCAAATACGAGGAACGAGAGACAACATCCAGCCGCCAGCAGCCGGACAACACGCAAGTTCATATTTGAAAGGTAGCGGGCTTAGCGGACGACTTCAACTTCTGTTTTGTGGGGAATCAGGCCGGCTTCGTAGCCCAGGTCGAGCAATTTCTGCGCAGCCTGCGGGACAATGTCTCCGCCATCCACCGTATAGTGGTTGACGTACATCCCGACAAACTGTTCCGCCAAGGCGGTATCGAGATCGCGAGCAAACTGCATTGCGTAATTGAGCGCCTCTTCGCGGTGGTCGAGCGAGTACTGAATGCTTTCGCGCATCAGCTTGGAGCATTCTGCCTTTACTTCCGGCGATAGGTTGCGCCGTAGCGCGTTAGCTCCCAGCGGGAGCGGAAGGTTGTACTTGGATTTGAACCATTTGCCGAGATCGATTACATTCTGTAAGCCGCCATGGCCGTAGGTGAGCTGGCCTTCATGGATCACCAGACCGCCGTCTACTTCGTGGTCCTTCACAGAATCGAGAATTTTGTCGAAAGGAACTACAACGTGCTCGAAATTGGGTTCAAAGAGCTTCAAGGTGAGGAACGCGGTGGTCATGGTTCCGGGAACCGCGATCCGCTTGCCCTTCAGATCCTCGGGCCTCATGTGCCGCGTGCTGACCACCATGGGACCATAACCGTCCCCGATGCTCGAGCCGCTCGCCATGAGTACGTACTTGTCAGCTACATATGGATAGGCGTGATAGGAGATGGCGGTCAACTCATACAGGCCCTCGGTGGCTTTCCGGTTGAGCGATTCAATATCCTCCAGCACGTGGCGAAAGGTCACGAGCTTGGAGCGAACCTTCTTTGTCGCCAAGCCGTAAAACATGAAGGCATCGTCCGAGTCCGGGCTGTGGGCACAGACGATCTCCGACACCGGGGGAAGACTCATAACAGGGTTCAGGTAAAAGCGGGCAAACTTAGTGTAACAGAGGGTCCCGTCCCTTACGGTCGGGGTTCTGTAGAGTTGCGGAGGGCGAGTAATTCGGGATTCAGGCGATCGAGTTCTTGCTCGAAGGAGGTGAGGAGCCGGCGGCATTCGGCGGGTTTGCGTTCTTTGGCCGCCGTTTCGAGCGATTGCGCATACCAGCGGGCGCGGGTGGCATGCAGGCTGCCCAAAGATCCTTTAATCGTGTGGGCGACTTTCTGGAGCCGGTCGTATTCTCCAGCCGCCAACGCGCTTTCCATGTCCGGGATCTGGCGCTCGCGTTCGGCGAAGAAAAGATCGATAATCTCGACCAGAAGGTCGCGATCGTAAGCGACCTGATCGAGAAAACCCTCCGGTTCCAGCACGGGCAGATCCGGACATTCAATTGTGCCGGTTTGGGCATTGCCGCCGACGGCGCGCAATAGGTTGCCGATCGTGGAAGTCAAAGTTGCCGGCTCAAAGGGCTCAGGCAATGACAAAACAGGCGTCTGCATGGAAGCACGCTGCGAACGTTCCAGAGCGCGCAGCTTCGAAGTGAACTCTCCCATTTCCTGGGCGTGGAGGGCACGGCCCAGCACTACCGCATCAAATTTTTGGATGTCGAGAGCTTCCGAAGCCTCCTGAAAATTGGTGGCCGGCAGGACGGTATGACTGGCGTTCACCAGAGCCGAGGAGATTCGCTCCGCTTCCCGCGGATCACCTTCTACGAGGAGCAGACGTAAGGCGCCTGAGGACATTGCCTAATTCAAACCTCTCGCGAAACGAATCGAATTCATTAACGCCTTTAAATCTCCGAGCAACTTTGGTGCCGAACATCCCACTTTGTTGCTGTATGTTGTATACTGCTTCTTTAGTGGGGGTGTGTCTTCCCTAGTCTCACCACTCGCACAGCCATTTTATATCCAAGCCGGACGCCAAAGCGACTGTTATCCGGCTTGCACAAATTGTCAGCGGGGCTGTTCAATCTGGCCTTTCCAGACGAATGCCGCCTCTGCGAACAGCCGCTTCAGAACTTATCCCGAATTCCGGTCTGTCCGTCCTGCCTGAGGCTTCCCAAGCCTATCGAAGCAGAATTCTTCTGTCGAGCTTGCCAAACGCCGTTTGTGGATTCTTATCCGCTGGACGAACATGACCTTTGTACGGTCTGCCGGGAGAGTCTGGTGAACTTCGATACGGTTTACTCTTTCGGCAGTTATGAAGGCCCCCTCCGGAAGCTGATTCACGTTTTCAAATACGGTAAAGTAGAAACCCTGGCTCGCCCACTGAGCCGGTTTCTATTGAGAGCGCTCCCACTCGAGTCTCGTTACGATCTCGTGATTGCTATGCCGATGCACTGGCGCAAGCGATGGCAGCGGGGATTCAACCAGGCGGAACTGCTGGCGATCCCGGTCGCGCAGCGCTTGCATTTGAAGCTTTCCACGAATCTCCGCCGAACCAAGTTTACAAAAGCGCAGGCCGGCTTATCGGAGACCCAGCGCCGTGAAAATTTGAAGAATTCGTTCAGCGTGAAAAGACCTGACCAGGTCGCTGGCCGCCGGGTATTGGTGATTGACGACGTATTCACTACCGGCGCGACGCTGCGAGCGGCCGCCCAAGCGTTGAAAGCTGCAGGGGCGGCACATGTCTCGGCCCTAACCCTGGCGCGAGTCGATCGCAGGAGCGCTGATCCGGTTTCGGTTTCCTCCCGGCTGAGGCGCCGTGAAGCTGCGCCTGCCGGTATCGGAGTCGAGTAGCGAAGAAAGCGAATGAATCTGCCTCGTAGGCAGGTCATTTACAAACAAGTGGGAGCGTGTCTGATGCCAAGTGTGGATCGACTTCATAGGCCCGTGCTGGTGCTCAACGCCAGCTATGAGCCAATCAATATCTGTGCGGCCCGGAGGGCGCTGGTGCTGATACTGAAGGGCGTCGCTTCGGCCGAGGAATTGGCCCCGGCGCAGATCCATTCCGCCAAGCGGACGCTGGACGTACCGTCGGTGATCCGACTACTGGAATACCGGCGCATCCCGCACCAGACGCGCGCTCTTTCGCGCAAGAACATCCTGATGCGCGACCGCTACACGTGCCAGTATTGCCACCGCACGTTGCCCTCGGGCGAAATGACGCTGGACCATGTGATTCCACGCTCGCGCGCAGGCGAGACGACGTGGGAAAACCTGGTCGCGTGCTGTCATCCCTGCAATAATCGCAAGGGCAACCGGACTCCGGATGAAGCGGGAATGAAGCTGTTGCGGCCACCGCGTCCGTTCACATTGCACACCAGCCGGCATCTTATGCGGCTGCTGGGGCGCAGCGACGATCAGTGGCGGAAGTATTTGTTTTATATAGATTGATAGCGACGCGCATGGCGTGCGTTATCTTAAATCTTTCGCATGCCCGACGCGGATATCGCTGTCCCCACGCCTATTCATTCGGTCACCCCGCCCAGAAAAGTAGCAAAACCCAAAAATGCCGGCGAGCGGCGGGCCCGGTTGCAGCGGATTCTCGAAGAACTCGATAAACTTTTTCCGCAAGCGACGTGCGCCTTGCATCACCGGAACGCCTGGGAGTTGCTGGTTGCAACCATTCTCTCAGCGCAGTGCACGGACGAGCGCGTGAATAAGGTTACGCCCGAACTCTTTAAGAAATATCCAACCATGCAAGATTTCGCCAATGCTCCGCAACAGGAGCTGGCGAACGATATTCGATCCACCGGCTTTTTCAACAACAAGGCGCGCTCTTTGATCGGCGCGGCTAAAAAGCTCTTAAGCGACTACGGCGGCAACGTTCCGCGCACGATGAACGAACTGCTTTCGGTTCCCGGAGCGGCGCGAAAAACCGCCAATGTCGTATTGGGAACTGCATATAACATTCCCTCCGGGGTTGTGGTCGACACACACGTCCAACGGATCACGCTTCGTCTCGACCTGACCAAGAATACCGACCCGGTTAAGATCGAACAAGACCTGATGAAAATTCTTCCACAGGACCGCTGGATTCTTTTTTCGCACCAGGTGATCCACTTCGGACGGCAGATCTGCATTGCCAGAAAGCCACGCTGCGCATCTTGTCCGCTCGATCCTCTCTGCTACGCCAAAGACAAATCGCTGGCGTGACGGTTACCTCCTGAATCACGCCTAGGCCCGTAAGCTAAACTGAGGGGCAGAGATACGATTTTCTTCATTTGCCAAGGTTGTCTTGATCCGCCGCACGCTCCTCGTTGCTCTCTGCCTATCCGTCCCGCTCAGCATCCTAAGCGCGCACGGCCTGCGCGCGCGCCTGGACACTGCTGCCGTTTTTCAGAAGGAATCCGGCGAGAACCAATTCAGCCTGAGCCTGACACTTTTTTCCACGCTCGCCGCCATTAATGCCGCGGGGTATGACGCTGGGATGGATTCGCCGCTAAACGCCCAGTACCAGCTCCGCACACAAATTCGGGACATCCTGGCGAAACGAAACATTCCGTGCCTCCAAGAGCTAAAGGATTTTTATCGCGAGCACCGCAAGGGAACGGAGAGCGCCGATTTCGCCCAATATGTTTCGTTTGCGCTGGTGGCGGGCGATGCTCCTAAATTCGAACTTCCGGCCCAGGTGCCGCCGGACGTCGAATCGCTCCGTGGATTCAGCGATCTACTGGCCCGTTTTTATAAGCAAGCCGACCTTGAAACTCTCTGGAACCGCTCGCAGAACGCATACATGGCAGCGATCGCCCGCTATCAGGATCCGGTGATCGAAGCCCTCTTCGAGGCGAACGGCTATCTCCGGAATCCATCCGGTTTTCTCGGACGCCGTTTTCAGATTTACCTCGATCTGCTGGGTGCTCCGGACCAGGTGCAGGTTCGAAGCTATCGCAGCGATTATTTCGTCGTAGTGACCCCCGCGAGTACTCCCGCAGTGGACGAAATCCGCGATGCCTATCTGGCCTATATTCTGGACCCGCTATCGTTCAAATACGGCAGCGCAATTAAGGAGAAGCAATCTCTGCAGAAATTCGCGCAGGACGCGCCGACGCTCGATGTGGCGTACAAAGACGATTTTGCGCTGCTGGTGACCAAATGCTTGATTAAAGCGATTGACAGCCGCTTAATGCACGGCGGCGAAGAGGCGCGCGCCGCGTTCGTCAATCAGGCCATGCGCGAGGGCTACATTCTTACTGCCGCTTTTGCCGAACTGCTCCCGAAATATGAAAAGCAGCAGGACGCATTTCGTCTGTATTATCCGGATCTTATTTCCGCAGTCGATGTGAAGAAAGAACAGAAGCGGCTCAAAGGCATCGAATTCGCACAATCGGCCGCGCCGCGCGTGATTGCGCCACCGGCGAAATTGGAATTGCCTCCCGCAGAACAGTCGCTCGAATCGGCGGAAGGACTCTACGAGCAAGGCGATTATGAAAACGCCAAGAAGCTCTTTAAGAAGGTGTTCGAGCAGACCCCGGACAAATCGATGCAGGGCCGCGCCTATTACGGCCTGGCCCGTATCGCCGTTCACGAAAATCAAAAGGACGAAGCCGTCGAGCTGTTCCAGCGGACCGCCGACGATAACCCTAATCCCGCGATCACCGCGTGGGCCCACGTCTATTTAGGCCGGCTGGCCATGGCCGCCGGAAAACCAGACAATGCAACTACTCAGTTCAAACTCGCTCTCTCGATCGATGGCGCTTCCGCCATGGCTCGGGAAGCGGCTGAGAACGGATTGAAAAGCACATCATCTACAGGAGATAGACAGCAATGAGATTCCGATTCGCGGCATGCGCCGCCACCTCATTCCTCTTGGTAATGCCCCTCTTGGCTCAGCAACAACCGGCTCAGCAACAGCCGGGTCAACAGCCAGCGGCCAACCAGCCGCGGCCGAAATCGCAGAAGGAGGTGGATGCTCTCAAAAAGGTTCAAGCCGATCAACAGGCACAGAACTGGGGACAGGAGATTCAAGATATCAATGCGGTGCTTGAAAATTTCGCCGACACTGAATTCAAGACTCAGCTCTTGAACATGGCGATGGACGCCGCCCAGCGCGAAAACGATTATCCGCAAACCGTGGTTTGGGGCGAGCGTGTCATTCAGAATGATCCGAGCGATATTACCGCTCGTGTGATGCTGGCGGAAACCATCGCCGCACATACAAGGGAAAACGACCTGGATAAGGATAAGAGCATCCAAAAAATCCAGACTTACGCAAACAAGGCGCTCGATCTTCTTAAGAATGCTTCGACGCCTCCCATTGGCATCAGCGAGGCGCAGTGGCCGGAATATAAAAAGCAACTGACCTCGCAGGCGTACGACGCATTGGGTCAGGCGGCCGATCTACAAAAGAAATTTCCGGACTCGATCAACAACTTCAAATCCGCGATCGAGGCCCAACCCACGAATTCGGTTGCTATTGCACGCCTGGCAAAAACCTATGTGGATGCCAAGCAATATGACGATGCGATCAGCACTGCCGATAAGGTACTTGCCATGAACGACGCCCCTGCGGTGGTGAAGCAGTTCGCGCAGCAACAGAAAGCGCTTGCGACCAAGTTGAAGGGGGCGGGGACGGGCGGCGCAGCTCCCAAATAAACGGGCCCAGATCCCATGCGGCCGCCGCTCAAAGGACTCGAGGAAAGGATCGGATACCAGTTTCGCGACGAGTCCTTATTGGTTCGCGCCCTGACCCATCGCTCGTGGTCCTCCGAGCAGGGGTCGGCCGCCGGCGATCGAGCCGATAACGAACAACTCGAATTCCTGGGCGATTCGATCTTAGGGTTTCTCATTAGCGAGTCGCTGGTGATCCAGCATCCGTCCGCGAATGAAGGGCAGTTATCGCAATGGAAAGCCCACCTCGTCAGCGCGCAGCATCTGCATCGCTGCGCGATTGTGCTCAGGCTGGGCGACTACCTGCTCCTCGGCAAAGGCGAAGAACAGAACGGCGGCCGCGAGCGAAGAACAACGCTCGCGGACGCAGTGGAGGCACTTATCGCCGCTCTCCATTTGGATGGCGGCGTCGAAGTCGCCCGCGCGTTTGTGAATGCCCACGTCCTGAGCCGCCTGGAAAATGCGAACAACATCAAAGCCGTCGAGCTCCTGAATCACAAGAGCGTGCTTCAGGAGAGAACGCAGGCGCTCGGGCTCCCTGTCCCCCACTATGCGCTGGTGGGGGCCACCGGTCCGGAACATGCGAAGGTTTTTACGATGGAGGTCAGGGTCGGCGAGAGATGGGTAAGCCGCGCGAGCGGACCCTCCAAGAAAGCCGCCAGCCAGCTTGCTGCCGAACGGCTTATCGAAGAACTGGATACTGCACCGTGAGGTGCACGGAGTTTTAGGAATAACTTTGCGAATAATTCTGCTACTTATGTTCGTATCCGGGACAGCATGTCTTCAGGCACAGCAGTCACCCCCGCAGCCTGGCGTTCCGGCCGCGGCTAACAACAAACCCGATAACAACCAGAACTCGACCGAACTGGACGCTAACGGGCGGCCGATTCCTCGTTCCAAGCAGCAGCCGAAACGTATTCTCGGAATCATGCCCAATTACCGCGCGGTGAGCGCCGGCGCCATTGCCCCTTTGCCAACCACGCGGGAAGCATTCAAGATAGCCACGAAGAACAGCTTCGATTACTCGGCCTTCGTTTTCACCGGGATGACTTCCCTAATAGCGGAGGCAGGAGATAAGCATCCGCAGCTCGGGCACGGAGTACCCGGATTTTGGGGGTATTACTGGCGCGGATTTCTCGACAAGACAGACGGCAACTACCTGGTCATCTTCGCGCTGCCCACACTCTTTCACCAGGACGAGCGCTACTACGCGCTGGGGCATGGCAGTATCTGGAAGCGGGCACTCTATTCATCGACTCGTATTCTGATTACGCCCGATAAGCATGGCCAGAACAGCTTTAACGCTTCAGAGATCCTAGGGCGTGGCATGGCGCAGGGGATCTCTACGACGTACTATCCAAGCGCGGACCGCACCGCCAGCGGGATATTGGAGAAATATGGTTATTCGCTGATGCGGGACTCGCTGACCAATGTGTTTCGCGAGTTCTGGCCCGACATTGCCACGCACGTACTGCATCGACATCCGTAGGTGTTTGGGACCCCTTGCTGACGCGCGGGGTTCTGCAGTTGCTTGCTGACGCACGGGGTCTGCGGGTACCTGTGAAGCTGCGCCGCGTGAAATCTTAGTTCGCCATGATCTTGACAGACCTGCGGGTAATTTGAAAGAATTATCCGCATTCTTGGCGTCGGGGTTTGCGCCCGGAAGGGGGATCATGGAAAAGGTATTTCGCCGTTTTGCGGCAGCGTTGTTCGTGTTATCTCTCACGCCTGCGACGGCCTTCTCGCAAGCGGTTTATGGCGGAATCGCCGGGACGGTGACTGACTCCAGCGGAGCGGCGGTCACGAAAGCAAAGGTGACCATTACCGACACCGGCAAAGGCGTTTCCTACAACACCACAACGAACGACTCGGGAAACTACACGCAGACGCACTTGATTGTGGGCGTCTATGAAGTTCGTGTCGAGGCACCGGGCTTCGAGGCATACGTGCAGCGGAACGTGAACGTCGAAGTGGACACGGTGACGCAGGTGAATGCTTCTCTGAGCCTGGGGACGGTGGGCGAAGTGATTAACGTGACGGGCGAGGCGCCGCTATTGAAGACCGAGCGCTCCGATGTCTCCGATATCATCAACCAGAAAACCGTCGCGGAACTTCCGGTATTTTCACGCGACATGAGCCGCCTTTATTTTTTGGTTCCGGGTGTTCAGGCGACGGGCACCACCGCGGCCAGCGAGCAGCCACAAGACATCTACCGGCCCACCATCGGCGGCCAATATTGGGGCGGTATTTCATTCCAGTTGGACGGCACGGACAACCGCGATTCCGTGCTGGGGGAGCCGGTGATCACGCCCAATCTGGACGCTGTTTCCGAGCTGAAGGTTACCACGACGGCTTATGACGCGGAGTTTGGCCAGGCGAGCCAGGCAGTGATTTCCGCACAAACGAAATCGGGCACCAACACTCCGCATGGAAGCGCGTTTTGGTACCGGCGCGACAATGACACGGCGGCGCGCGATCCGTTTGCGCAATCGCAGCCTATTCCGGGCACGAACGGCCGCTACATCCCACCCACGCTGTGGAACCAGTTTGGCGGTTCGCTGGGTGGTCCGATACAGAAGGACAAGACGTTTATTTTTGGCGATTATCAGGGCAGCCGGCAGAATAACGGCGGCTCACTGCTGACGAGAGTCCCTACGGCGGCGGAGCGCGCAGGCGACTTGAGCGATCTGGGGGTGAGCATATTTAATCCGTGCTTGGGCGCCAACTGCAATGTTTCGCCTGGCAGCCGCCAGCAGTTCACGGGAGCGGTGATTCCAACTACGCTGCTATCGCCGCAAGCTTTGAACATATTGAATTTGATTCCGCTGCCCAATATTGCGGGCGCAACCGGCGCGGCGCCCAACTACGACGCCTCGGGCAACAGCCTTTTGCATAGCGATGCGTTCGATGTGCGCGTGGACCGGTATCAGAACGAAAAATTGCACATGTTCGGGCGCTACAGCTTTATGCAGGTGAGCCAAACCGCACCCGGCGCATTTGGATTGGAAGCCGGCGGGCCCGCGTTCCAGACTGCAACGTTTGCGGGGGCCTCCTCCGTGCGCAATCAGAGCCTGGCCTACGGCGCCGATTACATTTTCCGGCCGGACTGGCTGGCCGATTTTCGCTTCGGTTTTTTCCGTTATCGCGTTTTTGTCAATCCGAACGGGCTGGGCACGTCGCCGGCGAAAGATGCCGGAATACCGGGATTGAATGTCGACAACTTCTATACGTCCGGAATGCCGGCGTTCACGTTGAACGGCACGGGCGGATTCACGTTCGGCTACTCACTCGGCGTTAACTCCTGCAATTGCCCTCTGAACGAGCAGGAGAACGAATTTCAATGGGTGGGCAACGTGACCCACACATTTGGCGATCATTCGCTGAAATTCGGCGGCGATGTCCGCTACGCGCTGAATTTGCGTGTGCCAAGCGACTCGCATCGAGCGGGAGAATTGACGTTCGATCCCACTACAACGGAAGGGCCGAACGGAGGAGGACTCTCGCTGGCTTCGCTCCTGGTTGGACAGGTGAAATCTTTTACGCGTTACGTCAGCAGTTCGACCGATGCGGCCGAGCGCCAGCACCGCCTGTTCTCCTATATTCAGGACACTTGGCGCATCACGCCGAAGCTGACGTTGAACTACGGGTTACGTTGGGAAATCTATTTTCCGCAATACGTCAACGGCAAGGATCAGGGCGGGTTCCAAGACCTGGCAACCGGAGAAGTGCTGATTGCGGGCGAAAACGGAATCGGATTGAACGGCAACGTGAATACGGCGTTGACTCACTTCGCTCCGCGATTGGGGATTGCGTACCAAGTGACTCCTTCGACAGTCATTCGCACCGGCTATGGACGTTCTTATGATGTTGGTGTTTTCGGTGTTTCGTTCGGCCATAACGTCACACAGAATCTGCCGGTGCTGGCAAACCAGTCGCTCAATCCGGCGAATCCGTGGCTGAGCGTATTTACTCTTTCGCAAGGACCGGTGTCACTTGACCCGACAACTATTTTGGCTTCACGACCCAAAGGAGCGACCGGAAACCCAATACTGCCGAACGGAATTTCTCCCAATGTGCTTCCGCTCACGACGAGCAACACCATGCGGTTGCCGGTGGTGGACGCCTGGAATCTCACAGTGGAGCACCAGCTTTCGTCGAGCCTGGTATTTTCCGTCGCGTATGTGGGCAACAAGGGAACGCATGTGACGCCCGGGGGGACGAACTACAACATCAACCAGCCGAGTATTGTCGGATTTGGCACCCTGAGTACAAACCAGCGGAGGCTCTTCTATCAGAAGTTCGGCTGGACGCAAAGCATCAAATACTTCAGCGATGACGGCAGCGTGAAGTTCAACTCGCTACAGGCCCGAGCCGACAAACGATTCACGAATGGCCTAAGTTTTCAGGGCAATTTCACCTGGGCCAGCGCCTTCGATTTCGCCAATGATTATTTCTTCTGGAATCACGACATCGATTACGGACGCGAGAACGGGGTTCGCCGGTTTGTCTTCAACCTGAATCACGTTTACGAGTTGCCGTTTGGCAAAGACCATAGAATTCTGGGGAATGCCTCGCGCGCGGTGAACCTGCTGGTCGGTGGATGGCAAGTGGCGGGCATCTGGACGTGGCAGTCCGGTATACCGTTTACGCCGACATATGTGGATTGCGGGAAGGACGAAGACACGGGTCCGTGCCGTCCGAATCTGGTGGGCAATGCGTCAGTGGCCAATCCAGGACCGGGCGGATGGTTTGCGACGGCGACAGCAGGGACAAGCGGGACGGGGTGTCTCTCAACCACCACGGCGACTCCTGAGTTGAATGCGAACGGCTGCACGCGCGGACCCTGGAGCCGCCCAGCGGCGGGCAGCTTCGGCAACGTGGCGCGTAACTCGTTATTTGGCCCGCATCTGTTCAACGCAGATGCGTCCTTGTCGAAACGCTTTGTTATCACAGAAAAGCTGGACGCGCAGTTCCGCGCAGAATTGTTCAATGCTTTCAATCACGTGAATCTAGGGCAGCCGACGGGGGCCGCGTTGTCCGTGGACTCTCCTACAGCCGGGCAAATCTTTGCGCTGGCAACCTTATCGCAGATGCGGCACTGGCAGTTCGGATTGCGGCTCAGCTTTTGAGCAGGACGCCAGGTTAACTTAATTTTCAACGCGGCGATTTCTTCCGTACGGGCCGGGCGTTTTTCTGGACGCGAAGCTTCCACGCGGTATGCAGGGCGCCAAGGAGCACATCCTCGGTAGCCGCGGCGAGCCGGATGTGTGTCGCGCCCTTTCTGCCCCATCCGCCGGCAACAGGCAGGAAAATATGGGGCGCCTCGTCGACAAAGGCGGTCTGCTGCTCCGGTGTGAGCATCAGGTTTCCGTAACCTTGCTTCTCCGCAGCGAGCGTCGCGAAGATCTTGCCTCCCACACGAAAGTCGCGGGCGCCCATGTGCGAGCCCTCCTCGGCGCCCGGCAGGCTCAATGCGATCCGGCGAAAATCTGCTGCGGTCATTTAGAATCTATAATCACCCAGTGAGCAGTTTTGACGGCAATGGAATGAGTTTGGCACAACAGCATCCGGATCTCCGCCTCCATTCCGTCCACATATTCGTTCGGGACCAGGAGCGGAGTCTCCGGTTCTATGTCGAAAAGCTGGGATTTGAATTGGTGTTTGATGCCCGCCTCCAATCGGGCGAGCGCTGGCTGGGAGTTTCGCCTCCGAATGGCACCGCAGTTCTGACGCTTATTCAACCGAAGCCGGAATCCGCCGAAAGCAAACTGATCGGCCGGGCGACCCGCGTCGTGTTCGTCACCGAGGATGTCGCCGGCAAATTCCGTGAATGGAGCAATCGCGGAGTTCGTTTTCGGCACCCGCCGCGGCTCCGGCGCGTCAACTACCGAATCGATCGGTCCGGTCAGCCCGGTTCCCAGAGCACGCAAATGCCGGTCTGGGGAGAAATATTTACTCGCTTTGAAGATATCGATCGAAACTCATTCGCTTTGGTTAGTTTCGATGCCGTGACCGCGGCCATTGAAGCACAGCGCCGCGCCCATGCGGAAAAACTCGAAGCAGACCGCAAGATTGCCTATGAACTCGAAATCGCAAGACAGGTGCAGTCGAGGCTCTTCCCACAGCATTCTCCGGCATGCAGCAGTCTGGATTACGCAGGCGTGTGCATGCCGGCCCGGCACGTCGGCGGCGACTACTATGATTTTCTGTCTTTAGGCCCCGAACGCCTCGGGCTGATAATCGGAGACGTTGCGGGCAAAGGAATCGCCGCAGCTCTTCTCATGGCTACGTTACAGGCGCATTTGCGGAGCCAGTGTGCCGTGAGGCTGGATGAGCCGGAAGCACTGCTCCGGTCCGTCAACCGGCTCTTTCTGGAAAACACCGCTCCGAGCGCCTACGCCACGCTCTTTTTCGCCGAATACGACGGCAATCTGCGCCGCTTGCGGTACGTAAATTGTGGCCATTTATCGGGCCTTCTGCTGCACGCCGACAATTCCGTGGAGTATTTGGCATCTACCAGTACCGTGCTCGGGCTATTCAAAGAGTGGGATTGCGCAATTGCAGAATGCGAAGTGCGGAACGGAGACATTCTCACGCTCTACACCGACGGCGTAACAGAATCGTTCAATGAAGCGGGCGATGAGTTCGGGGAGGACCGTCTGCTCGAATCCTTGAGGCGGCACGGTCATCTTTGTCCAGGCGAGATGGTCAACGCCACTCTCCATGAGGTGAGACGCTTCGGGGCAAACGAACAGCACGACGATATTACGCTAATGATTGCGAAGTGCCGGAATCTTCGATAGGAGCCATTTGTCAGACCAAACTGAGCAGAAGTTTTACAATGCTGTCGCACACGCATTCGCCGAATAGGACAAATTCGTAGATGAGAGCGCGTGTTAATTTCAACGATCTGTTCCCCAGTGCTGCCTTTCTTTATTGCGGTACTTGGAATATCTACTGCACCCAGCGAGCCATTACTCGATCAGGGTTACAACGCAATGTACGATCTGCGGTTCGACGCCGCGCACAAGATCTTCGCGAATTATGAAAGCGCACGGCCGGGCGATCCACTGGGTCCGGTTTCTGACGCAGCCGCGTACCTCTTCTCTGAATTCGACCGCCTGCGGATTTTGCAGTCAGACCTCTTTATAAACGATAAGAACTACCTCTCCGAGAGAAAACGTGAGCCCGACCCCAGAACTAAGGCTCAGTTTGAACAAGACCTCGACAAAGCACGCAGGCTCGCAGCGTCAGAAATGCAAAAGCCGGATGCGCAGGCCAATGCCATGTTCGCCGAAACTTTGGCTTCCGGATTACAGGCTGATTATCTCGCCCTGATAGAGCGGCGCGATTTTGCCGCTCTATCCCAAATAAAGAAGGCGCGGGAGTTCGCAGAAAAGCTCTTGTCAAGTCATCCCGACTATTACGATGCCTACCTTGCGATCGGTGTCGAGAATTATCTTCTGAGCCGCAAGTCCGCGCCGATTCGTTGGCTTTTACAAGCCAGCGGAGCAGAGACAAACAAACAGGAGGGTGTTGCCAAATTGCGCCTCACCGCTGAACACGGCCACTATCTCATGCCGTATGCGCGTTTGCTTTTGGCCGTCGCCGCGCTTCGCGATGGAGATAAGAACACGGCCCGCAATCTGCTTTCGTGGCTGGCCCAACGCTATCCGCACAATAATCTCTACCAGGAGGAGCTGGAAAAGCTGCGGTAACGTGGGACTCGCGATGGTTTTTACACCGCTACACAGTGCTGCTCCAGTTCTTCTCGTATGTTGTAAGTACCACGTCCTAATTCACAATATCGTTACAAGTTTTTCCCGCCTGCTTCCATGTTCCGTAGTTAGCCTCATAGAGAGCAACAGGCTCGCGCAGAAAGGCAGCGACGATGATGTTATCCGCATGGAACTTTTTATGTAACAGCTTGAATAGACTTGATAAGAATGTTTTGGCAGTTTTGGCCGTTAGCTTTAGCTTAACTGCTGCCGCCAGCGCTCAGCCACAGTCGATCGATACTGGTAAATCTACTCTCACTGTGCGAGTGTATAAGGCTGGTGTTTTTTCGGCACTTGGCCACAACCACGAGATCGCCGCACCAATTACTCAGGGTGCGGTGGATACTTCAGCGCGGAGGGTGGAGTTGGAAGTAAGGGCGAGCGCGTTGCAAGTGCGCGATCCGGACGCTTCGGACAAGGATCGCGAACAGATCCAATATACAATGCTCGGCCCTGAAGTGCTCGACGCTCAGCGCTATCGGGAAATTACTTTTCGATCGACCGATGTGGAGCCGACGGGCCCCGATGCCTGGAATGTACGCGGCAACTTAATGCTGCACGGTGAAACACACATCGTGACGGTGCAAGTGCGCCAGGCAAACGGGCATTACATAGGCAGCTCGCGTTTTAAGCAGAGCGATTTCGGGATCAAGCCTGTGAAAGTTGCGGGCGGGACAATCCGGGTGAAGGATGAAGTCCAAATCGGATTCGATATCCAGTTAGCGTCTTGAGGAGATCGGACGCGCGCTTAGGAAAGACGCTCATGCTTGACTTCAACCATAAAGCTATATGCGTAATTGCATTCACAGGTCTACTTACATTAAGCGCCAGAGCTCAACACGGCACAGGCGGCACGGCGATTTTCCACAGCACCTATCATATTGGGTTCGACCGGCCGGAGTCGTGGGGACTTAAATATTTCGCATCGGGAACACTGCTCAGCGGCCTGGAGCCTGCGAAGCCGCACAGCGATTACGAAGCCGGGTCAGTCACGATAGGGCTCGAGGTCGGCTGGTTGCCGACGCTTGATGCGGGGCAAAGGCGAATCGGGTTTAATGGCACTGAGCCGGAGGACCTCAACAAGGCCCCGTTACTCGCGAGGCCTGTGGTGAGAATCGGGTTGCCTCACAAATTTACATTTATCGCGGCCGCGCCTCCGCCTTTTCCATTCTTTGGAGTCAGGCCACATCTATTTGCCTTCGGCCTCGAACGCCCACTATTGGAACGCCGTGCCTGGACGCTTGGCTGGCGGGCATACGGGCAGCTTGGTTCAGTAAAAGGTGCATTTACCTGCCCCCGTAGTGTGCTCGCATTCGCGCCCGGATCTCCGCAGAATCCGACAGCCTGTGTAGGTGAGTCCGCGGATGTGACTTCGCTGCGATACGCGGGCAGCGAATTTCAATTTGCCTACCGGATTCCAGGCTTGCCGAAGTTAGTGCCCCATGTGACCGCCGGGGGCAATTTGATCGATGGCGTTTTCCAGGTCCATGCGCCGGTACGGGGAGGCCTGGATGAAACCCGTCTCTGGACACACGGTGGGACGTTCTCCACAACCTTCGGCGCCAGTTATTTGGTAACGAAGCGGGTGGCGTTTACGGTCGATGCCTTCTACAGTCCTTTATGGGTTCGGAGAAGCCCGGTCTCGGCGTCGACCAATGACGGACTGTTCAATGTGCGGATTTTACTAAGCTACGCGTTGCGGTAAGGCGACGGCGGAGGATTGTTTGTTTCGTCTGACCCGAACCGGCCGGACAGCATCCCCTCATCCCCCGAAAACCCGGTACTTTTGTTACGCTGGAATTTCGGGGAGTCCCATCCATCCAGACTCCCGTGGTGTCAACAATGGAATCTGTGAACGAGAATCAAGCTGTGGCCGAAGAAGAACAGGCGCAGGACGAGCGCCGGCCGGAAGGCTCCGAGTCGCGCGAAACAACTGAAAATACGGCAGATATCGCAGCCGAGCGCGATCGCTTGGCGCGTGAGAAATCGGAATTGCAGGACCTGCTTCAGCGGCGTCAGGCCGAGTTCGAAAACTACCGCCGCCGCATTGAACGGGAACGTGGCGAATTCCTGGAATTTGCTGCCATGGACACCGTCAAGGCGCTGCTTCCGATCCTGGACGACTTTGAGCGCGCCCTGAAAGTGGAGAGCGCCGACAAGGAATACGCGCGGGGCGTGGAACTGATTTATAATCGCCTGTTCGAGACGCTGAAAAAACTCGGGCTGGAACCACTTTCTACTGAAGGTGAGCTATTCAATCCGC
Organism: Bryobacteraceae bacterium; assembly: GCA_035651215.1. Lineage (GTDB taxonomy): Bacteria > Acidobacteriota > Terriglobia > Bryobacterales > Bryobacteraceae > Bog-105. The sequence continues at coordinate 177,528 of DASRGE010000045.1, forward strand.
ACATCCACCATGCGGTCGAGATGGTGGATACGAAAGAGCATCCCGACCAGACGATCCTGGATGAATACCAGCGTGGATACCGGTTCAAGGGACGGCTGCTCCGGCCCGCGATGCTGAAGGTCGCGAACAATTCATAAGCATTCCCGGCCCCTACCGAAGATGAGTGTCGCGAAACGAGATTACTATGAGGTTCTGAGCGTCACGCGCGATTGCGACGACCAGACGCTCAAGAGCGCCTATCGCAAACTGGCGCTGAAATACCATCCGGACCGCAATCCAGGCGACCATACCGCCGAAGAAAAGTTTAAAGAAGCGGCGGAAGCCTATGCGGTGTTGAGCGATCCGCAGAAGCGGGCCGCTTACGACCGCTACGGACACCAGGGCGTCAACGGCACGGGAGCTCCGGGTTTCGACGAGAGTGTATTCGCGGATTTCGGAGACATTCTGGGCGATCTGTTCGGCTTCGGCGATTTGTTCGGGCAGCGCGGCGGGCGCCGCTCGCGCGTGCAACGCGGAGAGGACATCCGCTACGATCTCGAAATCAGCTTCGAGGATTCGATGCGCGGCGTCTCGGCCGATCTGCAGATTCCCCGAATGGAGCCCTGCGCTAAATGCCACGGGACCGGCGCTGAACCGAACGGTGGGCTCATTACCTGCACTACCTGCAATGGGCGGGGCGAAGTGCTGTACCAGCAGAGCTTTCTTTCTATCCGGAAAACCTGCCCGAGTTGCGGCGGGCGCGGCAAGTTGATCCGCCAAGCCTGTCCTCAGTGCCGTGGCGAAGGGTACCAGCGTACCGAAAAGAAGCTCCGGGTGAATATTCCCGCCGGGGTGGACACGGGCACGCGCCTGCGATTAGCGGGTGAAGGCAATCCCGGACCAGCGGGGAGTCAACCCGGCGATCTTTACGTGGTAGTGAAAGTGGCGGATCATCCGGTTTTTGAACGTCACGAGAATGATCTGCACTGTACGCTGCCTGTGAACATCGCACAGGCCGTGCTTGGGGCGGAAATCGAGATTGAAACGTTCGACGGCTTGCAGACGATTAAGATTCCGGAAGGAACGCAATCCGGGGCGCAGTTTAAGCTGCGGAATCTCGGCGTGCCGCATGTGAACAGCCGGGGCCGCGGCGATCTGTATGTCCATGTGGATGTCCAGATTCCGAAAAAGCTCACGCGGGAGCAGCGCAAGGTTTTCGAGCAATTGCGGGATCTTCTTCCGGCTGAAAATGCTCCTCATGAAAAGAGCGTGCTTGAGAAAGTGCGCGACTTTTTCGGGTGATCGTTACTTCCCGCCGTACTGCTTTTCGAACTTGTTGCGCGGATTGTAAACCTCGATCCGGCCGTCCTGATAGGCAGTGACCTTGAGATAAAACCCGGTGTCGTCGTCGGACACATTCGCAATGTAGGGGTCCTGCGTATTGTGCTCGCTGCCGCCTGCATCGGCGAAATGCAATTGCCAGAATCCTTCCAGCCCCGGAGATGACTTGACCACGTCCCAGGCGGAAGGCGAAGCTCCCTTTTTCGCGCCGTTATCCATAATGGCGACTCGCGGCTGTAGACCATGCACCAGCGCCGGACTGTTGCTCAGATCCGTTCCGTGATGCGAGACAACGAAGATATCCGCTTTCCCGAGCTTGTTGTCCGGGCACATGAGTTCGAGTTCTTTATTCCAGGTCAGGTCGCCCAGATCCACGATCCGCAGCTTGCCGAACGTCATCACCACTCCAACGGAGCGGGCATTTTCGGTGGGGTCGGCCGGCTTCTGCTGCACTCCGGCGCAAAACGGATTCGGTTGTCCCGCGCCGGGCAGCGGCTTGTCAATGACATTGCCGTCCGCGCTCACGATCACCACATCCATGCCCTTAATCGGAATGGTTTCGCCCGGTTTCGCCAGGATGTGATTCTTCCCTGCGATCGCTTTCTCATAATCCGAATACAACGTCTGCGCCTGCTTCGACGTCTCGCGATCCGGACCATGATCGACAAACGTCTCAACCGGGATTTTGGCGACAAGCTGCGGCACACCGCCAACGTGATCGGCATGATAATGCGTGATGATCACGTAATCAATCTTTTTGATCTTGGCGCGCTTGGCAGCCGCGGCAATCCGGTTCGCGTCGCGGTAGGCGTGATATCCCCATCCAGTGTCCACGAGTAGGGATTGTCCGGCCGGGGTAACAAACAAGGTCGATTGCCCGCCTTCGACATCGATGAAGTAAATCTGTAGCGGTTTCTGCGCGGCTTGCGTGAGACAGGCGGTTAGCAGAAGCGGTATCGCAAGAAACAGGGCACGCATTCGCATCGATGGTAGCAGAGCCGGAACAAAGGCTTCCCATTTTTCGTCATTCAGGTTAGAAAATAAACGAGGGAGAGCGAGGCATTGCCCTTTTGCACCAACTGCGGCACGAGCGTAGATCCAAACGCATCGTACTGCTACCACTGTGGAGCTCCGCAGCCGCGTCCCGCGGCGCAGTTCACGGATTTTCTCAGCGGCATGAGTGACCGGACCGCCTCCATTCTCTGTTATATTCCAGTGTTTGGCGTAATCCCGGCCATCATCTTCCTGGCTTCGCAAAGATTTCGCAACAATCTGCGCGTCCGCTTCAACGGATTCCAGTCTCTTTACCTTTTCGTCGCCTGGCTGATTGTGACCTCCGCGGTCCCCACCATCTTTTTCGGTTTCGGCGGCTGGGGCTTCGAGCATCTGCTGTTCGGAATTTTGAAGCTGGTGCTGTTCGTGTGCTGGATCTATCTGCTGGTGAAGGCAGCACAGGAAGAGCAGGTCCGGCTTCCCATTCTGGGAGATCTGGCGGCCCGGTCGACGACGGAACAGTTGTAGCCGGCGCGTTCGGGATCAACTCGAAGCACCGGCGTGGGCGTGTCACAATGCGGAGATGCTAAAGGTTCCGGTCTTCGTTCTGCTCGGATGTCTATCGCTCGCGTCCGCTTCCCTGCTCCCACCCGAAGCCGATCAGCGCCTCGCGCATGAGATCTACGCCGAAATGATCGAGAGCAAGTCCGGCTTCAGCACGGGGGCGACAACTCCGATCGCACAATCCGTCGCCGCCAGGCTCAAAGCGGCGGGTTTCCTGGCAAACGATATCTTCGTCGGCGGCGCTATTCCCACCAAATGCAACCTGGTGGTCCGATACCACGGCACCGGCGCGCAAAAGCCAATTCTTTTGCTGGCTCACATCGATGTCGTCGAAGCCAAGCGTGAAGACTGGAGCATGGATCCGTTTCACCTGATTGAGAAGGATGGTTATTTTTATGGGCGCGGCACGTCGGATGACAAAGCGCAGGCTGCGATCTGGGTCGCGAATCTGATCCGGTATAAACGGGAAGGGTTTCATCCCGGCCGCGATTTGATTGTGGCCCTGACTGCGGACGAAGAGGGCGGAGGGCCATACAACGGTGTGGACTGGCTGTTGAAAAACCATCGCGATCTGATCGATTCCGATTTTGCTCTCAATGAGGGCGGAAAGGGTGAAATGATCGACAGCAAGCGGGTGGCGAACGAGATCGGGCTGGCCGAAAAGACCTACGCGGATTTCCGTTTCGAAGTCCGCAACAAAGGAGGCCACAGCTCCCGACCTGTTCCCGATAACGCCATCTACCATCTGGCCGGAGCGCTCAGCCGCTTGGCGAACTACAGCTTCCCGTTTCAACTGAACGATGTCACGCGTGCTTATTTCGCTCAGCTGGCGAAGATGGAGAGCGGCGCGCTGGCGGCGGACCTCGCTCAGGTTGCCCGCGGCAACCAACAAGCGATGGAGCGCATTGCCAAGCAGTCGCCTGGGATGAATGCCATGCTGCGCACCACCTGTGTTGCCACGCAGCTCGAAGGTGGACATGCGCCGAATGCGCTGCCGCAGCTTGCAGCAGCGAATATCAACTGCCGGATCTTCCCGGATGATACGGTGGAGCACGTGCTGGCCACTCTGAAGCAAGTGGTCGCCGACGATCAGGTAACGGTCAGTATCAAGACCGACGAAGGGAAAGCGCCTCCCTCTCCGATGCGCCCCGACATCATGAAGGCCTTCGAACAGATCACGGACAGTATGTGGCCGGGAGTTATCACCGTTCCGGAAATGTCCACCGGGGCAACCGACGGCCGGTATTTGCGCGAAGCCGGGATTCCCACGTATGGCATTCAAGGGTTCTTTTTCGATCGCGACGACGTCCGGGCTCACGGCCGCGATGAACGTATGCCGGTCGAGTCGTTCTATGAAGGGCAGACGTTTTTATATGAACTCGTCAAGCGGTTGTCGACGGCGAATTAATGCGAATTCGCTTGGTTGGGATATTCGCGTTGCGTTACGGCAGTTGAGAAAATCGCTGGCCGTCTTAGTGATCTCGATTGTGGTGCTCGCCGCCGGGCTGGGCGGCGCAACCGCTGCGTTCTCCGCTCTGTATGCAGTTGCACTTCGTCCGCTGCCGTACCTGAATCCGAAGGAACTCGTTGCGGTCCATAGCCGGTTTCCACGGCTCCATATGCCGAAGCTGGGAGTTTCCCCGCCCGATTATCTGGATTTGACGCAATACCATCACCTGTTCAGCCATGCGGGAGCCTTCTTTTATCTCGATTTGAGCCGTACCGGACTGGCGCACGCGGAAAAGGTAAACGCCGTTGCGGTCACTACCTCCTTATTTCAGACGCTCGGAGTGAAACCGGTGATGGGCCGGTATTTCACGGATGTCGAGCAGCAGCCCGGCGGACCGCACGTTGTATTGTTGAGCGATGCATACTGGCGAACTGCATTCGGGCACGATGCAAAGATTCTCGGGAAAAGCCTTTGGCTCAATGGCGAGCCGTACTCGATCCTCGGAGTAATGCCGCCGGCATTTCAGTTCCCCAATGCTGTAACGCAGATGTGGGTACCGGTTGTGTTCAAGCCGCAGCTTTTGACGGGAGCCGGCAGGCAAAACGTATTTCTTCACATGTATGCGCGCCTTGCGCCCGGGGTCCGTTTTCGAGAGGCTTCCCAGAAACTTGATCGTATTAGCCGCGAGGCTGCGATTAGGAATCGAGGAGATTACACCGTTGATATCACGGGCTGGAAGTATTTCATCGTTCCGCTATCGGACGAGGACAATCGCTCTCTTCAATCCTGGACCTGGGTGTTTTTCGGGTCCGTGATGGTGCTGTTCGCGATCGTCTGTGTGAATGTGGGAGGTTTGCTCGCGCTGCGTTCGACCCAGCGGTCGTTTGAGACCTCGGTGCGGCTGGCGCTCGGGGCGGGATGGCTGCGGGCGGCACAACAATCGATTGTTGAGACTGCGGCAATCTGCGTGGCTGGCGGATTGGGGGGCGTTTTCATTTCGTTTGTTGCGATCCGGCTTCGGAGCCGAAGCGGCCAGTTCGGGCATTTGCATTTCGCGTTGCCGGTGTTTGCCTTTGGAGCGGTCATGACCGTTTTGACAGCCGGCTTTTGCTCCATGTATCCCCTTTGGGCAGTGATGCGCGCCAACCCAGTGGACGCGCTCAATGCCGGTGGTCATCAGCGGACCGGATCGCGCCGAAAGCAGTACATGCAGCGGCTGGTCGTGATGTTTCAGGTGGCCGCGGCAACGGTATTGCTATCGGCCGGCGGGCTGCTTTTGCACAGTTATACTCTGCTGCTTCAAACGCCTTTGGGATTCGACCCAGGAGGCGTGATGACGATGTATATCAGCTTGCCGCCCCTGCGTTACCCGGATGCACCTTCCAGGCGAATCTTTTATGAGAGCGTACTCGATCGGGTCAGGCACATACCGAATGTGACAAATGCGTCCGCGTGTACCGTTCTCCCGTTTGGATACGGCGAGAACGTAGAGCCATTCTCGATCGCCGGTAGTCCGAAGAGAACAGGTTTGCAATTCGCGGATGTAAATCAGGTGTCCCTTGAGTTCTTTCAAACCCTGCGAATTCCGCTGCTCGCGGGGAGATACTTTGACCATCACGATGTTCCCGGCAGCCAGCCCGTGGTGATCATCGATGAAACACTGGCGCGCGAATACTTTCTTGGGCGGAGCGCTTTGGGAGAGCAAATCGAAATGGGAGGGCGCCGGTTTTTGATTATTGGCGTGGTCCGAAGCATTCGAGTTGCCGGATTGGACAGCCCGGATCGCCCCATGCTCTATTTCAGCGCAGCGCAGATGCCGGTAACCGATATGGCAATTGTGGTGAGAGCATCTGGGGCCGGTCAACGTTTGCCTGAGATGGTTCAGGATATTGTCACGAAGATCGATCCGAATCAACCGGTTTACAACATTGATTCGCTGCAAAGCTTGGTGGACCGGTCGCTCTCCACCAGGCGCTTTGTCGTTTTTCTGCTGATCTCGTTCGCGGCAATGGGAGCTTTGATTACCGCGATTGGCCTGTACGGCGCATTATCGTACCTGGTCGCTTTGCGAGGCCGCGAGTTTGGAATTCGTTCGGCTTTGGGAGCTACGCCGCGCAATCTCGCTCTTCTGGTGTTCCGGTATGGCGGCATTCTGGTCGGGTGTGGGGCGGCACTCGGCGGCTCCGTAGCGCTCTCGGTATCGCGATATTTATCGAACGAATTATATAGAGTTCGGGTGAGCGATCCACTGACTTGGTTCTCGATTGCAGGCCTGCTGGGCACAATCGGGCTGATTGCCGGGGCCGCTCCGTCTTGGCGGGCAGCGCGGTTGAATGCGGCGGAGATGCTGAAGGAAGAATAGCGGCTACAGCGTTTTAATCCGGATATTCTTTACTTCGATTTTCATCGGCGGGCCTTTGTGCACCTGGATGCCGATGAGGCCGCTCATTTTGCGGCCAGCCGGGTCGTCATCGATGAGCATGCTCATCACGCGGCCGTTAATCAATTGGGTCAACGCGTTTCCGCGCGCCAGGATTTCTAAGTCATTCCAGCCATCGCCCTTGATCAGATTCTTCAGCTCATTGCTATCGCCCACGGATCCGACTACGCCAGGCTTACCGTTCGGACCGATGTACGTGTATTCGCCGCGAAGCGCCAGGAAGCCGCGGCCGCGCTCCTCGTAGATCTGACCCGTGAATCGCTGCTCGCCATCCATATCGGCCTGATAGCCTTTCATCGCCCATTTGATGTCGGGCAGTTCGATGCTGCGATATTGAATGCCGCTGTTGAACCCGGTGAGCCGGAACTGGAGCTTCAAATCGAAATCGCCCGGAGTGCCGCCGCGCCAGATACAGAACGTGTTTTGCGCGGGTTGTTTATCCGTAGTGGTCTGGCCGACGATCGCGCCGTCCTCGACGCGCCAGAACTTCGGATCGCCATCCCAGCCTTTCAAATCTGTGCCATCAAAGATGGACTGGAAGCCCGTTTCGGGCAGCGGCGGGATCAGCTTCGACAGATCTGTGGGAAAGCCGCCGCTTCTGCGCGCCGGGCCAGTTCCAGGCTGCTGCGCACTTAACAAGACAGCGGCCGCGCCGAGCGCGACCAGGAGCGTCGTTGTTCTGATACTCATACGATTCCTTTCGTTTTACTGATTGCGAACCGGAGTCCAAGTCCGGCTGGCTGCGGACGCCAGAACGGCATCGGTCACGTAGTCGGTGGAGAGCGCCTCACGGAATGTCGGCGAGGCATCCCGGTTTTCATGGAGGGCCTGCAGGAAATCGGCCACCTGATGAATAAACGTGTGTTCGTACCCGATCTGCAAGCCGGGCACCCACCAGTGATTCATGTAGGGGTGGTCGCCGTCGGTGAGGTGGATATTGCGCCAGCCGCGCAGTTGCCCTTCATCGCGATGATCGAAGAATTGAAGCCGGTGGAGATCGTGCAGGTCCCACATGGCGGAGGCGTGCTCGCCGTTGATCTCAAGCGTATAGAGGGCCTTGTGGCCGCGAGCATAGCGGGTCGCTTCAAAGGTTGCGAGCGAGCCGTTTGCAAACCGCGCCAGGAACGCGCACGCATCGTCAATCCCCACCGGCTCTACTTTGCCGGTCAGATTGTGCTTCCGTTCCTTAATGAACGTTTCGGTGATGGCCGAAACTTCGGCAATCGATCCGTTCAACCACATCGCAGTGTCGATGGCATGTGCCAGGAGATCGCCGGTGACACCGCTGCCCGCCACTGACTTATCTAGCCGCCAGAGGGCCCGGCCGCCTTGTGGAAGATCGCTCGAAATTGTCCAGTCCTGTAAGAATCTGGCTCGGTAATGAAAGATGCGTCCCAGCCGGCCTTGCTCGATGAGGTTCTTCAGCAACGTGACCGCGGGAACGCGGCGGTAATTGAACCAGACCATGTTGCGGACACCGGCACGCTCCACGGCTTCGACCATCCTTTCGGATTCGGCGGCATTGCGGCCCAGAGGCTTTTCACAAAGCACCATCTTGCCGGCCTTCGCCGCAGCTATTGCAATTTCGGCGTGCGTATCGTTGGGGCTGGCGATGTCGATTAAATCGATATCGGAGCGCTCGACGAGCTTGCGCCAATCGGTCTCAACGGATTCGTAACCCCACTTTTCAGCAAATGCTTGCGCGCTGTCCCGGTTGCGCGCGCAGATCGCTTTCAGCACCGGCCGCGAAGCAATATCGAAGAATTGATGGACCTGACGGTAGGCGTTGGAATGAGTGCGGCCCATGAAGCCGGCGCCCACCAGTCCGATGTTTAAGGTTGATTTAGGCATAAGCAGAGGCGGTTTCCCCTCGCTGACGCTCAGGGTTCTGTCCAGCCGTGGGCATCGCGGACCGCAACCATCACGCGCAAAATATCTTGCCAGGTACTTGGCTGCATCATGACTGAGTTCGGGAACATACATCCGTCCCAGCAGATATGCGCGAGCTTTTTGGTGAGTTGGCCGTTATCGTCCCGCAGCCAGGCGCCCGCGTCCCGAACGATATCGAGCTTGCCGTTGGGATCGTTCGGGAGGCAATGATGGCCCGTCTTGTCGTGCGATCCCGAACCCTTCACGGTGGCGTCGTTCTGGGCCACATGAAAATCGATGGTCCACGGCCGCAAAGCAGAAGCCATTTTGCGATAAGCCGCGGCGAGTTGGTCGTGTTCATTCCAATCGAAGTTCGCAGGCAGAATGCGATTTTCGGGCGCATTGTAGCCGGCGGTGAACAGCAATGTATGGGCCATGTCAGCTTGAAAACCGACGGTTTGGGGCCGATCGACGAGTTCCAGTAACTCGACGGTGTGCCTCCAACTATGCATTCCGCCCCAGCAGATCTCACCTTCGGCGGCGAGGCGTTCCCCGAAATCTTCGGCGATATCTGCCGCTTCGCGAAACGTGCTGGCGATGCGCTTCGTGTTCTCAGCCGGGTCCTTCGCCCACTCGGCGGGGCTCGCTGCGGAATCGATACGAACCACACCGTAAGGGCGAATTCCCAGCTCGCGCAAGCTGCGGGCGATCTGACAGGCTTTGCGAACTTGCGTAAGAAAGCGGCCACGCTCCTCTTCGTCGCCCATCGCGGAGCCGCCACCCGTAGGCGGCCATACCGGTGCAACCACGGAGCCGACCACCAGGTCCTTTGCGGCAATTTGGTCCCGCAGCCGCTTTAGATCGTCCTCGGTCGAATCGATATCGACGTGTGGTGCAAAGAGGAATAAGTCGACTCCCTCAAAGCGCTGTCCGTCGACCTTGGCGGCGGCGGTCAGATCGAGCATGGTCTGCAGCCCGATGCCGGGTTCGCCGCCTTCGCCTTTGCCGACCAGACCCGGCCACATCGCGTTGTGAAGCGCGGGATGCTTGGGATGGGTGTTCATTTCTGCAACGGAAGGGTGTCCGGATTACCGGGCCCGAAGTGTTTGAGGATCACCAGGGGCTCGGTCTCACTTAGGTTCTGAATTCGCACGCCCGCTTGCGCGGCGCTGGCGGAAACAAACAACTCGTCCTGGGTCATTTCGCCGAAGCGGATCATGGACGGGGTTTGAACCGCGTGTTTGCCGATAGAGCCTTGTCCCTGTGTGAGGATCAGGCCGTAAGCGGCGCTGTCGCGCACGGTCACCGTTCGCTTCGGGAGAACGGTAAGTTCCTTGGCTGAGTAAAAACGCGTGCCGTAGGTGATCCATAGCTCGCGGTAGCCGGCGTCTTCCATTTCGGGGACGGGCCGTACGGGTTTCGGGAAGACGCGGTTTGTTTTGGCAAACTCCGGATTCACGTTGGCGTCCCAATCGAGCATGCTGATCAGGTAGTCCAGATCGTGATGGTGTTCGGGCAGCACGTCCTTGACGAGCAGACTCCAATCCACAACGCGGCCATCGACCATGGATTGAAACATGGCGAAGACGTCGCTATTCACTTGAGGCTCATAGGTGACGAGCGATCCGGGCGCGTGCAGAATGCCAGGATTCACTTGCCATCCGGTTCCAGGCTGCAGCTTGAACGCTCGGGAGAGGTAAAGAAGCCCGTTATCGCCCTTATTCCAGTTCTCCAGGCAGCGCCGGACTTGTCCCCTGGTGGTTCCGGGTTCCAGGCCCATGAACGTGTAAGGGAAGTTGTTTTCCTCAATGTTGTATTGCGGCGGGAAGTAGTAGGCTTCGGGCTTGCCGCGCTGGCCTACCAATTTCGCGAACTCGTCGTTCTGGTGTAAATGGTGCGGGATGGGGCCTAAGTTGTCGAAGAACTTACAGAGCAAATTCCATCCGCCCTCGCGTTGCATGGTTTCCGACCCCAGAAACGCGTCGCCGGCCTTCTCGATGGCTTCTTTGAAGAGCAGACGCTGGCCGTTATAGCGGACGTAGCTGAGACCTTCGTCTTCCGGTGTTCCCGGACCGTTCGAGGCGTGGGTGGTGGAGGAAAACCACCGTTCATTGATCCCGCCCCGGTTTGCGCCCAGCGCATAGAGGTCATCGGGGTGCAGTTTCAGACGGCCGCCCGGAATCATGAAGGAACGCGGCACCCAGCACGGCTCCAACCGCAAAATTCCGTCGCCTGCTTCGAGAGCCTCGGTGAACGAGGATCTGTGCATCACTACTGGCTCACTCAACATGTCTTCATTAAACTCCTGTCTGGCTCCAGCCGGCTTTGAAACGTCTCAAATGGGGCATTGGCGCGATTATATAACAAACTTTCCATTGACAGAGCATCTCTTCGCGGAGTACAAAAAGCTAGTACGCCGCAAAGCCAGTGCGCGGCGCCTCGAAGGGGCCTGTATGAAGCAAGTCATTCGTTTTCTCTTGGTAATCGCGTGTTCTCTGTTCTGTTTTCGAACTGGCCTGCGTGCCCAGGAATCGACGGTTTCCGGCATTGTGGGACAGGTTACCGATGCAACCCACGCGGCGGTAGCCGGCGCGGTGATCCACGTCATCAATGTAGACACCAATGCCGAACGGACCACGGAGTCCGGACCGGGCGGCGACTACTCAGTACCGAATCTGCAACCGGCCAGGTACAAGATTACAGTGGAAAAGCCCGGCTTTTCGACGGCCGTGGTGGAACCATTCGACCTGCGTGTGGGGGAGACCGCGAGGCGCTCGATCACTCTGCAGGTGGGCTCTGTGAACCAAACGGTTGAGGTCACCAGCCAGGCGCCGCTGATGCAGACCGAGAACGGGACCATGGAGCAAGTAGTAACCGAAAAGCAAATCGAAGAGCTGCCGCTGAACGGGCGCAACCTGGTTCAGCTTGCGACGCTTTCGGCCGGTGTTTCACCGCGCCAGAACTTGCAGCGAGGCGGGACGCAATACGGCACCCGAAACGAGTATGTGCAGATCGAAGGCGGCCGCGACGGATCGACCAATTACGTGATTGATGGCGTATACGTGCGCTCGCTGCGCTTCAATAACCTTTCGATCCAGCCCTCCATCGATACCATTCAGGAATTCAATGTTTTGCGGAATTCGTTTTCGTCCGAATACGGGCAAGGACGGGCGGTGGTAACGGCCGTTACCAAATCGGGGACCAATGCGCTGCATGGAACGTTGTATGAATTCATCCGCAACAACGATCTGGATGCCCGCAATTTCTTCGCGGCTGTGAAGCCGGCGTATCGCCGCAATCAGTTTGGCGGAACAGCAGGCGGCCCCGTGATCAAGAACAAGTTCTTCATTTTCGGCGGATATGAGGGGCTGCGGACTGTGCAGGGGCAGCCGTTTCTCGGCAGCGTTGCAGACCCGCGATTTCTAGCCGGCGATTTTTCTGCTCTGCCCGTGAGTCAATGGCCAAAGGACCCATCTACCAAGGCGGCGTTCCCGAACGGGATCATTCCGGCTTCCCGAATTTCCCAGTTTGCCCAGGTACTGACTCCCACAGTTCCCGCGCCGAACAATCCCGGAAGCACCAACAATTACCTGATTAATAAACCGTTCCAGGATAACTACGACACGGTCACATTCCGGGCGGACCAGGTATTGTCCTCGAAGCACACTCTATTCGAGAGATACATTTGGCACAATGCTTCGCAGATCCAACCATCCACATTCAGCTCGACGAATTTCCCGCAATCAGGACAGAACGTCTCGATCGGAGATACTTACCTGCTTACTTCGAAAATAGTAAACGAGCTGCGTTTGGGGTATAACCGCGCTTACGCGCTGGATGGGCCGCAGAACTTCGGGACGACGAACTGGGTTCAGAAGGAGGGTTTACAGAATCTCGCGGGCGCAACGGATCCTATCGATCTCGGCCGCTCCAGCTTCGCCATCTCCGGCTATTCTACGCAGGGCGAAGGGACCATTACGCAGGGTGCGACGGAAAACATTTATAGCCTTTCGGATGGAATCAGCGATGTATTCGGGCGGCATACGCTCAGCGCAGGAGTGCAGTTGCAGAACCGGCGTTTCTTCCAAATCACGGAAGTACCGCCGCGCGGGTCATTTACATTCAACGGTCAATTTACGGGAAATTCCATTGCGGATTATCTGCTGGGCTACTGCTCTTCCTGTCAGGGAGCGCTCGGCAGCTCGCGCTCGGATTACAACGACAATACGGCGAGCTTCTACATCAACGACGTATTCCAGGTGAATTCGCGGCTGACGGTCAATTTCGGACTACGTTACGAATACATCGGGGTTTTCAGAGAAGAGGCGAATCAGGAAGCTGCCTTCGATCCGCAGCTTGGCAAAATTGCCTATCACGTAGTGCCTCAGAATATACCGCCGGTGCTGGCGGGACTCATTGTCAACCAAAACGGTTTTTACCCGGCGGGCATCATCAAGCCCGATCTGAATAACTGGGCTCCGCGTGCCGGTATTGCGTTCCGGCCCACCGATACGACGGTAATCCGCTCCGGCTTCGGAGTGTTTTTCGATAACAACAATCTGAACGAACTGCAATTCACGCGCCTGCTGGCGCCGTTCTACGTTTCCTATACGTACCAGCCGCCCCCGAGCAGTCCGGTTTCGGTCAATACGCTATTTCCGAGTCTCAGCCAGGTGACCAGCCTGCCAGCTCCCTTTTCGGTAGACCCGTCGAACGCGACTCCCTATGTGCTCGAATGGAATTTCAGCATTCAGCAGACGTTCCATCGTAATTTCCTGCTCGAAGTTGCGTATACGGGCAGCGAAGGACACAAGTTTTCGAAGCGCTGGAACCAGAATGCGGCCAGGTCGTTCAGCAGCACGATCCCACTGGTGAATCGTCTTCCCTTCCCGGCCTATCAGCCCGGTATGCTCACATCGGCAAACATGGGTAATTCGAGCTTTAACGCACTTTCGGTACGACTGGAAAAGCGCTATTCTTCGGGGCTGTACTTCCTGTCCAATTTCCAATGGTCGAAGAACGAGGACAACGGTTCGGGCGAGGTCGATTCGAATGATACTGCCTATTCGACCAATTTCAAGCTCGATTGGGCACTGTCGAATTACGATCAGCGGTACCGCGCGGTGGAGAGCCTTGGGTATGAACTGCCCTTCGGACGCGGCAAGCAGTGGCTCGGCAACAACGGATTCCTCACGACGGCCTTGGGTAACTGGCAGATTGAATCGCTGGTGACGCTGCTCTCCGGGTTTCATTTCACGCCTTCGGGAGCAAATGTGTGTAACTGCGGATCCTATGTACCGCAGCGCGTGAACCCAACGGGCACGCCGTGGTTGTTGGGCAACCCGACTCCCAACCGTTGGTACAATCCGGCCGCCTTTACCGAACCGGCTCTGGGATATCAGGGCGTGGTTGGGCGCGACATTGTGCTTGGCCCCGGATTTCAGACCTTCGATATCTCGGCGATTAAGAATTTCGAGCCAACCGAGCGTTTCCGGGTACAGTTCCGCGCGGAGTTCTTCAACATCTTCAATCATCCGAATTTCGGAACACCGGACATGACGGTTACCGATAAACAAGCGGGTGTGATCTCGTCGGCATACGACGGGCGAGATATTCAGTTTGGGTTGAAGTTGATCTGGTAGGAGCGCCTCGCTCACGCTCGGGGTTCTGCCGCTCCGTCGCGGTCGCGGCTCTGTTCCGGCTGTAAGCAAGTGGCAAACAATTAGCCGGAGGCGAGGGCGACTACGGGTGCAACAGAGGGGCGCGAAGAGGACTCGCGGACCTTCAGAGTCGCCGGCAAGCGAATCTCGATTTTGCTCACTGGCGCTCCCTCCTTCTCCTGAATTCGCTTGATCAGGATCTCGGCCGCCCGGCAGCCGATTTCCTGCGCGGGCTGCACAACGGACGTAATCGACGGGCGGAAGATATCTTCCGCGGTGAGTTCATCGAAGGTGGCGAATGCGATGTCTTCGGGAGTGCGCAATCCGCACGCAGCCATTCCGCGCAGCGCTCCTAATCCAGTAACGCCATTGGTGGAAAACAAAGCACTTGGCCGCTGTCTGGCAGTCAACAAGTGCTGTTTACAAATACGTACGACTTCTTGCTGATCCAATTTGGCTTCCCAGACCAGGGATTTATCCGGAGTAACGCCAGCTCGTTTGAGAGCGGCCTTGCAGCCGCGAAGGCGAGCCTGCTCATTCTTCAGGGTGAGCGGGCCGGTGACAATCGCAATCCGGCGGTGCCCTCGTGAAATCAGATGCCCAACGCCCATTTCCGCTGCGCTACAATCATCCACACATACCGAGTCGACATCCACCCCATCCGGCAACCGATCCAGACACACCACGGGAATGCCGGATCGGGTGAGTTTGAGGATCTGTTGCGCAGATCCCGGTCCTGAGGCAACTACCAGCAGCACACCTTCGACGCGCTGAGAACGGAGCAGAGATAGGACTTCTTCCTGGCGCGCGCTGTCGTCATCGGAGTTTACGGCAATCAGCGAATAGCCAAGCCGGCGGGCAGCGGACTCGGCGCTGCGAATGACTTGAGGGAAAAACGGTATAGTCATGTCCGGCACGACAATGCCAAGCGTGCGGGTGCTGCGGGTCTTCAGGCTACGGGCAATGTGATTCGGGTGGTAATCGAGAGTACGAATCGCAGCGAGCACTTTACGGCGAAGGCTTTCGCTGACGGGTACGGAACTGCTGATGACGTGTGAGACTGTGCCGACGGACACCCCGGCCATCTTGGCTACTTCCTTGATGGTGGACGTGCCGCGTCGTTTCTTTTCGTTACGGATACGCACGATTTGGCAGCATGATACCACCAACCGTAATTCGGCCGCTTGCTTACGCGCGCGGTTCTACAGCCACCGGCGCTGCTGGTAGCAGCAGCGGATCTTTGGGCATCACGATCCAGCAGACAATATAAAGAATCAAGCCAACACCCGGCGGCCAGATGGCCAACACAGCGATGATGATGCGCACGAGTGTGACGTCGATGCCGAGATATCGCGCAATTCCGGAACACACGCCCGCAATTTTTCGGTCCTCGCGCGGACGGCTGAGCACCCTTGTGCCTCTTGGCACGGCGGGGAAGCCGACGCCCCGGGCGGGAGTGCCGCATTGCGGGCAGTATCGGACCTCGTCGGAAAGTTCAGTTCCGCAAGATGTGCAGTACACGTGACACCTCTCATCAAAAGAAACGCGCGGCAAGGGGCAAAAGTTCCGTAGCGACAAGACCGCTTGCTTACGCGCGCGGTTCCGATAACTCGGCTACGTATAGGATTTCATAGGCGAGAAGGCCAGGCGCGAGTCCGGTGAGTCCGCGGAGAACGTTATTCAGAAAGCGAAGCAGCCGGTTATCCGAATGGAGCGGAAGAATGCGCTCGATGGGCATGACCGTGTTGTAGCGCCTGATAATGCGATACCCGTGCTCTTCGAGCAGCGCGCGGAACGTGGCGGCTGTGAAGAAGCGGAGATGAAACCAATCCAGAATGCCGCGGTCGCTATAGCGAAAGCGGCCAAACAGGAACGCAAAGCGAACTGTAAGATTAACCGTGTTCGGGACCGAAGCAATCAGCGTGCCGCGCGGAGCGAGAAGGGGCTGGCAGTCGCGCAGAAGGTTCGCGGGAGTGGTCAGATGCTCCAGAACATCCAGGAGCAGAATACGATCGAAGCTCTGCTGCATGGCAGGCAGGCGGCCATCGGAGTCAGGCGCCGCTCTGCTGACCTGATTGCCGGAGTTCGTGAGTTCCGCTCCAAATGCGCCATCAGTGCCCACTTCCAGAACGCGCTGGCCCTTTCCCACCAGACGCGAGGCGTAGTAGTGGCTGGAATAGCGGCTCCGCTTGATGGCGTACGGAGTCCAGTATTCCTGATACTCCGGATAGCAGCGGACGGCTCGCGACGTTTCCTTGTACCGATAAACCGCACGCACAATCGCGCTGGCGTACTTGAGCCCGTTCACATAGCAGATCTCGTCCCCGTAAAAAGTGGGTATCGGTACTTCGAGAATCCGAAAGCCCTGGTGGTGCAATTTGATGATGATTTCGGTATCGAAATGAAAATCGTCGGTCAGGTTATCAAGTTTGATTTCAGCCAGCGCGTGCAGATCGTAAGCTCGATATCCGCTGTGAAACTCAGTCAGATTCAAGCCGAGCGCGCGGTTCTCAAATGCCGTTAAAAGACGGTTACCAAGATATTTATAGAACGGCATGCCGCCCCGGAGAGGTCCGCCGAAATCCTTCATCATGCGCGAGCCGAACACGGCATCGGCTTCACCGCGAACGAGCGGGGCGTACATGGTGGAAAGAAGCTCCGGAGCATACTGGCCGTCGCCATGTAAGAGGACCACGATGTCGAAGCCCTGCTCGATGAAGTAGCGGTAGCCCGCCTTCTGATTGCCGCCGTATCCCAGGTTTTTCGGGTTCTTCAAGACCTGCAACTTCGGCAGGTGTACGAGGGATTGAATACCGACCGCGAGTTCAAAGGTGGCGTCCTGGCTGGCATCATCGAACACCACAACTCGCTCGACATTTTGCCAAACCTCCGGGGTGATTCGCTTCAGAACCTTGTCAAGTGTGGTGAGCGCGTTATAAGCAACAATGAAGATGCCGATGCGTTTGCCGCGATTATCTGCACGCTCGGCGGATTCTTCGAGTACGCTGGGCCGGAATGCCGGCAGCGGCTCGAACGGGAGCGCCGGACGGTTCAATGTGTCGACCGAAGAAGACATCGGGACGCGGAGGCCAGCCTTTGTTCTGATCGTAGCAGTTGGATCGATTGAAGTTCCCGTGGGCTGAAGCCGCACGGCGGCACGCTGAAGAGGCGTGCGCCACAAGACATTAGCCGGTAATGCTCGTGTAGACCATCGCAATCGCCAGAACAATCATCGTCACCGCAGTAGTCCAGGCGACCGCGTTTTGCCAGCCATGGTTCTTGAAGCTACCCATCAGCCGCGGCCGGTTCACGAGCCGGAGCATATAGACAAGCACAAACGGGATCAGGATACCGTTAGCCACCTGCGAATAAATGATGTATTTGAACAGCGGCAGGCCGGGGATCAGGACAAAGGCTGCCCCGCCTCCCACCAGGAGCGTGTATAGCCAATAAAAAACCGGCGCCTCCGAAAAGCGCTTGTCGATGCCGGATTCAAAGCCGAGTCCCTCGCAGATGTTATAGGAAGTGGCAAGCGGCAGAATGGCAGCGGAAAGCAAGGACGCGTTCACAAGTCCGGCGGCGAACAACAGTGCAGCAAACCGGCCGGCAAATGGCTTTAGTGCGAGCGCCGCCTGGGCCACGTCCTTCATCTCGGCGTTGCCGGAATGATAAATGGTGGCACCACACGCGACCACGATAAAAAACGCGATCACATCCGTGACGATGCAGCCGGTAATGACATCCAGACGGCAGAGATTGTAATGGCGGCTATCGACGCCTTTTTCGACCACGGCGGCCTGCAGATAAAACTGCATCCACGGCGTAATGGTCGTGCCGATGAGGCCGATGATCGCTGCGAGATAGGCCGGATCGGAGCTGAATGTTGGTATGACGGTTTGCTTCAGCGCCAGATCCCAATCCGGCTTCGCCAGGAATGCCGATACGGGATAGGCAAAATAGACGAGCGAAGCAATGATGAGGATGCGCTCCACCGGCTTGTAGCGCCCGCGTACGATGACCACCCATACGAGCACGGCACCGATGGGCACGACGATGTACTTGCTGATTCCGAAAATTCCCATACCGGACGCGAGGCCGGCAAACTCCGCGATAATGTTACCGAAATCCGCGAGCCCGAGCACCAGCATGGTGAAGAACGTGGCGCGCAATCCGAATTCTTCGCGAATCAGATCGGATAGCCCTTTTCCCGTAATTGCCCCCATGCGCGCGGCCATCTCCTGAACCACGATTAGGGCGACGGTGGTGGGGATGAGAGTCCACAGGAGCTTATATCCGAACTGTGCGCCGGCGTTCGAGTAAGTCAGAATGCCGCCGGGATCGTTATCGACATTGGCTGTAATGAAGCCCGGTCCGAGTACCGCGAGAAATGCGAGGAGCCGGGCGCTGATTAGGGAAAAGGGCGCCCTTCTGCGGATGGCGATGGGGCTCATGCGCAAATACGAGCCTTGGAACAATTGTTGAGCATAAAAGTTTCAAATATATGAGAAATTCCGTGTATTCCGCTCTATCCTTTTTAACTGTATGATTTAGCTAGCAGATGGCAACCATCAATCTGTGCTTTCTATGGCACATGCACCAGCCCCTGTACAAGGACCTGGTGAGCGGGTACTATAGACTCCCCTGGGCACGGCTGCACGCCCTAAAAGACTACTACGGCATGGTCAGCATGTTGCGGAATTTCCCGAAGGTGCATCAGACCTTCAACCTGGTTCCTTCGCTGCTCATTCAGATTGAAGAGTACGCGGAAGGACGCGCTTCGGACCCATTCCTACAAGCGGCTTTAAAGCCCGCCGAATCGCTCGATAAAGCTGAAAAGGAGTTCATTCTCCGCTACTTTTTTCAAGCGAACGAGCACCGTCTGATTCAGCGCTATCCGCGCTATGCCGAACTGTTCAGAATTGTACAGCACGCGAACAACGTGCCGGACCTGGCTGCGGCTTCATTCGATACGCAAGCATTCCGGGATCTGCAGGTGCTCTCGCAGCTTGCCTGGTTCGACGAAGAGTATTTGCAGAACGACCGGCAGGTTCGGGACCTGGCGCAGAAAGGGCGGCATTACACGCTCGGTGATCAGGCGCAACTCGGGCAGAAGCAGCTTCAGGCAATGTCGAACGTAATTCGCGCATACCGGGAGTTTGCTGCCAGCGGGCAGATTGAGTTATCGACCTCGGCCTTTTATCATCCAATTCTTCCGCTGATATGCGATACGAACGTGGCCAGCGTATCTCACCCTTATATTCCGCTGCCGACGCACTTTTCCTATCCGGGCGATGCGGAAGAACAGCTTCGGCGCTCGCTAAACTATTTCGAATCGAGATTCGGCGCACGGCCGGAGGGATTTTGGCCATCGGAGGGGTCGGTTTCGGACCAGACCTTCGAGATTGCCGCGCGGCTGGGGTTCCGATGGTCGGCTTCGGACGATGGCGTGCTGGCGCGAACACTCGATAAGAAGGCAACGCCTACAGTTACGTACCAGCCGTACCTGTGGCGGCAAGGCGGGCGGGAGTTAGCAGTAATTTTTCGTGACCACCGGCTCAGCGATCTGATCGGGTTTGTTTATCAGCGCATGGATGCCATGGAAGCAGCAAACCACTTTTTGAAAGAGGTGCGAAAGAGCTGCGCGCCTGTATTAAAAGCGGGACACGAAGCGGTGGTGGGCATTATTCTGGATGGCGAAAATGCATGGGAGTGGTATTTCGAGAACGGTCGGCCTTTTCTTTCGGAATTGTACACGCGGATTTCGGAAAGCAACGATATCAGCGCATTGACGGTCAGTGAAGGACTTCGCAAGCGGAAAGCGAAAGAGTTGAAGCGCATCTTTCCGGGTTCCTGGATCGATGCGAATTTCGATATCTGGATCGGGGCGGAGGAAGACAATCGCGCCTGGGATCAGCTTTTGCGCGCGCGCAAGTTCTACGGGGAAATGAAGCAATCGCCACAGGCGAACGATATTCCGAGGGACAAATTAGACTTGGCTTTTGAAGAGCTGCTGATCGCGGAAGGCAGCGACTGGTGCTGGTGGTATGGGCCCGAGCACTCTTCGGCAAACCGCGGAGAGTTCGATCAGCTTTACCGGGAGCACCTGTGTAATGTCTATCGACTTTTGGGACGCGAGATTCCGATTGAATTGAGCGAACCGTTGTTGCGCAAAGCGGAAACGGAAGTGCACGAGGCCCCGTCGGGCTTGATCCAGCCGACCATCGATGGGCAGGTATCCTCACGCCAGGAATGGACGGACGCCGGGCGATATCGGGTCGACCAGCGGTCCGGAGCCATGCACAGCCAGCGTTCGCTTTTTCAGGAGCTGCATTATGGGACGGATGGGCAGAATCTTTTTCTGCGAGTGGATTTCACGGCACAGAACTCACTCACGCCGGAACTGGAGCTGCGTTTCCGTCTGCGGAATCCTGCGGGGGACACGTTTCAGATTCACCTGTGCCAACGGGAAAGCAATGGACTCCAGATCGAGTCGGACCTTTCCTCCGACAGCCTGGCAGCGGCGATTCAGGAGATCTGCGAACTGCGCATTTCCATGGGCGCGCTGCGAATCCGCCGCGGCGATCCAGTGTTTCTGCAATTTTCCGTTTTACGCGAGGGACTGCCGGTTGCCTGGCTGCCGGCCAGCGGCGAACTCGAAGTGCAGGCGAATCCGATGATGGCGGCGTACGCGTTTTAGGGAGCTAAGGGCTTCCATCACTGCGTCAAGATTTCGGATCGTAGCACGTTAACCGGAGTACACAACGGGTCTGCAAGATCGTGTACTCGCTGGGAACCTTCTGTGATAACCATTAAAGACGGAAACCCATGTCCAAGCTACAGACGTTCACTTTGGCTCTGGCGGCTCTCGCGGCGGCCGTGCTGGTTCGAAAGATTATTGCGCAACAGCAAATTGAACGGCCTCCCATTGTTGGTCTGGCGCACATCGGGCTGTTTGTCAGCGATCTCGTAAAAGCAGACCAGTTTTATGGCCACGTGCTGGGATTTGAGCACTTCAGCCTCGACAAACCCACGGGCGGGCTCATGCTCAACTATTACAAGGTCAACGACCATCAATACATTGAGATCTACCCCGGTTTGAAGAACGATGAGCAGGACCGGCTCTCACATGTTGCCTTCGAAACTAACGACGCGCGCAAGCTTCGGGATTATCTCGCGAGTAAAGGCGTGAAGGTTCCGGCCGTTTTGAAACCCGGCCTGGACAAGAATCTCAGCTTCATGATCGACGATCCCGAAGGACGACGCATCGAGTTCGTCCAGTACATGCCCGGCGGGTTACATGCGAGCCGGTTCGGCAAGCTTCTGCCGGATACGCGTGTTTCGGACCACATGATCCACACCGGTTATATCGTTCAGGACCGCGCCGCTGAGGACCATTTGTATAAAGACATCCTCGGCTTTCAGGTGATGTGGTACGGCGGTCCGAAAGATGATCAGGTGAACTGGGTGGACATGCGCGTTCCGAATGGCAGCGACTGGCTGGAGTATATGTTGAACGCCAACAATCCGACCCCGAAACAGCGGGGCGTGATGAATCACCTGGCCCTCGGTGAAAAGAGCATTCAGCCCGGGTATCGCACTGTCCTGGACCGCGGATATCAGCCTCCGCAACCGCCGAAGATCGGGCGCGATGGCAAATGGCAGCTCAACTTGTACGATCCGGACCTGACGCGCGTGGAATTGATGGAATTCAAGCCGGTGCAGACACCCTGCTGTTCGCCGATGATAACGAATAATGTAAGTACAAATAAAAAGCCCGCCGTTACCGATCGATAACGGCGAGTGGACGTACTTCGGAGGACGCGACCTACTCAATATCGCGAGGACGCTTCTTGCGATTTCGCTTGCGCGCGAGGGCTTCTTTGGTCCGGCGCTTCTCACCCGGTTTCAGGTAAAAGGAGTGCCGTTTGATTTCTTTTACGATGTCTTCCTGCTGGACTTTCCGCTTGAACCGGCGAAGAGCGCTCTCCAGCGTTTCGCCCTCTTGCAGATGAACTTCTGCCAAAAACTTTTCACCACCTTCCGTTCTGCCCGGCCATGCACAGGCAGCGGGGTACTCAAAACATTGTAGCGTAATTTTGTGAGGGCGGCGGAGCTTCACGCCACCGCGCTAAAACGTCACTCGCGCGCTTAATTGCAGCACTCGCGGCCCTGGTGCTGCCTGGCTGGTAATTTTGCCAAACGAAGACGAATTGATATTCGTGGACGGCGGCGAAAAATTCACGAAATTGAAGATATTGAACGCGTCCGCCTGGAAGGTCAGCTTCACGCGCTCCATGATGGCGAAATCGCGCCGCAGATTCATATCGATGTTGTAGGTGGAGGGGTTCGTAATTCCAAAGGCGCCCACCCGCGGCGTGTTGCCGTAAGTGTAAGGAGCCGGTGCGACGAACGCGGACTTATCGAGAAAGGTCGCGGTGTTCGATCCCAGCAGATTGCCGCTTCCCCAGGGGCCGCCGATGCGAACCGGACCGCTGAAGCTCGGATTGTAGTTCGCATAGCAACTTCCAGCCTGCGGCACGTTGCAGCTTGAGGTCATGATGATGCCGATCGGCACGCCCGAACGGTATGTCCCGATTCCAGAGATCTGCCACCCGCCTACGATCCGCGAGACAATGCCGCGATTTGCAACCCAGTGTCGTCCAGGCCCGAACGGAAGCTGGTACGTTGCAAACGCATTAATGGCAACCGGCGGCAATTGCGTCATCGCCTTCTCGTTCTTCCAGTAATACGCGGTTTGCAGATTACTCTGGGTCTGGTTCGAGATCATGTTCGAGGCGGTATCGTCGAACGCCTTCGCCCAGGTCAGATTGGCATGGAATGTGAGCCCGTGAGAAAACTGCTGGATGGCGTTTACCTGCAACGAATTGTAGTTCGAGTTACCAACGTCCCCGTACAGGTCGCCGATGCCCGAATACTGCGGCCACGGCCGGAGCATCTGAGCCAGCGATCCGGCAAAATTCGGATACGGCAGACCGATGCCGGGAATGATTGCGTCCGCTTTGGCAATCACGGAGGGAGTGACGGCTTGTTGCAACAAATCCCCGAGCGCAAGATACGCGGGATTCATTTGGTCTGTGTAAATGCCCCGGCCGCCGCCTCCCAGACCATGCCCGTTGCTGCCGACGTATGCAAATTCCAACATCAGGTTGGGCGTCAAGCTGCGCTCAATGCTGAAATTCCAGTTCTGGTAACGCGGAGGACGCCCACCGATCACCGGATCGCCGTAGTTCAAGCTGGAAGCGTTGGTGTGGCCGGTGTACCAACCCGTTCCATATGTCGGGGTCAGGAACGGGGGAGGAGCATAGGGCGGAACCCCGCTGTTCCAGTTGAACGCTGGCGTGTAGGTATTGATTCCCGTGAAAGACGGTGTGGCCGAATACCCGATGAAGTCCGTTCCGGTACGTCCGCCGCCGCGGCCGCCCACCGCGCCGCGATGCGTGTACATGATGGCGTAACCGGCCCGGATCACCGTTTTGTCGTTCAAGCCGTAAGCCAGGCCCAGCCGCGGACCAAGATTGAAGTAGTCGGTTGCGATATTGGTGGTGCAGTGGCAACTGTCGGGACCGTATCCGGCAAATTGGAGAATGCCCGGGTAGTTGCCGACCAGGGGATTTCCAATGTTTGGGTTAAACCACGATTCGACGTTATTGACTTCCTGATAGGGTGTCCAGATATCGTGGCGAAGCCCTAAGTTGAGGGTCAGTTTGGGCGAGATTTTGTAATTGTCCTGAACCCACCAGGAATAATCGCGATAACGGCCGCCGGTTGCCACCACGGAATCCTGCACCACCGATGCACTCCCGACCGCGCCCAATAAGTAACTGGCGTAGGCGTTGCCCTGGCTGGTTTGCAAGGTCCCCGCCGAATTAAACCCGGCCGTGGTGTTGTTGCTGAAAGTCCAGGTCGCCAGACTACCGTAGGTGTGCTCCTTTTCGTTGGCCTGGAGCCATTGGATCTGCGCGCCAAAGATCAGGGAATGCTTTCCGCGCGTCCACTGCAGATTGTCCTGGAGCGTAAATGTGTTTTGAACATCGTTGAAGGCACGCGAGTTGGTGCCGCGCCAGGCGTCAGGAGATTCCGCGCCGCTCCAACTGATTTCGGGAAAAGCCGAAGCCGCTTCGCCCGGCGGGAGCCCGGTCAGGCCGGCTTTGATCGGGTAATCGCCGTTGATGGTTGCGTTCGTGATCGGAACCGAGAACCGCGAGAGACCGTATGTGAACTGGTTGACCACGGTCGGGGAAGCCACGTAGGTGTACTTGACCAGGGCGGTCGTCGGATATTCATCGACAAAGCGCGTGTTCGCGTACGGCAGCGGAAGCGTGTTGCCGCGGTAAGCCGTCGTTTGACTGCGGTGTCCATGACTGAACACAACGTAGGCGCTGTTCTTCTCGTTGATGTTGAAGTCCACTTTGTCAGTCGTGCTGTTGTCGTGATAGCCGACCGGAACGGACTCCAGATAGTTGTCCTGCAAATTCGTGTTGATGGGCGTGGGGAGGAACGACTGGAAGTACTGCGAGATGGGCGAGATGCGGCTCGCGGGAATGATGTTGCCGGGGAATGCCGTTCGCGTACAAACACCGCCGGTGCAGACTGTGGAGTTTGGATCGTAGATCTTGATGCCGGACGCCAGGAGCGCGCTGAAGTCGCCGCTTCGTTCGGCCATGGTTGGAATGGAGGCAAGCGACGGCTGCGCGCCTTGCGTGAACCGGAAGCCGTCGTAATTCGAAAAGAAAAAAATCTTGTTCTTTTTGATCGGGCCGCCAATATTGAATCCGAATTCGTTTTGATGTTCCGCGGGGGTACTCGCCGCAAAGAAGCCGCGGGCATCGAAAGCGGTGTTGCGCAGGTACTCGTACCCGGCGCCGTGAAACTCATTGGCGCCGGATTTCAAAACATAATTTGAGGCTCCCTGCCCCTGGTACATCACCGACGTGCTCGCCGATTCAAGCTGGAACTGGTCGACGGCTTCAACCGAAACACCGAGCCCGAGCGTGCGGCTTTCCCCTTCCGCGCTGGGGTTTGTCGTGGGCAGGCCCTCGACGTAGATTTCCTGCGAGTGCTCCTGCGCTCCCAGCACATTGCCCGCCGTATTTCCGGTAGCGGAACTGGTGGAAACACCCGGCAGCAGAGACGTGAAAGCCGTCGGGTCGCGCGGTGCATTGCCCATTTCGAGCGGCAGAGCACCGTAAATGTCGTTTCTCACGGTTTGACCTTCGCTCGCATCGGACGTATCAAGCTGCGGCGGCGCGGCGGTTACGGTCACTTCCTGGTTGGTAGCTCCAAGCTTAAGCGACAAATTGAGCCCTACCTGGGCCAGAGCATCCACCACTACATTCTGCTGGCGTGTCTGTGAGAAGCCCGGGGCGGAGGCCGTCACGTTATACTTTCCGGGCGTGAGCGGAGACAGCACGTAATAGCCCGCCGTGGTTGTATTGCGGGTCGTCGCTACACCGGTTGCGACGTTCGTCGCGGTCACGGTTGCATTGGGAATCGGCGCGCCGCTGGGATCGGAGATCACCCCTTGAATGGAACCGGTGCCGCCCATCTGGGCAAACAGCGGAATGGAGAGAAAAATTCCTGTAAGAGCTGTGTAAATACGCTTGTTCATGGCCAATCCCTTTTGAGTCGCTCTCCCTTACGCGCTAAAGCGGGCGTGCTCTACACGCCAGGTCGGGGTTCTGTTCGTGCGTTACCCGCTTTCGCGACTTCCACCGCAAAGACGTAAGTGGGACCGAACATATTAGACCGGAAAATCACCCACTTTTCATCCGGAGTAAAGCTGACGTTTGGTTCGAGCCGGTAATTGTGACGGGACATGTTCACCAGGCGCTCCGCATGAAAAACGCCGGGCCGAATCAGATCCTTGCCGGAGACTCCCGTATTTTTGATCAACTCCGGATGAAATAGATAAATCCACTCGCCATCCGGAGCATGAGCCACCTGTCCGGGATCTCCGCCGTCGCCGCAGAAAAGTGTTCCATCGCGCGACACATTGAAGTGAATGGACCACTCGTTCCGCTGCAGGTGATACCAGGTTCGTTCTCCGCTCTGAACGTTGTAACCAGCCACCCAAAAGTCCTGGCCCTTGGGCGTCTGCAGGTCGTACCAGATCTCCTGGCCATTCCAGCCCCAGAACTCGTGCCCGGCGATCTCCATCTCCATGGTTCGGTGATGGATCAGCATGTTATGCGTGCCGTCGGTGTGGATCGTCCAGATGCGGTCCACCTCCTGCCACGGCCCTTCATGGCAATACATCAGGAGATGCGGGTCGGCCGGCGAAAAGAGCAGATGGTTGATCCAATCGGTACTGTGGAGCAGGTCTTTGCGCTGGCCCGTGCGCATGTCGATCGTGAACAGCACGATGGGAAGCCGCGCATGCAGCCGCTGGACCATCATCTCCCCTTTATTCCGCGGCTGATCGAGCGGATGGATCTGCTGTTCGCGCGTGCCGCCGTAATCCTGCCCGCCGCGTTCCAGATACGTTCCCGCTGCGAGCGTCTCATCCGCATTGATGGCCGTCACGCTGCCGTGTTGCGGCAGATCCGCGATCTTGCGGGTCTGCCCGGTATCGACGTTGGCCGTGTAAAGGGATCGATCCTCGGTGTAATACACCTGGGAACTGTTCCGGCCGGCGACAATCACATGAACCCTTCCCTTCACCACCGGGCGAGTCTTAAAGGTTTGTAGATCCAGAACCGAGATTCCGTCCGGCGTGGTGTAGACCATTTCCCTGCCCCCGGACGTATAGGCATTCTCGTTGAAGTAGAGACTGGCGCTTCCGGGCTCATCTGTGAGCCGGAGGACGCGATGGCCGGTATCGGGGTCCACCCATTCCTTGGGCGGCTCAGCGGCCCACGTCACGGCCGCAAACAGAGCCGCGACCGCCAGGGAGCGGGTTTTCCAGGGAAGCGCGAAGAGACGGCATACGAGTATGGACATCAACCGTATCCTAGACGCATCGCAGACACGGAGTGTAACCGCATACAATGAAGACTTGAGATGCGACTGCCGAAACGGCTCCTGGCGGTATTGCTGAGCGCCCTCACTCTCCAGGCATTTCAAACTACGTCTGGAGGACCTTGAGCCGCGTCTCACGTGGCAGGGTTACAACGCCAAGGTGTCAGCCGAACGTTGAATGCCGAGCCGCACGAAATCAAAGCGCTGCTTCATGGCCAGCTCGCATTGGGCCGAACGCAAGAGCTTCAGCACGAGATGCTGGCCATCGGGATTCCGTTGTGATTGACATTGCGAATAGATAACAGGAGAGCAACGGCTATGAGCGAGGAACCCCACACTACCACAAACCCACGAGGGCCCTTCTCCTCTATCACCGGTCTAACGAACTCCAGAAGCTCTTTATCCGTCATCAATTCGTCAGCTGTCGCCCGCGCCTTGGCATCGTCGAACGCTAAAAGAGATTCGGTGATCGCCCATATCATTTCCCTGGAGCGTTTCGAGCGGCATCAGTGATGCGTGGGATCGATGCCTTGTCCTGGAGCAGCGCAAGACCTTCGGCGGAGTACATCTGGATGCCGTAATTCGCTGACGGCAGACCTTTTCTCAGTATGGGAAGCCCGCGCGGATCACCCGTCATCGCCAATAACGAAAACTCTACCGGACACACACTCAGCTGCTCGTACAGCGCATTAGCTTCAGACGCGCTGTTGGCTTTCACCCACTCTGAAACGCCGAAGAGATCTTCCCTCGAATGCTTTTCCCCTCCGTCGAAGGCAAGCCCGTATGGACCTTTGCTGTCTACAATCTGCTGCGCTCGGCTGGCTATGTTCGGGTGGGCCTTTATGCTCGTGCGTCCACCGACGATCAACAGAGGTTGCCAATGCAGCTTCCCACGGTGCGAGTACGCCGCACTGCGGGCTGAAAGTTTGACTTGCAAGTGCGTGAGGTCGGTTCCGGCACAGCAAAGCACCAAGCGCGCGAGAAACCGCTTCAACCGGCTCACCACGTGGTGCCCTTTCGCCTGAATGCGTCACCGTAATCCGACCCAGTTTACTCAGAAAAATCTGATCCACTGGCCAGTACGCTATATCCCCCTTGGCGCAATTAATTTCAGCCCGTGTTCCGAAGTAATTTTGATTCTTACGAGACAGAAACGCTCTGTCGAGCTCAGGGCGGACCCACACCTCACGTCCTGAAGCACGACGTGTGCTTTTGTCTCGAGTTTTCTCCCGAGGGGTTGGATTGCGCGATCGTGGATTCCAGCTACAGAAGGTTTTCTGCCTTCCGCTTTTGCTGTCTTGTGTATACTCGCACAGCTGGGCGGCGGTTGCTAAAGCCGATTCCGTGGTAGTACAACAGAACGGCAACACAGTGGCATTCGAGACCGGTGCGGACTATAACGCGTATCTCAATTGGGAATCGGTAACGACCGGGCAGTGGTCTGGCTGGGGAAGCTTAGGCACCGCTGGCGGCGGATTCACAACCCCTCCGGCCGCCATCGTGCAACAGAGCGGAAACACGGTGGTGTTCGAAGTGGGTGCGGATCACAACGTTTATTTCAATTGGGAATCGGCGGCGACTGAACAGTGGTCAGGCTGGGGAGATTTAGGAAGTGCTGGCGGTGGATTCACCGCTGCCCCCTCCGTCATCGTGCAGCAGAGTGGGAACACGGTCGTATTCGAAGCGGGTGGAGACCACAACGTTTATTTCAATTGGGAGTCGGTGACGACCGGGCAGTGGTCAGGCTGGGGAAGCCTGGGCAGCGCGGGCGACGGATTCACAACCCCTCCGGCCGCCATCGTGCAACAGAACGCGAACACAGTAGTGTTCGCCGTGGGTGCAGATCAGAATGTTTATTTCAATTGGGAGTCGGTGACGACCGGGCAATGGTCAGGCTGGGAAAGCCTGGGCAGCGCAGGCGGTGGATTCACAGCCACACCAGCCGCAATCGTGCAACAGAACGGGAATACGCTGGTGTTCGAAGTTGGTGCAGATGACAATGTTTATCTTAATTGGCAATCCTCGACAACGGAAGAGTGGTCGGGCTGGGAGGGCCTGGGCAGCGCAGGCGGTGGATTCACAGCCACACCAGCCGCAATCGTGCAACAGAACGGGAATACGGTGATAACCGAAGTAGGCGTCGACCAAAATATTTATCTTAATTGGCAATCCTCGACAAGCGAGGCGTGGTCAGGCTGGGGAGGCTTGGGGAGTGCTGGCGGTGGATTTCTAGCCGGCGGCTCGGGCACTCCTGATCCTCAGCCTGCACCCTATCCAGATGATCTGTCCTCACCCTCGCACCCAACCGGCAGTTGCAATATCACTGGTAATTGGACAGACAGCGTGAGCGGTGCCAGCTGGTCTATTACTCAGAACAGTAGCAATATCTCAGGTTCTCTCAATCTTAGCGCCGGAGGCTGTGGCAACGTAACATGGGTGGTGGTAGGGCAAGCTTCCGGCAATGCCGCTACTTTGACGGCGTCCAATCCTAATCCGTCGGTGGATGCATGTGGAGCCCCGGCCGCGAGTACTGTAACGGCAAGTGTTGCCTTCGGAAGCTGCATGTCTGGCGCTGTGAACGAGACTGCTAACATTCCGGGCTACACGAACTCATTCGGTCAGACTTACTCGCCTCAGACCCATACTGGTTCAGGAAATTGGACCTTGGCTTCGCAGCAGCTGACGTTTAACTTAAGTTCTCCATCACAGATCCCGATTCCTAGTGCCACGAACAACGCGCAAATGATTCCGCTGTCGACAAGTGATACAGGTCTGCAGATTCAGACGACCTCTTCACTGGGAAGCTATCCGTTCAGCGTAAACTACTCTGCCCCATTAGAAGGCAATACCAACAGCAGCTGTGCTGCAAGCCTCTCGATTCCCGATGGGACAGGAACGGGATCAGCAGCCAGCACAATCTCTGCTTCCCCGTCGGATTGTAGCGGAATCTTCGGCGTATACGGCAATGTTGGCGGCACTACCACCCAGAATGCGATTGACATTGTCGTACCACCAGATATCCTGATTCGAGAGCTCTGGGGCGAGGCAAATAGGCAAGCCGCGACGGGAGATCAGGTTTCCGAGTTGGCTGTTGGCAACGCGATTCGCCAAAGATTTAAAGATGGGGTGTACTTTTCTCACTTTCAAAACTATCAAGACATGAATGTCGGCCCTTATAACCAAGGATTTGATGGTCTAAATCGATGCGCACCAGGATGCCTCAATGCGGTTCAGCACGCAACGGAGACATTGAATGCAGCGTACATCTTTGGCGGAGTCAGTATGGCAGCGACAGATGTTGCGGACTCCAAATGCTTTGTAAGCCCCACCCCCGACGACTGGAAACTGATCTCAGCAGCATTACAGGGCCAGACGACACTATTTCCAGGCCCCTTGCAGGTCAAGCCTACATGCTGGGATCCTACACACAGGCAACTCGTGTATAAGTCCTCCATCGGTAGTAATGCGGGATATAACACTCCAGTACCGGCTTTCATTTTCGAACAATGGAGGGACCCCTCGTGGCCCGCGGTCATACAAATCCAATGAGATTATCCAATATGAATAGAAGTATAGGTTTTGCCTTTGTATTGATAAGCTTCTGCAATCAAATCTTCGGTCAGTCCAGTGCGGCTACCCCGTCCGACTCCAGCGCACAAAAACGGCACGAGGCATATCGAGAGGCTAATCGCCAGGTTTACGCAAGACATGAGGACCCTGGATCTGGGAACCTAAACGCGTCCGAGCAAAATGTTCGCTCGATAGCCAAGCAGCTCGATTCAATGATTGGCAAGGAAATCGAGATGGCGCTATCCACGCCTGAACCGTCCCCTCAGAGTGTTATCTCGGCAATAGCCGCCTTGCAGGGGGACATCAGTCTTTCTACATGGGGCCCAGAGGAGACGAATACACCGTTCGTGAAGCTGTTTTCGCTGAATGGAATCCAAACGGCTGCTGTCGCATATGTGATCATGCAGGGCGGGGATGCCACGCCCGATACACAGCCTTATCTCGTCTTCTACGACAATGCCTCCGGAGACTGGTCTAAGAAAGCCGCAGCTCCAACGCTGGATGACTTTGAGGGATGTACCTTCTCGGTTGCACAATTGAACTCGAGCGCATCCGGAGAGGGATGGTTTCTAGCGTGGGGGATACCATTTGGCAGCAGCCACGGTTCCGTACGGGTTCGTCTTTACTCGTTTGACGGTTTCACCGTACACACACCCTGGAAACGCGACAACCTTGACGGTGGGAAGATTACAGTGGTTTCTGATACTGTAATAATCGATTATCTCGACTCAAGAGACCCTTCCATCCAAAAGCACGAAGTATTCCATCTCTCAGCGAATGGGCTTCTACCACAATAGACATGCTGGCACGACGGCTGAGGTATTCGTGAGCGAACCAGGCCCACCGGTACATGCGCAAGTACATCGACGATACGAAAGCGAAGGACGCCACCCCGATTGTCTGCTCCGTGATTCCGCGGAAAATTTGGAAAGACGGCAAGATTGTCCGCAACGATCATGACTACGCAGGATGGGCGAGAGAAGTAGCGACACAAGAAGGCGTACCGTTTGTCGACCTGAACGAGATCATCGCCGCCCGCTACGACGCGATGGGCCCGGCCGCGGTGAATCCGCTGTTCGGCGATGAGCATACCCATACGACCCGCGCCGGAGCGGAGTTGAATGCAGAATGTGTGATTGCAGGATTGAAGGCTCTACGAAACGATCCGCTCGCTCAGTTCTTTTCGGCGAAAGCAGCGACCGTGAAACCCGCGGAACCGATCTCGGCAGCACAGGTAAGCTGACCTCAAACGAGATCAAGGAATTCTTCCACAGAGAGACCTGCCTGATCGATAATCGACATAAGTGTCCTCCGCTTAAGATCGGTATCGTGGAAGGGAAGCGTCACTCGCAATTCCGGTTTTTCTAGATGTTTCAAGTAGCAGTGAGAGCCTTTTGTGTGGTGAACGTAGAAACCTGCTCACTGAAGGGAGCGAAGAACTTGCGCCGGCTTGAATGCTGGTAAGCGCCGGCTCATGCCGGTTTGGGCAGCGCAATCCGAATCTGTTCCTTCACAGGCTCCAACGTGATTTTCTTGTCAGCGGGAATAGGCAAACCGTCCTTGACGAGGCTTTCCAAATATCCTTCGATCGCCTCTTTTGCACGCTCATGAGCCTCCTCGTAGCTGTCGCCTTCGGTTACGAGCCCAGGAAGAGCAGGACAAGAAACAACGTAACCACCTTCCTCAGCCGGTTCAAACAGCACGGTGTAGCTATATTCCGCCATGGGCTTTCTCTTTCCGATTCTAATTCCTCGGCTGATTACCGCCCCAGTTCCTTATCAAAAAACCGCGCCATGATCTGATGCGCTTCTTTCGATTCGGGTAGCGCCGGATTGTTCCAGAACGCATGCGGCAGCGCCTCAAACACCACAAGCTGCGCATCCACACCGGCTCTCAAAAATGCGCGGTGCAGAATCGTGGTGCCGCTCAATAGAAGATCCCGTCCGCTTGTAATGAACAATGTCGGCGGAAACCCCTTCAAGTCGGCATAAATCGGCGAGAGCACCGGGTCTTTGGGATCGGTCGAACCGGCGTACGCATTCTCTGTACTCGAATTTGCCTTGGGCGGTGCGAGATAACCCGAAAGACCATTCAACGCGAACAGCGCGCGCGAATCGCCGGTATGCGCGAAATCGCCGAATCCGGAAAAAATGCCGAGCGCGCCCGGAAGCGGCAAACCGAGCTGCCGCAATTTCGAAGCGACTTCCGCCGTCAAAATGGCGCCTGCGGACGTGCCAAAGATCGCGATGTTCTTCGGCTGGTGATCCTTGAGCACCTCCTTATAGACAGCCACGGCATCCTCGACTGCGGCAGGGAACGGATGCTCGGGTGCGAGCCGGTAGAGCACCGCAATCGCCTTCGTCTGGGTCATGTACGCAACGGGAATCGTCTCGGTGTACGAGCCGGAATCCGAGTTGAATCCGCCGCCGTGCAGATTGATCAGAATCCGGTCGTTCTTTTCGGCGGGAATTGTCAACGGCGCGATGATCCGCACCGGCACACCCGCAATCTTCTGCTCCTCAATGTGCACGGGATAAAGCTGCTCGAATCGCTTGCCCGTCGCATTTTGCCACGCGTCGGTCTTGCTACGCCGCTCTTGCAGCGATTCGTTCGGCTTCGTATCGGGAATCCGCCGCGCCAGCGATTTCTGCGCTTCCGGGCTGACCGTATCCGGCACCGGAACAATCCGGGTCACATGGGCGGTTCCGTTCGCATCGATGTAGCTCGAATCCGTTTCGGGAATCGATTTCGGCTGCTCCTGCGAAAACGCAAAAGAACACGCCAGCAGAAGCGAAGTAAGCAGACTCAGTATTTTCATCTCAGTGCAGCAATTGGAACGCGTAGAGCGTATCGCCCGCGCCGACCACCAGGTACTGATTGCCATCCAACTCGTAAGTCATCGGACCGTTACTTACCGCCGCGGGTAAATGGAAGTGCCACAGAATATCGCCACTTCCAGGGTTCCACGCGATCAGATTCCCGGAAGGATCGCCACTGAACAGTAACCTGCCCGCCGTGCTCAAAATGCCCGATCGCGCACTTCCCCGGGCCGGAAAATCGTGACACCAGCGAATCTGGCCGGTTTGATAATCGATTGCTTCCAGAACAGAATGGGCCCAGAGAGTCCGGCCGCTGCCGCCGTAACCTTCTGGCTTCGCGTCCGTGTCGGTCAGGTACGCAAGACTGTAGCCATCGATCGCGTTCACGTAAAACAAGCCGAAATCGGGATCGTAGCTCGGCGGGAACCAGTTCGTTCCGCCGCCCGCGTTGATGTTGAGCAGCGCGCCGTCCGTCTTCGGCTCTTTCGCCACGTTCGGGATCGGTTGACCTTTCGCGTCCACGCCCTTCGCCCAGTTCGCGCCCACATAGGGAACGCTGATCAGGTCCTTTCCGTTCGTGCGGTCTAAGACGAAGAAGTAGCCGTTACGCGCCGCCTGGGCGAGCATCTTTCGTTGCTGTCCGTGAAAGACTCCATCAAACAAAACCGGCGTCTCGACGTTATCCCAATCGTGCGTGTCATGTGGCGACGCCTGGAAATACCAGACCAATTTCCCCGTATCCGGATTGAGCGCCACAATTGAGCACGTCCACAAATTGCTGCCCTTGCGTCCTTGCCCCGCGTACACAGGATTCGGATTGCCCGTTCCCCAATAGAGCAGATTCAGCTCGGGGTCATATGTCCCCGGGAGCCAGGTCATGCCGCCGCCGTGCTCCATCGCGCCTTTGTCCGGCCAGGTCTCGGCGCCCGGTTCCCCCGGCCGCGGCTCGGTATTCCAGCGCCATTGCAGCGCTCCGGTCTCCGGATCGCGCGCTTCGAGATAGCCCGGCACATCCATCGCATCCCCGCCCACGCCGACGATGATGTGATTCTTGACAACGAGCGGCGCCATGGTTGTGAAGTACTGCAGGGCCGCATCGGCGACGTGAACTTTCCAGCGTTCCTTTCCGTCCTTGGCGTTCAGCGAAATAAACCAGCCATCCGGACCCAGGAAATACAACCAGTTTCCATACATTCCGACCCCGCGATTGCCGATCAAATGCCCGCCGTGATCCACCCAATCGTATTGCCAGAGTTTTTCGCCCGTTCTTGCATTGACTGCCCAAACGTGGTCAGGAATGGTGAAGTAAAGAATCCCGTTCACTTCAAGGGGCGTCGATTTGATCTCGGGAAAAGGTTCGCCGCGCTGCGGGCCGACTTGCGTGCGGTACATCCAGGCCAGCGCCAGCGAGTGAATGCTGGAGGGATTGATCTGCGTCAACGGGCTGTAGCGCCGCCCCGAGTAATCACCGTTGTACGTGGGCCACGTATCGGTAGGCGGCTGGCCGAGCTTCGCAGGATTCAGAATTTGCCCAACAAAAACGGCCGGCAGGAGAGCCAGTCCGGCAACCAGCAGAATCTTTCCTACGTTCATTTCAGCGTCACCAGATAGGCCAGTAAGTTGTGCATGTCGGCATCGGTATAGGTCTTCAGTAACTCGCGATGTCCGGCGAGCGGATCTTTAATTTGAACTTTTACTTCATTGCGCGGCCAGGAATGATATTCGCCGGACGAATCGTAGATGGAGATTGTGAAATCGTCCATGTACTTCAGGCGGCCGTTGATCGTCTCTCCAGAGGGCAGCGTGACGGTCGCCATCTCTGAGGGCCCCGTGCTCTCGCCTCCGCGGAAGAAACCGGCCGATCGCGACGGATACAAGAACTGCGCCTGCAAATCCGCGGGGTCGAACTTGCTCGCGACGTGAGCCAGATCGCCGGTTGCCGAATGGCACCGTGTGCAATGGCTATCGAAGAACGCCTTTCCTGCCTGGGCATTCCCGGTGACAACGTTCTGCACTTGGTATAGCCCGCGGTTCGCAACATCTTCGACGCGCTGGTGCAGAAATTCGGCGATGTCGTACAACTGCGCATCGGTGAGCGCGGCAAATGCGGGCATGCCTTTGTCGGGCCGCCCCTTGCGGACGAAGGGGCCGAGCAGCTCGCCCTTCTGATCGTGAAGCACTATCGAGGAGCGCAGCAGATCCGGCCCTTCCGCACCGGTCGCCTTCGCCCCATGGCAGAACGCGCAGTTCTGTTCAAACAACTTCGCTCCGCGTGCCGCCGCCGCGGCGTCCGGAACCGGACCTAAACCCAGAAACTCTCGGGTGCGTTCTCCGCGCGATTGCCCCGGATTCGGCCGGTGCGAGATCTCTTGCGCCGAACCGGCCAGACCAAGACACAGAAGTGCGACGGCTCCTAAGGTTACCGGCGTTCTCACTATGCTCTTAAGGTTACTCCGCCGCGGCCCAGGCCATACCGTCGGTTCCCCGCCCCGCGTTGATCAGCGACTGCACCTTCCAATCCGGAATGCTGATCGCCGCGACTTTGTGGCTCGAATCGCAGGAAACATACGCCACCTGGTCATCCGGCCGGACGAGCACTTCCTGTGGAGCACTCGGAACGTCGATCTCATGCACCACTTTCATCGCGCCCAGATCGACCACCGCTACTTTGTTCGCCTTGGGCACAGCCACGATCAGATACTTGCCATCCTTCGTTGCCGCGGTTCCGTATCCGGGGGCAGGCAGCGGCACCCAATGGGTCACTTTGTTCGTCACGGTATCGATCACCGCAAGCTGCGGCTTCGTCTGATCGGACGTGAACACCAGCTTGTCGTCCGGCGAAATCGAGATACGCTGGGTTTCCTTCGAAATCGGAATGACCGCGATGGTCTTTTTGCCTTCTATATCGAGCACCGACACAGTGCCCGGACCAACATTCGCCGTGTATCCGCGGCGCCCATCGTGCGAAATCGTCAGCATGTGCGATTCGGGCTGATCTGTTGGGATGGAGCCGACGATCTTCAGCGTGTGCGGATCGATGATGGTGACGGATTTGTCAAGCTCTGTGGTGACGTACAGCATGCCATCTTTCGGACCGAACACGGGGCAGTGCGGGCGCACGCCATGACCGAAATCGACCTCGCCCACCAACTTCCGCTGCTTAATATCGATTACGACCATGTTGCGGCCGTTGGTTCCAGGCTTGCCCACTCCCGAATTGCCATAGATCGGCACGTATGCTCTTCGGCCGTCCGGCGAGGCCGCCACTTCGTGACCCGTCACTCCGCCTTCTTGCACCTCAGCGACCTGCTCGCGCGAAATGGGATCGATAATTCCCAAGGCGGCATCACCCTTGTTGGCGACGAGCAGATGGCTGTTGCGGGTAGTTGTATCAGGAGAGTTCGCACCTGAGCTTGACAGCATAACTCCTAAACCCAAACCGACCAGCAGAATCCCGTTAACGTATTGCATTCTGTCATGCTCCTCCCGGCGTTTACAGTATCACAGTGGGAGGTGAGAGCGACAAGCTATGAAGAACCGCAATTGCTACTCGGTGCGTAGCGCGACCATGGGCTCGACGCTCGCGGCCCGCGCAGCCGGAATCCAGGATGCTAAGAGTGCGGCCGCGCAGAGTAATAACGTCGCGATGGTGAGCATGCGCGGGTCCCAGGGAGAGACGCCGAAGAGTTGACGCGTCATAAGCCGGCCCGCAGCGATGGCGAGCGGGATGCCGACGCCAAGTCCAATGCCGATCTGGGAAAAGGCGCCGCGAAGGACCAGGCGGACCACGCTTGCACGATCGGCGCCCAGGGCCATGCGGACACCAATCTCGCTCGTACGCTGTTCGACGGTGTAGGCCATTACGCCGTATAAACCCACCGCGGCGAGAACAAGCCCGAGCACCCCGAAGAGCATGGTGAGGGTGGCGATCATGTTCTCCTGTTGAAAATCGCCGGCGAGAATTTCCCAGTACGGATCCACGCTGTAGACCACCAAGTTGGGATCGATGCTGGCAAGCGCTTTTCGCACCTCGGTTTCGATCCCGGGCGGATGGCCGGGTGCCCAGATGACGATGTTGTAGAGGAAATGCGAGAACAGGTCGAAGGTGTTGTATTGCGGATCGTCATATTTGACGCTTTGCGTTTCGGGCAGCCAGAACATCGGGCGGATAGGCTGCTTTACACCCCAAGTCATGTAGCGCATGTCTCGCACCACACCGACAATTTCGAATTTGCCTGCGTACTGAATGCGGTCCATCCCGAAGTGCTGGCCGATCGGGTTCTGGTGTTTGAAGAAGCGCCGAACGAAGGCTTCGTTGACAACGGCAACGGGACGAGTCGTGGCGGTGTCCTGCTCTTGAATGGAGCGGCCCTGCACGATTTTTGCGCCGAGGGTTTCAAAGAAGCCGGGCATGACGCGGGCCCAACCGGCACCGGTGTCCTCCTTGGGTCCGGGTTCGGGGCGGCCTGCGATCCGAATACCCTCGTTCCAGCTATCGCCGCTCATGGGCGCGTAGAGAGCGGGAGCGACCATGCGCACTCCGGGTATGCCCAAGAGGCGCTCATCGACACGGCGGAAGAACGGCTCCATCTGTTCGGGCTTGTAGTTGCCGAGCGTTGGGTTGATCGAGACGAGATAGCGGTCCTTCGTTTCGAAACCAAAATTCTGGTGTTCGAGATTGCGCAGGCTCTGGCCGAGCAGAGCAGCAGCGGAGAGCAGCACGAGCGACATCGCAGCTTGCGCGATCACCAGCGACTTTTGCGCGATGGAGCCGCCCCCGCGCACGGAACGATTGCTGCCGCGCAGAGCTTCCACCGGATCGACATGCGACGTCATCCAGGCGGGAGCAATACCAAAAAGCATTCCGGTGAGCACCGAAACCGCGAGCGTAAAGAGCAAAACGGGCCAGGAGGGCGATGCGTCGACCGGGACGTAGTTCGCCGGGCCGCGACCGTTGTGGAACGCGAGATAGAGAATCAGTTTGCTGCCGCCGTACGCGATTCCGATTCCGAGAATGCCGCCGATGATGGCAAGCAAGGTGGATTCCACGAGCGCTTTGCGCACCAGCCGGCCGCGTGACGCACCGAGGGCGACGCGCAGAGAAGTTTGCGAGCGGTCCTTCAGGCCGCGGGCGAGCATGAGATTAGCAAGATTGCCGCAGGCGACCAGCAGCACACAGGCGGCTGCGATGAGCAGCAGCCTCAGTCCAGCCTCGTATTGATCGCGCATCGCTGCGACGCCGGTGCCGCCCGGGATGAGATGCAGGGTCTGCTGACGCCAGGTCTGCTTTTCGCCGGGCTCCATGTCGGGGACATGGCTCGCGAGCCAGTCATGGAACTCGACGCGCAACTTGGCTTCGAGCGACTTGGGATTCACGCCGGGCCGGACGCGGCCGACGATATCGAGCCAGTTCGTATTGGGACGTTTAAGCCGCTGGGCTTCCCCATCGAGCAGAGGTTCGGTGTTGACCGGGATCCAGATGTCGGGCATGCCCCAGCCAGCGAGTTTGGCCCCGTAGAAGCCGGGCGGAGCGACGCCGATCACGGTAAAGAGATGGCCGTTGATCTGATAACTCGCACCCACAACCGAGGAATCGGAGCCGTACTTATCGCTCCAAACGTGGTAGCTCATGACGGCCACGGGAGGTGCGCCGGGCTGATCGTCGGCATCGGTCATCATGCGACCAATCCAGGGACGGACGCCGAGCGTGCGGAAGAAATTGCCGGAGACATATTCGCCGTTGCGCGTATCGACGGAGCCCCGCGATCCTGCGCGGCGGACCCCAAGCGGGGCATTGCCGGCTTGGAGTGCGGCAAGGTCGGCGAACTCGGGCGTGTGTTCGCGGAAATTCTTGTAGGCTTCGTAGGAGAAAAGCGAGAAATTCCCATCGCTGTCCTGGGTGTACCCGCCCCAGTTACAACAACGGATTTTGTCGCCCACGCGCCAGAGTTCTTCGGGCTTGGCTACCGGCAGAGATTTGAGCATGACCTGATGAACGAGCGTGAAGATCGCAGTTGTGGCGCCAATACCCAAGGCGAGCGTAATCACGGCGGTGGACGTGAATCCGGGTGCTTTTCTCAGTTGCCGAAGTGCTTCCTGCAAGTCCGCCATTTCACTCCCCTTGACTGTGGTGATGCCGGACCAGTCGCCCACGCACCAGGTCCGGTTTCAAATACGGATAAACCGGCGTCGGGTTAGCAAATCGGTCGCGGCACTTCTTAGTTGCAATACCGGGCAGAATCGGTTTGGTTACAAACCGGCCTCAATTTTTGCGACTCACAGAGGGGAATACGTGCAGACGGGCCTACAAGCTCCAAAAGTATTGCCACACGCCGAAGCTGTTATGTAAAACAAGAGACATAAGTGTGAAAATCGCTGTCGAAGCATGCAGCAGATTGGACAACCGTGCGCGTTGCCCTAATCCTCCTGTTGTAGATTGATCACCAGGGCCTTTGCATGAGCCAATCTACACGTCGTACATTCCTTCAATCCTCAGCGCTCTCGGCGCTTGCGGCCACGCGCGCCTGGGGCGCTAACGATCGCATCAACGTCGCCATCATCGGCGTCGGCGGGCGCGGGCGCTCGCACATCGGTGTCTACGCGAAACAGCAGGACGCGCGCATTTACGCGCTTTGCGATGTCGATCAGGCCAACCTGGAGCGCGGCGTCGCCCTGGCGAAGCGGCTCACCGGAGAAACACCCAAAAGCGTCGAAGACATGAAGGAGGTCTTTGCTGACCCAAAGGTGGATGCAGTTTCCATGCCGCTGCCGAATCACTGGCATGCGCTCGCGACCGTGTGGGCCTGCCAGGCCGGCAAAGACGTCTATGTCGAAAAGCCGGCTTGCCACGACCCCTACGAAGGCCGGCAGATGATCGCCGCAGCACGTAAGTACGGCCGCATCGTGCAGGTCGGTTCCCAGAGCCGCAGCATCGCGCACAAGATCCGCGCGGTGCAACTGCTCCAGGACGGCGCAATCGGCAACATCTACATGGCCCGCGGACTTTGCTACAAACGCCGTAAATCCATTGGGCATACGCCGATCGAACCCGTGCCGCCCGGCGTCGATTGGGATAAATTCCGCGGCCCGGCGCCGATGGTTCCCTTCACCAAGAACCAGTTCTTGTACAACTGGCACTGGTTCTGGGCCACGGGAAACGGCGATATCGGCAACCAGGGCGTACACGAAATGGACATCGCGCGTTGGGGACTCGGCGTCGAATTTCCGCGAGCCGTGGTTGCGAGCGGTGGAAAATACGCCTACGACGACGACCAGGAAACGCCCAACACGCTCATCGCGAGATTCGATTACGGAGATAAGGAGCTGGTATTCGAAGTCCGCGGCTTGCAAACCAATGCGGAGGCCGATCTCGCGCCGGAAGGCGGGAACTGCATCGGCAATCTGTTTTACGGCGACAAGGGCTGGATGTCGCTCGACGCGAACGGATACCGCATCTATACCGGCGATCCGGCCAAGCTTTCGCAACAGGCCATGTATGAGGAGCCTTCCAAGACCGACACTGCTCCCCACGTAGCCAATTTTCTTGCCGCCGTTCGGAGTCGAAAGCACGCGGATTTGCACGCGGACGTCAAGATTGGGGTTGTCTCGGCCGATCTGTGCCACCTGGCCAACATCAGCTACCGTCTGGGAGGCCGGCAACTTAATTTCGACCAGACCAGCGAACGCTTTGACGACGAAGAAGCGAGCCGTCTGGCAAACCCGCAGTATCGCGCCCCGTATATCATCCCCCAACTGACAGCGTGAACCTGAGCGCGCGCGGCTGCGTATCTAGTGTCAACGTATGCCCAAAACAAGTCAGTCGATGTTTGTGGTGCTCGGCGCTTGCACTCTGTTTCTCGCGGCCTGCGACTTCGACAATGCGCCCTCCGGCCCCATGCAGGATCAGCCCATTTCGTTGGATCTGGGAAAAATCGAGCGCGCCAATGTGGAGTTAAACATGGCCGCCGGAGAATTGAATCTGCGCGGCGGCGCGGCGCAACTGCTCGACGGCCATTTCGAGTACAACGTTCCTGCCTGGAAACCCGTGATTCAGACGTCCAATGTCGGTGCCCAGGAGACCGTCACGATCCGGCAGCCCGAGCACGTCCGCATGGGAGGAAACCATCACTACATCTGGGACCTGCAACTCAACGACAAGGTATTACTGGACCTCGCACTCCATTGCGGCGCGGGAAGAGCCCGGATGGATCTGGGAAATCTCGTTCTGCGCAATGTGGATGTGCAGATGGGCGCGGGACAGGTCGATCTGGACCTGCGCGGCACACCGAAACGTGATTACGACGTGAATATTTCCGGAGGCGTCGGCCAGGCAACCATTTACTTGCCGCAAAACGTCGGCATTCGCGCCGATGCGCACGGCGGCTTGGGCTCTATTACCGTTACCGGTTTACAAAAGCAAGGCGACCACTGGGAGAACAGCCTTTACGACAATGCGAAAGTCAACGTTCATCTGAAGGTGAGCGGCGGCATCGGCGAGATCCGCATCATCGGCTAGACAAGTCTTTGACCACTTGCTTACGCGCGTGGTTCTGAAAGCCGACAGAGCCGCAACCAGAGGGAGCGGTTGCCGGCGCGAGTGGTCATCAACCCGCGTTTGGAACTGTTGGTTCCACCAGCAGTTCCACATTGACGGAGTAAATGGCCCACTTCCCTTGATGATCGCTTTGATAATAAACGCGGCGTGAATCCGGCGAAAACACCGGCGAAACCGCGCTGGGACGGCTGGCGCGGTGCTCGCAAAGTGTCATTTCCCGCCGTGCTGATCGCAACAGCAGAATAATGGTCGGCTGCGCTTTGCTGCGGCTCGCGCCTACAAACACGGATCCATCTTCATTCGGAGCAAACGCCGCGAACTGGCTGGTAGGGCTCACGCACTGCTCGCCTCCGCCCTCAGGCACCACTTCGTGAATTTCCGAAAGCACCACCCGCGGTTTCGGAACATTTCGCAGAAACAGCAACGACCGGCCGTCCGGATTCCAGATCGGATTGGAAACATCACCTTTGGCGAGAAGCACAGGTTCGGGCCCGGCAAAAGGTACGTACCAAAATTCCCGGTGATTCGCAGCGAGTTCCCGGGTGAAACAGCAGCCCTTTCCTCCCGGACGCGAAAGGCAAATTCCTTTGCCCACATTTTCGGCCAGAACTTTTGCGCCTTCGTTCAAAGTCTGAAGATTGCCGCCCTTTACAACTACAAACTCGGCCGGGGACACGCCGGGACTGAATGCAGTGACTCCCTCGGCCAGCGTCCGCATTCTGCGGCTAGAAAGAGTGAGCTCTTTCAGCGCGCTTCCATCGATCAAATACACCGCCCGCTCGTGCGCATCCAGGCGTAACGTTTCGGGTCGCAGATCGGCGGTCTGGCCGAGCGGTTCCAGAACACCCGTGCGCAGATCCGCGCGAAACGGCGCAAAACGGCCCGTGCGATCCGAGGAAAAGACCAGAAAACGTTCGCGGGAGGAAACGAAGTGGTTTGTAGAACTCGGAAGCAGGTTCGTGGTCGCCGGCCGGGTCAGCCGGACAACCGGGTTTTCTGTGGTAGGATCGGTGAACCGGACAAACTCCCCGACAGCGGGCAGCGGTTTGGATTTCTTCCTTTGCTGAACCGGAACTTTGGATGCAGCGAGCACCCCGGCCGGCAAAAGAGCCAGCATCGCGCGCCGCGTGACGCTTTGTATCACTCTATTCAGGAAGATGCCGGGCGAAATAGAGCCGTTGCACTAAAGGCCCAGGTCGTTATGGGCAGGTAGTTTGGCCATCAATTGCAGCCGGGACATGTACTTGTACGGGTTCACCGCCGTTCCGGCCACTCTTACTTCGTAGTGGACGTGCGGCCCCGTAGCGCGTCCCGTCCCGCCCGAAAGCCCGATCACCTGCCCACGCCGGACGGCTTGCCCCGGTAGCACCAGAAATTGCGATAGATGCGCGTAGTAGGTCTGTAAACCGTCCCCGTGGTCCACCTCGATCAGCTTGCCGTATCCGCCGCTCCAGCCGGCGCTCTGCACCACGCCGTCCGCTGTTACATGCACCGGCGTGCCGCGCGGCACCGCCAGATCGACGCCCGTATGAAACGCACCTTCTCCCGAGAATGGATCGGACCGCTCGCCGAAGGAACTCCGCAGAACGCCGTTTACCGGCCACCGGCTCGGTTCGCTGTGCGTTTGCCACTGGAGAGCGTAGCGGTGATAAATGCCCGAATAGCTGGCCGCCCGGAGAAAATTGAATTCTTCAAGCGATTCCTTCACATTCGGCTGCAACGACGAATCCGTCTCCGAAGGCTGAGACGTTTCGGAAGATGCTGGTGGATTGATGCCATAGGCCACCGAAACCTCGCTCGCCAGCGCTTCGAGCGAGGCCATTTGTTCGTTATGCTCTCGCGAGGTGCGCTGCAGACTTTGATACCGGTTCCGCAAAGAATTGAAATCAGCTAGAAGCTGGTTGTAATGGGATACTTGCCAGAGCATTCTCACGTAGGACGAAAGCAGGCCGAATGTGACTAATCCCAGGAAAACCGAAGCGCAAAGAAAATAAACCAGCGCTTTCCGGCTTATCTCGATGCGCTTGATCGCTCCGGCATTCGAATGTGCTAGCTCGAGAACGAAATAGTGTCGATCCATTTAAATCCTAATGGCCGGCATTGCTTCCTCTGGACAGATTAACAAACGCCAAGCTCTGCACTCGGTCCGGGTTAACGAAGTT
Source organism: Bryobacteraceae bacterium (assembly GCA_035651215.1). Lineage (GTDB taxonomy): Bacteria > Acidobacteriota > Terriglobia > Bryobacterales > Bryobacteraceae > Bog-105. The sequence continues at coordinate 221,907 of DASRGE010000045.1, forward strand.
TCAGGCTAACCTGCTCGTCAGGCGGTGTCAACCCAAAGGTGATACTAGGTAATACTGCTGTTTGGAAGCCGATTTGGCCAATCGGGTTACAACCGGGAGACTTTATCTTTCGAACCATTTCCCAGTTAACAGTTATTAACGGCCGGCCGGGTAACTTGAGTCCGGTATCGCGTATCTTTACTGCCAGCATTTTCAATACCCCTAGGAGGCAGAAAAGTGAAAGCAGCTTTACGGTTTGTTCTTGTGGGCCTGATTGCGAGCGTATTGGTTTGGGCCGCCGACGTGACCGGGAAATGGACCGCGGAGATGCAGGGCCGCGGCGGAAATACCATGACCGTGACCATGAATCTGAAAGCCGACGGCAACGCGCTGACGGGAACTGTCAGCGGCCGCAATGGCGACACGGAAATTTCGGACGGAAAAATCGACGGCAATAACATCTCGTTCACGGTCGTGCGCGAATTCAATGGCAATCAATTTAAACAAAACTACAAGGGAACCCTGGACGGCGACACCATCCATTTCACGGTGACCATGGAAGGCGGGCAGGGCCAGGGACGCAGCCGCCAGTTCGACGCCAAACGCGCCGCTCAGTAGTCGCTTCCACCCGCGTTCCAAACCCCTGTAGGGCCATAATCGGACATGGCATTTGAACGCGAGGTGGAATTAGCGAAACTCCTGGCGCAGGAAGCCGGGGCGCTGGCGCTCGATTACCAGCGCCGCGGCGTAGCAGCGGAAACGAAAGCCGACGAATCGCCGGTGACGGCGGCCGACCGGGCCTGCGAAAAGCTCATTGTCGACCGCATCAGCCTCGAATTTCCCGACGATGGAATTCTGGGCGAAGAGGGATCCACCCGAAAAGACCGCAACGGCCGCAAGTGGATTATCGACCCGATTGACGGCACACGTGACTTCGTTCGCGGAATTCCACTCTGGGCGGTATTGATCGGCCTGGAGCAGAACGGCGAGATCGTCGCCGCAACGGCGCATTGCCCCAAACAAGGGTTGCTGCTTTCCGCCGCGCGCGGCCAAGGGGCTTGGTCGGACGGCACGCGGCTGAGCGTCTCCGGCAAGAAAGATCCCGGCGAGGCGGTGCTCTCTTTCAACGGCTTCAACAAGGCCGGAATGTCCCGCATCGCTCCCCGTCTGCTGCCCTGGGTGCAGCGCTTTTGGGCCGTTCGTAGCATGGGCGGCGCAGTGGATGCCATGCTGGTCGCGCAGGGGCTTGCCGATGTCTGGATCGAAACCGATGCTGCGCCCTGGGATCTTGCTCCGCTGAAACTACTGGTGGAGGAGGCGGGAGGGTATTTCAAGAGCTTCGATGGAAAGAGCACTATCTACGGCGGCAACGCGTACGCCTGCACGCCCGGCCTGGAGCCTTACGTGGAGACTCTGCTCCGCTGAATGATGCTCAGAACCGTGCGCGTCACGCGCTACGTCACCCCGCTGCGCGAAGGCGGTTCGCTGCCGGCCATTGTTGAAGGAGACGACGATGGCCTCTACGTTCTGAAATTCCGCGGTGCGGGGCAAGGCCCGCTGGCTCTGGTGGCCGAACTCATCTCAGGCGAGATCGGCCGCGCTCTGGGACTGGGCGTCCCGGAGCTCGTCTTTATGGAACTGGACGAAGCAATCGGCCGTAATGAACCCGATCCCGAGATTCGCGATCTGCTGCTGGCTAGCGTCGGCTCGAATCTCGGAATGGACTTCCTGCCCGGCACTAGCATGTTCGATCCCGCGGCGGGGGACCGCGCCGACTCCATATTTGTCAGGCTCTCGCCGAGATTCGCCCGGTTTATAAGACGACTCACATTCCGCGGGTTTTGGACGATGAAGAGCATCGGCGGCGAATGGGCCGTGAGCTATTAAATAAACCCGGATCCGTTCACGAGTGTGTAGAAGGCTGACAAGCGGCTTCGGCTCTGATGTGGTCGTAGAAGCCTCCCATCGAGGGACACAGTCTCCCGGATTGTTTTCCTGGCAAGAAGCCAGGCGCAAGCTCGAGAACCGGATGGGAGCAGCGTTCACAAGAATTTTTGTCATTCTGGACGCCTGCGCGCACGATAAGATTCAGGCTGCCGCTCGCACTTTAAGGCGCTACGTTGACCAGGAAGTGATCCGACCCTTGTATCAGAATCTGGCCCAGATCATTGATCGACCGAGCGACGGTCCCTAGCTTACCGGCTGCGCCCGGCGCATCGATGGTAGTGAACACCCCAGAAGTTGTGTAGGAAAATGCGTGTTCGTGCTGCCGCGCATCGATAAACGTGCCCGCAATCGTTCCCTGGCTGTCGATCCCGTTGAGCGTTGTGCTGCGGCTTCCCGGTACATCGATGACCTTCAGGGTTCCACTTCGGTCGTATAAGAACCCATGCGGACGCGTAGCATCGGAGTAATAGCCGACCGTGTCTCCCAGATTGTTAATACCCAGCAGAAAAGTGCTGTTTGCGCCCGGCACTCGCACCAATTTGTAAGTACCTCCATCGTAGATAAAGCCGGCCGTTCCTGCGCTGCGATAAATGTAACCGGCGACCTGTCCGGAATTGTTGATACCGCGCGGAAAAGTGGCAAAGCTATCCGCCACCTCAATCGGCGAGAACGAGCCCTGAGAGTAGAGAAAGCCGTGTTGGTGCCCAGTGCGACTCTCCGTGTAATAACCCACAACTCTGCCGGTGTCGTCGATTCCGAACCCAACGGTGCTTTCGCTGCCCGGCACCCTTACGGGAGTGCGCTCGCCGTTTGAGTAAATCCAGGTGGAAGTCGCCTCGCCACCAACCGACTGCTCCACGATCTGTCCCGATCGATTGAGACCCTCTCCTCTGCCGAGGCCGGATATCCGAGAGGATGTTATTGTCGCCGCATGCAGAAGGACAAATGCAATTAACAGGGTCGGAACAGCGAACGCCACGCGTTTCATTTGTGGCCCCCTTCCAATCAGAGTCGAATTAACTTCAGTTATGCTGCCGGTGCAAATTCGTGAAGATAGCCGGCGAGCCCGCGGCGTCGGACCCGTACGTGCCCGCATTTAGCCCGACGAACAATCTTCCGACGGTGTTAGTGTCAATGCCGACCGTGTTCTGCTGGCTCCAGTCGGCTAAATTTGGGCTGTCGGAAGCGCAGGTTTCGAAAACGATCACCCCGTTCGCTGGATCGTGGCGGAATCGCCAGTAGGCATGCTGGCGGGGTCGTACGGTATAGACGGCCCCGATCCGTTGACCTGAAAATACAGCCACCCACCCTCCTCGATGATCCTGTACCAGACTCCCGGTTGATCGTTATAGAGCACGAACGAGGTGTCCGTTACCCCGCTGCCAACATTGGCCGCTTGGACCTGTACGCTAAAACTGGCGTTCGTCAGGTCCACTGCGGGAACCGAGAGATACCCATTGTAATTGAAGCCGGTGGCGCTGTCTGCCGGTTGAATGACAAGCTGCCCATCTCCGGACTGCGTCACCGTTACAAGCGGGCTCGGGCTCGTTGGCTGATCGACAATAGCAGGATTCCAGCGGTTCGGGTCTCGTGGAAAGCCGAAGTCGTCCGGATAGGCCATGGTGTTAAACAGAACATTCGCGGTTAGCTGAATAGCTCCTTGGCTGCTGTAGTCCGGGTGCGGGTTGGGCGTTTGCGGGTTTGAGGCGGAGAAAAAATTGTCGAGCCCCCAGCTCCAGTACATGGACCCGGTGGCAAAGACCGAGTAGCCGTATTGAGGGTCGGTGTACCACGTCATGTTCGACACGCAATACCCTCCGCTTTGATCGCACGCGAACCCTGGAGGATTGTCAAAATCAATGAACGGGCCAATTGGAGTAGTTGCGAGTACGGCGGTGCCCGGAGGCGAAAAGCCGGATACGGGCACCCCGGCGTCAGCCTCGTAGCCGACCAAGCCTGCAACCGATTGGCCCGGATTTGCGAAACCTGTGTTTACTTTTAAAAAGTGACCCGATGTCGAGTCGTCCATTATCATCGGCCCGTTCGCGACCGGATCGCCGACATACTCTACCCCGACTACGGCAGCTTCGGGTAATTGGGTAGGCGTCAGGTAACGCCATTGGATGGTTTCGTACTCCGTGCCGGCGTCTTGGTCACCAGGGGCACCTTTATAGCACACGATTGTCCGGTCTCCATCCTCCAGCCGAATCTGCCAGTAAAGGGTGTTAGCGGAGAAGAAAGCGGCGTTAACGCCTGCCTGCAATGCGTTTATGAGATTCGTCCGCATTTCCATGGACCAATACTCGTTATGACCCACTGAGAGGTACAGATGGTGATTTGTGAGCAGCGCCGGATTTTCGTGGTGGTCGATATCCGTTATGTACGTCAGGTCGTAGCCGGTCATTTCGAGCCAGGGCACCATGTTGTACTCAAAGCCAAATGGGGAGATGGGGTAGTTGCCCTTATCTGGGCCGGGCTGAAGGTTTGTAAGGTACTCGCCCGCTCCGACGCCGAAGGCCGCATCTGGCGACTGATCCGACGAGTAACTGAAACCAAGTGCATACGGCCGGTCAAACGAAACCCTCTGCGTCTCCTGTGCCGGTGCCCAATGGTACAGCGAGTGGCCTGCATTACTATCCCCCGGCCAGAAATTGTATGCTTGGAATGTTGTAACGCTGGATTCAAACACCACATCCGCGCGGCTCGAATCATCGCGGACCACAAAGATGATGTAGCTCTGATAGCCGCTGTCGTCAGCGGTTAGGCGCGCGAGGTAGACACCGCTGGTCCAGGTAGTCGGTATGGATAGCGAATACGAGCTTGACCAATGGCACCTGGTTGCTCCATCCGAGTCCGGTTGCATCGGGATACCCTGCTGCTGAAGCGGCAAACCGCTGATGGTCTGCATGAGGCGGGCACCCAGCCCGGAGTAGTAACCGGTCCGGAAGACTTCGATCGTGAAGGTCGAATCGGCAATATCTGTCTTGCTGACGAAAAGATTGACCGTGCCTCCTAGATTGACACTTGTTAGGTCTGCATACCCTTCAATCTCATGATTGGTAGCCGGACTAGCGAGCGTCCAGTTTGCTGTACCCGTCTGCAGGTTCTCAAGCTGAATGGGATTGACCTGAGCGAAAATCGTTTGCGTTAGAGCACATCCCAACAGAAATCGCAAAAAAAGACCAAATGTCCCACGTTTCCGCCAGTATTGAAATCTACAGCACCGGGAAGGGATGTTAGCACGAATTTGAATACTTTAAAAGGGGAACGTGAACAGAATGCAATTAGTGCGTGAGAAATTTTCGTACCACTTGCACAAGCGAACGCGGTATTCTGTACAGGGCTGCGATTAGTTGGCACGTTCGATTCTAGTGAGGATGGTGACCTAGAAGATGGCGAGTATTGTGATGGGTTTCTCACTGATGCTACTGCTATTCGCAAGGAGCTTGGGTGCCGATTCTTTCACGCTCACACCGCTCCCCCTGATTGCCCACGGGCTCGACAACACAGGCCAGATTGTGGGCTACGGTGTGGCCGGGGAGACAACTTACGGCCTGTTGTATAGCCAAGGACGCACTAGCACGCTCTTCGTGCCTGGAAGCAGCAACACCTTACTCTTCGGGATCAACAATATCGGTCAAATCACAGGGTATTACGACGCCCACACCGGAGGCACGCACAGTTTTGTGTATGCAAACGGACAATTCACATCATTCGACACGCCGGGGAACGTCGCGGCGACATATGCGCAGGGGATAAACGATTCAGGACAGGTTGTCGGGTACAGGGAACGTTATCTGCGCTCGGGGGAGTTACAGGCTTTTTCTACGACGGCAGCGCCTACCGAACAATCGAGGTACAAGGTGCCGGCGCGACCTACGCAGAAGGCCTGGACAATGCGGGCGACATAGTGGGATATTATTTTGGCGCTACCAGGCCTTATGGATTCTTATACCGTAGCGATGGCACTTTCACAACCATCAACGTGCCGGGCAGTTTGTCGACGGCGGCGTTCGGAATCAATAACTATGGCGATATCGTGGGGTCGTTCACTGACAACAGCGGCCAGCATGGGTTTCTCGATAGGGATGGCGTGTTTACGACCCTTAACGCGCCCCTCCCGCTGAGCGCCTCCGCGATCAACGACTCAGGACAGATCATCCTGACCGGTACTGGTTCATATCTGGCCACCCCAGTTACAGTTCCCGAACCGAGGTCGCTCGCGCTTGTTTTTATCGCCCTGGCTGGTTTCGCCGGCCTTATCCGCGCTCGCATTTAAACCCGATTCGCACAACCTCAAGAGTGGATTACCGGTAAGCCTGTTTGCGGTCACGTCGCGGTGGATGGTAATCGTAGTGTCGGTTTCATCAAAGAAGCAGCAACGGCTTCGAAGGCCGTCGGTTCGACGCGTTCGTCACCAACGTAGACCGCACGCCCAAAAACGCGAATCTGCTCTGGTGGCACAAGCAAACTCTATTTCATCGATCACGGCGCGAGCTTGTACTTTCATCACAACTGGCAGTACATCGAACAAATGGCGATCAAACCGTTTTACGCGATCGGAGATCATATTCTTCTCCCCTGGGCGGATTCAATCGCCCAAGTCGATGGGGAGCTGCGAGCCAAGCTTACCGATGAAGTTCTGAAGCGGATTGTGGGCGCCGTTCCGCCCGGCTGGTTGCCGGAGGCAGACGGCCCGAACGCCCAGGGCTATCTGATGTATTTCAAGGAGCGTCTCGCAAAATCGAAATTCGCCGAAGAGGCCGCGCATGCACGAGCTCAACTCGTTTGACTACGCCGTCGTCCGCGTCGTGCCGCTGGTGGAGCGCGAAGAGTTCTTCAATGCGGGCGTCATTCTGTTCTGCCCGCAGCAGAAATTTCTCGACGCACGGGTCCATCTCGATCGCAGAAAACTGGAAGCCCTGGCGCCGTCCGTTTCGCCCGAGGAAGTGCAGCACCGCCTCGACGCCATTGTGAAGATCTGCGTCGGCGACCCCACCGCGGGACCGATCGCGCGCATATCGCAACGCGCCCGTTTTCACTGGCTGGTGTCGCCGCGCAGCACATTAATCCAGGTGTCGCCGGTACACTCCGGGGTTTGCGACAACCCCGAACCCGTGCTGGAGCGTCTCTTTCGGGAACAAGTGCTGTGTTCCTGAGACCGCGCTGGCCGCTGAGAGCATCTAACTGGTATGTGGAACCTGGCTGTGGCGCGCTTTAGCGTGCCGCGTCGAGACTCGTCTCGACGCTTGGATGAGGACAAATAAATGACCGGTTACGAAGCCCTCCGCAATCACACGGCATGGATCGACCTGGGAACGCGAGCCGAAATTCGCGTCACTGGCGAGGATCGCGCTCGCTTACTGCATGCGATGAGCACCAATCATGTTCAAGGGCTCGCGCCAAGCCACGGCCTTTATGCATTCTTCCTCAACGACAAGGGTCGTATTCTCGCCGATGCCTGCATTTACAATCTTGGCGACAGCTTCCTTCTTGATACGGAACCGGAACTCGGCGAAAAGCTCCGCGAGCATCTGGAGCGCTACATCATCGCCGATGACGCCAATCTCGAAGACGAAACCGGCCACTGGAGCATCATCGGCCTGGAAGGCCCGCAATCCTTGGCCAACGCGGCAACACTGGCCATCCCCATACCGGAGCAGCCATACTCAATCGTTCAATGGAAGCAGGGCTTTGTCGCGCGCGTAGCAAGCGCCAGCCGCACCGGAATTCGGATCTTCACGCCGGCCGGGCAGACCGCGGCATTTCCCGGAATCCCCCAAGCGACCGCAAAGGAGGCGCGCATCGTCCGGATTGAAAACGGCATTCCGCGCTACGGCGAAGAGATCACCGAGCGCTATCTGGTGCAGGAGACCCAGATCCTGCACGCGATTCATTCCAATAAGGGCTGTTATTTGGGCCAGGAGATTGTCGAGCGCGTGCGCTCGCGTGGACAAGTCCATCGCGTACTGGCGCCCGTTCGCATCAAAACGAACACGCCGCCTGAAGCCGGAACCAAACTGACCGTGGACGGCAATAACGTCGCCGAGATTGCGTCCGCCGTGTACTCCCCGGCCCTGGGTGAAGTGGCCGCGCTGGCATACGTCAGAACCGAAGCGGCGCACGCGAAACCCGAGATGATCGTTGCGGGCTCCGAGCCGCCAATCCCCGCTTACGTCTCTTGAGCATCTCCAAGAATTCTGCCGTATGGCTCCAACGTCTCGACGTTATCGCAGACCGCCTTCACCGCCGCGGTAATCGGAATCGCCAGCACTAATCCAATTGCACCCCACAGCAAGCCCCAAAACATCAGCGCCAGCGTGACCACCAGCGGATTCAGCCGCACGCGACGCCCGATGATCTTCGCATACAGAAAATTCATCGCGATCAGGTGCAGCCCTACGGTAATCAGCACCAGTGTGAGAATAACTTTCAACTTGTTGGGAACCGCAACCGCAGCCATCACCGGTGGCAAAACCGAGAGCGCCAGCCCAGCATAAGGCACCAGGCTGAACAGGGCGCTTAACGGGCCCACAATCAGCCAGTACGGTACGCCCAGGAAGAAGAAGGTTATGGCGCTGATGCTGCTGAGAAAGACCCAGAGCAGAAAATTTCCAAGCACGTACGCCCGCGTGGAGTCGCCAATGCCCGACCAGCTTCTCCCCACCGCAAACCGGTGGTCGCTCTCAAACAGCCGGAGCACGCTGTTGGTGATGTGGTCTCGCCAGCTCAGCATGAAATAGACCAGAAACGGAATGAACGAAGCCATCACCAGCACATGGAAGTAACCGGAGACATAGCTGTACAGCGTGGTCAGCACCGGTTTCGGTTCGGGGTGAATCCGGACCTCCTGAATTACCGGCTGCGCGTTAGCAGGCGGCGTCGCGGCGGCCGCCGTGGAACGCCGGCGGCGCGCTTTCATCGCCTGTTGCGGTTTCTGCTGGATTTGCTGTTCCTGATCGCGCAGCGTTTTCGGGACCACCATATCAATGGTTTTCTTTTCGAACGAATCGACGGACTCATTGGCCTTATCGAACAACTGGCTCAATCGCGAAGTGTAGGTCGGCAGGTCTTCGCGGATGGTCGAAACCTGCGACCACAGCATAAAGGTGAGCAGGTAAACCGCGATGAGAGCGACGGCGGTGACAATACCCGTAGCCGCGGCTCGTGGAACTCGCAGCTTCATGACCAGCACGACGGCCGGATCGAGCAGGATCGCGAGCATGATCGAGACAATTAGCGTGACGAAGAAGTCGCGGCCGAAATAGAGAAGAGCGATCAGCGCCGCGGAGGCGATCAGTCCAGTCCCCATCCTGAACGATCGCTGGGTGAATTGGGGAGGACTTAACAGTGCCAAGCGAAGTACAGCCCGGTAAAGTTACTGTAACACGCTGGGGGGCCGTTCGTGGCGGCGCGCGCTTAGCGTCCTCAACACCCATCTCGCAGTGGCAACCCCAACGAGAGCGGCAAAAATCCCGGCAATTCCATCGGATGCATAGTGCCATCCCGTGGTCACGGTGGCAATTACAATCAATGCTCCGGTGAGTGACGCGAAGGGGCGTATCCAGCGAAACGGCCAGAGTGCGAAAACACCGAGAGAAGCAAGCGTGACATGGAATGAGGGAAACGTAATCAAACCGCAGGTGTAGTCCGGACTCGCAACAAACAATCCTGGCGAGCGAAGCGCGTTCAGCTCGCGAACGTACCACGCCTGATTCCAGTAAGGAGAGAAATGAAACCCAACCCAAGGCCCGACGGCAGGGAAGATAGCGAGCGCAGAAGAGGCCAGCAGGGCTGACATGGTCGTCGCGAGCAAAAACTCTTTCGCGCGTGTCAGCTTTCCGCTGAGCGCGGGAACGAGAATCGCGGCGAACACCATCCATGCCAACAGCGCGTAGCTTCTCTGTGAGAATGCCTCGAACGCGGGATGGCGGTGGACAAAGGAAACAACCGACCCGATATCGATTCCCAGCAAGCCGTCTATCCTTACCAAGGCTGCGTCTCGTAAGGGAAACCGAACCCGGGCGGCGGCGTACTGTGGCAATTGCAGCAGGTTCAGGAAAATGCAGCCCCATAGGACCATCCAGCAGCCGTCGCGCAACCGCGCGTACTTGGCCCAGTGGCAGTAGAGAGCTATGGCCACGATGGGCACAGCGCATTGGAGCGTAAACCCGATCAAGTGCAGGTTGATTACAGAGATATTCTCCAGCCGGAACAGTACTGCGAGTACAATGCACAGAACCACAACAATCGCGGCCATAAGGCAATGAAATGAGGCATGCTGGTATCGCGCGAATCGCGCGAAAGCGTAAACTTCCGTAGATACCCCGCGTCCACCGGTGTTCACACTTCCTGCGTTTGACTCGCCGGCCAAAGTCATTCGCCGGGACAACTGCACTTTTAATTCCTAAAGCGCTGGGAAGCTTTATAATCCGAATTGAGCAATATTCCTGATGCCCCGCTCTCAGGCCGTATCCTGGCGCTCGATGTCGGCAAGAAGCGAATCGGGCTGGCCGTTAGCGACGAGCTTGGGATCACAGCCCAAGGAATTCCCACGCTCGAACGTACTCGAATTCGTGACGATCTCAACCGGCTCCGGGATATTGCCGCGCAGTGGCAGGCGGCGCTGCTAGTGATCGGAAATCCTCTGCACATGAAAGGAACGGAAAGCCGTCAAAGCGAATACACCAGGGAGTTTGCCGGGCGTTTGGCGGAGCACTTGGGACTGCCAACCGTTTTCTGGGATGAACGCCTGACCTCCGCAGAAGCGGAGCGTATGCTGCGCGAAAGCGGGGCGAGCCTGGACGAACGTAAAAAGGCGGTGGATCGCTTGGCCGCCGTGCTGCTGCTCGAAAGCTTTCTCGAAAACCGGCGCATCGCGGCTGCGTCCAGAGAAGAAGGAGAACCTTGTTGAGTAGAATGCGTCGCGTCTTCCGGGCATTTCTCGGGTTAGTTGCCATCTGTGGCTGCGTCGCTGCGGGGCTTGCCGCGTACTGGTATCTGGGCCCGTATAACGGCTTCGGGCTGGAGACGTTTGTGCAGATCGAGCACGGAATGTCCTCGCGTGATATCGCCCGCGAACTGGCCCAACACGGTGTGGTTCGCTCGCCCTGGAGCTTTCTGGTTATCCGCGTATTACATCCCCGCGCTCCATTGCAGGCGGGGGAGTACCGGTTCGGCTCGGCGCAAACCCCTTGGCAGGTGTTCGACGAAATACGCCGGGGCCGGATCTTTTATGAAGATTTCACGGTTCCGGAAGGCAGCAACATCTTCGACACTGCGGGTCTGCTGGAACATCTAAATACCGTCCAGCCGTCGGATTTCTTGAAAGCTGCGGCCAATCCGCAAAGCATTCAGGATCTGGATCCCGCGGCGCCCAATCTGGAGGGCTATCTCTTCCCGTCCACTTATCGCGTCACCCACAGCACCACCGGAGAGCAGCTTTGCCGGATGATGACCGCCGAGTTCCGCCGCCAGTGGCAGGCCCTTGGAGGCCCGGCGCACGCAGCGGATACGCACCGCATCGTGACGCTAGCCTCGCTGATCGAGAAGGAAACGGCCATCCCCGCGGAGCGTCCGGTCATTGCGTCGATTTTTCTCAACCGGCTGCGAATGAATATGCCGCTTCAATGCGATCCCACCACGGTATACGCCGCGCTTTTGGAGAAACGCTATCGAGGCGTCATCCATAAATCGGATCTGTCCAGCGCAAATCCATACAATACATACACCCATGCTGGGTTGCCGCCCGGGCCAATTGCTAATCCGGGTATCGCGTCACTCAAAGCAGCGCTTAATCCTGCCCCGACAGATTATCTGTACTTTGTGGCCAAGGCCGACGGCTCCGGGTCGCACCAGTTTTCTTCCACGCTCACCGAGCATGAAAAGGCAGTGTTGGCGTACCGGAAAGCCGGACATTAGTTCCAAAACCAGGAACTTTCTTTTCCACAGGGGTGTCCTGCTCGTCAGAACGTCGTGAACTCAACTGCTCGAAACACCAAGATCCAAAGGCTGTGGACTGTTGGGTTATTCCTGTTTGTGCTTGCTTACCAACTGCGCTCCTCTATCGAGACGATTCATCTGGCGCGACATCTCGATTATTGGATTCCGTTTTCTCTGGAACCGTTGTCGGATCGCATGGAAGCTGAACAGAAGCCTTGAAGCGCCCCTCCGGTGGAGAGTGGGGCTGACGGCTTCCCGCCCGCCGCGGGACTTCTTCAGTCCCGCCCTCTCCAGAATCGCTCGTAACTTCGCAGTTCCGAAATGCACGCGTCGGAAATCAGCGGAAACACAATCTTGTGCACCCCGCTCGGAACCGCATCGGACGTGAGGACATCGCAAACCACGGTCATACCCGGTTGCACACCCCGATCCCAGTCATGTAGCCGTGCATTCCGAAATAAAAGCGCTTCCGGAGCATAGCCCGCGGCCGTCAACATGGTTCGTGCGACATTCAGAAACCCTGCCCACTTTGAGGCAATCACCACAAGAACATCTTTCCGCGATGGAACGAATTGAGCTAACTCCGAAGCGACCCGGCGGATCTCGAGAGTAATCAACTCGCGGTCTCTTGGGAGCAACTCGCCGGCCCGAGCCCGATGGCTCGGCATGCACAGGAACACAGCGCGCCGCTCATGTTCATTCAGAGCCGCAGGATCGAGATCGCACCCGGCGACATCCAACGTGAGCGCCGGTTTCAACTCCGCGCATACGATTTCACGCAGCTCCCGGTCCGGGTGTACGAACAGAAAGTATTCCGGCGGCGTCGCGAGCCAATAGGCAATGCGCTCGTGTAGCGCTTTGGCCGGGAGCCCCGCCTTCCGGGCAGATCGAAGGAAATCCAGCACCAGGTCATCCAGGGTCTGAAGCCGCGCTTCCTGTGTTTCGGCGCGCTCGCCTATGACGTAGACGCCGCTGCCGCGCACCGATTCGACCCAGCGCTGTTTTTCCAGTTGCCGGTATGCCGCACTGACGGTGTTCGGGTGCAACCGGAACCTTCTCGCCAGCATGCGAGTACTCGGCAAGCGTGTTCCCGGCGGCAACTCCCCCGTGGCGATGCCGAGCATCAGTTGGGTGGTCAGTTGATCTCGCACCGGGATCTGTCTATCCCGAGCAAACCAGAGCTTCACATCAGATACGCATTGTACAGGCTTCGACAGTCGTGGAGCTTGTGGCAGTTTCGAAACTGTCCTTATTGCGCCAGACAAGCGGTCTAAATCGCTTTAGCATGGGGCTGTGTTCCGCCGGTCCGCCTTCGCCCTTGTAATAGCCATCGCGCTGAGTATCCCCGCCATGGCGCAAGAAGATGGCTGGGCCGCGGTGATGCGGCTACCGCCGCAAACGACGGTAACGGTATCGCTCTCGCCTCCCAAACCCCACAAGCGCGCGCGGCCACGGCTCTGCCGGGTATTACAAGTTAGCTCCGATAGCATCACGTGTGGAGTGATCGCGCGAGATCAACAGTGGATTGAGCAGTTCGCTCGCGATCACGTTCAACAGATTCGCCTCGAGCACATAGGTACCACCAATAATGCGCTGCGCCGCGCGCTTGTTGGCGCGGCAATCGCCGGCGGACTGGGCGCCGCAGCGTACGCGACGAGTGTAGAGCGACATCAATTTGCCGCAGGCGCATCTGGATTCCTGTATTTCGGTGCGATTGGTGCGTTTGTCGGAGCCGGGACCGCAAGTGAAGGCTACAGGCTCGAACACGGGTCCGTTGTGTACCGCTCGAACTCAGCCGAGTAGCGCGGAGGCAGGCCGCGTGCAACAGACTTCGATCGTTTCATCGTGTACTCCTTAGCGAGGCCGTGCACATCCACTCTTCCACCTCTTGAAACCGCAACATGCCCGTGACCGCGCCCAGTTTTTGCACGCTCAGCGCAGCGGCGGCATTGGCGAATTGAGCCGCTTCTCTCCAACTCCAGCCGCGCTGGCGAGCCGCGAGGAATCCGGCGACGAAGCAATCCCCTGCCCCCGTTGTGTCGTTTACTGTTACGTCAAATGCAGGACACAAAATCTCATCCGAGTCCCGGTAGATGGCACAGCCACGCGCGCCGAGTTTCATTACGGCCGTCTTCACACCTTCGCGTAACACAACTTCCGCGGCGCGCCCGGGATCGCTCCATCCGGTCACCATGCGCGCTTCATCCTCGTTCATAAGAAGAATATCGACGTGCGGCAGACTGGGTGCGAGCGCGCCCATCCACTCACCTTCCGGGTCCCAGTTCGTATCGAGCGATGTAGTCAAACCCTCAGCGTGCGCTCGCCGCAGCATATCCGCTCCGTGGCGCCGCACATGGGGCAGCACAAATAAGCTGGCCAGGTGATAATGCGACATCGCATCGCAGAGCTCGCGCGTGAAGTCAACCGGCTGCTCGAAAGCAACTCTGCTTGCACCCAGCCGGTGCAGAAACTGGCGGTCGCCCCGGCTGTTTACCAACACAACAGTTGCGGCTGTGGGCGCAGCCACGCTCGTAACACCGTTCGTGTCGACTCCTGCCGCTTGCAAGCGTTCGAGAATAAACTCCGCCTGCGGATCGTTACCAACAGTTCCCAGCAGGCGAACGGGGATGCCCAAAATCCCCAGCGCGCGCGAAGTATTGGCGCCGTTCCCGCCGACATGGGGCTCCATCGAGTCCACCCATTGCGTAGTACCCCAAGCAGGCTTTTCAAATGGCCGGACCAGCGTATCGAAGACGATACTTCCCGAACAGAGGACACCGCTTGCCATCATCAGACCTAGTGTTTCCAACAAACTTCTTCCACACGCCCCACCAGCGCGCCCCAGAATGCCGCGCCCGCCAGGGCAATTCCACCCGAAATCAGAAATGCAATTTTGGAAGATCCGCTCGTCTGGACAATGAAGCCGGCGAGCCACGGCGCGGCGACGCCGGAGAGGCTGCCGATGCCGTTTTGGACACTCGTCCAGCGTCCTGCCATAAAGGGGCCCGCCAGGGTCTGCGTAATTGCCCAGTGATTGGATGTGTAGCTGCCAAACGCCACGCACGCTGCGATCAGAAATGCGATACAGGCCGCTACGCTCGTGACAAACGCAGCAGGCAAAATGATGGAGGAAAGCGCCAGCCCGCTGACCACGACCGACTTGCGCACCCGGCTGACAGCGACGCCGCGCTCAATCAGACGATCCGAAACCCAACCTGCCGAAATGGTTGCGCCAGCTACGATCACCAGCAACAGCGACACGATATTCGCCATTTGCTCGATGCTCAGCCCGCGCTCTTTCACCAGGTATGACGGCATCCAGGTCAATAGAAAGAACCAGAAGTAATTGCCGCAGAAGTGACCGAAAAACGTGCCCCAAGCCGAGCGTACTCTGAACAACTGACTTACCGAAATTGTTTGCGTACGGGCCTCGCGCTCCGCTTTCCCGCAGCGCGCAAATCGTAGCCAGGGAACGAGCCAAACCAGGCTAGCCACGCCCAGCGCAATAAAGAAAATACGCCAGCCGATGCGCGCCAGCAAGAAGCCGCCTATGAATGTTCCGATCGCCGGACCGAGCTTTGAGCCGGCATCGAGCAGCGCGTTAGCGCGTCCACGGTGCTCCTGCCGGATCTCCGCCGCAAAGATCCTCGAATAACACGGATAGGCCAGCGACTCTCCAGCTCCCAAACAGAGCCGAGCGATGTAAATGGCTCCAAAGCTTGCCAGCAGTCCGGTGATAATTGTGGCGCCCGACCATAGCAGAAAACCCGCCGAAAACACAAGCTTCACGGGGAAGCGGTCCGCCAGCCATCCTGCTAGTCCGAACAGTTGAAATAGTGCATATGTCCAAAAGAACGAGGAGAGCAAGGCGCCGATCTGCACCGGTGAAAGCGCCAGTTCTTTTTCAATTAGCGGCGCCGCGATCGATAGATTCCCGCGATCGATGTAGTTGATGAAAATGGAAATGATGAGTAATACGAGCAAGATCCATTCTGCCCGGGACATCACCTTCATGCTTGGGGGATTCGAAACCAGGAATGCCACGGGGTAGCCGAGCGCAGTAATTCATTAATCGCCCGAATATTCGCCAGACCGGCATTCTCTAGCCATGCGTGTAGCGCAGGCGCGTCGAACTCCGTTGCGGACCGGGCATATACCGGAACGCCGCCTTGCCAATTCGCGCGCCCACAGAGCACACCGGAAAACCGGGCACCGGCGCGCAGCGCCAGCCGCAGCGACTCCAGAAACTCCGGGCTGCTCACGCCCGCGCTCAGGTAGATGTACGGCAGGCCCGCGGCAGCATCCGCCGCCTGGAAATGCTCCAGCGCTTCCTGCATACCATAGGCTCGCTGGCCGCTGTAAACCGCGCTGCCCTCAACATATGTGGCAATCACCGGGAACTCCACTTTCAACACATCCACTTTGTAGACGGGCTTCGAAAACTCGGCAATTGTCTCGATCACCCAGCGGGGCTTTTTGCGTGCGAATTCCAGGCTGCGCGGATCGAGCCCGGCGGCATCGTACACCACCGGCTCCAGGAAAAACGGCACTTCCACATCGCTGCACTCCGCTCCGATTCGCTCAATCAGAGCGCGTTTTTCTTCGTTCGCCGGAGCATCGTCTTCGGGCGCGTAGTGCAGCAGAATCTTGATGCCTTGCGCCCCCATTGCGGCCAGCCGCCGCACGGAGAAATGCGGCATCAGCGCTAACATACGATGCGGACGCGGGTTGTCATACCCATCCATCTCATAGGCGAGCATCAGGCCGCAGTTCTTGGCTCGCTGTCGGGCGGCCTGTAATCCATATTCGGGATCGAGCAGCACGGCGCTTGTCTCGCGAGTCAGTGTTTGCGTCACCGCTGATTTGAACTCGGCTAAACGCTCGTCGGAAATGCGCTCCGGTTCGCATCCGGCCGCCCGCCCGATCATACGCCGCAGGCTTTTGCGTTGATCCATCGCCAGGGCCGCGATCACACCGGTCGCGTTCGATAGTAACTCGAGCCGGCTCCGTTTACCGCCGGAAAGAGACAGATCAGATATTGTGTGTACGGTTGTTTGTTTCAATTTTGTCCAAATTTCGGGCCGGCGAAAGTCTCCCGCAGTGCCAGACAAACCGCGCCGTGCAGCAGTGAATCATCTGCCGAAAGCCGTGCCGGGCGTACTGCGTAATGCAAATGAGGCGAACTGCAGTTACGCAGAATCTCCGGCTCAATCAGATCCCAAGCCGCGGTAATGCGCCCCGCTATCACGACCTCTGCCGGGTTGAATGCATAACCAATGTTTGAAATGCCGAGCGACAGGTAGCGCGCCGTTTCGAGCACGCTTTTACGGCTCCGCGCATCCCCTTGCTGCGCCTCCACAATCATCCGTTCGAACGATGCTGCATCGAACGGAGTGCGGGGATGAACGCGGCTCCAGGTGGCGCAGTTGCTGACGTAGAGTTCCCAGCAGCCGCGACGTCCGCAGCGGCATTCGGGGCCGGAGGGCTCCACGATCATGTGCCCCACCTCGGCGGCGAAGTGCCCATCGTGGCCCAAATAGGTCTCGCCGTTCAGCACCGCGCCCGCGCCGGTGCCGAAGTCACTCACGTTGAGGAATACGAAATCGGTGCTGCGATCTTTTTTCCTTTCTGTCGAAAGCCACAGCTCCGACAGCGCCCCGACGTTGCAGTCATTATCGGCAACAGTCTCAATTTCTGTCTGCTGCCTGATCTCGTCGGCGATAGGAAAGTCTGCCAGTTCCGTGTGGGTCGGAGTCCATAGAATCCGGCCAGTCAGAGCGTCGACGTGCCCTGGAATCGCGACTCCCATTCGCTGAAACGGTTTTGCATTTTGGGCCGCGCGCTCCGACATCAGATCGGAAACCGCGGATTTCACCGCGCGCACCAATTTCTTTGGCGAGGTCGGCGTTTCGAACACCAGGCTCTTTTGAATGCGCCCGCTCAACCCTGCATACGCGAGCTGGCAATAACTGGGCCGGATATTCAGCCCCAGCACTTGATGACCGGTTTCATTCAGCCGCAGGCTCAAAGGAACCCGGCCGCGCGAGTGGTTGGTTGTGTCCCGCTGCTCGAGGATCAACCCTTCTGTCACCAGTTCGTCGACGATGTCCGAGACGCTGCTCCTGAACACGCCTGTAAGCCGCGCCAAATCCGCGCGCGAAATTGGGTGATGCCGCCGGATCAACTCCAGCATGATCGAACGGTTTACAGCCCGGACGCTCGAAGGCGTAGCGGTACGTATTCCCAACGGTGCTGTAGACGCGGTGTTCGACATGAGTACGACTGCAAAGACTAATTTGTAGTCATACCATACTAAAACGCCGGTACCGGAGGCAGCTACGCTTCGACTGCGAGCGGTTCGGAGATTTCTTCCTCCATAGCCTTTTCCGGCCGTACATCGTCAAAGAATCGATAGAGAGTAGGAAGCACTACTAGCGTCAACAGTGTCGAGGTTACTAATCCGCCAATGACCACGATGGCGAGAGGCCGCTGAACTTCGGATCCGGGCCCTCGGGCAAACAGGAACGGAATCAACCCGAGCGCGGCTACGGATGCCGTCATCATAACGGGGCGGAACCGTAGCCGCGCTCCCTCCGTGATGGCTTCGCGTTGGGGCATTCCGCTGTTCCGCAAATTCCGGATATAAGAGATCAGCACGACGCCATTTAAGACTGCGATGCCCCACAGGGCAATGAACCCTACGGAAGCCGGAACCGAAAGATACTCGCCTGTAAGGAACAGCGAGATCACCCCGCCAATAGAGGCAAACGGCAGCACCAGGATGATGAGCGTGGCGAGCCGCACGGAGCCGAACAGCAGAAACAGGAGAAAGAAGATAGCGCCTATGGTGATGGGAACAATGATCATCAGATGGTGCAGCGCGCGCTCCATGTTCTGGAACTGGCCGCCCCAGGAGAGCGAATAACCGGGCGGCAGGCTGACCTCCTTCTTCACCCGTCCTTGCAATTCCGCAACGAAGCCGCCCAAGTCACGTCCTTCCACATTGACGCCGACTACGATGCGGCGCTTCCCATCTTCGCGCCGGATTTCGTCCGGCCCTTCCTGCAGGCTGATATCGGCAAGCTGATGCAGCGGCACCTTCGCTCCAGAAGGCGTATCGATGAGCATGTTGCGAATTGCAGGAATACTGTCGCGCAATTTCTCCGGCAACCGGACGACCGCATCGAAGCGCCGCTCGCCTTCATAGATCGTTGTGACCGGTTTTTCGCCGATGGCGCTTTCGATGATGTCGTTCACGTCGGAAGCATTCAGCCCCTGCCGCGCGATCGCCTGGCGATCGATCCGGACATTCAGATACTGGGCCCCACCAACTTTCTCAATACGCATGTCGCGGTATCCGCGAATTGTGTGAGCCACTCTGGCGATTTCGTTGGCCTTCTCAATTAAGGTGCGTAGGTCTTCGCCAAATACTTTAATGGCGATATCGGCTTTCACGCCGGTCACCATTTCGTCTACGTTATCGGAAATGGGTTGCGACATCACTACATTAATGCCGGGAAGCGCAGGACCCAGCCGCTGACGCATCTCCTCCGCAATTTGGTCCTGCGTGATTCCCGGTCTCTCTTTCAGCGGCTTTAAGTTCGCCATCACGTCATCCTGGTTCGGTCCGGACGGATCCGCTGGCGACTCTCCGCGCCCGAGGCGCGAGACCACTTCTCCGTCGATACCCGGTATCTTGCTCAGGATGCGTGTAATGGTCATCTCGGTCTTGATGGACTCTTCGAGCGACGTACTCGGCACCCGATCCAGGTTGGGCGAAAGCGTTCCTTCCTGCATCTCCGGGATAAAAGAAGTGCCCAAATATGGGAATAGACAGATGACCCCGGCGAAGAGCAGAAGGGCGCCTATGATGGTCTCTTTCTCATTGCGAAGCGCCAGGTTCAAGACGTACGTGTAGGGCCGTTTGAGCCAGCGGACGATTCGCGTATCGTGTTCCCCGCCGCCACCCCGCAAAAGCCAGAACGCCAGTACAGGAGAAAGCGTGAGACATACCAGCAGGGAGATCGCGAGCGCGATGGCGATGGTGTAGGCAAGCGGGGAAAACAACTTTCCTTCGATGCCTTGCATGGTCATCAGCGGAAGAAACACGAGAATAATCACGACAATGCCGAATGTAACCGGAGTGATCACTTCGCTGACGGCATCGAATACGACTTGCAGTCGCCTCACGCCCCGCGCTCGCCCCAATTTTCCGAAGACGTTTTCCACCACTACTACGGAGCCGTCGACCATGAGGCCGATGGCGATAGCCAGTCCTCCCAACGACATCAGGTTGGCGGAAAGCCCGATGTGATTCATCACAATGAACGTCACGAGCGGCGTTAACAGCAACGTGGCTACCACGATCAGGCTCGAGCGCACATCGCCGAGAAATAGGAAGAGAATGACGATAACAAAGATGATGCCTTCCACCAGCACTTCCTGCACAGTGTGCAGCGCATCATTCACTAGCCGGGTCCGGTCATAAAACGGAACGATTTTCAATCCGTCCGGCAGGGTGCCGTTGTTGTTGATTTCGGCGACTCTCGCCTTAATCCGGCCGACAACCTCTTTGGCATTGCCACCCGCGATCATTTGCACAATGCCGCCGGTCTCCTCCGAATAACCGCCTTTCACGACGGCGCCGTAGCGGACTTCATGCCCGAGGTTCACAGCGGCTACGTCGCCGACATACACTGGCGTTCCGTGGACCTCTTTCAGCACGATCGAACGGATATCGCTTAAATTCTGAATCAATCCGATACCGCGCACTAGAAACTGTTCCGGACCTTGCGGCAGCACGCCGCCTCCCGAATTCGCATTGTTTCGAATGAGAGCGTTGCGAACGTCCTCGATGGTAATTCCGTAGTAGCGCATGCGTATCGGGTCCACCAGCACCTGATACTGCTTGACGAAGCCGCCCACGGAATTGACATCCGCTACTCCGGGAATCGAACGCAGAATGGGACGCACCACCCAGTCTTCAATCGTGCGGCGCCGCGTCAACTCCTCCTGCGAGAGCGGCTTCTTAGGATCATCCGGGCGTTCGAGTGTGTATTGATATACCTCGCCCAATACCGTCGACACCGGGCCAAGCACCGGATCGACGCCCTCCGGCATCTTGTCTTTCACTTCCACCAGCCGCTCCATCACAAGCTGCCGCTCGAAATAGACGTTCTTTTCCCCGTTGAAGACCAGGGTGATCAGCGAAAGAGCGGGCTTGTTGAGCGAACGCATTTCCGTCAATCCGGGCAGGCCGCGCATGGCGATCTCGAGTGGCACTGTAATGGACCGCTCCACTTCTTCCGGTGACCGGCCGGGCGCGGGAGTTGCCACTTGCACCTGGACATTAGTCACATCGGGAAACGCGTCCACCGAAAGTTTTTTGGCCGCCTCGATTCCAAACACGAACAGAGCGGCGGCAATCACCACAACGACGATCGGCTGCTTGAGGACAGTCCGGACGACGGCTTGCAGCATCCGCTATTCTTCTCCTAGCTGCGCCGTTCGCAAACGCTCGTTATTCAAGTTGAAAGCGCCATCCATCACGATTTCCTTTCCGGGCTCGACGCCTCCCAGCAATACGCGCTCGTTCCCTAC
Organism: Bryobacteraceae bacterium; assembly: GCA_035651215.1. Taxonomy (GTDB): domain Bacteria; phylum Acidobacteriota; class Terriglobia; order Bryobacterales; family Bryobacteraceae; genus Bog-105. Next base: position 243,375 of record DASRGE010000045.1, read on the forward strand.
CTGATCGCCCAGCCGTACAGGGGTCAACAGAAATGTTCTCGGCCCGGTGCGCACAAATACGTCGTCATCGTCTCCGTTTCGGACAATGGCGCTGAGCGGAACAACATCCAGCCTTTTTGCGGGATTTTCGATGGTCATGGTCGCCAGCATGTCCGGCTTATATTTATGCTGCGGATTGGGAAGGTCCATGCGCACCTGAACCGTGCGGGTCTGCGGATTCACAATAGAGCTGACAAAAGAGAGCCGCCCATGAATTTGCTCGGCGGGAAATGCGGACACGTTTGCCTGCACGGCTTTGCCCACGCTCAGGTTGCCGGATGCTTCCTCCGGGACATCCGCCACGAGCCAGACTCGCGAAAGATCTCCGATGACGAAGACATTCTCCGCCGGCTGCACAATCTGCCCCAGTGTCACCTTGCGCTCCAAAACCGTGCCGCTGATGTTGGCTACAATGTTCGTGGCGGAATCGATCTTGCCGGTTTGAGCCAGTCTGTCGATAGCCGCCGCGGACACGCCGAGAATCTGCAATTGCGAGCGCGCGGCCGCCAGCTCCGCCTTCGCCTGATCCAGTTCCGCCTGTCTTCGCAGCAGTTCAGCCGAGCCGATCACATCCGCCTTCAACAGCTTTTCGGCCCGGTCGACTGCGCGCTTCGCCAACTGCTGCTGCGAATACGCCTTCAGGAACGCAGACTCGGAATCCGACAGTTGCGTGCTGTGGATGGTGGCGAGCACCTCCCCGCTGTGCACGTGCTGCCCTTCGAGCACCTCGATTTTCATGATCCTTCCCGTCACCGGCGCGCTGACCCGGACCATGCGCGTGGCGTCGGCTTCAATCCGTCCCGCGGCGTGCATGCTCTGCACCACCGGCGCGGAGCTGAGTTTCCCGATTTTGATCTGCTCGAATTCAGTCTCGGAGACCTTGATCGCGAGCGGATTGCGCGGCTTCGCGCCGGTCCGTTCGTTCGCGGATGCCGTCGAACGCGCACCGCAACTTACAAGAAGAGCACAGAACAGCGCGATTAAAACGCATAGAATTTTCATGGCGTATTTCCTTTCACCTCCACCGCGCGCAGCCGTTCCAGATCGATGAGCGCGGCTTCTCTGTCGAATTGCGCATTGAGATGTTCCAACCGGACGCTGCGTAGAACCCGTTGAGCGTCCAGAACGTCGATAATTCCGCGTTCGCCGGCCTTGTAAGCAGCCTCTGCGCCCGTCAGCGCGCTCTGTGCCTCGCGCAGCGCCCCGGTTTGAAACGACCGCACCTGTTCATCGGCCACTTGATATTCGCCGTAGGCGCTTTCGAGGTCGGTGGTTAATTGAAGCCGCAACGCATCGCGCGCGGCCTGAGCATGATTGATGCCGGCCTGTGCCTCCGCTATTGGACCCTGGCGGCGGTTCCACAGGGGCAGCGGAATGGAGACCCCCAATTCGAAGAAGCCCAAATCCGGCTGGTGTTCGTAGTACCCCACGACGGAAGGCTCCGGAACTCGCTGCGCGCGCTGGTTCTTTAACTCGGCTTGTGCGCGTTGCACCTCCACGTTCGCCTGCTTCAGCAGCGGGTGATTCATCAGCACAGTCTGTTGCAGATTCTCCAGACGCGGCAATTCCATTCGCGGATCCAAGCGGCCGTCGACGGTGATGTTCTCGCTCATGGGCGTTCCTACCGCCGCGCGTAATGCGGACACCGCAGTGACATAGCGCAAATGAGCACTTCGGATCGCGGCCCGCGCAGTGGCCAGCTCGGCGTCGGCGCGCGTCAACTCCAGCCGCCCGGCTTCCCCTACATTCACCTTCACGCCGATACGCCGGCGCAAATCGTTCACAAGCTGCAGGTTCTGATCCGCCAGCGCTACCTGCTGTTTACGGCGCAGCACTTCATAAAACGCCTGCTTCACCATCGCTCGCACTCGCAACTGTGTTTCCTCGAGTGCGAATTCGCTGCTTGTCCGGCCGAGAGTGGCCACCGCTGCGCGCGCGCTCCGCCTGTTCGGCAGATCAAGCGGCAAAGAAAAACCGTAATGCTGGAGTGTGCCCGGAACGGCATCGGGAAGCCTCCGGTATTGATACCCGCCTAGATAGTCCGCGCTGGGGTTCGGATAAGCTTTGGCCGTGACCGTCGCTGCTTCCGCGCCCGCAATATCCGCGCGCGCCGCCTGGATCTGTGGGCTCTGCCGCTCAGCCAGCGCGAGGACCTGTTGCAAAGTGTATGTCTTTACGGGACCTGCATATGTCGTTTGATTCTGATCGCCAGTTACTTGCGCGGGAACTTCGTTCTTTGGATACGCGAGGCTCAACACGAGCAGAAAGGGCACACTAATCGTCACCGCTGCTCAGAGAGTGCAATCGGGTCTCCAGCGGCTAACTTATTCATCAACAAGGAGAATCTGGATCAACCTGTCCGATTTGGGACACCCCAGGGCCGGTTCCCTGCCCCGTTTGGGACAGAACCAGCCCCATGCAAAAATTGTGAGCAATGGACCAGCGCTGGAGAGTTTGGATCAAGAGCCCGCGCTTGCACATCGCTATCATTGCCGGTTGCATTCTCGTTCTTGCGAGCTGCGCCTGGATCGTGCCGCCCCGATATCTTCTGGCGCACAACATCCTCCATCACCTCAACTTCATTCCGCTCATGCTGGCGGGTATGCTGTATGGCTGGCGCGGCGCAATCTATAGCATGCTTTTCGCGGCAATTGTGTATGCGCCGCATCTCGCGTTGTCCTCCGATATTTCGCGGCTTGAGGCAAGCGATCAGCTTGTGGAGCTTTCCATCTTCGCCGGAGCGGGAATCATCGCCGGCTTGCTTGCCGACCGCGAACGCAAGCAGCGCTTCAATCTGGAAAAGACTAAGCGTGAACTGGAGAATGTCTACCAGGAATTGCAGCAGAACATCGAGCGGCTGAAAAAGGCCGAAAGACTCTATGCGGCGGGTCAGTTATCCGCCAGCCTGGCGCATGAAATCCGCAACCCGCTCGCCGGCATTTCCGGCGCGGCGGGAATCCTCAAGCGCGGGAATGCTTCGCCGCAGAACATTAGCGCCTGTCTCGAAATTATCGAGCGCGAATCGGAACGGCTCAACAAACTGCTCACAAATTTTCTCGTGTTCGCCCGCCCGCGGGCGCCGCGTTTTCAGCGCACCGATTTCAAGGCTGTGATCGAATCAGTAACTTCCTGGGCAGCGCACGCGCCCACCGTCGCGTCGATTCACACTCGCCTTGACTTGCCGGAGAAACTGCCCGAAGTGACCTGCGATCCGGAGCTACTGAAGCAGGTTCTTCTCAATCTCCTGATCAATGCAACTGAGGCGACTCCTCCCGGAGGACTCGTCACCCTTTCTGCACGCTGCGAAGACAGCCGCATCGCAGTTCACGTTCGAGATGAAGGCTGCGGCATCCCGCCCGAGGAGGAAGATAAGATTTTCGATCCGTTTTTCACCACCAAGGAGAATGGAACCGGACTTGGATTATCAATTGCCTCTAAAATTGTCGAGCAGCATGGCGGGTCGCTCACCGTCGAGCGCAACTCGGATACGGGCATGACCTTCCGGCTGGAATTGCCGCTGGGAGGCGCTGTGTGACGAGACGCGGTTTGGTTCTGATTGTAGACGATGACGTCAGCGTGCGCCGTGTCGTGCGCATGCAGATGGAGGAGGCCGGCTACGAGGCGCTGGTCGCGAGTAACGGCCAGGAAGCTCAGGACATCATCAACGAGCGGCATCCCAAGCTGGTCATCACGGACCTTCGCATGCCGAGCCTCAGCGGGATCGATCTGCTGCGGCGCATTCGCGAAGACCACATGGATACTACGGTGATCATCGTCACCGCGTTCGGGAGCGTCGAAACCGCGGTTGAGGCGATGAAGGCCGGAGCCTACGATTACGTCACGAAGCCGATCGATTACGAAGCTCTGCTTCTGGCTGTGGACCGCGCCATGGAGCGCCAGGAGCTGCTCGAAGAGGTTCGCAATCTTCGCTCCGCGCTCGACCGGCGATATGGCTTTGATAGCATTGTAGGCCGTTCCAAGACGCTGTTGCGAACTCTGGAGATGGCATCGCGCGTCGCGCAATACGATTCCACCGTTCTGATCCGCGGTGAAACCGGAACAGGCAAAGAGCTGCTGGCTCGCGCTATTCATCACAATAGCCGCCGCAAGAACAAGCCGTTCGTCACCATCAACTGCGGCGCCATCCCCAAGGACCTGATCGAATCGGAGCTGTTCGGCTTCAACCGGGGCGCCTTCACGGGCGCGTACGCTTCGAAGCCGGGCAAAATTGAACTGGCCGAAGGCGGAACTCTGTTCCTCGATGAGGTCGGCGAGCTTCCGTTGGACGCACAGGCCAAGCTGCTGCGGCTCCTGCAGCACGGGGAGCTTGAAAGGTTGGGTCCAGAACGCCCAGCGTTGTCGATATCCGCGTGCTTGCCGCGACGCATCGCAACCTGCTCGCGATGATCGAAGACGGCACGTTCCGGGAAGATCTTTACTACCGGTTGGCGGTGATTCCGCTGGAACTGCCGCCGCTTCGCGAGCGCAAAGAAGATATTCCGGAGCTCGTTCAGCATCTATTTATGAAGCTGAAAGAGAAGCACGGGATGCCCGGTCTGCGCATCCCCGCTTCGCTGGGCGCCCGGTTCTCCGCCTACCGCTGGCCGGGAAATATTCGCGAGCTCGAAAACGTGATCGAACGCATGATCGTGCTCTCGGCGGGCGACGAAGTCAGGACGGACGATCTGCCCGAGGAACTGCAGCAAGCTCCGCCGCGCGCCGATACGTTTCTACTTGAGTTGCCCGAAGAAGGCATCAGCTTGGAAGCAATCGAGCGGGAGCTGTTGCTGCGCGCGCTCGAAAAATTCGATTGGAACCAAACGCAGGCCGCACGTTACCTGGACATCAGCCGCCGAACGCTCATCTATCGCATGGAAAAGTACGACCTGCGGCACGATAACGTGCAGCACGCCGCGCCGTAAAGGCCGCTAAGCGGCTCTCACGATTTTGATAAACGAGTTGGGGTCCAAACTCGCGCCGCCTACCAGCGCTCCGTCAATCTCCGGCTCGTGCATCAAGCCTTCGATATTGTCCGGTTTCACGCTGCCGCCGTACAGGATGCGCAACTGGTTGGCTGCCTCGGAGCCAAAACGCTTCTCTGCTTCGGAGCGAATCAGCTTATGCGCTTCCGAGGCGATCTCCGGAGTCGCGGTCTGACCGGTGCCGATGGCCCACACCGGTTCGTAGGCCACCACTACTCTTGCGAATTGCTCTTCGGTCAGCCCCGCAATTCCCGCCGCGAATTGGCGTACTAACACTTCGTTGGTCTTTCCGGCCTTGTGCTCTTCCAGACGCTCGCCCACGCAGACAATCGGAGTCAACCCGGCGTCGACAGCCGCTTGCGTCTTCTTCAAGACGTCAGCGTCAGTTTCGTGAAAATACTGCCGGCGCTCGCTATGACCAACGAGCACCCAGGTTGCTCCCGCCGCTCGCAGCATCTCACCCGAGATCTCGCCCGTGTAGGCGCCCTCGCGAGCCCAAAACAGGTTCTGCCCGCCCACTTGAATGCCCGTCTCATCCGCCGCTTGCACCGCAACCGGAATACTGATGCTCACCGGAAATACGACTACCTCACATCGATGGATGCTGTCCAATAACGGTTTGAACTGCTCAAAGAAAGCTGCTGTTTGCTGCGCGTTCTTGTACATCTTCCAGTTCGCAGCCATCACCCGCCGTCTCATAGAATCGGAAATGTTGTTGCTATCCTTTCTGAATCTCTGCCAGAAAACCGGTTCCTGCTGAAATGCCGGCGCCAAAATTCTGCGCCACCGTTTGCCCGATGTCGGCCAGCGTCGAACGCGTGCCCAGTCGGGTATTCTGCTTCACGCGCTCGCCATATACCAGCAGCGGCGTATATTCGCGCGAGTGATCGGTGGAAGGTGTAGTCGGGTCGCAGCCATGATCAGCGGTTAGGATGACCATATCGTCTTTTTGAAGCGGCAGAGAAGGGAGCCAGCGGTCCACTGCTTCCAGTGCGCTTGCATATCCTTCAACATCGTTGCGATGGCCATACTGCTGATCGAAGTCGACCAGGTTCACGAAAATCAGCCCGCGCGGCCATTCGCGCATTGCGTCGACCGTCTTCTGCATGCCGTCCTGATTGTTCTTCGTCTTGAGAGAGCGCTGGATGCCGCGGCCCAAGAAGATGTCCGAAATCTTGCCGATGCTACAAAGCGGCACATCGCGGGCCGCCAATTGGTCAAGCAGCATACCATGCGGCGGAGGCACCGCAAAGTCCTTGCGATTCGGAGTTCTCACAAATTTGCCCGGCTCGCCTTCGAATGGCCGCGCAATCACCCGCCCCACTTCATGAGCACCGCGCAAAATCTCGCGGGCGGTTTCGCACATCCGGTATAACTCGACCGGCGGGATCACCCGCTCATGCGCTGCAATCTGAAATACGCTGTCGGCGGACGTATAGACGATGGGCCATCCGGTCCGCAGATGCTCCTCCCCCAGTTCTTTGATGATCTCGGTCCCGGAAGCCGGCTTATTGCCGAGCGTCTTGCGGCCAATCGCGGTCTCGAAAGCGTTCGTGATCTCCGGAGGGAACCCGTGCGGATAGACCGGAAATGGTCTTTTTAAGATGATGCCGGCCATCTCCCAGTGCCCGGTGGTCGTGTCTTTGCCCGGAGAAGCCAGCGCGCATTTTCCGTAAGCGCCGGTTGGCGTGCCGTTTGGAGTTAGGCCATCGAAAGGCCGGATATTGGCCAGACCGAGCCGGCATAAGTTCGGCAGGTTCAGCTTGCGCTGTTTGGCGATGTTGCCGAGCGTGTCGCTGCCTTCATCGCCGTATGCCGCGGCATCGGGCATGGCCCCGATTCCAACACTATCCAACACGATCCACACAACGCGTTCAAAGGAGCGTGGCATTCATTTCGGTTTCGAACTTGCGGAGCTGCTGGCATTCGCGGCCAGGAATTCGTCTTTCAGGCGAGCGGCGCGTTCGCGAGCCAAATGCATGAAGGCTTGATGCGTACTAACCCTGGTTAACAGCGGTACAAACTGTTGCGGTGCAGCCAATTGCTTGTGCAGCCAGAGCGATTCTATCTCCGCCAGCGCGTCGTTTACGCCAAGCCGGTCAAAGTGGACTGTGCGGTCAAGATCGAGGTAAGCGCGCTCGGTTGAGGCGATCTGTTCAAATCGATCCAGTAACTGCTGGGCGTCCACGTTGATGGAATAGTTGAATGTCACCTCAGTGGGGACACCGTTCTCATTTTCATACCGGAATGTCTTCTTGCCGGTGTTCGCTACTTTCAGTCCCGATTCGAGCGGCGTTTTGAAGTAGTCGAGTTTTTCCGCGAGGGCGAATAGGGCCGTCGTGTCGGATTCGGATAACTGAGCTTTTACCGGCTGGTCGTCGGTGGGGCTCTCTTTATATTCGAGCGCGCCGTTCCGGTCCACAGCGACCCAGGTGAACGGCGGCGCGCTGCCGGGGAAGCTTTTTGTGAAGCGCAGTTTGGCAGTTCCGGCGCAGAGAGAGGCGCAACAGAGAAGGGTGATGAAAAAAGTCTTCACCGGCGGACTCCGGTGGCATGACAGATGGCCACGGCCAAAGCATCGGTCGCGTCATAGGACTCAAATTGCCCACCAACACCCAACAGCGAACCCACCATCATTTGCACCTGTTGTTTCTCGGCCCGCCCATAGCCGACCACACTGACCTTTACTTCGAGAGGCGAATACTCGTTCACCTCTAATCCAGCCTCGGCGGCGAGCAGCAGCGCCACACCGCGGACATGCGCCAGCTTGAGGGCCGATTTCGCATTGACCGCATGGAAAACTTCCTCGACCGCGAACGCATCGGGAGTGTACGTCTCCAGCACTTTTCGAAGCTCGCCCGCAATATGCCGCAACCGCAACGCCAGCGCATCTGCCGCTTTTGTACGAATTACCCCTGCCGCAACGAACTGATGGGAACGGCCGTCGCTATCAACAACACCGAAGCCTGTCCTTTCCGTTCCGCAATCAATCCCAACGACTCGCATTGCGGCCGAGTTTACGCCAAGGCCTCGACTTCCGCCTCATCCACCTCATAGTTTCCGTAGACGTTCTGCACGTCGTCATGCTCTTCGAGCGCGTCGTACAGCTTCAGCATCGCCTGGGCGTTCTTGCCTTCGAGCTTGATCGTGTTCTTCGGAACCATGGCCACTTCAGCCGATTCGGTGGGAATGCCTGCTGTTTGCAGTGCTTGCAAAACGGCTTCGTGCGCTTCCGGAGGTGAGAGAATTTCCCAGGCACCTTCGTGATTGCGGAGATCGTCGGCGCCGGCGTCCAGCACAATGCCCATCAACTGGTCTTCGGTGGCTTTCTCCCCATCCACGATGATCTGGCTTTTGCGTTCGAACATCCAGGACACGCTGCCCTGCTCTCCCAAGTTCCCGCCGTTCTTCGAAAAAAGATGCCGGATTTCGCTGACGGTCCGATTGCGGTTGTCGGTGGCGACGTTTACCAGGACGGCCGCGCCGCCAGGTCCATAGCCTTCGAAAAGAATTTCATCGATCTGCCCGCCTTCGAGCTCGCCCGTACCGCGCATGATGGCGCGTTTGATGTTGTCAGCGGGCATACTAACCGCCTTGGCCGCCGTGATCGCCGTTCGCAAGCGTGGATTGGCATCCGGATCGCCGCCGCCGCGGGCCGCGATCATGATCTCCTTAATCAAGCGCGTGAATACCTTGCCGCGCTTGGCATCCAGGGCTGCTTTCTTGTGCTTGATGGTAGCCCATTTACTGTGTCCAGACATCGAAAACCCTCAATTCGCCTTTAACTTTCGAGAATATCAGAGGTTGGCTTCCCCCCTCGCTCACGCTCAGGGTTCTGTTCAGACGGTTTTCCAGCAGATCAGCTTTGGCTCGGTCATTTCTTCGATCGCGTACCTGGGGCCTTCCCGGCCCAGGCCGCTGTGCTTGGCTCCGCCGTAAGGCATGTGGTCCATGCGGAACGTCGGAATATCGTTGATGAGCACGCCGCCGAATTGCAGTTTTCGAGCGGCGTTAAACGCGCCGTTGATGTCGTTCGTGAAAATGCCGGCCTGCAATCCGTAGGGCGTGTTATTCGTGCGAGAGATCGCCTCTTCAAGAGATTTATAGGTATAGACGGCCACCACCGGGCCGAACACTTCCTCGCAGGAAATACGAGCGGATTCGGGCACATCCGTCAAGATGGTGGGCTCGATGGTGGCCCTCCGGCGTTTGCCGCCGCAGACGGCTTTAGCGCCGCTCTGCTGCGCCTCTTCGATCCAGGATTCCACGCGGATCGCCGCCGGCTCATCAATGAGCGATGAAATATCGGTCGTGTCCTCGTAAGGGTGACCAAGGTGGAGTTTTTTCGTGCTCTCTACCAGCCCGGAGACATACTCGTCCGCAATCGATTCGTGCACAAACACGCGCTGCAGGGAGATGCAGACTTGCCCGCTGTGACTGAAGGCGCCTTGCACGGATCGTGCGATCGCCGTTTTCAGATCGGCGCTGGGCTCCAAAATAGCTGCCGAGTTGTTGCCGAGTTCCAGCGTGACGCGCTTCAGCCCGGCTTTGGCGCGCAGTTCGGTTCCGACGCGCATGCTTCCGGTGAACGTAATCATGGCGATTCCGGGATGGCGCAGCATGCGGTCAGCGATGGCCGGGCCGTCACCGGTAAGTACGTTGTAAGCGCCTTCCGGAGCGCCTGCTTGTGCCACGAGTTGCGCCAGCCGGAGCGCGCTTAGCGGCGTCCGCTCTGCCGGTTTGTGCACCAGCGCATTACCCCCGGCCAGCGCCGGAGCCAGTTTGTGCAGCGTGAGATTCAGCGGGAAATTGAAGGGTGTGATGGCGCCAATCACTCCCAAGGGCTCGCGGACCGTTATAGCCATGCGGCCTTTTCCGCCGGCCGCGAAGTCCATCGGGATCACCTCGCCATGCAACTCGCGCGCGGCGTGCGCCGCGGCAATAAGCGTATTCACACTGCGGCTCGCTTCGATGCGCGCTTCTTTGATGGGCTTTCCGGTTTCTGAGCAAATCAGGCGAGCCAGCTCTGCTTCGTCTTTGCGGACTTCTTCCCCAATCCGCAGCAGCAGATCGGCACGTTCGTAGTTGGCGAGAGCAGCCATGGCTCGCGCGCCTTTCTGCGCCGCGGCGATAGCGGCTTCCACGTGCTCATCTTCCGCGTGGGAGACGAGACCCACCACGCTGCCGTCATAGGGAAGCTTTACTTCGTCGCGCTTTCGTGTGGGAACCCACTTCCCGCCGATGTACAAACCGAATTCGTTTGTTATGGCGGGTTCAGACAAAGATATGGTGGACATATTTCTAATTTCTCACCGTTGTGGGGGAGTGGAATCAGAAAGCACAGGCCAAAGGCCTATTTCACAAGTTCAGTAGGCTGCGACCCCTCGGTTACGCTCAGGGTTCTGTTGCAGGTTGCGGGCGACTTCGGTCAGAGCATATTTCAAAACGCTTTTGAGTTCGTCGAACGGGATTTGCACGTTGCCGGGAAGCGGCGCTTCGATATAGGAGCGGAGTTCGGTTTCGAATTCCTGGTCGGCGGCTTTGGCATTTACGAGACGAGCTTTGGCCTGGTTCAGTTCTTGTTTGGCGGCCGCTTCGGCCTCTTGGCGCTTTTGCGATTCGAACCCAATTTCGGCTTTTCTCTTTTCGGCTCTG
>DASRGE010000046.1:0-26626 GCA_035651215.1 Bryobacteraceae bacterium
CCAGCGCGCCCAACGCTACGCGGATCTCTCGATGGATAACGAAAAACAGTTCTCCCTCTTCCTGCGCTATCAAACGACCAACGACCGCGCTTTCCACAAATGCCTGGATCAGCTCCTAAAGCTCAGAGCCGAAAAGCGAAAGGCCGAAATTGGCTTTGAATCGCAAAAACGCCAAGAGGCCGAAGCGGCCGCCAAACAGGAACTGAACCAAGCCAAAGCGCGCCTCGCGAACGCCAAAGCCGCTGATCTGGAATTCGAAACCGAACTCCGCTCCTATATTGAAGCGCCGCTTCCCGGTAACGTGCAAATCCCGTTCGACGAGCTCAAAGGCGTTCTGAAATATGCGCTGACCGAAGTCGCCCGCAATCTGCACCAGAACGCTGAACGTAAGCAAGCGCTGGCCGCCTGACTCCTTCGCCCTGGCGCAGTACCGGGCTTGCGCTCCGCTCTGTTTGATACCCTTTGACGTGCGAGGCGCATGAGACTGATTTTTCTGATTGGCATCGCGGGATCGCTCGTATGGGCGATTGCCAGGCCGCCTGAAATTCCGTTTGCGAAGCACACAATCGATTTAGGCGCGAGCGAAACGGCGGCGCTCGCCGATGTGAACGGAGACGGGAAGCTGGATATTATTTCCGGCGAATACTGGTATGCCGGGCCGCATTGGACTGCGCACAAATTTCGCGACCTGCCCTACGCGAACGGATACGTCGATAATTTCAGCGATTTACCGGTAGACGTCGACGGCGACGGGCGCGTCGACATCGTGAGCTGCTCCTGGTTCCGCAAGTCGCTCCGCTGGTGGCACAATCCGGGTGGGAATGGAATGTGGAAGGAGCAGTCGATTCAGGATGGATCTCCCATCGAGTTTGCGTTTCTGGTGGATTTAGATAACGACGGGAAGGCACGCGAGGTTCTGCCGGAGTTCGGCGATGTGAAATTTCCGCTCGCCTGGTATGAGGCCAAGAACGGTTCGTTTGTGAAGCATGTCGTCAGCGACAAAAGTTACGGGCACGGCATTGGAGCGGGCGATGTGAACGGCGATGGGCGCACCGACATCATTACGCCGAAAGGATGGTTCGAGGCCCCGAAAGATCCGCGGTCGGACCAATGGACCTGGCATCCGGAGTTCGATTTGGGAACGACCGGATTTATCTATGTGTACGACATTAACGGCGATGGCCGTCCCGACATCATCACCTCCGCCGCGCACGATTACGGCATCTTTTGGATGGAACAGGGACCGAATCATCAATGGACGAAACACATGATTGACGATACGTGGTCGCAGTCGCACGCGATGACGATGGTGGATCTGAACGGTGACGGCAAGCCGGAGTTTGTAACCGGCAAGCGGTACATGGCGCACGACCACGATCCCGGAGCGCGTGAACCGCTGGGCGTCTACTGGTATCAATTCCTGAAGGGCGACAACGGACAGTTGGTTTGGATGAAGCACATCATCGATTACAGTTCGCGCACCGGCGGGGGAATGCAGATCCCGGTTGCGGACATCGACGGAGACGGCGATTTGGATCTTGTGACGCCCGGGAAATCGGGCTTGTTCCTGTTTGAAAATCTGACGAAAGGCGGTACCGCACATGAAGTTCGGCGTTAATACGTTTATCTGGTCGGATCGGTTCGATCGCAGTCATTTGCCGTTGCTCGTCAGAGTCAAGCAGGCCGGGTTCGACGGAATCGAGGTGCCGTTGTTCGATCCCCGGGCGGCGCGGGATCCGGAAATCAAGCGCGCGCTCGAAGCGGAACAGCTTGCGTGTAATTTCTGCGCTGTGTTGCCGCCGGGCTTGAATACCGTCGATGACGATGCCGGAATCCGGGCGAAGGCGCGGGCGCATTGGGAGGCGTGCATCAAGACGGCGGCGGAAATGGGCGGGAAGCTCATTGCCGGGCCGCTGTATGCTCCGGTCGGATATCTGCCGGGACGGAGGCGGACTCCGGACGAGTGGGAACGGGCCGTGGAGTGTTTTCAGGCGCTCGCCCCGGTGCTCGAAGATTCTGGCGTAACGCTTGCGATTGAGCCGCTCAATCGATATGAGACGTACTTTCTGAACACAGCGGCGGATGCGGCGCGGTTGTGCAAAGAAATCGATCATCCAAGTGTCGGAATTTTGTTCGACACGTATCACGCAAATATCGAGGAGAAGCACGTTCCGAATGCCATTCTCGAAGCGGGGCCGTATTTGCGCCACTTTCATGCGTGCGAGAACGACCGCGGTACTCCGGGCTCAGGGCATGTGCCGTGGCCGGCGGTTTTCGACAGCTTGCGCAAAGTGAAATACGACCGGTGGCTGACGATTGAGAGCTTCGGATTCTCGTTGGGAGCCCTATCGGCGGCTGCGTCTATTTGGCGGGATTTGGCCGCAACGCCGGAGACAATCGCATTTGAAGGAGTGCAGTTTTTGAAAAACGAGGCGAAATGCCTGTCTCGCTAAAAGATCAAGTCGCGTTGGTGCTCGGAGCATCGAGCGGAATTGGCCGCGAAACAGCTCGCTTGTTCGCACAAGAGGGAGCGCGCGTCATGGCCGCTGCGCGTAGGAAGGAGCGGCTGGAATCTCTCCGTAAGGAATTTGAAATTGCGATTTTCACCGGCGATGCTTCGAACGTGGAAGAGATGCAGCAGCTTGGCCGGCGCACGCACGAACGGTTTGGAAAGATCGACATTCTGGTTTATGCAACCGGAACGAATACGCCGGACCGGGCTTTGACGCGCTTGAACCCGGATCTCTGGAACGAGCTTGTCTCGGTCAATTTGAACGGAGCGTATTACATTACTTCGGCCGTGCTGCCTTTCATGCGCGAAGCGAAATCAGGTCACCTGATTTATATTTCCTCGATCTCCGGTTTATTGCCAGATGTTTCGGGTGCGGCGTATCAGGCTGCAAAGCGCGGCTTGGTGGGTTTGGCGCATGCAATTCGCATGGAAGAAAAAGAGAACGGCATACGAACGTGTGTTGTTTGCCCTGGCTTGGTGGATACGGAGCTGCTGGAAAAACGCCCAGTGAAGCCCACGGCGGAAACGCTGGGCAAAGCTCTAAAGCCGGAAGATGTGGCCGAGGTAGTCTTGCATATCGCAAAGCTGCCGCCGCGCGCGGCCGTCCCGGAAATCCAGGTACTCCCGACCTATTTGTAGATGAAGATCACCAGGCTGACGACGGCGGTACTCGAATCGAATTTCGATTGGACGCTGGTCAAGATCGAAACAGATGAAGGGATCGCGGGCTATGGAGAGGCGTTTCTCGGGCCGGGGATCGCGGCCATCATCAAAGAATTTTCGGCGTTGCTGATCGGCGAGGACCCGACCTCGATCGATCGCGTGCTGCGCCGCCTGCGAATGACCCTCGCTTACGCATTGCCGGGCCTCGCGATGCAGGCGATTGGGGGAATTGAAACAGCACTGCTCGATCTGCTCGGGAAGCGGTACAAGATGCCGGTCTGGCAGCTTCTCGGCGGAAAGTATCGGGATCGTGTCACGGTTTATGCGGATTGCCACGGCGGTTCGGCACTGGAGAGCATCACGTGCCTGCTGGTTCCGCGCGTGCCGCACTGGGCCAAGGCCGAGCGCGATGCGGCGGCGAAGAGTGTAGTCAGCCTAAAACATCATGGCTGGGATGCGACCCAGGCAGACGTACCGGGACCCGAAGCCTACGCGGCCCGGGCGCGCGAGATGGCGCAGCGTGGATTTCGCGTTTTGAAGTTCGATGTGGATGTCCCGATGCCGTACGAGACGGACGAGTACAATCGCGCCTTAAGCCGCGCCGAAATCGAATTTGCGGCGGAACTGGCTCGGTCTGTGCGAAACGCGGTGGGCCGCGAAGTGGAATTAGCCATCGACTGCCACTGGAATTACGACGTGCAGAGCGCGATTGAGCTGGCGCGCGCGCTCGAAGATGTGAAGCTCGTTTGGCTGGAGGATCCGGTTCCTCCGGAAAACATTCGCGCGGTGGGCGAAGTGCAACGAAACACCAGAACCGCAGTGGGAACCGGCGAGAACAATCATTATCGTGTCGACTTTGAGCGACTGATCTTAGAAGCAGGGCTGCGGGTACTGACTCCCGATGTGCAGAAGCTCGGGATCTGGGAGGGGCGGAAGCTGGCGGAACTCGCGGATATGCACCACGTCAATATCGCATGGCATAACGTGAGCAGTCCTATCGGCACGCTGGCGGGAGTACACCTGGGCGCCGCGACGCCGAATTTTTTGGCGCTGGAATGGCATGCCGCGAGCGTGCCGTTTTTCGATCATCTTGTTAAGAATGCAGAAGGTCCGTTGATTCGGGATGGCAAGATCAAGGTTCCCGACGCGCCCGGGCTGGGGATCGATCTGGATGAAGACGTGGCATACCGGTATCGCAGGCCGGGCGAGCCGTTTTTCGAGTAGAAACATATGCGCGTTTTAGTGACGGGAGCGCAAGGCTGCATTGGGGCATGGGTGGTGAAGCTGCTGCTCGAACGGGGAGTTCCGGCGCTCATTTACGACCTCGATCCGAACCCGGCACGGCTTTCTCTGCTGGCGTCTCCCGAAGAGATTCGGAAGGTGCGGATCGAGACCGGATCGATTGAAGATAGCGATCGCGTGAAAGCGCTGGTGCGGGGCGGAGAAATTACGCATATTGTTCATCTGGCGGGCGTGCTGATTCCGTTTTGCCAGCAGAACCCGGTGCGTGGCGCCATGACGAACTTGATCGGCACTCTGAACATTTTCGAAGCTGCGCGCGATGCGGGCAGGCCGGTACGCATCGCGTACGCCAGCTCCGCGGCGGTGTGGGGGCGCAGCGAGGAATACGAGGACCGTGCGCTTTCGGAGAACGACGCGCTGCATCCGGAGACGCACTACGGCGTATACAAGCAGGCAAATGAGGGAAATGCGCGGGTGTTCTATCTGGCAAACGGCATTTCGAGCATTGGCCTGCGGCCGTGGACCGTGTACGGCGTAGGTCGGGATCGCGGGTTGACCGCAGGTCCGACGATTGCAGCGAAAGCGGTAGTTTTGGGCAAGCCGTTTCAGATCCGCGCGAGCGGGTACATGGATCTGCAATACGTGGAGGATGTGGCGGATACGTTTCTGACCTGCGTGTTATCCGAATTGCAGGGCGCGCATGTGTTCAATCTTGCGGGCGAAGTGGTGAGCATGGATGCGTTCATTAACACCCTCGACGAGCTGCGGCCGGGAGCGCGCGATCTGATCACGGCAAGTGGGCCGCAAGTTCCGGTCGCATACAAGATGGATGATTCCGCCTTGCGGGCTCACGTCCCGGGCATTCGCAAAACACCGCTGCGCGAAGGACTGAAGCGAACGCTCGAAATCTTTGACCGGCTGAAGGCAGAGGGGCGATTGCCGGCGGAGTTGGACTATTGATCGATATCGAAGATCGCGAGCAACAGCTCGCGTATCTGATGAATCGCGGCATCGAAGTCAGCTCCGTTCAGAGACTGGAAGGCGGCGTTTCGAACCGCGTGGTGCTGGTGCGTCCGGAATCGGGCCGGCCGTTTGTGATGAAGCAGGCGCTTCCGAAACTGCGGGTCCAGGTGGATTGGTTTTGCACGCCGGCACGCATCGAGCGCGAGGCGCTGGGACTCAAGTACTTGGCAGAGCTCGTACCTGGCAACGTTCCGGAGCTGCTGTTCGAAGATTCCGAACACTATCTGCTTGCGATGGAGGCGGTGCCCGAGCCGCATCGGAACTGGAAATCGATGCTGATGGCGGGCGAACTATTCCCGGAGCACGTTATGAGCTTCGGCCGCCTATTGGGAACCATTCACGTCAACTCGGCGCGGCGAAGTGCGGAGTTGCTGCCGATCTTTGAGGACCGATCCATCTACGAGACCTTGCGAATTGAGCCGTATTACCGGTACACAGCTTCCCGCGTCCCAGCGGCTGCAGATTTCCTGAATGCTTTAATCGAAGACACGTACGCCACGCAAGCGGCGCTCGTGCATGGCGACTACAGCCCGAAGAATATCTTGATTCACCAGGATCGGTTGATTCTGCTCGATTGCGAAGTGGTGCATTTTGGCGATCCGTGCTTCGACGTTGGTTTCTCCATGGCGCACCTGTTGAGCAAGACGCATCATTTGAAACAACACCGGGCAAAGTTTGCGGAAGCGGCGTGTGAGTATTGGTCGGCTTACTGCGGTTATGCTCGGGCGGAAGCTATGGAGGCACGAGCCGTTCGCCATAGTCTGGCGTGCTGTCTCGCGCGGGTAGCGGGCCGGTCTCCGCTTGAATATCTCGATGCAACGGAACGAGCGAATCAGCAAAGTGTAACGGTTGAGCTGATGGCGAATCCACCGGAGCGAATTCCGGACCTTGTGGAGGGGTTTGTGGAGCGGATCGCATGCCGGTCGTGAGGAGGCTCGCGGCGCGAGAGATTCTGGATAGCCGCGGGCGGCCCACGGTCTTGGCAACTTGCCGATTGGAGAACGGCGAGCCGGTTTCCGCATCCGTACCTTCGGGAGCATCAACTGGGGAGGCCGAAGCGCACGAACTCCGGGACGGCGATCCACGGCGGTATCGCGGGCTTGGGTGCCGGAAAGCTGTCGCGAACGTAAATGGAAAGATCCATCGGGCGTTTGCGGGCCGGGAGTTTTCGGATCAGGCCGAGCTTGACCGGGCTTTGATTGAACTCGATGGCACTCTGGATAAGTCGCGGCTGGGAGCGAACGCGATTTTGGCTGTATCGATTGCGTTTGCAAGAGCGTCAGCAAAGCGTTCGCGGATGCCGCTGTGGAAGTATTTCGCAGGACTGACGGGCACGGAACCGGACCGGTTGCCGCGGCTCACGATCAATCTCTTCAGCGGCGGAAGACATGCAGGTGGACAGGTGGCAATTCAAGACGTTCTGGTGGTTCCCGTTGGAGCGAAATCGACCGATGAATCGCTCGCGATGACCTTCGACGTTTATCAGGCTGCCGCCGAGATCGCGTTGGAACGCTATGGCATGCGGCTGCTGCGCGCCGATGAGGGCGGTCTGGCGCCGCCGTTTCGATCTTCCGAAGAGATGATTGAGTGTGCGCTTGCTGCCATCGAGAAAGCCGGCCGCGATTTCGCTTTGGCGGTAGACGTCGCCTCAAGCGAGTTCTACGAAGGCGGAATGTATCGGCTCGATGGTGAGGCGCTCACTCCGGAAGCAATGATTGAGCGAGTCACGGGATGGGTGAACCGCTATCCGATTATCAGCATCGAGGACGGACTGGCGGAAACAGACTGGGAGCACTGGCCGAAGCTGAAAGCGGCAATCGGGAACCGGGCGCTGGTGATGGGCGACGATCTGCTCTGCACCAATCCCGAGCGGATCCGGCGCGCTATTGAATTAAAAGCTGCCAATGCGCTGCTGCTCAAAGTGAACCAGGTGGGCACGGTGACCGAAGCAGCCGAAGCCAATCGGCTGGCCCGTTCGGCTGGATGGAGTGTCACGGTGAGCGTGCGAAGCGGAGAAACCGAAGACAATTGGGCCGCGGATTTGGTTGTCGGCTGGCGTGGAGATTATTTCAAGAACGGCTCGATTACGCAATCAGAACGTCTGGCGAAATACAACCGGCTGCTGGAAATCGAGGCGGGCGAGCTCACTTCCCGTTCTTAGCTTTGTCATTGCGCGCGGCTTCTTTCCAGCCCTCGTGGGCTTGGTGAGCGGCTTTTTCGAGTTGCCGGCCGGCCGCGCTGGCTGCCTTGCCTGTCTGGACAGCGACGGCGTGAGCCGCTTTGCCGACCTTCCCCGCGGGCGTGTTGGCGTCTTCGTGCCGCTGAGCGGGGGATTCTGTTGAACCGGTGCATCCGCCAAAGGTGAGGACGGCGGCGAGAACGCCAATTATCAGGAAGGCGCTTTTGGTGTTCATGGTCATTAGATGCGCGGGCCAGCCGAAGAGTTCGCTATACTCCGGTTTGCCGATGCGCAAGTGTAAATTTTGCATAGCATTCCTCGCCCTTGTGTCGCTGTGTTTTTCCCAGCCTGCCGTTCTGAATTCCATTTCGCCGGATGCGCTGAAGGGCGATCTCTCGTTTCTCGCTTCAGACGCGCTGCAGGGCCGGTATTCGCCATCGCCCGGGCTGGAGATTGCGGCGGACTTTATCGCCTCTCAATTTGCGGCAGCGGGACTTGTTCCCGGAGGAAACGAGGGTTACTTTCAGACCGCTGCAATGGTTGACCGCCATTTGCCGAAGCTTCAGACCGGTATGAGTGTCCAGGATCGGTCGCAGAAGTTTACTGTGCAAGCAGACTCGATTACGGTCCTGAACGTGAACCGGGCTGCTCAGATTGAAAATGCGCCGGCGATTGTGTTTGCCAGCCGCGATCCAGCGCTTTTGAAAGGCGTCGATCTGGCCGGCAAGGCCGTGGTCGTGACACAGATGACACGCGCATTCGAAAAAGCGCGCGAGTTCGATAAAGCCATTGGCAGTTCGCATGCGGCAATCGAGATTCTGGTCGTCAATCGCAGGTTTGGGCAAGGGAATACAAGACTTTTGCCTGCGGATTCGGCCGAGAGCGCACGGCCTCCCGTTATCTTGGTGACGAGCGATCAGCTCAAGAACTGGACCGAGCATCCGGCGCAAACGCGCACGATTTCTGTTGAAATACCGGCACCGCAGGACCAGCGCGTGACGCTCAAAAACGTGATCGGCATCCTGCCGGGATCCGATCCCAAGCTGAAAGATACGTGCGTTCTGCTGACCGCGCATTATGACCACATCGGCACCACAGAGACTGCGAAAGGAATGGCGGAGCACCGGAGCCAGTCAACGACTGATCACATCTATAACGGAGCGAACGATGACGGGAGCGGAACTGTTTCGGTCATCGAGATCGCAAGAGCGCTTGCGAAACTTAACCCACATCCCAAACGTTCAATTGTGTTCATGACGTTTTTCGGTGAAGAGCGCGGCGAGCTCGGTTCCGCGTACTACGGAAAGCACCCGATTTTCCCGATTGCGAAGACGGTCGCGGATGTAAATCTGGAGCAGGTGGGCCGCACCGATTCCACTGTCGGGTCGAACGTCAATACCGCGAGTTTGACTGGTTTCGACTACTCCGATGTAACCAAGTTCTTCGAAGACGCCGGACGTGAAACGGGAATTAAGGTCTACAAAGATCCGGAAGCCAGCGACGCTTACTTCACGCGCAGCGATAACGACGCGCTCGCGCAGCAGGGCGTGCCGGCGCACAGCTTAACAGTGGCGTTCGATTACCCCGATTACCACGGGCTCGGAGACGAGTGGCAGAAGATCGATTACGACAACATGGCGCGGGTGGACAAGATGATTGCCCTCGGCCTGTTGAATATTGCCAATAGTCTGGAGGCACCGCGCTGGAATGCGGCGAATCCAAAGACATTGCCGTTCCGGAATGCGCAGCAGGGAACAAAACCGGCTGGCAGCACGTAACTCGTTTGGGAAACGAAATTGATGCTGACCTTTCTACTTTGGTGCTTGTTGTTTGTGATCTCATGGCCGCTGGCAGTAGCGGCGCTGCTATTTTATCCGATTTTCTGGCTGTTGCTATTGCCCTTCCGGCTGGTTGGGATTGCGGTACACGGTGCGCTGGAGTTGGTGGCCGCGATCATCTTCCTTCCGGCGCGGATCATTCGCGCGATCGCGTAAGTTACTGGTGTGGATTTGTGTCTTTCGAGTGGTCGCCGGTGACTCCGTTCTTCACGCCCTTGGCGCTATTTACAACGGCGTGGCCGGTACCTTCGCCGATTTTCTTGGCGCCTTTACCGACATCTTTCCCCAAATCCTTGCTGCCTTCCACTACGTGTCCGTGGGCGACTTCCTTGCCGAACTCTTTTCCGCCCTGGCCCACTTCCTTGCCGCCTTTGGTATAGGAGTTTTTCACTTCGGTACCGGCTTCGTGAAACTCTGTCGCTGCGCCTTCGTGTTTCACACCCAGGCTGTCCAAGGTTTGCGGCCCGAGCCGGCCGTCGGCCGCTAAGCTCTGCTTTTCCTGGTAGCTGCGCACGGCGGCCCTGGTTTTCGGCCCGTAGATACCGTCAACGGCACCATCGTAGAAGCCCTTGTCTTTCAATACTTGCTGGGCGTCACGAATGGTGCCCGAACTTTGCGCGTACAGCGGAATCACGCTAAATCCCGCGGCGAGAATGGACATCGCGAGTAGTTTACGCATTTCTTCCTCTCTAAAAATGTAGATAACTTATGGTGGAAGGAGTTTCTTGAAAACTGCATTGATTACCGGGGCCGCGCGTGGAATCGGGAAAGCGATTGCGGCGAGATTGCTCAAAGATGGATTTTCCGTAATCGTGGCGGACCTGGACGAAGCGGCGGCGCGCGAAACGGCTGCGGCGTTGCGGGCTGTTCCGATCTGTGTCGACGTGGCCGATCCCGAGTCGGTTCGCGCGATGGTCGAAAAGAGCGGACCCGTCGATGTGCTTGTGAATAATGCCGGGATCGCGGGAAAAGCAGCTTCCATTGCAGAGTACCCGGAGGAGGAGTGGCGGCGCGTACTCGCGGTCAATTTAGATGGCGTGTTCTATTGCTGCAAAGCAGTGCTGCCGGGAATGCTCGAGCGCGGCTCGGGACGCATCGTCAACATTGCTTCGATTGCGGGCAAAGAGGGGAATCCATACATGCCCGCATATTCGGCGGCGAAGGCGGGAGTGATCGGATTGACCAAGTCGCTGGCGAAGGAAGTTGCGACGAAAGGGATTTTAGTCAATTGTGTGGCTCCGGCGGTGATTCACACCGAAATTTTGGATCAATTGACCGAAGAAGCGGTGAATTACATGGTGGCGAAGATCCCGATGGGACGCGTGGGGCAACCGGAGGAAGTAGCAGCGCTGGTTGCGTGGCTGGCCTCAGAACATTGCAGTTTTTCGACCGGCGCGGTGTTCGATATCAGCGGCGGCAGGGCCACCTATTGAGGGTTTTTACCGCCTATAAAAAAAGGGGGGCGCCAAAAACTACGACGCTTCTGCGAATAAGCCAATATCTGCAAGGGCTGGAGGCACCGGACAGTCGGTGATTCGGACGCGGACGCGCCGGGTAATAACTTTTTGGTTCGAGCGCACAATTTTACGGATGCCGATGCTGGTTCCCCGGCCGAAGGTAGACCATCTACCATCGGCCCAGATGTCGACGGCGAAGGCGGCGATGCGTTGACCGAGGCGGGTGTTTTCGCGCAGCCGGACCAGATCGAAGCTGACAGGCCGCGGCAGATCGAGAGTGACCGAATCCGGAGTGGAGGTTATTTTCGCTCCAGCGGCGAGATTTTGGGCGAAAGTATCGCGAAGAATGCGTCCAAACGTTCGCAATGAGACAGCATCGGTGTCGTAGATGAGGCCGCGGCGATCCGGCGGGACATTCAATAGAAAACTGGCCCCGCGTCCCGCGGATTCGTAGTAGAGATCGAGCAGCTCGCGAGGCGTTTTCACCTTCGAGTTTTCGGCCGGATGCCAGAACCAGCCGGGGCGAATGGAAACATCGCACTCGGCGGGCATCCAGTATTTTCCGTTGCGGGTTCCCGTGGTGTTTTCGGAGGCGACGACATCGCCGGGAGCGCCGGGCCCGCCGTTGGGAGAACGCGGCGTGAAGGTGGCCCAGCAGGTTTCGCCGGCGATTCCTTTCTCGTTGCCGATCCAGCGGACATCGGGACCGACGTCGCTAAAGATGCACGCTCCGGGTTGCAGTTTGCGTTCGAGCGCCCAGGTTCCAGGCCAGTCGTAGTAGTGGAGCTTGTCGATGGTTCGGGTCTCGCGCGCACCGCCATAGTAACCGCTCCCGCCATTTGCGCCATCATGCCAGATCTCGAAGACCGGGCCATAGCCGGTCAACAGCTCGCGCATCTGCTCGCGGTAGATGGGGATGTATGCCGGAGTGCCGTAGGTTGCCTGGTTGCGGTCCCAGGGTGACAAATAGACGCCGAATTTCAATCCGTGCCGGCCTGCGGCTTCCGAGACTTCTTTGACGATGTCGCCTTTGCCGTTTTTATAAGGGCTGTATTGAATGGAATGCTGCGTGGTTTTGGTAGGCCAGAGGCAGAAGCCATCATGATGCTTGCAGGTGAGGATGACGCCCTTGCTTCCGGCGGCTTTCAGCGTTTCGACGATCGCGTCCGCGTCAAAGTTCGTGGGATTGAAGATGGAAGGACTCTCGTCGCCGTATCCCCATTCTTTATCGGTAAAGGTGTTAACAGTGAAATGGAGGAAGTTGTAGAAATCCAGCTCGCCCCAGTGGATCTGGCGCGCCGATGGGGTAGCGCCATAGGGGGCGAGTGGTAATGAATAAGCACTGAGCGGGGCCGCCAGTAAAAGGGAACGTCTGGTTATTTTGCTCAACGAAAATCCATTTCTCGCAGTATGCCGTTGTCCTGTGATCCTGGTTTGTCCGCGCTTGCGTAGTGGACCACGACGGTTCTTGGCGTCTGCTCGCCGCAGATAAATTGCGGAGGAGCGTCGCGCATCAGAACACGAGTGGCGTCCGGGACTGCAAGTCTCAGGATAGCTTTGCCCGCCTGGACCGCTATTTGCGTGACGCGGCTTCCGCTACAGCCAATCGTTTTGAGCTGTCCTTCGACGCTCTCCATGCGATCACCGGGTTCGACGAATGGATTCCAATCGGTTGCGCCGTGCGGGATGCGGGTCATCACCATGCGAGTCTGGCCATTGGCGTCGTGGGTTAACTGGACGGTGAGGTCGGTTTTCGCCACGTACTTGAGTTCGGAGACATGGGAGCGTTCGTCCGCTGTTTTGGCGTACGGCATGGCTTTGTCCGCCGCATTCTGTGCTTCGTCGCGCTGGTTTAGTTCGGTCAAGGCGTAGGCGAGCGCGCTCCAGTAGCCGTAGGCTCTCGCCGGAGCGATCGTGTGCATGGCATGGAGGTTCGCCACCGCAGCGGCATATTCGCCGGCATTGCTTTCGAGCAGAGCCAATTCGTAGCGGGCATCGTCCAAGGCAGGGTTCAATGAGATTGCACGTTTTAAAGCGGGGCGGATTTCGTCAGCGCCGAGGCCCGCTTGTTCGGCGAGCACGGCGTAGTGGTAGCAGAGGTTAGCGTCGCGCACGCCGTCGTGGATGGCCTGTTTCCAGTAGGCTCGGGCGGATGTTGTGTCGCCGCGGCGGAGGGCGATGGCGCCGAGAGCGGCAGGAATGTCGGGGTTGTTCGGGCTTTGTTGGCGGAGATGAAGATAGATTTGTTCGGAGCGAGCGAGGTCGCCGGAGGCGGAGAGGAGGTCGGCGATCACGGCGTCGGGGGCAACAGCCGAGGCCGCTCCCTCGCGGTCGCGGTTCTGTTCAACGGCAGAGAAGGAGAGGGTGGGGAACTTATGGGAATCGACTAGGGCGTGGAGGTCGTGCGTGATGGCGTCGAGAGATTTGCCGTAGGTTTGCGTGACGGCCTGGGCGCTCGGCAGGCCGGAGTGGAGTGCGTGCAAGAGAGTTTGAAAGCGGTCCGGGGAGAGGACGAGCATTTGCGTCAGGGCCCAGCTTTGCGCGTAAAAGAGCGCGGCCTGATCGCGGGTTTGCGGCGAATCCAGGCTCCAGGCGAATAGTTGCTCGAGCGGCATCCAGGAATGGTGCAGCAGGGTTTGGGACCGCATGGGGAAATCGCCTCCCAGCTCGCAGCCGCGCGGTCCAATGCGTACAGTGGAGAAGAATTCGGCCAATCCTTCGTTGAGCCAGGCGGGCAGTTTATCGCCGCGCGCCCGAAGGAGCGCGTGCGCGTATTCATGCGCGGCCATGCCGAAGCGGTCGGGGCCAAGCGACGGCATCACGATGTAGTCGCGGGTTTCGGTGCCGACGTAATAGGCATCGGCGATGGGACGCAGGCGATAGGGCTGGTAATCGGCGACGGAGCGGAATCCGATAACGCGGGCGGGGCGGTTACTGGTTAATCCGATTTGCTCAAAGGCAGCGCGGAGTTGTTCAAACCACAGGAGAGCAGCGCGTCCGGCGTCGGGTCCGGTTTGGGAATAGATTTCGAAATGGCCGTCCTGGACGAGAGCCCAGGGAAGGAGGAGGGCAAAACAGGCGAGTTTACAGCACAAAGCTTGCTATTCTGGATCTTACCCTATATCCATGCGTACCACTACAGCCGCGCTGCTGCTCCTGGCCGGCATGGCCATTCCCCTAGCTGCCCAGGCTCCCGCACAGCGACCGGCCCAGAACGGGCAGAATACCCCAGTAACGCCTCCGCGGCGTGGTTTGGGAGGACGCGAGTATCCGGATTACGACCAAGCGGAGGTGCAGCGCGGGCAGACGCTGTTCGTGTCGACGTGTGGCTTTTGCCATGGCGCGAACGCGAAAGGCGGAGAGACCGGACCGGACTTGCTGCGCTCCGTGCTGGTGCTGGATGACGAGAATGGAGAAAAGATCGGGCAAGTGGTGTTGAACGGACGGCCGGACAAGGGGATGCCGAAGTTCAACCTGAGCCAGGATCAGATTCGGGATATCGCCACGTTTCTGCATCAGCGCGTAAAGGATGCGGCGCTGCGCGGAACGTACCAGATTCTGAACATCGTCAGCGGCGATCCGAAAGCGGGCGAAGCGTATTTCAACGGCGCGGGGCAATGCACGCAGTGCCATTCGGTGACGGGCGATTTGGCGCACATCGGATCGAAATTCGATGCGGTGACGATTCAGCAGAAGATCGTGATGCCGCGGGAAGGACGGCGCCGTCCGGGAACACCGGCCGCGCCAGACGCTGCCCCGGTGCAGGCGACCGTGACGTTACCTTCGGGCCAAACGGTGACGGGGAAGCTGGAACACATCGATGACTTCACAGTAGCGTTGACCGATGCGAACGGCGATTATCAATCGTTCACGCGGAACGGCGACACACCGAAAGTAGAGCTGAAAGATCCGCTGAAGTGGCATACGGATCAGCTCCTGAAATATAGCGATGCCGATATCCACAATCTGACTGCCTACCTGGTGAGTTTGAAATGAAGTTGAGCCGAATTCTTTTTGGGGCTGTTGTGGCATCACTGCCGGCCTTGTTATGCGGGCAGATGCTCGATCCATCGTTGCTGCTGAAGCCCCCCACGAATGCGTGGCCGACGTACAACGGCGACTACACTGGACGCCGGTTCAGCCCGCTTTCCCAGATCAATCAATCGACGATCAAGACGTTGAATCTCGCCTGGGTACACCGAGTGATGCCGGGAGAGGTGCCGGGCTCGATTGTGGGCGGCTTGGGTCCGGCCGCGCGTGGGGGCGGATCGAGCGAGTTTGGCGGGCCGCAGATCAAATCGACGCCGCTGATGGTGAACGGCATCCTCTACTTTACGACTCCGGACAACACATGGGCGGTGGATGCGCGATCGGGCCGCGAGTTGTGGCATTACTTCTGGCGGACCACGGGCGGCATTCACATTGGGAATCGCGGGGTCGGGATGTACGGCAACTGGCTGTTCTTCGAGAC
Source organism: Bryobacteraceae bacterium (assembly GCA_035651215.1). Lineage (GTDB taxonomy): Bacteria > Acidobacteriota > Terriglobia > Bryobacterales > Bryobacteraceae > Bog-105. The sequence continues at coordinate 15,386 of DASRGE010000046.1, forward strand.
GCCCGACAACTACCTGGTTTCGCTCGATGCGAAGACCGGTAAGGAACGCTGGCACGTCCAGATTGCGGATGTAAAGCAGGAGTATTTCTCGACGCCCGCGCCGGTCATCGTCGGGAATCACGTAATTGTGGGGACTGGCGGCGATTCGCTCGACGTACCGGGATTCTTAGAAGCGCACGATCCGGAGACCGGCGCGATTCAGTGGAAATGGTGGAGCGAACCGCTGAAGAAGGGCGACCCTGGATCCGAGACCTGGCCGGACGAATATTCGATGCGGCACGGCGGCGGGATGACGTGGATTCCGGGCACCTACGATCCCGAGTTGCACCTGTATTACATCGGGACCGGCAATCCGAATCCGGTGATGGCCGGACAGAGCCGCAAGGGCGACGATCTATTCACGTGCACGATTGTGGCGCTGAATGTGGATACCGGCAAATTGGTCTGGCATTTCCAAACGTCGCCGCACGATACGCACGACTGGGATTCGGTGCAGACGCCGGTTCTGATCGACGGCGAGATTGACGGGAAACCGCGCAAGCTGCTGGCGCAGGCGAGCCGAAACGGCTATTTCTTCCTGTTGGACCGGACCAACGGCAAGAACATCGTGGCGCGGCCGTACATCGAGACGCTCAACTGGTCGAAAGGCGTGGACTCGGAGGGACATCCGATTCCGAACCCGGAGAAGGAACCGCAGGTATCGGGCGTGCTGGTTTCCCCGCCCTCCGGCGGAGCGACGAACTGGCCCTCGCCGAGCTTCGATCCGGAAACCGGTTTGTTTTACGTGAGCACTTCGGAGGCGTTCAGCGAGTTTTATTTGACCGACACCGATCCGCATCCGGAAGGATATGGCGCCGCCGAGCGCGCGTCCGGCAGGTTGGGATCGACGCTGCGGGCCATCGACTACAAGACGGGTAAGACCTGTTGGCGGCACGATTATCCGGGCGGCGGCGGGATTTCCGGGTTGCTGACCACGGCGGGCAAGCTGTTGTTCTCTGGGGACGGATCGCAGCACCTGGTGGCGTTCGATCCGGCGAACGGAAAGATTCTGTGGCATGCGGGCCTCGCGGGGAACATTAGTAATGGACCCGAGACGTATATGCTGGACGGGAAGCAGTATCTGGTGGTCGGGGCGGGCGATTCGCTTTACGCGTTTACGTTGGCGGAGTAAGACCGCTCCCTGGCACGTTAAAGCGGGCGTGCCCTGGCACGCCAGGTCGCGGCTCGGTTTGGGGGGCAGCGCGCAGCCGGTCACTCCTGGCGGAGCGCGCGGATCGGGTCAACCCTCGTGGCTCGCAGCGCTGGGATCAGGCTCGCGAGTACCGCAACCACAATAAGGAACAGCGCTGCCCCCGCTATGCTCACAGGGTCGGCTGGACTGACTCGGTAAAGCAGAGGCGCGATCTGCGGCGCCGCTGCGAGGGCGATGGCGAGGCCGGCGGCGATCCCCAATAAAGCCAGCAGCAAGCCTTCTTTCATGACAATCCGAAGCACGCCCCCAGGGTCGGCCCCCAGCGCCATGCGGATACCGATTTCCCGAGTCCGTTGGCTTACCGAGTGAGCCATAACTCCATAAAGACCTACCCCGGCGAGCAGCATGGAAATGGCGCCGAGCACTGCAAGGAACGACGAGGCGATCCGCGACCCAAACCAGGCAGCCGAGATGTAATCCGACAAGGGCATGGCCGTGAGGCCGGTGGAATTTGGATCGATGGCCGCCATTTCGCGGCGGAGTAAGGGGACTAAATCGCGCGCGTTACGGTCGGTCCGGGCGTAGAGGGCTACTCCGTTTTCGCCACTGCCGTAGTGCACCTGGTCGAAGGACATGTAGAAGTAGGGCTGCGGCGCTTCCGACAGATTGAAGTACTTGCTGTCCTTGACCATTCCTACGATCTTGAACGGTTTGCCGTGAATCTGCACCCGGTGCCCCACGGGGTCGCGCCCGTCGAAAAAGCGCCGTGCGAAAGACTCGTTGACGATCATGACGCGCGGCGCGGTTTCGTTATCCTCGGCCCGGAAATCGCGGCCGGCGAGAAGCGGGATGCGCAGCACGTCGAAATAGCCGGGCGACACCGAGGCGTGATGCACATCCAGGTTTTCGCCGGGCCGCGACGCGTACCCTTCCACCACGACGCTGTTCCACTTTCCCAGCCCGAAGCCGAGCGGGATGGAGTCGGAATAGGCGGCGCTTGTCACCCCTGGTGCGGCCAGCAGGTGGTCGCGGAGCCGCCGCGAGAACTCCTTCTCCTCGCTGGGCGTGTAGTTGTTCGTCGACAGAAAAAGACGGCACACCGTCACGTTGCGGTGATTGAAACCGGCCGGAGTGTTCTCTAATCCGTAAAGGCTCCGAACAAACAGTCCGAGCGTCACCAGAGCCGCGAGCGCCAGCCCCGTTTCGGCTATCACCAGTACCCCGGAGATGCGCTTCGCGTGCCCGCTCCGTGTACCGCCTCTTCCACCTTGCTTCAGAGCATCCACCAGGCTGCGCTGCACCAACTGAAACGCGGGCGGAATCCCGGAAATCAGCGCGGAAGCCAAGCAGACCAGGGCGGCAACCAGGAACACCCGCGCGCTCGGCTGTACGTTGAAACTCACCGGCACGCCTGTGGGCGGTACGAAATAGATCAGCACGTTCTCAAGCCACAGAGCCAGCGGCAACCCGACAAGCGCTGCCAGGGCCGCCAAAAGCAGGCTTTCAAAAATCAACTGGCGGCTCAGACGACCCGGACTGGCGCCCAGGGCAGCGCGGATGCCGAACTCCGTCTGCCGGGCTGCGGAACGAGCCAGCAGAAGATTGGCGACGTTGGCGCACGCAATCAGCAGCACGAGTACACACGCCGCACCGAGGATGGCCAGCGGCCATGCCACAATGCTCGACGCCCCCTCCTGCGCCCTCCAGATGGGTACGATCCGTGCGCCGATCCCCAGGTTGGTCTTCGGAAAGCTACGGGCAAGGCGCGCGGCAACCGTCGCCGCCTCGGCGTTTGCCTCCGAGATGCTGACGCCGGGTTTCAGCCTGACTATGGCATGGAAGTTCCGCGCATCGCGCTCGCGTTCGCCAGCGAGCCGCGCTGGAACCCAGACGTCGAGCGCCACTCCCGGGAAATCGCCGCCAAATTCCGGAGGCGCTACGCCGACGATGGTGACCGGGTACCGATTGATCCGCACGGTGCGGCCGAGGACGGACTTGTCCGCATGAAAATAGTTCTTCCACAGCCGATAGCTGATGACGGCCGTGAACGCTTTGGCCCGGTCGCCGTATTCGTCACGAGTGAACGCGCGACCCAAGACCGGCTTTACGCCCAGGACGTCGAAATAGTTTCCGGAGACCCCTTCGTACCACACGGAATAGGGCTTTTCTCCCTCGCCGATTGAGGCGGGGCCCTTTTGGTTCAGCAACAATCCGGAGATACTGCGGAGGCTGTCCTGGAAGTCACGGGAGTCGGCGTACGAAACCTGATTCTGCAGGCCGCTGGCACTGACGGACTCAAGCACGGCGAGTTGTCCGTCGTCCCTGGCGCCGCGGAACGGGTGTAGGACCATCCCGTCGATCCAGCCAAAGACGGTCGTGATCGCGGCAATCCCTAGCGCCAGAGTAAGCACTGCGACCGCGGTCAGTGTCGGGGTCCGGCGGAGGACACGCATCGCATACCGGAGGTCTTCAAGGACGCCTCGCATGTGGTTTCCTGCCCTTTGGATGCAGGTTGGCTTCCTAAGGAGGTGCTTGATTCTATTGAACGGTGAGGTCAGCCGGTGGTCGATTTCGGGGTTCAGGTTTCCGAAAATGGGACTCGCCCTTCACGTTTTCTAGCTGATTGCGACGGTGTGGCCGCAGACCGAATAAGTCGAGTCGCATTTCGGAATCGTTCCGGGAGCAGGGCGGATGTAGGCGTACAGACCCAGGATTTCGCTGCCTTTCGGTATCCACATTGACCGGTTGTCGCCGATGCTGAGACTTGCCAGAGCGGTGGAAGGGAATTAACTCCGGCCTGGTCCGGAAGGGTTTACAAATCGTGCTTACCGACGTGAAGGGGACTTGCCGGTATATGTGCTGTTGCGTAAAAGGCAACACGGGGCGAGGGCCTTCTATTGCCCTGACCGTGTGGAAGTGTGCTTTCTAGGAACTTGGCAAGCTTGGGCGGACTGACAGTCCGCCAGCAGGCTGCCCCACAAAGCAGCGGAGCCGCAGCCAGAGAATGCCGGACGAGGGCGTCCGGCGCAGGCCAGGGGGCCTGCCCCACAAAAATCTGCGCAGCTTGCGAAGAATTCGAGCTGTAGTAGTACACAAAAAGAACACAATCAAGCGGTCAATACACTAACCTAGTCTCGCCGGACGGCCGAGGGTAACAGGGTACGATCAAAAGACTTACCGCCGGTAGAACAATAGTCCCGTACCGGCAGGATCGAAGAACCTTGCCGAAAAAGAATCAGATCGGAATCGCACCCAAGGCCGCAGCGTCGTCTCCTATCATCGGGACGATGAAGTCGACCTCTCTCTTCACGCGGCGTGAAATGCTGGAACTGACCGGTGTGGCCGGACTCGCTACTTTCACCGGCGCCGCCACAGATGCGGCCGCGCAGACTGCACAAAAGCGGCCGCGCATTACCTGCCTCGTCAGTTATTGGGGTCGCCCGACCTCCCATGCCGACTGGATCGTAAACAAACTGTTAGATGGTTATTGGTGGCGGGGCGCGCACACTGCTTCGCAGGTAGAGGTGGTGTCCGTGTACATCGATCAGCTTGATACAAGCCTGTTAGGGCAGAAAGTTTGCAAAGCGAAGAACATTCCGATCTTCAAGACAGTGAAGGAAGCTGTCACGCTGGGCGGGAAAGAACTTGCTGTGGATGGTGTTGTCATCGTCGCGGAGCACGGGAATTATCCAACCGATCTCAAGGGGCGCTGGCTTCTGCCGCGCTGGTGGATCTATCAGCAGGTCATTCAGGTTTTCGAGCAGAGCAAACGCTCAGTGCCTGTGTTTAACGACAAACATCTCTCCTATAGCTGGGACGAAGCCAAGTGGATGTTCGACAAATCGCGTGAACTGCACTTTCCCTTGACGGGCGGGTCCTCCATACCGACCTACTTCCGCAAGCCCGAGATCGAACTCGCGATCGATACCCCCATCAAGAACTCCATCGTGGTGGGAAACGCGGCGGATGAGGGAGCCATCTTCCATTGCATTGACGTTCTGCAGGCCTTTGTTGATCGCCGAAAGGGCGGTGAGACGGGCGTCAAGGCAGTGCAGTCTATCCGGGGACCCGAAACATGGGCGTGGGTCGAACGCAATGCCTGGGCCGGCAATCTGCTTGAAGCAGTGGGGAAAAAATTCGACCTGAAGCCGGGACACTTTCAGGAGGGCCGGAGGCCAAACATCTGCGTCGTAGAGTACAACGACGGAAGCAAGGCGGCCGTTATTTCAGGCGAGGGCGTGGGTTGGACTTACGCCGGCGAAATCGAAGGGCAGAAAGAGCCGACGATTGTGTCCATGCTTGGCTGGCCTGGCCCTATCTCGCAGTACCACGCCGCGAACGCCCACGAGCACTGGATTATCCAAATGATGCTGACGGGAAAAGAACCGTTCAACGCGGAGCGGTTGCTTGTGTCGACCGGTATCGTCAATTACTACATGGAATCCAATTGGGAGGACGGCCGTTACTCTGCAGTCGGACGCCGCATCGAGACGGCGTTCCTGAACATAAAGTATCGCTCCACACACGGACCACTATTCAACTCCGGACCGAGGCCGCCGAATACTCCCTACATTCGGGGTTTTGAGTCGTAGGCGACGCTTCCTGGAGGCTTTTCCCCTTTTTCCAGCTTAGTTAGTCCCCGGTAACGCCGCAGCGTACAGCCAAGTAAGGATTCCGGAGCGGAGGCAGAGCCGGAATACTGCCTGCCATGGCGAAGCGACGCAAACGCGCCTTCAAATCTGTAATCAAGCTGCGGCAGCAACAAGGCGAGTCGGATCGCGTGCAACGGCTTCAGCCCAAACGTTATCTGGGGCGTGGTCAGGCAAGCTTGTGCAACCTGCGGACTGGCGAGCATGGGCCTCACGACCTTCGGCGCACTTGCGCGCTTATGTCACCACGCCGACGGAGAATTCGAGCAGATCCAATTCCTGCTCGGGCACCTCCGCGTGCAGACGACCGAACGGTATCCGGGCTGCAAACAGCGATTGAGGAATGCCGTTAGCGACAACCTCGGCCTTGTGCCTCAAGCATGATCCGTCGATCGAAGGGGACTGTCGTTCCTGACCGGCTCGGCAGAGATCGACGGACAATACTTAAAGGGACGGCAACTCGCCCTGCCAGAATTGCGTCGGGTGAAGCCGCTCGGAAAATCTAAAGACACGCAAACGAGTACTTAGCTATGGGGGTGACTCCGATCGGAACCAGTTTCCCACTCGCATGATTAGGAATCGGCTCCTGTTCTCGTCCGGAGCAGCAGATCTCAGGGGTTGTTGCCATAGCAAAGATGCTTCATTCGCTTGTGAATCGCCTGTGACCGAATATTCAGGAATTCCGCATAAGGTAAGGAAGCATAGTCGTAATTTGACGGATTTGGAAGTAGGTTCGAAGCGAAGATTTTTTCAGCATCCCCGTTGTGTGACTGAATGAGCCTCGGCAAATAGTCATTGGGATCGTCGTCGCTGATTGCACGATTTTCAGAAGCGGCGAGGATGCAGATATTGCAGAGACTATTTATCTCTTCCTTCACTCCGATCCTGTCCAAGTAACCCTTTGGATAGACGTGGTGGAACTCTTCTTATAAGGTCGATAAAGCCTCGGTGACGTCGATAGCCGCTCCATTGGTGAGGTTACGGGGTGATTGAAGTGCCAGCAGCAAGATGTACGCCCTTGATCTGGAATTATTGCTTCTAAAAACCGCTTTGGTCAACTGTTCGGCGCTCGGGGGTTCACCGAAGCCGGGATCTGGCTCCTGCTTATTCACTATAAAGTTATCGATTGCCTCAAGGTCTCGAGAGAGGAACGTGTCAGAAGCTCCTCTATAGCGGCCGGAGAACGCGCTTTTCCAGAACCACTGTCGCACTCTGCGGATCTCCTCGGAATCTAGGGTCCGACGCTTCGCGAAGACGTAGCACAGGACAACCGCAACTGCCTCATAAGGCAGGAAATCCCAGCTGTAAACTTTGAATTCTGTTGACAGCAGATCCACCGCCTTGAGAAGGGCCTCCCGGACCTTCTCAACGAGGTCGTCCATTTTAGGCTTGTCAAGCTTTCGCAGTGAGAGTACCTGCTCTCGTTTGATGCTCTTATGGAGGACGGCCGACATACACTTCAGGACCGTGTCTCCTTCGATGTCCCCGAAACCTTTCGGCTGCAAGCTTATCGAGATCCGTCCGGTTTCGTCGTTCAAATCGAATTCGTTCGACCATGTGGCCGCGACCATCAGGTCGTAGGTCGAAAGGCGTGTGCCCGAACTATTAATCCTCTCGAAGATAGGGCACACTTCTTCAACGGTCAAATCTTTCAGTGTAACCACTGGCACCCGATAATTCGTGAGTACTTCGATCACCTGGTCAAGCCTTCGCTGTAGCTCATTCGAATTTGGATGGTGAACGAGACTTGATCGGAAATTTAACAGCTTGCTCGTATCAAAAAGGATTCTCAACGGGAACTGCTGATGCTCATAATCGCCCCTCTGGAGGAAACGCTCTGTTGAGAGATCGTATACAGCTTGAAACCCAGGCTCCGTTTCCTGGGCACCCAGACAAGAATAAATCACAGTTAGTCTTTGCTGCCCATCTAGAACGTAATCCGTGGGAGTCATATCGTCGGTTTTAGGTAGCAGGAACTCACCCAGATTCCGTTCGGCAGCAAGTTTGGTATGTGTTCTCCACAGCAGAAGACTCCCGACGGGATAGTTGCTTGCAATGCTATCGAGCAAGTTCAGCGCTTGTTCATCAGCCCACACGAATCGGCGCTGGAATTTGGGGATTTTGATTTCACCTCGTTTCACACCTGTGATCAAATCTCGAAGAAGTGGGGTTCCGGTATCCAGCCGGCTCGAAATGTTGGGTTTCACGCAGAAAATTGTAACCCAGCGCCCTCTTCATAGTCGCGGACCGTTCAAGTTAGACGAATAGAGAGGCGCGCCTCGCGCATTTAATCGGATGTTCTGCAAATTAAGTCCTCATAAACGCGCTACCCTCCTCTGAACTTCGCGCCTTCCAAATTTCAACACCTTTTTCGCCACACCGAGGAGTTGCAGAAGATCTCGGAAAATCCGGCTCGCAAACTGAATGCATGCTGCGCGAGGGGGTATAGTGCCCTGCTAGAGCGAATTTCGTGTTGCTGTAACGTTATTTACGCAAGGGCTGTGGTGCGGAAGTCAGATTTCGGGTCGCTTACGCTTCCGGTTTCCGGGCCACCGGTGTATGCGGGCGTAGGCCCCGCGATGGTCGGAGCCGGCACTTACTGTTTCCACTCCAGTTTAAGGGCGCTTGGACTGACATGCTGTGAACAAATCGAAAACCGCTCCCTGGCGGTCGCGGCTCTGTTCCGCTGGTCAAGTCTTTGCCGATTTTTTCACAGCTTCCTACGCTTCCGGCTCGGAGCCGGCATTTACTGCTTCCCTTCCGGTAACACGAAGTCTGCTCTACACAGGCTACAATGCCCTTCTCTCTGGAACTCGCGACTGCAATTCCTCGAGCCGGGACAATAGGCGCTGCTGCAAAGGAAGATATTGGGACTGACCGTAGAGATTCTGCGTTTCGGCGGGATCCCGGCGCAGATCGTACAGTTCAAATTCCTGCGGATCCATCACATAGTGAATCAGCTTGTATTGCTCGGTGCGAATGCCACGGTGCGGACGCACCCCTTCCGGATTCGGCCACTCGAAATACTCGTAATACCACTCCTTACGAAACGCAGGATCGGCCGCTTTTGCTAAAGGAAGAACGCTCTTTCCTTGCATATGCGAGGGGCAAGTAAGGCCGGCGAGATCCAACAATGTTGGCGCCAGATCGAGATCCACAATCATTTCATCGCGAACCGTGCCGGCGGGAATACGCTTCGGATAGCGCATCATGAGCGGCACACGGATGGAGGGTTCGTGCATCAGCCGCTTGTCGAAAAGGCGCCACTCGCCAAGAAAATACCCGTGATCGGATCCATGGACGACGGCGGTGTCGTCCAGGACATTCTTCTTTTCGAGATAGTCGAGAATGCGGCCGACATTTTCGTCCGTCGCTACCAATCCCGCATAGTAGTTCTTCGCAACCGCGTCGAGCGAACCACAAGCAGGATGCGTCATCGTGGTACCAAGCTTGTTTCCTGCGTCGGCAAAACACTTCGGCTTCCCGGGATAACCCTTGAGGTCGTCGTCGAATGTCGCGGGTTTTGGAATTGCCGTGTCGTTGTACAGATCGAAGTGGCGACGCGGACGAAAGAACGGCTCGTGTGGCGCAACAAACCACACCAGCAAGCAGAACGGTTTGTCGCCTCGATCCTGCTCCAGCCACGCCAGTGCACGATCCACCGCCAGATCGTCTGGATATACGCCCCGATATTGGATTTGAGGACCAATTTTGCCCTTGCGCCCTTCCTTGAAGAGTGGATCAACATAGTTGTTACTGGCGGCGTTGTGGCCAAAATAGTAGTCCCAGTAGCGCTCCTCGGCGCCGTTGTGGACATGCACCTTCCCTACAATGGCGACCTCATAACCTGCTTGATGAAGAAGATCGGTGAACAGGGGTATATCGGACGGCAGGGGAACGTTCAAATGTTGATTCGAAAGCGCGCCTGTCGACCGAGAATACATTCCTGTTAACAGGGCCGCGCGGGCAGGTGCGCAGAGCGCATTTGTGCAGAAAGCGTTCCGAAAGCGAATCCCTTCACGACCGATGCGATCTTGATTCGGGGTCTTTAGAATTGGGTGGCCGGCGATCGAGAGCGCGTCATAACGCTGACCCTCGCCCAGAAAGAGAACAAAATTGGGCCGTTTCCGGGTCGTCTGCGCCGAAACATTCGAGCCACCGATCTGAGAAGCCAGCAACGTGGTGGCACCGAGCGAGCCTTGCAAGAACTCTCGCCGTGTCCTCTCCTTACCGGCCGTTTCCGCCAATTGATCCTTTGTTTCGTGTTCGTGGAACTCGTTTTCATACGACATTTCAAATTCTCCAGGGAGCCGGGTTCAGACGTTCAGGGACTTCAGGTAAGGCACGCTCGGCGGCATCAGCGCCGGATCTTCTTCCAGCTCGACGAAGTAGTTCTTTATGCCGCCTGTTTTTGCGGCTGTAAAGACGGCCTTCCAATCCACGACGCCCTTGCCCAACGGAACCTCGCGGAAGCCAGACTTGGTGGAGGGGTCCTTCACCCAATCCTGGCAGTGCATCGAGAGGAAGCGGCCCGGATACTTGTGGAAGTAGGTCACCGGGTCGTAGCCCTTCTGCCAGCTAGAGACCTGAAACTGCAGTTTGGTCGTGGCGGGATTGAGCTCGGCAATCATCATGTCGTAAACCGGTTTGCCGTCGATGTATTCGGAGACAAAGCCTTCATTGTGCAGCAGTGCGACGATTCCTGCGGCGTGGGCCTTTTCGGCGAAGGCATTGAAGGGCTCAACGTAACGTTTCACGTCGTCGACTGTCTGGGTGCTCTTCGGGCTGAACGGTCCAAGGGCGGCGATGGCCATCTGGGTCATGCCGAACTCCTTCGCATAGGCGATGCTCTCATCCGCCTTTTGGAAGAGTTCCGTCGGCGCCCAGTGCGCGGAGATGCAGCCCAATCCCCAGTCGTTCAGCATGCGCCGCAACTCCTGCGGCTTGTATTGCCGGAGGCTCGAAAAATCGGCGTAGCCGTATGGCGAGCACAGTTCAATCTGGGTGAACCCGGCTGCACGTAATCCCTTCATCGTGGCGGCGAAGTCCGTACCGATCGACTTGCGCACAGGATAGGTCTGGCAACCGATCGGCAGGCCAAGCGGATTGGCGGACCCATAGCGCGTGCCGGTGAGGAGAGCCGAAGCAGCAGCCCCTCGCATGAGAAACATTCTGCGATTTATCGTGTGCATGATCCTGGTTCAGCGATGGAAAGACTATAGCACCAGCAGGAAGACTGCCTGAACCGGCGCTACCTGTGGGTAGAGTCGAGGAGAGGCGCGGTGCCGAGGCCCGTTTCCCCTCCCCGCTCATCAAACCGGACGTGCCGATCTCCAGCATCCGGCTTTCCGACAGACTTCACGCGCAGCACACGCAGTCAGCGTCGGACCGTGCTCATCC
>DASRGE010000047.1:0-16053 GCA_035651215.1 Bryobacteraceae bacterium
AATCTCAGTACCTGCCTCGCGGGTCAGGCCGTCGGCGTCAAGGAAGTCGACGATGGCATCTGGCTCGTCAGCTTCATGGAGTACGACCTCGGCTATGTCGATTTGGAGGAGAAAACCTTGCAGCCCTTGGAAAACCCCTTCGGGCCAAAAGTGTTACCTATGTCTTAGGAACAATCTGTCACCCATGTCTCCGGGCTGGACACGCCCGGACTGGAGCCGGCAGAGGGACTTGAACCCCCGACCCTCTGATTACAAATCAGATGCTCTACCAACTGAGCTATGCCGGCCTGCTCCTATGCGCGGAACAGCACCCGCGCAGATTTCATTGTATCCAAGGCGCAGCCTAGGCCCACATCTTGTTTTGAGACAGCCGCATCCCGGATTCGGACACACCAGTCTTGCGAACTTGTTGAAAAAACGAGCTCTCGCGGGCGGCATCTGAACTGCACAACTACTTCGCATGTCCGGCACATCGCCTTTTACCTATGCGATCCGTACTCTTGCCAAAGATGCAGGATTTTCGCTTGCGGTTCTTCTCTCGCTGGTGCTGGGAATCGGCGCGAATGCCGCGATCTTCAGCGTCGTCAACGGCTTGCTCTTTCATCCGGCCGGCACAGAACATCCCGAAACCCTGGTCGCTCCACGTGTCAATTACAAGAAGCTGGGCCTGGACCGCATCTCCATGTCTGCAACCGATTTCGCGGACGTCCGCGCAAGCCGGCAGATTTTCTCGAAGGCCGCCTTAGAGGTTCCGGACAGCTTTACGTACAACGGCGGCGATTCGCCGCGGCGCCTCGAGGCGGCTCTGGTGAGCTGGCAATGGTTCGATGTATTTGGCAGGCAGCCGCTGCTGGGCCGCGGCTTTACGCAGGAGGAAGATCAGCCTGGAGCGAGTCACGTTGTCATGTTGTCGTATCCGGCATGGAAGCGGCTTTTCGGTGGCGACCGCGGCATCATAGGGCGTACCATCCAGTTGAACAACGCGGGGTATCGCGTAACCGGTGTGATGCCGCCGGATTTCCGCTTCCCCTTTGAAGCCGAAATCTGGATTCCCGTCGGGTTGCCGGCGAAGGCGTATGGACCGGATAACCGTTTTAACGAGGATTATTTCGTTGTTGCGCGCCTGGCTCCTGGTGTCAGCTACGCGCGCGCCGCAAGCGCGATACAAGCGCTCTCGAATCGCGTTCTTAGCCAGGTTCCTTTTGCAAGGGGTTCCCAGTGGAGTATGGGGATCGAGCCGTTTACCGAGTACTCCGCGGGCGATCTGAAACTGCCGGCTCTGATTTTGCTGGGAGCCGTGGGACTCGTCCTGCTGATCGCCTGCTGCAATATTGCGGGTCTAATGCTCGTTCGTGGAACGGCGCGGGCCCGCGAGTTGGCCATTCGCAGCGCGCTCGGTGCAAGCCGTGCGGATTTGATCCGGACGGCGCTTGTCGAGACTGGGCTCCTGTCGCTGACCGGAACCGCGCTCGGCCTCGCCGCCGCATATTCGCTGACCGATGCGCTCGTGGCGCTGGCGAACGTTCAACTCTCATCCGGCATGCTGATCCGCATTGATGGCCACGTGCTGGCGTTCACAGCGCTGCTCGGAGTTGTTGCCGCGCTCCTATCGGGGTTGGTTCCCGCCTGGCACGTTTCGCGCCTGGGGCAGCAATATGAACAGCTTAAAGAAGGCGGACGTTCGGATACCGAGACGCACCATCGCGCCCGCCTGCGTTCGGCCCTCGTGGCCGGACAGATCGCGCTGGCGCTCGTGCTGCTGGTGGGCGCGGGGTTGCTCTTGCGAACGCTCGGCCATCTGCGGGATGTCAATCCAGGCTTTGATCCGAAAGGCGTGGTGACCGCCACCGTTGCGCTGCCTGCAAACGAATATAGCGACCCGGCGAAGCAAGCCGCTTTTCTCCGCGCTGCGTTGACCAGTCTTTCGCAAACTCCCATGCTGACGTCCGTAGGAGCGGCGAATGTCGTGCCGTTCGCGGGCGGTGATCCCACTGCGTCGTTCGGCATCGAAGGACGCATCGTATCGCCCGGCAGTCCCGGATTCCACGGCTCCGACCGCTACGTCAGTCCCGATTACTTCAAAACCTTGCGCATTCCTCTACTGGCAGGCCGTTACTTTAACGATGGGGACCGCAAAGGCGCGCAGCCCGTCGCCATCATCGACATCGATCTGGCGCGCAAATATTGGCCCAACCAGAATCCGCTCGGCCAGCGCATCCAGCGTGGAGGAAGTGGTTTAGCCACGATCGTCGGCATCGTAGGCCATGTGAAGCAGACCAGCCTCGCGTCGGATTCCGGACGCGGCGCCTATTATTTTTGCCTGTACCAGCAGCCGCGAGAGCAAATGTTTTTCGCCGCTCGGGGAAATGCGTCAAGCGCCTATCTGGCACAGGCGATCCGCAAGGCCGTAGGCGCGGCCGATCCCGCGCAAGCCGTCTTCGACGTGAAAACGATTGAGGAACGGATTTCACTTGCGCTCGGACCGCAGCAATTTGCGGCAAGAATTCTGATAGCGTTCGCTGCGGCAGCGCTGTTTCTCGCCGCCCTTGGCCTGTACGGCGTGATCAGCTATAGCGTCACGCGGCGCACGCGCGAGATCGGTATCCGCACCGCGCTTGGAGCGCAGCGCGGCAATATTTTTGCGGTGGTGATTGGTCAGGCATTCCGCCTGGTTGCGGCCGGGCTGATTGCCGGAATCGTCGCAGCCGCGTTCCTCGCGCGCTTTGCCCGGAGCGAGCTGTTCGAAGTGAATCCGCTCGACCCTGCAACGTTCTTGATTACCGCCTGCGTGCTGGCGGCCACCGCGCTGCTCGCGGTCTGCATTCCGGCATGGCGGGCGATGCGCGTGGATCCGCTGGTGGCTCTTAGGAACGAATAAGCGGTTGCTTTTCAATCCGTGTGCATCCGTGTCCATCCGCGGCTAATTCGTTTTCCGCCGCTACTCCAACACCCGCACAAACTCCGCAACCACCTGGTACTTCTCTTCGTTCTCGTCCAGGTCCCACGATGGATACGCCGGGTTCAAGCTCTCCAGCCGGATGCGCGTTTGCAGGAACCCTTCTTCGGTCACCTGCTTTTCGCTGCGGTAGCGTTTCACGGTGTACTGGTTGTCGTCGGCCAGTTCGGTATTCCGCACCAGCACCAGCCGTCCGTTGCGCGACCCCACCACCCCGCGGCGAAACACGCATAGACTCCCGTGCGGGATGCGCGGTTCCATCGAGTGACCCTGAATGCGGGCCACGAACATATCTTCATCCAGCTTCAGATCGGGCGGAGTCTCAATCCATTCCTCGGCTTGAATGTCTTCCGGATTGGTAAGAAACGGCCCCGCGGCCACCGCCAGCGAATATCGCGGCAAATGGGTTCGAAACTGCAAAACTCGCGCGGGCACGTGTTCTCGATAGAGCTCGCCTAACGCTCGGTCGAAATCGCGCACCGTCACGGCTTCCCGGTCCGTCACCCGGACCGATTGCGAGGCCACGCTTTCGAGATACTCGAGCACCGCCGCTCCGCCCTGGTCGCGCGCCTGCATGGCCAAATCGTCCTCCAATTCCGCGAGCACCTCGGCGTCGTCTTCGTTCGCCACCGCGTCCCAGTCCCGCCGCAGGCGAACATACAGCGTGTCAGTGGCCGGATCCAGCAGCAAAACCCCGATCGTCTGCACCCCGTGATCCGGCAGATCCGAGACTAGCAGCGAGTATTGCCCTTGTTTTGGAGCGAAATCGCTGAAGCGGAGTACCCGGGCCGACGACATGTCCTATTGTCCGTTAGGTGTTTGTCCGTTGGATGATACCGGATTCGCGTAGTAGCCCTTGCGGGCCCGCACTTTGACGTTGGCCAGATCCACCACAACTTTCAAATTCCGGAACGACTTGTCGCTCGGATTATTTGACACATAGCGGATGATGTACTGCGTCGTGACCTCGCCGGCGATATCCGCCACAGCATGGTACATGCGTCCGTCCACCGCAGAACGGTACGCGCCGGTCCCCACAGTCAGGGCATAATTTCCGTCGTCGGAAGGATGCGAAAGATACCCGTCGGTATCCTTGTAAACGTCCCCGAGCGGATAAACCACTCGCCCGCCCGTTTCAGTGGCGAGCCGCACCAGATTCGCGTCGCTTTCGTTCGTGAAGCCAAACGCCTGCGTGCTGATGCAATAAATCGTCACCAGGTTCCGCTGCGCCAGTTCGATGACCTGCTCGAGCGAATGCTTGCTGGCATTGTCGTGCCCGTCGCCCAGGATGACGATCACCCGGCGGGGCTCGATCGGCTCGCCTTTCACCAGCTTGCGGCTCGTGCACGCCAGGTAAATCGCATCGAACAACGCTGCGCCCCCGCCCGGCTTCAGCTTGCGGATCTTCTCTACCAGCGGCTCCGGATCGCTGGTCGTATTCACCGCGACTTCGGCATCCTGCGAAAAGTCGATTAGATACCCCGAATATTTCGGGTCGCCCGTGAGCAGATTTTGAATCAGCTCAATCGAAGCATCTTGAAAATTCTTCCAGTGAATCCGGCTGGCTGTGCTCAGATCGATCAAAAACCCCACCACCACAGGCTGGCTTCGCTCTCGCGTAAAATACTGGATCTTCTGCGGTTTGTTTTCCTCGAAAATTTGAAAATCGCTTTCGTTGAGGTCGGAAACAAAGCGGCCCTTTTCGTCGGTCACCGTCACCGGCACAATGACTTCGTTCACCTGCACGCGAATGGGGTTCTGGTCCTTGTTCTCACTGCTGCTGCTGGATTTGGGAACATCGGGGGCCGGAACCTTGGTAACCGTCTCGCTCGTACCGGAGGTTTTGGAGGGCGCCTGCGCCGGAAGCGCCTGGACCAGGCAGAGGAACGCGCCGAGTCCGGCCGCAACGGCGAGGGGGCCACGAACCTGCGGCTTCGCAAAAAACTGCATGCTTGGGAGTGCCTGGTCTCGATTATACCGAGCCCGGGAGCTTTCAGCTATTCAGCCAAAGCAAAACCGGAATCCGATCGGAACCCTGACTGTGAAGGAGGGGGTCTGGCCGATCCCTGACAGCTTGCGCCTACCGTTGCACCCGCCCCGACCCCCCACCTTTTACCAGCGAAAGTACCTCGTCCGCCGTGAATCGGTTGAAATCGCCCGGTACCGAATGCTTCAGACACGATGCCGCCACCGCAAACTCCAGCGCCTCTTGCGGGGAAGGGAAGCAGTTCAATCCATAAATGAGTCCGGCCGCAAAGCTGTCACCCGCCCCCACCCGGTCCACGATATGGGTGATCTGGTACTGCCGGCTGAGCAAAAACTCTTTCCCGGTGTGCAGGCAGGCCGACCAGCCATTATGCGAGGCGCTCTTTGACTCGCGCAGGGTAATCGCGATGCGCTTGAGGTTCGGAAACGTGGCCAGGACGCGCTCACCCAGTTCCGCATACTTTTCGCGTTCCAAACTCCCGGATTCCACGTCGATATCCACGTGGATATTGATGGCCTTCTGGCAGTCTTCTTCGTTCGCGATGCAGGTATCGGCCAGCTTCAGCAGCTCCGGCATCACCTCCGCGGCAGGCTTGCCCCATTTCCAGAGATTTTTGCGGTAATTCAGGTCACAAGACACATGAATCCCTAGCTCCCGCGCCACCCGCAGTCCTTCGATAGTCAGTTCCGCGGCCGAAGCGCTGATGGCCGGAGTGATGCCGGTCACATGCAGCCAGTTCACGCCTTTCAGCGCCTTACGCCAGTCGATGGTTCCCGGTTTCGCCAGCGCAATCGCGCTGTACTCGCGGTCGTAAACCACCTTCGAGGGCCGTTGGTTCGCCCCGGCTTCGACGAAATAAATCCCCATCCGTCCGGGCGCCCGCACAATTTCGCTCGCATCGACTCCGAAGCGCCGCAACTCGCCAACAAAGGCATCCGCGATCGGATTGTTGGGCGGAACAACGGTAATATATCGGCTGCCCGCGCCGAATTGCGCCAGGGAAACCGCGACATTGGCTTCGCCGCCGCCAAACGTCGCGATGAACTGCGGCGATTGCAGAAACCGCTCAAAGCCCGGAGGAGTCAGGCGAAGCATAATCTCGCCAAAGGTCGCAATCAACGGAGTGGCCACTCAGGGAATTGTAACGTTGGAGCTGTCGGCCATCAGCTTTCAGCCACACTCCCGACAGAGCCGCGACCGCAAGGGAGCGGTCAAAAAAGCTGACGGCTCACCGCTGACCGCTGATTGCTGATGGCTTCTATGGCGCCGTCACCGGCGAACCCGCATTCGGCGCCAGCACCGCCTCTATCCCGGCCGACGCATCGATCGACGGCAATCCCTCCACCGTCTGCACCGTGAACGTGCTCATCGGGACCGACGCGTTCTTCTTAATAGCGGCGCCCGCGTACGCATCCAGCGAAAACGCATTGATCTCAACCGGCGCGGCCACGGCATCCACTGCCGAAGTAGCCCGTTGCAGCCGCACGAACGCCTCATGCGCATCGTCCAGATAACTGCCGAACGAAAGCTGCATACCGGTGAACACCAGTTGCGGTGTGTTGACCAGCGTGGCCCGCGCGTTCTTCAGCCACACCAACGGGCCCTGCGCGGGGGCTTGCGACAATTGCCCGATCGCCTCGCACATACTTGCATCGCTCGCTGGATCGCGAACCGCCTGCACAATCGTGATGGCCGTATTCGGAAACAGCGACTGCACCGAGGCCCGCGTCTGGTTGTAATCTTCAATGCGGGAAGTAAAGCAGGTAGTCGTCAACAGGTGATCGGGCGTCACATTGGCCGCTCGTACACTGGTCTTCAGCCGCTCCAGTGCTTCGGAAAACGAGCCGCCCGTCTCGCCCGTAAAAAATGCTAGCCCGTTCGGATTCAGCGTCCGCTTGGTCGCTACTACCCCTTCAATTTCTACCGCGGCCGTCTCTTGGCCCAACCCCCCCACCTGAACCACGCTCAGGACGGGCAGTGGCAGCTTATGTTCCGTAAACAGGCTGGCCACCTCGGCGCGCACGCGGCGCGCGTCGCCCGCGCCGGAAACAAACGCCCGCAGCTTGATGATTGTCTCGCCATGCGTATCCCGGATCAGGTCGTTCAGGCTTTGCCGGATCTGCGCCGACAAACCGCCCGCCCTGAGCAGCGGCGAAATGTGAAAATCAAGCGATGCCGTATCGGCCACTAGCGCCATTGGCAGCTCGGGCGGCAGCGGCAGAACTTGCGGCTTCGGCTCTGTGTTGCCGTTCTTTCTTCGTTGCGCCGAAAGGCCCGCGAAAGCTGCCAGATTTAGGAAAACCGCGGTCGTAAAGAGCGCGGTCAAGACTCGACGACGCTGCATGCGTATACAGTTAGCCTAGCTCGCCGCCATTCAGAGGCCGAACCGCTCACAGAACCACGCGCGCCAGCAAGGGGCTCACAACTAATGGACTGTCTCGGCAGTCCAATTGCGCCCATCCAATCTGATACCATGGGAGAAGTTTGGCGGACCTCTCTCATCTGCATCTGAATCCTGAATCGGACGTACCGCTCTATAAACAATTGGCGGAGTCGATCGTAAATACGATCGCGCGCGGCGATTTACGGCCTGCGGATCGGTTGCCGGCCACCCGCGAATTGGCTGGTCAGCTTGGACTGAACCGCACCACCGTCTCCGCGGCTTATGCGCTGCTCGAAGAAACCGGTTTCATCGAGGGCCATGTCGGGCGGGGAAGTTTTGTAGCAAAGCGCGAGAAAACGCCCGCGCCTTCCGCGACCGATTGGGACGCCATTCTGCCGCCGCTCGAAGCCCCGCTGCCTCCGGTTCACAAAATTGAGATCAGCTTCGCGAACTCGCGTCCCGCTGCTGAAGAGTTTCCTCTCGCCGAATTCCGCCGTTTGTCGAAGCAGGTAATCGACAGCCCGGAGGCCACTCAGATTTTGCAGCTTGGTTCGCCGCACGGTTATCCGCCCCTGCGCCGCTATCTGCTCGAACAGGCGCTCGCGAAGGGCGTGGCTCGCCCGGGCGATGACCTCATCGTGACCAACGGCTGCCAGCAGGCTTTCGATCTGCTCGCCCATCTGTTTGCATCCGGCGGCCAGTCGGCCGTCTTGGAAGATCCGGTGTATCACGGCCTGGTACGCGTCTTTTCACGTGCCGGAGCGCATATCGTTCCCGTTCCCGTCGACGGCAATGGCCTCGACGTAGACGCCCTCGAAACGGCCATGGAACGCCATCGGCCGCGTCTGATTGTGGTTACGCCAAGTTTCCAAAACCCGACCGGGGCGACGCTCTCTTTCGACCGTCGCAAACGGCTGGTCGAAATTGCTCGGCGGTCCGGCGCCGTGCTCGTCGAAAACGATATTTACAGCGAGCTTCGTTATCGCGGCAAGCCGCTGCCACCGCTGAAAGAACTCGACGAGACCGGAAATACGATTTTGTTGCGCAGTTATTCGAAAGTCGCCTTTCCCGGCCTGCGGGTGGGCTGGATCATTGCGCCGCGCGCCGTGGTGGCGCGCCTGGCCGAAGCGAAACAGACCAGCGATCTGCATTCCGATCAGCTTGCCCAGGCCATTCTGCTGCGCTTTGCCGAATCGGGCGAACTCGCGCTGCATCTCGAACGCACGCGCCGCGCCGGAGCGGAACGTTTGCAGGCAGTCCTGCGCGGTTGCGCCCAGTATCTGCCGCCCGGAACCAGGTTTACGCGCCCGGAAGGCGGTATGAGCCTGTGGATCGAACTGCCCGCGCCGCTTACCGCCGAAGGTCTGCTCGCGCGAGCCGAAGAGCGCGGCGTCAGCTTTCTGGCCGGACGACATTTTTCGGCGGATCACCGTCACATCCGCGGGTTACGGATCAGTTTCGGCGCGTTGGCGCCCGCGCGGATTTTGCGCGGGCTTCAGATGATCGGGGAGGCCGTCGAAGCCGAGCTGGCGGCGAGCCGCGCTCCCGAACGCTTCGAAGCCATCGCCGCTTTAGTTTGAAACAGAACCGCGACCGTAAGGGAGCGGCATTCAACAGGAATTGAACAGGAGAACAACCATGAATTTCCAGAACGATGCATTCCGGCTGAAGGTCGGGCTCGCGGAAATGTTGAAAGGCGGCGTCATTATGGACGTCGTCAATGCAGAGCAGGCTCTCATCGCCGAACGCGCCGGCGCTGCTGCGGTGATGGCGCTGGAGCGTGTCCCGGCCGATATTCGCAAAGAAGGCGGAGTGGCCCGCATGTCGCAAATCCGCATCATCCGCGAGATTATGGACGCCGTCTCCATCCCGGTGATGGCAAAAGTGCGCATCGGCCACTTCACCGAAGCACGGATTCTCGAAGTGCTCGAAGTCGATTACATCGATGAAAGCGAGGTGCTGACGCCGGCTGACGAAGAACACCACATCGACAAGCACGATTTCAAAGTTCCCTTCGTGTGCGGCGCGCGCAATTTGGGCGAAGCGCTGCGCCGGATCGCCGAAGGCGCCGCGATGATCCGCACCAAAGGGGAAGCCGGCTCCGGCAATATTGTCGAAGCCGTGCGCCACATTCGCACCATCGTGAAAGAAATGAGGCAGCTCACCGTGCTCGGCAAGGAAGAGCTCGTGCACGAAGCGAAAAATCTGCAAGCGCCGCTCGAGCTGGTGCAGTACGTTGCGCAGCATGGAAAACTGCCGGTCCCGAACTTCTCGGCGGGCGGAATCGCCACTCCGGCCGATGCTGCGCTCGTCATGCAGCTTGGCGCTGAAGCGGTCTTCGTCGGCTCCGGAATCTTCAAATCTTCGGATCCGGAAGCACGCGCGAAAGCCATAGTGAAAGCCGCCACCTATTACCGCGATCCCGTCAAACTGCTCGAAGCGAGCGAGGAACTCGGCGAAGCCATGCCCGGCCTGGACGTTGCAAAGCTCCAGGAATCCGAGCTGATGCAGACCCGCGGCTGGTAGTGCAGCCTCCAGCAACAGAACCGCGACCGTTAGGGAGCGGCCAGGAATTTGTGTCTCACCAACAACCCATCATCGGCGTACTCGCCCTGCAAGGCGACTTCGAAGCGCATCGCAAAGCTCTGGAGCGTGCCGGGGCCAAAGCGGTCGAAGTGCGCACCGCCGCGGAACTCGCGGGGGTCGATGGCCTGGTGATCCCTGGCGGCGAGAGCACCACCATGCTCAAGCTGCTCGACCGGGAAAATCTTTTCGAGCCGCTGCGCCGCTTCGGCGAAACCAAGCCGGTCTTCGGGACCTGTGCGGGAGCCATTCTGCTCGCTTCCGAAGTGCTGCATCCGGCGCAGCCCTCGCTCGGCCTCATGGATTTGACCATTGAGCGCAACGCCTACGGCCGCCAGCTCGATAGCCGGATCGTGCCGCTCGAAATCGAAGGCCGTCCGTCCGAGGCCGTCTTCATCCGCGCGCCCATCATCCGCCGGGTCGGTTCGGAAGTAAAAGTACTTGCGAAATATGGGAACGACCCGGTACTAGTGGAGCAGGGGAGACACACCGTGGCGACATTTCATCCCGAACTGGGAAACGACGGCCGGATTCACCGGCAGTTTGTCGAAAAGGTGGCCTCACAAACGAACGGGCAGGGAGGCAAGTGAAGCGCGTCCTGTTCCTGTGCATTGGAAATTCCTGCCGCAGCCAGATGGCCGAAGGATTCGCGCGCCGCTATGGCTCCGATGTGATGGAGGCCGCCAGTGCCGGAATGGCCCCCGCGCCCATCGTGCAGCCCCTCACCAAAAAGGTGATGGAGGAGAAGAACATCAAGCTCGACGACCAATACCCCAAGAATGTGCTCTCCGTCGACATCGCCTCCTTTGACATCGTGGTCAACATGAGCGGCGCGAAGCTGCCCGCCACGCTGCCGGCGGAGGTGCGCGAGTGGAAGGTCGTCGATCCCATCGGGCAGCCCGAAGAGGTCTATATCGAAGTCCGGGACCAGATCGAGCATTTGGTGATGCGTCTGATTCTGGAGCTACGCCGCGAACAGCGCGATTCGGAAAACAAACCGCGAACACGGCCTCGATTCCGCGGGCGGGTTCATTCGTGATATCGTACTGCGTACCATGGGGTACGCACGTCCGAAAGCTTTCAGCCTCCTCTTCTTTTTTCTGCTGATCGGCCAGTTACCCGGCCAGACGACTACCGGATCTGTCTCCGGCTCCGTTTCCGATTCGAGCGGCGCGCGCATTGCCAGCGCAACGGTACGCCTGATCAATGTGGCCACCAATGAAGCGCGCACCGCCGTCTCCAGCGCCTCCGGCGATTACGTGTTCCCCAGCGTTCCGGCCGGAAACTATATCGTGGAAGCCGAATCCAGCGGTTTTCGAACCGAGCGCCGCGCCGGAATTAGGCTGGACGTCAACCAAAACGCGCGCGTTGATTTCACGCTCCAGATCGGACAGGCCACCCAGGTAGTGCAGGTCACTTCCGATGCGCCGCTCGTCGATACGCGCGACGTGCAGCTTGGCGGAACTGTCGATACGCAGCGCGTCCAGGACCTGCCCCTAAATGGCCGTAATGTCTACGACCTGACCACTCTCATGCCCGGCGTCGTGAATGTCAACACCTCTCTCACCGGAAACAACGATGCCAACAACATGAACGTCAACGGCAACCGCGTGCGCGCCAACAACTTCTTCCTGGATGGCGCGGCGAACAACGCTCTTTTCCGCAACGGCGGGAACCAGGCGCCGAATCCGGATGCGGTGTTCGAATTCCATCTCATCACGAGCAACTTTGACGCCGAGTACGGCCGCCTCCCCGGCTCGGTGATGAACGTGGTGACCCGCTCCGGCAGCAACGCCTTTCACGGCACACTGTTCGACTTCCTGCGCAACGATGTCGTAAACGCCCGCAATTTTTTCCAATCGACCGTCACGCCTCTGCACTGGAACCAGTTCGGCGGCACCTTGGGCGGCCCCATCAAGCGCGACAAGACATTCTTCTTTGTTTCCTATCAGGGATTCCGGGAGAGCACCAGCAATTACGTGAACAGCATCGTCGTGCCAAGCGCCGCGCAGCGCACCGGCGATTTCTCGGCCCTGGCTGCCTCCAAACGGCCCAATGACCCGATCACCGGCAAACCGTTCCCGAACGGTGTCATTCCCCGGACCCGCCTCGATCCCGTTGCGCAGAACCTGCTGAACACCTTCGTCCCGCTGCCGAATAATCCGGACGGCACCTACACCGGGTCCGCCCCCGCGCCCACCAACGACGACCAGGGCATCCTGCGGGTCGATCACCAATTCACCGCGTCAAACCGGCTCTCCGGCACCCTGTTCCTCGACCGCAGCAGCCTGCTCACTCCGTTCGCGAGCGCCACCCAGATTCCGAACTATGCGAATTCCGCGACCACCTATTCGCAGAACAACATCGTGATTGCCGATACCTGGTCCGTCCTGCCGACAGTGCTCAATGAAGCTCGCGCAAGCTACACATTGAACCGTTACGCGAATACGTCTTTGATCCACACGAGCTGGTCCGATCTGGGCAGCCAGGTGGTGCTCGGCGCGCAGCCCGCCCGGCCGCCGCAAATCTTCCTCACCGGCTATTTTCAGGCCGGCACCTACGGCGACGACACCATGCCGCAACGCACCGAAATGCTCAGCGACACGGTTTCTTGGATCCACGGCGGGCACAGTATCAAAGCAGGCGGCCTCTACCAGTGGAACCAGTTTGTGGAAACGGGCAACTGGCTCGGTGCCGGCCAGATCCGCTTCACCGGCTCCTTCACCAAGAACGCTTTCGCGGATTTTCTGCTTGGGGATGCGAACTCGTTCCGCCAAAACAACGGCCTGAATCGCAACTTCCGCTCCATCAACACCGGCCTGTTTATCCAGGACGATTGGAAAGTAACCCGCCGCCTCACGCTGAATCTCGGTTTGCGCTGGGAAGTGGATCCGCCGTACACCAGCAGGAACGATGCTTTGGGAACATTCGAATTTGGCGTCCAGTCGCAGCGCTTCAAAACCGCTCCGCTCGGCTTGCTCTTTCCGGGCGATCCCGGCATTCCCCGCGGAGTGGCGCCCACCATCTGGACCGATTTCGCTCCCCGCCTCGGCCTCGCTTACGACGTGTTCGGGAACGGCCGGACCGCCATTCGCGCCGGTTATGGAATTTACTACGCGACCGGCATGGCGAACCTGACCTCGAACTTGCAGAACCAGCCGTTCATTGTGGATGTCACGCTCAACGCCACCACCAGCCTGGTGAATCCCTGGGCGAGCGTCAAGGCGGTCAGCCCGTATCCCTACACGTTGAATCCCGCGAGTCCGGTCTTCACCTATCCACTCACCGCGAATTACCTCGGCGAAGGTTTCTCTTCGCCCTACGTCGAGCAATACAGTTT
The DNA here is from genome assembly GCA_035651215.1 of Bryobacteraceae bacterium. Classification (GTDB taxonomy): domain Bacteria; phylum Acidobacteriota; class Terriglobia; order Bryobacterales; family Bryobacteraceae; genus Bog-105. Next base: position 13,250 of record DASRGE010000047.1, read on the forward strand.
CGCCGTCCAGCAGCAGATTGGCGGGACCATGGATCTGCAAGTCGCGTATGTCGGAAATTCCAGCCGCAAGCTGTTCCTGCAACGCGATGCCAATACTCCCGTCTATCGCGCGAACGCGACCACCGCGAATCTCAACAGCCGCCGTCCGTACCTTCCGAGCATTTTCGGCGGCATTTACGAGACCGAAACAGCGGCGAACGCCAACTACAACTCGTTGCAGGTGACGCTCACGCGCCGCTTCGCGCGCGGCTTCTCGCTTCTCGCGAACTACACGTATTCGAAGTCGATTGACACGTTATCGGATGACCCCACCAGCATCTCTGCCGTTTCCTTTGTTTCCTCCAACAACTTTGCTTTAGACCGCGCCGTGTCGAATTTCAATACGCCGCACGTGTTCTCGCTTTCCTGGGTGTGGCAGGCCCCGCCCGTGCACAACATGGGATGGATGGGACGGGCGGTCCTCAGCGGGTGGAAACTCGATGGACTCATGACCGCCCACAGCGGGCAGCCGTTGAACATTCTTTCTGGAGTGGATGCGAACGTCGATGGCGTGACTACCGATCGCCCGGATCTCATCGGGGATGCCTCTTTAAATTCCGGCCGCAGCCGGGCAGCGGTCATTTCCCAGTACTTCAACACGGCCGCGTTCGCCCAAGTGCCGTCGGGCAGGTTGTACGGAACGCTGGGCCGGAACGCTCTCTATGGCCCCGCCGCAGTCAACTGGAATGTCTCCGCTTTCAAAGACATCCCGCTGCTAGAGCGGGCGCATCTCGAATTCCGAACCGATTTCTTCAACATCTTCAACCAGGTGAATCTGGGCAACCCGAACCTCACTGTCACAAGCAGCAGCTTCGGCAGGATCACCTCCGCCGCCGCACCCCGCATTCTCCAGTTCGGCCTAAAACTGCTGTTCTAGCCATTGCCTGACCGAGCCGCGACCGCAAGGGAGTATCCCATGGCCCTTCGGGCCGCAGAATTGCATGAAAGTGCAGCCCTGCTCCACGACATGCCGAATCCGAGATGGAATGAGAGGGCCGGTCTCCGGGCGGGATGCGTTAAGCTCCCAATTGGAAACGCACTCGAGGGTGCAAACAGGAGACCGGCTCATGAAGAAGAATAGCACTGGAATGCAGAATCGGAAACAAGTCAAGCAGGCGGTAACGGCGCCGTGGAAGACAGGGAGCAAGCGGAAGCAGCAGCTCACGATCGGGTTGGATTTGGGAGATAAGACGAGCCGCTACTGCGCGCTGGATGAAGACGGAGAAGTGCTGTTTGAGCGCAGCGTGGCGACGACGAAGAAAGGGCTGACGCAAGTGTTTGGAGCGCTGGGGCGCTGCCGGGTGGCTTTGGAAGTGGGGACGCATTCGCCCTGGGTGAGCGGGCTGCTGAAGAGCTTGGGTCACGAACTGATCGTGGCGAACGCGCGGCAGGTGAAGTTGATCACACAGAGCAGCCGCAAGAACGACAAACTGGACGCGCAGAGCTTGGCGCGGCTAGCGCGGGTCGATCCACAACTGCTGCGTCCGATTCAGCATCGCAGTGAAGAAGCGCAGCAACACCTGATGATGATACGGGTGCGAGCGGTACTGGTGGAAGCGCGGACCAAGCTGGTGAACAGTGCGCGCGGGTTCGCGAAAGCGGCGGGCGAGCGCTTGCCCAACTGCGACACCGACGTGCTGGAAGTGGAGCGCTTGGAAGGGCTGCCGGCTAGCCTGCGACAAGTCCTAAAGCGGTTGCTAGAAGAAGTGGAATCGTTGACGGAACAGATTCACGCTTGTGACGAGGAAATCGAGCAGATCGCCCGGGAGAAGTATCCGGAAACCGCCCGGCTGCAGCAAATCAGCGGCGTGGGCACTTTGATCGCTCTGGCGTTCGTACTAACGATTGACGATCCGGCGCGTTTTCGCAAGAGCCGGGAGGTAGGTTGCTATGTGGGGATGCGTCCCAAGAGCCGGGAATCGGGCGAGAGCCAGCCGCAGTTAGGAATCAGCAAAGAAGGCGACGTGTATCTGCGGAAGCTGCTGGTGCAAGGGGCGCATTACATCCTGGGGCGGCGGGGACCGGATACGGATCTGAAGCGCTGGGGATTAAAGTTGTGTGCGCGTGGCGGCAAGAATGCGAAGAAGCGTGCGCTGGTGGCAGTGGCGCGCAAGCTGGGGATACTGCTGCACCGGCTCTGGGTGACGGGCGAAAGCTACGAGCCGCTGCGCAATAACCAGGCGAAGCACAAAGCAGCCGCCTGAGAGGAGTTTGGTTTGGTCGCAAATCGCCGCGTTCGGGTGACTGCGCGCTTCCGGCAGAACGAGTGCTCTTCTACGAGAGGCCCAGTTCGACACTGAGATAGCAGCACCCGTTAGAAGATTGAGGACACCAACTGGCACCGGAGCTGAAGCTCCTCAAGAGTGCGAATGGAAGCAGGGCGAGACGGCGGTTGCGAATAGGAAATGGGAATGGACGCGGAGTGGAGAAAAAGAGCCTGCGGCAGCGAGGAAGGAAGCCGTGAATCCCCCTTTCCCGTTCCCCCCAGGGGGACGCGGGGGCGGGTGGGTTCCCCCCACGCCGCCGTCGAACGGCGGCTCCCCCCACAAGAGGGGCCAAGGCCCCCCTTGTGCCATCCCCCCGGCAGGACGATCAAAAATTTTCTTGACACCGGCCGGCCTTCTCATGGAAGCCGGAAGCGTAAGCGCCCCCTGATCGATCAGATTAGAATGCAGAGCGAGGACAGATTGTGACTGCGAAAACAGGACAGTCAGGTTAGTTCACACCGCACCAATGAATTTCCAAATTGAGGTTTCGGCGCTTAA
>DASRGE010000048.1:0-21126 GCA_035651215.1 Bryobacteraceae bacterium
CGCCCCATCTTTCTCCGCTTCCTTGCTCAGACGAATCAACCGCTGGTGCGTGTTTGGGTGCAACCGCAAGAGCCGTGGCAACATGGCCTTCCTCAGACCAGTATGCCAGATTATGTCCCTTTACTTATGCGCACCTGTATAGTAGCCAGACGCCACAGATGCGTTTCCAGTTCGCCATAGGTAACTCATTCTTTCATGAACGCGTTCAAAAATATCTTGACAGCGCAGCTTCCGGGGCGCACACTGTTAATTGAACACGTTCAAATCCGATGACGCCGGCGAAAGCGACGCCCAAAGCAGAGGAAACGGGCCTCAAGATTCTGGAAGCTGCGCTGGAACTCTTTCGTAAAGAAGGGTTCGACAGCGCGACCATGCGCGACATCGCGCAGAAGGCCGGAGTAGCGACCGGGGCAGCCTACTACTATTACCCATCCAAAGAGGCCATCGTGATGGACTTTTACGAGCGTTCCTGCGCGGAAATGCAGCCCAAAATTGCGGCGGCTCTGGAAGAAGCCCGCGGTCTGGAAGGCCGTTTGCGCGAGTTGATCCGAGTGAAACTCGCTCACTTTGCCCCAAATCGCAGTGTTCTGCGCGCCCTCTTAAGAAACGGAGCAGATCCAAAACATCCACTCTCGCCTTTTGGCGCGCAAACGAAAGAGATTCGCGATATCGACATTGCGTGGTTCCGGCGCATTCTGGTGGATTGCGGCATCCGGATTTCGCGCGATCTCGAACCCCGGCTTCCCGGCGTGCTGTGGTTCTTTCAGATGGGCGTAATCTTCTTCTGGTTGATCGACGAATCGCCGCATCAAGGGAGAACTATCAGGCTGCTAGAACTGGCCTCGAAAGCGATAACGACCTTGATCCGGCTTTCGGGGTTGCCACCCATGCGCCCATTGCGCAAAACGGCTTTGCAGTTAATGGAAATCGTGACGGAAGGCAGATCGTGATCAAGCGAACGCACATCCTGGGTCTGCTGCTTCTAACTGCCTTTGTCACCGCTGGAATTGTTTTGTTGCGCAGCGGAGTATATGGATGGACGCTATTCATTTTGGTGCCGCTGTTTCTGGGCTGCGCGAGCTGTTGGATCTTTTCGCCGCCGGATCCGTGGAGTGCTGCGGCTCAGGGGGCGGTCAGCGCGATCGTGGCAAGCGGGCTGCCGCTGCTATTAGGCTTGGATGGGCTCGCTTGCATGATTATGGCCCTGCCCGTAACTGTGCCGTTCGGGGCGCTCGGGGGTGTGCTGGCGTATTACGCCAAACAACCTGTCGTAAACGTGAAGAACTTCACCGCCTTGCTGCTCTTACCTGCCGCGACTCTCGCGTGGGACACCAAAGCGAGGCCTCCAGTATTTCAAGTCCGAACCCAAATCGTCGTCCATGCCACTCCGGAAGAAGTTTGGCAGCACGTGATTACTTTCCCGGATTTGCCGGAACCGCGCGAATGGTATTTTCATACCGGCTTGGCGTATCCGCAACGCGCGCACATCGATGGATCGGGACCGGGCGCGGTGCGCTATTGCGAGTTCTCTACCGGCGCTTTCGTCGAACCGATCGATGTCTGGGATGAGCCACACCTACTGCGCTTCCGCGTGACCGCCAATCCGGCGCCGGTTGCCGAGTGGAGTCCTTACGGCGCAATTCAGCCAAAACATCTGCATGGGTATCTGGTCTCCAGGCACGGTCAGTTTCGGCTCGCGCCGCTGCCAAACGGCAATACGCTGCTCGAAGGCACTACCTGGTATCAGCACGGCCTCTGGCCCGCGCAATATTGGCGCTGGTGGTCGGACGCGATCATTCACCGTATCCATTTGCGGGTCCTGAACGAGGTACGGATACTGGCCGAACGAGGTGCCCGGCGCGCATGGTGACGCTCGAAGAACTTACGCTCATTCATGCGCCGATGGAACGTTGCTTCGATCTGGCGCGAAGCGTGGACGTGCATCTTAAGGGCAATGTCCGGCACGGCGAAACGGCTGTCGTGGGCGGCGGAGTTACTTCGGGACTGATGGGCTTGGGCGATCAGATCACCTGGCGCGCCCGCCATTTTGGCATGTGGCAGCAGCTTACGAGCAAAATCACCGCGATGGATCCGCCTGTCTATTTTCAGGACACCATGGTGCAGGGTGTCTTCCGCTCCTTGAAGCACGATCACTTCTTTCGCGCCTTGGCCCCGAATCGTACCGAAATGAGAGATATATTCTGTTTCGCTGCGCCTTGGGGCATTCTGGGACGGCTTGCTGAAATCCTAGTGCTTCGCCGCTATATGCGAAAGCTGTTGTGGGAGCGAAATGACGCGCTTCGCCAAATCGCCGAGTATCATTTTGAAAGCTCGATACCACAATTTACGTGACAACCGACCACACGTCTCGGCGAGGGTTAGACAACGCCGTATGCTCCCAGTGCGTGCAGATTAACCGTCGAAATCGGCTTATTGTATATAGATATGTCTTCCGTCGGAATCGAACAATCACGTAGTCGCTTGCTTACCGGACTACGTAAGTTCCAACATCAGATTTATCCTGAACGGCGGGAGGCGTATGAACGAGTTATCCGCGACGGTCAGCAACCGCATGCGCTGTTCATCACCTGTGCGGACTCGCGCATCGATCCGGAGCTTTTGACCCAGTCCGGTCCGGGCGACATTTTTGTTTCCAGGAACATCGGCAACCTGGTGCCGGCGTACGGGGAGGTGCTGGGAGGCATATCGGCAGTCATCGAGTACGCGGCGCTTGCTCTTGAGATCGATCAGGTCGTCGTGTGCGGTCACACGGATTGTGGCGCGATGCGCGCTCTGCTCCATCCGGAGAAAGTGAGCGCTATGCCGACCGTGAAGTCCTGGCTTCGCAGCGCCGAAGCTGCCCTGAGTGTGGTCCAGGCACGCAAGACTGCGCGAGACGAATCAGAGGCACTGCACGAACTGATTGAGGAAAATGTGCTTCTACAGATGCGGCATCTTCGTACGCATCCTTCCATTGCCGGAAAGCTTGCACAGGGAAGCATCGCTTTGTCGGGATGGGTGTACGACATCGCTCAGGGCGACGTCCGTATTTACGATGAGCAGGAGAGAAGATTTATCTCGGCCGGGCGGCTGTTTGATGAGGTCCAAGGTGCCGGAGGCGCTGCGCGATGATTGTGCCCGAGGGGCCGAACCTGGGCAAAATGCTGCGGTATGTGGGCCGGCCTCTTGCAGTTTTGCTCGCGTACGACATTATAGTGGCGGTGGGTTACGTGTACGGCGGCTGGAGATGGATCGCCTCGCCGCATATTCCGCTTGCGATCTTCGGGGGCGCAATCGGCGCGATTCTTGCCTTTCGAAACACCAGCAGCTATGCCCGTTGGTGGGAAGCACGCATACTGTGGGGCCAGATCGCGAACTCTTCGCGTACCCTTGCCCGAGAAGCGCTGTCTATGATCGCGGCTGCTCAGCACGACGAGGCTGGAAGAATGGAAGTTCTCCTGCTTCAACGCCGGATTGTTTTCCTGCAGATCGCTTATGTCCATGCACTGCGCTGCCAGTTGCGGGGAATTTCGGTATTGAATGACATCAAACGGCTGCTCACGGAAGAAGATCTGGAGTACGTCCTTACTCATCAGAATCAGGCGCTGGCCATTCAGCAAAGAATCGCGTCGCTCGTGGCGTTCTCCTTCGATCGCGGCTGGATTGATGCGATGCGATGGGCTGCAATCGACCGAACGCTCAGTGATATGGCTAATGCTCAGGGCGGAGCCGAGCGCATCAAGAACACGCCCATGCCCAAGCAGTACGATTTATTTCCTCAACTTTTCGTGCGAGTGTACTGCCTTCTTTTGCCGCTCGGGATGGTGAGCAACCTGGGAATGCTGACACCCATCGGGTCCACATTGGTTGGATTTATATTTCTGGCGCTGGATGAAATTGGACGCGATCTGGAAGCGCCTTTCGAAAACTGCGAACATGATGTTCCGCTGAATGCTATTACACGCACAATAGAAATTAATCTGAAACAGATGCTCGGAGACAGCGACATTCCCGCACCGGTAAAACCGGTAATGGGCGTGCTGTGGTGATCCTGGTGGGCGGTGACGGGATCGAACCATCGACCTCCTGCTTGTAAGGCAGGCGCTCTAACCGGCTGAGCTAACCGCCCGTTGCGCGGACTCCCCGATTTTACTATGGTTCCTCAGCGCTCAACCGTTGTGCCCGCGATTTCGACCACGACAACTGTGGCCATGGGGTCGAGCATGGGGCGGGGCACCAGGAGCTGCCGCCGGCCGTTTTCTTCCTTGATTCCGACCGGCTTGCCATCCGCGAGCTGGTAGGCGCGCCGGATCGCGTTCTTCATGGTCGGCATTTCGAACGGCACTCGCGGCTCCTCGAAGAAAACAAAGTACAACTTCCCGGGTTTCGTAGTGACGCGCCACTCGTTATCGGGTAGCACCAGCGGCTGGCCGCGCAAGTCTTTGCGGCCCCTCGCGCTCGGTTCGCCGAATTCCTCGCCCCAGGGTGACGGCCCGGCGCCATATACCGCGTCGCCATTCGACTTCAGCCAGCGCCCCACCGTGCGCAAGTTATCTTGAGCTTCTTCGGGGATCACTCCATTCGCCATCGGCCCGACGTTCAGCAGGTAATTGCCGCCCTTACTTACAACATCGACCAGCTTGAATGTAATCTCGCCGGGCGACTTCCAATCCTGATCGTCTTTGCGATAGCCCCAGGTGTGATTGGTCGTGGCCGGAACCTCCCAGTACTGATTCTGAACGCCCGAAGGGATGACGTTGTCGCCGGTGGAAATGTAATCACCCGCGGTGCCAAGGCGTCCATCGATGAGCGTTCGAGGCTGGATCGTACGCACCAGATTCGTGAAGCGCTGGGCTCGCTCGGGTGTCATCATGCGCGGCGTGTCGAACCAGATGAGGGCAACCCGCCCGTAGTTCGTCAGCAACTCACGGACTTGCGGCTCCGCTTTGCCGCGCAGGTATCCATCATAGTTTTTGAGCTCCTTGCCATCCGCATTGGTATCCGGTCCAAAGTCCCAGGTATTGCCCGCGCCGCCCGGCTCGTGCCAGTCCTGCGATTGCGAGTAATAGAAGCCCAAAGGCATTCCGTGCTTCCGGCACGCGGCCGCTAATTCTTTCAGAACATCGCGCTTGAATGGCGTCGCCGCCACAACGTTGTACGAACTCACTTTGGAGTCGAACATGGCAAATCCATCGTGGTGCTTGGACGTGATGACCATGTACTTCATGCCGGCATCCTGTGCGAGTTGCACCCACTTGTCGGCGTTGAATTCGGTGGGATTCCACTGCGCGGCCAGCTTCTCGTATTCGTGGACGGGAATCTTTGCGCGATTCATAATCCATTCGCCGAGACCCGGCACTCGTTTCCCGTTCCATTCACCGGCCGGGATCGCGTAGAGCCCCCAATGAATAAAGAGGCCATACTTCGCCTGTGTGAACCAGGCGAGCCGGCTTTCGCGGGCTGCAGCGGATTCGCTTTCCTGGAGCGGTGCTTGCGCGAAGAATCTACGGGACGGGAGTCCCCAAGCGGGAAGCGCAGCCGCAAGCAAAGCGGTTCGTCTTGTCATGATGGGCTATCTTATCCAATCCGGACCTTCAGCGCTACCTATATCGATAAAACTCGGCAAAATTCCGCGAAGGCGCGTCCTGCGGAGCGTATCTACAGCATGTCTTTATAGATATCCATCAGCTTGCGTAGATCCGCGACGTCTTTCTCGCGGCAGTTCATGAGCGGAGGACGGACAGGTCCCGCGGGCATTCCGAGGATTTCCATAGCCTGCTTCATGATCGCGACTTCGTAACCTCGCGAGCGCTCGCGTAATGCATACAGCGGGTTCACATAGCTCTTCATAAGCTCGTTCAGGCGTATGAAATTCCGTTGCGCGCCTGCTTCGGCAAGCGCAAGCGACAGCTTGGGCGCGATATTGGAAATACTCGATGTGTAGCCTTGAACGCCCACCGCGAAATAGCCGGGAACGCAGTCATCACCGAGACCGCCGAACCAGGCGAGGCGGTCCCCGTTGTACTCCATGATGCGTTGCAGGCGGCGGGTATCGCCTTGCCCGTCCTTCCAGGCCGCCAACGTGGGGACACGCTCGGCGAGCCGCGCCACCATCTCCGGAGTGAAGACCGCCCAGTCGCGGCTATAGATCATCAAAGGCAGATCGGTGGCACGGCCGATTGCTTCGTAATACCCGAAGAGGCCGTCTTCGGGCGCGGCGATATAGTAGGGCGGTAGAGCAAGAATGCACTGGGCGCCGGCCTTCTGCGCGCGCTTGGCAATCTCAACTCCCAGAAGCATATTGAAACCCGTGCCTGCTACTACTGGCATGCGGCCGTTCGCTGCTTTGACGGAGGTCTTAACCACGTCTTCGATCTCGTCCGGAGAAAGCGAGTACAATTCGCCCGTGCCCCCGGCGGCCACGAGCGCGCAAAACGGATGAGCGGCCATCTCTTCCACATTCCGTTTGAGCGCATGAAGATCTAAAGACAGATCCTTCTTAAACGGCGTAACCGGGAATCCGAATACGCCGTTCAGCGATGCTGTGAACTTGCGGGTGTCTTGGTTCATGTGTACCTAAGCGATTCTTGCTTCGTCATGCGCTCGATAGTTCTCTTGCGATTCGATATGTTCACTTTACACTGTGGAGTGTAGTACGAGCTTCTGTGGTTCACAGTAGGAGAAATTTGTTGGAGGTGGGGAATCTTGACGATGAATCGCAGAGCGTTCTTGGCTGCTGCATGCGCACCGGCTTTGCTCCAATCCGAACCCGCCCGCGAAACCCTGCTTATCCTGGATAGCGGGCAAGCCGAGCGAATCCGGAGTTCGCTCGATCCGGCGCACCGCGCGATTTTTGAACGCCTTGCAGATGAAGCGCTGCGCGCAGGTCCATGGAGCGTTACCTTTCGTAGGCCGGAAGGGGGCCTGACCAATGCCGGGCCCCACGACTACTTCAGCGAAGGGCCTTACTGGTGGCCCAATCCGGCCAATCCGAACGGACCATACATACGGAGGGATGGCCAGCGCAATCCTGACCGGTTCCAGGCAAATCGCCAGGATTTGGAGAGAATGTCAACCTCCACGCTTGCTTTGGGTATCGGCGGGTACTTCCTGAACAAGCCAGGCTGCCTCGAACAGGCGGAACGCGTTCTGTCGACGTGGTTTGTCGATCCCGCTACGCGCATGAACCCGAACCTGGAGCACGGGCAGGCGATTCGCGGGATTACGCAAGGGCGGGGAACTGGGCTGATTGACACGGTCTCCTTGATTCGCTGCGTGCAAGGCCTGGTTCTGCTTGAAGCCGCGGGTGGCCTCGGCACGGATCTGCGGAATGGCCTCCGCCAGTGGTTTGCGGATTTCGTCCATTGGATGACAACTAGCAAAAAAGGTCTGGACGAAAAGAAATCCGGGAATAATCACGCTACCTGGTGGGCGGCTCAAGTAGCGGCGTATGCCGTGTTTCTCCAGGACGGCGGCGCGCTGCGGATGACCTTTGACGATTACCGCAAGTATTTAGTCCCTAGCGAAATCCGGCCCAATGGCAGTTGCCCTCGCGAGGAGGCGCGAACGAACTCCCTTAGCTATTCATGCTTCAATCTGGACGCGTTTTCCGTGCTCTGCCGGATCGCGCACGTGCATGGCGCGGATCTCTGGAATTTCGTAGCGAAGGACGGCGGCTCTGTTGCGAAAGCCTGCGATTATTTGTTGCCCTTTGTTCTTCATCCCGCTAGCTGGCCTCATCAGCAGATTGGGCCTTTCAAGCCGGATGGAATCGTCTTTCCGGGTTTAGCGGGCGTGGGTCTGCGCTCGCGGAAATTGCTGGACGCCTACACTACGCTGCCGCACGCGAAGAGCGCCTGGGACCAGCTTATTGACGTTGCCGTGCTCACTTCGGAGTGGTGAGTGCCCGCTCCAATTGTCCGTCCGGAACCGCGGAAACCGCGTGTACCGTCAAGCCTTCCACTGTCACTCGCATCGAACTCAGGACGCTTTGCGCCAGCACGAAATCAGCGTCGCCACCCAGCTGCAGACGCGCGAGCCGGCTCGCGACTCGCAGCGCATCGGATAGAAGTCGCGCATCGCCGGGCGAACTGGCGACAATACCGAGCGTCAGTTCGTCGTTCGAGCCGAATTGCAATCCCCCGGACGAACGGCTGATCCGGTCGAGCACTCCGGAACCGCGGAGTGCCGGCGGCAGCGCGTCGCCTGCTTCCTGGGCGAGGAAGGAACCGGAAAGGCTTGTGGCATACCAAATGTCATTTTGGGCCCCAATTCGGTCCGCCTGTTCTCGAAGCGCGGGTTCGATATCGCCGGGGTGAGCCGCCGGTGCCAGCATGGCGTGCACGTCCGCCGGACTACCCAGGACCAGAACGCCCGGCCGTACGAACGCAACGGCGGAGGGGGACTTACCGGCTCCAACCGAGATCACGGTCACGGCTCCATCTCGTCTGATCGAGGCGCCGCGCGATTTTGCGGCAGCGATCAAGCGAGCGGGGGTGTACTCCCCACGCGCCAGCAATGTATAGCGCGATTCTGCATTGAGCTGCTGCCCGGTTCCGATCAGCAGCATTTGCGTGAGATCCCGGCGCACATTCAACCCAACGGCGGCCACCAGTTTTGTAAGTCCCTGGCCATCGATGGTCTGTTGCAGCATCACATTCCCGGAGCGGGAAGCCGCCGCCCGTTGCACGTCGATCCCGGCGAGAACGGTTGAGGACGATGGCGCTAACGAAAGCAGCTTTCCATCCACGGCTGCCGGGGCAGAAGCCGCCGCAATTGTAAGAACCGCCAGAGCCAAGACAAGTGGACGCATGTCGGTTTCAGAGTACAGGATAAGCGCTTTCTCCAACTCGCTCGCCGGAATTATCTGAGAGGATTACACTCCGGCTAACACCTGAAGTGTATGTTAGAGAATCTCACTCTGAAACCCCTAATTATCGGGCTACTTCCCTCGTTTTTTCTCTGGGTCGGCATGGTCCAGATCGCGTTAACAGCGACTCACAGCTAAGGCGGATGTCCATCCGCCAGCGGTAACAAAATTGCACGAGTGTTGAGAAGAAAGGCAGCAGCCATGCCAATGACTCTCGAAGAGCAAGACATCGTCGTTCTCTATGGACTGGATCGAAAGTAGTCCTGAATTTAGTCCTGGCGGCGCTTGGCTGCGGCTCTGCTGCCGTGCGGGGCGGGCGCCAGCCCAGCCCTATAGTTTCTACATTTTTTCACTTCCCGACCATCATCTTGTTTACTGTCCGCCTGGCGTTGAGCCCGCGCACGAATCCCTCGCGCCAAGTCGGATACAGCGGCTGCCAGTTCAGAACGCGCTTCGCTGTCGCATTTGAGGCGCCGCGGATCTTTGTCATCATGGAGACCACGGCCTCGCCGGCCACCAGGCGGCCGAGCCACTCCGGCACGCGGCGCGGCGGTTTTGCGCCAATTGCTTGCGCCAGGTAAGGAAGCCAGACCGAGACCTCCGCCGGATCGTCGTCGACAATGTTGTAAATGCCCGCCGGGGCGCCCTCGATGGCGAGCAGCGTCGCGCGAACGACATCGTCGATGTGAATCCACGACCAGATCCCGGCGCCACTGCCGATAATGGGAAGCTTGCGCTGGCGCACGGCCTCGACAATTTCTCCGTCGGGAGCGACAGAGGTGCCGGGTCCGTAAAAGTTACCGTACCGAAGCACGATCCCGGTCAGGTTGCCGGCGCCGAGGACCAGTTCCTCGAGTTTTTGAATCGCGGCAAGGCTTCGGCGCATGCTTCCGGGCGGATTGGAGTCGAACGGATCGGTCTCGGTCTTCACACGCCCGCCGCTCCGCTCGTTGGGCCAGCCTGTATAACTCTGAGCGATAAACCGCCGTGTTCCGGCTGCACGGGCAGCTTCAAGCAGGTACTCTGTTCCGGTAGTGCGCAACCGGTTCGTCATCTCGAATCTGTCATCGAAGTGTTTCAGGTTATGCACTCTGGCTAGGCTGGTTCCTTGATGGACCAAAACGTCCGGTTGCACGGAAATAACGGTGTTGAGGACCGCCGCGCGATCTAGCAGATCGAGAATAACGGGTTGCGCGCCGAGCGCCCGCAGGTTGTCAGCCTTCGCGGGCGTACGCGTCGCAGCGATCACTTCACGACCGCTCGCCAGCAATTGGGGGATTAAACGTTTCCCGACGGCGCCCGCCGCTCCTACGACAAAAATTTTCATTTCTGTGCTCCTTTTCGCTAATCCAGACGGAACAGCCCGCGGTGGTGTGACAATAAAGGAAACTGCTCAGTTTAGATTCCAGCCTGCGTTCGTTCAGCTTTTCGATTGCGTATCGCATGCTTGGCAGCGTCGCCGATGCTGAGGACGTCGTACAGGAAACGTTTCTCCGTTTGCACAACACGGTCAGAGCAGGCACAAACATTGAATCTCCCAAAGCATTCGTTGCTACCGTGACGACCAGGCTTGCCATTGATCATTTGCGATCTGCGCGTGTGCAACGGGAGGCTTATATCGGGACATGGTTGCCTGAGCCGGTGATCGGGGCGGAGGAACCAGTAGCAAAGCGGCGCACCGAGATGGCCGAGTCTCTCTCGATGGCGTTTCTCGCCATCTTGGAGACCCTTTCTCCCGTCGAGCGAGCGGTGTTTCTTTTACGCGAGGTTTTCGAATATGACTACGATGAAATCTCCCGCATCGTGGACAAGAGTGAGGACAATTGCCGGCAGCTATTTGTCCGAGCCAAACGGCACTTGGAGGTTCGTAAGCCGCGATTCGAAGCCTCGCGCGAGAAGCGTGACGAGTTGGCGAAGAGGTTTTTCGAAGCGTGTGAGCGCGGAGAATTGACGGGCCTGGTGGACCTGCTGGCTTCGGACGTGACCTTCTACGGCGATGGCGGAGGAAAAGCGACGGCGATTCCGCATCCGTTGGTCGGGAGTGATCGCGTCGCGCGCTTTTTGAAAGGATTGTTCGAAAAAGGTAAGCAGATCGGTGTGCAATTTCGGAAGGTAACCGTCAATGGAGAGCCCGGCGCCCTGTTCTTCGATTCGCAAAATCGCCTGATCAGCGTGTTCGCCCTCGAAATCAGAGACGGCCGAGTGGTTGCGATACGCTCAGTGGTCAATCCCGACAAGTTGCAACATCTCGGGCCCGTGTCGGATTTGGCGAAGCTGCCCTCAAACCGTTCCGAAGTCCGTGGCTAGTATCGGAAGTGAGAAGATAGACGGGATTGCGGCCATGGACAAGAGAAAATTTCTGAAGACATCCGGTGCCTTGATCGCCGGCAGTATGTTCTCCGATTTGATAGCGGACGAAAACCGGGGTGGCCCGAGAAAGAATTGGGCGGGCAATTATCAATACAAGGCCGAGCGGCTCGATACGCCCAAGTCGGTAGGGGAAGTCCAAAGCATTATCAAGAATTGCCAGAAGGCAAAGGCGCTTGGGGCGCGGCATTCATTTAACTCGATTGCGGACAGCACCGGGGATCAAGTCTCGCTCGCCGAATTCAAAGAGATCAAGCTGGACCCGAAATCGCGCACTATAACGGTTGGGGCTGGTGTGCGGTATGGCGATCTGGCTCCCGTTATCGACAAAGCCGGATACGCGGTGCACAATTTGGCTTCCTTGCCGCATATCTCCGTGGCAGGGGCCTGTTCTACCGGAACTCACGGCTCGGGTAACAAGAACGGCAATCTATCGACCGCTGTGGCTGCTCTGGAATTCGTTACTGCGGATGGCAAACTTGTGACGCTATCGCGCGAGCGTGATGGAGAGCGTTTCCGCGCCGCTGTAGTTGGTCTGGGAGGACTTGGGGTGATCACGCGGATGGCGCTCGATGTGCTGCCGCGCTTCGATATGAGGCAAGTTGTCTACCAGAACCTGCCGATCGGACAATTGGAACACCACCTGGACGAGATTTTCGGGAGCGGCTACAGCGTCAGTTTATTTACCGATTGGCAGAACCACCAGATGACGCAAGTTTGGGTGAAGAGCCGTGTGGATGCCGGCAGCTCTGCCGAGCCGAAGCGCGACTTTTTCGGCGCCAAGCCCGCGACGCGGAAACTTCATCCGATCACCGGTTATCCGGCGGAGAACTGCACCGAACAGTTGGGCATTCCCGGCCCCTGGTATGAGCGGCTGCCGCACTTTCGCATGAACTTCACGCCCAGCAGCGGCGATGAATTGCAATCCGAGTATTTCGTGCCGCGCGAGAAAGGATACGAAGCCATTCTCGCGATCGAGCGCTTGAAGGATCATATTACTCCGCATCTGTTCGTTTCGGAATTGCGCACGATTGCCGCTGACGATCTTTGGATGAGCCAGTGTTACAAGCGGCAAGCCATGACGATTCATTTCACCTGGAAGCCGCAACGGGCCGCCGTGAAGACCATTCTGCCGATGATCGAGGACCAGTTAGCGCCCTTCGGAGCAAGGCCACACTGGGCCAAAGTATTTACGATGCAGCGTTCGCGTCTGCAGCCGCTCTATCCGAGACTCGCCGATTTCCGGGAACTGCTGAAGCAATATGATCCGGGCGGCAAGTTCCGCAATGAGTACTTGAATATGAACATTTACGCCTAGGGTTTCGTGGCGAGAATTAGCGGCGACGGTCCGGGCGATTCCAGCGTACGCGGGTTCGTAAATCCGGCTTCTTTCAGCCAACTGCTGATTTCTTCGAACGAGTATGTATCGCCTTCATCGGTGTTCACGAGCATATTGACCGCAAAGAGTAACCCGTTGGGTGGGCCCGTTCGATCGGGATTTACGAGGAACTCGGCAATCGCAATGGTTCCGCCGGAGCTTAAGGCGCGAAAAGTTTTTGCCAGAAGCGTGCGGCTGCGTTCTTCACCCTCGCTGTGCAGGATCTGGCCAAGCGTTGCGACGTCATAGTTGCTGCCGAAGTCCGCGCTGAGTAGATCTCCTTCAAGAAAGGAGAAGCGGTCTATAAGACTGAAACGCGCTACGGTGTTGCGGGTGACGGGAAGAACGCCCGGCCAGTCGAGGGCAGTGACATGGACCTGCTCAGAGCTCTGCGCCAGAGCGATGCCCCAGACTCCTGAGCCGGCAGCAAGGTCCAGTACGCGAACCGGCTTTCCCGTTCCTTTGAAATTGAGGTGTTGCGCCAGTTTCTGGGCCGGTCCGTAACTCATCGCAAAAAGGTCGCTTACGAACTTCTGGAAGAATTCGCTGCCGGTCGCTTCCTGATTGACCGATTGCAAGGGCTTGCCGGTTTTGACAATCTCGGCCAAATGCAGCCACTTGGGAATCAAATGCCGGCTGGTGTGGCGAATCAATCCTTGAAATCCGGGCTTGGTAGTCACCAGAAACGCGGCACTCTCCGGCGTAAGCGAATAGCGGCCCTGTTGGTCTTTGTGGAGTAAATCCAGCCCGACTAGAGCGTTCATGATCGCCGTCAGCCCGCGCTCTGAGGCGCCGGTCTCAGCCTGAACTTCGCGGACCGTCTTCGGGCCGCTATCCAAAACATCAAAAACACGGTTCTGAAGCGCGGCTTCTATGATTAGCGGCGGAGCGTACCCCCACGCAAATTGCATAATGCGTTCGGGAGTTACAGGAGCGTTGCTGGAATTGTTCATATTCATCAATGTGAAACAACGGCGCAATTATATCGAGACCGTCCCGTAGAATTATGGGTAACGGTGGGAAGAACTATGCAGCAAATCATGTTAGCGGTATTGATCTGTTCGGCCGTGTCCCTCAATGGATTTGGCCAGGCTGCGGCAGGGGTTGGCGGCATCAGTGGAACGGTCACGGACTCGACTGGCGCGGTGGTCCCCGATGCCACCGTCACGGTCAGTAATCCGCAGCTTGGGATACGGCGCGACTTGAAGACGACCGGCGGAGGCGTGTTCAGCGCTCCGGCCCTGGTTCCAAGTTCCGGGTATTCGGTGACGATCACGGCACCTGGCTTTGCGGAGTTCAAACAGGAAAACATTGTGGTCCAGGTGGGGCAGACAGTGACGATTCCGGCCCGGCTTGCAGTCGCCAGCGCCACGACGCGGCTGGAAGTGACCGAAGTTGCTCCGGTGGATATCAAGACCGACGTTTCGCAAAACGTGAATGAGAACCAGATCAAGAATCTTCCAATTAACGGGCGGCGCGTCGACTCGTTCGTGCTGCTGACGCCGGGGGTTGTGCCCGATGGAACGTTCGGCCTGCTCAGCTTTCGCGGGATACCCGGCGGCAACAACTTCATGACAGACGGCAACGATACGACCGAGACGTTTTATAACGAAAACGCCGGGCGCACGCGTATTCCGACGCAGATCTCGCAAGATGCGGTGCAGGAGTTCCAAGTGCTGAGCGACGCGTATTCCGCCGAGTATGGACGCGCTCTGGGCGGCGTGGTGAATACGGTCACGCGCAGTGGAACGAATCAATATCACGGGACGGGGTTCTGGTTTTTCCGTAACCGGACTCTCGATGCGCGCGATCCGTTCGCCAGCTTCAATCCATCGGAAGTCCGCCATCAGTTCGGCGGCAGTTTGGGCGGTCCCATTGTCAAAGACAAGCTGTTCTTCTTTGCCGATACCGAGGAGCAGCTCCGAGATTTTCCGCTGGTATCGAGCATCATCAATCCGTCGGTGATTAACAGCACGACCAAGACCTGGATTGGTTGCGGCGTCGCGGGTGGCGGGCTCCCGGCGGCCAGTCCGGCGCAATGCGCCGCGATTAATGGCGTCCTGCCGCGGTTCTTCTCGACGCTGCCGCGAACCGCCAACCAGCAGACTGCATTTTTGAAGATCGACTGGCGGCCCAATGATGTGAACTCGTTCAGCTTCAGCGGCAATTACCAGCACTTCAACTCGCCGAACGGCGTTCAGACGGGAGCGGCGGTGACGAATGGCGGAGCGATTAACAGCAACGGTATTGACGACGTGGGAGTCCGTTACGGACGCGCCGATTGGACCTTTGTACCGAACGGCAGAATGGTGAATGAGGCTCGCTTCGGCTGGTTCAAGGACAGACAATCGGACGCGTTGAATAACGCGCTTCTGGACCCGGTGTATGGAGGGCTGAGCCTGAGCGTCAATGGTCAAGCGGTCGGAATGGGAAATTATCTGCCGCGCATCAATCCGAGCGAGAACCGGTATGAAGGCGCCGATAACTTCTCGTATGTGGTGGGCAAGCACAACTTCAAATTCGGCGTCGACTACTTCAACACGGAAGACTATACCAACGAACTGATTAACGGAAACGGAAGCTACACGTTCCCGAATGCAAACGCGTTTGCATTGGACTATTCGGGCAACAGCACGGGACGCAAGGATTACACCAGTTACCTGCAGGCGTTCGGAAACCGGGTGGTCGACGACACCATCAACGAAGCAAACTTCTATGCACAAGACCAATACCGCGTCACGCCGCAATTGACGCTCTATTACGGGCTTCGCTACGAGCACACCTTCATGCCGAAGCCGCCCCTGGTGAATCCCGATTATCCGCAGACGGGCCGTATCCCGAGTTATGGGCTCGACTTTGCGCCGCGCGTGGGATTTGCGTGGACTCTGAACCATGACCGCACAGTGATTCGCTCGGGATACGGCATTTACTATGCGCGTTATCCGGGCGCGATGATCAATACCTTGTTTACGACGAATAATCTGTACCAGCAATCGTTGACCATCCAGACCAATACGGCGTCGCAGGCTGCACTCGGCCCGGTGTTTCCGAATTTGCTGAGCAGTCCGGCGGGAACACCGGGGGCGGCAAGCGTCGGCTTTGCCGCGCCAAACCTGCGGACACCGTACAGCGAACAATCCGATTTTGCGATCCAGCAGGCGATTGGGCAGAACACGAGCGTCACGGTCAGTTACATGTGGAGCCGCGCGGCGGAGATGTTCACCATGCGGGACTTGAACCTTCCGGTCCTGCCAACTCACAGCATCACGTACAACGTGCTGAATGCGGCGGGCGCTCGGGTTTTTCAATATACGACCCCGGTTTATCTGGCCACAGATAAGCTGGATCGCCGCTACTCCCGAATCATCGAAGTGGATAACGGCGGAAACAGCTACTATAACGGTCTCTCGCTGCAAGTTCAGCGGCGAATGGCGCACGGATTCGAAGGCACGCTCGCCTACACGTGGTCGCACGCGATCGATGACAACCTGGGTTCCGCGGGGAGCAATCTGTTTCTCGGCAGCGGCTCGCCTTCGAGTCTCTTCAATGGCGATTACAAAGGGAACAAGGGCGATTCCAGCCTGGATGTGCGGCAACGGCTGGTGATCAACTGGCTCTATCAACCGACCTGGCATTTCTCCGGCAAGACCAAGAATTTCCTGCTGAGTGGATGGCAGCTTTCGACGATCACGACTATTTCGACCGGCGCACCTATGACCGAGACGCTGAATGTTTCGAGCCCGCTGAGCACGTCGCAAGCCGCCGCGCTGGGCCTTCCGTCGACGGTCGCGTACACGGGAACACTGAATGGGTTCGGCGGCTCGGGTCAAGTGCCCTGGCTCGACGTGAACACGATGCGTCTCTCGAACGTTTACCACGTCGACGCGCGTGTGCAAAAGACGTTTCCGATTAAGGAGCGTTTTCAGACGACGTTGGGATTTGAAGTGTTCAATTTGACCAACACCATTGCCTACACATCGCTCAGCAGCCGGGGCTACAGTGCGAGCGGGTTGACGATCACGCCCGCGACGGGGCTGGGATTGTATACGGCGTCGGCGGGATTTCCGGACGGGACCAATGCGAGGCGGGCACAGGCGGAGTTGCGGTTGACGTTTTGAAAACGGCCGCTCCTTGACAGTCGCGGTTCTGTCAACTGCGTATTGTAGTTTCAAAATGGTTCGCGTTGTGTAGCGCTTGACGGCTAAGGACGACGTGATTGCCGGCGAGCGTTCCCAAGCTGGTTGTGTTGAGTGGGCGGCCGTCGGGCGGGTGGATGTGGATATGTAGGTCGCCGTCGAAGCCGTTGGCGAGATCGATGGAGACTTGCCATTCGCGATTGCTGACGGCTCTCGTGGTCCAACTGATCTCTCCGAAGCGAGTGGGGCACTTGCCGACCCGAATCTGCTCGCCGGCAGCAAACCAGTGCTTCGGTGCGGCCTTTTGCAAGTGGCAGATATCGTGATCGGTCTCTTCGTAGCACAACAGCCAACGCAAGCCGAGCGCAGGCTGCAAAACGCTGTTTACTACGGAGGACCAGGCATAGCGGTTGCCATCGCCGGGAAAGCTGCCCGGCAGATAGGCGTCTTCGGGCGAATAGCGGTTGCCGCAGTCGGCTGCGTAACAGCAGAGCGAGTACAAGGTGAGCAGAAACGGACGATAATCGTCCTGCCGGATGCGAACGGCGAGCGTGCCGTGAGACATGAAATTCGAAGTCCGCGAGACGGCGCCGTCGGTATGCAGACCGATGATCTGCTCGCCGGCGATTTCGCGATGCTTCAAGTGCCCGAGATCGAGCGCCGGATTGCCCCAATCGGCCGTGAACCAATCCATCATAAAGCGGTGGTTTTCGTAGCTGGTCAGGTGCTTCGGATCGCGGTGAACGTCATCCGTGGTGAACGGCGTGATTCCGGCCGCGCGCATGGCGGGAGTGCCGGCTTCGATGGTGGCCTGAAGACTGCATTCAATGAGCGGGCGCATTTCCGCAGCGATCGCGGAGTAACGTTTGGCTTTGTTCTGCAGATCGGGTTGGTTGCGTTCCCGGCCGGCCTTTTCGAGACAGCGGGCATGCTCGGTCAGGCCGCGCCAGGTCCAGGTTGCATTTTGAAAATAGAACGGATGCGAGTTCGGATAGTCATTTAAGGGATCGCCCAGATCGGCTTCCGGAGACCCCCAGATCAGACCGTAGCGGCGATCCTGATGAGAAAAGGTCGTCTTGCTGTATTCGTAGCGGCGCAAGACGAACTCGATCATGCGTTCGAGAACGGGTAGACGCTTACGGAGCGCTTCGAAATCGCCGGTGTAATCGTAGGCGCGCGCGGAGTTCCAGAGAAACACGCCGGCATTGAGCGGCGCTTCCACTTGATCCTGCGTGTTGTAAAGGAAATTGCCGTCCGGGAGTATATAGCGATCGAGATAGTATTGAAAGTACGGCTCTACTTGTTCAGTGAGGTTCCAAAGCTGGTGAACCCAGACGAATTCGTAATGCGCCACGGGAAAGAGCGCGTGACTGCGTTCCGGAATTTTGGTGTACGCTCCCTCGCCGATCTGATACGTCGGTTCAAGCCCGCGGTAACTGCACCGGCATAGCGTAATTCCAGCCCGCGCCGCATCGAGCAGCCAGGGGTCCGGAATGCTGACGGGCATGTGGTCTTCGAAGAAATGCTGCCACTGGTTGGCGATTCCGGCCAGAGCGGAGTAAAAGCCTGCGGCGGAGGTGTTCCAGTAGTGATCTACATACCTGTCCCCTGTGACGCGAATGCGCGCCATCGGACGGACTTCGGCGCCGGGCGGCAGCAAGACCATGACCTCATAGCCTGCTTTCGATTCGGGATTCCAGACACCGGTATGCGCCACCGGAAGATAACCGTGCAGCAGAGTTCGTTTGCTGTATCCCGGCAGATAGCCATAGATGCTTGGATCCTCGCCCGGAAAGAAATGCGCCGGATCGAAAACTGCTCCGGCGAGATCGGGAGCCCAAAGAGCCTGATCGGGATACTGCGAAGATAGCTCGCGAGACTTGCCATCGGCCTCCAAGAACAGAGATCGGGACGGGCCGCTCTCCTCGTTCGCTACAAGCGAATATCCGATGTACTCGGCGCCGAGAGCAGCGACATTTTCATAACACGGATCTTCGTTCGAGTTCAGCAGGTATTCGGCGAGGCGATCGGGTCCGGGGATGTACGGAACTTGGCGCGTGAAGCGGATCTGCGGCGTGTTGGTGGGGCGCGGACGAATGTTTTCGAGGTGGCCGATATGGGTGCGAATGCGGAGGATGACGCCTTCTGCTTCGGTGACAAAAACGATTGCGCCCTGATGGGTGACTCTCTTTTCGAAGACCGCGGTATCGGTCCCGTTCATGGAGCCGATGGTGAGCAGTCGCCAGCCGTCCACCAGATCGCCGGGCTTGCCTTGGCTGAAGCGCGGAACGGATTCCAGGGCTTCCTGTTCGCCGGGAAGAAGAAGCGAATATTCGTTGGGAATCCGGCCCGGAGCATACCCACTGTTTGGCAAAGCCTTGAGCGCGGACGCAGCGGAAGCGGCTCCGATGGTCTTGAGGAAGGAGCGGCGTTTCATTCGAAGCGATACACGACCGCTTTTTCGATGTTGATTTTTTGCGCCCCAAAGCGCCAGAAATGGCCCTGGTCGTTCTCGTCGCCGTTCAAGCGGCGGCCCGGGGTCCAAGTTCCATTGGCGAACTTGCCTTCCTCGATATAGCCGATGCCGGCGTGCGGCGCCCCGGAAGATCGGGGTGTGAAGCTGACTCGGAATCCGCTGCCCGCGCCCAAAAACTCGTTCGGTCCAGTGGCGATGATGAGGCCGAATCCCTTTTCCGCGTGCGAGCCAAAAATCTCGTCGAGGGTAATGTTGAGTTGATACCCATTTAATACCGCAGAAGCGGAGGAGTGAGTTCGATCCAGAACAAAGCCGGTCATCTGATCGCTTTTTTCGTGATCGAGAATCATGGGTGCGAGCTGTTGGAGCACTTCGTAGCTCTTGCCCAGATTGTTGTCGCGATCGTTCCAGGAATCGATGCCGAAGGGCGAAAAGCCCATCGCCTGGTGCTGCCCGATGGCATAGAAGACATTGGCCTCGCCGTTCGCGCCGCCGCTGGTTTCGGGAATGAAGAGCGGATTTCCCGCGCGGTTATACCAGTTGCACCAATCCTCGAAGTTCGATTGATAGATATCGGGCGAATAGATATCGATGGCGGATCCCGCAGCTTTCCAGACATCGATGACGCGCGGCTGCGGACCGCCGCTTGGATACTGGCCGGGGGTCGCGTTCTGCTGCGCCAGCCAGGTATTGACGTACATGGGCAGCGGATACTCAGCTTTCCCGGCCGCCGCGACGTGATTCACGTAGCGGCCGTAGTTCCAGGCCATGAAGATTTCGTCTGGGCGCGGGGAATTCCCGAAGACCTGCTCCCAGGTTCCCGATGTCTTCGCGCCGTTTTCATCCCAGAGGCTGCGAAGGTCCGGGAACAACGATTCGCGGTGGCTCTGGAGATGACGGATCAGCTCGGCCGGAACCGTTGATGCGAATGCCTTGTCCGCGGCAGGCGAGTGGTCGCGCGTATCGCCTAAAACGCCGACTTCGTTTTCCACCTGCATCATGAGAACGGTATGATTCTGTCCATCGATCTGCTTGATGTGACGCATGACGGCCGCGAACGCGCGCGAATCCGCGTCCAGCGTGGATGTGCCGAGCGTGCTCAGAATTTCGACTTCGCTGCCGTTCTCGATTACGCGGGGAAAGCGGCGGGTATCGCTCTTCACCCAGACGGGAGCATAGCTCGACATGCCGTTCTTCCAGCTTGCCAGCCACAGGAATACGATGTGCAGATTGTTCTCGCGAGCTTGTTGGATGAGGCCATCGACGAGAGAGAAGTCGTATTTGCCCTCGGCCGGCTCAATCAATTCCCAGGAGAGCGGAGTGAGCACGGTGTTCAGCGGAATGGCGGCGAGGCGCGGCCAGATCGGTTTCATGTACTCCAGGCTGGAGGAACTGGAGTTGTGAATTTCCGCCGCGAGCATTAGAAACGGTTTGCCGTCGACCATGAGCTGCGCGGTGTCTCTGTGCTTTTCGAGATGAGGAATCGTGTTGTCCTGCGCGGTCACGAGAAAGGTGACGAGCAGTGGCAAAAAGAGCAAGCGAAGAGGGTTCATAGACGTATGGAATTGGTATACACCAAAGGGATTCAGAAAAAGCGCAGGCCAAAGGCCTACTCTACTAGGCGGCGACCCCTTGCTTACGCGCGGGGTTCTGTTGCAGATTGCGGGCGACTTCGGTCAGAGCGTATTTCAGAACGCCTTTGAGTTCATCGAACGGGATTTGCACGTTGCCGGGAAGCGGCGCTTCGATATAGGAGCGCAGTTCGGTTTCGAATTCCTGGTCAGCGGCCTTGGCGTTGACGAGACGAGCTTTGGCTTGGTTCAGTTCCTGTTTGGCGGCCGCCTCGGCCTCTTGGCGTTTTTGCGATTCGAACCCATTTTGCTGTTTTCGCTTTTCGGCT
>DASRGE010000049.1:0-61832 GCA_035651215.1 Bryobacteraceae bacterium
CGCCCCATCTTTCTCCGCTTCCTTGCTCAGACGAATCAACCGCTGGTGCGTGTTTGGGTGCAACCGCAAGAGCCGTGGCAACATGGCCTTCCTCAGACCAGTATGCCAGATTATGTCCCTTTACTTATGCGCACCTGTATAACACCGGTGTAGCCGCTGCCGAAGAAAATATCGGGAGGCCCGATCCATGACTCTCTTCCGGCGCTAGGAAAGCCTTGAATTCCGGCTAACTGATCGTCATTCTGCTTACCCAAATGCGGATTACCGTAGGTTTGATTTGTCCGCATGGTGCCGCCCGAGGCCATTAATAGCGTTCGAGGCGAGATGGTCCAGGTATAGTTCAACGCAATGTTGTTCTGAACGACGTTGGAGTAACCAGTGATAGAGGGAGATGGATTGTAACCTAATACAGTCTGCGGCTGCCGCACGGTTACCCAATTTCCGGAGAGATGTTGTGCATTGGTCAGTTCGTGATCTATACGCAACGTGCCCTCCCAGGTATTGTTGGGCGCAGTTGCGTTGGTTTTGAAGCGGCCATCGGGCGAGTTGGGTTCCAGGATGAGGGGAAGAAAATAACTGGAAGCCGAGTTAATCCGGCTGGCTGGAATTCTGTTACCGGGAAACGGGCTTCCGGTAACCGGATCTTTGATTATTTTCGAAAAGGCGCTGAAGTCGCCAGATTTCATGGCAGGCGTGACCGCCAGACTGTTGTAGACGGTTTGATTGTGAATCACGGTGCCCTGGAAATTGGCGTAGAAGAACGTCTTATTGTGCACGACGGGTCCGCCGAGCGAGGCGCCGAACTGGTTATAGCGAACGCGATTTTTGGAGACGGCAAACGTGTTTCGTGCGTTCAAGGCGTCATTTTGTAGGAATTCCCAGAGAGCTCCATGAAACTCATTCGTGCCGGCTTTGGTTACTACCAGAACCTGCATGGGATCGCGGCCGCTTTCCGCACTGAAATCCAACGTTTGGACATTGAATTCCGCCACGGCATCCACATTCGGAATGGCCGTGCCACCCTCGTCCATGGGGGCGTTTGAATTCAGGCCATTCAATTGAAACGCGGTTTTGTTATCGCGGAGTCCTTGGCCCTGTACATAGGTGGCGCGTTCCCCTCCATTCTGAGTGGATTCGTAGCGCATGCCGGGGACCATAGACACGAGGGCGAGAGGATTGCGAGTGGCTAAAGGCAATTCGCGAATTTCCTGCATCTGAATGACGCTCTCAACGTCAGCCTTCTCGGTCTGAAGCACGTCTGCCGCGCCTTGCACGGCAATGGACTGAGTTACTTCGCCCACCTGAAGCACGGGCGAGATGCGGTCGCGGTCGCCGACGTTCAGCTCCGTCCTGCTGAGCTCCCACTTCTTGAATCCGCGGGCTGTCACCGAGACAGTGTAAGGCCCGATGGGCAGAGCCAGGATTTCGAAGTTCCCGTCTGGCGCCGTTTGGACGGTTCGCGTGAAACCGGTTGCCAGATTCGTGGCGGTGACTTCGGCATTGCCCACCACCCCGCCGGATTCATCGGTTACGGTACCGAAGAACGAGCCCTGTGTCCCGATCTGCGCTGAAACTAAGGCGGAAGTTAATAGCGCAGCCAGCAAAGTGAGAAGTTTCGATCCCATAACGAATCTCCTTTACGCTATTCTTCGGCTACGGCTTTGACTGGATCAATGGGCCCACGCACGCAGCGTTCGATATGCTGAACCAATCGCAAAAGTTTCGATTTTTAATCGCTGATTTTGCCGGCTTTCGAAGTTATCCTGACTTCCATGCGTTCCTGGAACAGGGGGCGGCGCCTATGCGTATTGGGAGCCGCAACGTATCTCGCCGTGGTGCATGCGGCGGGTGCTCACCAAACGACGCTTGACGAGGAGCCAAAGACTCTGGACCACTCCTGGACGCGTGAGGCCTCGCCCGGCAGTTCCATTCAGATTGGAAGCTCCAGCATCGATTTTGCTGCGCCGCTCGATGGCCGTGCGCACATGCAGCGGCCGGCCGGAAGCGATCTGGTTACCTTTTCCGGCAAGCTGAGTAACTGGGGCTCGATTTATCTGGTCTGGGGTCCGGAGCAATGGTGCGGGGTTGGCGAGATTTCGCCCACGCCATTCGCGCGGCTGTATAGCACGGTCGTGATGGACGGAAAAGCGGCGGAAGCTGACCATCGCGGGATTGTAAACGTCGGGAATCCCCGCTGGATGCGAATTCAACTGGGGAAGAATTACATTCGCTTCGAATACAGCAACGACGGAGCGGAGTGGCATACGCTGCGTACGGTGGAGCGGCCGAAAGCGTTTGCGAAGGCCCCGGAATGGATTGCGTTCGGGAAATCGTATGAGGCGGAGGATGATCCATTTGGCCGCTCCTCTGAAAAACCGCGCGCGCGCGCCCGCGGCCCTGTTACAAACCAGGCAGTCAAGGCGCGTGTTTTTGAGGTGCGCCTGGAACCTACGCCGCGGAAGGAGCAGCAACTCAGCGAGAGTGAATTAGCAGCGCTGCGAAAACCTCCGGTCGATCCAGTCATGGCAACGCTCAGCCGCGGCGAGAAGGATCCCAGCTTCGACGAGATTGCAGGCTTCCATCCGCCCATGAAGTTTCCCCGGGAAATTGTCGGTGTTCCTGCGCATCCGCTGGATATCGGGGTCGATTATCTGGGCCGCCTCGATGTGAGCCCGTGGAAGCCGGCGGCGGCGTGGTTTGAGGTGGGAGATCCACCGAAGCCTCTGGGGAGCGATTCTTCCCCGTTTCAGCGGCGATTGCTGCACGGTTATATTCCCGTGGACACCTTGACAGCCACTCGCGACGGGGTTCGATATGAATTGACGTTCTTCGGCTCGTCCGACGGATTTCGGGTAGACCGGCCATTGCTTGCATACGCACGGGTTGCGATGAAATCGGAACGCGCGCCGCTGCCAAAGCAAATTGACCTGGTGTCCAGCGATGGAAAGCGCCGCAACTGGGCAGTGCCAGCCAGTTCAGCCGGAGCTGTTCGCTTCTGCATCCGGTTGCAATTCCCCAATCCAAGTTCGGCAGAAGAGATCAGCAGCACAGAATTCCAGCAAAAGCTGAATGACACGGCCCGGATGTGGGAACAGCGTCTCGCTCCGGCAGCGCGATTCGATGTTCCGGACCAGCGTGTGATGGAGGCGTATCGCGCCTGGTTTGCGTATTCGATGTTGAACGCAGACACAATAAACGGCTATGTGGAGCCGCACGACGGAGCCGGTTTTTACGAAGAGATGTTTGGGAACAGCGTCTCCATGCACACCATCGCTTGCGACGAGTATGGCCTTCACGATTACGCAGCGGAGGTTCTGAAAACACAAATGCACTACCAGCAGCCGGATGGCCTGTATACCCAGGCGTGTGGTTTAACGGACCCCGGCGCTTTCCTGGTTGGATTGGTCCGGCATTATCGCGTGACCGGCGACCGGCAGTGGCTCGAGCAGGTGGCCCCCCACATTCTCAAGCAATGCGAGTGGATCATCCGGCAGCGCCAGCTTGCTCCACAAAACGGGATAGAGCGCGGGTTGATTAAATTCCGTCCTTACAACGATTACGTCGAGCCAGTCTTTAATTATCTGGGAAATGTATGGTGCGCGCAGGGCCTGAAAGATGCAGCGAGCGTCTTGAAGGAATTGGGAATGAGGGCCGAAGCGGACCGCTACGCAAAGGCGGCGGAGGGCTATCGCAAAGACATTCTGGATTCGATGGACGCGGCGGTCTTTGTACATAACGGCCAGAAGTTTCTGCCGCTCGAACCGGATACGCACCGGCTTTTGAAACTGGAGAAATATCATGGCGGCGGATATTACGGCCTGAGCGTGAGCCCGCTTCTCGGGATTGGATTTCTCACCCCCGAAGATCCTCGAACGCAGATGTTTGTGGACGCGCTCGAAAATCGCGGGGGCCTGATCGCCGGGGTTTGTGAATTCGAGTGCGGCATCGATCATGCATACACGTACGGCTATTTATTGAACGAGCTAAAGCGGGGCCAGGCGAAAAAAACTTTGCTCGGGTTCTGGTCCATGCTGGCGTTCGGAATGACGCGGGATACCTATTCCCCCGTGGAAGTCAGCATGATCGAGACGGGCGAAAATCACTTCACATTGCCTCATCTTTATTCCTGCACCGAGCAGCTCCGCCTGCTACGGGCCTTGCTGTTACGTGAAGACGGAGATGTTCTGCAACTGGGCGAGGGCGTTCCGCGCGCCTGGCTGATGCCAGGGAAACATGTCGCAGTCAATTCGGCGCCTTCGGAATTCGGTCCGGTGAGCTACCGTGTTGAGGTCAAAGCCGATGGCAACGCGTATGTGCACCTCACTCCGCCCACTCGCAGCGCCCTACGAGAGATCCGGCTCCATTTGCGGGATTACGAGAATCGAAGTATATCCAGCGTAACGGGAATAGCGAATGCAAATATCAGTTACTCAGGAGAAACCATAGTTCTGCGCGACCTGAATAAGCCTGTCGATTTTAAGGTTTTCTTTGGTGCCCAATCATGAAGATCGCGAAATCCGGCCGCCATCGCCTGTTTGAGCGGGATCAGGAAACCGCCGGGATCGTTTCAGAGATGCTCATCGATCTCGAAAAGAACGGAATGGATGCGGTCCGCAAATACAGCCGGCAATTCGATGATTGGGATCCGCCGAGCTTCCGCATGTCGCAGCGCGAAATCAACGAGGCGCTTGCGCAAATGTCTCCGCAGGCAATTCGCGATACGGATTATTGCCAGTCGAACGTCAAGAAGTTTGCTGAGGCTCAGCGCAATACGCTCAAAGACCTGGAAGTGGAACTTCGCCCGGGAGTCATTCTCGGCCATCGCCATATCCCGATGAATGCGGTGGGCTGTTACATTCCGGGCGGGCGATATCCGATGTTCGGCTCCGCGCAAATGAATATTATTCCAGCGCGAGTTGCCGACGTACAGCATATTGTGGCGTGTACACCTCCTGTGAAAGGTAAAGGCTATTATCCAGCGACCATCAACGCGATTCACAAAGCCGGCGCCGATGCCATTTATCTGTTAGGCGGAGTGCCCGCGCTGGCTTTGATGGCTTTCGGCCTCGATGGCGTACCGCCTGTGGATATGCTCTGCGGCGCGGGAAATCGTTTCGTGGTAGAGGCGAAGCGGCAGTTATTTGGACGATGTGGTATCGACTTACTCGCTGGGCCCACTGAGATTCTGGTAATCGCCGATGATACCGCCGATCCGGCGCTGGTGGCATGCGACCTATTAGGCCAAGCCGAACACGATCCGAGTAGCGGAGTTTGCCTGATCTGCCTGAGCGAGGAGTTTGCCCAGCGCGTGATGTCCGAAGTCCACAGGCAACTCGAAACGCTTCCGACCAGGGAGGTTGCTAGTGTGGCTTGGCACGATCACGGGATTGTGTATGTGGCTGACGATCCGGACGACGCTGTGCGGCTGAGCGACGACTACGCGCCCGAGCACCTGGAGCTTCATGTTTCCGATACAAGCTATTATTTCGAGCGCTTGCGGAATTATGGATCGCTGTTTATCGGCGAGGAGACCACCGTTGCTTACGGTGACAAGACTATTGGCACAAACCACATTCTGCCCACCAGCCGCGCGGCGCGCTACACAGGCGGTTTGTGGGTGGGTAAGTTTTTGAAGACTTGCACGTATCAATACATGACTCCTGGCGCGAGCGTGGAAACAGCCGAAGTGACCGAACGCCAATGTCTATTGGAAGGTATGCACGCCCATGCGATTACGGCGCGGGCGCGAATCCACCGATACAGCGGGCAGAAGAGTGCAGTGCGAATATGATTGCGGCGATTGGAAGCCCAGTTGGGGCTGTTCAGAATGCCGGACAAAATCGCGGCCGCACGTTGACCGGACCCGCTTCCGGCCTTAGTCTAATGACGTCATGCAGCCGCTTTGAGCGCGGCCGCAGCCCGTTGCGATAAGCCGACTTTTGAGGATCAGGAACACCGATGTCACATGCGGAAAAAGGGACCCTGACAGACCAGTTCACCGGTCTCGAACCAGGCGATTTAGATCTCGCGTTGTTTGCCGAACAGCATCTCTACACAGCGGTTGTTTCCGACTCGCTGGATCAAATCGGGCTTCGCGAGCAGGCGATGCGAGAATACCTGCGCCCGCTCTTTCCGGCGTGCAAATTCGCCGGGTGGGCCAGAACGATTGCCTGTTCGGACGTTTACCACATTCCAGATGCGCCCTACGATCTGGAGATTGAGGCGCTCGATAGCGTGTTACCCGGTGAGGTTGTGGTGGTTTCTACCCAGCATTCGCTGCGCAACGCGCCGTGGGGAGAATTGCTTTCGACCGCGGCCAAGGCACGCGAGGCGAGGGGCGCTATTGTGGACGGGCTGGTTCGCGACGTGAAGAGAATTGAAGAGCTGCCCTTTCCCGTACTGGCGGCAGGCATCAAGCCGGTGGATTCAATGGGCCGCGGAGTTGTAACTGCGTACAACGTACCTGTCGAGTGCGGTGAGGTTCTGGTGTATCCGGGTGATTTTGTATTCGCCGATTACGACGGCGCGGTGGTGGTTCCGCGAGAGCACGTGTTGGAGGTGCTCCGGCTCGCGGCCGACAAAGTGCAGCGCGAAAACCACTCGCGCGCCGAGCTGGCGCGAGGCGCCTATTTGCGGGACGTTTATAACAAGTACGGCGTTCTATAGTCACTTTTTAAGCTCGTGAAGATCACGCACATCGAAACCATCCCGGTCAGTGTCCCGATTCGTCCGGAGCTTGCTATCTCGAGCAGTTTGGGCGCGCACACCCACTCGCTTTTTCTGATTTTGAAAGTACACACGGACGAGGGTTTGGTCGGGCTCGGCGAAGTCTCGTGCACGGCACGCTGGAGCGGCGAAGACCATGCCACGGCGGAGCGTTTGATTCGGGAGTATCTCGCCCCGGAGCTGATCGGCCGGAATCCGCTCGATATCGAAGCGGCGATACGCATTATGCGCGCATCGCTGGCCGCCAATCCGTTTACGAAAGCCGGCGTGGAGCTGGCGCTTTGGGACGTCCTGGGCAAGGCAGCCAGCCTACCTCTTTACCGCTTACTGGGCGGCAAGGTGAGAGATGTTGTGCCGCTGAAATTTTCGATTTCCGGAGCAAGTCCTGAAAAAGCGGCGGAGCTGGCGCGCTGGGCTTTGGGGCGCGGATTTCAGGCCATGAAGGTGAAAGTCGCGATGAAAGGCGGCGACCTGGAGCGAGTGCGTGCCGTGCGGGAAGCGATCGGCCCACATGTCCGGCTAGGCGTGGATGCAAATGGAGGATGGTCGCCTCGCGAGGCTGTGCAGATGCTCCGGCAGATGGCAGAAGCCAACATCTATTTCGCGGAACAGCCGGTGGCCCCTTTGGATGTGAGCTGGATGGCCGATGTTCGCAAGCAGATCGGCATTCCGGTCATGGCGGATGAGAGTCTTTATTCGCTGCAGGATGCGATGGCGCTGGCACGTGCCGGTGCAGCGGATATTTTTTCGCTTTATTTAGGTAAGTCCGGGCTGAGCGGCGCTCGAAAGATTGCCGCGGTGGCCGAGGCGGCAGGTCTGATTTGCACGATCGGCAGCAATATGGAGTTAGGTATTGCTAGTGCTGCGTTGATCCATTTGGCATTATCGACGCCTGCCATCGAAGCCGAGACGGTGCCCTGCGATATCTTGAGTCATTTGTTCTACGAGACGAACTTGTTGACTGAGCCGCTACCGGTTTCCGGGGCCGAGGCTCGTGTTCCGGAAAAGCCGGGGCTCGGGGTGGAACTAGATGAAGATACTGTGGGACGGTACCGGGTGAAGTTGTGACTTACTTGAGGAACCGTTCGATTACATTGCGCGTGACCCGCGAAACATGGTCGTCCGGGAAGAGGCACGAGACCCAGGTAATCGACCCAGTTGAAAAGACCGCACCTTTTCCGGCATCGAAATAGACCAGGTCTGCCCCGCCCTCGTTCGGGTTCATTCCCTTCGCAAGATGTTGAACGTTTTTCGGGGAACTGATAGTGATTTTGTCCGTCTCGTGGCCGGACGCGCCACCCGGTACGCGTTCATGCAAACTCTTCGCGCCGAACAGATCGCCATTCCGCAGTCCGGTCCCCTGGAATATCCAATGCCGGTCCTCGATGACGCGATACGGTGCGCCTGTCATGACGCCGTGATCTGTGAAAGCTATTCCTAATAGCGCCGCCTCCGGTTCATACGTACGATGCATGCGCGATTCATAATTTGTATCGTCGTAGGAAATGCAGCGCATGGTTCCGTTTGCATCGAGAGTTACCTCGCAATTCAGACCGTTCCCGCCCAGATACATCAACCGGCCGCCGCGATCAAACACCCATTCCTTTACGCGATGAAGCATCTGGCGTGTCCAATATTCCGGGTGAACGGAAAGAATGAGGACTTTATAAGTATCGAGCGGAAGGGTTCCGTCATGAAGCTGCGCTTCTGCGTAGTAATCGTATTCAAACCCCTCGCGCTCCAACCAGCCGAGCAGGCGCCATTCTCCCGGAGCTTGCCCACACTGAATGCGGCCCTCGATTGAATCAGCGATCGACCTCTGCGACCAGGGCGCGTTGTCGAAGATGTGATTGCCAGGTTCCGGACGTTCGAAAGAAAGCGGTTTGAAATCAGGATCCGGAATCGACCACACGGGCACCGCCGTCGTATACCGGCTCAAGTCCAACCTTGCGTTGACTGTCGGCGACGGGGGAAGACCTCCTGGATTGATGTAGTTCGAGCGCCCTCCAAAGTTGTTGTACGCATTCCAGGTGTTGGTGGATGCAAGCACCGCAACGCGGGCACGAGGCTCCGCTGGGGCGACGACCCACGGGAAAGAGAAGCTGCGGCCTGAAGGGGTGCGCGCCCAGAGATAATACAGCCCAGAGCGGGACGGTGCCGCGACAAACTGCTGCACGTGCGGCGCCGGGTATCCGTGGCGGTTCCAATCGACTCCGGTCTGCGAGTAATCGCCATCCGGAGTAATCTGCACGGTGCTTCGCGGCCCGTGTTCGTCGAACCAGCTCAGCATTCTGACGAATTCTTTCTCCAGGCCATAACGCCAGAGTGTGAGCTGGTACTGCTCCGGACTGTGCGCGCGAATCTCGGAACGCTCGCCTGAACGGACCCATTTCGGCCACATAAACCCGTGCAGGCAATCGCTCAGCAACCGGAACTGGTACGGTTCCGAGCCACCGATTTCGCAGTTGACCCATTTCGCTCCATAGCCTTCTTTGGCAAGCGTGACGCGATATTTTCCGGGCGTTAAATCGCCGTAAAATGCTCCTCTGGGCGATGACGTCAAGATTGTAACTGCGCCATTTACCAAACTTTCGAATTCCGCTCTTACATTGTCCAAAGCGAGATAGTTTTCATCGGATACGTAAGCGATAGGGTTCATGAAGTTATTACAATTTGGTGCACTGCCGAAAGCCCGCCATCGACTGTAAGCACAGTTCCATTTATGAAAGTTGCCTCGTCCGAAGCAAGAAACAACGCCGCGGATGCGATATCCGTAGTGGTTCCAAATTTCCGGGCCGGATAGAGCGACGCCAGACCGGAGGCAATCTCCGGATGGGCCTCGTAGTACGCACGCGAGCTCTCGCTGAGAATGGTGCCGGGACAAATCGTATTGATGCGCAAGCCAAGCCCACCGTACTGGGCCGCCAATACGCGCGTCAGGGATATGATTCCTCCTTTTGCGGCCGTATAGGCCGCCAGATGAATACCCGTCAGTGCATTGACTGAGCTGATGTTAATGATGACTCCGGCACGACGTTCTACCATTCCTTTGAGCGCTGTCTTCGAACAGAGAAAAACGCTTTTCAGGCAGACGGCGAGCGTTTTATCCCAGACTTCTTCCGAGATGTCGAGAAGAAACCCGTCTCCCTGCGAGAAGGCGGCATTATTTACAAGAATGTCGACCGGACCTGCGATTTCAAAAGCTCGCGCCACGTCGGCGGGCGAGGAAACATCGGCCGTTACGGCCTGGTAACTGGCATTGCTTGCGGTCTTCTCATTTTCTGCTGCATTCCAATCGACGCTGATGACACGAGCGCCCTCTTCTGCGAAGCGGTAAACAATTTCGCGTCCGATGCCGGCGGCTCCGCCCGTAACCAGCGCTGTCTTGCCCTGGAGTTGTGCCATCACCGCATCGGAACCAGACCAGCCCGGTCCCGCTCAGCGGTCATGCGGCTGGATAAAGTTGTTCTTACAAAAAATATTCCCGTTACCAAAGACAACACAGCGGCCGATGCGCCGGTAATCAGATGGCCTCCTATGAAACCGAAGAGCATTACCGAAAGAAGAAAATAGAAAGAGACACCCCAGCCACAGGCCGCGATATCTTTTCGTGTCTCATGCCGGAGCTCCAGGTTCTGCTGTTCACTGAGAGCGTGGCGCACAGGTCTCCACCAGCCGATCGGCTTCGTCTTCAAATAAAAAGCGCGCAACACTTCCGGCGCCTCCGGCCGGGTTAGCAGAGTAACCGTCAGAATGACAATCCAACCGAGAATGAACAGAATGAGGAAACCCGTCCAGAACGGAAATCGGTCCAGATTGCTGAAAGCGGGGATCAGGCCGTTGATGTCCCATCCCGTAGAGCGTTGCACCCAACGCCGAAATTGCACCGGCAGGACCGCATCCGAACCGAACCACACAATGAAACCTGCTGGAAAGCCGCCGAGAATGCCGACCATATCGCCGGCTACGTTTAAGCGCCACCAGAACCATTTCAACCACGCCAGAGGAAGCGAAAAGACGATCAGCGACGAATTGATGAACAGCACCCATTTTTCGAGCTGCTTGGGATCGATCAGCGCTCCACAAGCAAAAGCCAATACCAGCAGAATGCCGGAGCAGGTCCGGCTCACCAGGAGAAGCTCGCGGCTATCGGCTCGCGGCCGCAGGGAACGTCGATACACATCGTTGATCAGATAGCTCGCGGCCCAGTTCCCAATCGACGAGATTGCTGCCATATACCCGGCGAGACAGCTAACAACTAAAAGTCCGAAGAGACCTGCCGGAGCCTTTTCGTGAACCAGATTCGACCACAGGGAAGCAGGCACGCCGACCTTCGCGGGCGGAAGTACAGCAGCCGCCGCGAGCCCGATCAGGATGAACGGAATCAACCGGATGATCAGCGCGAGAACGCCGTTGAGCATTTGCCCGAGCACGGCATGGAATTCGTTGCGGGCGGCCATGTATCGCTGGGCGGTCCACCCTTCGCCTGCAAAGGGCGATCCCGCAAAGAACAGACCTTGCACGATCAACGCGAGCAGCGAAATCGGGGTCAGCGAGCCGCCCCAAGGCAGCGGTTGCAGGAAGCCCGGACCGCGCATCGCATCCACGCGCCGCCACACCTCTGTGATGCCGCCCGCCTGATTCGACAGCAGCACGGCAAAGATGGTGTTGCCTGCCATTAGCAAAACAAACTGAAGCACGTCGTTATACGCGACCGCAAAGAGCCCCGATAACAGGCTGTACAGAATCGTGAGCGCGCCGAACACGATCAAGACACGGATCGCGGACCAGCCCAGAACAGGGGCAATGGTAGCGGCCATCCAGGCGGCGCCATATCCAAGAGAGGCCAATCCCCAGACGAAGCAGGCATAGACGGCATAGATGTTGCGATAAACAGCCGCTCTTCTGCCGCCATAGCGGCATTCGATAAATTCTCCGGTGGTGACCACGCCGAGACGGCGCCACCAGCGGGCCCAGAGAATGGCGACGAGCGGCATCCAGATCACCCAGCTCACCCAAGCCATGAGCCAGAGTCCGGCGAATCCGCCCAGAAAGAACACCATTATGAAGCCTTGGCCTCCGCCCGTGTAGCCGGCCACGTCGGCAAAGCCGATCACCCACCAAGGCAGCTTGCGATCCGCGATAAAAAATTCCTCGACCCCGCGGCTGGCCTGCGCACGAAAATAGAGGCCGATGCCCAAAATTGCCAGGCAATAAACGGCGAGAATCGCCCAATCGAGTGCTGTCATGAATTCGCAGCGGGAGCGTTCCAGTCCTGCGGCCGCTCGCTTCAGTCGATTCTAAGCTGAATAGCCGCCGCTGCGCTGCGAAAATGTCCGCCTGCATTCGAGTAATTGAACGAATTCTTTAGCGGGTTCCATAGCGTTCAGCCCGCTGAACACGGCCGCGAGCGTTCCGCGTCCGGCAGTTGACCTGCTACAGACGAGCGCTATATGTTAAAACATCGTCAAGTCAGGGGAGAGCGGCTATGGAAGCAGATAGGAAGAATTTTGTGCCGGGATTGGAGCGCGGGTTGCGCGTGCTCGAATTGCTCCCGCAATTTCGCGGCGGCTTGACGCTTTCGCAACTGACAAGGCACTTACAATTACCCAAAAGCTCTGTGCATTCCCTGCTCCGGACGCTACAAGACTCCGGTTATGTGTACCGCGACCCGGGCAGCGGCAAATACCGTGTCAGCCTGCGCGTGTGCGCATTGGCCCATATGGCGTTGAGCGGAATTGGATTGCGCGAGCAGGCGAAGCCGCAATTGAGGCACTTGGCCGACAGCACTGGAATGACCGCTCACCTTGCAGTGATGGAGCAGGGTTCGTGCATTTTGATTGAGAAGGTCGTACCGGCCGAGGCGATCCGAGTGGCGACATGGATCGGAAAACATTTTAGCCTGCATTGCACCGCACTCGGCAAGGCCCTGGCGGCGTATTTGCCGGAAGAGGAGCTCGACAGGCTGATTCGCGAGCAGGGTCTGCTGCGCCACAACGACAACACAATTTGTTCTCCGCGCCGGCTGAAACAGGAACTCGCTTTGGTGCGCCAGCGTGGCTATGCGTTGGATGACGAAGAGGAAGAAATTAACGTGAGATGCATCGGAGCGCCGGTCTTCGATGCTGAAGGGCGCGCGATTGCCGCCATCAGCATCGTGGGAACCACCATCCAGGTGCATGAGGGCAACCTGCCGCGGCTGGCGCACGAAGTCATCGCCGCGGCGGCTCACATTGCCGAGCGCGTCAAGGGAGCTACGGAGGAAACCCAGACTACGGGCCTGGCCTGGCACGCCGGCCTGCCCGCATTGTTCACTTATGATCGTCGATGTCCACAGCCATTATTTCCGGTATCCGGACCACTTCACTGAACAATTCAAAAAACAATCGCTTCGCTCCCGAAACGGCGTAGAAGTTGATTTGACGGTGCGCTGGGAAGAGTACCACGCGTCTGCCCAGGAGTGCGACAAGACAGTCGTTTTCGGAGGCAAGGCGAAACGATCCGGCCAATGGGTGCCGGACCGCGAGGTTGCGGCCTATGTCGCGCAGCATCCCGACCGGCTAATCGGATTCATGTGCCTTGATCCGACTCAACCGGGTTGGCGCGATGAAATGGAGGAGGGCCATCGCGACCTGAAGCTGAAGGGTATCAAGCTTCTGCCCATGTACGCCGGATTCAAGCCGAACGACCCAGCTATCGACGATCTATGGCGATACGCAACGAAGCACGACCTGCCCGTTCTTCTGCATACGGGTACGACATTTGTTAACCATGCGCCGCTCGAGTGCACGCTGCCGCGGCTGATTGATGACGTCGCCATCCGGTTCCCCGACGTGAAGATCATCATGGCTCACTTGGGGCACCCGTATGAAGGCGAATGCATCGCCACCATCCGGAAGCACGAGAACGTATATGCGGATTGTTCCGCTCTACATTACAGGCCGTTTCAGCTTTACCACTCGCTGATGCTTTTACAGGAATATGGCGTGTGGCACAAGCTTCTTTTCGGCAGCGATTATCCGTTTACGACAGTGACAGCCAGCCTGGCTGGAATGCGGAAGCTGAACGACATGCTGGAAGGAACGGCGCTCCCGCGCTTAAATATGGACGAGATGGAGAAGATGTTTCACCGGGATACGCTTTCGATTCTCGGCTTCTCTGATTAACCTGGGACCGGCGCTGCCAGAGAACGCCCGGAAGCTCGAAGACGCTCGCTTTCGAAACGCCTCGCAACTACCGCCCACAGACCGATACTCAGCGCCATGGCTGCAAGGGCGAAATAGAGCATTATCGTACCGACACCCAGAGAGTCTTTGAATATCCCAGCTAACAATACGGCTGCGCCGCTGCCCAAACCGCCGATCATGTTTAGCACGCCGCTGGCCAGCCCAAAATCGGCTGGTGCTACAACGTCGTATGCGGACGAAACCACGTTGGCAATCAGCAATCCAGCAAACAGTCCGAAACCACATGCACTGAATTTCAGGCCCCTGAGCGATTGTGTCTGGAAGGCTGCGACGGCAAAGGGAGCAGAGAGAAATAGGCCCGCTGCGGCGATGTAAAATCGCCCAGCCCGTTGCCGATTGCTGAGCGCATCTCCGGCGAATCCGCCTGCCAGAACACCGGCGGCCGAACTGAATTGCAGGTAAGCAGTCGCTACGAAGCCACTCGCTGCAAGAGACACATGAAAGGTTTCGTAAACGTGGGCAGGCAGCCATGTGTACAGTACCCACAGCATGGCGCAAAAGGTAAAAAACAAAAGACAGAGCACAATGTAGCAGCGGGATCGAAAAATCGCGACCGGCGAGCCCGATGATTTTTGCGCAAATTGCGTCTGCGGCTGTTGAAACCCCCAGAAGAGCACGCCAGAATAACTCAGACCGAGAACCGCGAGCAGGCCGAATCCCGAACGCCAACCAATGTGCTCGCCGGCCCATCCGCCAAACCATCCTCCAACCGTGATCCCGGCAAACTGTGCGAGGCCGTGAATCGAAAGAGCGCGGGAGCGTGTCCTGCCGGGATGTGCATCGGTGATCAGTGCGATTGCTGCAGGCACGTAGAGTGCCTCGGTGATGCCCATGACGACCCGCCAAAACAGAAATTGCGCGATGCTGTAGCTGAACGTGGTTCCCAGAGTCGCGATGCTCCAAAGCACAAGCGAGGCGCACACCATCCAGCGCCGCTGGACTATATCCGCCAGGCGTCCCGCCACCGGCATGGATAGCGAATACGTCCACGTGAACAGGCTTCCGGCAAGACCGAGTTGTGTCGGCGAAAACCGGAGATCGCGTTGTAGCAGCGGAAAAATTGCAAAAACAACTTCGCGATCGATGTAATTGATCACGAATGCAACGGACAAAAAAACGACGATTCCCCAAGGGCCAGACTGTCTTGTTGCCTCGACACGCGCCATTATGCTCAATCATATTCGCGTGGCTGAGATGTCCGCGCGGCGTTCCATACGAATCTGTTCAGCATTTTGACCCATTGCCGGGCTGACCGCTCTTTTGAGTTGCTCTTCTGCCCTGCATGCTGTTAGAACAATATGCGTGCTCAAATGCGGCGGATGCCTTGTCCTCATCGCCTCGCTCACACCGGCGTGGTCAACTGCCCAAAGCCTCCCGGATGGCCGCTTTCCTCTGATGGCGTGGGACTTTGCCGATAATCCCAAACTTTTGCAGTCCATGCACGATGCAGGTATCAACTCGGTCGCGTTCGTGCGTCCCGATATGCTCGATGCTTGCCAGAATTTCGATCTCAAGTGCATCGTGTTTGACGAGCGGCTGGCTGGACACGACTGGTCGAAGCCGTTCAACGGAGACCAGTTCGTACGCAATTTACCCGCGGTTCTAAGCGAGACGAAAGATAAACCCGCCGTGTACGGGTATCACATCAAAGATGAACCGAACGCAACAGAGTTTCCGGAATTGGCGAAAGCTGTGGCGGCGGTGAAGAAGATGGCGTCGGGGAAGTGGCCGTACATCAACCTTCTCCCCGGGACCAGTAAGGAGCATGACAAGTACGTCTCCGATTTCATTTCCGTCTGCTCTCCCACCGCGCTCTCCTACGATCGTTATTCCATCATCGGAGACACAGGCAGCGGCGATTTGGATCCCGACTTCTGGACGAATCTGGAGCAGTTTCGAGAGCAGGCGGTAAAGAATCATCTCCCCATGTGGAATATCGTTCTTTCTTCACCGCATTGGAGGTATCGTGAACTGACGGAAGACGACCTGCGTCTGGAGCTTTGGGGCTCACTGGTCTACGGCGCGAAAGGGATCGCATTTTACAAGTTCATTTCGCGCGAGCTTCCCATCCTACATGCGCCGGATTTGGGGAATTTCCGTGATGGTCCGCTGGATCAGTTTTACGAGCGGACGCCGACCTGGTACTGGCTCCGGAACATGGCTCACCAGGTACAAAATATTGGATCGATTTTGCTGAAGCTACAGAACGACGGTACGTACCACATCGGGGATGCTCCGAGAGGGAATCATGGCCCCACCGAGCAGTCGTTGGTGCAGGATGTACCGGGCGGAGAGTTCGTTACCGGCGATTTCACGGACGACAATGGACAGCGCTACACGATCATTGTGAACAAGAATCTCAAGCGTTCCGTTCCCCTCCGTCCAACGTTCAGACCTGATATCAAAGCGGCCAATGTGGTTTCTTCCATTACTGGAGAAATCAGACCTCTGACACAATACTTTTGGCTTGCCCCAGGCCAGGGTGTACTCTTGCAGTTGAAATAGGCGGCGAAAAAGTCATGGGTGTTGTTGCGGCGAGGATCCAGACTGTTGAGGAAATTTACCGGTTGGTATGGAACGCTGTGGCAAGTAAACGGCCGATCGAAGCCCGTTATCACGGACACGCCCGGCTATTTTGTCCACACAGGTTAGGGCGCAATAAAGACGGGCAACTGCGAGTACTGTGTTATCAGTATGGCGGAGAAAGCGCGAGTGGATTGAAGCGGCCGGGTTCGCCAGAAAACTGGCGTTGCATTGTCTTGGAAAAGCTCAGCGGGGTGCGGGTGCTGGAGGACAGGTGGCGCTCGGGGCCAAACCATTCCCGCCCAGCATCCTGCGTGGTTGACGCCGATATTGATGCCGAGGATCAGGTTGAGCCGCGCCGTAGAGGCCAGATCAACAGCAACGCGAGCGGA
Source organism: Bryobacteraceae bacterium (assembly GCA_035651215.1). Lineage (GTDB taxonomy): Bacteria > Acidobacteriota > Terriglobia > Bryobacterales > Bryobacteraceae > Bog-105. Next base: position 16,889 of record DASRGE010000049.1, read on the forward strand.
TGAAGTACTCCCATAGCTGTAAATACGGGAGCGTACGAATAGTGAGTGACGGCAAGGCCGATCAATTCGGTGGCCAACATACCGCCGAGGCCGCTGCCGGCTGCAACAATGCCGAAAACTGTTCCAACCAATTCTTTCGGATAAAGATCCAAAATCAAACTACTGAGCGAAGTCAGCCAAGCTAAATGGCCGAAGGTGGCCAGTGAGCCGATCAATACGGCTGCCCATAAGTTAGGGGCCACCGCTACGGCCGCACTGAATGGAAGCAGGACCGCAGAACCCGCCATCAGCCGTACACGCGCTTCAGCCGGAATCGCTCCTTTGCGAATCAACACAGATGAAAAATAGCCGGCGGCCAAGCATCCAATATCCGCCGCCAGATACACCACCCAGGCAGTTCTGCCGATTGATTGAAGGGATTGATGGCGCGCGTCCGTCAAATACTTCGGAAACCAGAAAAGATAGAAGTACCAGACGGGATCGGTGAGGGCGCGTGCTATCAGAAGCTGCCAAGTTTGCCGGCGGTGCAGGACTGTTCTCCACGGATGTGCGGCTGTGGATGCGGGTTGAAGAACGGCTCTGGGACTTGAGCCCCCATAGATCCCGAGCCAGAGGACCAGCCAAAGCAGGCCAACACCTCCCGTGAAAACAAAGACAAGCCGCCAGCCGAAATGCAATGCGGTAAACGCCACGACTGGAGGTGCCACTGTTGCTCCGAGCGTCGCGCCGGCGGTATAGAGGCCGATGACAAAACCTTGATCGCGCGGCGCAAAGTATTCCGCCACAGCTTTCGGCGCCGCGGTGTAGTTGCCGGGCTCGCCCATGCCTAACAAAAAGCGAAAAACACCGAGCGAGAACGCAGACCGGCTCAGCGCGGTGAGCATATCGGCAATGGACCACCACGCGATGAACAGGGCCATGCTGGAGCGCGCGCCCAGCCAGTCCGTGAGTCTGCCCGCGACGATGTACGTGAGCGTGTAAGCGAGAAAGAATGCCTGCACTACATAGCTGTATTGAAAATCCGAAATCTTCAGATCGTCCTGGATGGTGCGTGCCAGGATCGATAGGTTCTGCCGGTCAATGTAGTTGAGAACCGTCGACAGAAACAAGAGTCCGGCGATCCACCATCGGAGCCGCCGCGAGACGCTGTGCGCCAGGCTAACGGAGCTCATAGTTCTCGCCCGGAGTAATCACGAACTCGAACGCATTCTGTTTCCATTCCCCTCGGTGAAAGGCTCCATTGACGGAGATACGCTTCCAATCGATAATGTGGAGCTGAATGTGGCTTGTCGACGAGCCATCCGGGTAAAAGACGATCGTTTCGCCGTCTTTGTTCACAGGAAAGACCCGGGCCACCAGAGCAGCGCCACGTTTTTCCACGACGATGCCGCTGCCGCCTACAAAGAGCGGAGTTTTCCCTGGCGGCAGAGCAAAGTTACGCAGCGTGGCTGGGCCGTTATAGTCTTTGCCGGTGTCGTAATCGAGCCACGTGCCGCGGGGCAGGTAGATATCACGCGCTGTGGCCGTATCGTAGTCATTGCCATAAAGCGGGGTGGCAAGAAGCGCATCGCCAATCATCCACTCATATCCGCGGAGGTGGTCGTTTTCGCGGCCGTATACGCGATCATCCGCGGGAAATGCGATAGGCAACGGAGCCATCGCCCAGGGATAGCCATCGAGATAGAAGCGAATGGCCTGGCTATAGATGTAGGGTTGAAGGCGGTCGTGCAAGCGGGCCGCGCGAAGCATGACTTCTTCCAGATGTGGATCGTTGAACGTCCAGGGGCCTTGCCCCATGCCCATCGAAGAATGCAGAGACGCCCATTGCGCGTTGCGCATCATGTAAGTCTTCATGCGGGGCGTTACTTTCAGATCGAAGTGGCCTTCCCCGAAGGTTCCACCGACGATATCGGGATAGATCAGCGGCAGCCCCGAATAAGCCAGCGCTAATGCGTTGACCGGACCGCGATCCTGGTTTTGATCGTAATTGAAATCGTTGATGCGGTGCAGATCCGCAGGCGAGCCAAGATAGTCGTTGCGGCCCATAATATATTGGCCTTCGCGCATGAGCGCCTGGTCGACGGCGTCGAGCTTGTCGTCGCCGAGCTCGTAGTGGCCGAAGCCATAAACGTCCTCTTTGTAGCCATCGACGCCGAAGGCGGTCCACTTATGCACCAGGTCGACGAACCAATTGACGGCTTCCGGTTTTCGCCAATCGAGGAAGTAAATGGGGCTCTTCGGCCAAGCGAATTTCATGATTTTGGGATGGCCGTCCTCCTCGATGAAGTAATTGTTCTTCATTCCCTCTGAAGCAAACGGACCATCCGTGATGAACGTGGTGCGCAGGCCCTGAAAATACTTCAAGCCTTCGGCGTGAAAGTGCGCGATGAATGTTTTGGGATCTGGATAGCGCTCGTGATCGTACAAGCCGAAACTCGTGGTTTCGTGCATGCGCGGGTCTTCGTTGGGCCAGAATCCCGACCCCACCACCATCCAGTTCAAGGGAAATCTGTCGCGTAGATAATGGTCGACGTTTTCTGTAACGGTCTTTTGACTGGTGTCCCATGCCAGTGCGCCGAACGCCTCCCAACCCACCCCGAAAAAATCGTATTTCGGCTTCATCACGGGATAGCCGTACAGATTACGCGATTCGAGGAACTGACGATAGATCTCCCGCGGCGTTCCGAGGAAGATACTGAAACGCACGGAGCCGCGGACAAGGCGCGAGCCTTGCGTGCATTCTTCGGCGGTACTGCGAACCATCTTGCTTTGCGGCTCCCAAACCAGGAAGGCGACTTTCTGTTTCGGATAGATGACGAAATTGGAGACCATGCGGCTGAGACCTTGGCCCGATAGAAAATGATCGTTGCTGTAGCCGGTGATATCGGTATTAAAGCTGGGCCGGCCCACGACCGCGTGATCGCCCAAACCGAAACCGGGGCTGAGCGGACCGAAACGCAGGAGCACCGCTTCCGGTTCGGAGGGCACCACGACGAAATCGATCTGGTGCGTTGTGACTTTGAGCGTGACGCGCGCGGTTTTCCCGGAAACGGTGCGAACCGTAAGAACAGGGTGGCCATTCACGTCGGCCGGTTGAGCAACAATGCTCGCAGGCTCGGGATGATCGGGATCGCCTAACAGCAAACCGCCATCGGGATGGGCCCTGAGGGCTGTGGTTCCTCCCTGTTCCACCGTGATCCGCAACGGCAAGCCCTCCATTGTGAGCCGGGTATTTCCCGCCTCGATATCGATGGTTTGCGCCCAAGCCGCGCTGACGAGCACCAGACTCAGAAGCAATCGGTTCAATGCGGCGTCTCCTTTTGGTAAAACGCTGCGAAGTCCACCAGCATCTGGCCGGGCAGTTTCGATGTGTCGATAGTGATGCCGTGCTTCTCATACCCGATGGCCGTGAGCCACAGGTTGATGTTGTCGTGCTCGCCTTGCGACGGCGGATAGTCGAAAACGCAGCGTAGATCGCCGTCGAGATAGTACTTCACCTTCTGCTCGGTGTACTCGAATCCATAGGTGTGAAAGCCTGTCGTGGCGTCAACGCCGAGAGGTCCGCGGCCTACTCCTGCCGTGCAGCTTCGGTTCTCGCTGTGAGAAGGACCTTGCCAGATGATCAGGCCCATGCGGCCCTTCCAGGTGGTGTCGGAATCGAATTCGAGCCCGTCAATTTCGGTGCGAATGTTCGGCGGATAGGTGGTGCTTCCATCGGTCACGGCCATCGCCCATATCGATTCGTGCCAGCCCGCGCCTCCGAAAAGTTTGGCCCTCGCCTCGAAGTAGCCGTAGTGGAACGCACGTCTACTGATGACGCCGCCGCCGGTGTATTGCTTGCCGCGGTCGTTCTGCTTTCGCATCCAGATCACAAGATTTCCGTCTTTGACGGTCACGTTTTGCGGCATTTGCGAACTCGACGCTTTTACGTCTGTGCGATACATCCATTTTTCGGCATCCAGAGAGTGGCCGTTGAATTCGTCCCACCACGCCAGGCGGTAACCCGAAGGCGGAAAGGATCCGGTCAGTTTTGTCTGTGCAGTTGCGTGCGTTACGGTGATAACTGCGGTGATGAATGCGAACGCGGCGAACTTAATCTTCATAAATCCTCACTTCGAAGATTGTGGCGGGTAATCCACGGGTCTCCAGAACTTCAATGTTCAATATGTTCGTTGTCACTGGCTCGTCCAACTGGAGGGAGGTGCGGGTCAGGTGATTTTCGCCTTCAAACAAAACGCGTTGATCGGTTGCGAGGCGGTAGCGGCGCACACAGAAAGGGATTTCCCGCTCGGGATGCCCCATCAGCACGGATTCCATCGGGTGGTCATAATCGGTGTCCCATGTGATTTCGACATGCCGGATGCGGCAGACTTCCGGCCAGCGGAACGTTACGGTTGGGCGAGGATCATTGGGATCGGCGACCCAGGCGTTACAGCGCAAGGTGGGCCGCGCTACTCCGTTCACCAGATGTTCCGGGCCGAAAACGTCGAGTTTCGGTTCCACGCGGATGGCGAGGTTTTTTCCACCAGGGCGGCGGCCCGGCAACCAGAATTCAAATGACTCGATGCCGCTTTTCGCTGGAGCGTTCTGTGTCGCCGCCTTCGCAACGGCCGGATTTTGGGAGTGCGAGAGAGCCAGGACGCCAGTCACTCGTGATTGGCTCGCAGCGACAGTGACGACCTGGTTTTCCATCAGACAATACGCGACGTAACAATCGTTGGGAACCGAAAGGGCCGGTCTGATCTGAACTTCTTGTGTAGCCCCGGGAGACAACGAGAAGGTCTCACTGTGAAGTACAACGTCCGGGGTGAAATTTTCCGGCTTCGATGAGCCGCGCACTTGCGCTTCGAGTTGTGTAGACTTGTTTGTCGAACAAAGAAAAGTCACGCTCGGCAACACTCCTGCCGGGATGGGCAGCAGCATGGCGCGCGAGGCGTCGAGCCGCAGCGTTTCATCGTTCGGCAGGAATTCATGTAACACATACCGGCTGGAAGCAGTGATTCGCGCCGCGCGCGCCAGATCCGCTGGATCTTCTAACGCAATGCCGGGAATATATTGTCCGGCTCGCAAAAGCCGGCGCTGCAACTCCTGCATGCGGCAGGTTTCGAGTAGCTGGCGCGGTTTTACACCGTTTTCATGACACAGGGCCGCGGCCATTCCAACCGCCTGCGCACTATGGCCGCACGTCGCCATGACGCGCGTGGATCCGAACGCTACATGCGAGACGCTGATGATGCGTCCGGCCAGAAACAGGTTCTCGATATTTTTGCTGTAGAGACAGCGATACGGAATCTGATACACGCCTTTGGAGTGCCACTGTGCGCAGCCAGGCCGGTTGCTGTACACTCCTTCAGCCGGATGAAGATCGATGGCCCAACCACCGAACGAAACGGCATCGGGATGGATGCGCTGCTCTACGAGATCCTGCTGGGTGAGCATCGTATCCCCTTCGAAGCGCCGGCTTTCTCGTTTGCCGGGAATGGTGCCAATCCATTCGAGCGTGAGGTTTTCGGCTTCCGGAAATTGCCCCGAGTTTTTGATGTAGTTCCATACGCCGTAGGCGACACGCCATAGTTCCCATTTGATCTCTTCGGTTTGGGCGATCGTGTCGAGTGTGCCGCCCCATTCGAGCCACCAGAAGCGGCAACCCGAATCGAATGCGCGAATGTCGCGATAGCGCGGAATCTTCGTGATGTCCTGCAACGCAAATGAGGGCGGGATGAAGCGAACCAGTCTGCCCGCGTCTTTGCTGTAGAAATACAGCGAATGGCCAAGTAGTTCATTCGTGCTTTTCGGCGGGGCCATACCTTCCCCAAACTCATCGCGTCCTTCGCTGCCCATCCGAAATGCTGCGCCGGCGAGGAAACCCACAATGCCATCTCCGGAAGCATCACAGAACAATGGAGCCTCCACGCGGTATTTCGTCTGGTTTTGGGAGCAATAGCCCGTGACCGCGCGAATTTGCACCTCATCACTCTTTTCGACTTCGTCCACCGGGACATTCAACAGCAGCGTGATGTTTCTTTCGGCATGAACTTTTTCGAGCAGAATGGTATCGAGAATCAGCGGATTTCCTTCCGGATTGCGATACAGGTTCTCGACCAGAATTTCATCGATTACGCCGCCTTCACGCGCCCACCGGTTGTTATTACCCATATGCGACGTGGCGCCCAGGATCCACAAACGCACCTCGCTGGAGGCATTGCCGCCGAGCACCGGCCGGTCCTGCAGCAAAACAACGCAAATCCCTGCTCTGGCGGCCGTGATGGCGGCACACACACCGGCGATGCCGCCGCCGGCAATTGCCAGGTCCGTGTTGAGGGAGACAAGCCGCAGTGTTCTTCCGGCAGCCTCTCCAGAACTTCGAATCATGTTGCTACAGTTCAGAACGTTAGCTTCATACCGAGTTGTATGTTTCTGGGCATCCGCGCCGAGGTGATCGTGCCGAACGTGCCGCTGGTATTCAAGCCATTCGGACCGGGCGAAAAGCTGCCGCTTACAAGCCCGAGGTTCACGTGATTGACAACATTGAAGGATTCCGCGCGGAACTGCAGGTTGCCGCGCTCTTTGATTCTCCAGTTCTTAATGACAGAAAGATCGATTTGAACGATTCCGGGATTCCGCACATCGGGCAGCACGCGTCCAAGATTCCCGTAGATGTAGCTCGGTGGGTTCACGAACACGGATGTATTGAACCACTCGGCTGCCGTCGGGTTACTCAGTTTTGCGGATCGCCCGGTGGAGTTAGGGCGCGTGGCCAGATTATTGTTCGCTCCGGAAACGGCCACCGGCACGCCGGTCTGCATGGTCGCGATCGAGTCCAACTGCCAGCCTCCGATCACAGCATTGAGGAGGCCGCTCGAAATGTTTACCTTCTTTCCCTTGCCGACCGGGATCTCATAGACTCCGCTCAGCACCAGCCGCTGGGAAACATCTGTTGGATCGAGCGACCGCTCGGCCCGGCGGTTGTACAGACCGTTTTGGTAGGAGACTGTGCTTACCTGCTCGACGTTTCCGAAGGTGATGGGAGACGCTACGCTGTCGTCGATCAGTTTTCCTTTGGTATATGAGGCGAGAAACGTCAATCCTTGGCTAAAGCGCTTTTCTACGCGGATCAATCCGGCATGGTAGATGGAGTTCCCCATGTGCGGATTGCGCACCGAGACCGAGGTGTAATACGGAAAGGCTGCCAACGACTGCTGCAAAGTAATTCGCGCGGCTCCGAGTGCGCCCGGCACGATCCCGGCGTACGGATTGGGTACGGTGCTTTGCAGAGTCGTCTTCAGCGTCGCGTACTGCTGAGGCGTCAACTGATTCAGGTCATAGTTGCCGGATACGAGATGCGTACCATGATTTCCTGCGTATCCGATATCGATAATCCATTCACCGGGCAATTGCCTTTGAATATCGAAGTCCCACTGTTGAGACATGGGCGTCCGCTGGTTCCGCTGATCGATGGTGACCGCCTGCCCAAGAAAAGCTGCCGGCCCAAGCGCGCTTCCCTGCGGCTGAACCGGAGGGCTGGGCAAGCCGTTGTGAAAGAGAAATGCAGGAAGATTCGTATTATTTCCTGGCGGGTTGTAGTTCGTGGTCGTCGTCGAAAAGCCATTGGTGCTGCCGAAGTACTGTACGTTGAAGATGTCGGGATAGTAGATGGAATATCCGCCGCGGATGACGGTTTTTCCGTGGCCGCCGACATCGTAGGCGAACCCAAATCGAGGGCCGAAATTCGTGTAGTCCGGATTAAACGTTCCGCCGTGAAACCCTATGCCTTCGTAAACTACCGCCCCGCGTAATCCGTTCACCGAATCGATGACTCCAGGAAAGAAGTTACTCAATCCGTTATTGCGTTCATAAGGGGGCGCCTGGTAGTCGTAGCGCAGCCCCAGATTCAGCGTCAAATTCTTGGTCGTCCGCCAATCGTCTTGAATGAAGCCCGCGAAGGCGTATCCTTTCTCCGACTCGCCGATGTGCGTGGTCACTGATGCGCTGCTAACATCGCCGAGCATAAATGTCGCAAAGCTGCTGCCTGTACCTGTTTGCAGTTGAGGGTTGCCGGTTAGTCCTTGCGCGAAATTGTATGTGCCGGAGGGAGAGCTAGTTTGATAATTGTTGCCGAAGAGCAGCCGGTACTCTAAACCTGTGGTTATGTTGTGGCTGCCGCGCACAATTGTGACATGATCGTCAAACTGCCAGGTCAGCGCACCGCGGAGCCCAACGGTCTGGGTGGGGAATCCGGTCAGCCCGTTGTTCACGTTGGGGAATGCAGTCGGCGGAACGCTCGCCGGTAAGCCTAGTTTCTGAGGCCAGCCGCCGCCAAAACTGTCTACCTGAAACGGGAAGTATTGGCGCGCGGTTCCAATCAGCACCTCATTCACGACAGACGGCGAGAAGATGTGTGTTTCCGAAACCACGGAATTTCTTGTTTCGAAATTGTCGTTGCGATCGCGTACGACTGGGCTCGGCCACGGCGATTGCGCCCCGTTGTCATCGAAGTGGTGAAAATAAGTGTAACGGGCAAACATCGAATCGGTGTCCGAAAAGTGCTGGTCCACGCGAATGGTGTACTGCTGCATTCTTCTGGTATTCGTGACATCGCCGATGTAATTGTTGGCGTTTGTAAAGGCGTTTGTGGGCGTGCGGTTGGGAAGCGGATAAAAAGCGAGAATGTTCACGGAAACCGGATCGAGACGATTCGTGGGAATGACATTTCCCGGAAACACACCGCGCACAAAGCCGCTGCCTGCGGGGTTCGGCACGGTGGTCGCCGGATCGTAGATCGGAACCTGCCGGCCCGAGGCATCGAACGTTTGAGAAAAGTCTCCGGCGCGCTGTGCGCCAGTCGGAACAGAGGTGATGGGGAAACTCGCCATACTGTAGTTCCACTGTTCCCAGTTGCCGAAAATGAACGTTTTGTTGCGTCCATTGTAGAGTTTGGGAATGATTACCGGCGCGCCGAGAGCGAGACCGTATTGGTTATAGTGAAACGGCGCCACGCTGCTGGCGAACGTGTTGCGCGAATCGAAATCGTTGTTTCTGACAAACTCATAAAGAGATCCGTGAGGTTGATTGGTCCCCGATTTCGTCGCAACATTAATAACTCCGCCGGCCGTCAATCCATACTGCGCCGACATAGTCCCCGATTGCACTTTGAACTCCTGCACGGCATCCACAGCTAAATCGGCATTCAGATCGGGATAGTAGCTCTGAATCGCGACCATCCCGTCTACCAGAAAATAATTGGTCGCCGTGGGTCCGCCGTTGATGCTGAATGCGCTCAGGTTTGTGCCGCGATCGGCAAATCCGCTCTGGGTTGGGCCTGCGTTAGATTTTACGTTCGCCGCCAGTCCGATCAGGGCGAAAGCGCTCCGGCCGTTGATCGGCAATTCCTCAACGCGCTTGTTCTCAATGACCTGTCCCACGGTCGCATCCGAGGTGTTCACCAACGGCACGTCGCCCGTGACGACGACCGATTGCCCCACTTGCCCCAATTTGAGTGAAAAATCGGCCTCTGCGCGCTGATCGACTTGAAGGCGAATGTCCGTGTGTACTTCGCGATCGAAACCTTGTTGTTCAACGGCGACCTGGTAAGTTCCAACGACCAGCGCCGGCGAGGAATAGTACCCCTGTCCATTCGTTTGCGTGACGATGCTGACGTTTGTTTCCGAATTCGTAATAGAAACCTTGGCTGCAGGAACGGGAGCACCCGACGGATCGGTAACGGTTCCTTCAATAGTTCCCCGCCCCTCTTGCGCGAACACGGCGACCGCACCGGATAAGAAAAACAGAAAAGCGAGCTTCAACATGAATCCTCCGGGCCGCAACTGGATGGCCGAGACTGCTTTAAATAGAATTACTCGGATTGCGCGCTTCGTCGTCTGCGGTTTGAGCTATTTGTGGATAGTTCAAAAGGACTATGTGAAAGGGCGTCACTCAACGTGAACCAGTCCCCGGTGGATGGCGGCCAAAACTGCTTGCGTTCGGTCTTCCACCTGCAATTTGTCGAAGATATGGCCCAGATGAATACGAACAGTATTCTCGGAAATTTTGAGCCGGCTCGAAATCTGACGGTTGCTGCATCCCTCCGCCAGCAATTGCAAGACGTTGCGTTCGCGCTCAGTGAGATCATCCCCGACAAGGCGCGCCGATAGTGTAGCGGCCACGGCAGGCGACAAATATCGTTTGCCCTGCGCTACGGCCAAAATCGCTTGTACAAGATCCTCGCCCCCAGCATCTTTCGTCAGATAACCGACCGCCCCCGCCCGCAGAGCACGATGGATGTCTTCGCTACCCTCGTAATTGCTCAAAACCAGCAGGCGCGCTTTTGGATCATGCTGCCGGATTTCCGCAATGGCTTCGAAGCCGGAGACGTCCGGCAGGCGCAGATCGATGATGGCCACGTCGGGCCGGTGCTCCTTATAGAGGGGAAGCGCTTCACGAGACTTCGATGTTTCCGCGACGATCGTCATATCGCCGCGTCCATCGACCATGCTGCGCAATGCCAGACGGAAAAAGAATTGATCTTCGACAACCAGAATCCGGATTCGCTCAGTCATGGGGCAGCTTCACTTATTTACTCGGGGAAGGCTGGCTTCCACGACCGTTCCCTTTCCCGGCGCACTCTTCAGTATCAGCGTTCCTCCAAATCGCCGCATACGCTCCTGCATGATCGTTAATCCGAAGTGTCCGTTTTCCAGGACGCGAATTGCCTCCGGGTCGAAGCCGCTTCCATCGTCCTCCACACGCATGGTTATGCCTGCGTCCGCGTACTGCAGAGATATACGGACACGCTTCGGCATTCCGTGGCGAACAGCGTTTGAAAGCGCCTCCTGACATACGCGCAATAAATTGTGCTCCACTTCTTTGGATAGATCGGTTTCCGCTCCGGTCACGTTCAGTTCATAGGCGATACCGCGGCCTTCCACAGTCTGATGCAGTGCTGTCGCGACGGCCTTCTGCAGCGTCTTTTCACCCGTGGCGCTTTCGCGCAGATCCCAGATAACGCGACGCACCTCGGCCCTGTAGTGTTGGACTATTTTACGAGTTACGTTCAAAATCTCCCGCACGCGTTCCGACATTTGCCCGCGGTCCAGCAGGGCAGCTTCGAGCTGCAGAGAAATAGCGGAAAAGCCAGCTAATAATGTGTCGTGCCACTCGCAGGCAATCCGGTTCCGCTCGGCGGTTACGGCGAAATAGCGCTGGCGGAAAAGATGCATTTGCCATCGAAAGATCAGGGTGGCGGCCGCTAGACCGGCCATTACCATTAGGATTTCAAACCACTTCGTCTGATAGAATTCCGGCGCTTGCTCGATATCCAGGGTTTGGGCTTGGCTCCAAGGCCCATCGCCGATGGCTGCCATCACCTGAAACGCGTATCGCCCGGGAAGCAGACGAGTATAACGGGCCAGTCGCGAGCCTCTATCCCAATTCCAGTCCTGTTCCAACCCTTCCATGCGGTACCTGAACCGCAGTTTTTGAGGAGAGCTGAATTCGAGCGCGGTGAATCTTATTTCAATCGCGTGCGGGCCCGGGGCGAAGCGCGAGTTTTCGAGCGGCGCAGCTTCCCCGTCCTCTGTCAACTCTTCGATCCGCACATCGCGCGCTCTGGCCGGTTGATAGATAACCTTGGGATCGATGCGAACAAAACCTCGGCTGGTGGGAAACCAAAGAAAACCGTTGGCATCGCGGGTGCCAGCGGGTTGCGATTGGTGATGGCATTCGATGGTACGCATGCCGTCCTCACGATCGAAGATCCGGTAATCTACTCTCCTGAGGACGCCACGCATGGCCTGCTGAATTCGCTCGGTTGGAATGCGTAGGATTCCGCGAGGGGTGCTGATCCACATGGCTCCCCGGCCATCGTCGATAGCAAGGTAAAGAGGATAGCCCGGCAATCCCGCGTTTGCGCCGAGCGATTCCCCGCCATTTGCGTCGAGCTTCCAAAGCGAACCGCCCAGTGTGCAGCCCCATACCCGTTGCTGCACGTCCAGCGATAGACCAGTAAATGCTTCGCCGCGCGTTTTCGGCAATTGGTGATAACTATCTGCATCCGATCCAGAAATCCATCCAGCGCCCGCAGGCGTTCCCACCCAGAGCTTGCCGCTCGCATCTTCCACAAGCGAGGTGATCTCGGTGTGCGAAAGGAGGTGCGCAACCGCTGTTCCTTCGGGACGCCCTCGCGGAAAAAGAAAGAGGCCATTGTCGGAGGTCGCAATCCACAAACGTTGCTTGCGATCGAACAAAATCACGGAGATGTGATGGTACGGGGTTTCGGGGCCGGCGAAGTGCGTGTAGCGCGTACCGTCCCAGCACGAAAGTCCTTCCCAATTGCCCGTCCAGACATGGCCGGCTTTGTCAAAGGCCAGCGTCCGCACGGTGAAAAACAAAGTCGAAACAGGAGTGGGCTGCGGCAGCAACTTGCCATTGAAACGGTACAAACCTCCGCGCCATGTTCCCAACCAGGTGCGGCCCTTCGGATCTACAGTTACGGTGCTTGCATAATCGCCTTGCAGACCCTCCTCGATGCCGAACGGCACGAGCGTGGGATTTTTCCAACGGTTCAATCCGCCGCCACGTAGGCCAACCCAAAGATTTCCGCTGTTATCTTCATAAAGCTGACGCACGAAATCATCAGCAAGTCCGTCACGCGACGACCACTGTTGGATGCCTTTTGCGTTTCTCCGGTAAAGCCCCTTGCCCCAGGTACCGGCCCAAATGTTGCCATCACGATCTTGTAAGCTCGCAACCACGGGACCCGGCACTCCGGATACTCGTTCAAGCGTCCCACCGCCGTCGCGATCCGCAACCAAGTACAATCCACGCGATGTGCCGACCAGCACACTCCCGGCGCCGGAGCGAACCGAGAATATCTGGCCGTATCGGGAGCCACTCCGAGCAACGCACTTTAGAGCATCTCCGTCTGAACGGTACAACCCGTCCATGGTCACGACCCAAATAGCACCATCTGGGGAGACCGTCAGGACATTCCACGCCGTATCGGGAGGGCGCCGCAGCTCGATTTGATGTTCAGAAGTGGTGTTCTGGTTACGCAATCGAATAACGCCATCTCTGGTACTAGCCCAAATTCGTCCGCTGCTATCTTCCGCGATGTCGAAGATCGACGAACCCTCGTCGAATTGGGTGACAACGTTACCGTTCCGCCATTGGTACAGCTTTCCATCAAAGGTTCCCGTCCAGATACTGCCATCGCGCGCAATTAGCATGGAGAGGATCCACTTCTTGGAAAGTCCGAGCCACGGGTCGAGATCGTATGAAGTAAACCGCATCCCATCGAATCTGGCCAGACCCTCATCCGTCCCGACGAGCAGATACCCGTCCGGAGCGCGCTGGATGGTGAAGACATAGTTGTGCGGCAGGCCGTTTTCCATCTGCCAGTGCTGCTTTTGATATTGGGAGATAAGTAGCGCCGGATCGAGCGCGCGGCACTGGGGACAGACGAAGAGAAGGAATAAAACGAGCGCCGCGAAGAGGATCAACTTGGGTAGTCTAGCGAACCCATTCTACCTGGCTGTTGTCCCCGTGATTTGCCGGATGCTCTCCATCATCGAATCCGAATCAAACACGCGCTTCCAATCGGGCCGGAACAGGCGGGTTTTGGCGGCTTCGATGGCTTGCAACGCGCCATCTGAAAATGTGGCACCTTCGAATTCCTGGAACACGATCCCGAGTTCTACTTTAATGTGACCCAGAAGGAAGTCTCGCGCGGCCTCGGCGGGAACGCCGCGCTGAACGGCTTCATCCATGGCCTCGCGAATGACTGTGAGACACGTACCAAGCACAGTTTCCGAGAGCACCGGTTCGAGAATGGCCATCTGGACCGGCGTACAGCGGTGTGAGCGAAGAACCGGCGCATAGAGGGCACGAGCAGCCTGCTCTCCTAACGCATACGCTTCTTCAGGACCCTGCATGAGACAGCAAACAATATTCTGCGGCGCGCAAAATCCGAAGAAGTCCCGGCGGTGCTCCGGATCGTCTTCATTGCCGAATATCGAAGGATGGCACGGATGGGTGATGAAGTAGCTCAAGTCTTCGCGCTTCGGAAGCACTCCTGCAAGCGGAGCGGCGATATCGAGCGCCACCAGCATGGCGCCGCGCCGGAAATGGGGCGCGAGTTCAGCGGTCACGCTGCCAATGCGATTGTCGGGCAGACCCAGGACGACAATATCGCTTTCAGTGACTGCTTCCTTGGCTGGAACGGGCGAGATGCCGCGTTCGGCCAAGGCCGCTTTGCCGCGCTCGCTAATTTCTACGTAACGTATTTCGTAATCCGTTTTGCGCAAATTGTCGGTGAGGCGGCAGCCCATCTTACCGCCGGCTCCGAGCAGCGCTATCCGCAGCTTTGAGTGATTCATTGGAATTCCACTTCTATCCGGATCGGCGCATGAGCGTGCTTCACGCTCACGGTATCGTCAGAGAAGGTCGTCACGGAACGGCCATCGATGCGGGCGGAAGCGATCTTCTGTCCGGATTCGATGGGAAAACGAGCGACTAAGTTCACTCCGTTCGCAAGCGGCATGAAATCGAGTGTCATTTTGCCCGCGCTCGGATAACGCAGGTGGAATGAAATCTTGCCGCCTAGCGTTGTCGGGGCATCCCCGACCCCAATTTCCTGCCCCACACCAATCCAGCTTGCGGGAATCCCGCTCAACACGTGCAGGGCTTCGTTGTTTTCGATTAGCAGCATATCCCGCAAGAGGTCGACCATGTTGGCGTTGCCCCAGGCTTCCGGCATATCGCCAGTACCCGCCTGGTTATCCAGATTCTTATGCGAATTGAGGCAAGCGACCGGAAGAGTCTTGTCGACGCGGATCTCTTCTTTCCAGACGTTTGTGTAATAGGAGTGATTCAGCGCCGCAACTAACATATCGGCGGCCGTTTGTATCTCGCCTCTGCGCAGATACGTTTCCGCCACATTCATTGACTCTCCCGGCCAGACGCCGCTAAAACCCAGCCATGCCATGTTAGTCGGTAATCCCTGACGCTCGGTCCGTTCCACTTGCGTCAGCAAACCGGTGACCAGCGGATCATCCGGTGAGAAAAGTTCCGCCGGATACACAGCTACAAAACTCTGGGACCACGCGGCTTCGGGATCCGTTGGCATCGCAGGCAGGTACGCCGGCGATTTCTTTTCCAGCTTCAGAGCCCGTTGAATGTCTTGCAAGATGGCCAGTTTGTAACTTTGATATTCAGCCGAAAGCCACTTTGCATCTTCCTCGTGATTCAGTTTCTTGGCCGCATTCAGCGCGCATTTGACCGCGTACAGGCAAAAGAAGTTATGCGCGAATGCGTGGCCTTCGGGTAATCCGCTGTCGCCATACCCCCAGGGCAACAGACCGGACCAATAGGGTTTTTCTCCGGGTTGCAATGGAGGACTCGTTTCCGGCTTGCAACTCCATGGAATTTCGCGGCGGATTGGCTTTGCTCCCGGCGGAACATCACCTATTTCGAGGTCGCTCTCCGCGCGATGATAGCGAATCCAGTCCGCAGCGGCGCGCAAGTGCGGATACGCCTGCGCCAGCCAGTTCCGGTCTTTAGTGAACAGATAGTAGTCCCAAGCCGCCCCTGCGTTGCCGCCACTGTTGTCCCACGACGGCCAGCCGCTAATGGGAGGCCCATCCCACTCGCCGTCATCCATCTGAATGCGGAAGGCATGTTCGATCGAATCGCGGGACAGGCCGAGATTGCCCAGAAGATCCAGCGCGCGAGCCTGAAAATACTCGCCACGTCCCCAAAATTGGCGGTATCCGGCAGGTCCATCCAGAATCCAGAGATCGCCCGAGCGGTCTCGCTCCGTAAGAATCAAGACGTAAGCAAAGGAAGAATAGAAGAAGTCTTCCAACTCTTTTTCAGGAAGCTGAATGTGGATTCCTTTGCTCCATATGGTTTGCCAGGATTGCTCTGCTTGTTCGAGCAGCGCCGGTCCGGAAATGTCAGGCAGTTCAGCACGATTTGCCGCACGAAAATCGTACGGCAGCTTCAGCCAAAGCGTCAGTGTGGACCGGGCCGGGATCGACCACTGCCCGTCCAGAGTGAGTCCGTTGTGTTTCGAGGCGAAGCTTACGCCCTGGCCCTCTACGAACGCAACCAGATATCCGTTGTGGGTTACTAAAGCATTCTGATTGGCATAGGCCGGAAGGTTTCGCCACTTTCCGCTAAGCTGCAGCCCGATTTTTGCCGGTTCAGAATCGGGATTGGTGCACTGCAGCCGAACTATATCCAGTCCCTGATTCTCGCTCTCCGCGGAAAATGCCAGTTCCTCCAAACTTAGATTGCCTGCACGCAACTGTGTAACTACGAACGGATAGCGGCCTTTGTAGAGGCTTTGACTCTCCGCGTTGAAAGCCGTAGCGCTCCCGGCCGTTTCCAAGCTGCTCCCAATGATCAACGCTCCATCGAGTTGGCCGCTAAATCCAAAGGGAGAGTCGAGCGGCTTCCGTTGAAGACTCCAGTGCGACCAGTGCAAATTGCCTTGCTTATCGACAATCGTTTTATGGGTGCCCGTCGGGAGGCCAATCAGGCTTTGGGCGTTTGTGTTCGTAAACTCGTGGGTGATGTGTAATGCCGGCGCAGCATGCAAGGCGCCGGCAAGAAAGCAAAGCACGAACACTCTTTGCACTTTACTCAAATAACCAATCCAGATCCGGATGCCGCGTCGCATCGGGACCGGAGAAGAAGACCATACGCGGTTGAAGTTGCACGTCTTTTTTTATAAAGCCGAAGACAACATAAGCCCCCAGTCCAAAATCCAGATCGTTCTCGCCAACCGGCAGAGCATGAGCATAGACGGTAAAGGCCGGCGCCTCGGCGGAAGTGACTGCATTGTGTAGCACCGGGTTCCATTCGTCGATGGGAGGTGCGGCGGACCGGTCTTTCTTTGAGCTTCGATAAAACCCGACCAAAATCTGCGCCGGCTCGGGCAGATCGAACTGCAATCGCACACCTTCCTTTTGCGCCTGTTTCCAAGAGATCCGTATTCCGGTAAGCCCCTTCAGTTCGGGAGCAACGCGCTCCGCTGTTGTATTTTTATCGATGAATAACTTCGCCCCGGGCTCCACCTCAAAGAGTTGCCCGGCGGTCCCTGTCAACTTGACGGTAACACCGGGAAACGCCTGGAACGTTTGCGCGCCGGCAGATTGCGCGCCAGAAGTTTCTAACACATGCAGGTTGCGTTTGAACTCGTTCAACTCTTTTTCATAGGCCGGCAAGCAATCGCGCCAGTGCGTGTAACGCCCGGGACCGCCGAGAAACGGGATGCGCCGCGAGACGCTGTCTACGCTGGGCCCCGCGCGGTACGTGGCGTTCGTGAGATCTACCAGTTTGCGAAAATACGCGACGCTCTCTTCGAGCAGCGGCAGAGCGTTCTTCAGGTCGTGAACGTCGTTGCTGTAACCGTAGCGGAGGACAAGAGCGGCAGCCCGGGTCTTGGCCCCGTAATACTGCATCTCGGCTTGAACGCAGCGCATATCGTTCAGGAAGCGTTCGTATTCGTGTTGGTTGCGAGTAACATAAGGACGCGCCGCCTCGGCCGAGCGTACGGCCTGGGTTGCAGAGGCGACCACTTCCTGCACCACACCGATCGGGGTTTCGCCCTGCTGAGGAAGATGTTCCCACTCGCGTCGAACGTAATCGGCCAGGCGTTCGCCAGGCGGCGCATCGGCGGTCCAGAGCGTAGTGGCCGGATTGTAGCGCTCGGGATCAATCAACTGGGGCATCAGCATGCCCAGGGTGAGTGACTGGCGATTTCCTTCCGTGATGCCGACTCGCGGCAAAAGCTTGGGAGCGCAGATACCGGACTGCTCATAAGCATCCAGAATGTGAGCGCCAGCTTGACGCGTGCCGTATTTCTCCGCGATCCGGCCGATCCAGTACTCGCGCTCGGCCGCCGGATCGCGATTCGGATTCCAGGCATATCGTGCCCAGGCTTCAAACCAGATCCAATCCCGGTCGATTTGCAGCTCGGGAGGATTATCTGCGGTAACAGGCCACTCCCAATAGCGCAATGGGTAGAAGTGCAGCCCTTTGATGCCAATCCGCTGGCATGATAGTAGAACTTTCTGGATGTATTCCGGGTCACCCCAACGGAACGGCTCGAGATTTGAGAGCAGATGGATGTTAACGATGTGGGTAGCACCGAGGTGGACCAGCATCTCATGCCGTTTCAGAACATCGCCGCGGATATCGATCCAGGTAAGAGACTCGCCCGTCCACTTCCACATCGTGTAAATGTTCTTATAAAGCGGAAGCGCGGCCTTCATCGCGGCTTCAATATTGGTGGCGTGCGCCCGAACGATGATGGGGGGTTCTTCCTCGGTGCCCAGCTCTCGCATTCCGTCCTTGACGCCAGGAATGATTGTTTTGGTGAGCCACTCTGCCCCATATTGAGGCCCCAGCGCCTCGCCGAGCGTCATCATGAGGCCCACATGTGGATAGTTGCTGATGAACTCCGAAATGCAATAGCGCGTGTATTCGCTCGCGAGCGGCGTAGGTGTGGTCTGGTGGAACGGCACGCCATGCGCCCTAGCGAATGCGTGCGACAGATGAATGTTGTAGAACGCCTGAATCACCCAAATGCCTCGCTTATCCGCTTCCGCTGTGAGCCAGCGAAACATCGCAATGTTCTGCTGTAACTGCTCGTCTGAGAGTTCCTGGGCTTCGGGATACTTGGGTAGCTTGAGCAACGAGGTAAACGGATGCCCGTTCCACAAATACAAAGTATTCAGGCGGTTATCGGCAAGAAAATCGAGGTACCGAATCCAAAGCGCCTTATCGTAGAAAAAGGGAAACTCCTGAGGCGTGTAGCGGTAGTCGTACATCGCGCCGTCATAAGTGATTTCCGACTTCTGCATCCCGATACACGGGCCGCGCAAAACAAAAGCCGGATGATCGGTAAAATTGAGCCGTTCAGGCAGAGCACGCGCTGCTTGAATTCGTTTCGCGAGTTCGAGGCAACCATAGAGGACACCCGAAGGGTCGGCGCCGGCGACGAATAGACGATTTCCTAAACGAAGCAGATGGAATGCCTCATGAATGCCGGGGCCAAATCCACCTAAATCTGCAACTTCTTTGAACAGCGGCGACGATCGCGTGCCGGCCAAAATCTCCACATCCGGACCCGCACTTGCGGGCAAAGCAGCCACCACAACTTTCAACTGCTCGGCCCCAAATTGCTCGCGTGGTGTGGCGCCCCGATCCGTATGGACGTGGATGGCGGCGCTTGCCGGAAGAGCAGCAAACAGCAACAACGCAAGGATGACTCGGTATGACTTCACGCGACTTCAATCCCAATGTTGCATAACCGGCTGGTAGAGCTATCCTCCGTTCCGCAATGCGGAATGGAAGCGCTGTAAGTTAGTCAAACCATTTACTTTATATGTAACTGGTGTTAAACTCGACCCAACACTTCCTGAAGAACCTACAGGAGGCCTCGTGAAACGCTTATTGTTGCTTCTATCCCTCGTGTATCTGGCAAACGCCGTATTTGCGCAGGAGTTCCGGTCCACTTTGACCGGGCGAGTTCTCGATCCGTCCGGCGCGCCGGTGCCGAATGTGCATCTGCTCATTACGAACACGGCCACAGGAGCGCAGTCGGAAGTCACTTCCGGCAAAGACGGGTACTATACCGCGCCCTCTCTGACCCCGGGACCGTATCAAATTACGGCGTCCGTACACGGCTTCAAAAAATACGTGCATAGCGGAATCAACATCCAGACTGCCCAGTCTGTTACGGAAAACGTGCAATTGGAGATCGGAAACACCGCGGAAACGGTCCTGGTGACCGCTGATGCTCCTCTGATCGACAGCGCCACCGCTACGTCCGGCCAGGTTCTAACGACGCACGAAGTGGAGAATCTGCCAAGCAATGGTCGCTCCCCGATTGGCTTTGTACGCGATGAGTATGGAGTGGTGCCCAAAGAGAAGCACGCACTTGCGGTGGTCCGGCCGTTCGACAATTCCGGCGGTGGCGATTTTTCCTTGGGCGGAGGGAATGCCAGTTCAAACGAGGTTCTCCTGAACGGCGTGCCCAACATGGAAGACAGCAGCCGCACGGCAGGGTTCAGCCCATCGATGGATGCCGTGAACGAGATTCGAGTGGATCAGTTCGAATCGGATGCCGCCTATGGCGATACTTCGGGCGGAACCGTGAATATCACCACCAAGAGCGGAACCAATCAGTTCCACGGAACGCTTTCCGAGTTCAACGAGACCTCGGCGCTAGCAGCCGGATTGTGGTTTAACAATGCCAGCGGCGTCAAGAATCCCGTAACCCGGCAGAACCAATATGGCGGTACCATTGGCGGCCCGGTGGTTATTCCCAAAGTATTCAATGGACACGACAAGCTGTTCTTTTTCTACGCATACGAAGGATTCAAAGATTCCACGCCAACTTCTGTATTTTCGACCGTTCCAACCGCAGCCGAGCGGGGTGGCGATTTTTCAGCGCTATTGAAGTTAGGCAAGTCCTATCAGCTCTATAACCCGTTTACCGGGACGCTCTCGGGAAGCAAAGTAGCGCGGCAGCCGTTTGCCGGAAACGTTATTCCCAACTCGTTGCTGAATCCGGTTGCGTTAGCTTACCTCAAGTTCTATCCCGAGCCGAATTTGCCGGGAAAGGCCGATGGAGAAAACAACTTCATCTCGACGACCCCCACGGTCGATAACTATTTCTCCAATATGGGCCGGTTGGATTACAACGTCAGCAGTAACAACAAAGTATTCTTCGACTTTCATCAAAGCGATTGGGTCCAAACCGGCGGTAATGTTTTCAGCAATATCGCGACCGGGACCACAACCGATGTGGGCATGTGGGGCGGCGTACTCGACGATGTTCAAACATTTTCGCCCACCATGGTGCTGGACGCGCGCTTAGGCTTCAGCCGGACAGACAACGCGACCAACATTTTGCCGAGCCTCGGCTTCAATGCCGGCTCGCTGGGCTTTCCATCGTATATCGGCGCAAACGCCACCTCAGCCGTGCTGCCAGCGATCAAATTAAGCGACATCAACTCCACCCTGAGCGGCAAGAACGGCGGTCCAAGCTATTTCGACAATATCCAACTGTATGCGACTCTGACCAAGGTCTGGGGCGCGCATACACTGAAGATCGGACCGGATATTCGCTCCAATAAACTGAGCCAGTTCAATTCCGGTTACCCATCCGGATATTACACGTTCGGCAACAACTGGGTGACGTCCGGAACCGGAGCGGCCAATCAGCCGTTTGGCGGTTCGCTGGCCTCGTTGCTACTGGGATTACCGACAGCCGGTGAATACGACATTTACGAACCCACAACCAGCAGCAATTTTTATTACGCGTTCTTTCTACAAGACGATTGGAAGGTAAAGCACAACCTCACATTGAATCTGGGTTTGCGCGTGGAGCATGAAACGCCGATCGTCGAAAGCCACAATCGCGAGACCGTCGGGTTCGATCCCACTGCGGTCAATGCCGTCACACAAGCGGCGGAAGCGGCTTATGCCTCGATTTATGCGGCCAGCGCCGCAAAGTACCCGGTCCTGGTGGCGCCCTCGGCGTTCCAGCCCACCGGCGGATTGCTTTTTGCTACTCCGGATCATCGCAGCGGATACAGCACCCAAACCGTCATGGTGAGTCCGCGCATCGGGTTGGCCTGGGCGCCCGATAAGCTTCACAACCGGACCGTATTTCGCGGCGGCTTCGGCATTTACTTTAACCCGTTCAACGACTACAATACGGGCCCGTCCACGGGCTTTTCGCAAATTACGCAGCTTGTTTCCACCAACAACAATTACCTGTCGCCCGCCGCTACGCTGTCGGATCCATTCCCTCTGGGGAGCAATCCCATTCAGCAGCCGACCGGCTCGTCTCTGGGCGTGAATACCTATCTCGGGAACGACATCACATTTCTCACTCCAAATCCGAAGACGCCGTACAGCGTGCGATGGAGTTTCGATATCCAGCACCAATTTGGAAAGGATTGGATGGTCGACATCGGCTACATCGGGTCTCATCAGGTGAATCTCTCGTACACCAATTGCCTGAGTGCGGCCACATCAAGCGGCAGTTGCAATGGAACTCCTCCGCTTCAATATCTGACAATGTCGCCGTACCGGGACGCTGCATTAACAACCCTGATGGGTAGTTCGGTTCGGAACCCATTTGCTGGATTGCTGCCTGGCACGCAGCTAAACGGTTCCACCACGAGCTTGGCGACTCTGTTGGGCCCCTTCCCTCAGTTCACGGATGTCACGCAGAAGCTGGTACCCGGCGGTTACGCCTGGTTCCACATGCTGGCAGTGCGCATAACGAAGCGGTTTTCGAATGGACTTCAGTTCAACATCAACTACGAGCATTCGCGGCAATTGGAAACGAGCCAGTTACAAACCGGCGGTCCGCTCGTCTACACAGAAACGACTTCGGATTTCCCGGATCACTTCGTGCTTACCGGAAGCTATAATCTTCCGTTTGGCCGGGGAGCGAAATTCCTGAGCAACGCCAACGGGCTTGTTAATGCGCTCGTCGGCGGTTGGACTCTGAATGCCATCTACATGATTGAATCCGGAGCGCCGTTGAGCTGGAATAACATGATCTACTCCGGCGGCAACCTGCATTACAATCCAACGAATCTGGCCGCCGCTTTCGACGTCACGCAATTCGACCGAAATTCCGCCGACCAGCCCAACCAGTACAACTATAGAACCTTTCCGCAGATGTTCAACAACCTGCGATCGGAAGGCGCCAATAACGCCGATCTTTCCCTGTTGAAGAACTTCAACTTCACGGAGCGCGTCAAGCTGCAATACCGCTTCGAAGCTTTCAACGCGCTCAACCGGACACAGTTTGGCGCGGCGAACCTGGACCCGACAAAGTCCACCTTCGGCACCATCACGAGCCAGGCAAACAGCGCCCGAGCAATCCAGATGGGCCTGCGCCTCCAGTTCTAGTTGCTGAACCTAGCCGGAACCGTAAGCGCCCCTAGATCAGAACCCCGCGCGTGAGCAAGGAGTGCATCTTCAAGGGCCCGCAAGCATACATTAAGGCTTTATTGCTTCAACCCGCCGCGGTTCTGCTATGCCTGAGCGCCGCCAGCCCCAAAGCGTCATTTCCCTGCTCTGCTGATCCTTATTCGGAAACACAAAACTCGCTGCATACCCGGCGCCCAGCAGCACAAGCTGGCCGATCACGCCGATCATAAAGCTATGCAGCGGGAAGTTGAAGCGGCCCAGATCCCATACTCGGCTACCTGCCAGTGTAAGCGTTGCCCAAGTCGTGAACAAAATATTGGCCACAATCCCGATATAAGCGCTGGCCGCGCTGGCGCGTTCGGCCAAAAACGCGAGGAGAAACAGCCCCGCCAGGCCGCCCGCCACGATTCCAGAAATCGTGTACCAAAGCGAAAGAGCGCTTCCGTGCGTATGGACGAGAGCGGTCGCTACCGCCATACACAATAGCCCCGCGGCGGCCACGATGAATTTCGCCGCAATCAGGCGCTGCCGCTCTGTCGAAGAGGGTTTCCAAACCCGGTAATAATCGGCCACGCCGATCGCCGCAAGACTGTTTAGGTCTGATGACAAATTCGCCATCGCCGCCCCAAACAGTGCTGCCAGAAACAAGCCTGCTAAGCCGGCGGGAATGTGTGTCGTAATGAAATACGGAAACACCTGGTCCGCTTTGGCGACATAACCGGGAAGCTTCTCACCCGCGGCACGGTAAAACGCCCAGCACAGCGTTCCAATCAGCATGAAGAGCGTCCAGACCGGCACGCAAAGCAGCGCGCCGAGTGCAATGCCGCGCAGTGCAGCGCGATCCGACTTGGCCACCAGATATCGCTGCACGATGGTCTGGTCAGCCGTGTATTTCTGCAAGTAATAAAAGAAGCCATACAGCGACATCACCAGCAGAGTGGGCTTTGTAAGATCCGGCGCCGCGTTCCCTAAGTTGATCTTGTGACTGTTCCAAGCGAGATGTAACATCGCGCTCGGCCCACCGGCCGGTAAGAACAACAGAAAGCCGAGGCAAATAATAATTCCGAACCACAACACGAATCCCTGAATAACATCCGCCCATACGACTGCCTCAATTCCGCCGATCAGCGTATACAAGATCGTAATAAAACCCACCAGGATAATCACGTGGCCGGTGCTCCAGCCGGTCATGCTGCTGACCGTCAGGGCGAGCAGATAGAACACAAACCCCATTTTCGAGAAGTGCCCGAGCGAAAACGCGATAGAAGAATACACGCGCGCCGGATAGCCGAACCGCTTCCCGAAATATTCATACGCGCTAACCCCCACTACGTGACGAAAGAAGGGGATGACGATCACGCCCGCCACCAACAGAACGAAAACCACCATGAAGCCGGGTACCAGATTCGTCCAATCCCCCGCATATGCCGAGCCCGGATACGCGATGAAAGTCACGCTGCTGATGAGGGTTGCTAACAACGAAAGGCCCGCGGCCCAACCGGGAATGGTTCGCTTGGCGACGAAGTAGCGATCCGTGGAAGTCTGCCGGCGCGAATAGCGCAAGCCGGTGGAGACCAGCACACCCATGTAGACAGCAATCACCAGCAGATCAAGCCAGCGGACCGCGCCCATAGCTATCGACTACCGCAGTGTGCCATTCTCGAACACATATCGCGAGACCATTTTGCCGTCCGGCGAGTAAGCGATCGCTGGTCCTTGGCAAACACCGTTAATCCAATGCGACAC
Source organism: Bryobacteraceae bacterium (assembly GCA_035651215.1). Classification (GTDB taxonomy): domain Bacteria; phylum Acidobacteriota; class Terriglobia; order Bryobacterales; family Bryobacteraceae; genus Bog-105. Next base: position 41,597 of record DASRGE010000049.1, read on the forward strand.
ATGCTTCAACGCTCCAGTAGGCCACCATTGCGTCCAGGTAGCCGTTCCATCCGGTTGGCGATTCCATTCCCAGAGTTTATGACCGCCTTCGCCCCAATATGTTTCGAGACCCGTCTTTCGGCCGTTTTTCCAAGTCGCTCGATATTGCTGGGAACCGTTTTCGTAATGCCAGATCTCCCGGCCATCCAAAACGTAGCCCGCTCGATCGATCTTCGCAGACCATTCCGCCTGAACGCGCCCATCCGGAAACAATTGCTGCAAGCTAACACGCTTCGAAGAACCTGCATCCGACTCAGCAGTATTTTCTTTCGCCAGAATCCACGCCTCATTCAGTTCGAACTCTTGACCGGGGTGGTTCATCGTCGTAATCAAATGAATCAGCCCGTTGGCCCCCTGCGCCGCTACCGTGTACCCGAGCGTTCCGTAACCGTGATAATCCTTACTCCAGCCGTTTCGCTTCGGCATTACATGCGCCTCATGCGGCAACGTGCCCGGAATCGTTTTGATGTGCCAGGTTTGACCTTCATCGTCGCTCAAGGCAACAAACGCGCCGTGTTCGGTGATGCCCGCCGGCTGCTTACCTTCCCTGCTCTGCCAGTCGGATGCAAAGAACAACCGGCCGCTTGCGAGCCGCATAATGAATGGACGCTGATTGCTGCCGAGCGCTGGGAACAGTGTCCTGCTGTGAGTCCAGGTTTTCCCGCCGTCGTGCGAAATCGATTTCGGCATAAAACCATCGATGTTCGTGTTCTTCCCGCCCATGCCCAGGATGCTGCCGTCCCTTAGGACAACAAACGTCGTGTGACGCCCGTCCGTACGGCCTCCCGTGTCTGTCCAGGTCCGTCCGTTGTCAGTTGAACGCCATAGCATCGACTCGCCACCCACGGCGTCGGTCGCCACGTACACTTCTCCGTGCGGGCCGCGAAAAGCGCTTGTAATCGGCTGCGGCGTGAGACCGCCGATCGGGCCGCGCAACAACGGGAATTCCGGTGGTGTCCAGCTCGCTCCGCTATCTCTGCTGACCTGAAAGCGAAACGGAACGCCATCCAGGCCAACTCCGCCTCCGAAGAAATACACGGATCCATTGTCGTTCCACAACAACCCCGATTGATCGTTCACGTCAGCGAAATCGTAGAAGAGCGAAGGCATGTCCCACTCGTCGCTACCGAAGCGCCGCCGAATCGCGACAAACGTGGTGCTTGGCAGATACTCGGTAGAACTGGAGGGCGCAGAAAACTCGATCACCAGAACATCTCCATTCGGTAGAACCGCGATCCCCGGAGAGTGATTGTGTCCCCACACGCCGGGGTAGATTCCCGCCGCTCGAATGGCCTCCGGCTCTTCATCCTCCGGCGGAATCGGCAGCATGTTGCGCCGCCGGAACCACGGCCGCGCCGAATCGGGACCAAGAGTAGGCGCAACCGGCTGCGTCTTTACACGCTGCTGCCAGAGCGGTGGCGCAGACGATCTTGTCGTCTGCGTCTGAGCCATATCAGCCACCACAATGCGAAACCCGATGGGATGCCGCCCGCTATACATTCCGGGCAGGCTGGCGCGGTTTGCATCACGCCGGTAATACGGAACGAAGCCGGAGGGTCCCTTCGAATAAGGCCCCATGATGCCGCCTCCCCGCACAACGTGCGTCCACCCGTGGGCGGGCCCCACTGGGTCTAATTGCGGGCGCGGGTCGTAAAGCCCATACCAATCGAGCACCCACTCAGGCGCTTCCGATTCCATGTTCTCCACACCAAAGCGATTCGGCTGGCCCGCGGCCAGCGGCTGATCGCCGTTTGAAAAAGACCGTGAAGAACCAGCACGCGCCGCATACTCCCACTCGGCTTCGCTCGGTAGCCGGTACGTCCGCTTCTCTTTCTTGCTGAGCCATTGGCAAAATGCGGCAGCATCCTCCCAACTGATGCCAGTCGCGTACGGCGGGAATGGCCCGAGTTCCTGATGATCCATGCGGAACCGGGCGAACTGCTCCGCGGTCACTTCGGTCTGCGACATAAAAAAATCGTGCGAGATGGTGACTTGATGTGCCGGCCACTCATCGTAATCGCCGGTCCCTTCGTCGCTGCCCATGCGGAACGTGCCCGCCGGAATGCGAACCATCATCACACCGATCGAGTTTTGGAATGTGTCTCGATCGGACGTCGCCGGCCCTGCCGATAAACGAAAAATGCAGCCGGCGATTCCGAGCACCGGAACGAACCTGGATATTATCTTCAATGTGTGCATGAATGTGAAAATTATCTTGACAAATTCTCAGAGCCCGCGCAAACTAAATCCATTCTCGGGTGGTTTATGTCGCGTCTCCTCGGCTTTGTCTTCCTCAGTGTCCTTCTGTTCAGTTTCGCTGCTTCCGCCCAGGTAAACACGGCTACTGCCTACGGGACGGTCACCGATCCCAGTGGCGCGACAGTCGCAAACGCCCAGGCTTCGCTTGAAAACACAGCAACCGGCGCCAAGCTCGCCACGCAATCGAACTCAACCGGCGAATTCAGTTTTCCGGTAGTCTCCGCCGGGACGTACCGGTTGGAGGTGAGCGCGGCCGGCTTTCGCTCGGAGGTACGCGAGGGCCTTGTGCTCTCAGCGGGCCAGAACGTGAAACTCTCTCTGGCTTTGCAGCTTGGGTCGGTGAGCAACACCATCACGGTCCAGGCCGAAGCGCCGCTCGTGAACGCCGTAAACGCTGAGCAGCAAACCACATTGAACAGTCATAACATCACCCAACTGCCCACTGCCCGCCTCGATTGGACGCAGCTTCTGAGTTTGAACACCGGAGCGGCGCCGAACGGATCAGGCGAGGTCACCATGAACGGCATGGCACCCTCGGCGTTCACCATCACAGTGGACGGCACCAGCGCCACCGCGGACCCCGAGTACAACACGCTCAGCCTGCCTTCGAACTTCAACACCATCAAGATCATCAGCCCGGACGCGATTCAGGAAGTATCCGTGACCAAGGGAATCGCGCCCGCCGAAGTGGCGGGCACCATGTCCGGCAATGTCAACGTGATCACGAAAGGCGGAACAAACCAGTTTCACGCCAGCCTGTTTGCGAACAACCAGGTGGCTGCTTACAACGCGCGCAACTCGCTGCTCGTGGCGAAAACCGGCGATACCTTCAACCAATACGGCGGCTCGCTCGGCGGGCCCATTCTCCACGACAAGCTGTTCTTCTTCGGTACGTATGAAGGACTCCAGGAGCGTGCCTTCCAGGTGGTCTCCGGCAGCGTTCCCACGCCGCTGTTTCGCACCCAGGCATTGGCGGCCAACCCCGCCTATGATGCAACCTTGAAGTATTATCCGCAGCCGACAGCCGCGTACTCGCCCACGGCTCTCACGGCCCAATATCTCGCGCCCGGGTCGACCAGTTCCACCGACAACCATGCCGTCGGACGTCTGGATTATCAAATTACCAGCCAGGATTCTCTGTCGCTGCGTTACACGCATTCGGAACCGGGCCAAGTCATCCCACGCATTATCGCGATCGATACGCGAGTCTTCAGCACCGATACAAACAATGGAAACGCCATCTACACGCGAACGTGGGGAAATGCCGTCGCCGTCACGCGCTTCGGCTACAACAAGCTCTCTTTGCTGCGGCTGGATGGTTTTTACAACGTGCCGAACTACAACGTCATTAGCGGCGTCGGACTCACCGGTGGCGCGGGCGAATCGTTCGGCCTCGATGGCTACGATTGGAGCCTCGAACAGACGCTCGCCCTCAACAGGGGCCGGCACTCTCTAAAATTCGGATTCATCTATCAACGCGCGGTCGATAGCAGAAATGACCACGACATCCCGATCATTACGTACGCTAATTTTGCCGGGCTTCTGGCGCGCCGCCCGAGCCAGGTGACCATCAACTTCGGCGTGAATCCGTTCGCGCTGCTCAATCCCGAACTGGGCGGTTTTATTCAGGACGATTGGAAAGTCAACCCCCGGCTCACCATCAATCTCGGCACGCGCTATGATTACTATCCCGTCCAGAAAGAGCGCAACGGCAAGCTTTTCAACCGCTCCAATTGGGGCTTCGGCCCGCTATTGCCCCCGGACGCGACATACAATCCTGATTGGAACAACATCGCCCCGCGCATCGGCTTTGCCTACATGCTTGATCGCTCGGGCAAGACCGTGTTGCGCGGCGGATTCGGGTTGTTCACGAGCCCGCACTCCATCTTTGCGGCCGGAATCAACATCGAGCAGGACTCAGCCTTAATCCCTTCGCGCGCAATTTTGAGCAGTTCGCAAGCGGCGCTCCTTGGGTTGACCTACCCGATCATTACGAGTTCCGTGCGTTCGCAGATTGAAGCCGGCGCGCTGGTGCTGCCCTGGAGCGCAAACGCTCTCGGCCAAAACTTCCCCGATCCGTTCAGCCTCCAATACACCATGGATCTGGAACGGCAATTCAGGAACACGTTTGTTATCTCAGTGGCTTACGTGGGCAATCGTGCCATCGATTTGGGCATGGTGCGCTTTCAGAACTACCCCAACCGCCTCACCAACCAGGTGCCGGTTCCCGGCTTCGGATCGTTCCGCTACATCGATTCATCCAATTCGAGCAACTACAACAGCCTGCAGGTCTCGCTGAAGAAGCGCTACTCGTCCGGCCTGAACCTCGATTTCAATTACACTTGGTCGCGAAGCATGGGGTACGGCAGCTCCGACGTAGGCCTGGAGACACCTCCGCAGGACAACAACAATATCCGTCTGGATTACGGCCCCACTCCCTTCGATGTGCGGCAGGTCTTTGTTGGAAGCGTGCTGTATGATCTTCGCTTTGCCCGCTGGACTGGGAGTCGGCTTTTGCGCAACATCATAGGCGGCTGGCAGATCAGCGGAATTCTGACAGCGCAGACCGGCTCGCCGCTGAATATCACGCAGAGCTCCAACTACGCTTCGAGCCGGCCGAATTATATCGGCGGCCCCGCCACTTTGCCGAATGCCGTCGACACGCTGCTGTATCTTAGCGCGGCCGCTTTCGCGCGGGTTCCCGCACCGCAAGGTAATCCGCTCTATGACGGTTCCATCGGACGCGACGCGCTCTACAGTCCCGGCTTGTGGAGCACGAACATGACGCTCGCGAAGAACATCTCGTTGAGCGAGAAGGTCAAATTACAGTTGCGCGCCGACACGTTCGATACCTTCAACCATCGCAATCCCGGCGGCATCTCAACCGAGATTACCGGAGCGACGTTCGGAAAGGTCTCTTCCATGACGTTCCGAACCATGCAGCTCGGCGCGCGAGTCACGTTCTGATCACATCCGATTCAGCCTTCCCGTAATCCTCTCCAGCCGTTCGCTCTGCGCGATCGGCATGCCCTCGGCGAACACGCGCAATCCAGCGCCTTTGCCAAAGCGCGCCCCCGTCCGGTCCCAAAGAATCGTCAACAGCCGTCCGTGATAGCGCACATGATCGAGACAGAACCAGTCCCATTTGCGCTCCGGCAACAGCGGATTCACTTCAACCATGTCGTCCGGACGGGGACGCAGCCCCGCCAGTCCGGTAATGATCCCGTCCGCAAACGTGGAATGGTTGTAATGATTCCCGCGGCCGTAGAATGTGCCCTTCGCGATTTTCCTCTCGCGGGCCAGCCACTCCCCCGTGAACGGATCGAGATCTTCATCGACCCACGGAATGCGCCGCCCATTCGGCAGGAGTAAGACCTCACTCTGCGCATAGATAATGAGCGTGGCAAAGTAATCGGCTTTGGAAACAAACTCCTGCGGATACCTGTTCAACACATTCGTAAGCGCCCGCAGCGTAATGCTGGTCGAGAACGGCCAGGCCGGTCCGTTCCACTGGCAATCGTCCCCCGTGAACGCAATCTGGCAGCGCGGATCGCGCTGTTCCGCCGTGGTCAGGCCGTAGGGCGCATAAAAACCGTTTGCGTCCATCAACTGCTTCCAGGCGGCCTCATAGCCCTTTCCAGCCTCCGGTAAATCGAAGTACCAGGGCGTGAAACCGATCTGCTCGCGCACATTCGCGAACGCTCCGGAAGGAAGCAACGTCTCGAAAAAGTTCGCTTGCGTGTTCCACAATTTCTTCTGAATCAGGTCACGAAGCTTTTCAGCATCCGATGAATAGCTGGTAACGGCCTGCTTGTCGCTCGCAATCCGCGCGATAGCGGATAACGCGGTTGCATTGCCGTACATGTAGCTATTGATGGTGGGGCGCATATTGCGTACCTTGCGCCCGCCGCTGATCGACTCTTCCATGCCGTCGGCGACATCCGATTGCCAGAACAGCCCGTCCGGAAGCTGGCGGTCCCGCTGCCACGTCTGATAATCAACCGTGAGGGGCTCGAAGATCGACAGCAGAAATTTCGTATCGCCATTCACAAGCCACCGGTCGTACAGAGCCGCCGGCGCCCAGCCGCTGAACTGATGAAATTTCGGCTGTAGGCCGCCGTTCGCACCCGATTTCAACCAGAAGCAGGCGTACTCGTCTAAGAACCTGCCGTCATGCAACCAGCGCCCCTCCGCAACGTGATGGCCGAACGCGCAACTGAGCGCGTTGTACTCGGTCGCGTGCTTCACGGGCTTCAAAAACTCGGTCACGATGAAGCCCTTGGGTGTTTGCTTGATGTGCTTGCGGTACGCCCACCAGCGGTAATAGTAGGTCTGCTCAAGCTGCCGATCCGGACAGGCGAAGTATGGGATGTTGTCGCGCATCCACGCCCACGCTTCAGCATCCGGAATGTAGTTGACCACCTCCTCGGGAGCCATCCCGTTGAAGAAATCGACGTAGCCTTTGAATGCACCGGCATTGAGGAGAAGCGCGCGGCCCCCCGCGTCAGGTAGCAACGCGGCAGTCGCGCCGCCGAACGCCTTCAGAACTTCCCGCCGGTTCATTACACTGGTAGTTTCGCATGAATAGTTCTCACTTTTGCCTATTAACTTTCGATCTAGTAGGCTAGAAAAGAAGTGGCGAAAAACTCCCTGCGGGCTGCCACGCAGCGCCGCCGTAAGCCCAAGACCCGCGCCGCGCCAGCCGCCCATCCGACGCCCGACGGCGATCAGTACCATCTCAAAGCGATCGCGCGGGCGCTCGAAGTACTGGAGTGCTTCGGCGATGAACAGACGACCCTGAACTTGAAAGAGATTGCGCAACGGGTCGCCTCGCCGGAATCGTCGCTCTTCCGCATCCTGCTGACCCTGAAAAGCCAGGGCTATCTGCTGCAGAACGAAGATGGATCGTACCGGCTTCCCGACAAGCTTCTGTACGGTCGGGTATACGAACAAGCGGAGCGCTTCCGGCTCGCCGTGCGGCCTTATTTACAGGATCTGGTGGCGCGGTTCGATGAGACCGCCAGTGTGGCCTATCGTTTCGGCGATCAGGTTCGCGCTCTCGACACCATTGAGACGTTTCAGGAAATGCGGATGACGAATCGCCCCGGCCGCGTGCTGCCGCCCCACTGCAGCTCTCTCGGGAAGGCCATCGTCGCATTCCAGCAACCTGAGCTGGTTGAGCGCATGCTTGAGACCTACGGCCTGTATCGCCGGACCGAGTTTACGATTGTGGACCGCCGGGCTCTTGCTGAGGAATACGCAAAAGTTCGGAGCTGCGGCTATGCCTTTGATCGCCAGGAAACGATTCTGGGGGGTATCTGTATCGGAGTACCGATTTTCAATTCTGAAAAACACGTGATGGCCGCAATCAGCGTTTCCACTCCCATCATCCGAATGACGAGGGCGCGCGAGAAGGCCATCATCGATGCGCTTATGGAAACCACAGAAAAGCTGGGAACCGATCCGGTTTAATGCCGTAGCCGCTCCGCTTCTTGCTGGGTTAGCCTCAAAAAGCTGCCATGCTTGCAGTGCTCCGGAAATGAGATCTGGTCGTTTATCAGTGTCCAGTGTTGTAAGTCATCCGAGCGGACCGCTTCATAACGTTTCGTTTCATGGCCGGGTGCAGGCCGGTAATGATCGTAATAGATGAAATAATAACGGCCGATCTTCAGCGCCGAAGGCCCCTCCGACCAGGATTCGGTGAACGTATCGCTAATCCCGGTCCAAGGGCCTTCGAGAGTCGGCCCGTGCGCGAGCCGGAGCTTATAAGTCTGCGGAACCTTGGTTTGATCTTTGAATATCAGATAATAGCGCGAGTTTGTATGGAGAATCGTGGCATCGATGACGTTATAGCCGGGGTCGAAGAAAACTTGAGGACGAGTGAAACTTTGAAAGTGTTTCGTAAAGGCGCTGTAGATCCGGTCGCGATCCGCTCCTTCAGCGATGCTGGACCAAATAATGAGCCAAGCCTGCCTCTTTGCATCCCAATAAATCTCCGGCGCCCAGGTATGGACCGTACCGGGAACGTCCGCCATCACAGGAAGTTCACGCTGGGCAGACCAATGCACCAGATCGCTCGATTCGGCGTATCCGATTTTGCGTTCGTGCCATCCCCATGTCCAGACGGCGTGAAATTTTTGGTCCGGCCCGCGCGTAATGAAGATATCCCGCATCAGCTCACCCTGATCTTGCGGCTTCAAGATAGGGTTCCCGCCGTTTATGGTGTTCCAATGATATCCGTCGGAACTCAACGCATAGTAAACGCCCGATTTTGCAGGCTCAATAAAATAAGCAAACAGAAAGTAATCTTTTGCTAATAGAGGCGCGCCGTGTGAAGCAGTGAGAGCCAGGAAACAAGCAGAGATGAATCGTTTCACTTTTCATAGAATATGATGCAGAAGTCATCAATCTCCCGCCGGACTATCTTGTCCGGCATCGCGCCGGCCTTGTTGGCCGGCGCGATGCGAAACACCGGCAACGTCGAGCGCTGGGGCATGTGGGAACAGACGTTCTCCGGCCCGCAGAAAGGCGAGATCGAATTTCGAGCCGAGTTTCGAAATGGAAACCGGCTCGTGTTCGCCGATGGCTTTTACGATGGCAACGGCGTTTACCGGCTGCGCTTTATGCCCGATGCGCTCGGAGAATGGACGTTCACCACGCACAGCACCGCGGAAGCGTTGAATGGTAAAGTCGGAAAGTTTGTTTGCACCGCGCCGTCGGCTGGCAATCATGGTCCGGTCGTAGTGGCCGATGGGCAGCATCTCCGATATGCAGACGGAACGCCCCACGTCTCTATCGGAACTACCTGCTACGCCTGGGCACACCAGTCAGACGAACTCGAACACCAAACTCTCCAAACTTTGAAGAGGTCGCCCTTCAATAAGATCAGAATGTGCGTCCTGCCTACGGAGAAGTCGCCGCAGCGCGTTCCGTTTGAAGGGGACGATCACACCCGTTTCCACATTCCTTTCTTTCAAAACCTCGATAAACAAATTGCGGCTCTTTGCGCGTTGCGAGTGGAAGCGGATCTCATCTTGTTTCACCCCTACGATCACGAAGGCTTCCAGCGAATGAGCGATGCGGAGAGCCACCGGTACTTGCGTTACATGGTGGCTCGTTATGCCGCGTACCGGAATGTCTGGTGGTCGATCGCGAACGAATACGATCTGGTGAAGAAGAAGACTCTGCCGCAATGGGACGAATATTTCCGCATCGTGCAGGAAGCCGACCCCGCCGAGCATCTCCGCTCGATTCACTACAGCAAGCGCTTCTACGACTACTCAAAGAACTGGGTAACTCATCTCAGCCTGCAAAGCGATGATTTCGACAAAACCGGCCAGTGGCTTTCCGAATACCAAAAGCCAATCATATTCGATGAGTGTAAGTACGAAGGAAACATCAGTAAGCGCTGGGGCAACCTGAGCGGGCATGAAATGGCGCGGCGGTTCTGGCTGGGAATGGCTTCGGGCGCCTACGTGGGGCACGGCGAAACCTATGCTGGCCCGAACGGAAATGCGTGGCTCTCGAAGGGCGGCACTTTGGTCGGCGAGAGCCCGGCGCGAATCGCCTTTCTCAAAAAAATCTGGGAAGAAGCGCCGCCCGGCCTGCAGGTATCTCCAGAGCCCTACTATCCTTTCGTATACAAGCCCGGCAGTTATTACCTCTACTTTCTGGACCTGCACCAACCCGCGGAGTACCAATTCAAACTGCCCGAGGCCGAGTCGTATCGGTCCGATGTCATTGATATCTGGAACATGACCATTACACCCGTGACGGGAGTGTGGCGCGGCAGTTTCACCCTCCCTCTACCCGGAAAACCATTTCAGGCCGTACGGCTCCAGCGTGCCGCATGACAAACGAAGTACACCGCTGGGATCAGTTTGAAATCGCGCTGCGCGGCCCTGAGGGAGTTTCGGTTAGCGCCGAATTCCGGTTACAGAATCGATCCGTTCGCGTGGACGGCTTCTATGACGGAGACGGGCTGTATCGCATTCGCTTTATGCCCGACGAAGAAGGTGAATGGACTTACACCACTTTCAGCAATCGCCGGGAACTGACGAATCAGTCCGGCGCACTCCAATGCGTACCTGCCGGCGAAGCGAATCACGGCCCCGTACGGGTGGCCAACACCTTCCATTTTTCCTATGCTGACCGCACTCCGTACCGGCCGTTCGGCACCACCTGTTACGCCTGGGCGCATCAAGAACAAGCATTGCAGGAACAGACGTTATCCACTCTCCGGCATGCTCCATTCAACAAGCTGCGCATGTGCATCTTCCCGAAGAGCTACGTCTATAACCAGAATGAGCCGCCGTTCTATCCCTTCCCTCGATCGAGCGACGGAACCAACGATTTTTCGCGCTACAATCCCGCCTTCTTTCAGCACCTGGAATGGTGTATCCGCAGCCTTCTCGATCTCGGCATCCAAGCAGATCTGATCCTATTCCACCCATACGACCGCTGGGGTTACTCGAAAATGCCGGCGGACGTGGATGACCGCTATCTGCGCTATACCATCGCCCGCTTTGCGGCGTTTCGAAACGTCTGGTGGTCGGTCGCGAATGAATACGACTTAGTGAAATCGAAAACCATGGCCGATTGGGATCGCTTCTTTCGCATCATCCAGACCAGCGATCCGTATGGACACCTTCGCTCCATCCACCACAGCAAAACCATGTACGATCACGGCAAACCGTGGGTGACGCACTGCAGCATTCAAGGCGACGATTTCGGCAGCACGCAGGATTTATTATCCCGATTTCAAAAGCCGGTAATCTACGACGAATGCAAGTACGAGGGCAACATTCCCCGGCGCTGGGGAAACATTTCGGCCGAAGAAATGGTCCGGCGCTTCTGGCTCGGAATTACGGCGGGAGCGTATGTAGGGCACGGCGAAACGTATTTGGACCCGCACGATGTTTTGTGGTGGTCCAAGGGCGGCGTTCTCAAAGGGCAATCCCCGCCACGGATTGCGTTTTTGCGTAAGCTTCTTGAATCGGCTCCGTCCGAAGGCGTAAATGCCACCTCCGTTTATTACCAGTCAGCCGGCCAAAAGGGTAAATATTATCTCTATTACTTCGACTTACATCAGCCGAAAGATTTTCAGTTCGAGCTGGATAACAGCGCCAGTTACTCGGCCGAACTGATTGATCCCTGGCGCATGGAAACGACGCCGCTTGGCGGCTCGTATAAGGGCAAGTTTTCCCTGCAACTTCCCGGCAAACCGTACCTCGCCGTGTGCTTTCGAGCGGTGTAGCCTATTTCCACGCAGCCGAGCGCGCCACGGAAATCCCGCGTATCTCTTTCCCGTTCTTCCGGGAAACCGCGCAATAGAAGTGATACAGCACACCCTTGTGCGCGATCAGCGACGCTTTATGTGCATATGCGGAATCAATCGAGCCGGGCGGCCCTACATCCACCATTACCTCACTGCACTTCGATACATGCAACAGATCCGGAGACGTAGCGACCAGGTCTCTCGCCACTCCGCGATCGTCGAGGCCGAAGTAGTAGAGCGCCCATTCGCGCCCATTCTTCAGAACGCAGGGATCGCTGGCAAAGCGCGAATCCAAGCTGCCCGGCGGCCCATTGCGAATGACCGGATTGTCTGCGTAGCGCGTCCACGTCCGCAGATCCGGCGACATCGCCACGCCCGTTTGCTCATGCCAGCCCCGATCCATCCGATTCTTCGCGTTATAAAACAGATAGTACTTGCCGCCATAGCGCAGCAGGCACGGCTTATAGAGCCCTCCGTGCTCCCACTCCGCTCCGTCCTCCGGCTGTAAACAAGGCGGACCGATTTCCCAGTGCCGCAAATCCTTACTGCGGCATAAACCGATCACCGCTGCCCCTTGCTCATACCCCGAATTCGGATAAGCATGATAGGCTCCGATAAATTCGCCATGAATGCTGGTCAACTTGCCCGGCGAATGTAAGTCATTCTCGCGGATGATCCAATTCATGGCGATGTTGTACTTCGTGACCGGAGAACTCGGATCGCGTTGAAGGATGCAGCCTTCTTTCGTCCAATTGCTCAGATCCGGAGACGAGGCCAATCCGGTCTGGTACCCGATACCGTCAAACGCGACATAGGTCATATAGAACCGGCCGCCGTGCGTGAACACAAAGGGGCAATCGACGCTGATGCTGTCGAAATCCCCCGGATGCCCAGAACCCAAAAGCACAAACCGGTTCAGTTTGTATGGAGTCGTCAGCCCGTTTGGACTGCACACCGCAGCCCCTGCTACGGAAAACAGCAACTCCCGCCTATTCAGGTAAAGGGTCAAAATACTATCTTTAATCCTAACTGCAACTCGCGCGGCGTATTCGCGGTTGACGATACCACGCCAAAAGCCGGCACGCCATACGTATTTCCCGGAGTTCCATAAATCACTGTATTCGGCGCATTAAACGCTTCAGCTCGAAACTCCACCATTCTGTTCTCGCCAAACGGAAACTGCCGGAACAGCGAAAGGTCGATATTCCAGAAGGGCTGCGTTCGCAGTGCATTGCGGCCGAGCGTGCCAAACGTATAGAGAGCGGGCGGTGCAAACGCGGCCGTATTGAACCAGCGTTGCGGTGTCGGATTCGACAGTACCGGATCGCCCACCACATTCGGACGCACGGCAAGGTTGCCGGTATTGCCGGTATCGGAACTGTAAGTGATCGTGTATGGCGTGCCAGAGCGCGCCGTCGTGAGCGTGTTGATCTGCCAGTTGCCGAGAATATAGTCGGCTACGCGATTGCCCGTGCTCAGCAGTTTGCCTTTGCCGATGGGAAGCTGATACAAAATGCTCGCCGACAGGATATGCGTCAGATCGAAGCCCGAAACGCCGCGGTCGAGATTTGTGTGATATGGATCTTGCACTGAGCAACCCTCGACGCCAAAGAATCCGGAACATCCGAGGTCAATCGACTTCGACCGTGTATACGAAATCTGATACTGGAGCCCGCCGCTGAACCGCCGCGCGAACTGAACCTGCAGCGCGTTGTAGCTGCTCCGGCCTGCGTCGGTCTCGTAATAGGTCGCGTGAATGTTCGGATACGGCTGCCGCAGCACCGGACTGCCCGGCCCGGGAGTGAGTGCAACGTTCGTGTAGTCCGCCAGGCTCAGCCTCCGGCTTCCCGAGCCGACGTAAGCAACATCCAGCAGTGTATTGGCGCCGAACTGGTGTTGGATATCGAAGTTCCACTGTATTGAGTACGGGTCTTGAATGGCCGGGTCGAAATAACGCTGCACTCGTTGGAACGGACTCGCAGCGGGAATGTTGCTGCCGATCGGGTTGTAAATGGTCGTATTGGGCGTGAGCTGGGACGCCGTCGGATGATTCAGGTTCGTGTTGATGATCAACGCCTGATCGGGCCAGTTTCCGCCGATGGACTGCGCCCGCTGTGCGTATCCGGCCCAGTTGTCGTAGAAAATGCCGAACCCGGTTCGAATTGCGGTGTTCGGCGTGATACGGTAGGCGATGCCCAGCCGCGGCCCCCAGTTCGTGTAGGTGTTCTGGAGAATCCGTCCGTCTGAGGCAACCACCACTCCCGGCGGCAACGTGCCTCCCGGAATGCAGGGAGCGTGACCGCGATCGGCGCAGGAGGGCGGCACTTTTTGAAGAATGTAAACACCCCCGTGGTTCAAATTCAAATCGCCGGTTTCGATGCCGCCGGGTTGGCCAATCGTCGCGGAAGTTCCATACGGATTCGCCAAGGTCGAATCGTAGCGGAGCCCCAGATTCACCGTAAGCGCCGGATTGACCTTCCAGGAGTCCTGAATATAGGCTCCCAGCACGCCTCCGAAACGGAACGTCTCGTGCACGTTGCGCTGTGCCGCGTAATCCGGCACGCCAATCAGAAACGAGGCCAGCGAGCTTCCGACCGACGTCGATTGCGCCAGATTCGCAGTCTCCGTACCGGCAAAATTCAGGAATCCGTATTCGTAGTAAGACTCGTAGTTCGTCGTATCGAATTCGCCGCCGAAACTGAGCGTGTGATTCCCGATGATTTTCGATATGCTCGCTTTCCCCTGATACACATCGCCCAGACTGGGTTCGAGCGACGTGTACATTCCGCCGGAGAAATATCCGGCCACTCCGATATTCGGCAGTTGCGTCACTCCGCTCGCGTATTGGACAAACGAGTTCGCGAAACCGATGGTATTGGCAAGCTGTACCGGATTCGCCGAACTAAGCCCGACAACCCAGTTCTGGCCAGTCAGCAGCCGCCCAAACTGCAATTGCATGACGGTCGTTGGGCTGAAAGTGCGGACATAGCTCGCGCCAAAATTCTTTCCCGGCCGCGTGATCTTTTGAGGAAGGCCGGGCAGCCCACCCGATTGCGTCGTCGTCTGGTCCACTTCCGAGTAGCGGAACCAGAAGTTGTTCTTTTCGCCAAACGTCTGATCGATACGCGCGCTGTATTCGCGCATGTTCTGGGCGGTCGGCGTCGTATCCATCGCGTTTTTGCCCGGAATACCGGTATTCACAATCGGCGGCAAGACGGCTTTGGCATACGCCACCATTCCGGGATTCAAACCGCACGGTCCGGAGGCCGGAATCTGGTTGCCGGGATACGGAGCCCGTACAAACCGGCCCACCGAATTCATGGTGGTTGTGCAGGGATTATAGATCTGGGCGGGAACGTCGCTCAAATCGCCGTTCAACTCCGCCGCCGTGGGAACCAGCAGAAAGGACTCGCTGGGCTGCCGGTATTTAAACCACTCCATGCCTCCAAAAAAGAATGTTTTGTTCCGGCCATTGTAGAGCTTCGGCAGAATCACCGGACCGCCCACGGTGAAGCCGTATTGGTTCTGCCGGTACGGCGTGACGCTCTTTAGAAAAGTGTTGCGCGCATCGAACACGTCGTTTCGGACGAATTCCCACAAGCTCCCGTGCAGCTCGTTCGTGCCCGATTTTGTGACTGCATTCACGGTACCGCCCAGCGCTCCGCCAAACTGCGCGTCATCTGGATGGGAATTCACCTTGAACTCCTGCAGGCTGTCGATAATCGGCGCGACGCCGTACGTTCCGAAGAACTCGTCCGAATTGATAATTCCGTCAGTCAGATAGAAGGTGCTCCGGTTGGTTTGACCGTTCACCGCGGCCATCACGAAGCTGCTGTTCTGCGGCACCGCTGCTTCGCCGCCGCCGCCATTTTGGCCGACGCTGATGGGCGATACTCCCGGAGAAAGCGTAATCAATTGCGTAAAGTTGCGGCCATTCAGCGGAAGATTTACCACCTGTTTTTCGCTAATCGTTCCTCCCAGCCCCGCCGAGCTCGCTTCCACGGTTTCCCCCGCCGCCTGTACACTCACGGTTTGAGTAACCTGGCCAAGACTCAATGAGACGTCGATCACAGTTTTCTGATTCACCGTCAAAGTGAATTGTTGAATGTTACTGGTTTGAAATCCTGCTTTCGTAACATGCAAGACGTAATTCCCCGGCGGCACCTGGAGAAACACATACTCGCCGGTTCCGTTGCTGAGCGTCTGCCGGTCGACATTGGTATCCACGTTATGCAACACCACCTGCGCGCCCGGAACAGACGTTCCACTGGGGTCTCGAACCACCCCATTTACCGAGGCATTGGAGACCTGCGCGTACGCGCTTGTCACACCAACGATCACTGCGATTCCCGTAACCCACAAACGACGAACTTGGTCCAGCATTTGACAGCAACGTACAGCTTCACCGTGCTCCCGGCAAGGCACTTGCTGGTGATGCTCTTGCATTCCGCATGGCGGAACAAAACAAAACCAGACTGATTCCCATTGCCCGCCCTCCGCACCTTCGCTAAACTCGTTGCAGTCGATGACCAGGAGAGCGGTCTTAGCCCTACTGGGGGCCAGCGCATTTCGAGGCACGTGGCAATCCCTGAAGCAATATCACTGCCCCGAATGGTTCCGCGATGCGAAATTCGGCATCTGGGCCCATTGGGGTCCGCAGTGCGCGCCGCGGCAAGGCGACTGGTATGCGCGCAATATGTACATCCAGGGGTCGCGGCAATACAACTTTCACATCGCACATTACGGGCATCCGTCGCTCGTGGGCTACAAAGACGTCATCCCGCACTGGAGAGCGGAGCACTGGGAACCGGAAACCCTCATCCGCCGCTACAAAAAAGCCGGAGCCAAATACTTCGTCTCGCTCGGCGTCCACTGCGACAACTTCGACTGCTGGAATTCCAAGCATCACCGCTGGAATGCGGTGATGCTTGGACCAAAACGCGACGTCGTCGGAAGCTGGCGCAAGATCGCGCGCGACCACGGCCTGCGCTTCGGAGTGACCGAGCATCTGGCCTGGAGTTGGTGCTGGTTCAACGTCAACAAGAACTCCGATAAGACCGGGCCGAAAGCCGGCGTTCCTTACGACGGAAACGATCCGAAGTACTGGGAGCTTTATTTTCCGCCGCATCCCTGCCAGCAGGCCAGTTATCCGCAGAATCCGCCGGAGCAATTCAAACGCGAATGGCTGGCACGCATTACCGATCTGATCGATCAACACCATCCCGATCTCGTCTACACCGACGGAGGCGCATTCGATCAGGTCGGCCTGGATTTGATTGCGCATTATTACAACACCAATCCAGAGGGCGTTTACACGCTGAAGAACCATACCGCTAAGACGAAAACGATCGGCGACTACGAAGAAGGCGCCGCGACTCTTGAAGTAGAGCGTGGAATGGTCAATCGGATTCATCCAACGCCGTGGCAGACGGACACGTGCATCGGCCAGTGGTTTTATTTCGACGGCTTTCCGTATAAGACTCCCGCGCAGGTTGCGCACCAGCTTGTCGATATTGTCAGCAAGAACGGCAACATGCTTTTGAATTTTCCGTTGCTGCCGGACGGCACGCTCGATTCGAAAGAAGAAGGGATTCTTCAGGAAATCACGGATTGGATGGCAATCCATGGAGAAGGTATTTTTTCGACCCGGCCCTGGAAGACGTTCGGCGAAGGACCATCCGCCGCTGCCGCCGGAATTCTGAACGAGCGCACGATGAAACCTTTCACGGCCGCCGATATTCGTTTCACGACCAAGCCCGGCAAGCTGTTCGTTTTCTGCCTCGGCGCTCCCGAGTCCGACATACACATACATTCCGTGACACAACCGATTTCGCACATCAGAATCCTGGGCTCCGATGAAAAGGTAAACTGGTCGGCCGATACCAGCGGCCTGCAGATCAAACGTCCCCAACATCAACCAAACCCTTTAACTCTCGCTTTCGAAATATCATGAGCGAACGCCTGTACGCCCGCTATTGGATTGAAACCGCTTTTTCCGTTGCCGATGCTGCCGAAATCATGGCCGGAGAGCAATCCACCGGAACGTTTACGCGTGTGCCGGGCGAAACCGACGAATTGCGCGAGCGCCATGCCGCGCGTATCGAACAGATTATTGACCTGGACACGGCGGAAAAGCCATCGCTTCCCTACGCCGGAGTCCCCAAAAAGGAAACCCCGACTTATCGCCGGGCCGAAGTCACTCTCTCGTGGCCGATCTCCAATATGGGCCCGTCGCTTCCGAACGTGATGAGCACGGTGGCGGGCAATCTCTTCGAGCTGAAGCCGTTCTCCGGTCTGAAGCTGCTCGATGTGACGTTTCCACCGGCTTTCCAAAGCCGCTATTCCGGCCCGCAGTTTGGAGTTGCAGGCACCCGGCAGTTCTGTGGTGTCTACGAACGGCCGGTCATCGGCACGATTATTAAACCGAGCGTCGGTCTCTCTCCCGAGGAAACAGCGAACCTCGTGCGCTCGCTCGTCGAGGGCGGAATCGATTTCATCAAAGATGACGAGTTGCAAGCCGACGGCCCGCACTGCCCGTTTTCGGAACGAATCACGGCGGTTATGCGCGTGATCAACGATGCTGCGCAAAAGATCGGCAAGAAAGTGATGTACGCCGCGAACATGACCGGCGAAATAGACGAGATGCTGCGCCGCCACGATCAAGTGGTTAGCCTTGGAGGCACGTGCGTCATGGTCAGCCTGAACAGCATCGGGCTTCCGGCACTCCATGCGCTGCGGCAACATTGCCGCGTCGCGATCCACGGCCATCGGAACGGCTGGGGCATGTATAGCCGCTCTCCGGCAATTGGAATGAGCTACATCGCGTATCAGAAGTTCTGGCGTCTGGCAGGCGTGGATCACATGCACGTGAACGGGTTGCAGAACAAGTTCTGCGAACCGGACAAATCCGTCATCGCCTCCGCCCGCGAATGCTTGACCCCCATGTTTCCGCCGCCCTCGCCCGGCTGTGAAATCATGCCCGTCTTTTCATCCGGGCAATCGGCACGGCAGGCGCCCCCGACTTACGCCGCGCTCGGCACAACAGACTTGATTTTTGCCTGTGGCGGAGGCATTGTCGCTCATCCGCAAGGCATCGCCGCGGGCGTGCGCAGTGTTCAGCAGGCTTGGCAAGCTGCCGTTCGAGGAGTGCCGCTGGACGAATACGCGGCAGGTCATCCGGAATTGAAAGCCGCCTTGACCAAGTTTGCCGCCTGATGCAATTCACGTTCTACGGCGACGATTTCACCGGGTCGACGGACGCGCTAGAAGCTCTCGCTCTTAACGGCGTTCCAGCCGCGCTGTTTTTGGGGCCGCCCGAACCCGATAAGTTGAAAAAATTTAGTCATTGCGCGGCCATCGGGGTTGCCGGCGAGAGCCGCAGCCGTTCGCCCGAATGGATGTCGGCGCAGCTTCCGGCTATCTTTCAGCGATTGAAACAACTCGGCGCGCCGCTCTGCCAGTATAAGGTCTGTTCGACGTTCGATAGCTCACCGGGAATCGGGAGCATTGGCCGTGCGCTGGAGATCGGCGCAGAAGTCTTTCAATCGCGCTTTGTCCCGGTGATTCCGGCGGCGCCGCTGCTGGGCCGCTATGTGGTCTTCTCAAACCTGTTCGCACGCGCGGGCGATCGCATTTACCGTATTGACCGTCATCCCACGATGAGTCGTCATCCTGTGACACCCATGAGCGAGAGCGATCTGCGGTGTCACTTGTCGCGTCAGACTACGCGGCGCATCGCTTCGGTCGATCTCCTCGCGCTGGACGGCTCACTGGAGTTCGACATCGATACAGACGTTCTCCTGTTCGATGGACTGAGCGAAGCCTCCATGCAGAAGGCGAGCGGCTTCGCGTGGGAGCATCGTTCAATCGCACCATTCGCAGTTGGCAGCTCCGGATTTACGCACGGGCTGGTGCAGCACTGGCGTTCCATCGGCCTGATCGGAGCTCCTCCCGAACTTAAGCCGGCTGCGCCCGCGGATCGTCTGATCGTGCTTTCCGGAAGCGGATCGCCTGTTACGGAGCGGCAGATCCGGCATGCGGCGGCGAATGGATTCGCCGGGATCCGAATTGACGTATCCGCTTTGGAGGCAGCACTGGATCACTTGCAAGCAGGCCGCAGCGTCGTCCTCTATAGCGCGCTCGGCGCAGAGCACTATGACCCTTCCCTGCCGCGCGAGCAGCTTGCCATCCAAATGGGAAAGCTTCTTTACGCTCTGCTGCTTCGCTCCGGCGTCCGGCGGGTCGTGATCGCCGGAGGGGATACTTCGAGTCATGCCGTGCGCCAACTTGGTCTCTATGCTTTGACCTTTCACGCGCCGCTTGCCCCAGGAGCACCGCTGTGCGATGCCCATACAGAGGATCAGCAGCTCCGCGGATTGCAACTGGTTCTCAAAGGCGGACAGATTGGTCAGGACGATTTCTTTACCAGTGTGCTGCGCGGCGCGGTTGTGCCTTAAGGCACGGTATACAGCAAAGAAATAAAAGCGCAGGCCGAAGACCTACTCTACTAGGCGGCTTGGGCCGGGCGGCTGAGGTATTTGACATAGGTGTTGGGATAGAGGGCCATGGCGCGGCGTTTGATGTGGCCGATTTGTTCGCTTGAAAATTCGAACCCAAATGGGGCCGGGTCGAACTCTTTGTGCCGGTTTTCGGTGAGAGCTT
>DASRGE010000050.1:0-69837 GCA_035651215.1 Bryobacteraceae bacterium
GATCTCTCGACGGACGACACTCACGTATTCCCGATACGCCGCGCCTATAGCTCGACGAGTCGACTCTCTCCTGGGTTGCTGGGTAATTGGACCCTTTCAGGCCTAGAGCATCACGTATCGCATGTTGCAGATCACAAGCTCAGATGGATGGATCCAGCCAGCGACACCGAACGCGAATTTGACGAGGGTGACCCCCGTCTAACTACTCTAAAGGATGGCTTCTCAATAAGAATAGAAGCACATCGATAAAGCAACATCTTTTCTGTAAATTCAGTCAATCTTGTTCTGGCGAGTGCAAGTTATCCATCCTCAAGTAAGTTTTCTCAGTTTCCCACTCCTCACTAATTTCCATCAACACGGCACTGACCAGGCGAAGCAGCGATGCTTCGTTCGGAAATAGAGTTGCTACTCGCGTGCGCCGTTTCAACTCTTTGCTTATCCTCTCCATGAGATTCGAGGTGCGCAAGCGGCGACGATGAGTCTCCGGGAAAGCAAACACCGTGAAGCTTTCCGATACGTTGGCCTCCATCCAGGCGCTGAGCTTAGGCGCTCGCTGCGCATATTTCTGGACGGCCTGGCGCAAGCGGCGGTCGGCTTCCAGCCGGTCGCCGGATTCGAAAATGGCTCGCAGATCGGTTGCCACCTCCCGGCGCATCTCAACGCGCGGCACGTAATGGCCGGCATTCTGCTGCACGTGAAACTGGCAGCGTTGCCACGGTAC
The DNA here is from genome assembly GCA_035651215.1 of Bryobacteraceae bacterium. GTDB lineage: Bacteria > Acidobacteriota > Terriglobia > Bryobacterales > Bryobacteraceae > Bog-105. The sequence goes on from DASRGE010000050.1 coordinate 722, forward strand.
GCCCGGAAAGCGCGCCTCCCGTGCCGCTCTCAGCCCGGCATGGTCGTCACTAATCAGCAAGCGCACGCCACATAAACCGCGCCCCTGCAAATGGGCGAAAAAGTCGCGCCAATGCACTTCGGCTTCGCTCAAGGAGACGCTCACTCCCAGTACCGTGCGATGCCCGCTCTCGTCTACTCCAAAGGCCATCAGCACGGCACAAGAAATCACCGAGCCGCCGTGCCGGATCTTCTCGTAACGGGCGTCCAGAAACACGTACGGCACCTCGCCCAGCGGCCGGTTGCGCCAGCCGTTCAGCTCCTCATCCAGCAACCGGGTGGCCCGGCTCACTTGCGTGCTCGACACCTCCAGGCCACACAACTCCTTCATCACCTCCGTCACCTTGCGAGTCGACACCCCCTGCACGTACATCTCCGCGATGGCGCACTTCAGAGCCCGCTCACTCCGCACGCCGCGCTCCAGCGCCGACGGATAGAACTCCACCTCTCCGCGCACTTGCGGAATTTCCAGCTCCAGCTCGCCCAAACGCGTGCTCACCGTTTTGGGCTTGAAGCCGTTGGCATAGCCGCGCCGCTTTTCCGTGCGCTGGTAGGGAGCGGCTTCCAGCGCCTGCGATCGTTCGATGCGCATGGCCTCGTTCAGCATCAGCCGCATCGCGTCGGCCATATGCGAGAGCCCATTTTCACAAAGCAGTTGAACCACAGTCTCAATTACGCTAGAGTCGGCCTGGTGGGCCATCGTTTGCTCCTTCTGATGAATTTGGTCGTTCATAAAAGGAAATCAAACTTGGCCCGCCAAAACAAGTCGTCCTTGTTTTGTTCTGGCCCTCCGCTTCGGCTCCCTACGCTCGCCTCCGCTCCGGCCCAGAACAAAACAGTCCCGAATTGCTTCGGAGCTAATTTACAGAAAGAAGTTTACACGAACAAATCCTGCGCGGCAAACGAATCCTATTCAATCGAGGAGGGATATCTAGGCTTAATCGTGCAGAATCACGTTCAAGAGAGAACTATGAACCTCAAGGCCGCCGTTATAGGAGATGAAGCCCAGTTTCCGAAATTTGTTCATAAAGAAGCTTACACGGGGACGTGTGGTGCCGACTATTTCGGCGAGTGTTTCTTGGCTTATCTTTGGAAGCATCGGTTCCGGTTTCCCCTCCTTGCCGAAGTTCGCTAGGAGCAAGAGAATACGTGCAAGTCGCTTTTCGCTGGAGTTGAAGAGCTGATCAACCAGATCCTCTTCAATCCGAATATTGCGGGAGAGCACATATGCAAGGAATAGGGCTGAGAAGCTCGGCTCTGAGTGGAGCAACCGAATAATTTCCCGTTTCTCTAGTCGGACAATCGAGCAGTCAATCATCGCAGTGGCGCTTGCCATTCGCACAGGCTGAGCTGATAGGCAGCCTTCGCCAAAGAAGTTCCTCACTCCAAGAATCCCGACGACGGCCTCCCTCCCTTGTTTTGAGACAACGGTGAGCTTCACGCGCCCTTTCTGGATGTAAAACACCGCGTCTGCGCTATCGCCTTGCGAAAAGATGACTTGTTTCTTTCGGTACTGGGTGATGGTTCTGCCTGGACCGACTTTGGCCAGGAAAGCCTCCGGGTCGAACAAATTTTGCTTTTTGGCCATCGCGCTCTTGTTGCGGCAGTCTCGAAACGACGAGAAACCAGCCAACTACTATACTTTTAGTAGTAACACGGACAATGATGTTCCGAGTTGTGCGTGTCAGTCAGGTCTGCAATTTCGAGTGGAGCGGAATGGATCTTCGAAGCTGGTATCATCCCGGGCAAGGGGCAGCCTGGAAGCGCCTTGCGCCGGTTCCGCTCAAGAAAGCACCACGCCGCATCGCGCAGCTCTCATGAGATCCGGGCCAGTCGTCGAACGGTTCCCGAGGGCGTTCTTCCGGGCTCGAGTCCGCACCCGATCCACCGGCGGAAGCTCAATGTCGAACGCCGCATTCGACTACTTCGCCGAAAGTACGAAGCGACGATGAAGACGGCAACTGACCGGCACGAGCCACCGGCGGCCGACTAAGGCGTTGGATGTGTCAGAGAATCTGGCTTAGCTCAGACAATCTGCAGAGTGCGCGGGTTGGCTCAAACACTACTAAGAATACAGTAAATTGACGCTTTTGACGATAAGTTAACCAAATCCGGCCAAGGATTCAGAACACCGTCACATCTGGCAGCGGACAAAAGCCATGGCGCGGCACGGTGCAAGACTTTCTTGCTCTTACGTGCTTGCCCGGAACGCTGGTTTCCAGTAGCCCCGGCAAAGCAACTGTAGCGATTGCGATGAGTAATTCTACTCACCACGGTGAAAGGTGAATAGAGAACTCGCTCAAATCATCTAAATTTAGAGAGTAGAGGAATTTGGGATTGGCGCCAATCAGCCCGATCGCTCAGATCTCACATTACAAAAGTCTTACAAGCAGTACGCTTCTGATCGCGTCAAAATCGGGGAGAGCAAAGTGAGCAGAATGATCATCAGAATGTCTAATGGCCAAAGAGTCAACTGGCCGGTCAGCGCCGTTATGGCGCTGTTCCATTTAGGAGCTGTTTCGGCGCTGTTCATGCTTAGCTGGCACGTTTTTGCCGCTGCAATTGCTCTGTACTGGCTGGCGACTGGTCTCGGCATCAGCATGGGTTATCATCGCTTGCTTACACACCGGTCGTACAAGGTCCCTTTGCTTCTCGAGTATTTCTTTGCTGTTTGCGGCACTCTGACCCTCGAAGGCGGCCCGATCTCCTGGGTTGCGACCCATCGCATCCATCATCAGAAATCCGATCGGGAGGGGGACCCGCACTCGCCTCGCGATGGTGGTTTTTGGGCGCACGTTGGCTGGCTCCTTTTCGGAGAGGCGAATCACAGTAACACCCGCAAGATGTCGAAATATGCACCGGATTTAGCAAGGCACCGGTTTTACATCTGGCTCAACAATTATCATTGGGTTCCCATGATTGTGCTGGCTGTGCTGCTCTACGCAATTGGCGGATTCTCTTTAATCCTCTGGGGCATCTGTCTGCGCGTTGTCTTCGGCCTCCATACGACGTGGCTGGTAAATTCTGCCACTCACATGTGGGGTGTCCGCCGGTTCGCGACCCATGATGATTCTCGCAACAACTGGTGGGTCGCGCTTCTCACCTTCGGTGAAGGTTGGCACAATAACCACCACGCACATCCGAGTTCGGCGCGGCATGGTCTCACATGGTACGAATTCGACCCGTCGTGGATTCAGATCAGGATCCTGAAGTTCTTCCGGATAGCAAGATCGATTTGTGAGGCCGAATCGACATCGAACAGAAAGAACGAACGAAGCCCTGGCGGCCTGAGGTGGTCTGAAATGCAAACTCGGGAAGATCAGGTGTGATTTGCTCTTGCGGTGGCGCTACCTGGTATTCCTAACCCCAGAGCGTGACGTACAGCTCTTGCAGTCTATTGCGGCGAGCACAAGTTCCACTATGAACCGTGACGGGAATACGTCCGGCTAGCGACGAAATATCGCGGGCCGCAGCTAGGGCGATTACCAAATACATCGCCGTAAGTCAGCACTACTGGGTCAACTTTATAGAAGCGAATTTAGGATTCACGGCGATTACCCGCGGGACCCAAGCATCGCGCCTGAATCGGATGGGGGATTATTTGATCCGATTCGGGTGCAGATCTGTGCCTCCTTCATGCAGAATCAGTTCCGTCGCCCGGCCGTTGCCGTCGTCACAAAGGTGATCTGAGCGTCAAAGGCATTAAAGAAACAATCGCGAACGCTCTCCGGAAGGATTTCATACTTTTGGCGAAGTATCTGAGCGAACAGATGATTACCCTCCCGGACAATGTCCATCATGGTAGAACTCACGTCGTAACTTCCGAGTAACTGTCGTACAACTTCGGATCGAGGGTGATCTCTTTGTGATCGCCGAGAGGAAGTCCCAGCACAACCTTCAGGAGTTGTGACACCAATTCGGACGCGCCAGCGGCGTCGGAATTGATCAGCACGACCACGCCGGGCCCGCGCATCCGGTGCAATCAGGATCATCGTGTTGCTTCCCTGTTGGGACCCGCCGTGGCCCACATCTCCCACGCCTTCCGTTGTTCCAGCTTGCCACCCAAGCCCGTAAACCATGCGTCCGAGCCCATCCGACGGCATTGCGGTGCCCACATGATGTCTCGCGTGGCGCGTTTGATCAGACGATCAGTCAGGATCGCCACCTCGAATCGCGCCATGTCTGTTCCGGAGGAAAGCCAGCCCCCGCCTGGGACTTTGTAGCTTGAATCGAGAAATTCCGCATTCACCACAGCGCCGGATTTGTCCTTTGAGTAGAAGCGCGTGCGCAGCGGGATGATGGCGAAGCGATTGTTCAGACGCGTTTGCAGCATGCCTGCTGGAACCAGAACATGCTCGCGCCCACGTAGTTCTCGTATCTCTCGCCGGGCGCCCCTTCAATTGCGCATCCCACCAGCGTGTAGCGTTGCGTGGAATAGTTAAAGTGTGTTCCAGGCTGCGCCACCAGCGGATCTTCCGCGAAAAACTTCAGGCCGGCTTCGATTCCATTTTCCATGGCCGGAGCCCGCTGACCACACGAATTCTCCTTCCTGTACAATAGCCGCAGAGATGCCCGCCGCCTTGCTGGTCGCCATGAAGTTGGAAATAGTGCTTTCAATCTTGGCTTGCTTTTCGGCTGAAACCTTCCCGCTCTGAGCGCCTGCGCAACAACTCGCGGCTAGCAGCTATGCGAAAATCCCCACAAGCGTTGTCGCGATTTTCTGACGTTTCTGTTGGCGAAGCCCACCATTATCGCAATACGCCTCTTGATTCATGTCTCACTCCGCCACCGTCGCTGCGTCTGGCCGACATCATCGTTGCTGGCCGGCCACCGACATCGTAGTCTTCCGTCAACTTGGCCACATTACCAACATCCTGGTTCAAGTTCCGGCACAGGGCCGTTATCCTGAGCGATTCCCCTGAGTTCGCCCGATGATCTCCCGCCGGCCGACAGGAGCCGGTATTGTGGCTCCAATTTGAATGAGGAACCAGTGCCGAATGCGTGCGAGTGCAAGCTCGCCGTCAGGCAATAGACCGCGAACGATAAAGTGATTGTCGCCACCTACCAGGATGCCCACCATCGCGATCTTATGCCGAAAGCCGGGAATCGGGAACCGGATAACCGATAGCGAAATGGTACACCACCTGTCCCTGCTTGGAGGTGATGTTGAGATAGCGGTGCACCTCTTCATCGTAAAACGCGCCAATGCCGGTTGCCGCCAGCCCGAATGCTTCTGCCGCGAGATAGAGCCGGTGACCGGTAGCGCCTGCTTCAAAGTGCACATAACGGTAACCACGATCGCCATGCGCGCGAACGGCACGCTCGAGATCGCCAAACATCGAGAAGGCGACGCACGCGTTACCGGCTAGATCCTGCCCAAGGCTCAGACCGGCGGCAGGGACGCGCTGGTCGCCACTCCTGATCTGCTCCAACTCAGATCGATCAGGCCACAGCCGGTATACACCAGGTTGCAGCCCATCGATACGATGGGCGTACAGATAGAGCTGGATCCAGCGTGCATGGGCGAAATCAGAAGCGAATGGCCGGCTTGCTACGGAGAGGATAGCCGAGAGTTGCGCCAATGACATCGAGTGCATTCCGCCCTGGAAGTTGAGCGCCGAACGCCGCCTTCGGGCTACTTCGCCGAACGCCCTTCGAGATGAAGCGGCAAATGGCAGCTTAATTTCTCCCGAGCCAGTGGGAGAAGGCTCGGCGGCGGAAATACTGCACTGCGCGTGCCGGTTGAGTTTCGTCGCGGTGTGAATCTCTTCGATGCATGGGTAAGGGATTCTCTCTGTCGAAGTCTGGTTCGCGTGGCCCCCGTACCAAACGGGCTGACAGGCTTGTCGTTCGCCGACTGGAATGGACCTGCCGCGCAGCTCGACAATGAGCATCGGCCACTCGTCCGGTTCGAGGCCGCAGGACTGAGAGACTTCATCGTCGCGAAAATGGCCGAACGCAAAGGTATCGCATCCGATGGCTTGCGCGGCTAATGCGAGCGCCTGCCAGGCATGTCCAATATCGTGTAGGCAGTAACGATATGCCCGGTCGCGGTACTTCCACGCCTCGCGCCACGCAATGCTGGTGAGCACAAACACGACCGGCGCAGAGCTGTCGCTGTCGGCCGAATTAAAGTTGAGATTACCCAGCGCACGCTGCTCAGCCATGTGCGAGGAGGGTCGGTAATGATACAGCCCGTCGGGCCACGCGCTCAGGCCCCGTGTGAGGAAGTGAAACTCAGTGGGATGCAGATTACCGGAGGATGGATTCACCCGCAAAGCGTACCGATCTCCGGTGGACGGAACGCGCTTGGACGCGCTGATCGCAGCCGAATAAAACAGCAGTTGGGAAAGAAAGGCCGCACCATCACTGGCCGAAGTGGCGCCCGAAACACCATTAAGCACTGTAAGAGCGGGCACTTCAGGGGCGGGCGGTTCGGCTGGGAGGTCTAGCACCGGCACGCCCTCATAATGGCGGAATGGGTCGGGCATGTTGGCCCAGTCGAGGAGATGCGGCACTGGTTTCAGCCATTCAAGGCTGTGCTTGGTAGATTCGTGATATTCGCTCCAGGTCATTGCTATGTACGGGTATCGCTGAGATGCAGTTAGACGCCCGTCTCTATGATCACGCAACCGTAATTGTGATTAAAGCCCGTTGAACCCGGCAGACGTTCGACATCTGCAGATGCGTGGACGAGCTAATCGCGATTTCGGCAAGAATTTACGGGACATATGTTCTGGCGGTCCCAATGGGATAGCCTAATGACAATCTGAACAAATTGATGCGATGTAGCGTAGTTTAAGACGCGAAATCCTCGGCGTGCACTGCTTTGGCATTGAGTCTTTACAGCTTTGAGGAAGTATCCAGCTACTGGGTTAACGTTGCGAGGTCGGGCAATCCGAACTGCGCGGGCTTTGCTCGGTGGCCGATGTTCACCGACGGCGATAGCAAGGTCCTATGCCTCGGCGATGGTTGTTGGTAGGGTGGCGAATATAAACACGCTGAGTGTCCTCGACACCGTTTACGCGAGCGTGCGTGGCAAAACCGTTTGCGGCACCGTAGTGGCCGCTACAAGCGGGATCGTTGAATTAAATCCGACGTTGGCGCGTCTGCTTTGGAGCATTCGGTTCCTGATCTCCGATCATCACCATGACAGCTAAGTGGCCAGTCCTTTGCGGGAAGAATCCATCATCGGAGCCGACATCTCTGCCTCGCAACGCGCGATCACTCGCGGGTATTCATCAAGGTTAGAGTGATCCCGATTTAGGGGTCGTCCGCTTGGGCGCTTGGCGGACAGGGCGTACCTTTTTATTTTGGTGTCGCAACCTGCCGATTCCACATTGCGGTTGATTGCAGCGGATCGCTACTGTAAATCGTCAGGCCGAAATCGTTCTCAGTTGAGAGGGGATTGGCGACAGTTGTCGGCGTGCCGACCCCAGGTCGCCTGGTATCCCATCGCGGCTTCAACATCGGCCACGGCTTCACGCTCGTGATCCCGACCGGGGCGTACGTTAGCTGGGAAGGTACTCGTCTGGATGGGACTGGTATTCAGCCGGACATTCCGGCTGACTGGTCCCGGGATGCGGTCGTGCACGGTATAGACTTACAGGCTAAAGCTGCGCTGACTTCTTTGAAGAGCAGCGCTTCAGCTGCGGGCAGCCGCTAGCGCATCACACCTGTGCAAATCCTACAGGACTGGCTGTTTTCCGCGGAAATCCACATTTCCACAGACAGCGGCGGGCCTACTACTGGATATGTACCTGAATACTACAGGAATAAAGAATAAGGAACCGCACCTAAAGTCCCGTGTGCTGAGCACCCAAAGTCCCGGACAGACGCTCGAAAACTGCACCTAAAGTCCCGTTGAATTATTCCGAGTCGGCATAACTTCCACAGTCGGTTTGTGCTCCGATCGCCGGAGGGGGCACCTAAAGTCCCGTGCTCGAAAACTTGCGAGGCGAGTTCCTCCCCGGAAATCGCGTTTGAGATCTCCTCTGTATCGGCAGAGCGCATATGTGCTCAGTTCCGCGAGGCGAAATCAAAGTGCAAACCAGTTCTTACGAGCAACGACCCATGCACGCAGCAGTAGCTCCCGCGCCATCTGGCAGTGGCGTAGGCGGTGTGCTCTCAGACGTGCTCACTATTCCCGAAGTAGCTGAAATTTTACGCTGTTCCCGCAACCACGTTTCGAACGCGATGAACGGAACGGTTCCAGGGCTTCCGGCGCTGCCGCATTTCGTTATGGGCCGCCGGAAGCTCGTCCGGCGGGAGTGGCTTTCCGAGTGGCTGCAATCGCATCGAAGCAAATGCTAAGATCGCACACGTCAGGAGTGGTCGCCACAGACGCAGGAAAGAGGCATTTGATGCGTCGAAAGCGATTCCAGCGAGGTAGCCTTACGACCCGCAAACGGAATGGAAAGAAGTATTGGCTCGCCCAGTGGCGAGAGGAAGGAGGGCATCGAACAAAAGAGCTCGGCCTGTGCTCGAAAATCACAAGGCTTGCAGCCGAGTCTTTGCTGCAAGAAATCTTGAAGCCGATCAATCAGGGAGCCGAAGCGCAAGGACAAGCTGAACACAACCTTCGGGCAATTTGTGGAGAACGTCTACATCCCGGTATGCTAACGCAAGTGGAAGGATTCAACGGCAGATACCGAGGTTCCCCAGATCAGATACCACTTGATCGGGGCGTTCAGCGGCGAATTGCTGCGAAACGTCACGCGGGAGATGCTTCGGGATTTCCTCGACGAAAAAGCGAAGAGCGTCGGTCGCAGCGTCGTGGATCATCTCCGGTTTCGGTTAAGGGCTATTTTCCAGCTCGCCCTTGCCGAAGGCCGTCCCGGCGAGATTCTTGCGCTTCGAGTTCGGGATGTGGACCTGGTTGAGGAGTGCGTCTATGTTCGTCAGCGAGTGTACAGGGGCAGATTGGGGGATCCGAAGAGTGATCGCTCGAAGCGCCAGCTCGCGCTCACGAAAGGGACCATGATGATTCTTCAGATGTGGATGGAACAAGCGTGCAGCCGTAATCCTGACGCTTGGGTCTTTTCATCGGAGAATGGCAAGCCGCTCCGTCGTGACAACGTATGGACCCGCAACATACGGCCCAAGCTGGAGCCGATTGGCCTCGGTTGGGCAACTTTCCAAGTGATGCGCCGGTCGCATGCAACCTGGTCGAAGAAGGTGGCTGTCGATGCACACACCCGGTCGGCACAGATGGGTAACACGGTCGATGTGAACGAAAATGAATATGCGGTCGCGACTTTCGACAAGAAGCTCGCAGCCGTTCGTTTGATGGAAACAGCCATCCTTCAGTGATGGCGCGGGGAGTACTCCATGAGGCTCTTCGAACTGAAACTGGCGAAGGAATCTAGGATTTGCTAGGAGAGCGCTGGCACGCTCTCCTAGCGGGCTCCGCGAGGTGAATCGGGAGCAAAAGCGTTAACGAACTAAGCGAACTAAACCTGAGATGATCAGTCATTCCCAAGTCATTTAAAACATGGAGCGGGAGACGGGGATCGAACCCGCGACGTCCAGCTTGGGAATCGTACGGTCAATTGGAAACAAAGAACATTGCGTTTCCGGCATCTCGTTCTGGCGATAGAGAATAGGGCTGTTTTCGCCCCTGTGCCTCCGGGCCGTGCTAATCGGAGCACAAACGGAGCACGCGCGCTGCGGCTCCCTACCCGTTTTTGAAAAGGAACAAGGGGGCGCTGCCCCCTTGTATATCCCCCGGGATTTTTCGCTTTCATGCCAGGGCTGGGTGCGTTAGGATGCAATCGGGCCAGCCGGAGGATAGGGCAATGCAGGGATGCAACCCGAGCGCCGCGCTGGAGGCCGGGGCTGGTAAGGGCGTGGAAACATGCCCTTCCGCCTTCCTTCAACTCTGATGCACTCGCGTTCCTCATCACAGCCGGTCATGTTTCACGCGCGGGCGGGGTCCGAAGTAACTTTTCGTCCTCCGCCTGGAAGAAAGCATCCAGCGCCCGGTCCATAAACTCCTGGGGGCTGGCGTAGTCGCCGCGCCGCACCGATTCCCAAATGCGCCGCGTGAGGTCGGGGCTCAGCGTGTCGCGGCGTCCATCGGAAAAGGCCAGCACGATGGGCTCCAGCTCGAAGGTCATGCGTCCTCCCATGGATTGAGAATGCTAACGCCAAGATCGGAGAAGTCCTTCACGTTGCGTGTCACCAGGGTAAGGCCGTGTTCCAGAGCGGTCGCGGCAATCTGGCCGTCTGCGGTATTGAGCGGCAGACCGAGGCGCTGACGTGTGGCCTCCAGTTTGCCCCATCGCTGCGCGACTGCTTCCGTCACCGGCAAGATGCGCCCGGCAAGCCATTTGTGCACGTCTTCGTCAAGCCAGCGCTCCAACTGAATGCGTCGTTTGCTGCCCGGCTCCAGCAATTCACACCCTTTGCGCATCTCGCCCAAGGAAACGACACTCAGGAAGGTCTGCGCTTCCGCGACCGTCCCCAGCCATCGCAGCACGCTCGGTGCGGGGATAGGTTTAGTGATTTCCGATGGAATGTTGGTATCGAGAAGAAATCCGCTCACAGATCCACGGGTCGGCCGGTAGAGGGATTTCGGGTGAATTCCACATCGAGGCCGCGTAGCGGTTTGAAGAAATCAAGCAAAGTGCGTTTGCTGTCGGGCGTGCTGGGCTGAGGCCCCTCCCCTTGCTGGCGGCGCTCCGAGGCAACTTCGTTCTGCTCACGCTGCTTTAAATAGCGGCGCACCGCATCGCTCACCAGCTCGTCGGCGGGGCGGTGTTCTTCGCTTGCCGCTTTGCGGGCCTCGGCGAGCAAGTCCGGCGGCATATGGACAACATCGTTGTCATTGGGCGTGGGTTTCATCGCGTCCGGCCTCTTCCGGTTATATTGTCGCAGTTCTGGGCCTTACGATAGGCGCGGCGGTCGTCGGAGTCAATATCCGTGCGGCGATTCACCCGAATGAGCGGGTTAGCTGTCGAATGGTGGCGTGCGGCAAACGGGGGATGCACAAGGGGGTTTTCAGCGGAGCGCTTTGAAAACCCTCTTGTGGGGGGAGCTGGCCGCTTTCGCCAGCGTGGGGGGAACCGTCCCGCCCCAGCGTCCTCCCGGAGGGGGGAATGAGAAAGGGGGCGAATCAGATGTTTCGATCCGCCGCAGGCGCACCTTTTTGATTTCGGGTCGGGTGTATCGAGCGCATATCAGCCCCGGCACCAGGCGTTAAATCCAGGCGACCGCAGGCCCTCGATGGGCCGAGGTCGCCAAAGCCTACAGGCATACCGTTTCGTACAGATATCCAGACGATAGCGAATGTATAGCAGGATGAATGGTTAGAAGAAGAGTAAGTTTAAGGATATAAGAGTAAGCGCGTGCAAGCCATTGAAGATGCCTTGCTTTGAACCTCGACCCGCGACTTATAACTACCGAATCGGCATGTCCCGCGACCTATAACTACCGCTTTTTGCGTGACCCGCGACCTATAGCTACCGCATCAGAGACGACTCCCTTGTGGATAACCGACGACCTGCGACCTATAGCTACTGGTTTTTTTCCAACCTGCGACTCATAGCTACCGATTTTTCTGTTGCATAAATGCCACGCGCGACCCATAGCTACCGCGACCCGCGACCTAAAACTACCGAAATTCCATCCCACCCGCGACCTAAAACTACCGGCTTGACGGTGCGTTCCCTTGTGCGGCCGATTGCCGTTTGTTGGCCGCCTTCGTCGCGCGGATGAAATCGACTGACGGTTGGATGGTAAACACTACGTCCACCAGTTTCTTGCGCGGGCCGGTCACATCCTTGCGGTCGTAGCCGAGAATAACCTGGCGCTCCTTGATTTCGGTGAATGCTTCTTGCAGCGCCACCACCGCGTCACGGTCGCGCCCGTAAAAATCGAGCAAGCCGCTGTCGCGCTTGACGGTGCTGTAGCGCATTTCAAAGGGTGCGTGGTGATTGGCGAAGGTGTACTTGATAACGAGCTGCTGGTGCAGCCAGCGGGCAAGCTGGGTGCTGTGGCTCACCATCAGGTGGTAATTGAACTGGCGGTACGTCACCTTGTCAATGCTGCCGGTGACCAGCGGATGAAACTGAACGGCCCATTTCGCTTTCGGGTCTTCGCGCAGCTTAGCGCGCGACACGACGACAAGCGAAGGGAGGTAGGGAGAAACCATTTTCGCCTCGCCTTCCGCATGTGGAGCAATATCGATGATGGCGTGAGAGAGAATGTCAAGGGCCTGCACGAGCTGCTGGTAAGAGCGCGTATGGCCGCGTTTCTGCATTTCCTCACGCAAGGCGTAGAGCGTGAAGACGACGCCGCTGCGGTAATTAGGCTTGTCGAAATATCCGGCCTGCTGCTCAATCGCCAGTTTGCGCAGCGCGTGTTCGACCAGTTCCTCTGTGTCGCTCGGATAGAAATAGCGCTTCTTCCCGTCTAAATCGGCGACCAAGGCTGGATGAATAGTGCGCGTATAGGTGCGGCCTCGGTGCTGGAATGTCGCCTCGTGCTCCTCCAGAAACCGGCCGTTAATGCGGCTCTTCGTCATGGCTTGTCGGCTGACGGAGTACCGGGGCACGCTGTCCCACAGGTCAATGGCGTTGGAGAGGTGATCTTCCTCTTCGTCGGTGTTGCAGAGGAATGTCTGAAATAGGCTGAGCTGGCGGTTGTCGAAGTGGGACTTGTCAGGCGGCGGGAGCTTCGGGGTCTTCTTGGCTTGGCGCGAAACCGAAGCCTCGGCCTTGACCTTGTTCGCGGCGTCCGGCGCGCGAGTGGTTCCGTTTTCTGGCCTCTTCATTCGCTGCGCCCGGCTTTTCCCATAGAGGTTATTCCATCAGCTCCAGTTTTTCCGCCGCGCTGGACACTATGAATGCGCTGCGCGTGAGGCCAAGCCGCTTTGCGCCCTTGTCGATGCGCTCCAGCAAGTTCGGGTCGATGCGAATCATAATCGGAACCCTGTTGCCGTCACGCGGTTTTTCGGCGGCTGGCCCCTGTCCTGCACCGGCAATGAAGCTTTCTGCGGCGGTTTCCACATTTGCAGGTCGATTGCGCCTCGGATTCTTAGCGATTGCCATACGATAGCTCTCTGATAGCGGTTGTATTTACAAGGATGAAGTCCATGAGTCGCGTCAGTTCTTCAGACGCTTTCGGGTCGTCGTATTCGAGAACCGACAAACCGGCTGCCGCTGCGTTCGGAAATGCCTTGCGGCGCACGATGAGCACCGGGGCAAGTTCCAGCCCTTCGATTTCGCGAATATAATCGAGAGCCTTTTGATTGTCCTTGCCCAACGGGTCGGCTTCATTCACAACGGCGATGGCGCGTAGCTGGTCGTTCACCTCGCGCGCCTCGATCAGCAGATCCGCAGTTTGGTCTATGCTCCATAGATCGAAGCTGCGAGGCTGCACGGGAATAACAACGACGTTGGTGACGGTGAGCGCAGCGCGGAAACTGCCGGTATCACGCCCGCCCACGTCGATGATGATGTCATCGTATTTGGGGGCGAACTTCTGGCGCACCTGGCTCCGTATGCTTGCGCCCTGCAATGCGACGCAAGTGTAACCGGCCCCGTTATCGCCTTTCTGCTCAGTTCGCAGGTCGTAGAAAGCCAGCGCAGTCTTCTGCTCGTCCCCGTCAATGAGCAAAACGTCCCGCTTGGCGCGCGCCCTGCCGATGGCGAAGTTGACGGCGAGAGTGCTCTTTCCAACGCCTCCCTTGACGTTTCCGAAGGTATAAATCATGCGCTGCGCTCCGTTGTCGTTGCGGTATTCATACGCTTGATAAACGAATGCGAAGCGATATACAAGCAGAATACGCACGCGGTTGCTGTTGGGGCTGCCGCCGAGCGGCAGCCCCATAGACCTTCAATTCCGGCTCTCAAGCCTCTGGCTGGCAATGGCGTGATATTTAGGGTCAAGCTCGATGCCGAGATAATCACGGCCCAAGGCCCTGGCTGCTATCAGCGTGGAACCGGAACCCGCAAAGGGATCAAGCACCGTGCCTTGCGTGGGCGAGAAGGTTTGGACCAATGGCAGAAGTACCGAGAGGGGCTTCTGGGTCGGATGCAGCTTGTTGCCGCTGTACGCCCAGTCGATAACATCCCCTATGGGATAGGTGGGCTGCTTCGGGTTGCCCTTAGCCAACAAATGCGCGCATTCAAGCTGATAACGAACAAACTTACTGGCTGACGTGTACCGCTTCGGGAAGACGAAATGTCCGACAATACGGAAACCGGCGTCACGATACGCCCTCATGAATCGGTCGGCCTGCGGCCAACCGTAGAAGCTCACGGCGAAGCTGTCCGGGGCTAATACCCTGAACATCTCCGCAAAGGCGGGTTTCAACCAGGCTGCGTTATCGTCGTTGGGAACCGTGCGGCCGTCTCGGGCCTTGTAGCGAGTAATATACGGCGGGTCAGTGAGGATGAAATTGACGCTCTCTGCTGCAAGTTGCGGCAGAACCTTAAGGCAGTCGTCATTAAGGATGGTGTTGAGATGCGTCATGGTGTTGTCCTTTCCAAAAGTGGTTAACGGTTTTCTGAGCGTTCGGTTCAAGCGCTTGCTGAAGCGGCGCGCTCATAAAACCGATGGAAGCGGTTTGAAAGGCGGGTGTTGGCGTCAAGCGGCCTGATCTTGCTTGCAAGATTTTTTGGGGGAGCCGATTTTCCGCCTACCAGCGAAAATTGGGGGGACCGAAAACCCTTGTGGCGGGCCGCTTGACGGCAGAAGGGTGCAGCCCCTGGGCGTTGCGGGTTTTCCCGCTGGAAGGGGTAGCGGAAAGCCCAAGGCTTGCAGCGAGGGGAAGGCTTTCCCCGCTCAAATGGGGACCAGGAGAGCCCTAAAGATGGATGCGCAATCCGGATCGCCGATGAATAGCGGTGAACAACGGTGCGTGACCGCATGGACGGCGGAAGCCGCCTGCTAAACGGACGCGGAGAGAAGCGGAGCGGCCGTGCGGGAGGCAAACATCCGGTGCAGGAATCGCCGGACGCGGTGGAGGAAAGGGTGTGGCGGATCGGAACGCAAGGGCCTGGGGTAGGGGACGAAGGCGGCGGCTGTGAGGGGTGGAGGAACAGGCGCGGGCGGTTCGCTGCGACTGAATACGCTTTCGGGCGTGGCAAGCGGGAAGAGGGCGGCGACGGGAGCGAGAACATTGCCGCTGTTATCCAAGGTTGCCGCCGTCATTCCCGCAATCGCTCCGCCGATCTCGCCGGTTGCGGCAATGCTGCCTAATACCGCAGTGCCTAGTGTCGTCTGTGTGAGACGCAATTTGACTTTAGCGGCGGCGTTCGCATTTCCCGGATTGCCGTTCTTGACGTTAAGAAGCTGATCGACGGCGGCATTGGCGGCGGTCGGATTCTCATCGTGGAGCTTGATGAGATCGATTGCGATTTGCATCGAAAAAAGCATCCTACCCCATTCCAGCGCGGCGTTCTGGGCGGCAATTATCATGTTTCCGTCCCAGTTGTTTTTCTCGGCGGGCTCACTGGCGACCGACTGCACCGCAAGCAGGGTCGCGGCTGCACTGGTGCTTACGGCTTCTATCGCTCTGTACTGGTCTTCAAAGGGCGGCATCGGACCGGACGGAAGCTTTAGCGACGGATTGTGTTCCGGCAGGCTGGAAATCCTCGCGGGAGTGATCTCCAAAACACCTGAAGTAAGATTTTGCACTAGCCTGGCTTGAGCCGCGCCACCCGCCGGGGTGCGCACGGGTGGCCCACTGGGAACCTGGCCGTGAATACCGTTTGCGGCTTGGTAGTTGTTTATGGCATCCTCGCCACCAATAGCGCGAACGATGTCAAGCGCCTGCGGCTCCATCGGGGTTTGCCTTTCCTTAAGCAACTGATTGATTAGGAGTTTGATGTGGCGATCCAGGGCGGTTCGCCGCTTTCCCTCCAGATCCGCGTCGGCGGCGGCGTTGCCGGTATGGGGAGCGCCTTGGGCGATGAGTGCATTCAGAGCGTACAGGGTCTTGCTGATACGAAGGAAACTGGCGGCGGCGTCATCGCCATTCGCTTGCGCTTTCTGAAGCGCGGCGGCCGCGATCCGCTGGACCTCTTCCATGGTCTGGGTCTTGGGCGAGGCGGATGCGGACGCGGATTGCGCTGCGGCGGGGGATCGGATAGCAAAGGCTATCCCGAGAAGAACGAGGATTCGCGGGGGCATGGCTGGATCATGCCATAAGTTGCGCAAAAAGAACAACTAGTTACGTATATTGCTCAATTCATTGGAGTTATGCGCCGACTCTCTTAAACTGCGAGTTGATCCGCATCACCGGAAGACATTTACGGGGAGGTCGTGGCTTGCTGGGCTGGACCCAGAGGGAACTCTCGAAACGCGCGAAAGTGGCGCTTGGCACGATTCGCCGCATGGAGGAGTTCGACGGACCCGTAGGGGCGCGGACGGATACGCTCGGCGCTGTCGTCAGCGCGATGGAAAAGGCGGGCATCGAGTTCTTGAATGATGGCAGCCCTGGGGTGCGGGTCCGAAAACTTGCGCCACCGCCCGCATCAGGCGGGACGAAGAGGAAATAGCCGGGAAGGCGGAGCGCACCCAAGCAGCATCAAGAAGCAATGCCGATATCTGCCGATCACATTTCCGGTCTCAAATATAGTGGCTGAAAGGCAACGGCGGTATACCGACCATAGGTCCGGCGGTCAGTATTTCGCCGACGGCATTTGCAAATTTCAGAGTTATTGGCGCACCGTCGCCAAAGATGCAGGTGTTATAGTTCAGCTTCGTCAGCGAAACGATGTCTTGAAGCACAACCCCTATCTGAGCGTCTCCTCTACTTATCTCCACCGAGAGCGGGTTTGGCACCTCCCTGCCGGGATAGGTTTGCAGTCGGGGAGTCCAGCCCTTGGTCCAGAGATAAGCTTTCCGCGCACTGATCACATGGGCGAGCCCTCGAAGCACGGGGTTTTGGCCTTTCCGGTAAAGCTTCAAGTTCGTATCCGGCCGAATGCGCACACCGACCATATTGGTTGACGATCCTGCAGCGTCGCGAAACCCAAACCACTCGTCATCTTCAAACCGGACCCTGCCGTGGATAAATAATTCTTTCGGAGCCACGCCGACGCGACGCCTGTAGGAATCGATGGCAAGTTCGCCCAGTTCTTTAGCCGCTGCGTAGGTGAGATGGAAGTCTCCGGTATCGGGTGAGTACCACGGCCCCACTGCACCCTTGAAAACGACGCCGTCGCCGGAGTCGAGGAACATTTGCGCGGCGCAGCAGGCGTTCTTGACGCTGTTGCCCGTCTCGTCCCGTTTGAACACCAGCCCGAGATAGCACACTCCCGCGCGCACGCCTGCGACTTTCCAAGGCCGTCCGCCGACTTTGTAGAACACCGCCGTGCAAAGGTTCCACGCGATCTCGGATTGGCGAGCGATCTGGCGAGGGTCGCTACCCTCAGCGCCAAGTGCGCTGATATTTGCGATCGTGCTTTCCTTCACTATCTGCGTGAGCAGCATATCCTTTAGCAGCCGCGCTTTGAGCTGATTGTGGAACTGTTCTTCATAGACGTATGGAGTCGCATCCTCCTCCATCTGAGGAAACAGGGACCTTGTCGCCCAGAAACTCTTCGCTTGGCTCGCTTTTCTGAATCCTCGTACAGCTTGCTGACGAAGCTCCGGTTCGATGACGGAACTAGGACGGCAGTATTTCCAGACGCGATCAGGGACGACGACGAACCACAGTTCCGGTTGCTCTTCTTCCTCGCGTTTCGCCCTGAGAAGGCGCTCGGCGTACACGCTCACGGTGCCGTAAACACGCTCATGGGGCTCATCGAGGTAAAGTGACTGGTCTATTTCCTCGTCTCCCACTTCGATGGTCAGGAGAGGGCGCGTGCTCCAGGGCGTGCAGAAAACCGTCTCAAACCCAGGAAAGGGCGGGCGGCCGAGTGTTGGCGGAACGGTAAGCACCGGCCTCTGGACCCACTCGACCCAGCGGTGGAATTGTTCAATTCCCCGCTTAGTCCCGATAACGCCCGCCCTCACGCCGTAGGGCTTGCCTTTGTCGAGAGGACCGAAAAGGGTCAGCCCGTCTCTCGGGTCCTCGGTCGCTTGCCCATGCCCGAATAGGAGGCACGGCTCTGGAATGGCGATTAGGTCCCTCATTGCTCGTCCTCCCCATCGTCGGCGTAGGCGTCGTCCTCGTCATCCTCGCGGCCGTAATCTTCGGGTAGTTGCTCCAACTCCTCCTCCCGCAGAATCTGCGGATCGGTGTACGCAACCGGGCTGGTAAAGGTGATGGGTGTTTTGCACAGATCCAGCGAGGTATTTTCTCCGACACTCAGACGGATAACGCCGTCCTCGTCGGCAAGATAGGCCATCGCCGCCAGAATCTGGTCTCGCCATTTGTTGTTCCACCAGCCCTTGCATTGGCTGCGGCGCGCCGATTGAAGCATTTTCTTGCTGGTCCATAGGGTTGATCCGTCGCTGGTGAATGCAACGTGGGGCTTCATCACGAAGGCAGGCGTGGGATGCACCATCGGGCGGGCTTCCAAACCGAAATGCCAGTAGCGTTTTTTCGTCACGCCGGTTTTAGGATTAGTGCGGCTGCTATAGCCGACCATCGCCCGATAGGTGCGCTGCCCGTCGATACCGGTGAAAAATGCCTTGTCGTTGGGAAGTAAGTCCTTGGGGAAGTAGAAACTCTTCACCTGGTTCGCAAGTTCATATATCGGCAATCGCCGCTGCGCCAGCATCCGTTCCCATGCGAGCCGCAACAGCCGGAATGCATGCTTTCCGAAATCCGTCGTCTCCAGCAGGCGCGCCGTGTTCAGAGGCTTCGAGTCGTCGGTGATATAGAGATCCGCATCCAGGCTTCCCGCCAGATCCGCTGCTTTGGCGAAGCTGATAAGAGAGATTCCGTCCTGAACGGCGGGATAGGGCAACGCAGCCGTGACTTCAATCTTGCCGATTGTTCGTCTTGCCAGCGTGTGATAGTAGGCGTGCTCGGGTAGCGATACGGCAAACCAGTTCGATAGATAGGTCTCCGGCTCATGCCGGATGCCTGTCTCTGCGCTGAATTTCGTTCTCCACCATTCGTTGACGGCACTTGGAGTAAAGCGCGGATTTTTCGGTACGCCGTCCTGCTCAAGCTTCTCAAGGAGTGTGGCGAGCCCGGCCGCCCAGGATTTCTCGAACGACATCGCGTTCACCCGAGTGAGTTCTATCGTGATATCGCCGTAGGAAAGATCATCGATATGAAGCGGGATGATGAAGTCAGTTAATTTCTCGCGGCGCGCGAGGGCCTGTGCCAAGTGGATTTCCCGCAGAGCGCCGTCCCGATTATTGGAGGTGCGCGACAGGACGAAAAGAACCTTGGCGGCGCTTCGCCTCAATACTTCTTCGATGTCGTCCCAGAAAACCTCACCGCCAAGCAGCTTGGTCAGATCGCACCAGATGTTATATCCCTCCCGCGCGAGCTGAAGCGCGAGCCACTGCGTGAACTCGTTATCTTCTGGATTGGCATGGCTTATAAGAAGGACGTCGCGCTTCTCGTCGTTCTGTGCTTTCAACATTGCTGGTGCTCCTAACTGCCGTACGCGACTGCGATCATCGGCACACTTTAGTGAAATAAACTGAATTGCTCATCAAAGTCATCGAGGGGCAGGGTGACGCGCGCACCGTGCGTCACCGGAAAATCCAAAGTGTGAGCGGCTACCTGTTCAGTGATGTCGGGCCGGAGGATACGCGGGCTCAGCCAGCGCTCACGCCAGAAGCTTGCGATTCGCTGCGTCATTTCGCGGGCGTCAGCCTGGGGAAGCAGGTATTTGGGGTTCTTATCCAGGCCGAGAAAAACATCCTGGATGTTGGACGCCAGCGCTACCCCATATACAATCCGCTGATTGCCGTGGCGCAGAATGTCCTCGCTCGGCATTCCGACAAAATCCAACGCTTCGCGGATTTTGCGCATCAGCGGGTTCACACCTTCTCCGAAGATGCTGTTGACGCGTCGGCCGCCGCTTACACGTCCTAAAAGGACGCTCATCACGTCCACCGTCTCGGTGCTCAAGTGGAATGAGCCATAGCCGACGCTTAAGCCCAGTTCACGGTAGGCTACAGTATCGCCCGCTTTCCCTCCGACCAGATCTGCCGGTATTTTCAGACGGTTATATTGGCTGGAATTCTGCCCGTAAAGGCTGGTGGTTCCGAGCACGAGTAGGCGCGGCTGCCGTATGACCGGCGCGCCCTTCATGCAAGAGGCAATCAAACTCGGCTGGCTGCCGTAGCGATCGGCATACTCCTTGCCTACTTCCGGGCTGCACAGGAGAAGGCAGGCCAGTTTGCCTCCGAGCAAGGCATTGTAGGGAGCCACTGCGCCGCAGACGGTAACATCCATGATATTGATGCCGACCCGTTCGCCTTTGGCCAGACGGCATAGGCGAGAAATGGCGGCCTGAACGTCCCGCCGAGCCAAGACGTTCTCGTGATCGCGGTGGGTGCAAGCCCCTGCGAAAGCCTCGTTGAGGATATGCCGGATTTCAAGCAGGTCGCCCAGCAGTTTGCAGCGCTTGGCTCTAAACAGACTGGTCTCTGCACGGGTCTGCCAGTCGGCCAGCGACATGCGCGACTCATCCTTGACGGTCTTGTGGACGGACTTCTCCGGATGGTTACGGTGTTCCGCCATGGCCTCGATAGACGCATCACGCAGGCGCTTGACGGTGTCGGGCGTGGGGGTCGTAATTTCGCGCCGAGCAAGCAATCCTCTGCGAATAAGATCACGTGTGTAAATGCCGCCGACATATTCCTCAACTTGCTGGAAGGTCCACTTGGTGAGCCGCTGAGGGGAGAGAAGCAGCAAACGCTGCAGCGCGCCGCTCGAATCCCACCCTATCCATGCATCCCTGACGCTCTGCTGAACGACCGCGCTGCCAAGCGCCGCTATGCCGATGACGGGATGATTGGGAGCAGCGGCATCGCGCACCAGAATCATCATTGAGCGGCCCGGAACGGAGCGGTAGGCGGTGACCCAGGTATGCCGGAAATATCGCCAGATATCCGAAAGCAACAGACCGGTGTGGGGACAGAGTTCGTCTGTCCGCACAAATTGCAGATAAGGTTGAATGACCTCGGCAAGACGGGCGCTGCGCGCGGCGGAATCATCCAACTTACTGATGCAACTCAATTCATTGGCGAGCGCTCGCCCGTCCCGCATGACGGAGAAGATAGAATGCCATCCGCGCGGGGTAAGCCTGCGCCTCTCCATGCCGCAGATAAATTCCCGGACGGAAGCCTCCTGCAACTGGGCGTCGCGTTCGAGCAAATGGCGTTCGCGCACATAGTCTTTCGAGCGCATTTCTTTCGAATCGTCGAAACTCAAGCGGATACCGCTTCTGACGATGCCTAGGGTCCAGCCACTCGCCACCAGGTCGGCGATGACGTTGAGCGAGACCAACAGTTTAAGCTCGTCAATGCTGGCATGGGCTCCGATGCTTCGAAGATCCTCTCGGAAACGGGCGATCTCCTGCTGGGTCGTTTTACCATCGCTAGCGCATTCTTTCAGCGCCCTGGCGAGGCGGGAGCACCTGGCCCGCAGGGTTTTGAGGGAAGGCTCCGGCAGTTCCGGTGAAAAAACGATTTTCGCCATGGCTATCCGAGAAACGAGGTGAGGACATCGCTCCAGGCGGAGCGCAGCTTAGCCGCGTGTCGCGCCGCGACCCCGCTGGTTGCGGAAAGTTCGGCCCGGCCGTACGCCAGCATGAGCAGCTCCAGAAGCGTGATCGCGTCGCACGAGCGCAATGCGTGCTGCTTCTTGATGCGTTCATAGACTTGCTCATAAAAGACATGCCGCGTGTTGAGCTTCACCTCGACCGTGCTGCCGCGCAAGGCCGCCTCGAACATCGCGCCGGTCTTCAGAGGTTTTAGCGTCAGATCATAGTGAAGCCCCGCGACCAGATCTTTGGATGAGGAATTCTGTGTCGGCCGGGCATTCAGACGGTCCAGAAAAAGGGTAGGAGGATCAAGCAACAGGTCTCCCGCTCCGGCTCGGCGCTCCGAAGGCAGTATGCGTGAGTCGGTCTTAAGGTTGAGGAACGCGGCGCGCACGCGTGCGTTGAGGGTTCGGGCAACCGCCTCCGTCTCCGGGGTGATTATCGCTTCGAGCGATTGCGTCGGCCGGATACGCTGCTTCGTATGCGTGAGGCCGAACAACTCATCAAGCGTCGGCTCGTAACGTATCTCGCATCGCCACCAGTCGTCGTAGTTTTCGCGGCGCTTCCTGCCCATGAAGAGCCAGCCATAATCCACCTCACGGCCCAATCGGACAATGGAAACCCCCGCGCCATTGGCGATGCCCAGTTGCCGTTTCGTTTTATTGGCCAAATTGAACCACTTCGTCACCGGTAGCTCGGAAAAAGCGACAATGACCTCGCTGGTTCGGCGCGAGTTGGGCACTTTGATTGGGAACCGAAGCGGCGGGCCGAAAGGGACGCCCTTCGCCCACTTACTTTCACCTGTCAGGAACAAAGGGTCGATCGGCTCGACGGCTTTGCCGTTGATACTAAGCGCGATGCCCTGAACAAGACGATGCCGGAATATGCGCCCGAGTTCGACAGGCAAGAGCCTCGAAAGCGCAGCGAGTTTACACGGGTCCAGCCGGTCGCAACGGCTGAGTTCAACCATCGTGCCGGAGGGCGTTCCCGGATAAGCCGCCGGGCGGGAAACACGCGCCGGTTGCGGCACGGCATTGATGCCGCGCGCCGATATCTCCGCCACATCGAGATAGCTGCGCCACAGTGTGCGCGCAGATCGCCATGTCCAGATATCAACACGCTCGGCGAGGCTAAGCGCGCTGCAGGGTAGGCCCATACCGTAACGGCCCAGGCTTTCCCGTGAATTGAAGCGCGATGAACCGCCGAATTGCAGCGCGGTCTGGAGATTGTCGGGCGACATGCCGACGCCGTCATCAATGACGCGGATAAGCGAGACGGCATCTAACTCCGGCCCAGTGATTAGATCGATGGCGACATGCTTTGCACCCGCCTCAATAGCGTTGTCCACAAGTTCGGCCAGCGCGGAGGCGGGTCCCTTATAGCCGGAATCCCGTATTGCCTGGATGAACGTGTCGAAGCGAACGAGGGGTGCCTGCGCCTCTATTCGCGCACGTGAGGAGAGCCGTTTCTCGGATGAAGTATCTCTGTACATAGTTATCTCGCTGCGCAGGCCGCGACGCACGTGCAAGCGCATCCCTCGCGGGATGCGCTGCGGCACTGCAAGCAGATATGAGTACGGGCTACCGCATCCCGTCGCCGCTCTCCTCCGAGGCCATATAGAGGTGTTCGGCTACGGAAGAAGCGCGGTTGATGACGCTGTCGTTAGGGAGGAGCACGTCCAGCGCTTGGCGCAGGCGCTCCGACCACTTATTACGCTCCGACTTGTAGAAGGTTTCAGCCTCTCCTCTGGTCTCCAGTTCGCGCTCGGCAAGGACGAAGAGCAAAACCTCGAGTGCGGCGCGCGCATCGGGACCCACGGCGGCATTGTAGACCTTGCTATAGAAAGGATGTTCGGTATTGATGATTAGCCGTTTCTGTTCGCCTAAGCGCATCGGGCGATAGAAAGGACCCTCCGGGATCCCGGCGAAGTCAATCTCCCACCGCTTTGCATGCGCCTTTTCGGCAATGTGCTCTAGCGCTTTCTCCGGTGCCTCGCCGGTTGTTTGGGCGCGCTGCCGCGCGGCTTCCTGGAGGTTCTTCTCGGCTTCGGCCTTTTGCGCCGAGGTCGGCTCCGGGACCGGCCCCTTGAATTTTTCCGTTTCCTCCATGGCGGCAACGCTGCGTCTGGGCGCTTCTTCGGTCTCGCGGTTCTCCGCCCTGGCCTTCAGTTCCGCGCGCAATTCCTCGCGGCGCTCGCGCATGCTGCGGATGAGTAACCCGAGATCGCCACACGATTTGCCGTTCTGGCGAAGCCTGTCCCACATCTCCTCCGCAATCACGATCTGCTGTTTTGCAGTGGTTATGCCGAAATACTCGTCCAGGGCGGGATCAAAGTCGATCTCGATTTTGATGTTGGCGTCGTAGGTCTGAAACTTAGTCCAGTACGGAGACACGCAGTCGATTTGTCGGCCTTGCCTGCAGATCAGCAGGCCGTTGAAGTCGCGCATGGTTTCCCAGCGTTTGTTCGTCTTCGCTCCGCGCCGGTCCTCCACCAGTTCACTGGGGTCGGCCGACTGGAAGTTCGGAGGCAGAAGGGAGGCCCGGATGGAAATTTTGCCCTTTACGCCGGAAGAGGTCTCAATCTCGAAGGTTCGCGTATCAATTCGCTCGGCGCGCACTGAGGTTTCGTTGTAAAAACGGCCATGCTCCATCAGGAACAGCGGATCAACGGCCTGGACCTCCGTTCCATCCACGAAAATGCGATGCTCGGGCACCCAGTGTCGGTAAATCACCCCGAAATACTGCAGCAGCTTCGCCCTGAGGGTTTCCGCCTTAATCCATCCCGGCAGACTTCGTAGCCGATCAAGATCTTCGAGCACGATCACCGTGCCGGAATCGAGATTCCCTACTTTAAGCGGTTTTCCTATCTCCTGGACCCATTTGGGCAGCTTCGCGCGCTTGGCTGTGAGAAGCTTTTCAGTGGCCTCCAGATCGCCCGCGTGCTCCGACAGTTCATCAATGTCTACGGTGACGGCGTGCCAGTCCGCGCCGGATGCCTTTGAGTAGACCGTGTAGCGTTTCGCCATGCTGACGGCCGAACTGGGCAACCCGTAGCCGTACCGCCCGAAGCCTGTCCTATCGCCTTCCCGATCCGTACCGCCCCAGCGAACGGCATAGCCGATCATCTCGGGAATCATCCCGTTCCCGTTGTCAATCAGCGCCACCATGTCCGGCTTGGCTTTGCTCTTGTTGTCGTCCCTGAAGCCGAAGTGGACCGAAACCGTCTCGGCTCCCGCCTGGATGGCATTGTCGATTTGCTCGGCCATGGCCCATGCGGGACTTTTATATCCGAGATCCCGCATGCCGCGAAGGAAAGCATCGGCGAACACGACGCCGAGTCCTTTGCCCTTTTGTCTCTGCGCCTTCACGTACTCGCGTTGGCGGTCGATAGAGTCTATCGTCATCATTTCTGCTACTGGTGCCATTGATTCTCCTCTTGACCAGCCTCTTTTTTCGAAGCCGGGTGATAATGGAAGGCCCCTCGTGGCCAGCGCTGACGTGTCAAGGGGCCTGCCAGGTCCCGCCAGCGCGCGGCATTGCCGCCAGAGTGTCAGACGGCTAGAGCTGAGAGATGAAACCGTCCCAGTTCCAGGAGTTCGCGGTGCAATTGCGCGATGCGTGGTTGGCTTAAACCAAGGAATGAGGATGCCTCGCGTTGCGTGCAGCCACGGCGATACAGCAACTCGAAAACGCAGCGCAGGTGAGCCGGTAGCGCGGCGATCCATCTCGCGACGGAGAGGATCTCCGGGCGGCATGCGCCATCTTCCAACATGAGTTGCGGTCGGCGCTCGTCCAATCCGCAAGCCTCCTTCGACGCGAGCCGCAAACGCCGTTTCTCGGACCGGATGCGGTCCCGGAGAGCGTTCGTGATGAACCGCCGGATAAGGGCCGGTCCGGCCGTGACGTTCGGGTTCAGCACTCGCAGGAGGTGACAACGCACGTCCTGGGCTAAGTCTTCCGTCAACGCGGGAGAGCCTGTCAGGTAGAAGGATACACGGCGGGCAGAAGATGTAATCAGAGGCTCGAAGTCGGCGATAATGCCGAGCGAGCGAGAATTGCCTGCCGGTTCGGCAGGGCCAAGCGGTTCAACGGCCATGGAAATCTCCCAATCAAAAATGTTCGGGGAAGATCTCCTCTGGCTGGTTTTCGACCTTTGCCCATGGACCCCGTTTTTTGAGGCCCGGTGAGTTCGAGAACTCCGCCCGACATAAACATAATACGCTGCGGAGTGCCTTCTTGATCAGCGGGTGTAAGTGCTTTTGTGCGGGACGGTCAAAACGTGCGTGCGGGGAGGCGGAGAGTGGGGAATGCCCATATGCAGCGCAGACGGCGGCACATGGGCCAACACGTGAAAGGCGCGACATTATGCCGCCTGCTCTGTCTCCTCCGGCTCCTCCGCTTCCATCACGCAGATTTCGCCTTCGTCGTCTTCGTAGCATTCGCCGCAGATAAGCGCCGTGAGTGGCTTCGCCCATGCGTTCGCGCCGCAGCTCGGACAGGTATATTTCGTTTTGCTCGCTTTCTTCTTCTTGCGGGTCGGGTCGTCGGTCGCGGTGAGGGAGCGCCAGCGCAGTTTGAAGCCGGTCGCCTGGAGCTTCGCGAAAGCAAGCGCAAAGGCTCCGCCCTCGATGATGTAGTGGCTCATATTCTGGCCGGTTTCCTTCCCGCCCGGCGCTCCGCTGTCCGATGGATAAAGGCCAATTTCCTTCATCTTGGCCGCCCATTGCTTATCGTGATAGCCCCGGCGCGGCATCTTCCCGTGCGCCTTCTGCCAGACGTGGGCCATCTCGTGAACGAGGGTGGACAATATCAGCTCGTCCGTGCGCCCGAAATGGTCAGGGTTCATCGCCAGCTCGTGCGCGGCTTCCTTGTCCGCGCGTCCCACAAAGCGCTCCGGCGAGAAATAGCCGTATGCCTTCGCATGGCGCTGCAACGTCACCAGGACATTAGGGAGCGTCCCGGCGAACAGTTCCACATTGAAGAAATCGTATGCGTGCTGAAACGCTTTGTATTCGGCCTGCGTGATGGTGTCGTGCATCGTTGTTTCGTACGAAACAATCTGGGTTCGGTCAAGGGACATGAATGCTCTCCTGTGAAATGCCGGGTTGAGGATATTGAAAGGTTGTGCTGCTGGTTGCGCCAACAGCCCCAGGCGGTGCCGTCAATATTCGCTGGGTAGCAGGAAGGTGGTCGCGCTGCGGTCGGCTTCGGTGATGACCCAGATTTTGACTTTCGTGCGGGGCAGGGTGTAGGCCGACAATATGCGCAGCTCGCGCGTCACCGCGAAATCGTTCTCGCGCTTGTCGCTATCGCAGAGGTCGCCCCAATCGCCGGTGACGTGACGAAAAAGAAGCTCCGTCATGCCGGTGCCTTCCTCCATGAACGCTTCAATAGCGCCGGGGGTGCTTACGACCTGGCCGAGAGGAAAGAGGGCCTTCTTGAGTTCGGTAGCCATAGGGGTTGCCTTTCTTTTGGGATTGGGGTTGATGAAAATCAACCCCTGCCTGACCGGCGAGGTCTGGGGGTAGCAAAGGCAAGGGTTAGCGTTCTTGGCTGTGCCAAGAATTTTGGGGGGGGACCGCGAAAGGCGCTTCAAGCGCCGGTTTCCGCTTCGCGGAAATTCGTGGGGGAGCCAAAAGGCTTTAGCCCGCGCCCTTGACGCGCGAGGGGCAAGCGCCCCTTAGCTTCTTTGACACAACAGCGAATGAAGGGTAGGGTGCCCGTTGGACAAAGCAAGAGGCGCATTTATGCCGAAGAATGCGAACAATGCAGAGAACGAAACCGACCTTCTCCGGTTGAACGACCTTACTTTGCGGCATGGCCTTGCATGCCGCATCCAAGGAAAAGATTCCTATTACTTCGACTATGCCGGAGCGGATGCATTTAGTGAGGGCTTTATCTTCATCGCAAGGGGGCTGCGGGAAGCGCTCGCGTTCGCGGAAGGCTTCGACCGGGCAATAGCGCGAGCGAAGCCGGAAACTCACAATGCGGAGGAGCTTCGCAAGCTCGGCACGTTCACTTCGGCGCTGCGCAAAAGCGGGCTGGTGGGCGGATGAGCAATAAAGAAATCCGCGTGCGAGCGGTGCGCAGCCAATTAAAAGCTATCGTCATCCTCACCTTGATTGTCGGGGTGTTCGCGCTCGTCTTGCCGCGTGTGTTCGAGGCGTACTTCCTCGCGCTGGTGCCGATAGCTCGGTGAGCGAAGCATCGGGACCGAAAAACATTTCCCTCCTGTTTTGTCGGACTCTATGATAAAGGACATTATCATAGATATTGGGGATGCCACTGCAACAACCGTTCTCGAAACGCAACCGCTATAGCGGCGCGGCGAAAGAAATCACCATCCGGGAGGATGCGCCGGAACCGTTGCGCTACTTCGTCCTGGATACGGCCCGGTCGCTCGGGTGGAGCAATTCTTCCCTCCGTTCGGTGGTGTGCCGCGTGCTGCGGGTGCCTCCCGACCGCTCTAACTGGAGCGATGTTCCGAATATCCGCGATGAAGTGGAAAGCCTGACCTACGGCTGCGACTGGTTCCGCGTGTACGACATTATCGAAGCGCTCCACGCCGCCATGGCAAAGAACGACTTTGAACGCCGGGAGACGAATGCGCCTCAGCTTGCCCAAGCCCTGAACGAGTTTTTTGTGGAGGAAGGCATCGGCTGGCAACTCGTCAATGGCGAAATCGTCACCCGTGGAACGGAGGCATTTGAAGCTGTGGTAACACAGGCCACCTCGGCGCTGCAGGAGACGGAGCGGCCCACGGCGGCGAACCATCTGCACGAAGCGCTGCAGGATTTGTCGCGCCGACCGCAAGCGGACTTACCGGGAGCCGTCTATCACGCGATGGGCAGCCTGGAATGCGTGGCGCGGGACGTGAGCGGCGATGCGAAGGCCACGCTGGGCGAAATCCTGAAGCGCTATCCCGGCCTGTTACCCAAGCCCCTGGATGAGGCGTTATCGAAGATTTGGGGCTTTGCGTCAAACGAGGCGCGGCACGTTCAGGAAGGCCGCGAAACCAGTCGCGAAGAGGCCGAGCTGCTGGTGGGCCTTTCCGCTGCGGTGTCTACTTATCTCACCCGCAAACAACCGTGAGGCAACCGATGCACGCCGAAATCATCCCCTACAAGGAGCCGCCTTCGCTCGTGGGCCTGGCGGTAAACTCCCCCGCCGTTTTTCTCCCCGACAAAAAGGCGGCGGAGCGCTTCTTTGGCTTCTTCACCGCGCATATCCAGAATCCCAATACCCGCCGCGCGTACTTCAAGGCCGCCTGCCGGTTCTCGGATTGGTGCGAGGGCAGGGGGCTTACGAACCTGGCCGCCGATGTCAAGCCGCCGCATATAGCCGCCTATATCGAAATGCTGGGACGCCGCGCGCCGGAAGGTGCGGGGCTCTCCAAGCCTTCGGTGAAGCAACACCTGGCCGCTCTGCGGATGCTGTTTGACTGGCTGGTGGTCGGCCATGTCATGGAGCACAACCCGGCCCATGCCGTGCGCGGGCCGAAATACTCCCAGAAGAAAGGTAAGACGCCGGTGCTCGACCGCGACGAAGCGCGCGCCCTCCTGGATGGCATCAATATCGGCACGCTCACGGGCCTGCGCGACCGCGCATTGATTGCCACGATGATTTACACCTTCGCCCGCATCAGCGCCGTGCTGAACATGAACGTGGGCGACTACTTCACGCAAGGGCGGCGCGGATGGGTGCGGCTGCACGAGAAAGGCGGCAAGGAGCAGGAAGCGCCCTGTCACCACAAGCTCGAAACCTACCTGGATGAATACATATCGGCGGCGGGCATTGCCGACGATAAGGAAGGGCCGCTCTGGCGCACCACGGGCCGTAAGACGGGCGTTCCGCACCGCCTGGCGCAGTCAGACGCGTATTTGATAATCGAGCGGCGCGCGCGCCAAGCGGGCATCAAAACCAAAATCGGCAACCACAGCCTGCGCGCCACCGGCATCACCGATTACCTGAAAAGCGACGGCTCGCTGGCCGAAGCCCGCAAGATGGCGAATCATGCCGACACGCGCACCACGCAGCTCTATGACCGGCGCGGCGATACCGCCTCGCTCGGGGAATACGAAAAGGTGGGGATTTGAAAATGTACATCAGAAAGCACTTCTGGCATATTACGGTGTTCTTCTGTCTAACCGTATTCAATGCCACTCAGCCTGTTATGGCTGCTCCGATTCCCGCCGACATAAAGAAGACCGTCACGTTTATTTTTCCTGCCAATGCGCAAGGAAACATTCTAAAGGACCCTAAAACTGGGCTGCCAGTGCCATATGGGACTGGATTCTTTGTATTCCTTCCCGACAAGACAAAGCCTGCACCAGGCAGAGGCTATGGATATTTAGTTACTGCAAAGCATGTGCTGAAGGCACAAGATGGCTCTGACTTCACTAAAATTTACCTGCGACTGAATACCCGAGATGGAAAGTCACAGTATGTAGGTCTTGATTTGACGCAGCACGGGCATTCTGTCGTGTACACTCACTCCGACCCAACGGTAGATGTTGCAGTTATTCCTGTTTTTCCGGACCCTTCCACTTTCGACTTCAAAACCATAGGGGAGGACATGATTACGGGTAAAAAGCTTGATGAATTGAACATCAGCGAAGGAACTGATGTGTTCTTCACGGGCCTCTTTGCTACTTATGTCGGTGACCGACGCAACAATCCTATCGTTAGATTTGGGCGGGTGGCGATGGTGCCAGAAGACCCTCTCCTTTGGCAGGAAAATGGGAAAGAACCTCACCATGTGGAGCTATATTTGCTCGAAACACAGTCCTACGGTGGGAATAGCGGCTCACCAGTATTTTTTTATTTAGGCGCGGATAGAAACGCGGGCATGATTGCTATCGGTCAACCAGAAATTAAGCTTGCGGGAATTATGAGAGGCAGTTTCAATGAGAACCGTGCAATCAGTTTTGTACAGCCTTCTGCGGCAGCTCCGATTCCAATCTCAAGCCAAAATATTGGGATAGCTGCGGTCACACCGGCTTACTTGTTGCATGACATTCTTTTTTCGGACGAACTTAATAAGTTCCGCAGTGAGCACCCCATTCCTCCAGCGCAATAGAGTCATTGCAGCCCCGCCCGTTTTTCATCACAAGTTAGAGCACACCCTAAATTGCATGGTGTCCACGGCGAAAGAGAGGGCCGGTTTGCGCCGCGTTCACACGGCACAAAAAGAGAACACCCTATTTTGCAGGGGGAGAGCCCATCGCACGCGGGACAATTCCCTGACCACATCACTTGAGTTGCGTGTCTTCATCAAATCTTAATTTGTGGCAAGAGTCCAGACCCCGTAGTGTGCGCAGCATATTTACTCAGAGCTTCGGGTGCGAGCGTAACGTCATTACGCGCACACCTTAACAACCGTAGTGGGACATTTATGGTCGAACAGCCTGGCACTGCCATCGTCATTAAAAGCCGAGAGACGCCTATTCAACAGGCAGAGCAAGAACTGAAAGCATTTATGAGCCTGTATCAACATCCTGAACCGGCAAAGATGTACGCCGCTCTTGGCGGCATACCACGGGCCCAGGCAGAGGAGGAGATCCGCAAGTGGTCTGGAATAGCAGATTCACCCGAAATACAAGAACGCTTCCTGAAAGAACGCGCCCAAGAAATCACTAACGAAAGGTCCGCTTATCGAGGAAGTCGCTCTCGGGAGTCAACGAGCTGGGTGCAGGAGAGCCTGCACGGCAAAGGTGACAAAAAGAACGGCCACGCCCGATAAGAGTTACCACCATCTTTCGAACATGTTTTCGGACTTGACGGAGCGACGGCTAATTGACCTGGCTGCGCAGGCGGGCGCTCGGCTCCAGGCTGGCTCGTTGCCGTGGGACAGGCGGGAACCTCGCAGTGTGGGCCGCTCGGCATCACATAACTGCCATCGGGGCACACTTTCGCAAGCATGGGACAGACCACGGCGGGAGCGGGCTGAGGTTGTTTCGTAGCGGCATCCTGACCCATAGCCCCGGACACAAGCAAAAAGAACAAGGGAAATGATGCAGCCAATCGCAGGAATATCATCGCAGGGCCTCCCAGCCTTAAGAACCGAATAAGGCTTAGCACATAAAGGGGCGTATCGTAAAGCTTTAACGGTGTCACGAAACCCGCCGTTGGAGAGGCTTTCAATACCCCCGCGCGGCACGAGCGCCTCCAACTGGTCAGCAACCCGGCGCGCCGCGATGTTCTCGGAAAATCAGCAAGGGCGGCACTAAGCGATTACCGAACGGACGGTCATAAATATTTAGCTTGCCTTAATTAGTGCCTTGCTTAAAGTAGCTGGCCAGAACGCAAAGGAGAAGGCATCTGTGAGCGACAACGAACAGGTACGGTACGCGGATATTGAGAAGGAATTGCAGGATGATAGTGTGCGCGGGGAATTGCGCAATCCTTCAGGGTTTCAAGCGCAGGAAGTCATACGATTCGCGAAAACTATTGCTCGAAAGCATTTTCCTGATGCCCGGCTCTCCTCTGTTTTTCTGGTTCCGGCCGTTCCCAATGGAAGGGACCCAATTCCTGAACAGATGGTGATGAAAATCGGTATGCCGCCGCAAAAGCTGCCGGATGATGCTCAAATGGGAGCGTTCGTAAAGGACTTGCTTCCGTTGATGGGTTCCAAGGGAAGCGCTGACCTTGAAACGGAAGTTACCCCTCATCCTACATGGCGTGGAAAAGCTATCGAGGATGAAGGCTTGGTATTTGCTCGTCTCTGGAATTTGTCGCCTGAAGAACTTTATCGAAATCTACTGGATTCGCACAAAGGGCAAGGCCGGGCGAAAGCATAGACTGAGAATTCGCAGCGCCGAAAAAGGCTTAGCACAAACGGTGGCTACCGTAAAGCTATCCGACGGCTCACAGGATAACCCGCGACTTGTGGCGTACGAATTCTTATTTCCACCAAGGACAAGCGCGTTCACTGTCACGAATCTGGCATGTCCGTTAATGATTCCTTAAATTTTTTCTGCCAGGTTTGGCCCATGCGAGCATGGACCACAAACCGCGCGGGCTTTACGCTCATCGAGCTTTCGGTGGTGCTGGTCGTCATCGGGCTCATCGTCGGGGGCGTGCTGGCCGGACAAGACCTCATCCGCGCGGCATCGGTCAGGGCGACCATCTCTCAAATCGATAAACTGAACGTCGCGGTGAACGTCTTTCGTGACAAATACAAAGACAATCTACCCGGCGACATGTCGGCGGCGGACGCGGCCAGCTTCGGCTTCCTCACAAGGCCGGGCACCGTGGGGGCGGGAGACGGAAACGGCATTCTGCAAGTGTGCGGCTCAAACAGCAATATAGGGTTTTACTTCGGATGCGAAACAGAAATGTTCTGGGTGGACCTGGCGGGGGCGGGGTTGATAGAAGGAAGCTTCAACACATCGCAGGCAAGCTATTCCATGAACAACAACACGGATACGTGGGCAGGCTCGTCTATCGCGCCATATCTGCCTTCAGCAAAGATGGGAACTGGCAACTACATTGCGGTGATTTCAGGGAAGGGCTCGAATTACTTCGCCCTTGCTCAGATTACCTCTTTGAACGGTGTTTACGGAGCACAGGGAAACCTCACGCCGTTGGTTGCCCAGAGCATAGATACAAAGATGGACGATGGTGTGCCGTTAACCGGGAATGTCCAGGCTGCGGATATTTGCGCCAGTTGCGGCGGCTCCAACTGGTTGTCCGGTTCCTTTACGCCAAGCACCGGCACGAGCGCGGCAAACTGCATCAGCAACCCGGCTGGCCCGTTCGTAAATACGTACAACAATCTTGGTACCAGTGGAACAACTCCGGCGTGCCAACTTGCCTTCAAATTTCAATAGGAACGACACGATGTAGATTGAACGCAGTAACTCAGAGCGCGTGGGGCCGCCCGTCACAAATATTTAACTTGCGTTAAGGTGTGCGAACCCGATAAGGTGTTCCGGTTGAATACAAAAATATTTCTTCTAGGAGTCCTGCTTATGGCTGAGCACGCCGCCCCTTTAACAAAAGAAGATGTTTCCCGTCGTCAGAAGGATTACGCCGAAAGCGCTAAGTCCTGGACGCGGGGCACGGAAGATGACCTCAGGCACGTGGAGTTAAACGGCAAGCCGCTCTACCAAGGTCCTGACACTACCGTGCCTACGCCAGAACTTGACGCGGCTATCAAACAGTTTCAGACCTCCATAGGGATTGAGGACAAGTCTCCAAAGATGAGTGGCGTTATCGGCCGGGATACTATGCAGGCGTTAGCTTGGATTCGTGAGCTTACAGATGCCTCGAATCACGTGAAGGCGGGAGAGGTTAACACCATCAATGGTGCGATAGAAGCTTATGGCGGGGACGAAGCGTCAATCACTCGCGATTTGAAGGAGCTTGTCAAACACAACGTGGACCTTTCCAAGTTCGGTATTGTTCATAGCTTAAACGTAGATACGCCCGCTGCTCAAGCCACAACGCCCGATGCCAAGGGTCCGATTAGAGCGAGCGGGCGCGGCGGACCAGGCTGAGCTTTCTCCCTTCATGTTTTTCCTGCACCCTCGCACGCTTGCCTACGGGGCGTTTGGATGGTGCATTGTATGGCTTCTCTATGGCCTCGCAGTGTTCCCCGATGCACCCTATCACGAATGCCGCTTAGGGTATTTCTGCGGCCGCACGGAATTGCCTCACTCGGCGCAGGAATATGAGAATTTTCAGTCCTGGCGCAGAGTGTTCTTCGACTCGTGCCTGTGCGCGAGCGTTGCAGCATTGTATTTCTACAAATCTAGAGAGCATGTAAGTTGAAATGCTTTCTTGACGCCTAATCACCACTAGTGGCAAGTTCTCGGTGAATGGGGAGATTGCATGGTGGGCGCGCGCGCCGGATTCACGCTTATCGAGCTGGCCGTAGTACTCGTCGTCATCGGACTTATCGTCGGTGCCGTCTTAACAGGGCAGAGCCTTATTCGGGCAAGTGAAGTCCAAAGCATTGTGACGGACTTGAACAAAATCACGACGGCCATTCAGACATTTCGTGGCAAGTACAACGCCTTGCCGGGTGACATGCCGAACGCGACGGGACTCTGGGGCACAGCTTCGGGAGGTTGTCCGACCGGAACGGGCTCGGGTACGCAGACCTGCAACGGGAATGGCGACGGCATCATTGCTGACGCGAGTGGAGTCAACACGCTGACGTGGTACGAGTCATTCCGCATCTGGCAACATCTGGGTAATGCGCAACTCATACCCGGCACCTATACCGGCGTCACGGGGCCGGGTGGACAGTTAAACTCGGTCATCGGCAGCAATGTCCCTGCATCGCGCGTGAGCGGCGTTGGCTATTCGCTCATCTATGGAGGCGGGTATTCGACGTCTCCCTGGTTCGTGTCCTATTACGGTCACCTGATTTTCGTAGGCGCGCAGACCACTGCCTGGGAAACGGATGGCGCGGCGTTCACCGAAGCGGAGGCCCTGGCTCTAGACACGAAGATTGATGATGGCCTTCCTGGCGCGGGCAGACTGATGCAATTTGACTCGACGGCGGGCTGTTCCACTACGACGAACCCCGCCACCGCAACTTACGATTTATCCAAGCGTGGAAAGGTCTGCATTGTCATTTACAAAACGGGGATTTGAGAGGTTATCTGTTCCGTTCCACTTATGGCATCGACAAGAAACTTGACGATGGCAATCCGCAGTCGGGCGTCACAGTGCAATATGTGAGCAACGACAGTTACACGGTTTTTGGTCGGGACAACTGATAGGTCGGCAACGAGCGGCTTTTCCACTGCCTGCTGCGACACCGGCAACAGCGCCGGAGCCACGCAGCACTATTCCCTTACTCAAACGGCTGCGCCGGGGCGAACTGCGCTATCTTTTCGGTTTCAGTAGCTCATTGTGCATAATCCTTGATTGGCGACAAGCAGAGAGGTTACTAGCCGTTTGCAGACGCGCGCCGAAACGTCAGGCGGGGCATGCGGCTAATGGAAAAACGCAGGCCGTGCGCCAGCGTGGCAAAAGGCAGCGCTGAAAGCGCCGTGAGGCCAAGGAAACACAGCAACAGGTAGAAGGCGGGCTGATACTCAACAATGGTGTATGAAAACCGCATCTGCTGCGCCGCCACGTCAATGCCGTAGGGCATTGTCACGAGAGATACCCAGGCGGCAGCGGCAAGGATGCTGCTGGCGGTCTGGTTCTTCTGTCCTGGGTAAAGCGCTATGACAAAGCCCGCAATGATGCAAAGCACGGCCACGGTAGCGAAGGCATTAGGGCCGGGATTGGCGGTTTGATGGTAAAGCCCATGCAGGGTAGGCCCGCGCACGAAATCGAGCGGTGTAAGCGGCTCGGCTTCGCTGCTCCGTGGCGT
Source organism: Bryobacteraceae bacterium (assembly GCA_035651215.1). Lineage (GTDB taxonomy): Bacteria > Acidobacteriota > Terriglobia > Bryobacterales > Bryobacteraceae > Bog-105. Next base: position 36,727 of record DASRGE010000050.1, read on the forward strand.
AAGGCGCTGCTGGGCGAAAGGCAGGAACAGGCAAAGGAGCGCCGCAAGCATCAGGCCCGGCGCGATTCTCAAGGGCTTGGCGTCCATTCCTGATAATGGCATGAACAACCGCGCTGGCGCGCGGGATTTATGGCCTTCGTGCCGGAGCTGCTACAGCTCTGGAGGGTTGACAAGCGCCGGGGCGGGCTTTAGCTTACCGTGGAAGTATGGCGACAGACCCGAGACAGAACCTGCACACGCGTGGCTGGAGCCGCAGAAAAGACAGCATCGACTGGTCGAAATGTCCGCTGGTGGAAATAGACCCTAAAATCCAAAGCGGCGCTCCCGTGCTGCGCGGCACGCGCATGCCGGTCAGTGCGATTGTCGATAATTTTGACTACGGGGTGAGCGCGCAGGAAATCGCGGAACAATTCGAAACCCCGCTGGAGCGCGTCGAAGCGGTTCTGGCATACGTGAAAAGCCAGCGGCTTGCGCATTTTGTTGGATAAGAACGTCCCGGACGGAGTGCGTCGTTTTCTGCCCAAGCATGAGGTTCGCTCGGTCGTTCAAATGCAGTGGCCGGAGCGGCTGGAAAACGGCGAGCTCCTGAAGCGGGCGGAAGAATCCGGCTTCGACATGCTGGTGACGTGCGACCAGAACATCCCTTTCCAGCAGAATCTCGCAGGCCGGAAACTCGCCCTTATTGTGCTCGGCTCCAATATCTTGCCGCTGGTACGGCAACATGGGGACGAGATAGCGCAATCCGTGGATGCGGCCATGCCGGGAAGCTATCGTTTTATCGAAATACCGCTGCCGCCGAAACCGAGACAGGGGCAGCGGTTTGAGCGGTGAGGGAATCGCACCCTTTCTCTCGCCAGTTCACCGCTTACTGCTTTTGGCTGCCGTCCGTGATTTCAATCCTCTCAATAAGCGGCTCGCCCTTCGGCGGGCGTTCGTAAAGCTTCGGGCTGTATTCCCGGATGCGGTGACACTTGCCCATGCCGATGGCATGCATGACCGGCCCAAGGTTTGAGCCGTAGACCTCCACTATCAGAAACGGATAAAAGAGCGTGAAGCAGGATTGTTTGAACACGTCCTCGCTCATATCGGCCAACTGGTAATAAGCGGGCCGCCGCGCCATATCGTTTGCGCGCACGATGTGCAACCGTTCGGCGCGGTCGCTCGTGTCGAAAGCGGCATAAACGCGGTTGGGCGGAAACACCGCGCTTCCTTCCTCGCTGCGCTCGCGCGGAGGATTCAGCGGTACTACTTTCTCTTCCGCCTGCCGGAAGTGGCGTTGCTGCGGTTCGGGACTCTCCGGTTCACGGTCCTTAGCTCGTCCCCAATTGTTCTTGAACCAGTCGTTTTCGTTGTCCCTGCTCATCGGTCCATTCCTCCATCGTCGGGGCTGCGGTCGCGGCGGCTGTCCCGTATCATCTCCTGCCAATAATCTTTGGCGCTCGCGGCCAATGCCCGCGCCACGTTATGCGCTTTCCAGGCAATCTGCAAGGCGGTGCGCTGCCACCAGCGCAGGCCATCCCGCCCCGTGCTTCCTTGTCTTCCATTGCGGCTTACGGCCTCTTTCTGCGCCTGTATATCGAGCTGCATCTTTTCGTGTGCTTCTTCGGCGGTCCTGGGCGGTGAAGACAGAAACTCGCGGCGCTGCTCAATGGCTTCATCGAGCGCCTTGCTCTCTTCGACAAGCGCGTTGATTTCCTGCGCCTGTCGGTTCCTCTCGCCGCGCTCGGTGGGAATGTCGCGGCGCTCCATCTCGCTTGCTGCCGGTCCTAGATGCGTGGTCGGCTCGCGCTCAATGCCCCGCACCTCAAACGAACGATGGTCCACCCGTATGTCGGAATGCGCCGCGCTCAAATGCCGGTTGATGACTTCGGCGGCGAGCTGGCGGAGGGATTCGACTTCCTGCGGGCCGGTCTTCTTGTCATCAAGGATGCGCGTTTTCTTGCCAAGCCCCTCCGCCGTCATCTCGCGCGTGGTGAATAAAATATGCGCGTGATAATTGCGGTCGTCGCCCTTGCCCGGTTCGTGCCCTGCGGCGGTCACGGCCACGCCGTAGCGGTCCACCAAGGCTTGCGCAAATTCCCGCACGATGGCGCGGCGCTCATCGGTGCTTAAAAACGATGGCAAGGCAAGCTCCACCTCGCGCGCCAGACGGCTGTTTATTCGCGTCTCGGCTAGCTCGGCTTCGTTCCAGAGCCGTTCGGGATTGAAGGCCCATGCCGGTGCATCCGCAGGCGCAACGCTGAAAGCAAATTCGATGCCCTTGCGCCGCGAGTAGTCCTGCACCTTCGCATAGCGTTCATCCATGAGCTTTTCGCCCAAGCGGTACGCTGCCGAGGCGACAGCGGAGCGGCCATCGCTTCGGCTCAGGGCCTTGAGACTGCAGTGATACCAGGTGGCGACGGCTGCCATACCTCAAGTCCTCATCCGCGATGGAACGGCGAGACGTTCCCGGCATCCAACCGGCGCACGGTTGGGAGGGGTCAAGGGGGTGGGGTCGCACTCCCTTGGCGTGATGGAACCGCGAAAGGTTCCCGGCATCCAACCCGCGCAGGGTTGGGCAGGGGTCGAGGGGAAGGGGTCGCCTCTCCTCGTGGGGTCGTAGGGGCAAAGTCCCTGCCGCACGGCAAACGAAGTTTGCGTAAGTGCGCACTTCGTGCTTCCTGCCCACACGCGAGATGCTGCCATGGGAACCCGAAAAATAGAGGTGCGTTTTGCTCTGTACTCGCTATAGTGGCGTCCAATTTGGTTCAACAAGAAACTGCTGCCTCACCAATGAATGCTCGTGAAAACGCACATTAAGACAGAGGCGGCGGAAGAATTCTGTCTGAACGCACGCGCTGGCGAGCATGTATAGGCAAGGGGAAGAACATGGCCTATGACGAAACCAAAGACGAACGGCTGAAGAAGCTGCTGGAGAAGCGCAAGGCGATTGACGCGAAACGCAGGGCGCTGGACGCGCGCATCAACGCGATACAGAATCAGCAAACTCAGAGGGACAAGAAGTTGGAAGACCGGCGCATGATTATTGCCGGAAAAGCGATGGCGCTATGGGCGCGGCGCAGTAATGCAAATGCCGCTATCTACCACGCGGAGATAGACGCCTTCTGCACGCGCAATATCGACCGGGAGCTGTTCGGGCTGAAGAAGCTGCCGGAAAAAGAAAAGGCATGACGCCGCGCCGCTCCATTGAGGAGCGGACGCGGCGTTGGATTTAACGCTTTCGTGCCGGGGCTGAAAAGGAGGTCTTGATGCTGCTGGATTTCACAAAGGAGAAAAAGCGCCGAGAACGTGAGAGTCATCATCGGCGCTGCCTGATTATGGGCGAAATGGCGGAGCGTCTTGCCAACACAAACCCGGAGTTTGCCGCCGTGCTACGGGGGTTGATACGCAATTCGTCTCTGAAGAAAAAGGATAAGGCGCTCATCCTGGAAAGCCTGCGAGAACCGCCCTACTTGATGTAGTACAGGGCCGGAGCTTCGGAGCCGCTGATTTCGCTTTGCCGGGACGATGAATTGCGCTAAGGTGAGTGTCTGCATTCACCAGACAACGGAGATGACCGCGTGAGCGAAACAAAGCCGCTGATTCAGCAAACCCTGCCGGAACAGATGGACACGGTGATAGGCGAAAAAGGTTCCGACGCCCTCATGGCCTCCGGTGGTGATTGGGTTAAGGCCATCATGAAATAGCGTATGCCCTCGCGTGATGTCGAAGGGTTCACCGCTTATAACCGGCATCACCGGGGTGGCAACGCCCGCTGATTTGAACGGTCATCAAAACGTCATTTGCGGCAAGCGCTGTCACCGGGTAGGATTTTGCCCTAGTGAATTTTGAACGAGGGCAATATCGCTATGGCAAAGGAACCGTTCCCGCCGAAAAAACCGCTTACCCCGAGCGAGCAGTGGCGCAATATCTGTGACGCGCTCGCTGAAGATGCCTTGCACGATACGACACCGCTCACCAAAGAAGAACAGGAGAGGGCTGCGCGCATGAAAGAACGTCTTCTCAAAGTCATTGATGAGCACCAGGAAGGCCACGCAGCGCGCCTGGATGCGAAACAGGCGGACCCGAAAGGCAGGAGTAAGACTTAAAACCTACCGCGTCGGTCAATGGTATTTATCGGCTGGGGGATTATAGGACCCGTCTTTACGCGGCTCGCCTTCGCTCGGCCCCTGCCCCTGTTCGTCGCCCGCCGCCGTTTCCGGACTGGAAACGTCTTCGGCAATACGACCAGGTTCAACGCTGGCCGAATCCTGAGATTCTTTGCTTCGGCTCATTTCCCATGCGCGCAGGTTGCTGTCAAACTGCTCCCGCAGCCTCTTGATATTCGGACTCAAGGCGGGAGACTCCTCCTCCAGCGCATCTTCGGCCAATGCGTCACAAAGGTTTTCCCACTCCTCCTGGGCGGTGAGCGGCCCTTTCTTTGAAAATTGCGGATTATCCATGTGTCACTCCCGGCTCTTCAAGTAGGCCCCGGTCGGCTTCCCTGCGAATGCGTTTGCGCGCCGCCCAATACACATCGTCCGTGATGTTCAACCGCGCCTTTGCTTCGGCTGGTGTATAGCCATATCTCACCGACTGCATTACGGCCCGCGCAAGAGGGTCAAGCCGCTGGTTCAGCCGTTCGACTTCCGCCGCTGCATCCAGTGCCGCTTCCGGTTCAGATGTTGGCGCGGAATGCGTGTCGGTCAGCTCAACCTGTCGGCTCGCCTGATGCAAGCGATTCGATGCCTGGCTACTGATGACGGAGGCGAGGTGATTCAGGATGGAAACGCCCCGCCTCCATCGCCGTTGTCCGTAGCAGGTCCTCACTACGGCGTCCTGGACCAGGTCTGCCGGGTCCGTATCCCCGCATCGCGCGCCGTAGCGCTCAAGCCGCAGGCGCGCAAAGTTCTCAAGCCTCGTAAGGTCCGCATCGGTAAGCGAACGAAGCGCTTCCAGAACCTCATCGTCGTCGTGATATTCGGACCTCAATCGCACCCCCTTGGGCATGGAGGCACCCCTTGCACGAAAACCCCATAAGGAGTCATACGCCTCAGCGGGCGCTTTCGGACAATGTTTTTCGCGCTGTCCGGCCTCGCGGGTCTGCCCGGCATAGAGGTTGAGGGGATGGTGCATCCCTTCGGAAACGAGAAAAAACACACCATGAGAACCACTAAATTCGACGCAACGGCAGAAGCGTTTGCGCCGGAGCCTCCTGCTCCATCGTCCCACGACGCGGAGCTGCAAAACAGCAATCATCACATAGCGGCAAAGGGGTTCGCCCAGATGTTCGGCCTGCATCCGGCCATGGCGTTCCTGACGCTCATTGTCGATACGATGCTGTTCGGCGCGGAAGCGGGCAGCCTGGGCGCGACGTTCGTTATCTCCCTGGCTGCGAGCGTCGTGCTGGGCGTCATCACCTACCGCGCACAAATCAAATGGTTTGACGACGATAACGAATCCGCGCTGCTCAAAGCCTGCATCCTGGCCTTTCTGACGGCTATCCCGACGCCCCTGCCCGGCTTCGTCTATGTGCCCGCCGGTGTGGTGGGTGCGTTTCATACCTTGCGGAGGAAATAACCCATGGCAAAGCAATCCTTCGCAGAACAAGTCTTCAACGGCATCGGGGACGCACTGGCCGATGTCCGCGAGAAAGCAGTGGAAGAGCCTTGGTTTGGCCGCGCGGTGACAGAGCGCGGCGAACCCCTGGCATGGCCGCAGGCGGAACAGCATCAGCAGCCGGAAGCCATGCACGGTGAAATCCTGTCGCCGGGACCGGAACCCTCGCCGGACGCATCGGCGCAGATGCGCCTTGAGCACGGCACGGTCATCGAGGGCCAGGCCAGCCAACCCGGCACAGAGGAACAGGGCCAGCTCGAGCACTGGCCGGAAGCGCGGAGTTGGCAGAGTGCGGAGCAAAACCGGGACCCCAGCCAGGAACAGGACATGGAGCGCTAATGTCGTTCGTCACTAATTTAGACACACCCCTGCTCCGGCTCACGCCCTGGGACAATTTTTCCCTGCGTGATGCCTGCGCGGGGGTGCATATATTCGGCGGCATCGGCTCGGGCAAAACTTCCGGCTCGGGCCGGATGCTGGCCGGTGCCTTTTTGCGCGCGGGGTTTGGCGGCTGTGTAACCGCAGTGAAGCCGGAAGAGGTCGAGCTGTGGCGGCGCTATGCGCGCGAGCATGGGCGGGAATCGTCCCTGGTCCTCTTCGATGAGAACGAGGGCTTTAATTTCCTGTCCTACGAGCTGGCGCGGCAAGGCATGGACGGCATCGGTACGGTGACGGAATGCCTCATGCGTATCCTGGAGGCCGCGAAGCGGGCCAGCCCCACGGCAAGCCAGAAAGGCGGCGAGCCGTTCTGGGAGGATGCGACGCGCACGGTCCTGCGCTATGCGATTCCGCCGCTCTACGCGGCAAACGGGGCGCTTGCCGTGGGCGACATTATCCGCTTCATCAGCTGCGCTCCGCAGTCCTTGCAGGATGTCACCGATGAGCGCTGGCAGAAGCGCTCGTTTCTTTTTGAAGTGATGGACCGGGCCGCGCGGCGGCCCAAGGTCCCCATGGCGAAAGAGGCGTTGCAGGATGCCATTCACTTCTGGTCGGAGCGCTATTGCGATATTCCCGACAAGACGCGCGGCAATATCGCCATCACCGTGACGGCCACGCTCGACCGCTTCAAGCATGGGCGGCTCGCGCGGGCCTTCTGCCAGAAGACAAGCCTGGTCCCGGAATTAAGCCTTCATGGAGCGGTCATCGTTTTGGCAATGCCTACGCTTACTTGGAATGAAGACGGGGTGATTGCGCAGGTGCTTTTCAAATATCTCTGGCAACGCAGTATGCTGGCGCGCAACGCGCTACCTGAGCCACACCGGGACCGCCCGGTGTTCCTCTGGAGCGATGAAGCGCAGGAGACGGTTTCGAGCTATGACGGGGAGTTCATCGGCATGGCGCGCGGCTCAAAATGCTGCCCGGTCGGACTCTCGCAATCGCTGCCTACCTACTTCTCTAAAATCGGCGGCGACACACCGAGAGAAACGGCGCTTGGGCTGGTGGGTAAATACATGACGCACATCTATCACGCGAATGCCTGCCCGGAGACGAACGAATATGCCTCCCGCACCATCGGCAAGGTGATGATGCGGCACGGCAACTATAACAGCGGCACATCCGAGAGCTTCAACACCGGCATGTCCGAAGGCAGGAGCGAAACCAAAGGAACGTCGCACAATCACGGCTCGTCCGACTCGGCCAGCAGCGCGGGCGGGGCGAGCACTTACGGCCACAACTCCGGCTCCGGCTCGTCCAGCGGGTCGAGCGACAATTGGGGCGTCAATCGCGGCCGCGGCACCAGCAACAACGAAAGCCGCAGCTACAGCGAAAGCATGGAGTATGCCGTGGAGCCGGGGGCATTCGCCCGCATTTTGAAAACCGGCGGAAGAGAGAACGGAAAGTTAGTGACGGGCGTGTGGTTCCAGAGCGGGCGCACGTTCAAGGCTACGGGCACGAACACACTGTTAGGACATTTCCAGCAATGAATAACTTTTCTGCAATCGCGATGCGCCTGGCGGCGCTGGCGCTGTGTGTAGCGGGCGGGGTCGCCTATCAATGGTCGCTCCCCTTCCTGGCCGGGCTGCTCCTCGCCGCTGGCCTCATGCTGATAGCATTCCGCCGTGTTAAACGCTTATGATTAAGCCTCCTTCCTCCGTGCGGCTGGCTGGTCATCCGCTGGTCGCCTGCTGTCTCCTGCCGCTGTGCGGTCTTCTGGTCTATGGCTGGTATCGCGGGGCGGTGCCGGGCCTGCTCGCCATCCTGGCGGTCATCACAGCGCGGCAAACGCTGGTCCTGTTCGCCAGGCGGCGCGAATATTTGTCCTGGGTTAAGGCATGGGAATCCCTGTCCCCAAAGGAAAAGGCCATCTGGCAGGGGAATTCGCCCGCGCCGCAGAACGAGCAGCCGTCGCCGGCAGCGCCAGCGAGGGCGAAAGAAGCAAGGACGTTCGGGGACAGGTTCACACTCTGCGCGGCAGCGCTGCTCGTCGCGGTGCTGCCGTTCTGCGGAACCGGCACGCATAGTGTGACGCTCACTTGGGTGTGGTTGCTCGCTTGTCTTTACCTGGTGTACCGCTTCGGCCTTCGTTGGAGCGGCAAGCGGCATCCCGTGGAAGCACGCGTGTATCGTACGAAACAGGAGGATAAGCCGCGAACCGCGATAGCCGTTTCCTGGCTGCTGCCCGCTGCCTCCGTCTCACCCTCGCGTGCCATGGCGGAAGGCGCGCTGCCGGATTATTGCGCGCGAATGCTGGATGGTGTAGGAAAGCGGGGCATGGCATAGCTGGATTTTGCCCGCTCCCGTACTACGGACGGTTGGTGATTGTCCGAACTGGACCGGTAGCGATGACCCTCTTTTCCAGGAGTCTCGATGCCGGTCCGCTTTTTGGATGGCTCGCGTTCGGTGCGTATCCGTTGGGAAAGTACCTCCGCTCCGCGCGCTCTCCGGCCACTTCAAATGCGCCGTTCGGCGCTGTGACCGTGCTTCGTGAACCAGTCCGTATAAATTCGGTCAAGCTTATCCTGACATTCGCGCGTTTGGTGTATGGCGCTTTCCACCGAGGGCAAGGTTCTGTATTCCACATAGGCCGCCAGCATCAACAGGCTCTCGATGACGGCGAGAATCAAGGCCGCATACAACAATTCGCGTTCTCTATTCATTGACACTCCTTTAGCAGCGCTAGTGCACTGCGTAAGCTTCGATGCTGGTGATGACGGCGTTGCTCCCTGAGTCTCTGCCCGGCTCCCGCTCGGCCTTCTTTACCTCGATGCGCATGCCGCTGCCCGTAGGGTCCACGGCAACCGGTTTCACGGCGATATAGGGCCATTCGGCGGGCGCACGCGCCAGGATGTAATCGATGTCGCGCTCCGAAAGAGTAAGACTGTAAAGCAACCCAAACAGCGCGCGCAGTGCCTCGCGCGCATCGGGATTGTCCATATCCGCGCGCCGAAAGCTGATGGCTTTGTCTTGCAACTGCTCGAAGATATAATCCGGTTCCCCGGTCCCTGCCGGGTTCGTCATAAAATCCCGCTTCCATGTCCTTCGTCAAACGGTTTCCGCTCTTGCTGCCTTATCTTCCGGCACTCGGCGCGATGCCAGACATAGCAGTAGACCAGAAAACCAAAGGAAGCCGTCGCCATGAATAAAAACAGACCCAGCACGAACATTCAGCGGCTCATCCCGCCCTGTTTCTCTTCCTCCTGCACCTTGCGCACGGCGTCACCGGCAAGCATGCCTCCGGGGGCTGGCTGCAATTCATTGCGGATAAGCTCGCCCTGAAGCTTCGCCAGCTCGCGCGCCGCATAGTTCTGGTCCGGCATCTCGCCCCTGCCCTGCGCGCGCAGCTTATCCGCAAAGCCGGTCATCATCTCGCCGTACCCTTCGGCAAACGCCGCACCCAGCTCGCGCGAGCGTGCGGAGGGTCTGGCGTATTTCTCGACCATGCTGGTTTCCGGTGGGCCTGCGTCGGCTCGTCAATCATAAGCGCCTCTTTCGTTGATGCGGCGTCAGGATAGAACGCGCGCCGGTTGTGTCAACGCTCAAAAGGCGGTAGGTTGCAATCGGGCCAGCCGGAGGATAGGGCAATGCAGGGATGCAACCCGAGCGCCGCGCTGGAGGCCGGGGCTGAACGGGGAAAGAACGTGCAGTGCTTTCCCCGTTGGCTTCTCTTCGGTTCGGCTTCCGGCGGCGTGGTGTTCACACAATCTTCATTTGCGTTAAATCGGCTCCGGCCCTAGGCTTCGGCATCATCAACCGACCTATGGGAAACATTCTATGGCCGAGGGCGACAGCGATTTTGCGGGCCGCTGGACGCTTGGCTTCAGCCTAAGCGGCAGGGATGTGAAGCGCCTGGAAAGGGCCTGCGCCGCCATGGATGTGGACCAGGAAAGCTTTTTGCGCTTCTGCGTCATCCGGGGAATCACGGAGGCCGAAGCGAAGGCACGCGAAGCGCATACGCGTAAGCCGGTGAAACAGGAGCCGGATGTGAAGTGGCTGGAATCGCTTTATAAACTCAGGGATTCCCGTCCAGTGGAAAAGCGGGGACGGTGACGCGCCCCGAGGGCACCGGCGGCTTGGCTCTGCCAGTCACAAAAACTTAATTTGAGTTAACGCTTCGGCGGCCATACGCTATGCGGGCATCTCACCCTTTGCGCATGAGCCGTCCATGTCCGCTTCGCATCAGCCGCCGATTCACCCCGAACCCGGCCTTGCTCCTCCCGCCGGTGCGCTTGCGCCGCCTGTTCCGCAGGGAATCGAGTGGCGGGAGCTGGTGGCCGGAATCAAGGCGGGCGACGATGCGGCGATGGCAAAGCTTTATGCGCTTTTCAACAAAGGCACACGCTATTACCTGGCAAGACAGCTCGGGACGCAGGAGCTGGAGGACAAGGTACACGATAATTTCCTGGTCGCCGTGAACGCGATTCAGCGCGGCGACTTGCGCGAGCCGGAGCGCCTGATGGGCTTCATGCGGACGGTGGCCCGCAGACAGGTGGCGGGCGAAATCGAAAAGCGCGTGCATGCCCGCCGCAATGCGGAGATGGACGCGGGCTATGCGGCCATCGCGCCGGACAAGCGGACCAACCCGGAGCAGGCGCTGGCCCAGACCGAGAAACAGGAAATCACCGAAGCGATTTTGGACAAGCTCCGTGAGGATAAGCGGGAGATTCTGACGCGCTTTTACATCGAAGAGCAACCGAAGGAGCAAATCATCCGCGAAATGGGCCTGCGCAAGGACGGCGAATCGGAGGAACAGGCCGAAACGCGGTTCCGCTTACTGAAATCCAGAGCCAAGGCGGATTTTGCGGAGATGGGGAAAAGCAAGCTGGATTCGAACCTGGAAAGGCTCAAGACGCCGAGCGCCGCTGTCGGAAAAACGCGCTGAGATTCGCCTGGACTGGTCTTCTGTCCAGGAAGATTGTCAAACCGGGAAAGGCGGATACAGTCAGGCCGGGCCAGCCGGAGGATAGGGCAATGCAGGGATGCAAGCCCTAAGCGCCGAGCTGGAGGCCGGGGCTGAACGGGAAAGGACGTGCAGTGCCTTTCCCGTTAGCTTCTTTGAAGCGCTGCTTTCGCGCGCTGCTCCTGGCGGTATTCATGAATCACGCGGTCCACGTAATCCATTTTTTCGTCGTCGGTCATGCGGTCGATGTCCAAGCCTTGCGAGCGCAGGCGGTCGCGCATCCGGGCCTGGCCGTAGGCGCATAGGCGTGCAAACCTCGCGCGCTCCCGCCGCTGCTTCCATGCGGTAATGAGGCGCGGGCAGAGCGATAGACCGGCAACGCTGGCGATGGCGGAAAACAGTGCGCGGCGGGTCACGTGTTCAGTATCGCGCCATTTGCCATTTAGAAGCCTGCACAGCAATGTTGTCGTGTTTGCGCTAGAGGATTAGCGGGGTTACGGGTTTCGCTTCTCCAGGGGCTTCCTCTGCGCGGCTGTCGCGCGACGATTCGTAGGGGGGACGTGCTTCACGCCATGCGCGGCGGCGCTGCCGGTATGCCTCTTGCTTGGCGTCGTCCTGAGTTCGCCTCTCCGGCGTCGGTTCAAAACGGATGACGCGGGCCTGAATCTCGCGGGCGATGCGCTGGCGTTCATCGTCACACCCCGTCATTCTCCCCGCCGTGCTTCTTTCGCTTCGCCTGGCGTTCCTCGTAACGCCGAATGCGAAGCTGCTTCAGCGTTTCCAGCTTGTCCTCCTTGGGCGTCTCGTGCTTCTCCAGATAATCGGCGTAGAGGCCGAGAAAACCATTGCTGTTCCAATTCGCCATGGGGCGAGCATAAATCGGAACTTGATTCCTGCAACAGAAATCAAGATGCGCCTCAATCATGGCTGCGGCAATGCGCGAGTTTCTCTTCCTGCCGCTCGCGCCGCTTTGCTTCGCGCATCGTGTAAAGCCCCTCGTAGAGCACGGTCGTTGCGACTGCGCCGATACGCACGGCTTTCTTGTATTTGGTGGCGTCGGTAATCAATTCCGCTGCCAGTACCGGGAACAGCATCGCACCCATATGCACGAGATGCCCGGCCACCCCCAGAGATGTATGCGCGTTGTGAAAGCCCTGGCGGCGCGCGTGGCTTTCAATGTCATCCATGGCGGGGGCGTAATCCGGCCTGTCGGGCGCGGTGCGCTCAGTCCAGGAGCCGCCTTGCTCTTGCGGCCTCGCATAGTGGTAATGCGACATGGCTTAACCCGCTTCGGTTGAGGTGCAACGGCAAATTACGCCAGATGAGCGGTTGAGGGAAGCGGAAGTTTCAAAGCCGAACGGTTTAGGTATATTCGCCGTAAACGCCTTCGCCAGACAACCCGTGCTGTCCTCATTCGCTGGCACTGTGGCGGCCCGCCTTTCGGATTGCAACTGGCCTGCGAGCCTGAAGCGCTCTGGTTATATGCGCGGCACGATCATGCTTCGGACAATCTTTTCCGGCACGGTGTTCTAGCGGGCCGCGAAGAGCATTTGAGTATGTGAGACATGCACTTAAGAAACTTTCTCTGCCGCTCGCGGCGCGGCAATCGGCGCTGCGCAGCGTCCATTTCTCCAGCGCGAGCTGCGAATGGGAAACGCCCCAGGCACTCTTCGAGGAGCTGAACCGCATCTTCGGCGGCTTCACGCTCGATCCCTGCGCTACCTCCGAGAACGCCAAATGCGCGCGCTATTTCACGCGGGAGGACAATGGCCTTACCCAGCCCTGGAGCGGCAAGGTCTTCATGAACCCGCCCTACGGCCGGGAAATCGGCAGTTGGGTGAAGAAAGCTCGGGCCGAATCGCAGTGCGGCGTGCTGGTCGTCTGCCTCTTGCCCGCGCGGGTCGATACGCGCTGGTGGCATGAATACGCCAAGAAAGGGCACGTCTATTTTCTGCGGGGACGCCTGAAGTTCGGCGCGGCCGCTAACAGCGCGCCGTTCCCTTCCGCCATTGTGACCTTCGGAAAATTCTTCAGCCGGTGAGCGGAAAAGAGAATTTCCATGGATCACCTGGAGGATTTCGACCTGCTGACCTTGACGGCAGTTGCGGACCTGCTCCACTGCTCGAAGGCGCATATCTCGAAAATTATCGCGGGCCGCGTACCTGGCTGTCCTCCCATTCCCGCCGTGCGGCTGGGCCGCCGCAAGTTGGTTCGGCGGCAAGCCCTGCGCGCCTGGCTGGAGCGTAACGAAAACGCGGCGATCCCTGCTAAGATCCGATCATCGCCAGTGCGGGATGCCGCGAAGCGCGCATAAGGAGAAAACCAATGCGCAGCAGACGGCACCAGACGGGAGGTGTCAAGAAACAACGTGGCCGATGGGTCGGCATGTGGTGGGTCGATGGCAAGCGGCGAAGCCGCGTGCTTGGGCTCGTCAAATCCATGTCGAAGTCACAAGCCAGGGAAGCGGTCAGCGCCATCGTTACCGCTGAGAACGCCAAGCGCCGGGAAAACCATAACTGGCAGTTTGGCGAGTTCGTGGAACAGGTCTATTTTCCGTACTACACAAGGAAATGGAAGAACTCGACGCGGGAGAACAATGTGAGCCGGGTGTCCGTGCATCTGGTGCAACCGTTCCGGCATCGGGAACTGTCCACGTTCAAGCGGGACGAACTTCAGGACGTGCTTGACGCGAAGGTGGCAAGCGGCCTGTCATTCTCGGTGGTGGACCATTTGCGGTGGGACATGAAGCAGATTTTCGATATGGCGATTGCGGAAGGTCATATCGTACGTAATCCGGCCCTGCTCTTGTTCACGCCGAAGGAAGCAAAGAAACCCGTTCGGCGGGTCATGACCTTGCCGGACGTGCAAAAGCATTTCAGCGTGCTGTCTCAGCGCGAGCGGCTGATTGCAAAACTGGCCGTCATCGCCGGGATGCGTCCCGGTGAGATTTTCGCCCTGACTTGGGGCCGGATGACGGCCACGTACGCGGAGATTCGGCAGCGGGTCTACAAAGGCACGATAGACACGCCCAAGACCGAAAACTCGATGCGCAAAGCGGCGCTGTCCGAGGGGCTGCTGGCCGAAATCGAAGCCTGGCGGATGCTCGCGGTCGATACGCGAGACGATGCCTGGGTCTTTCCTTCCGAGCGGATGACGCCTTTATCCAAAGACAATTGCTGGCGGCGGTGCATGCAACCGGCGCTCGCGAAGCTCGGGCTGGAATGGGCCAATTTCCTGGTCATGCGGCGGACGCACTCAACCTTGATGAAGGAGCTGGGTGTGGACCCGAAGCTGGTAGCGGACCAGCTCGGCCATACGCTCGATGTGAATCAGAACGTCTATACGCAGACTTCGGTGGAGCTGCGGCAGGCGGCGCTCAAGCAGTTAGAGCAACGCCTGCAGGTGATGTAATCGGAGCACAAACGGAGCACAGGGCGGAACGAAATCGTGCAAGTGATTCAAAAGATTGGAGCGGGAGACGGGGATCGAACCCGCGACGTCCAGCTTGGGAAGCTGGCATTCTACCGCTGAATTACTCCCGCTTTCTTCCGATGCAGCTATTTAACTCACTCCATGAGACTTACCGGTTTCCAATCCGGTGCATTAAAATGGACACCGAGCAAACACCAAATCCGGCGTGAGAATCGTGGAGGCTGACCTGCCTGCCTTGATTTGCCGTGGCGTCCAACCGTTTTCAGGCACAATATACCATGGAACCCCGGCGCGTTGGGGAATCAAACGGCAGCAACGATTGATCCGGTCCGTGAAGCGCCCTGCCAAATCCTGTTGCGGAGCGCGCCGTAGCGAGGCCGGACGCACCACTGGTTCTTCGTGCAAGTGCCAACCACTCTATAAACGGGAAGAACGCGCACCCGCTTCGGCGCAAGCCAAATCGAACGCTAAATGTTTCCGCGCTTCATCTCAGCCGCCATATAATCCGTCGCGCGCCAGGCCAGCGCGAGGATGGTCAGAGTCGGATTCTTTTCCGATGCAGTCGTAAAGGCAGACCCGTCCACAACGAACACATTCTTTACCTCGTGCATTTGGTTGAAGGAGTTCAAAGCCGAGCGCTTCGGGTCTGCTCCCATCCGGCACGTACCATGCTCATGAATGGCGCTGCCGTTAGGCTCCAAATAGCCAGGTTGATAAGGCACAATTTCTGCTTTTGCCGCGTGCAGAATCTCGAGCATCGTGTCATACATGTCCTTTGACATGCGGCGCTCGTTTTCCCCGATCCCGTAGCTGATGCGTGCAATGGGTACGCCGTACTGATCCACAGGCGACCCCTTAACTGTAATTCGATTCTCCGCCTTCGGGATCGTTTCGCCAAACGGGTGCAGATTGAGCAACGCCGGGTAGCGCTCCTTCACTGCCTTCTTGAACTCCAGTCCGAAGCCCGGAAGGGTTTTCGCGTATGAAAGGTCCGTTTGTGCCCCGGTGTACCAGAACTGGCAGCCAAACCCGCGGATGTAGTCGCGACGGCGTCCATCGCGATGGTTAAAGCGCGGCAGGTAAATGTGCGCGCCCCCAATCCCGTCATCGTTATAAACCTGGGTCCCAACCAATTCCGGTGCGAAGCCGCGAATGGTAAACCGGATCTGCTCCGATAGATAGCGCCCAATCACATCGGATGAGTTTCCGATGCCGTTCGGATACTTCGTCGAAGTCGAATTGAGTAAGATGCGTGTCGAATCCACACACGATGCACCAACTACCACCCGCTTGGCATAAACCCGGCGCTCTTGTTTCGAGTAGCGATCGAAGTACTGCACTCCGTTTGCCAGTCCATCCTCTCCGACGAGAATACGTGCAACGACCGCGTTATCGAGAATCTTCAGCCGGCCCGTCTGGAGCGCCGGCTCGATTAAGTAATCAGAGGAATTGAAGAAGGCTCCTACGTCGCATCCGCTGCCGCAGGCGCCGCAATAATGACACTTGGGATGGCCGTTATGTTCCTCGGTCAGGACAGCACGGCGGATTGCCACGGTATCAATCCCAATCTTCTTGGCAGCGCGCTTAATAAGATATTCACCGCAGCGAAGCGGTGGCGGCGGAAGGAAATACTTACTGCCTGGAAGAACATCCAAGTCTTCATCGCCACCGCACACGCCGATTAACTGATCGACGCGATCGTAGTAAGGAGCAATATCCTTATAGCGGATGGGCCATGGAATCTCCCAGCCGTCGCGCTCCGGTCCGGCGAAGTCAATATCGGAGTAGCGCAAGCTCACCCGGCCCCAAATATTCGTCTTTCCTCCCCGTCCCCAAACACGGGTCAGCGAAAAATTTTGACCTAGCGGCGTGATGTACGGTTGCTCCGCCGTATCTAAAACAATCTGCGGCGGCTTATGTCCTGCATCTAATCGCTGCTGCCACTCCCAGGGCTTCACGTGTGTCCAGAATTCGCTTCGATTAAATTTGCGTCCGGCATCCAGCATGAGGACATTCACGCCTTGACGCGTCAGGTTCCACGCGGCCATCCCGCCTGCAGCGCCGCTCCCGATAACAATGACTTCGTGGACTTCAGGACTCGATTGAACTTGCATATCAGCTTTCGTGCTCCGGATGTTGACAGCCCGGGAAAGCCGGGAGATAGGTGTTGCCATGCCAGCCCAGCTCGTGTTTCAGACCAGCTTCGGTCCTGTAATACGCGTCGACCGTCATGTCCTTCACCATCGCAAAGAACTTGCCCATGGGTGAGTCCGGCTGCAAACTCATTGGCGTCAGCACCTCGATCTGCTGGTGCTCAATCAACTCTACAAATTCCTTGCCATAGCCGCTGATGGAAACAGCATTCAGGTCGGCAAGCCCTGCGCGGAACGGCTCTTCTAAGGTCGGGTCCGCTACGATTGCTTTATCAATCAGAAGCGCCACACCGGCGCTCTTTGCTCCCGGTGTATCCGATTCGGGAATGATCCGCTCGGTTAACGCTTCCATGGTGCGGAACTCCGAAGGCTGAAAAAAGGCCGGTTTGGACGGCTCCGGAATTTTGATTGCCGGTCCGGTGTGGAGATGTCCGGGCTGCGTCTCCACTTCTTTGTTCTCTTGCCCTGCTTCTCCGAAGGCGGGCAGGGCGGCAGATGTAACGGTAAGGATTCTTAAGAGGTCTCGGCGGGTACTCATAGCGCTTCCTAACGGCTTTTCATGGGGGACGGCTCTACTGCTGCGGAGTGGAACTCGTCATCCGGCGAGGCGCCATCATGGCTGGAATGTTTGTGCTGTCGCTCGTCGAACTGCTGGAAGCCGGCGAAAAAAAGCTGGATCCAAACCCATTCTGAGTCGCCGAATTTTGACCATTCTGCTGGGCTCCTCTTTGCATCGCACCGTTCATCCCTGGCGCCAGATCCTTGCTCGGATCGTAGTAAAACTCCCACATCGAATAGTCTGTCTGATCGTTAATTGACTTGATGCTTTCCCCCTTCGCATTGCTCGCCACGCCGGCGATTCCGCCCCCCATCATCCGTCCGCTCGTTGCAGTAGGACTATTGTGTCGGGGCGTTTGGGGATTCGGATTGCTCGCCAGGTTCCGCATCATATCGTTATCACTCGGCGCCGCGCCAGGCTGATCCGTAGCAGCGGCCGGCTGGCTGTTCGCAGGCGTTCCCGCTTGTGCGTCCAGCGTCGCGGGAGAATTATTCGTCAACTGTTCCGCTTCGCCGGGGGCTAGCAAAGGCGCACTTGGATCCTGATCCGGGTTCGCAGTCTGCGCACTCGCTGCTCCGTTAGCCGAAATCGCGGGCGGACGTTGCCGCACTGCTTTTACTGTGGTCGGCTCGGTATTCGAAGCAGAGCTCGCAAAGGTAGTGGCACCGCTATTCGAAAAACTCGTGCCAGTGTTCGAGAAACTGCTGTTCCCTTGTGAGCCGTTTTTTCCGTTGGCGCCGTTTGCATTGGAGTTGGAGTTGAGCGGATTCACTTTGGAGTCAATCAGCACGCCGCCTGGTCCGGCATGCAGTATCCGCCAATCATCCTTCCCAGTGAACGGATCCACGAAACGATGCCGAAGAAAACGCATACGATTCGTGTTCTCCAGCGCATCCAGCGAAGCCGGATAGGTGCCCGTCTTGCGCACAAACAGCTTCACGGCATGCGCATATTCGTTGCCGCGATCTACCAGAAGCTGCTCCTTCTGACGCCTGGCTTCAAACGCGGCGACGGGCATTTCCTCGTACAGCATGATTGCGACCATGGCCGCGAACACAAACACAATCAGTAGCGCCGATCCGCGCTCGCGAGTTCTGTTATGTCTATCCAGCCTCACGGCAAGGCCTCCGGAACCACCGCCAGCGTTTGTCCCTGCTTCAGTCGTATGTCCTCCAAACGCGCCGAATTCGGCGTCAAAGCGACCACTAGATACTGCTGTTTCAGCACCTCGCCTTCGGAAGCAACCAGTACGTTGTCTCCATCCAAGAAGAACCCCTGATTACTCTTCCCATTCTCGACCGGCTTGACAAAGCCGTAATACTTCAGCGGAATCGCAACCGTGGGTTTGGCATTAGCCATCTGTGCCGGGGACATTACTGGAGGCAGTGGTTTCGGCACAATGGTCGGACCGTGCATCTGCTGCTTCAGCAGCGCTGCGGCCTGGGGGCTCGGCCCCATCTCAAACACATTGCGGGGATTGGCCGGCTCCGTCACATTCTGCAAGCGCGCCAGCAAATCTAATCGCAAGGTCGGATCGATGTCGCCTCGGGTGGCATCGATCGCGCGCAAGCGCAGCGTGCCGCGTTCACCGGCCGCCGTTCCGCCTCTGCGCTGCACCAGACCACGCGACTTCGCTATAGTCGAAGGCGTCGCAGAACTCTCCGTACGAGCAGCGGGTCGAGTTGGCGTGCTGGGGCCTTCGTCCTCCCCGTGCGAGTTATACCAAAACAGTACCCCCGCTACCACCAGCAAGCCGGCTACAAGCAGTTTGGGATCGATCCCCAGCCGCATGCCGAAAATCTTGGTCTGCGCGGACGTGCTCATGGCTGGCCTCCCACAGTCCCGCTGGGATTCTCGCGGATCACCGCCTGAAAACGGATCGATGTATTAATCTGCCCGCCTTTCTGCTGGGGCGCGGCCTGAACATTATCCAGAATCAGCAGCATGGGAGACCGGTCCGCCTCATGCAAGAAGTGCATCAGGTTATCGTACGAGCCCTGATAATTGGCGGTGATGTTCAGCAACGACAGATCCGCCGTGCCTTCGATGGGTTCCTCGGTAAACACGGCGTCGCGCTCCTGTAAACCCGCCGCTTTCGCCATGCGCTGAATTTCCGCAATCACCTCTTCGTAGGCAACGCGCTTCGGCAGAATATACTTTCCTTCAAACTGCGAAGTTTCGGCACTTCCCGTCTGCACCTTTCCCGAAACAGTCTTCAGGCGAACCGTCTGCGCGCGTGCGGCGGCAATTCGATTTCGTATCTGGAGACTTTCCTCCGCCAACTGGCGACGCGTTCCCCCGGGCGGAAATATATAGAGAAACAGCGCGGCCGCATTCAGCACTGCCAGTGTTCCGGCGATTGCCTTCAGCCAGAGACCAATTCCGCGGCTCGTCCCGTTCGCGCGCAGCGAATTCCACTCAAAGCTTCTGGTCATAGGCCACCAGAACTCTAAATTTGTACATCGGATCGTTTTGCGTCGGCGGTGTTTGCGTCATTACCGTCGCCGGGCCAAACAGGCTCGATTGCTCCAACTTCTTCAAAAGGTCTCCAATCGTACTTGCCTGGTCGGTTGCCACCACCATATCAAGCTGTATGCGATTGATTCCGCTTCCCTCCTCTGCCGCCACTTGCGGCAGCCGGATGCCCATCAGACGCATATTGGGGGGCATCACGGTGCCCAGATCCTCGAAAACGCGCGTCCAACTCACGCCACGCCGCGCGATTAACTCGTTCAGGAAAACGCTCCAGGCAAAGACATCGGCGTTCTGCGGCTGCGCCAGAACGGTCGAATAGCGCGCCTGCTCCGTTTGCAGCCGCTTCAGGGTCCCATTCTCGGAGTTAATCACGGCGCGAATGTCCGCGGCTTGTGCGCGGCTGTGAAGAATCAGAACCACGAGCAACAGGAGCGAACAGACCAGCGCCGCGCACACCGCCGCCAGTGCAGCGTTTTGCGCTCGCTCGCGGCGGAACGGTTGCGACGCAATATTGATTTGGGCCGAAGGAAACGTGTTCATGCGGCGTACTGCTCCAACAAACCTAACAGCCCGGCACTCTCTGGGGACGCCGCGCCGAATCGGGACCCTACCGGAGTGTACGGAATCCCAAACTCCTGCTCGGCATTTCTTCCGATCGCCTCCGTTTTCGGGCCGAACCCGCACAACAGCACTCGTCCCACCGGAGTTCCAATCTGGTCCTCCGCGAACGCCAGCGTCTGGTGCAGTACCGGAACAAAATACGCTTCGAGCGCGCCGCCTTCTACATCGCCCATATCCAGGCAGCGAACCAGCCGCACCCGCGAAGATTCGAGCAGAAATACCGACAAAATCGGACCCGCCGCTTTTGCAAGCAGCGTCAACCCTTTTTCGGGTTTCATACAAAGCGGCAGCGCTGCGATCGAAGACGGGGTAACCATCCCGACGCGGAAACCGGCGTCCGTGAAAATCGATTCGTACTCGTGCAGGATCGGCCGCGCAATCGCAACTGCCAGCACCTCGATCCGCCGCGGCTCATTCAACTGCACCGCATAAGAAAGCTGCGCTTCGTCTATAGGAAACGGCACGCTCTTGCGAAGCCGGAACCGCAGCAACGCGGCGCGCTCGTCTTCGCTCGTTGGAAACTCTTCGAAATCGAGAATCGCCATGCGCACCGCATAATCCGGAATCACAAGCGCCGTCCGCGCCCGTTTCGGCCGGGCCGCGGCGGAGATTCGCGCGAGAGCATCCCGATAAAGCTGCGGTTTCAGAAGATTGGGCGTGCTGGGAGACGGACTTAAGCCGCGCTCTTCGAGTATCTCGACAGACGGCTGCGCCGGGCGGCGTGAAGATGCTGCGCTGATCGCCGCCTCCGTGATTTCGAAAACGTATTCGGGAGGCGGCTCGGCCAGGACGCGTTGGATAACACTCAAGACGACAGACCTCTACCTAATCATTCGATGAACGTCACTTTATTCGCTTCGCGGAGGGTGGTGATTCCCTGCCGGACCCGGTCGAGCGCCGACTCCCGCAAGAAGGTCATGCCTTTTTCGCGAGCCACGCGTTTGATCTCCGACGTTGCCCGCCGATCCAAAATCATTTCGCGGATCTCCTCTGTCAAATCCAGCAGTTCGTGAATGGCAGTACGCCCGCGAAACCCGGTTCCGCTGCACTCCATACATCCGCGTCCTTCATAGAAGGGAAACCCGCGCCACTGATCCAGCGGCAAACCACTCTCTTCGAGATAAGCGTCATCATAGGTCACACGCTGGCGGCAATGCGGACAGATCACGCGAACGAGACGCTGGGCCAGGATGCAGTTCAGCGAAGATACAAAGTTGTATGGCTCTACACCCATGTTTAAAAAGCGCCCCAGCACATCGAGTACGTTGTTGGCGTGCACCGTGGTGAATACCAAATGTCCAGTCAGTGCTGCATTGATGGCGATTTGCGCGGTTTCCTGGTCACGAATTTCGCCGACCAGAATTTTATCCGGATCGTGGCGCAAAATGGACCGCAGGCCACGCGCAAATGTCAGCCCTTTTTTCTCGTTTACCGGAATTTGCGTGATGCCCTTGATCTGATATTCGACTGGATCTTCAATCGTGATGATCTTGTCTTCGTCGTTCTTGATCTCGCTGAGCGCGGCGTACAGGGTGGTCGTTTTGCCTGATCCGGTCGGTCCGGTCACCAGCACCATCCCGTACGGCTCTTTGATGAAGCGCCGGAACTTGGTCAAATCCTGATCGGAAAATCCCACGACATCGAGCGTGAGTTTCGAGAACTTCTCGCTCATCGACTCTTTGTCGAGAACGCGGAGCACCGCGTCTTCGCCGTAGATCGTGGGCATGATCGAGACACGGAAATCGATTAGACGTCCCTTGTACCGCACGCGGAAGCGTCCGTCCTGCGGAACGCGCCGCTCGGCGATATCGAGTTCGCTCATGACTTTGATGCGCGAAATCACCGCCGAATACCATTCCTTGGCGATGGGGCTCATCGCATACTGCAACACGCCATCAATACGATATTTGATCGCCAGTTCCTGATCGCGCGTTTCAATGTGGATATCGCTCGCCCGCCGTTCAAGCGCGTTGAAGATCGTGGTGTCCACCAGTTTGATGACCGGCGCAATGTTGCTTTCGTCCGAAGTCAGACGATCAATGGAAAGGTTCTCGTCGGCATTTTCTTCATCACCGACGACATCGAGCGTGAACCCTTCGGTCACTTCTTCGAGAACGCGCTGCGACTGCTCGGTCTTCTTGAGCAGATCGGAAATCTGCGAGTAAGTGGCTACTTTGACCCGCAGCTTCTTAGAGAGCAGAACCGACAACTCGTCAATGAGCACGATCTGCCTGGGATCCGATAATGCGATGTCCAACGTTCCGTTGTGCGCTTCGAGCGGCACAAAATGATAACGGAACATGAGGTCGACGGGAATGGTGCGAAACAATTCGTGGTCGATCTTTGCGGTCTTCAGATCAACGAAATCGCAACAATACCGCCGCGCGATCGTCTGCGCCTGTTCCGCCTCTCCGGTCATATCTTTCAGTCTGATTGTTTCTGTTGCCATTTACCTGATTGTGTCCGCTAGCGAGAAAATGGGCAGATAGAGCGCAACCAGAACGAAGGCCACAAACATACCCATGGAGATCATGATGGCCGGCTCGATCAGCGAAAGCAGCGCGGTCATCCGGGTGGAAACGTCTTCTTCGTAAAACTCGGCCACACTGGTCAGCATTTGGGGGAGCGCGCCCGTCGATTCGCCCACTTCCATCATGTCAATTGCCAGATCCGGCACGATCCCGGTCAGCTCAAGCGCCGCCGAGAGCGACTTCCCTTCCCTGACCAGCACGGCCGTTTTATCCATCGCTTTTTTCAAAAGAACGGTCCCGAGCGAGCGCCCGGACGTTTCTAAAGCGGAAACCAGCGGAATGCCGCCGATCAACAAAGTGCTCAAAATGCGCGATAACTGCCCAACCTGATACTTAGTCCAAACCTCACCGAGAACGGGCGTACGCATCTTGATTTTGTCCAGGGTCTCGCGCGAGCTCTCGCGTTTCGACCACCAATACACGCCGAGACCCGCCAACACGAGCGCCGCCGCGCCCGCCAGCACGTAGTTCCGGGCGGTGGTGCCGATCGCAATCAAAATCTGCGTGGCGGCCGGCAGCCTCGCATCCATGCTGTTGTACAGCGCGGCGAAGTTCGGCACCACGTACGTCACCAGAAAGACGATCAGCGCGATCACCAGGCAGATCAGCACGCACGGATAGAGCAAAGAGACCAGTAATTTCTTGCGCACCGCAAGCGTGAGTTTCTGGTAGGCGATGTAGCGTTCCAGGACTTCGACCAGCGAACCGCTTTTCTCACCGGCCAAAATAGAGGTCACATAGATCGCCGGAAATACGTTCTGCCGCGCAAAGGCGTCCGACAACACCGTCCCGGTTCTGACTTCATCGCGAACCGCTTTGATGTGACGCCCCAGCTTTTCGTCAGTCAGCCGGTCGGCTAATAGATCGAGGCTCTTCAGAATCGGCAGACCGGCGCGCACCAGCGTCACAAACTGCTGGTTGAAGATCAGGAACTTTTCGAGATTGACGGTCTTGTGCCGGACGGCGGTGCGACCCAGCCGCGCGCCGAGATCCTTTGCCCGGACCGAATAGACCAGATAGCCTTGCTGCGTCAGCCGCTCGCGCGCTTCCACTTCGCTGCGCGCGTCTGCCACCTGCTCGTGCATCTGGCCGCGCGGGTCGGCGTACCGGAGAACAAATTCCGCCACTTTGCTTACTTCCCCTGCGGCCCGTAGTCGACCGAATTCACCACTTCCGCGCCGGGTGGGATCGTGAAATGGAACAATTTATCCGGAGCCGGCGGATTCAGCTTCTCGTTCGTAAACGTGAACGAGAGCAGCGATCCATCCCGGCCCGCCACTTTCAATTCGTGAATTGCGCCATCCGGAGCCACCAGCATGTCGACCTTTTCATAGGGCGCGCGATCGCTCTTTGCGGACGCGTCTAGCCAAGTTCCGCCGTTCCCCGGATGTGTTTCAAAATTGCCGAAATCCTTCTTCATATCCAAGCGGCCCAAGAGAAACGCAAGGGGAGCTCTCATATCCTCAGTGTCTTTGAGGGGGACTTTCTCTACCCTATTATCCTGCGAGGTATATAGGTATACGTTCTTTCCATCGGAGATGAACAACTTTCCCTCCGGTTGGGTGTAGTCCCAGCGCATCTTTCCTTGTTTCCGTAAGATGAGCTTGCCCGCCTCGGGTGGACGGGGATGGCCTTGAATGCTGTAGTTCTCCACAAAGTCAACCGAGAGAGTATGGGCTCCGTTGTATCGATCCTGCACTCGCTGGATCAACCGGTCGGTGGCCGAATCCGCCCAAATGCAAAGCGATAGCAGCAGGAATAGGGTAAGACGCACCAGCAAACCTCTTCGTTTAGTCAAGGTGATAGACGTTCCAGGAGCCAACCTTCTTCTCCATTTGTTCGATACCGCAGCCGGTCGTGCATCCGGTTGGGACGCCCTTGCCAGAACTCGATACTCTCCGGAACCAAGCAATATCCTCCCCAAAACTCAGGTACCGGAATATCCTCCGATCCGGCATACTGCGCTTCCAGGGCGGCCAAACGGTTTTCGAGGATCGCCCGCCCGGGAATGACAGCGCTCTGCTCGGAGGCCCATGCGCCGAGCCGACTACCCCTCGGACGACTCCGGTAATATCTCTCGCTTTGTTCGCGGGGGACGCGCTCGACCCGGCCTTCTACCCGGACCTGCCGCTCTAGCTCGGCCCAATAGAAGGTCAGGGCCGCGAATGGGTTTGCTTCTAATTCCCGGGCCTTGCGGCTGGTGTAGTTGGTGTAAAAAACGAACCCAACATCGCTGACTTCCTTTAATAATACGATCCGGGCGGAAGGCCGTCCATCGGGGGTCGCGGTGGCAAGCGTCATGGCATTTGGTTCTTTCAGATGAGCAGCTTGGGCATCCCTCATCCAGCCTTCGAACTGCACGATTGGGTTCGTTCCGAAATCCGCCTCGTCCAGCTCACCCCGCCGGTAGTTCTCGCGCCAGCCGGCGAGCGACATCCGATGGGTTCGTTTCGCAAAATCGGCCATCGCCCCAGTCTTACATCCTGCTATACTCATGTCTGGCATGGTGTATCTGGTGACGGCTCTGCACGTCATTCTTTGTTTTTTTCTGATTATTGTGGTTCTTCTGCAGAGCGGCAAGGCCGCCGACCTGGCGGGGGCGTTCGGCGGAATGGGTTCACAGACCGTGTTTGGCCCGCGCGGCGCATCGACGATGTTGTCGAAGGCTACGACAATCGCTGCAACTTTATTTATGGTTACGTCCCTGGTGCTGGTCATTATGTCCAATAACCGGACCCCGAGCACCGGCAGCGTTCTGGAGCACCGGCACACCTCTGCCCCGATTGTCCAGAAAAACAAACCAGCCCAACCTGCAAAGAAGTAGTTTTCTCAATCGCGGAGATGGCGGAATTGGCAGACGCACTAGCTTGAGGTGCTAGCGGGTAACACCGTGGGGGTTCAAGTCCCCCTCTCCGCACCAGAAATAAAATGAAAAATTAAGAGCCGCCGGCAGGCGAAAACGCCTGCCCCATTACGCCACTACGAGCTTACTTTTGCGTGGACTCGGTGACGGGCTTCGAGGGCGCGGGCCCAATCGGCCGGATCGATGTCTACGTCTTTCGGGCAAGGTGGAGGAACGAAGCCAGAACCAGCGGGCAGCTCACAGCGTTCAGCGGTCAGCTTGACCCCTCCTTGACAGTCGGGGTTCTGATCGGATTGCGGAACGAAGCCAGCCGCTCCTTCACAGTCGCGGTTCTGTGTTTGCGGAACGAACCCACGGTTCTTTTGGAGTTGGCGTAGAACGGCAAGGGCTTTGTGGAAACCGCGTTCGGAAGGCAGACTGTATTGAGAAAGATTGAGCCTCATACGCCGCGAGCGTTGCATGACCGGCATGCAGCCGGGCTCAAAAATCGAGCTTAAGTTGTTGAGGAGATTCGGACAACATAATTTTGCGGTTCGATATCGATGTCAAAAGCATCCGCGCGCCCGGACAATTAGCCTATCGAAATACACGGGAAGGGTCGATAAGGCTATGACCCATGACCGTAGCTGCCGGAAATCGCATCGGACCTTACGAGATCGTCTCGAGCCTGGGAGAAGGCGGCATGGGGGAGGTCTTTCGCGCGTGGGATTACCGGCTGCAACGCGAAGTAGCCATCAAACTGGTAAAGGCATCGAGTGCCGATCCGGAGTGGCAGAGGCGCTTCCTTCAAGAAGCGCGCGCAGCCGGGGGACTGAACCACCCCAACATTCTTACGGTTCACGATGTCGGGCTGGAGAATGGCGCTCCGTATCTGGTCACAGAGCTGATCGAAGGCGAATCCCTTCGCACCATCCTCAAAAAAGGCCGACTCCCGCTTCCGAAGATCATCGATTTCGCCCTCCAGATCGTGGACGGCCTGTCTGTCGCTCACAGCGCGGGCATCGTACACCGCGATCTCAAGCCGGCGAACATCATGGTCACGAAAACGGGACGCATTAAGCTGCTCGATTTCGGACTCGCCAAGCAGGTCAATGCCGCGCCGGGCGAACAGGCCACCGAGCTGACCGAACCGGGTTTGATTATCGGGACAGCAACGTACATGAGCCCGGAACAGGCATGCGGGGAGCCTGTGGATCTCCGATCCGACCAATTCTCTTTCGGGCTGATCCTTTACGAGATGCTTGCCGGAACGCCGGCGTTCGACCGCGGCAGCGCGGTGCGCACGATGGCCGCGATCATGGAGGAACAATGCCGTCCTCTCGATGCTATTAATTCCGAGATTCCCAAACCTCTGCTGTGGATCGTGGAACGATGTCTGGAAAAGGACCGCGAAAATCGATACGATTCCACGCTGGATCTTAGACGGGATCTGAGCCTCATAGACCGAAGGACGCGCGATCTCGCGGGCCCGGCTTCCGCGAGGAAGAAATCCAGGCCAGGCAAAGCAATAGTTCTTTCATCTCTGCTGGTGTGTCTTGGCGGGGCAGGTCTCTGCAGCCGCCTCTTGAACGTGCGGCACCACAGCGTCGATCTGCGGAAATACCGCCTTACGCCGCTGGCAACGACAGGAGTGTACGAAGGCGAGCCCGCATGGTCTCCGGACGGCAAGAACATAGCGTTTACCGAAGACATCGGCGATGTGCGTCAAGTGTTCGTGCGCAACCTGGCGGCGTATACATCCGCTCAAATAACCCACTCCGCGCGAGATTGCCGCCAGCCGTTCTGGTCACCAGACGGCACGCGCCTGTTTTATATAGCGAACGACGACTCCGGCGGATCGGACCTGTGGTCGGTGGGCGCGAGCGGCGGAGCCGCACAGATCGTCAGAAGAAACGTCAGGTCAGCATCCATGGCGCCGAACGGCGCGCTGGCGTACGTGGCAAACGACTCGGGCGAGGGTCTTTCGTTGTGGACTGCGGCGGACGCCCAGTCCTCGCAAGGCGCGCGGTACCGAGAGAGCCACTGGCCTTATTCTTCCTTCAGCGAGGGCTATGTTTCCTTCTCGGCCGATGGTAAGCGGATCTGTATCTGGCTCACATCGGGGCGCGGCTCGTCCGAGCTGTGGACCATTCCCTATCCTGCCGGTCAGCCGCATCGCGCACTCACGTCCGAGAATGGACCGTATCCGTTCCATTGGATGCCCGACGGCCGTCGGATTGTTTTCGGCGGGGTTCTCCCGGGAACTGTCGGCGCCGACCTGCATACGGCCGATCTCAGTACGGGCGAGGTTTTGCCCATTACAAAGACAACCCGGGAGGCTTTACAGCCCGCCATCTCCCCCGACTCAAAGCGCATCGCGTTTACCGTTTCCGAACGCGACTTCGATTTGCAGCAGTTATCGGTTACCGATCCTGTGCTTCAGCCCCTGATCACGTCCGCCCTGAACGAGCTAAGCCCTGCCTGGTCGCCGGTCAACTCACAGTTGGCGTTTGTGACGGACCGCACAGGTACTGAGCAAATTTGGGTGAAGAGTGTCGATGAGGGCTGGGAACGTCCGCTTGTGTCTGCCAGGGACCTCGGCCGTTCCTGGGTTTCTTCGTTCGGCGAACTTTCGTTTTCAGCCGATGGCCAGCGGCTCGCCTTCACCGCCACCCATGCGGGCGCTCACGCAATCTATCTGTTCAACTATGCAGGCGGGCCCCTCGTGCAATTGCTGAGCCAAATAGAGGAGGGACGTTCGCCAAGCTGGTCGCCGGACGGCAATTCTCTGGCGTTTGCGCTGAACAGAAATGGCCAGTGGTGGCTCGCCACGGCATCGTCCAGCGGAAATACGACACCCTCTCTCGTCCGGCAACTTCCTGCCATTCACGAAGTACGCTGGTCACCCACGGGCAATTTCATCGCCTGCAATGCGCGGGACACGTTATTCCTCATCTCGCCGGACGGACACGAAATGAAACCAGTCAGCAATGCTCAATGGAGTACATTCGATTGGCAGAAGGATGGATCGGGGTTGATTGGAATTATCCGTCACCCGGATGGTAGCCGGGTTCTGGCATCACTGGATCTTGCGACTGGCAAGCTTCAGGAGCATGGCGCCATCAATTTGCCTTCTGTCGCAGAGCTTGGCCGCATGAGCCTGTCACGTCAGACGCAACGTATCGCCCTAGCAGTCAGCAAACCTCGAGGGCATATTTGGATGCTGGAGGGTTTCTCAGGCCCTGAGAATCTGCTCGACAGCACTTTGTACAGTCTTTTCCCTGAACGAGAAATCAACTAAAAACGCAATTGGGTCGCTTCGAAGCTCTAAACCGGCAATTTGGCCACTTGCTTACGCGCGTGGTTCTGTAAACAGGCTTAGTTTTTTCCGCGTATTGTGCAACAGGCCGAGGAGGCCTGATGGCACCCAGACAACCGCGGGTATGCCAACGGGGATGGCGGTGAGCAGACCGATGATGCCGGCTTTGATCATGGCGGAATCGCGATCGTCGCCATACCACTTGATTTGTGCCTTATAGGTGATCCGTCCGAGTACGATGCCCGCCGCAATCGCCAGTGGAATCAGAATCGGGAGCGCAATTCCCGCAGTCTCCGCCGCAGCGCCGAACAGCATCAAGTCCACCACAAAGGCGAGGAATGCGATGCGGGGGTCGATTCCAAAGATCTGGTCGAATGCTTTCGCGCGGGGCGCAGAAAGTGGAGCTTGGTACCGATTGTTCGGTTGATACTGCATTACTGACCTATTATCTCTGCCGCAGGACGGACAGAAGCGCGTGGCCTCCAAGGTGACAACGCCGCAATCGGGGCAGGCTGGCATGATTTTTCTCCGTGCAGTCGAACTGCTGTGAGGCCTTCGCCTGCCTAAATTCTATACCTACGATAAGGACGCCGACGTTCGCTAATTGCGTCTCCGTTCTCGCGCAACGAAACCTTCAGATGGATGCTCAGAGTTTGCCAAGAATTCTTGCTCGCGTTTTCGAGACCCAGTCTTCGCTTTTGGGGAAATCGGCGAAATCCTTAATCTCTTGCAGCAGCGGCGAATCCGGAGGAACGCCAGCCGTCTGCAGGAGTGCATAATCGTCCAGCGCTTCCGCAAAGACCTCCCAGCGAATGGAATCCAACGGTCCATCCGGCCCTGGATACACGACGAACGGATCTCCGTAGGGAATACCGGGCCAGGCGTACCCTGCTCCCTCTTCAAACAGATTGGGAACTTCCTGGGTATCCATTTTGAACCAGTAATCGTAGCCCCAGTGCAGAAAGCCGCGCGCGCCCAGCCGGTAAAAGAGAAATCCAGCCATTCGGATCTTGGCAAGAGGCGTATCGAATAATCGATTAAGATATTTGCCGCGCGGCACGGTGCAGAAGTAAACCCAATGTGGAATCCCTGCATCGCGGTAATTCTTAGCGGCAGGCAACAGCGGAACAGGAATATCGACAAGATGCTCTTTGCCGTAGCGGATATCGCTTAAAGCATCGAGAATTTTTCCTTTGGTCCATGGAGCGAGTTCTGTCAGCAGCGCATGGGCCTTGCGATAGTTGTCGATCGCTGTGCCGCTGGGTTCGTCGGAAATATGAAAATAGGAACGATCCAGAATCTTTTCTTCGGTGAAAAAGCGGCGCAGTTCCGGAAGAAACTGCTCCAGGAACGCTCGGAACGGTCCAGTAGTGGCGGGCGCGTCGGCGGGCCAAAGCAGAGTCCAATGGTTTCCCTCGCGTTGATAGACGTGAATGGGATTTTTGATTTCCCAATAGAGCCACAGATGCGGGAATTCGAAATATTCGATTCCATTGCGCCGAGCCAGATCGACAAAGCGGTGGACAGGAGCCCAATCGAACTCGTAGAGATCAGGCGAGGTCCGTTTGACCCCGAGAAGCTGGCAAGGCTGCGGAATAATCTCCTTTCGCTGATGGAACAGCGGCACGGTCATGGTGTTTGAGCCATGCGAAGACATGTTTTGCATGTACTTTTCGGCGATCTGCCACCAGCGGTCGCCAAACGGCTCAATCTTATAAGCGATGTAAATTGCGTCTGCGTGCCACCAATGAGTTACAGGGAAATCGCGCCGCTTTTGTATGGTGAGGGACGTGACGTCGATCTCTGCAGTGAGTGCTTCTAACTGTAGTTTGGATTTATTTTTTTCGGTATCCGCCGTCAGTTGTAAGTGAATCTGTTTGCTTCCGGAGCTTGCATCCGCAGGAATTCTAACCGTGATCCAGAAGGATTGTGTCTCCCAGGGGCCCACTGAAGCTGTTTGCTCCGCGAACAGTGGGTCGGGAACCAGGCCGGGCACGCAGCCCATGCCGTCCAGATCGGATTCGGGAACCTCCGTTGTGTGATGCGGGAGTGGAACGTAGCCGACGCGCCGGACCTGAATGCTTATTCCGGGCGGGCCGGACGCCTCGCAATTGACATTTAGCCTCTGCTCGGTCTGGTTGCGAACACACGCCTGGAACGAAACGCGCTGGTTGCGTGCGGAGAGTAAACGGCACTCCGTCTCACCGCCCGGAACGGAATTGGGAAAGACTCGCTGAAGCGAACTCTGCAGCCAGACTTGGACTCCAGAGTTCGCCTGCTGGGAGGGTTCCGGCCTCGCATTGTCCGGCAGGCCCAAACGCACAAGCGCCGGAAGACTGGAAAGCTGGAGAAGCGTTCGCCTGAGCATGGGTGGCTGCTTCAAAAGATGAATTTCAGTGCAAGCTGCATGTAACGGGCGGAGCCTGCACCTGTGATACGCCCAAACGCTGTGTCCGTCACGGTGGTGTCCGGATTGTTGTAGTTTACGCGATTGGGTAGGTTGTAAGATTCCCAGCGGAATTGAAAAAACTTCTGCTCGGTAACGTAAAAGTTTTTGGCGAGGCTGGTGTTTATCCCCAACACGCCTGGTCCATCCAGGATTCCCATTCCAGCGCTACCAAAGGTATAGAGAGGGGGCGTTACAAATGCCTTGGTGTTGAACCATGCGGCTGGACTTGGGTTCGCGATCGCGGGATTCCCTACAAGATTCGCTCGCGTACCCCAGCCGTTCCCCAGGTTATTCAGTCCTCCATAGATGGTGAGCGGCGCCCCGGATTGTGCCTGTTCCGTAGCAGCCAGCTCCCAACCACCCAGCAGCAGATCCGCGAACCGGTTCATGTTGCTGAGGTATTTTCTGGACCGGCCAACCGGCACGTCCCAAACGATGGTGGCGTATTCGATGTGGCGAAAATCGAATGGAGTGCGTCCCCGGTTATACCAGCTCGGCGAATACGGGATTAGCGAGCACGTTTCGCAATCCGGAGTGTTCGATTCCATGCTGCGCGAATAGGAATAAGCAAACGTGAACGCTAACCCGGCATCAAAACGCCGTTCGATCTTGGTTTGCAAACCGTTATACCAGTTTCTGCCGAAGTTGTGATACACCTGAACTCCGGAGTAAGCCGGATGAGGCCGGTCGGCTTGTAGATTTTTGTGAGGGCCGATAGTGGCCTCATTGTACTGATCGGCGCCGACCTCATTGCCGACAAGCGTTCCTACATACGAAACCGTTAGCGCGGACTTGAACGGAAGCGCCGTTTGCAGGGAAACGTTCCATTCATGCGTTCTGGCCGGGCGGATATTGTAGGCCGGGGCGTACACCTGAAAAGCAGTGAACGCACTCGGGTTGGCCGGCCACATGGTCTGCCAGTTCTGAAGCGTGGTGAGCCCTATGGTCTGAGACTCAATGGTCCAGAAGGGGACATTGCCGGTTGCGGAGCCGCCGCGATTTCCGGTGAAGCTGTTGTAGTAGATGCCGTAGCCTCCGCGGACAACAAAACCCTTCTGCGCCCACGGGCGGTAGGCAACGCCCACGCGCGGCGCCCAGTTTCCGTTGGGCTGATAGAGCCCGTCGGGATAGCCGACCTGGCGGGCTGTTGTCCATAAGCCCTGGGTTGCGGCAGCCAGGAACGGAGTGATTGGGAAAGCGTTCAGATTGGGCTGGCCATTCGATTGCACTTCGGTGACATCCATTCCCTTTTGGGGGTCCCAGGTGGCCGCAGCCGCATTCACGTTGTGATGGGCCAGCCATCGCTCATAACGCACGCCAAGCCAAATAGATATGTTGGCTTTTGGCCGCCAGGTGTCCTGAAGATAATAAGCCGTGTACGGCGCACGATCCAAACCGAAAGTGGTCAAGGGGTAGTTTCTACAGCTTGAGGACGGTAGCCCCAGCAGATAGTCGGCGAACCCATCGTTTGTATATAGATTATTGAAATAGAATTGCCCACGCGGGCATTGAGATCCGTGTCTCCCGTAAGTGTGCCAATCGCCGTATTCGAAGCCAGTCATCAGGTTATGAACTCCGATGATATGGTTCAGACTTACTTTCCCGTTGTAAACATTGCCCCATAGAGAGCCGGGAACACCCCAGCCTCCAGGAAAGCTATACAGGCGCGCATAAATAAAGGGACATGGAGATCAACAAAAAGGAGCCAGATAGGACTGGATCAGTTGGGGGTGCGACTGCATTTCGCCAAAGACTCGCGTCAGGGTGGCGAGCAGGGCATCCAAGCCGCCGAAG
>DASRGE010000051.1:0-2565 GCA_035651215.1 Bryobacteraceae bacterium
ACTGGGTCGTGACTCCTCGCTACGGCAAGCCGGTAGAAATCCAGGCGCTCTGGTACAACGCGCTCTGCGTCATGGAGAAGTTCGCGCAACGAATGGGCGACGACGCTGCCCGAAAACGCTTTAGCAACATGGCAGCACTCACCAAGTGGAGTTTCAACCGCGTGCTATGGAATGAGAGTGGCGGTTACCTTTACGACGTCGTAAACGGAGGACCGCCGGACGCGAGTATTCGCCCGAATCAAGTCTTTGCGGTAGGTTTGCCCCACACAATGCTTAGTCCCGAGCGCGCGAAGCAAGTGGTCGCGGTCGTTCAGCGGCATCTGCTCACTCCGTACGGTCTGAGGAGCCTGGCTCCAGGCGACCCGCAGTATCGGGGGCGATACAGCGGCGATGGCATGAGCCGCGACAGCGCTTATCATCAAGGTACCGTGTGGCCATGGCTGATGGGCCCGTTTATCAAGGCATATATAAAAGTCAACGATGGGGCCGAATCGGCGCGCCGCCAAGCGGAAGAATGGTTGGCTCCTCTCAAAGCCCATGTCTTGGACGCCGGCCTCGGACATATTTCGGAAATTTTTGACGGAGATGCCCCGCACCGCCCGGTTGGCTGCATTGCCCAGGCGTGGAGCGTCGCGGAGGTTTTGAGGGTCCTGGTGGAAGACGTTCAGGCACTTGCGCCGCGGACAGCAAACAACGCCTTGGCCGGTATGGGCGACGAAACATCAGCCATGCAACGCCGGGCCATGACCACACGAGCGTGATTTGAGAAGAGTCCTCTTCACGGAGGGTTGGCCGTGGTGGTTCTTGCCCATTCGTCCAAATGGTCGAGTTCAGTTTCAGCTCAGGCCGAGAAGTATTTCAGGCAGCGATATTGCATGGTGGCATTGAGCAGCACAGCAGACCCGAGCATGCATTTACCATCCGAACTGCAAAGCACTAATCAGGATATATCGGTGATCAATCTCACCTGTCTGCGCCCAGCCATCTCGTTAGCGATGGACAGTTTCTCCTGATCAGACAAGAGCCGCCTTGCAAGCGGGAAGATCACCTGGTCTTCGATTGCGATGTGCTGCCGGTACATCTCCACAAGCCTCTGTACCGAATTGCGAAATGATGCCGCTTCCGCACCTGACAACCATCCCGCGGACAGATAGTGCGAACCCAGGCGTTCCACTTCCGCATGCAATGGCGCGGCCCAACGGTGATCCTCTTCCAACTTATCCACCTTGCGGAGAGCAGATTGCATATCGGGATCGTCGATCCGCCGCAATCGCGGGAATAAGGATTCTTCCTCGTCGGAAGTGTGCTTGGGCGCCGCCTGCCCAAAATACCGCAAGGCTGACTCGAGTGCCTGCTTCGTTTCTTCTGTCGAGGGCCTCTCTATTACTTCGGCCACTGATGTGAGAATCCCAAGAAACGTCTCCACGCGCCGATGACAGTCCGAGAGTAATCCGGTAGGGTCGGTGAAATTGTGCGCCTTGGCTCCAATTTGAATGGGCATATTTCTAGTGTACCGCCTCAATTGTCGAGCGCTGTGACAAAAGTCCGGTGAGGCGTCGAGGCTTTCTGCATGTGACTTTCCAGAACTTCGGACCAAGCTATGCTTGCTACGCAACACGACGAAATAGCGCTTTTCACGCCTGACAAAAACTTCGCGCACGAACGTTGTATCCCTCGTGCAGTGAAAGATGGGGGCGAGATCTGCGTCCTACGAAAAAATGAATACGATGGTCAATAGAATGCCAAAAGCAATCCCCTGGCCCATCTCCGACCAGCCCAGCCTCTTGACATCGAGCGGTTTCGATTCGCTAAAAAACCACTGCGTGCCACGGACCAGAGCGGGAGCAAAGGCAAGGATGACAAGCGAAGGAACTATCCTTGCGAATGATGCGCCGATCAGGCCGGCGAACAGTAAAACCTGGGCCAGGAAGAAGAACCGGCCTCGCTGAAACTTTTGGGAAACGCTGCCCGCACGAGCTGCATGAATTCGGAGTTGGACGAAGTGGATCTGGTTCCACGAGAACAGCCAATTCATGGCCCACAAAGCCAGTCCTCGCGAATCCAGGCGCCCGGCCCCGAGATAGTAAGCAGCGGCTGCCGTACTGGTTAAACCAACCGCGCCAATCACTTGCGCTGC
Organism: Bryobacteraceae bacterium; assembly: GCA_035651215.1. Taxonomy (GTDB): domain Bacteria; phylum Acidobacteriota; class Terriglobia; order Bryobacterales; family Bryobacteraceae; genus Bog-105. The sequence goes on from DASRGE010000051.1 coordinate 2,138, forward strand.
CATCCGCGTTTCCCGGCCCAGCCTGCGAAGGACTACCTGAAGCACAAATGCAAGCGCAGCAATGGCGCCAATCAACAACAATTTCAAGTGGCGTCCTTGCCACATAAGGCCGGCCAGGCAAATCGCCGATACCAGCGCTAGAGCAACCGCCGCCAGCAGAGCGTTCCGGCGTTCCTGTAAGGTTCGTGCAACGATGACACCTGTGCCGAGAAGGGCTTCCAACGGTGTGCGCATCCAGAACAGGCAGATCGCAGCAATCGTAAACAGCACCAGCGGCCAAGAGTGACGCGCCGAAGCAAACCCTACAACCACTCCCGTGAACAGCGGAACGAGCAGAAGCCCCCAGGCTCCGTGTTCTCGTGGCATGATTACACCGCGAGCCCGCTCTCGCGTGGCTATGCTCGAGTCACTATCCGTATCGGCCATTC
>DASRGE010000052.1:0-227770 GCA_035651215.1 Bryobacteraceae bacterium
GATTCCTTGCTTCGCTTGGTCAGTGCCGTATTGATGGAAATTAGTGAGGAGTGGGAAACTGAGAAAACTTACCTGAGGATGGATAGCTTGAACTCGCCAGAATGAGACTAACTGAATTTACAGAAAAACTGTTGCTTTATCAAACGATGCGGTTGATCGTAGGAAGAAACCGCCCTCTCACACTCGATGCAATACCAGTTACGTACCGAATTTGACATGTCCCACAGTCCGTCCACCGCATCGCTGATCGTCTTCGAGTACGTGTACGAAGCTGTAAAACTCAATCCATTCGAAAGACGTCTTTCGAAACGGGTTTCGAGCGCATTGTAGTTGGAGTTATCCCAGGCTGCATTCTTGGCTTGAAAACCAGTGTACTGCGGATAGGGCCGCAAAAGCTGCCCATATTGCACGGTGCGCTGGGAAAGAATGCCGGGCGTTGTAATAATCCCGTAGAACGGGTTATTTACAAGCGTGGTAAGTTGTGAACCAAGGGACAACAGCGCGGGGTTGAGTTCATCCAACTCCACTGCCGGAATGAAAGTTATTCGCATCGAAGAAGCTGTTGCGGAGAAATTCAAAGGCGCTTCCGTGTGGAGTATTGGTGCCCGATTTGGTAGACATGATCACCACGCCTCCACCACTGCGGCCATACTCAGCCGGATACGAGTTGGTGAGTATGCGAAACTCCTGAATGCCTTCCACCGACGGTATGGCGCTGATGGCGGGGATAGTCGGAATGTTGTGGTTGACTTCGGCGCTGACGCCGTCCAGAATGATGTCGCTTGTCGCCTCCTGGCTGCCATTGATGATGAAGTGGTTGCCGTAGAACGTATCGTCGATGCCGCTGTTCGTGTGAGTCTGAAACACACCCGGAACAAGCGAAGTCAGTGTGTAAATGTTGCGACCGTTCAACGGTAGATCGACAATCCGGCGATTTCCAACTACCGCGCTGAGGGTGGAGGAACTGGGCTCGACTAGCTGCGGAGTCGCTTGCACCGTGAGTTGCTGGCTGACATTGCCCACCTGCAGCACGATATTCACTGTGGCTGTCTGATCGGTGGCAAGCGGCAGGTTTTCGAGCGTATAGGTCCGAAAGCCGGGTGTCTCGGCTTGCACACGATAGCGGCTCGGCAATAATTGGCGAATTACATAGAGGCCCGCGTCATTGGTGGTCGCGGTGAACGTTGTGTTCCGTTCGAGATCGGTGACCGTGACTTGCGCGCCGCGAACGAGCGAGCCCGATGGGTCCGTAACGATACCCGTAATAGAACCGGTGACCGCTTGGCCCGGGAGGAGAATCGAGCAAACCAGTAGCGCCGCGAGGGCCAACCCCCTGGAACCTTTGACCGGAAACATTCGCGAACCTCCAAGCAGAAATGCTTGAAAACGATTATTTCTCCGGACGAGCCGGTTTGCGCAGGGATAGAGTTTCGCAATGAATATTCCACGCTGCGGAATTTTCACTAGAAGAGATAAGCGATCTAACAGCGGAAGTGAGTGTTGAACGCGTGAACGGCTGACCAATGTGTAGTCCGCAATGCGGAACGCCGAGCGTGAGCGAGGGGATTTCGCCTAGACCATACGGCCATCGTTGCTACGATGCGTTCAGAGGAGTCTTCATCAAAAGGGGGAACCGGAATGAAAGAGTCCACGCAGAGACTTGCTGGCGTGCTGTTCTGTATCGGCACGCTACTGTTCGGCGTTCGTCCGGCATTTAGTCAGGCAGTCGCTAATGCCAGGGTTACGGGGAAGTAACCGATCCCACCGGAGCCGCTGTTGTCGGCGCCACGGTCAAAATGACGGAAACCGAAAAAGGCGTTCCGCACGAGACCAAAACGGATGCGAACGGGCGGTACACTCTGCCCAATCTTACCGGTTGGGCCATATCGTCTCGAAGCCAGCATGACCGGGTTCAAGACGTACACGCACACCGGAATTGTTCTGCAGGTCGGCGACAATCCAGAAATTAATATCAAGCTGGAGGTAGGCGCGATTACGGAAAGCGTGGAAGTGAGCGCCGGCGCAGCGATGGTGCAGTCTGAGCAGACGTCGGTTTCCCAGGTGATTAATCAGAAAAGCATTGTGGAACTGCCGCTAAACGGGCGCCAGCCGACGCAACTCGTGCTCATTTCCGGCGCGTCTGTGGTCACTGGCGGCGGCGACATGACCGGCAGCAAGAACTACTGGAGCTCCACTACCATCTCCGTGGGCGGCGGCCAGGGCAACGGCACCAACTATCTGCTGGACGGCGGCAACAACGTCGATACCATGACGAACGTCAATTTGCCTTTCCCGTTCCCGGACGCCTTGCAGGAATTCAGCGTGGATACCAACGCACTGCCGGCGCGCAACGGTACGCAACCTGGTGGAGTGGTGAACATCGTAACCAAATCCGGAACGAATGAATTTCACGGCGATCTGTTCGAGTTTCTCCGCAACGGAGATTTGAATGCCCGAAACTTCTTCGGCGCCACTCATGACTTCTTAAAGCGCAATCAGTTCGGCGGCACGTTGGGCGGCAGAATCATCCGTGACAAGCTGTTCTTCTTTGGCGGATATCAAGGGACTCGCATTCGCAATGTCTCGCCCACGGCTATTGCCTACGTGCCCACGACGGCCGAATTAGCGGGCGACTTCAGCATGGCCGAATCTCCGGCCTGCGTAGCGGGCGCTACGCAGCCGCGCCGGATCGATGTGCCGGGAACGAGCACCAGGATCACAAATACAAGCAATGTTTTTGCATCGGGAGTGAAGTTCGATCCCGCCGCGCTGGCGCTGGTGAAGTATTTACCAACTACGAGCGATCCCTGCGGCAAGCTCACTTACTCGACGCCTCTGATTCAGGATGAGGACCAGGGCATCGGGCGCCTCGATTGGATCAAGAGCGCCAAGCACACGGCCTTTCTCCGGTATTTCTACACCACCTACACGCAGCCTGCTTTCTTCGATCCGCATAACGTTCTGGTAACGGCAAACCCCGGCAATGACGAGAGCGCTCAATCCGCCACCATCGGCGATACTTACACGTTCACGCCCAGCACTCTCAATTCTTTCCATGCAACGTTTACGCGCCGCACCGATTTCCGCGGACCGAATTCGAACTTCTTCAACGCCAAAGCTCTGGGAATCAATATCACCACACTGGTCCCGAACGATTTCCGTTTGAGTGTTTCGAATCCCGGGTTCAATGTCGGGTGCGGAACCTGCTCCCCCGGCTACTTTAATGTGAATACCTACCAGATTGCGGACGATGTCGACGTGATCCGCGGCAAGCACCACATCGGCTTCGGAGTGGACGTGATCTACACGCAGAACAACCTTCTGAGCGGCTATCTGCAGAATGGAAATTTTGCGTTTAATGGAGCCTCGACGGGCGATGGCGATTCGATGCTCGATTTCCTGACCGGCACGATGAGCGGGTTTAGTCAGAGCCTGCCCCAGCAGCCCACTCCGCGAATGATGATTCCCGGGCTGTACGTGCAGGACACAATTCACGCTACTTCTCACCTCACGATCAATGCCGGGTTGCGCTGGGAGCCGATGTTCTGGCCTACGGATCATTGGCATCGCGGCTCGGTGTTTTCGATGGCGAATTTCCTCGCCGGCGTGCACAGCAAAGTATATCCGAATGCGCCGGCCGGTTCGCTCTACTATGGCGATCCCGGCGTAAATGCCTCGTTTACCGCCGATCACAAATTGAACGTATTCTCGCCCCGCTTCGGGATTGCCTGGGACCCGCGCGGCGATGGACGGCAGACGTTTCGGGTCGGCGGCGCTCTGATGTACGACTACGGAATGTTGTACACGTCGCAACGGATCCGTACAATCTCGCCATGGATCGTGGCGATTGTAATTTCGATATCCGGCATATCTTTAACCTCTCCGTTGTGGCCACAAGTTCTGTAAAGGGCGACAGCATTTGGGCGCACGTGCTGCGAAACTGGCAATTTGCCCCGCTAATCCGTGCCCTGAGCGGTGAGCCGCTGACCGTAACCACGGGCGCCGATACATCGTTGACAGGCATTAACTCAGGCGATAGTCCCGAGCGCGTGAATTATGTTCCAGGTGCAAATCCTTACAACGCGAGTTGGGGACCCAAGCTGCAATATCTGAACCCCACCGCGTTCTATAACAACTCGCCGGGAACTTACGGGAGCCTCGGCCGCGATGTGTTGCGCGGGCCGGGAAATTTGCAAGTCGATCTGGCTCTCAGCCGGATTTTTCCAATTCGCGAATCGTTCCGATTGGAGGTGCGGGCGGAAGCGTTCAACGTCATCAACCACACGAACTTTATCGCACCGGCCACCGGAACGGGCATTCCCGGTATTTCGACTGGCGGGCTTTCACTGAGCCGCAGTTCCTCGAACTTCGGCCAGATTACCAGCGCCGGCGATCCTCGGATTTTGCAATTCGCAATGAAGCTGTATTTTTAGCCTCAGCCGGCATGCTCAGGGTAAGCTGTTCCAGATTGCCACAATTCTGACGCCCCATACTCCGAGGAGCACGTGGCGCCGCTCGTGCCAGAAGCGAAATAACTCCTTGAAGTCTTTCATACTTGTTCTCCTCGGTTCCTGACTGAGAGCCGGAAGACTCCGGCTCTGCGTCAGGACTCGAATCATCAGGACCACTCACTGCACCCTACGCGAAGCCGTCTGGGTCCTTTCCATCTGCGCGTTCAGGTTGACGGTGCTCCCGGCGTTGACTTGGAGCGTGCGTTGCCACAGGGAACTGCCGCTGCGAACGGAAATCTGGTGCGGCCCGGCCGAGAGCGTCAGAGTCGTCGGCGTACTCCCCACGAAGGCTCCATCCACCTCGATATCGGCGCCAGTCGCACTGGATGTCACCGTCACGTTCGCTGTTCCGGAGGTTTGCATGAACACGCTGCGATTGCCGGAGACCTGCGCTGCAGCCCCGTTGGCCGCCAACGTGTGGTCCTGATCGGTAAAGGCATCGAAGACCACGCCTTTGTTGATGGTGACGTCCTTCCCCTTGATCAGAAGGAAAGCGGGAGCGGCGGGCCAGAATACCACGGCCGCGCCTGCGGTCAGAACACCCGTGCTCACGGCGTGGCTGCCCCCGTTCCGCTTGGTCACCGTGTAGCGTAGTGGAATCCACTCGCCATCGGCCGCCCGGACACGATCAATCGAGAAATCGAGCTTCCCAGCGCGTCCCATGTGTCTCTTTACCTGCGCAAGCGTGACCGTGCCGGTGACGCGCGCTCCTTCGGGAATGACAACCTGATCGCCAATTTTGACGGGCTCAGTCACGCTCAATTCAATACCCTGGCCCTCGTCCGCGGTTGCCGACGAGATGGTCTGGTCCAATCGCACGCGTAGTTTGGTGCCATCGGGAACTGTGATCTGAGCCCCGGCCATGCCGGCGCAGATGAGAAAAGCGATTGCTGTTTTCATGTTTTTGCTCCTGTGATACCGGCTTATAAGCCGCTTCGGACAAATACGCGGAACCAGCGAACGATTTGGCTCACCTTTGTTGTGAAAATGCCGGAACCGGCGTACTTGGGATTTTCGGCTACTCGGGATTGGCGCAGAAGCACAGCGGCTGGCCCGTCAAATAGCGCTCGATTTCTTCCGCTGCAAGGCGGGCCGCTTTTTCCGCGGCTTGGCGTGTCCCGCCTGCAATATGCGGCGTCATGACCAGGTTCGGCAATTCGCGTAAAGACGATCCCGGCGGCAGCGGCTCTTCGGGAAAAACATCCACCGCGGCGGCAAACAGATGGCCGGAGCGCAGAGCTTCTTCGAGAGCGGCATAATCCAGGAGCGCGCCGCGCGCGCAGTTCACCAGCACCGAACCTTTCGGCATTAGGGCGATCTCTTTTCTGCCAATCAGGCCGCGTGTCTCCGGCGTCTCGCGCGCATGAAGGGATACCACTTGCGACCGCCGCAACAGCTCCGGGAGGCTCACCAACTGCACAGCCTCGCCCTTCGCATAGGGATCATAGGCTAAAACCGACGCGCCGAAGCCTTCCAGGATTCGCGCCACGCGGCTTCCGATTGCGCCGTACCCGACCAGACCGCACGTGGCGCCTTCAAGCTCAAATCCGGCAGTTTCGAACGTATAATCCCCCGGCCATTCTCGGTTCCGGATTCCGCGATCCGTCACCGGGACGCGGCGCAAGGCGGCCAGGATCATCGCCACTGCAAACTCCGCCGTTGCCGTTGCATTGCGTCCCGGTGTGAAGCAAATCCGGACGCCCGCTTTCCTCGCAGCCGGTATGTTGACGTTCACCGGTCCTCCGCGGCAAACCACAAACAGCCGAAGATCGGGACACGCCTCGATGACGCGCTTGGTCAGCGGCGCGTGATGCGCGACGCACAAACTAGCGCCATGCAGGGCTCGGATCACTTCCTCTTCGGAACCGGAAGCCTCGCGGACTTCTGCAATATCGCGGAAAGGTTCGAGCGGAAAGGGCGTGGACGATTCCACAATTTCAAGTTCATCCCCCACATGTGCCACGATGTTCGCGCGCATCAGGGAAGGAGGAATGAAATGATCGCCAATGACGGCGATTCTTGTTTTCGACATGACAGAAGCTACAAGATCGGCGAATTGAACTGCAGCAAAGCCGGTATTTCACGACCCATCGCAAGCTCCGTGATGCTTACATTTTCGAGCGCCGGGAAAACCTGCCGGTAGCGGTGGAGCGGAATCCCGAGCAGGTCGCACAGAAGCAGCCGGATGAGCGTGTTGTGCGTAACAATGAGCACGCGCGCATTCGGTCCGGCCGTGGCCGCGATTTCTTCGAGCGCCGCCCGTCCGCGTGCGATCGCTTCGCGCGGGTTCTCGCCGCCGGGCAAATAGTGATCCACCGGGTTTCTACGGAACGCCTCATATTGCTCCGGAAAGCGTTGACGCATTTCCTCTGAAGTTAGTCCTTCGCCTTGTCCGAAATGCAGTTCCCGCAGGCGTGTATCGATAACTGGCTTTAACCCCAATGCTGCGGCAACCGGGCGCGCGGTGGCTTGCGCTCTGCCCATCCGCGAAGTGTACAGATACCCAATATTCGCGCGGACCGCCCACCTTGCCAGCGCCTCCGCCTGTGCGCAGCCGCGCTCGGTAAGATCCACCTCGGTAGAACCCGCGTAGCGATTTTCTGCATGCCACACCGTCTCGCCGTGGCGCACCAGCACGATGCGGCTCACGCGGTGCCCGCCTGCTCCAGCGAATACGAGGCCAGCGCGCCGGGCAGCCATCCACGGCGTTCCAGTTCTCGCAGCAATCGCTCGTATCGCTCGGAGTAATTCGCTTGAAACCCGAATGCCGGTTCGACGGTTGCGCCGGGCGAGACCATGCGCGATACAGCTTCTTCGAGCGAAGACGTTACGGACGAGGCGAGCACAGCCATGCCGAACGCCGGTTCCGTCACTTTGGGAATCGTAAGCGTGCGGCCAAGCACGCTCGCGCGAATGCGGTTCCAGAGCTGGTTATTCACCGCGCCTCCCGAGATCGAGAACGTGCCCGCGAGCGAAGCTCCGAGCATCTTCATGTAGTCGAAACAAAGCCTCTCGATAAACGCTACGCCTTCGAGAATCGCGCGATACAGCTCAACGGTATCGCGCGGGGTGCCCAATTCGAAGTACTCTGCCAAAGGGGCAACAAACGGAAATCGTTCGCCCGTCGAGTGCAACGGGTAAACGACAACCTCCGCTGGTCCGCGTTCCCCGGCTTCCGCCTCCAACTGCTCCAGATGTTCTTTCGCAAACCGCTTGGCGATGATACCGGCGCCGGTGCTCGAGGCACCGCCGGGTAACCATTTGCCGTTGGGCGCGAGATGCGAATAGACTGCTCCGCGCGGATCATGGAGCAGCCGCCCCGTCACCCCCTTGAGCACTAATGTTGTACCCAGGACGGAATTCCAGTTTCCTTCGCAAACGGCTCCAGCGGCAATTTGCGCCGCGCATCCGTCGGTCATTCCCGCGATAATCGGGAGTCCAGCGGGTAATCCCGTCTCGGCAGCGGCGCCAGCAGACACAGTGCCCAAAATTGACCCTGGCGCCACGACCTCCGGGAAAAGAGGTTCCGGAAGTCCGACCTTTCGAAACGTGTCAAACGGCCAGCGATCCTCCTGCAATTTATAGCCAGTCTTCAGACTATGGCTGGAATCTGTAGCAAGTGGCGTTCCGGCGAGCCGCCAGTTAATGAAATCGTTCTGATGCGCAAGCCGCACTTCGCGATCGCGCGATTGCGTTCGACGCCACAGCCACAGCACTTTCGGTAACGCCCAGGTGGGCTGGACTTGAACCTCCCGGGCTTCGTCTTGCGCGCGCCCGTCGTCGTACATCAGCGCTTCGCTGACCGGCCGAAGGTGTTGATCGATCAAGAGAATCGTGCCGGAGGTTGCATCCACGGCGAGGCCGCCAACCCGTTCTGCCGCGACTCGCGACATTACCTGTTTGCAGCATGTGCAGACTGCGCTCCACCACTCATCCGGATTCTGTGTGTGTTCCCGGCCCGAGCGCCTTGCCGTGAGCGGCTGCGAACTCATAGCCAGCACGGACCCGGTTTCATCCACTGCCATGACACGGACACTTTGGGTTCCCAGGTCGATCCCGATCCAAACCGAGCCGCTACTCATATCTGCCAAGTAGAGATCACGATGTCACGGAGTTTTTGAAAACGCTGGAAAAGATCGTCATACACACCCGGCCTCGGCTCATAAAGTCGTCCGACTACGTTGCACCCGGCGCAGCCTGTCGCGTAAAAAAACGCGCCGCGCGCGCCCGCCTCGCTGGTATTGGGACGCAGCACTTCGCATCCGCACACATCGGCAATCATCTGGCACCAAAAATCGCTCCGCGAACCGCCGCCGCAGATCGTAATTCTGCTAAGAGGCGCCGTCGAAGCTGCTGAAAAGCACTCGCGGATTGCAAAGCTGAGCCCCTCAAACGCGGATCGGGCCAGATCTTCTCGCGTGTGCGTAAGCGACAGTCCTAAAAAGCTTGCCTTCGCCGACGGCGCCAAAAAAGGAGAGCGCTCGCCCGCGGGTGAAAAATACGGCACGCAGACAGCTCCATTCGAACCCGCAGACGCTCGCGCTGCCATGCACGACAAATCTTCCACACTCTCGGCGCGCAGGGTGGCGGCTGCCCAGTCGAGCGCTTCGCAGCCTGTCAAGGTCGGCATCGCACGAAGGTACAGACTATCGGAATAAAGAGCAATGGTCGTTCCGGCTGGAGCGCCGTTGCGGCCAGGTTCTGACGTGATGACCTCCGGGCAGGCCGTGGTGCCCAAAATGAGACATCCTTCGCCTTCGGTAAGGCATCCGGTTCCGGCCGCGGTCGAGACGATATCGTAAGGCGCCATCACAACCCGGATTCCCGCACGGACACCAAGCGCCTGAGCGGCATCTCGAAGCAGCGCACCGGAGGGAGGCTGCTCGCGGGCAATCTCCGGTAACAAGTGCGTATGCTCTTCCACTCCATACAGTCTTAGAAGTTCGGGTGAATAGCGCCGCTTCACGATATCGCAGAACGGATTCGATGCATCGGAGAGATCGGCCGCGATCTCTCCCGTCATTTTGAAATAAAGCCAGCCATTGCACGTGAGCGACCAGCGCGCACGTTTCAGCAACTGTGGATCGTAAGCCTCAAGCCAACGCCAGATTGCGTTCGGCAATCCGGGATACGCCACCGATCCGCTGGTACGAAAAGCCTCCGCGATGACTCCGTCTGATCTCCACTTTTCGATGACCTCATGCGCGCGCCCATCGTTCCACAGAATCGCCGGGCCCACGGGTTCTCCCGCCGAATCCACCAGCCAGCATCCGTCGCCCTGCGCCGTCGTTGCAATGCCATCTACGGCCGCAAGATTCTGCTGCGTTATCGCGTGGCTCACCGCAACGACCGCGTCCCAGACCGAGCGCATATCTTGCTCTGCATGAGCAGGATGCGGCCGCGCGAGCGGTACGCTTTGCCTTGCAGTTGTAAGCTCGCGGCCTGTCTCATCAATCAGGATGGCCTTAATAACCGAGGTTCCTGCGTCGATACAGAGCCACGCCATGTCTACTGTTGTCTTTGTTCAGAAGGCAATGTCAACGTCAGCGCCAGCACTCCGCTTGCCAGATACAGGCCCGCAAACACCCACATCATCCCTGGCATTCCAAGCGGCTTCATCAGCAAACCGACAAGCGCGGGCCCGACCCACACGCTCGCTCCGGCGCCCAGGTTGAGCAGCGAAAGGCTCGCGCCTTTTTCTTCCGGAGCCAGGCTCGGCATAAGAGCGGAAAGCGGAACGTAGCCGGCCAGCGTGGCGCCGTACAACACGCCAACTGCGAGAGCGGCCAAGTAATTGTGGTGCAGGAACGGCACGTAATAGAGCGCGAGCGTGCTAATCGCGCACCCCAAACCGCCGCCCCAGGCGACCGTCTTGCGCCATCCGAAGCGATCTCCAATCAGACCGAACAGCAGATTCCAAATAATGTTGCTTGTGAAAATCGCGCTCAAGAGCCGGAGCCATTCCACCAGCGTAAAACCCACGGTGTTCATGAAGAAGCCGGGCAGAAACACCAGAAACGCAAACTCCGGAGCGGTGTTGATAGTCCGAACGATACAACCCGCGGCTGTCTTCGGCTTTCGCCAAAGCAGCGTGATCGTGCTCAGCAGCGCCTGAACGGGTTTCTCTTCTTGCGCAACCAGGCGCTTGCGCCCGCGCGGCTCTCGCACTCCGATCAGCATGGCCAGTCCCCCCGCGATCACGAGGCCGAGCGCAATCCAGAAGGTTGCAACCGGGCCAACGTGCGGAACACACCAACTCGCGACGATGGAACCGAGCGTCGGCAGCCCTCCGGTAAACGCAAACCAGAACCATCCCATAGCGGACGCGAGCCGCTCCGGACGCGCCACCACCGTAATCCATACCAGAAAACTAAAAGCGAACAACGGATAGCCGAAGCCCCGCAAACCATAGGTCACGAGGAGCACCGGAACGCTATGGCTCGCCAAACCGAAAGTGAGAAACGCCAGTTGAAAAATAACCCAAGCGGTTAGTCCGATGGTGATCACGCGCCGCGGTCCCCAGGCATCGCAGAGCGCTCCCGAAAGCCATCCGGCCACCGCGACGGCCAGTCCATAGGCTGTGAAAATCCAGGCCACATCGCGCGGCGATACTCCATGCAAGCTTAAATAAGGCGAGAGATAGCCGGATTCCACCCCATCCCCAATCATGAATAGCAGCAGCCCGAGAAAGCCCCAGGCCAGAGCCGGAGGAATGCCGATACGCGCCAGCCGGGAATGAGCCTCGGCTTCAATTCTTAGAATAGTTTCCATTTCAGGAAGCGCCTCACCAAAATTACCAAGCTTCCCGATAGAGCGCCAATAAATCCTCGTGGGTACACGGCCGCGGGTTCAGCAAATGGCACGCATCTTCCAACGCTTTATGCGCTAACGCGGGCAACGCGCTTTGTGGAATGTTGTAATCGCGCAATCGGGGCGAGATGCCGCAGATCCCATTCAACTCTCGCGTGCACGCCACAATGTCTTTCCCAAGCTGATGCTCCAGATCGCGAAAGCGGTCCGGTACGGCGGAGCGGTTGAACTCCAATACGACCGGGAGCAGCACTGCATTGCTTGTCCCGTGATGCATGCCGAATTCGCTTGAAAGCGGATGGGCCAGCGAGTGGACCGCGCCCAGACCTTTTTGAAACGCAATTGCGCCCATCATGGCCGCGATCATCATTTGTCCGCGAGCTTCCAAATGATTCGGTTCGTGCATCGCACACGGCAGATTCCGGTACACGATCTTCGCGCCGCCCAAAGCAATCGCGTCACAGACCGGCTGAAAGCCGCGTGCCAGGTATGCTTCGATGTTGTGCGTGAAGGCGTCCATTCCGCTTCCGGCGGTGATCTCCGGCGGCATGGTGCGCGTCAGTTCCGGATCGGCAATCGCGAGGTCCGGCATCAGATATGGGCTGAAAATAACGGTCTTCCGATTCGTCTCCTCCAGCGTGATTACTGTCGACCGGCCCACTTCGCTGCCGGTGCCGGCCGTTGTAGGAATCGCGATATTGGGAGGAAGATCGGACGTGATCTTCGCATCGCCGCCGAGGCGGTCGTCATATTCTGCTAACGGCAGTGTGTGTGTCGCCTTTAAGCGAATCGCTTTCGCCGCATCGATAGCCGAGCCGCCGCCAAACGCGACAATGCTATCGCATTGCTCCCCTCTGTAGAAAGCTACACCAGCCAGAACGTTCTTTTCGGACGGATTCGGATCGACGTCGGAAAAACAGGGAGCGGGTGCAATCAGCTTTTTTAACCGTTCGACCAGAGGAGTCGAAACTAACCCTTTGTCGGTCACGATTAAGGGGTTGCGCATGCGACGGCGTTCCAGCTCACCAGGGAGCGAATCGAGCGCTCCTGCGCCAAAAATCACGGTTGTAGGAAAGGAAAACTTCGCAAGACTCATGAAGAAATTAAATAGATTCGAAGTACCGGGCCAGCTCCCAATCGGTCACCTGGCGCTGGTACTGGCGGACCTCCCAATCCCGCGTCGCGGCATAGTGATCCACGAATTCATCACCGAACCATTTGCGTGCTGTTTGCGAACGGCGTAATTTTCCGGTGGCTTCCGCCAGATCGCGCGGAAGCTGCACGCTGCCGTGAGCGGAATATCCGTTTGCGACCGGCTCCGGCGGTTCCAGTTTTCGCTCAATCCCTTCCAGTCCGGCCGCCAGACTCGCCGACATCGCCAGATACGGATTCATGTCAGCGGCCGAAAGCCGCAATTCGATCCGCGTGCTTTTCTCCGAGCCGGGGATGGCGCGCACAGCGGTGGTGCGCGTATCCGTTCCCCACGTGGCATTCACCGGAGCCCAGGTTCCGGGGACGGTGCGCTTGTAAGAATTGATAGAAGGCGCCATCATCACCATAAGCTCCGGCAGAAACGCGATCAACCCTCCGATGTAGTAGCGCATCAGTACGGAGGTGTTTCCACTCTGATAGAACAAGTTCTCGCCATTCTCCACAGAACTGAGGCTTTGGTGCAGATGGCCGCTCGAACCGGGCAGATCCGGATTCCACTTCGCCATGAACGTGGGCACAACGCCATGCCGGGCGCCGATCTCCTTTACCGCGGTCTTGAAGACCGCGGCCTTATCGGCCGCGGCCAATCCTTCGTCCACTTCAATAGCCGCTTCGTACACGCCGGGGCCGGTTTCCGTGTGAAACCCTTCCAGCGGAATCCGAAAGCCCGCCAGTTGGTCGATTACATCCAGCACGAGGTCCGCATTCTGCGAAGCACGCAACACGCTATAACCGCACATGCCCGGACTCAACGGAGTCAAGTTACGAAAATGCTTTTCGCGCAGGCTATGCGGCGTCTCGCGAAAAAACCAGAATTCGTATTCGGCGGCGAATTGCGCCAGGTAACCGGCCGCCTTCGCGCGATTCAGTACATTTCGAAAGACTTGGCGGGGCGAGATAGAGAGCGGCTCGCCGTTCTTGGTGAATAGATCCACCAGGAAAAAAGCCGTGCCGGGCTCCCACGGAATTTTTCGCAAGGTGCCGCAATCGATGTGCGCCACAGCATCCGGATAACCCGTGTGCCAGCCCGTGTACTTGCTGTTGTCGTATAGCACATCGCCCATATCCCAGCCGAAGATCACATCGCAAAAGCCCATCCCATCCTGGCAATGGGCAAACTTTTCCAGGCTGATATATTTGCCGCGCAGCAGTCCATCGACATCGGTCACGCCAATCTTTATCCGCCGGATGCCTTCGTTCGAAAGCGTTTCCGCCAGCTCGCCGAACTCGCTCATAGGGCCACCCAAACAGACTTCACATTCGTATATTGTTCGAGCGCGTAGGAGCCTAAGTCCCGGCCGAAGCCGCTCTGTTTGTATCCGCCAAACGGGGACGCGCTGTCGAATCCGTTATAGGTGTTGATCCAGACGGAGCCGGCCTTGATGCGAGCAGCCATGCGGTGGGCGACGCGTATATCGCGTGTCCACACCGCCGAGACCAAGCCATAGATGGTGCTATTCGCAATCTGCGCGGCGTCGTCTTCGTTCCGGAAGCGAATGGTCGCGAGTACCGGGCCGAAAATCTCTTCTTTTGCGATTTTCATATTGGGCTTTACATCGGTGAAGATCGCCGGCTTCATGAAGAAGCCTTTTGCCTTGGCGCCTTCGGTGTCGCGCACGCCTCCACAGCACAGCCGCGCCCCTTCCTCTCGCCCGTTTTGCACATAATTCAAAATGCGATCCAATTGTTGTGCGGAAATCTGGGCGCCCATCTCCGAAGAAGCGTCGAACGGATCGCCCACTTTCATGTTCTTTGCGCGTTTTACAAGCTTCTCCACAAATCGATCGTGCACCGATTCATGCACCAGCAGCCGCGAACCGGCGCTGCATACTTCACCTTTATTTGCGTAGATACCCCAGAACGCTGCTTCTACGGCTTCGTCAAAATCGCAGTCGGGAAAGATGATGTTCGGGTTCTTGCCGCCCAATTCCAGACTGAGGCGCTTGAGATTGCTCTCTGCCGATGCTTTCAACAGCGAGCGCGCTGTCCGGATGCTGCCCGTGAAACTGATCTTGTCGATATCCATGTGGCGCGCCATTGCCTCGCCCGCGGTTGCCCCATATCCGCTAATCACGTTCAGAACGCCTTCGGGAACGCCTGCCTCTGCGCACAGCTCCGCGAGCTTCAGCGCCGTTAGTGGAGTGAGTTCGGACGGTTTCAACACGACGGAGCAGCCACAGGCGAGCGCCGGAGCGATCTTCCAGGTGGCAATACAAGTTGGATAGTTCCAGGGGACGATCGCGCCGACGACGCCGACTGGTTCGCGCAGTGTGTAATTCAGAAACGGGCCATCGACGGGAATGGTCTCTCCATAGATCCGGCGTACCCAGCCCGCATAGTAGCGAAACGAATCGATGCCCGGATTGATATCGCCGCGAATCGCTTCCCGGAACGTCTTGCCGTTTTCGAGCGATTCCAGGGCCGCCAGTCCTTCCCGGTGGTGCTCCATCAGCTCGGCGATGCGGAGCAGAATGCGTTCCTTTTCGGACGGATCTTTGCCGCGCCAGCTTGCATTTTCAAAGCTGCTGCGCGCGGCCGCGACGGCGCGGTCGACGTCTTCCGCCGAAGCATCGGGCACACTCGCGATCAACCCGCCCGTTGCGGGATTGCGAACCTCAATGGCGGCAGGTGTTTGGGCGTCGACATATTGGCCGCCGATGAAGTGACGCGGCGGTGGAATGTGGCGAACGGCTTCTTCCGTAGTCAATTGTGGCTCCCGGTTTGAAATGCGGCAGCAGAGCGCGCCCATGCGGGCCCATGAAAAGTATGGCGGACGCTCAGCCAATAGGTGAAGAGCAGGGCCGCCACCACGCCCGCTAACGTTTTTCCAGCGAGTTGATTGGGCGGCATGATAAGCACGAACGCGATAAATACGGTGTACCCGATCGCAACAATATTAATAGACCGGCCCCACCGCCCTGCGCTCCAGCGCGCTTCCGTTGTCCAGGAAGGCGAGTGCCCGCGCGCACGCAGCCCGAGAATCACCGGGACGATATAGGCCAGGTACAGCGTCACGGTACTCAAGGACGTGACAACCGGTACGGCCCCGGACCAGGCCATGGCGGCCAGACTCGCGGCGACGATAAACCAGATGGCCGGGCCGGGCGTGCCGTGGCGTTGACTGACTCGCGCAAAGAATTCCCGCCAGGGTACGCCGCCATCGCGGGCCAGCGCATACACGGCGCGCGAGGCCGAAGTGACGCAGGACAGGCCGCAGAACCACATCGCCATGGAAGCGAGCGCCGCCAGCGCGTTGCCGGTTTTTGCGCCCAATGCGGTGCCCAGAATCGCGATGGCCGCGGGAACGGCATTCCCCTGGGCGTCTTTTGCCGCAAGCACGGCGGGTACGGAACGGATGGCCAACGTGAGCGCCAAAAGCAGCGCATATCCCGCAATGCCCGACACCGCCACCGAAAGCACGATGCCCCAGGGAGCGCTCCGCCGCGCGTTCGCGGTCTCTTCAGCCATGTGCGCCGAGCCATCGAAACCGGTATAGGTCCACTGCGCTTGCAGCAATCCGAGGAAGAACAACCACACGTAGGGCGCATGAATGGAGGGATGCGGTGACGCAGCGAACAAAAACGAAACCGGCTGCAGCGGCGCCAGA
The DNA here is from genome assembly GCA_035651215.1 of Bryobacteraceae bacterium. Taxonomy (GTDB): domain Bacteria; phylum Acidobacteriota; class Terriglobia; order Bryobacterales; family Bryobacteraceae; genus Bog-105. The sequence continues at coordinate 16,141 of DASRGE010000052.1, forward strand.
AAAAAAATTACCGCCACAATTGCAGCAACACCGATGATGTGTACTGAAACGCTGACATCATTCAATAAAGCCACCAGCTTCACTCCATACTGATTCAGCAAACCGTGAATTACTAACGTGACCGCGAACGCGAGAAATACGTTTCGCGGCGATACCGCAATTCCCAGAAACGGAAGAATGAATTGTGCGCAGCTATAGTTGATTCCGGCCTGGGCAGCAATCAAGCCGATGATATTCATCCAGGCGACAAACCACCCCAGGCCCGGATTGCCCAGCGCGCTCGCCCAATGATACATGGCGCCGGAAGTGGGAAACGCCGAGCACAACTCCCCCATGCTGATCGCGAGAGTCAGGGTGAAGATTGTCGCCACCGGCCAGCCGAGCGTCATTTCCAGCGGTCCGCCCAGATCGAGGCCATAGCCGTACAGCGTCACCGCGCCCGTCAAGATCGAAATGATCGAAAACGAAATGGCGAAGTTCGAGAACCCTCCCATATCGCGGAAGAGTTCCTGGGCGTAGCCGAAGCGCTTCAGGTCATGTGCATCGGAGTGACTCATCCGGAGTGTCAGCCTAACACTTGTGGCAGCGGCTTCCCTTGCACTCCGCTGTATTCGCGATAATCGAATCCCAGCAAAGCAAGAATGGTCGGGGCAATATCGCGCTGATAACACGTCCCAATGTTCTGTGCTTCCCCAACTGCCGGCGTGTCCGGCCCGATGAAGGCCGCCCAGATCTGCTCGTCTCCGGGCACATCCGGACCATGCTTCGAAAAGTCCGCCAGCGTGCCGCCGCGCCCGTGATCGGTCGTGATCACCAGCGTGGTCGAATTCGCATATTTCGCAGATCTCTGCAGGTACGTCCACAAACTCTTCAAAGAGCGGTCGACATATTGCAGGCTTTCGAGCACCCGGTCATAGCGGCGGGCGTGCGCCCAATCGTCGGTCTCATCGAACGAAATGAACATGTGCTGCGGTTGTATGTGTTCCAGATACTGAGTCGCGAGCCCGAACGTGAACGCGTCATGCCGGGAGCTATCATCCGTAAACCGCGCATCGAATTGAAGCTGGTTGAATTTGTCCGTCCAGGGCAAATTCTTCGGCAACAGAGAGCGGTCGTATCCGGCGTTGATGAAAATGTCGCCGGGCCTATTCTCGGCACTGTAATGAAAGTTATTCCAGGAGGCGAAAACCGCGACTTGATCTTTGCTGAGATGCTGCTTCTGCTTCAGAAATTGCAGAAAACTTGGCGTTGGGTTCTGAACCGAGATGTTTCCCGTAATGGCATCATCCTGCGCGCGCCCGGTCAGGATCTCCGAATATCCCGGATAGGAAATCCGGTAGCGGTTGGAAACCTGCATCGAACTGCCTTTATCGAGATTCCCGAAGAGTATGCCTTTCGGCACCAGCGTCTTCCAGAAGAACGGCATGAGCGCTTCGCGCCGGGCTTCCGGAGTGGGACGCCAAAGCTCTTTTTGAAGAGCTTGGACGTCGCCCATCCCGGCGTCTTTCTGGTTCATCAGGTTAGGATCGATGCCGGTGAACAAGTCCTGCCAGCGCACGCCGTCGGAAGTAAACAAAACGATGTGCTTCGTTTTGCGCGTGCCCGCGGCGTTCAGTGTAGCCGCCGCAGCAACTGACATAAAGGTCCGGCGCGTCAAAACTCCAACCTCGCGCCAACCTGCCCCACCCGATTCCCTCCGAGATCCGAAGTTCGCGCAGACGTAATCTGTCCGAAAGCTCTGTTTGCAATATTCGTGACCGGGTCCGCCAGGTTCACATGATTCAGAACGTTCGTAAACGATCCTTCGATCCGGAACTTCACGCGCTCGGTGAAGTTGAAGTATTTCGCTAGTCCTGCGCTCAGGTTCACCGTTCCAGGGCCTTCCACAATCCCGATACCGGAATTGCCGAAACGCCCGATGGGAGGAGCATCCACTCCTGGCCTGTTCCCGATGGAGCAGCCGTTCGATGCGAGCGGCTGACCGGGACAGGCAAATGCGGACTTATCCAACCAATCGTTTCTGTTTTGATTTGCCGGGATTCCAGAGCCGACACGATCGGGCACCTGCGTTTGTCCGAAAATATTGCCGGAGCCGGTGCCCGAAGGATCGCCGCCGCCGCTAAACGTGGGCGTGAGCCATGGCCCGCTCTGCCACAGAAAAATCGAATTGAGCTGCCACCCGCCGAACATGGCATCCACAAAGCGGTTGGTATTGCTGCCGAAATGCCTTCCGCGGCCGAATGGAAGGTCGACCACGGCGGAGGTGATCCAGCGATGGCGGCGGGTGGCATAGACGTTGCCGTATTCGGCATGACGGTCGTAGAGGTCGGCTGCGCGTCCGCCGCCCGCCTCACCGGGGAAACCGCTGGGAGCGGGGCCGCCGTCGTCCGCGAGATTTTTGGCGAACGTATAAGCGCTATCGAAATTTAATCCACTCGAGAAACGATGATGCACCTCGATCTGCCCCGAACCATAATTCGCAATCGCGCCAGGCGTGCGGGTATAAACGGTGCCCCAGTTCGGAAATGGACGGGCGCTCAAGGGCCGAAGACGCGCATACTGGGTCGAATAATACATCTGATTTAGATTCGGCGCCCAGACCAGATCTCGGGTGTTCATCCCGATATAGGAAACGCGGAGGCCCGTATTCCAGCCGAGATTGTGATCGACCGAGAAGTTCCACTGCATCGAGTACGGATCTTTGAAATGGATCGCATTGGCGGTACCGAAATAGGCGGTTCCCAGTTGAACGCTACCAAGGCCGCTGCCGCCCGAATTGATCTGAGGCCAGGCGAAACTCGGGGTGCGGCCGGTTCCGTTCTGAAATTGACGCACATCGCTTTGCAGTGTTCCGGTCAGCGAATAGAAGACCGATCCGAGCACGGTGATGTTATAGACATCGAAGCCGCCGCGAACCACAGTCTTGTCATTCCCAAAGGGGCGAAGCGCGAAACCAAAGCGCGGCATGAAGCGGTCCTTCGGGACGACACGCAAGCTCTCCGGCAACCCGGCCTGCTGCGCGGAAAGCACCGGTGTGCAGGGTGCGCCGTTAATCACCGGGCCTTGTCCGTTCAGGTTGGGACAGGCATTGAAATCCGCCAGAAAGCCCGGTGCCAGAAGACTCTGCTTGCCGGTCGGATAGACCGCGCGGCCTGAAAGCGGAACGCTTGGATCGAAGTTGCCGATGTTTCCGGAGCTGTCCACATAGGAGGGATGATACTCGTAACGCAACCCGTATTCGAGAGTGAGATTCGGGTTAACCTTAAACGAATCTTGCGCAAAGAAGTTGTAATGCCAGGTGGCGCCATTGTTGTCGCTCTGCACAATTGCGTAAGAAGTATTGGATGGCAGGCCTAAAAGGAAATCCGCGAAGTCGTTGCCGGTGAAGCTGCCGTCGAAGTTAAAGTTACCGTAATTATTCGCGCCGATAAAGCCGAGCGGAGTGATGGCGCGGATATGGCGGATATCGAAACCGTACTTCATGGTGTGGCGGCCTTTTGTCCAGCTCAGGTTGTTGTTAATCTGATAGGTTTTCGATGTAGATTTGTCGTTGAGCCGGTCTACGTTCAAGTTGGACGTGTTCCCACTGAAATCGAGTTCCGGCACTCCGTTGAATGGGAACGTAGGACCGATTCCTTTGAGCCCAAGCGCGCTGGTAAATGCCCGGCCATCGAACGAATTCGAATGTCCCGAATTGTCGATCGTGAAGCCGAAACGGAATTCATTGACCAGCGCGGGCGTCAGCGAGTAGGTGTGCGATAGAACCAACATGCGCACATTTTGAAACTGCGTGCTGGCTGGAATCAACAACTCCTGCGGCGAGTCGTTGCTGATGTTTTTCCAGGTGTAGCGGGCGAACATGGATTGCTTCGTTCCGAAATACTGGTCTCCCCGGATGTCGAACTGTTTGGAGTCCAGGCTGTTCGATTGATTGGTAATGTAATTCGGCACATGTTCGACGCTGGTGCTCCCATAATTGGGCAACGGGTAAACCTTCAAGAATCCGGCGGCGACCGGATTGATCAAAGAGGATGGGAGCTTGTCGCCAGGGTATGGATTTCCCGATGTGTCGTGAATGACGTAACCTTCCTGGCTGAAATCGCCGTTGCGCATGGCCTGCGTCGGCACGGTGTTCTGAATCGTCTCGCCGCGCGGAAACTGGAACCCTTCGAAGGTGCCGTAAAAGAAGGTCTTGTTGTGGCCGTTGTAAAGGTGCGGGATCATGACCGGGCCACCCGCCGAAGCTCCGAAATCGTTGCCGACCTTTTGCGGCTTGATGACTTGACCATAGGCCTGAGCATCCAGCGCGCGATTCTGGTGATACCAGAACAGATCGCCGTGAAACTGGTTCGTCCCGCTCTTCGAGATGGTTGTCACCTCGCCAGGTTGGCCGTATTCCGCCGCGTTCCCGACGCCGTCAACGCGAAGTTCGCCGATCGATTCAATGGATGGGAACGCCTCGCGTAGAGGACTGTTGCCGGTAACATCTGTGGTCGAAATGCCGTCTACGGATGTCTCCGATTGGGAAGGCAAGCCGCCCTGAATCGAAAAATTGTTGCCGTTATCCGCCTGCACTCCCGGAAGCGTCGAAATGAGCACGTAAGGGCTTGTGCTTCCGTTAGCGCGCGTGTTGGCGGGCAGATTCAAAAGCATTCCGGAGCCGTAGCTCGAGGAGATGGCGGGTGTGTCAGTTGTAATAACGCCCGCCGTGCCTTGCACGGTAACTGTTTCGGTGGTCTGACCCACCGCCAAGATAAGATCCACCCGTAATTCCTGGCGTGCAATGAGATGTAAGTCGCTGACGGTTTTGCTCTGAAATCCCGGATGACTTACTTCCACGCTGTAGCGGGCGGGTTTCTCATTGAGTATTTGATATTCCCCGTTCCCATTTGTCGTTGTCTGCTGGGACGTACCTTCATCGAGATTCGTGATCTTCACGGAGGCTTCCGGTACCAGCGCTCCCGAGGCGTCCCGTACGGTCCCCAGGATCGTACCGAGCGTCGATTGCGCCAGCGCCGCCTCCCCGATTAGGAACAAACTCAAACAGAGTGAAAAGACAACGCGCCTTGTCATAACAGACCTCCTCTTCAGCGTTTTGGTTGAGTTGACTTGCGGACAACCAGCCGCGTCGAATAACAAACGCCGATCTGTTCGACCGGCGGACGATGTTGGATCAGATCGATCAGCAGACGGGTTCCCATGGCCAGCATGTCGTACCAGGGAATCTCGACGGCAGTCAGCGGCGGATTTGCAAAGGCCGTCTCACTGGTTCCGTCCATTGCCACCACGCCCACATCTCGCGGAACACGAACTTTCAAATCATGCAGAGCCTTCAAACAACCGAGCGAAGCGCGATCACCCGTCACGATCAGCGCTTCCGGCCGCGGCGAGCGTTCCATCAGACGCCGCGTACCCGCGTACCCTCCTTCCACATTCAATTCAATTTCCGTAATCAGACTGGGATCAGCCCCGGTGTGTGCTTCCTGGAAGCCGTCCTGATACAGCCGGTGGCTCAGATACGCAGTCCGGCCCAGCAGCAGACCAATGCGGCGATAGCCCGATTCGAGCAGATGCTTTGCAGCACTGAAGGCTACTTTGCGATGGTCCGGCCCGATGTAATTGAGCGATGTCTCGGGCAACAGCCGGTTGACCACTAGAAACGGAATCTGGAGCCGCCGAAACGGCTCGGAATCGCGGATCTCATCTTTGGTACGGAAGAGCAGGGCGCCCGCCACTTCGCGGGCGTTAATCATCTGATCTTCCACCTTGTCGGTCAGTTCGGGGTTGTAGCAGCCGACCATAGCGGCGTAATTGAACTGCGCGGCCACATCGCCGATGGCGCTGAGTCCCTGCTCGGTGAAATTGGTGCGGACGCCCCATTGCTCCGCCTCGGCGGGCATGAAGAAACCGATGATGCGGCTGTGCCCGGCCTCGCGATGGCTGGCGCCGGGATGGTAATGGGCTTCACGGACAGCAGCCAGAACGCGCTGGCGCGTCCCTTCATTGACTCCGCGCGCCCCGCTCAGAACGCGGGAAACCGTGCTTGCCGAGACCCCCACTTTCCGCGCTAAATGATCGAGGGTGATTTTCGCAAGCATTGCAAGAATCTTGCAAAGATCTTATATGCAGCTGGGAGTTATGTCAATACAAAATTGCGGCGTTTGCATAGGCCGTGAACTGAAGCCCATGTAAATGTGATAAGCCTAGTCTCCTGAATGCATGTTTGTGGAGCGGGCACGAGCCCAGGCTGTCATGCCCGTTGAGAAGGCGTCCTGTGCGGACGCCGCAGCTCTGCAGCCGCGCCACTAGTGGGTAGAAAACTAGAAACAATGACGAGAAGAGAGACTGTCCTCGCACTGGCAACGCCCGCTTTAGCCGGCTTCGTGGATGCCCAGTCGCAGCCGGCAGGCAAACTGAAGATAGTTTGCGTGGGCGGACATCCGGACGATCCGGAATCAGGCTGTGGTGCAACTCTGGCCCGGTACGCAGCAGCGGGACATGACGTAACGATTATCTATCTGACACGCGGAGAGGCCGGCATTGAGGGCAAGACGCACGAACAGGCTGCGCGAATCCGCACCGAAGAAGCGTTGAAAGCCTGCAAACTCCTGGGAGCGCAACCGGTCTTCGCGGACCAGATCGATGGATCGACGGAAGTCAATACCGCGGCTTATCGGGCCTTTGCGCCTCTGCTCAACGGACAGCAGCCGGACGTCGTTTTCACGCACTGGCCGGTGGATACGCACCCCGATCATTGCGCGGCATCTTTGCTCACCTTCCAGGCCTGGCGCCGGAGTGAAAAGAAATGCGCCCTTCTGTACTTCGAAGTGGAGACAGGCGACCAGACACAGCAGTTCCATCCAAACTTCTATGTCGATATCGCGGACACATGGGAGAAAAAAAAGGAAGCATGCTTTCTGCACGCGAGCCAGCGGCCCTCGGAATTTTATGCCCATCACGAAAAAATGGAGCGCTTCCGCGGCTTGGAACACCGCTGCCAGCGTGCCGAGGCATTTGTTGTGCACTCTCAAGGGCCGCTGCCGCCGCTGGCTTGGTGAAATGCCGATAAGATTCAGCTTGCGCTCCGTGGCGCTCCTGCTGCTGTTTGCGATTCTTTCAAGGTCCCGCGGGATCACTTACGTTGTTCTCTGGTTCGATACCGAAGACTATATCGATCCGATCGCGGACGATGCCGCGCTGCGGATTGCGAACGATTTGACGAGCGTCGGGGTGCATGGCACCTTCAAAATTGTCGGCGAGAAAGCGCGCGTGCTGGAGCAGCGCGGCCGCGCGGATGTCATCCAGGCGCTCGGGAGACACTGCATCGGATACCACTCCGATTGGCACAGCGTGCAGCCTGTGCCGGCGCTGGTATTGCAGCACCTGGGACTCCTGGAAGGCGCGGACGAGTTTGAACGTAGGCAGAAAGGCGGCTTCGAGGACGTCGCGCGTATATTCGGCGTTACCCCTGCCTGCTACGGGCAGCCCGGAGTCTCCTGGGCGCCGCAATCGAACCTTGCTCTGCGGCGCATGGGAGTACACGTGTATCTCGACGAGGGAACTCAAGTCGGCTATGGCGATCAGCCGATATGGTTCGGCGGCCTGCTCTATGTCTTCAATCTGGGCCCCTATCAAATACGCGCGGATCTCGATGGACACGAACCGGAATCGGAGGCGTTCCGGCGCTTCGACGCCGCGGTTCAACACCTCGCCGACAATGGCGGCGGTCTGATCAGCACGGTGTACCACCCGACCGAAATGGTGCACACCGAGTTCTGGGATGCAGTGAATTTCGCGCATGGCGACGTGCGGTCCAGAGAGCAATGGGTGCTGCCGCATCGCCGCACTAAGGATGACGCCGAGCGGTGCTTCCGTATTCTGAATGCCTATGTCGAGCACGCGAAGGCGATCCCCGGCGTCGAGTTTGTGACTGCCAGCGATCTGCCGCGGATTTATGCAAATCCGATCCCCCCGGCGGTGAGCCGGACCGAACTGGCGCGCCACTTTCAGCGGGGAATCAACTTCCTCTCCACGCGCGCGGGCGATCTTTCCGCCGCAGATATTCTGCTGCAGTTGCTACAGCTTCCAGCCGAATATGTGGACGGCCCGACACAGCGCGGCACGACGAATTACGCCGGTCCTACCATTCCTGATTATTTGTTCGATGCGACCGTGAAAGACGTGTGCTCGTTCATTCAGACGAATCGTCGATTACCGAGTGAAGTCTTCGTTGGTTCGAAAACGCTCTCGCTGGAGGATTTCGCGGCGACGCTCGCAGAGCACGTGGCCTCGCCCGGTCCGATACGAGTCAAGAGAGGCAAGGTGGAGTTTGAAAAGTACTTCGCGACCGATGCTCGAAGAGCATTCAACTGGCCGATTCATCCGGAAGGATTTGCTCCCGAAGAGTTGTTGGCGCTGGCGCGCCTGCAAGGATGGACATTGAAACCGGCAAGGCTGCGCTAACGAATCAGGGTAACCACGTGCTGCCCGGCCGGCAAAAGCACCGAGCCCGGGTCCGCGCTCTTCGGCAGCGCCGCGCCGTCCACCTCGATGGAACTTACGGGCGCGCCCAGCACCGCCACGGCGCGGCTCCGGCTCGTATAGGCCAGGTCGACGCGATCCTTGGAATTTACCGCCGATTGAATCTCGCCGTTGAAGTCGGATACCACCACTGCGGGATCCTCAAAGGCCGTTGTTAGCCGGTGTTCTCCGGGCGGGACAAGCACGAAACGTGCATCATGCACCGGCCAGACCTTTCCATCCAGCTCCACCGGACCCTGCCAGGCCACGCGCGCGGGTTCGGCCGTATCGATATCTAGCTCATCTACGCCCTTCGACGTCATCTTCGCAGTGCTTGCCGCCACCGGCAATAAATTCAGATCCTGTTTTTCGAGCGAATTTTCGAAATAGAGCGCCACTTGCCCAAACGACTCCGCTGCCTGATGTACCAGCTCCAGCAGCTCGATTCCAGTTTGCTTCTTGGTTGGATACACGTCCTGATACCGCTCGACTACGTTGATATCCACTCCGACCCGGTCCTTCCGTGCGCCGAGCGCATGATACTTTTGGGCCAGCTTCGCATAACGCTCCGGCCCCAGATTCCAAAGCGTCGCCGGATCTTCCACCAGCAACAGGCTCTTCCGCTTCTGAATCAGCGGCAGACTTCGCGCCACATCCGCCCCGAGCGCATTCCGGATATCCGGCTCGAACCGGTCATCGATATGCGTGAGCACCACATCCAGATACGGCTTTGCTGCGCGCGATTGGTCAATCACAGAAAGCCAATCCGCCTGCATGCGTGACGCGAGACCCGCGCGAAAATCCAGAAACTTCCGCAACGCATCCGGATGAGTCTCGGCGGAATATGGCGAACTGGGCTCGAACAACAGTTTTGGATCGAACCCGTCGGTCTGCTTAAATTGCGCGCGCACGTCGTCGTTCATCGGCGTAAAGCGCGCCGGGTCCGCGGCGCCTTCGAGCGATTCGAAATACAGTTCGGCGAGATTGACACCGTCCCAGTCGAATCGGTGCAGTAGCTCGCCTACTTCCCGCGCCGCCTCGCGGTGACACTCCGGATTTTGTAAGTTCATCAGCTTTCGCCAGTCGAGCTGAGCATCCTGCCCAACGGCCGTTTTCTCGCGCCACTCGGGATGCTCAGCCCAGAACTTGTCGCTGACGTGCGGCAGCTCCAGCCAGGCGTACACCAGAATCGCGTTACGGTGGCAAGCCGCAATCAGTTTGTTCAGAAACTCATCCTGCGCAGCGTCGGGTTCCATGTTGTGCCACGCCGCCACATGCAGCACGCTGATTCCGGATTGCCGCCAGCGCCGGGCGAGATAGTCGACGTCGGCGCGAATGCGATAGGCCGAATCGAAAAACGCCCACAACCCGGTACTCCGCACCGGTAGCGGTAGCCCAAGATCCACCAACGCTTCGAGCAAATACGGATAACGCTCCAGGCCTGTCGCACCTGGCGCGGTCGCCATCCAGAGGATGGCCCCGCTTTTCGTGCGCTTGCCCGCGAGCACCGGAATACCTTTCCATTTCTCTGTCGCAAATATCTGAAAGCCGTCCGGCACGCTGACCGTATGGACTTCCTGCGGGTGTTCCCAGAGTATCTGCATCTTCGGTGCGTGCACATCGCAGATGTGTCGCACCACCACGGTTTCGGGTTTCTGCGCGAAGCCGAAGCTCGCCGCCGCGGCGCCCGCACCTTCGAGAATCAGAATGTGGTTTTCCGCGAGTTTGCTGTCGACCTGCGCATCCGGCCCGGCCACCACGATATCGGGCTGGCCGGATGCCTGGCTAATGCCGACCGCGCCGAAGATTTTGCTCCACGGTGCCGCGTTCGGGCCATTCACCTGGAATGTGGCGGCGCCCATGAGGGCAGGGAATAGCAAAACGAAGATTTTCATTTTGTGAACGCGTACCAGAGGCCGATCTGAATATCGTTGTAATTCGGCCGGTGCGGATTGTAGAGATTGTTTGTGTATACGCCGCGCAGGAAGTTCGTGGACAAGTAGACATTGGGCGGCATCCAGGGCATGCGCAGCTTAAATCCCGGCCCGAGTTCCACGGTGTTCGCCCAATACTGATTTTTCAAATCATGCGTAAAATTCGCATTGAACAGCACTTGCATCGATGTGCCGCCCCAACCGCGGAAGGTGTAGCCGCTGCGCTGCTGCCAGTAAGCCAGCCAGTCTTTATCGAACCGGCTGATGTAAATGAAATCGGCTGTTGTCTCATAGAAAACGCCGGGCGTTTTACTGCCCAGCAAGCTGCCGAATCCCTTGGCGAAGTTGAGGCCGCCCCGGTAATCGGGAATGGCCGCGCCCACGTCGCGCCGGCTCGTGACATACTTGACGCCTTCGCCGGCCTCAGCCCACCCCATAAGGTGATGCCATGTTTTCGTCGAAATGCCACCGCCGAAAATGAATGAAGTCTCCGAAAGGTAGGCCGGATCGATCACGTGTTCGGCTGTGCTACTCTTCAGGTCGCCAATGAAGCGCGTCGAAAGATAGAACTCCAGATAGTGGTTCAAATCCTTCCAGGGAAGCGGGAAACTGTGCTTCACTTGTCCATAGCTGAACACGTCGTGCCAGCGCGTGGAATACATCGGTAACGCCCAAACCGTCGTTTGTGGCAGCGTATCGCCGTTCAAATTGTGAAAAGCCTTGTTCGCCTCCGCTGCAATGGCCGGATCGCTTGCATGCCGCGCGCGATCGAACCACTGGATCGCATCCTGGTCATCATGCGCCTGGTTGTACGCCCAGCCCAGCCGCAGCATCGTCTCCATATCGTCCGGATTCTGTTCATGCGCCTGCCGCAAATACTTGATCGCGTCGCGCGTGTATCCGAGCGCGAGGCTCTTCTTGCCCATAGTCTTTGCATCCACCGCGGGAGCCGTGCTCGCCACGGGCGGACGTGATTTAATCCCGTTTAAAGCGTCCAACTGCTTGCGCGTCACTTCGTCATTGGGATCAATGGCTAGGATCAACTCAAACTGCGCAATCGCCTCGTCTCGCTTCCCCATCGCGAGATACAGGAATCCCAACTCTCTCCGCAATACTGTATTTTTCGGATCAAGCTTCAACGCATTCAGAAATTCGTAAGGATAGGGATAGCGAGTCCCCATCTGCTCCAGCGCCAGTTCGGCGGTTCGCGAATTGCTCGATCTGGATGCCGCGAGCAAAGCCGCGCGGGCATCCTCGATGCGATTGAGCTGCTGCCACACACGTGCGAGGATCAGCAGTAACTCGCTCAAATTCGGTTTCAGTTGCCGGCAGATCTCGTACTGCTCCGCCGCGAGCGGCAGATCATCACGCAACTCGGCGAGCTGCGCCAGCTCCCAATGCGCGCTGTACGTCGAGAGGGCGTTCGGGTCTGCCGAGCGCGCCAGCGCCTGTTTCCAGCGGGCGATTCCTTCGGCTAACGGCCGATCGATATTCTGAAAGGCTTGCTCGGCCGTGGCTCGCGTGGCGGCGCTCCCTTGGCGGCGCAAACGGTCGAACATGCGCCGCGCCTCGACCGGCTGCTTGGTTTCATAGGCGAGGAAGGCGTATTCCAGGGCGGCGGTCTCATCCGCGGGGTTGAGCTTCAGCGCGGATTGGAATTCGTCGCGGGCGCCGGCGTTATCTCCGGCTTTTAGCAGGGTATAGGCGAGATCCTTATGGGCCGCTGCGTTCTGCGGCTGTTGCGCCAAGCCGCGCCGGAAAAGCTCGATCGCCGCGTCGTAGTCTTTCTTTGCCAGCGCTTTATACGCTTCATCCAAGTCGCCCGCGCACACGACACCGCTGCCGGCCAGCAGAACTGCTAGCACTCGGAGAGCATTCCAGCGGATGAAAATTCGAGTCAAGGGCGGCTGTGAACGTAGTGCCCAAGCCGCCGAAACTTCTCCAGTTCGTCACGACCGCTCCCTTGCGGTCGCGGCTCAGAAAGCTACGCGAACCTGGTCCGCCGCCACAACAACAGCCCGGCTACGACCAGCAGCACCAGACTGGCTCCAATTAATAGCCCCATCCAGCCAACATTCATCGCGATGGCCTGCCTGCGCGCCAAAAGTCCCAACCACACAAACAAACCCACTGCCGCCGCGATCACCAGAATTTCCCACGGGCTGCGCGAGGATTTGCCCCGGCTCAGCGTATCCTCGCCCTGGAGCGATGCCTCAATCTGTGCGGGGTCCAATCCATAACGAGTGCATTCACGCTGCATCGCCATCTTCCACGATGCCTGCTCCAAAGCGGACGCTTCGCCCAGGCTCACCGCTACCGCGCCCAGAATCATGATGAGCGATCCGGCCACCGTCAGGATGCGTGCCTCATTGCTCTGTCCTGCCAGTTCTCCGAACACCAGCGCGCCCCAGGCCAGCCCCCAGAGTTGGTTCGTATTGGAGAGCGGAATTCCGCGGCCAATCCCGATATACTTCACCGCATACTGCTGGAAGAGATCTCCGATGACCCAGCAGAACCCGCCCAGGAAGAGCCAGAACAAAGCCGGTTTTGCCTGGTTCAGTTGCGCCATCACGCGTTGAGAACCGCCATCGAACAGAATCGCAAGCGTAAAGACAGTGCCTAACTCGCCGAAGGTAAAAACGGTAACGAACGAGAGCGGGTTCATTCCGCTGATATAGGCTTTGCGGTAGGGAATGTACATCGATCCCCACAACAATCCGGCGCCGAGCGCCGCAAATACCCCGAGCATGGCCGTGCGCGATCCGGCATGGCCGGAGCTTTGTGTGGTGGTTGCATACGCCAAGAGACAGGCACCGCCCGCTATGGCGATGGCTCCGCCCACCACCTTCCCCCATTGCTGAACCTTAGCTCCGCGCAATTCGTTGAACAGCAGCCAGCCCCAGAACAGACCCACCAGGCTATTGCAGTTCCAAAGCGGAAAGGCAATGGAAAGCCCGACGTTCTGAATCGCGAAGACCGTCAGGGTGTTCGCCACCGCCCACAGCATTCCGGCCAAAATGGCCCAGACAATCAAGTGCGGTTTTTCCCGAAGATCGCGCCAGGTGTTGCCGGTTCCCTGCAACGCGATGGGCAGCGTCCAGCGTGCGACGAAAACGCCCGCCACCATTCCCAACGAAATCAGAAAGGGCGAAAAGCCCATGGTGACCAGCTTCGCGGGAGCCTCCGCACCGCCCAGCCAAGCCCCCGCTGCCAGCCCGCACACCACGCCGAGCGTATGCAGCGAGAGCCGCGATCGCGCCGTGTTGGATATCGCCGTGCTCATCGCAAAACCGCCAGCAGCGCGATCCCGATAATCAGAACCGCAAACGGCAACCAGAAATGGACGTCAGTGAGAATGGCTTTCAGCACAGGCGGTTTCGCGGGTTGCATGGTTTTTCGAGGATAGCAGTTAGTGACGCCGTGGTGTGCCAGAAAGCTACGGTAAGGAACGGTCTGAAGCATGACCACGGCCCTATGCTAGAAATAGAACGCTATGGACGACGCGCCGATCACAGCACGCAAGTACACCGACTTCGACGAAATGAAAGCGGACGAGTATCGGTACTGGCAAAGTCGGCCCGCGCATGAACGGCTGGACGCGGTCGAAGAGATGATTGAAATCGCCTATGCGCTCAAGGGGTGGGAGATTGAGCCTGATGTACCAAGACTACAAAGACCTTTTGCCCGCCTTCCAGTCCCATGGCGTTAAGTACCTGGTTGTCGGTGGCTTCGCCGCAATACCAACCCAGTTCAGTCCTACAGCATCCGATCTCCTAACACCATGAATATCGCGGGATGGGAAGAAATGTATCGCTCCGGCGAACGCGGAAAGGAGGATGCTCCCACGATACTGCTGGTGGAGACTCTGGAGAAACTCCCTCCGGGCACTGCCATCGATCTGGCCTGTGGAGCGGGCCGCAACGCGATCTATCTAGCCGAGCGCGGGTGGACGGTAACGGCGATCGACGGATCGGAAAAAGCCATTGATCTGCTCGAGCAACGGGCTGCCGAGCGCGGCGTACGAGTGCACACCCGTGTCACCGATCTGACCGAGCCGGGCTTCACGATGCCGCCGGACACGTTCGACCTCGTTTTGATCGCTTATTATCTGCAGCGCGATTTGTTCGCCAAAGCGAAAGCGGCTGTGCGGCCGGGCGGGATAATTATTGCGATTGTACACACGCCAGAGCCAGACAAGCCGTGGAGCGAAAAACGGGCCGCTCCCGGTGAGTTGCGGACCTTCTTTGAAGGATGGGACATTCTGTGGGAATGTGAAGGTCCTTCACGCGATCCGGCCCACAAGCGGCCAGTCGCGGAAATTGTGGCCCGGCGAGTCTGCTCAACGTAAATTTGCATACTCTGCTTTCGCTTGCTTGTATATCGGAATGTCGGGATCGGCGTTTTTCCAGAGCGTGAGGAAATCCTGGTAGGCATTCTTAGCTTTTGCATTATCGCCCGCTAAGGCCAACGCTCTGCCCAACTGCAGGTTTGTCAGAGCGCCTACTGGGTCAGTACCTGGGACGCCGCGGTAATTGATTATTTTCTGAAATTCCGCCGCGGCCTCGGGACCCTGCCGCGCGTCGAGATAAACCAGGCCGCGCACGTAGATCGGGTAAAGGCCGCCGAAATTGCCGTTGAACCAGCTCCCCGGTGTGCCAAGCTCGTAGCGAGCCTGCGCCAATGCCTCGATGGCCTCGGAGGGCCGCCCCTGATTCCGCGCACGCAACGCGCGCAGCACAGGGAGATAGCTGAACTGCACGGATGTGTCCTCTGGAAAGCGTTTTTCCAAGTCATCAGCAATTTCTTCCGCTGAGGAAAAATCGCCCGAAAGGGCGAAAGTGAAAGCAGCTCCATACTCGATATCACGCCCGCGGGAAAGATTGAGTGCCGCTCTCGCGCGTGGTCTCGCCGTCGCACTGTCGAAAAGTGCTGCCCATACTGCCGATCCCGCCAGGTAAAGGGACGCCGGTTCCCGCCTTGCTGGGAGAGCCAGATCCGCGGCATTCCGCGCCGTGAGCATCGCCCGCCGCAACTGGCCAGAATATGCCAGAGCCGACGCCTCCTGATCCCGCATCCAATCCTCAATCGGGGTTGCCTTGGCCTGACTTGCGACACGGTCCATTGCCGCCTCGTCCCCCTCCAGAAAGGAGAGGGTATATCGCTCGATCAATACTTCGGGGTTATCAATTCTGCGCTTCGCAGCTAGACGAAGCACGTCGTCGGCTTCCGTCAGCCGGTTGAGAATGTGATAGGCCGTCGAGAGATTGATATACGCATAGGGAAAGTGCGGGTCGAGATCGATCGCCCGCTTAGCTTGTTCGATGGTTTTTTCGTATTTGGCAAGAACAGGATAAATATAGCCGGACAACGGTCCGGGGGCCTCGATGTCGCGCGGATAGGCCTGCTCCAGTAACTCGAACGTCTGTGCCGCTTTTTCAATGTTCCCGGTGACCTGCGCATCGTACGCTGACGTAATCAGGAACTGCTCCCGATCAGTGGCGCGCTCGCGTAATTCGTACGCCCTGCGCGTATTTTCTGCCGAGAGGACAGACTCGCCCATGTCGCTATAGGCCCGGCCCAGGTATTCGTAGACGATTGCAAATTTCGGATCGATCTGAATGGCGCGCTGGAAATGAGGCAGAGCATCTGCACTGCCCTTTGAGAAAAGGAGCCTTTTGCCCGTGCTAAACGCTTTCAAGGCTTCAAGTGATGGTGTAGTAGCCTCCTCGAGCGGAGTATCATGCCGCTGGAGGGTAGCTAGCGATTCGCCCAGCCGGGCTCTGAATTTACCGGCAGCCTGACTGAGAGCTTTCAACACGCCCTCTTTCTTTGCGGTCTGCACCTGTTCCTCATCGAGTACATCGCCCGTGCGGCAGCTCTTAGCTCGCAGCCCCAGCACGTACTCGTTTCCGAGACTTGCGATAGAGCCGTCGATCACGGCCGTGCTACCAGCTCGCTCGCAGACCTCCCTGCCAAGCGGCGGGGTCAGGCGGGCGTCCTTCGGCTGACCCATCATGCCCAGCACCTGTTGAGTTCGTTCTTCGGAGATGAAACTGAGGAACGGAGACTGTTCAAGCGCCACCGCCAGACCCTGACGAAGAGTGTCGTCGAATACGGGATCGCCCGTCTTGTTTTCGAAATCGGCGAGCACAACGGTATCCTTGTCGGTGAGTTTCGGCGCGCCGCGAAGGTGGAAAGGTCCGGTCATGAGGAAAACCAGCGCGGCCGCAGATGCAACCCCAATGGCACTCCAAAGCTTAGCGCTGTGGGGTCCTGCTTTGGCCGTTTTTAAGCGCTGGAGATCGGTCCGAATTCCCGACGCGTGCTGGTAGCGCAGATTGCGGTTCTGCTCCAGGCATTTGGATACGATGCGCGCTAGCTCCGGCCTCAAGTCCGTAGTGAGTCGTGCCCCGGAAATCCAGCGCTCGCCCGTCGCCATTTCGTAGAGCACCAGTCCGAAGGAGAACAGATCAGTTCGTGCATCCAGCGGCTTTCCCTGGGCCTGCTCCGGCGACATGTACGCCGGCGTGCCCATCGCAATCCCCGGCCGTGTGGCGTCCTTCGAAGCTTCCGGGCCCGCCAACTGCGCTAAGCCGAAATCGAGAATCTTGGCGTGGTCGCGATCCGTGATAAAAATGTTTGCGGGCTTGATGTCGCGATGAACTATGCCTGCTGTGTGCGCGCAGTCCAGAGCATCGGCTAGCTCGATTCCGAGCGCCAGGAGTGTGTCCATCTCCAACGGCCCGCGCGCGATGCGGTCTTTCAGCGTTTCGCCCTGCAGGCACTCCATCACCAGGAAGGGGCAACCGTCCTGTTCACCGATGTCGTGAATCGTGCAAATATTGGGATGGTTCAATGCGGAAGCGGCCCGCGCTTCACGCCGGAACCGGTTCAAAGCTTCCGGATGATGAGCGAATCTGCTGGACAAAAACTTGAGAGCGACGGAACGTTGTAGCCGCGTGTCGGTGGCGCGAAACACCTCACCCATGCCGCCCGCACCCAATGGCGCTTCGATGCGATAGGGTCCAAGCTGTGTGCCGGGATCCAAGAGAAGATTTGTAGAACTTTCGAAAAACTCCGCGGCAGGCTTGTCCAGAAGGCCGCCCCCGGAATCCTGCTCCAGCAGCCGCTCCACTTCCGTCCGCACATCGGGGTCGATGGTCGCCAGAACCCCTCGCCCTTGTTCCTGAGCCGCGTGGTACAGCTCCTCGATCTGCCGCCAGCGCTCAGGGGTCATAACCTAGCGTATTCCGCTTTGGCTTGCTTCAGAACCGGAATATTCGGATCGGCATCCTTCCAGAGTGTGAGAAAATCCTGGTACGCAGCCTTAGCCTTCGCCTTATCATCCGCCAAGGCCCATGCCCGCGCTAATTGCAGGCGAGCCATTGCGTCCACTGGATCGGCGAGGACAATCCCGCGATGATTGAGAATCTTCTGAAACTCCGCGGCGGCTTGTGCGCCTTTTCCGTCCGCCAAATAAGCTTCGCCGCGCACGTAGGCGGAATAGAGCGCCCCGAACGATCCCACAAAGAAATCAATGCCGGGTTGAGCCAGCTCATAAGGAAGGGACGTTTGCAACAGTTCGATCGCGTGTGCAGGCCGGCCGCGTTGCATTGCGAATAATGCCCGAAGAATCGGCAGATACATAAACCTGACCGACGTGTCTTCCGGAAAGCGCTGGTCCAGATCGCCGGCGAGAGCTTGCGGCCTGCTAGACTCCCCGGACACCGCAAGCGCAAAGGCTGCGGCGAATTTCACATCCCGGCCGTTTGCAAGGTTCAGCGCTTCGGCCGCGCTGCGTTTTGCGGCCGGTTTATTTCCGAAGAACGCATCCCAGACCGCTGTCCCAGTTTTGTATGTTGCCGCTCGCTCGCGCTCCCCTGCCTGCTCAGCCAATTCAACTGCACGGAGTGACATCTCCCCGGCGCCCTGAAGGTGACCGGAACGAGCCAAGGCAAGCGCTTCGAAATGCGAGATCCAGTCTTCCGCCCCTGGCTTGCCCTTGGCGCGTGCGACTGCGCGCCGCATTTCCTCCTGATCACCCCTTAAATAGGCGATTTGGTACCGGGCGAGCAAAAGGCCAGGGTATTCCAGCTTGCGCTCGGAAGCTCGTCCAAGCATGTTCGCGGCCTCCTGCAAACGGTCCAGACGAATGTAATCCGTAACTGCGGAATCGTAACAGGGAGTGCAATCCGGATCGAGGCTGATACCGATCTTGGCCTCTTGGATGGCTCTATCATACTGACCCGTCCCGTTCGTACAAAACCCTGCCAGCAATCCGTGACTGTCGACGTCACGAGGATAAGCTTGGGCCCACAACTCGAGCGTCTGCTGCTCCTTCTCCAGATTTCCTGTGACGTGCCGGTCATACATAGCAGTGATAAAGAACTTCTCCGGTTCACTGGCGCGATCCCGCAACTGATAGGCCTTCGTTGCGCTCTCAACGGCCAGTTCCGATTCTCCGACATTGCTGTACCATAGGCCCAGCGTCGCGTATGCGAGCGCGAAGTTTCGGTCGATCTCGATGGCGTGGCGAAGAGACGCAATCCCCGAGACGAAGCCTCTTGAGAACGCCGCTCGAGACGCTGCCGTGTAGGCTTTCAAGGCTTCGATAGAGGGGGTAGTCGCTTCCTGAAGGGGAATGTCGTGTTTGTTGACCGAAGCGAGCGACTCGCCAACTTTAGTTCTGAATCTGGTCGCAACGTGATTGAGGGCATTCAACACGTCTTCCTTTTTCGCGGCTTGCGCTTGCTCTTCATCGAGAACATCTCCCGTGTGGCAGTTGGTCGCGCGTAATCCCAAAACGTATTGATTTCCCAGGCTGGCGATCGAGCCCTCCAGGGCCGCCGCACTTGCCGTTCGCTCACAAATTTGTAGCGCAACGTCCGGAGTGAGCCGTGCATCCACGGGTCGGCCCATCAACTGAAGCGTATGGTGAACGCGCTGTTCGGAGATGAGACTCAGAAAAGGGGACTGCTGAAGCTGTACCGCCAGCCCCTGCCGAAGCGTGCCGTCAAAGACGGGATCGCCGGTCGTGTTTTCGAAGTCGCCAAGCACGATCGTGTCTTTATCGGTGAGTTTCGGCGTGCCGTGAAGAGGAACACGATCTGCAATGAAAAAGACCAGCACCGCAGCAGCGGCAACACCCAGACCGCTCCAAAACTTTGCGGTATGCGATCTTGTCTTGGTGGTCTTCAAACTATCCAAAGCGGCTCGAATTTCCGATGCATGCTGATAGCGCAGATCGCGGTCGTTCTCCAGGCATTTGGATACGATGCGCGCGAGCGCGGGCGGTAGTTCCTCGGTGAGCCGGACTCCGGTGACCCAGCGCTTACCCGTTGCCATTTCATACAGCACGAAGCCAAGCGCGTAAATATCGGTGCGGGCGTCGCATTCTTTGCCCTCACGCTGCTCGGGAGCCATATAAGCCGGTGTGCCCATGACCACACGGCTTCTCGTCAACCCCTCGTCCGCGGTGGATTTTGCCAGCCCGAAATCCAGGACCTTCACGCCCGATTCCGTAAGCATGATGTTCGCCGGCTTCAGATCGCGATGTACAATGCCCTTGGCCTGAGCTGCCGCGAGTGCATCCGCAACCTGCGCCCCGTAGAAAATGGTTTGCTGCAGGGAGAGCTTGCCGCGCTTCAAGCGCGCCGCGAGCGTTTCTCCTTCGATCAATTCCATGACGAGGTAATTAGACCCGACGTCGTGGAGGATGCAGATGTGCGGATGGTTCAGTGACGAAATCGCGCGGGCCTCGCGATGAAACCGGTCACTGAACTGCTCGCGGCAAGTCTTGATAGCCACCCTACGGCCAAGCCGTGTGTCGGTTGCCCGGAACACCTCACCCATGCCGCCGGCGTCTAATCGTGCTTCGATGCGATAGGGACCTAATTGCAAACCGGGCGCAAACTCGCTCGCGGTGGGGTCGTCCAAAAACTCCGCCGCAGGCTTGTCCAGAAGGCCGCCCTCGGAATCCTGCTCCAGTAGCCGCTCCACGTCTGTCCGCAGATCGGGCTCCGCACCGGCCAGAACGCCGCGCCCACGTTCCTGAGCCGCGTGGTACAGCTCCTCGATCTGCCGCCAGCGCTCGGGAGTCATGATCAATCATAGGGCCGCGTTTACCGGGCTGCAACCGCCACTGGTTTGCGATTCAGCGCCAGTATCGAAGCATGGGAGCGTCCTTCCAATCCGACAAAAATCAGCCTAATGTCTTCCTCGGCAAATCGAAGTGAGTTTCGGCGCATGGCGAAGAAATCTGTTTTATCCCAGTGGGCCTTCATGACGCCACTCTCGGAATGCCGGCTAATTCCTTCCAGAATGTGTGTCATCTCATGTACCAGCACATACCCCAACACGACTGGCACATTATCCAGGGGAGAGGACTGCGCAATTCGGTCGTAGAACACCCGGATATGCACGCCTTCATAAGGCAGAGCGTAAGCCAGTGCGCCGGGTTTCAGCGTTGCCGGTGTCTTCTGGCTGATGCTGATAAAGATGGCCGTGGCCGGGCAGTCGTGTGGATCGTTCCAGACCACCGTCACTCCGATCTTGGCGAAGATCTCGGAAGCAATGGTGCGGGCCACCCACGCTTTTCCCGGGTCGATCGCGCCGCGCTCCAGACAAACCGCCACTTTGCGTTCGTCCAGGTTCGGAATCGCTTGCGGGCGCGCGGCAGCATTCGCCAGTAGCATCATCATCGTGATCGCCGCGGTCTTCATCGTTGTTCCCTCCCGGTCGCTCTTCAGGCGCAAACGGGAAGGAAAAACCGGAATGGCACACAAAAAAATTCGAGGGGGATATAATTTCGGTCCAACCGGATCGAATGGCGGATTCCCACAGCTCCGAAACGACGCAACTCCTCCGCGCCTGGGCGGACGGAAACCGGGACGCGTTGGAGCAGCTAACGCCTCGGATTTATGAGGAGCTTCGACGCATCGCGGGACACTGCATGCAGAACGAGCGCCCCGGGCAGACCATTCAAACTACGGCTCTGGTCCACGAGGCGTATCTCAAACTCGTGGATGTCCATAACGTGGATTGGCAGCACCGGGCGCATTTCTTCGCCATCTCGGCGCAAATCATGCGCCATATCCTGCTCGATCGGGCCCGCAGGCGCATTGCGGCAAAACGCGGCGGTCCGGCGCCGAAAGTGAATCTGGACGAGCTTCCGGAGATCGGATCCGGCCGGGCTCGCGAACTCATCGCGCTCGACGATGCGCTTATCGCGTTGGCGGACGTCGATGCCCGCAAGGCCCGAGTTATTGAACTGCGATTCTTTGGCGGCTTGAGCGTGGAAGAAACTGCCGAGGTGTTAAAAGTCTCTCCCGAGACGGTGCTGCGCGACTGGAAAATGGCCCGCGCCTGGCTGCTCGCTCAACTGCGAAAATCGGGATAACCCTTCAGTGTGTCGAGTCAAACGTCCTCAACCAGATATCCCGCACCGAAATCTTGCACGGCTGGCTTTCGATTTCGAAACCAATAAATCCCGGTTGGTTATTGACCGAGTCTTGATTGTCGTCGATAAAGATCGCCATCAACTGGCCGTTCATAATGTGCATCATCACGCCGCCGCGCGCGATGACTTCGTAATCGTTCCATTCGTTGACCTTGACGTAACCGCCGAGCGCCTGCTTATCGCCGATATTCGCCACCAGGCGGTTCGTCTGGCCGGGGAGCGCCTCCGTAACCTGCCCGCGATACGCCAGAATGCCCTGCATCGTGTTTTCGGAATACCACTGGCCTGTGTACGACGCAGCCCGCGAATTGACCGGAAACCAGAAGTCTGCCTGCGGCCCGGTCATCATGAATTTCAGATCGTACGGCGGCTGGCCCGGTGGTTGCGGCCGCGTCCACGGTAGCCCGGTGACGCTTCGGTACTGAATTCCTCCACCGCCGCCTTTTTCAATCTTCATCTGGAGCTTCAGGTCGAAGTCGCGCGTCTTATCCCCGCGGTAGACGATGTAGTTGTTGCCTCGCGGCTTTCCCTCGAACGTCTCGCCCACCATGACGCCGTCTTCGGTGCGCCAGATGCTCGTATCGGCATCCCATCCGTTGAAAGTCTTGCCGTCAAAGATCTGCTTGAAACCGGTATGCTCGTCAATGTCGTATGGCGCCGGGTCGTGAAACTTCGGCATGCCAGGGAGCTTTTCGCCATGCGGACCTATTTGGGGTGGCCGTACAGGCGGAGATTCCAAGGCCCGCGGCACGGACTGCGCCGTGAGCGCGGCCGGCAAGATCAGCAATAAGACCGCGAGGGAACGTAGCACCGGGCTGCGAATATTCTATTTCTTTTCCGCCCCGGTCGACAAATCGACGGCCCCTTTGAAATAAGCGCCGTCCTCGATGCCGATGCGGGCCGTCTTTATGTCGCCGACGAGCTGCGCGTTCTTGCGAATTTCGATCTTTTCGGCGGCATTCACGTTGCCCTGCACCGATCCGAGTACGATCACTTCCCGTGACTGAATGTCGGCCTTGACATTCGCGTTGGGCCCCAGCGTCACCCGATGCTCTTTGGCTTCAATCGTGCCTTCCACGTCTCCATTGATCGAAAGATCTTCACGGCTGATGATCTTTCCTCGAATCGTGACCGAACTGCCGAGCACCAGGACTCCCGGTTGAGCTGCTGCGGACATGATGAACCTCCCCGCAATCGTAAACGAATTTTCGAGAAATGACCAGCGATTTTTCGCGGCGGAAATCGGGATTTTACGATATCCGCTTGCCCCTGAACGGTTTGGATAAGCTGGCAAGGAAGGAAACCATGCCCAGACGAGTTGTTGCCATTACCGGTGCATCCAGCGGAATTGGCGCCGCATTTGCCCGTAGATTAGCCCCCGATTACGACCTGCTGCTGATTGCACGCCGCCAGGACCGG
Organism: Bryobacteraceae bacterium; assembly: GCA_035651215.1. GTDB lineage: Bacteria > Acidobacteriota > Terriglobia > Bryobacterales > Bryobacteraceae > Bog-105. The sequence continues at coordinate 39,472 of DASRGE010000052.1, forward strand.
CTGGAGCAGCTTGCTGCCGAACTCTCTCACGCGCACAATTCGCAAATCGAGATCTTCCGGGCTGACCTCACCGATGAAGCGGATCTCGCCGGGGCCGCCGCGAGAATCGCCGCCGAAGAACGGCTGGCCATTCTGATCAACAACGCAGGATTCGGAACGAAGGGCCGCTTCTGGGAAGCTTCCCTGGACAGCCAGGAAAGCATGCACCGGCTGCACGTGCTAGCAACGGTTCGCCTCACGCATGCCGCGCTCCGCAACCTGATTGCGCGCGAGGAAGGCGCGATTATTAATGTCGCTTCCGTCTCCGCGTTCGTGCGAAGCCCGGGCACTGCCAGTTATTCCGCCACCAAAGCCTGGATGACGGCGTTCACCGAAGGTCTCTATCTCGAATTGCGCGGAATTCGTTCGCAGGTCGCGGTTCAGGCGCTCTGCCCCGGCTTTACCTATACGGAGTTTCACGACGCCATGCGCGCCAGGCGGGAACGCCTGGCAAGCCGCAGCTTGTGGATGACAGCGGAAGAGGTGGTCGAGGCATCGCTCGACGGTCTTCGCCGGCGCAAGCTCTTCGTGGTTCCGGGCTGGCGTTACCGGCTGGTTGCCGCGATTTTCCCAAAATTGCCCACGCCGCTCCGCCTGGCGGTCGAATCCCGAACCGCCCGTGGCCGCCTGCGCGAATTGCCTCCTGGAACCTGCGAACCGAGCCGCGACCGCTAGGAGCGGTTCTTTGTTTCAGTCCCATCCGTCCCACAAAACTATTGCAAGCGCTTACAACCTGCCGTATAGTAGAAAGCCACAGAGTCTTTGAGGTGACCTCGTATGTTAATCGACCCCTGCCTGAAATACCTGCGCTCTATGGCATGCGCTCTTTTCGTAGCCGCCTTGCTTCTCTTCGCCTTGTCCTCGCCTCTCGCCGCTCAGGAGCAGGGCACCATCTCCGGTCTCGTCTCCGATGCCTCCGGCGCAGTGATTCCCAATGCCAAGGTGACCATCACCAATGAGCAGACTGGATTATCCAGCGATTTCCAAACCAATGCGTCCGGGAATTACAACATCCCGGCCCTCCCGGTTGGCAAGTACACCGTTACCATCTCGGCGCCGGGTTTCGCTACTTACAAGCAAACGGGCATTGCCGTAAACGTCAACGACAAGCTGCGAATCGACGCCTCTCTACAACCCAGCAGCATCCAGCAAACGGTGGAAGTGCAGGCGAATGCAGTTCAGGTGCAGGCCGAAGACGCCACGGTGGGCCAAACGGTCAATGGAACGCAAATGGCGGCGCTGTCTGTGAACGGCCGGAATTTTACCTCTCTTGCGGCTCTCATTCCGGGCGCCTCTTCCACCCAGCCCGCGTTGAACACGCCGGTCGGCGTCACCTCCAATACCGGCATTTATTTCAACGGTATGCGCCAAAGCAATAACGTGTGGCGCATGGACGGCCAGGAAAATTACGACCGCGGCTGCGGCGGATGTGTCACCGTACTGCCGTCGATGGAAGCGATCAGCGAATTCAAGGTCGAGACGGCAGATGCCGCCGTCAACAGCGGTTTCGGGGATGCCGGCCAGGTGAACGTCGCCACCAAATCCGGAACGCGCGACTTCCACGTCTCGGGTTGGGAGTTCTTCCGCAACGACAAGCTGGACGCGAATAACTTCTTCTCGAACCTGAACGGGCAGCCCAAGCCGCCGCTGCGGTTCAACATATACGGCTGGAACGTCGGTGGTCCCGTCTTCATTCCTAAGCTATACCCGCGCAGTAAATCGAAAACGTTCTTCTTCTTTAACGAAGAGTGGCGTAAGCTGCGGCAGGCCTCCATTTTCAACGTTCCAACCTTCAGCGCCGCCGAGCGCACCGGCAATTTCAGCGAGTTGCTTCCGAAGACGCAGCTCAAGGATCCCGCCACAGGTCAACCTTTTTCGGGAAATATCATTCCCGCGAGTAAACTCGATCCAAACGGTCTGATCCTCGCCGCTCCGAATTTCCTGTTCCCGTTGCCGACCAGTCCGACTGGAAAATTTACGCTTTCCTATAGCGTCCCGACCAATCTCCGGGAAGAAATTGTGCGGGTCGATCACAGCTTTACGGATAAGGAACAGGCATTCTTCCGCTACATTCAAGAGACAAATAATCAAAACTTCACGAATAATCTGTGGTCCAGCAGCAGTTATCCAACCACCACCACACTTCTGGTAAATAAACCAAAACTGTACTATGGCCACCTCACTTCCGTCCTGAGCCCGACCACCGTAAATGAAGCGTCCATAGGCTATTTGGACCAACCCTTGAATCTGAGCCTAAACGGTAACTATCAACGTCCTTCCGGCTTGAATATTCCTCTTTACTTTCCCAACGCCAATACCGCGAATAAGAATCCAAATATTCTTCTCCAGCAAACCGGCGTGAATTTTGATACTGCATCCTGGCCTTGGGTAAACGAGTTGGAGACCTGGACCATTCAAGACAATGTCACCATGACGCGCGGCGACCATACGTTCGTCGTCGGCGGCATATGGATGCACTTTAACAAGCAGCAAGACCTTTTTGGGCCAACTCAAGGCGCTTTTACTTTCAACGGCAGTTACAGCGGTAATGACTTCGCCGATTTTCTGCTCGGTTACGCGTTTCAATATCAGCAACTGCAACAGCAAACAGAGCCAAACTATTTGAGCCGCAGCGGCGCGTTATGGGTGGGTGATACCTGGAAAGCGAGTTCCAGGTTGACGCTCACGCTCGGTTTGCGGTGGGATGGATTCCCGCATGCCTACACCGAGAAGAACGATGTAGCCGGTTTCTATCCGAACCTTTATAATCCGGCGAATGCCCCTCAAATTAATTCAAGCGGGCGAATCGTACCGGGCACGGGCGACCTGCTGAATGGACTTGGGCTCGCTGGTAAGAACGGTATACCTCGCGGGCTGGTACAGAATCACTGGAGTCTTTTTGAGCCTCGAGTAGGGATCGCGTGGCGGCCTTTCGATAACGATACTGTAATCCGTACGGGTTTCGGCATGTACTACGAACGGATACAAGGCAACGATATCTATAACGTCGCGCCGAATCCTCCGTTCAGCAACGTCGCAACTCTTTTTAACTCTACGCCTCCCTCCGACCTGCTAAGTAATCCGGGTGGAGGAGCGACGGCCATTATTCCGGCTGCGATACAAACCTACCAATTTGAGTACCCGACTTCCTCAACCATGCAATGGAACTTTGGTATTCAGCACCAGCTTGCCAGGAGCGCAGTAGTTGACATCTCCTATGTCGGGACAAAAGGAACGCACCTTTCCGACAACCGCAATATCAACCAGCCGTTCCCGGCCGGCGCCGCCCAAGTAGTGAATAAGACAGCCAATGTGAATCAAGTCAGGCCGTATCTGGGCTACGCAAACATCCTGCAATACTATAACGGCAGCAATTCAAATTACAACTCGTTGCAGGCAAGTCTAAGAACGAACGATTTTCACGGCCTGACCTTGCAGGCTTCTTATACTTACTCTCATGCACTCGACTATGCTGATGGCGATGTCCCTGGGAACCAGCATGAGGATGCTTACCGCGCCTATCTCGAGTATGGAAATGCGGGTTTCGACCGCACCCATATTCTCGCATTGAGCTACGTATATGACATCCCCGCTCTGTCACAGCAGCCTTTCGTAAAAGCGGTTTTCGGACACTGGCAATTCTCCGGTGTCAGCACCTTCGAGACTGGAACTCCTCTGAACATTTCCCTCCCCTCGGATACTGCGGGAACCGGCATCAGCGGTGGTCCCAATCGCCCGAACCTGATCAGCGATCCAAATACCGGAAATGGTACCTGGCAGAACTGGTTTAATAAGGCGGCCTTTGCGATGCCTGCGCCATTCACGTTCGGCAACGCTGCCCGAAACGTCGTGCGCTCTGCCGGGGTGAACAACACCGATGCTTCGCTGTTCCGGAATTTCCCGGGTATTCTGAAGCGTGAAGGCAGTAATCTCCAGTTCCGTGCCGAGTTCTACAATATCTTTAACCATACGAACTTCACTAGTTTCGGCACGACCTTTGGATCCTCGAACTTCGGACAGGCAACGGGTGCCAGAGACGCGAGAACCATTCAGCTCGGGGCGGTTTTATCGTTTTAGATTTACCTGCCTGTGGTTGCTCTTCGCCTCCACAGGCAGCCTTCTCGTCGCGCAAACCGCGGCTCAGGCGGATTTCAATCTGGGCTTAACTCTGGTGCGCCAGGGCAAGCTCGCTGAAGCGATCCCGCCGCTGAAGAAAGCGGCGGCAGATCCCAAGCTTTCGAACGAAGCGCATTTTCTCCTCGGAGCGGACTATTTCGAATCCAAGGAATACGCGAAGGCAATCTCGGAGTTGAGCGTTCTCCCGAATTCCGTCCACCGCGAACGTGTTTTGTACATGGTCGAAGAAAGCAACCGGCGCACCGGGCACGTCCAAGAAGCCAAAGCGGCCTTTCACGAACTGATCACGCGATATCCGGACTCGGCCTGGATGCATTACCTGCTCGGCAACGCCTACGAAGATCAGCAGCAATTCGATAAGGCCATTCAGGAGTATACGCGAGCGCTCCAAAAAGACCCCGGCATCCCGAATGCGAACTTCGCGATTGGATACATCTACTGGCGGCAGCAGGATACTGAGCACGCCCGCACCTGGCTACAGAGAGAAGCGTCTCAAGGCTGCCACAGCCTCGCTAACTTCTATCTGGGCGAGATCGCGCGGACGGAACGAGATCTGCACAATGCCGAAACCCGCTATAGGCGCGCGCTCCAATGCGATGCCTCCAATGCTGCCGCGCATCTGCGGTTAGGCATCGTGCTGGCAGACGAAAAACACTATCCGGAAGCAATCACCCAACTCAAGACAGCCATCCGGCTCGATCCCAACGAGTCTTCCGGCCACTATCACCTCGCTTCTGTGTACAGTCAGATGGGCCGGAACGCGGAGGCCGCTGTCGAATATGCTAAAGTCCGCCGCATCCAGGCCGCGAAAGACAATGGAGTGGACGTCACCGGAGGAAGCCGGAAGTGAAGAGCTTGCGCCTGCTCCTGTGGGCGCTGATCTCAGTTGCTTGCTCCGTTGCGTCCGCCGCCGATTACGTCGGAAACACGGCTTGCGCCGCATGTCATCCGGAGGAGTATGCAAAGCAATCCGCTTCGCATCACGCGCATTCGCTCCACACGATCGGCGGCAGTTTACTCGGATCGGCTCTATTAAGGGCCGGGCATTCGCCGGACGGCCGCCTCCAATACGAAGCCGATGGAAACCGGATCCTGGTTCGGGAGAACGGAGCGCCGGACACGCTTCTGATTGAATGGGCCTTCGGCGCCGGCGTGCAAGGCAGCACTCCGGTCGGCTTATTCGGCCAGCAGTATATGGAGCACCAGTTTTCCTACTACTCGCGACTCCAAGGGCTCGCGCCTACCTTCGGCCATCCGGCCCATCCTGCTACGCCCATCGCGGAACTTGGAGTGTTTCAGGACAGCCGGACCATCTTCCAATGCTTCAATTGCCATGCCGCCGGCGTCCAAATGGGCGCGAACGGACCGGATCTACGGAACATGCTCCCCGGTGTACAGTGTGAGCGCTGCCATGGCCCCGGCAGTGCGCACGTCCAAGCTCCGCGGAAGCAAAACACAATCTTCGATCCCGGCAGCCTTCCTGCGAAAGCGCTTATTCAATTCTGCGGTCAATGCCATCGTCTGCCCGGGCCGGACATGGGCGATCAACCCGAACTGGAAGATCCGGTCAACGTCCGGTTTGCGCCCATCGGCCTGCTCGCGAGCCGCTGCTTTCGCGCGAGCGGGAAGCTGAGTTGCCTGACTTGCCACGATCCCCACAGCGATGTGCGTCCCAGGGATAGCGGGTTTTACACGGAGCGCTGTTTATCCTGCCATGCGAACGTCGCTCGCCATACCGCAGCCCAGAAGAAAAACTGCCTCCCGTGCCATATGAAGCAAGCTTCGCTCGGACGCTTTTTGGTATTCACGGACCACCGCATCCGTTAACAGAGCCGCGACCGCCAGGGAGCGGTTTTGAGGTTAGCCTCGCCCGTTGCCGACCCGGTCCTCCAGCAGCAGCCGCATCAGGGCTTCGAGTTCCCGGATCCGATCATTTAATTGCTCGATATCCTGCCCCTCTTCGGCGCATTCGGCCACCCGGCCATGCTCCAGTGTTCCGAGCGCTTCCGCGCGGCCCTTCACCACCCGTGCCGGAATCCCCACCACGGTGGAACCGTCCGGGACCGAATGAACCACCACCGAGCCTGCCCCTACTTTTACGTCGTCGCCCAGCCGGATATTTCCCAGGACGGCGGCTCCGGTCCCGACCACCACGCGGTCGCCCAAGGTAGGATGGCGCTTCCCGCGCTCGTTGCCCGTGCCGCCCAGCGTTACACCTTGGTAGAGGAGCACGTCATCGCCGATTTCGGCCGTCTCGCCGATCACCACGCCCAGGCCGTGATCGATGAACAGGCGCTTGCCGATCTTCGCTCCGGGATGAATTTCAATGCCCGTCAGAAACCGTGAGAATTGAGAAATGAACCGGGCGGTTACGTAAAATCGCCGCTGGTAAAACCAATGCGCCACGCGGTGGAACAGGACCGCATGCAATCCGGAGTAACAGAGCAGAATTTCGAGGGTGTTCTTGGCCGCCGGATCTTCGCGCTTGATCGCCTGAATATGGTCGCGCAGCGGCATTCGTTCCTATTCTCTCCTATCTGGATGCGGCGCCCGAGTACCGGGATGCTACATCTTGTGAGTGTCTGCCACCCAGCGGTTGTATTACACCGATTGCTACCTGACCCGTTTCCGCGCTTCCGTCACGGAGCGGTCCGCCGACGGCTGCCGGGTTTACCTCGACCGGACTGCGTTTTATCCAACCTCGGGCGGCCAGCCGAACGATTTGGGTACCCTTGCGGGACAAACCCGTTCTGGACGTACAGGATGAAGACGGCCGGATCGCACACGTACTCACGACACCGATAGAAGCGGAGCAGGTAGAAGGCACGATTGACTGGCCGCGCCGCTACGACCACATGCAGCAGCACACCGGCCAGCACCTGCTTTCGGCGGTTCTTGTCGAGTTATTCGGGTTTCAGACGGTCAGCTTTCACATGGGCAGCGAGGTCTCGACGATCGAGCTCCGCACCGGTGATTTCACGGAATGGCAGGCCGAACAAGCGGAGGAGCGCGCCAACCAGCTTGTCCGCGAAGCCCGCCCGGTCCGCATCGAATTCGAATCGGCGGATGCTGTGGAAGGGCTGCGAAAGCCTAGCCAGCGCTCCGGCAAGCTGCGGATCGTTGAAATCGAAGGCGTAGACCGTAGCGCGTGCGGAGGGACGCATGTCCGCTCCACAGCCGAAGCGGGGCCAATCCAGATCCGCCGTCAGGAAAAGCTGCGCGGCAATATCCGGATTGAATTTGTGTGCGGGGAACGGGCGGTCCGAAGAGCCCGTCAGGATTTTCGCATCGCGCTCGAGCTGGCCCGGCAAGCCGCGGCCCCGATCGATACGTTGCCCGAGCACTATGGGAATCTCAGGCAACGCTTGATCGAAGCCGAGAAAGAACGCCAACGGCTCGCGATCGAACTCGCCAAACAGGAAGGCGCCGCGCTCTATGCGGAAACGCCCGCCGGACCGGACGGCTTACACCGGAGAGTCTTGGAAATGCCTGGCATCGACGAATCAGCACGCGCCAAAGCGCAAGCCTTCACGGCGCAGGGACGCGGGCTGCTACTCGTGATCGGGACAGAGCAGAATAACGTCTTGCTCGCCTGCTCGGCAGACTCGGGTTTGAATGCAGGCGCCGGCCTGAAGCAGGTTCTATCGGCTACTGGCGGGCGGGGCGGGGGATCGGCCACGCTCGCCCAGGGAACCCTCCCGGAGGATGGGATAGCAATGCTAAAAAAACAGCTTTGCGTTTGACCCCACAGTGACGCGCGCACTTACGCGCCAGGTTAGGGGAACCGACGGCCACGCTGGAAGAACACCGGCTCGATTCCCAGCCGCCATTACCGCTGAGGCGGAAACGCCCGCTTTACAGTGCTTCCGCCCATCCTGCAACGGCGCTCTCGGCATACACGCACGATCACTCTAATATTCGGATTTCAAATAGCCCTTGAGGCTCGCACCTCGGTGTTCCCAAAGAAACTTTCGAAGCAAGGAACGGTGCGGGTGTTGAACACCCGCGCAGGCGAAAACGCCTACTCTACTCTGTTATGAGCTCATTTTTGTGTGGACACGGTGACGCGCTGCGAAGGCGCGGGCCCAGTCCGCGGGATCGATATCTTCGCCTTTCGGGCAAGGTGGAGGAACGAAGCCAACCGCTTCCTTCGGGCGCGGCTCGGTTGCGGTCAGCTTGACCCCTCCTTGACAGTCGGGGTTCTGCTCGGATTGTGGAACGAAGCCAGACGCCGCTCCTTCACGCGCTAAAGCGGACGTGCCCTGGCACGCCAAGTCGCGGTTCTGTTTTTGAGGAACGAAGCCACGGTCTTTTTGTAGCTGGCGTAAAACGGTGAGGGCTTTGTGGAAACCGCGTTCGGCCGAGGACATCATGCCCTGAATGGCGGTGAGATGCGGGATCAGGACCTGGTCGGAATCGAGGAGCGACGTTTCGATCGCTCGGGCGCGGCGCAGCCGCCAGAACTGCTCGGCCATTTCGTTGACCAGGATTTCCTCGGTCTCGTTGGCAGGTTGCTGTTCGGCGCGGAGTTTGACCTTGAGCGTGTCGAGCGCGTCGGGGCTTTCGGACGAAAGCGCGAGCTTGCCGGAAGGCAGAGTGTATTGAGAAAGATTGAGCCTCATACGCTCGGAGCGTCGCACGAGGGGCGCACAGCGGGCCTCCAAAATCGGGTGTAAGTTGTTGAGGAGATTGGGGCGATATTATTTTGCAATTGGTGCAACAGATACTGCGCGATCCCACAATGGCGGTTAGGCCACGCCCGAGTGATAGATTTCTTTGGTAACGATCCGGCCAGATTGTAGGTAGGCGCGAAGAGTGTGGGTCTGCCCGTTGTTACACGAATCAATTCCACGCTGCACAGTATCACCCTTGGAATGTACGGGGAGCCGAAGTTAGGCCCATTTGAGGCCGTCAATCATGGCTGAGCGACGTGCCGAATCCGAATATTGGGATCCACATCACAACGAGATCTGTGAAGACGGGGTCACGGTTGCGCTGACTATCTCCCAAACGCCCAGCCCAACAACACCAGGGCGGCAATGAACAATACTACCGACCACGCAATACTGGATTTGCCTCCCGGCATCCTCGCAAGTTCCTTCCGCTCGGTCACGCCCCAGAACACCGCCAGAAGGACCGACGCAACAGGAAGGGCCAACTCCACACGTGGATCAGCCGCCGCTTTCGCCGGCGCGGAGATCGCCAGGAACACCGCCAGCGCGCCAACCGCCCAAACTACTCCGGCGACGACTCCCGTGATATGGCGGCCCGCCTTGCCGAAATACGCCCGTAACGTAGTCACGCCTTTCCCTTCAATCCCGATTCGCACGAAAAAGAAATCGAGAACCACGGTGGAACCTAGCAGCACAGCGCAGAACAGCACGAGCCCGGCATACGCTGCCAAGCCGAAATCTCCCGTGACGCCGTGCCCAACGACCGGGTAGACGAATCCCAAAGCGATTCCGCCGATGACGCTCACGATCACACCCCAAAACGTCCGGTCCTGCCCGCGCCGGCTGCCTTTGGGCGGGGTTGCCGGTTTCCGGAAGTGTAGAGCGCGGCCCGCAAAATACGAACTCGCCAGCGCTGCGATCAGCCCCGGAATGAGCAGAACGAGATTGGCGTTCCCGAGATAAACCAGGCAGCTAATCGCCAGAGCCAGCCCGATCGCAAGCGGGAACGCGACCGAGATGCCAAGAATCGCGACTCCCGCTAGTAAGAGCATGTTGCCGAGCGCAAACAGGAACGCTGCCGAGACGGTCAACCCCTGCGCGGTCCGGCTCGCCACCAGAAATCGATCGGCAAAGGTCAGCTCGGAACCGAACGTGCCCAGCGTATAAGCCGCAAGGAGAGAACACACGAGCGCTCCCACCGCGAAATCAATTGAAAAGAATTCGAACCGGAAATTGCCTGGCCGGAAGGCGTTAATCCAGGATCCCAGGCAGAAGAACGCCAGAACCAACAGCAGAAGAACCGCTATCGAACTGGTGGGAAGTATCAAGCTTTACTGCAACAGCGCCTTTTGGACTAACGAGTCCTGCATGGAAACCATGGCGGCCGGAAGCATCGGCGGCTGCGCCGGCGCAAAATAGTGTTGCAGTGATAGGTTCCGGTAAACGTTTCCCGCAACGCCGGCTGCAATCGGACCGGCTACCCCGCGGCCTCCGGTGAGCAAGACCACCACTACCAATTTCCGGTTCCCGACATCGTTGAACGAACCGAACCAGCCGAGATGAACGCCGGGTTGTGTGGTATCAGTGCACGTGCCGGTCTTGCCGAAAACCGGTTCCGTCGGATCGTAGTTCGCCCGGCGAGCGGTGCCATATTCAACTGCGCCCATCATTCCGGGTTTGATCTCCGAAACCAGATTGCGGATATCCAGCTCCCGCTTGATCCGCGGAACGAACTTCTCAACCTCTTCCTGGTTCTTCGGGTACTGGAGGTAGTACATAGTCCCGCCGTTCGCGATGGCCGTGACAATGCTCGTCAGCTCCAGCGGCGTTACCCGAATCCCGTCGCCAAAACTCGTCATCATGCCCACGCCGGTCTTCGGCGGCTCATCCGCAAGGAACCCAGGCTCCTCGCCGGGGATATCGAGTCCCGCCTTTTCCCCGTAGCCGAACAGCTTGCTGTATTTTTCGACCCGGTCGAAGCCAAGCTCCTGGCCGAGTCTCGCGAAGTAAAGGTTATTCGAATGCGCCAGCGCCTGCGTCATGTCCATCGAGTAGCGCCGCGTGATGCGCAGCGGCTTGTCGGGGTTGACGATTCCTTCGCTCAAAGAGGCGAGTGAGACCATCATCTTCACCGTCGAGCAGGGCTGGAAAGCGCCCTTCAGAGCGAGCTTTTGATTGACAATGCTCAGGATCCGGCCGTTTTGTGGATCGGCCACCACGACGCTTCCGTTATAAGGGCCCAGCGCGTCCACGGCAGCCTTCCGGACCACCAGGTCTTCGCCGTCGATGTTGTCCCCGATCGTCGAATCCGCGTACGTAGGCTCGGTCCAGGGGTTAAAGTAGACCCGGTGGCGCACGCGCCGGCGGGTGGTCACGGCAGTCAGAGCGACATTGGTGTGGATCACACCGGCTCGTGTTGTGGTATGGGCGACGGAGCCGCTCGCCGCGGAACTCGCCGCCGTCGTATGCGCGGCGGCCGCAGTACGCCTCCTATGCCGGTGGTGCTTAGCAGGAGGAGTCGCGGCCGTAGCGGTCTGCATCGCAAAAACTGCCGTCAGCGCCAACCACGCCAACGAACGTACCGCCCTACGGGATGAAACTCGGTTCATGCCGCGATCCCTTCCAAAAAGTCTGAAAAACCCATCAAAGTACAAAAATCCTGCCGGATCCCAGAACGCCCGGCCCCTGCCGCTGCTCGAGTAGCAATTATCTATATCGTATGTACTTGCCAATTTATCGTCAAGTAAAAGAATCGATTAGAGTTAAATTATGTTTACCTGCTAGGCCGCGGTCCACCCCCCGTCGATGGTAACGACCGAGCCGTGCATGAAGTCCGCCGCCGCCGAACAGATATAAAGAGCCAGTTTCGCAATCTCATCCGGCCGCGCGAGCCGGCCGACTGGTTGCCTCTGATTTAGTTCTTGCCGGACCTTGTCTTTCTCATGCCGGTGGTACTTTTCGAGATACGCTTCCACAAACGGCGTATCCACCGTTCCGGGAGCAATACAGTTGACGCGGATCTGCGTAGGATAATCCACCGCGAGCTGCCGCGTCATCGCCACAACTGCTCCTTTCGTGGCGCAATAGGCGAACCGCCGCTTCACTCCCACCAATCCGGCCACCGACCCCATGTTCACAATTGATCCGCGTACTTGCATTAGCAACGGAAGGGCCACCCTGGTCACGAGATAAGTGCCGTCCACGTTGACACGGAACAGCCGCTGAAAATCCGCGAGCTCGGTCTCTTCCACATTCCCTACCAGGCCGATTCCCGCGCAGTTAACCAGGATGTCTAACTTACTTATAGAGGCGAACAGCTTCCTAACCTGCTGCTCGTCGGTGATGTCGCAGGTGTAGGCTGCCGAGCCGGGGAGGCTGGCCGCCAAATCCTTCGCGCGGTCAGCAGCCAGATCGACAATCAAAACGCGCGCGCCCGCCTCCGCGAACTGCCGGACCGTTGCTTCACCAATGCCGCTCGCGCCACCGGTAACCAGCGCAATTTTTCCGTCGAGACGAAATGGGTCGGACATGAGGAACAGTTTTCATTGTGCCGCAGTCCTCAATTCAAACTTTCCTCGCAGTTGAGCAGCAAAGCAGAGCCGCGACCGCGAGGGAGCGGTCTTTCAGACTCTCAACAGCGATTGCACATATTCAGGCTTCAGCGGAAGGCGCCGCGCAGCTTTCCCGGTCGCATCCAGGAACGCTCCCGCGATCGCCGAAGCAGCTAATGCATTCGCCGCCTCGGATCCCTGGCCGTACTTACCGACCTCCGGCCGGTTGATCAGAATAACGTTGATCTCCGGAAGGTCGGCCATGGTCGCAATCGGGTAGCTTCGCCAGTCGCTGGAAACCACGCCGCTCTCGTCAAACCGAAGTTCTTCGAACAGCGTCATGCTGACACCCATCACCGTGCCGCCTTCCACTTGGCGCTTCAACTGCAGTGGATTGATGACAATGCCGGGGTCCACCGCTACCGTGATCTTTTCCACTTTGATCTTGCCGCTAGCCATGTCGACCGCGATGTGCGCCACGCAAGCCCAATAAGTTCCGCCGCGGTACAGCGCGGAAACGCCTTGGCCTTGCCTCACGCCGTTGTCCGTTTTGGAAGACTCGGACCGCGGCTTCCATCCCGAACTGTCTCGAGCCGTTTCCAGCACGGCGATGAGCCGTTTCTCCCGCGCATGTTGAATCCGAAACTGAAGTGGATCTTTGCCCGCGAGCACGGCCGCCTCCGTAATGGCCAACTCGCGCGGGAAGTTCTGCTGATACTGCACCGGCGTTCGCAAGCTGTGATCGCGCAGACCAACGTTTATCGGTGACGAGCTCTGCCCGACCTGGGGCGTTCCGTGGCCGCGCTCTGCTACCGCCTGCACCACGTCATAAATCCACGGATCGGAGATGCCATTCCGAAGGCCGAACAGAGAGCCCTTTTCGTTGGGTGCGGGAATCGTGGGAAGACCTGCCAGAATCGCGCCCACCAGCCGGTCATCCTGCATCGCGGGCATATAGTGGTCAATCTGATATCCCGTGATGTTGCCCTCGGCGTCTAAGCCGATCTCAACATCCGAAAAGGCCGCCGACGATTGCGTCGACCACTGAAAATCTTCCTGCCGCATCCACTGCACTCGAACGGGCTTGCCCACCGCCTGCGACAGAATCACGGCTTCGTCTTCCGCCCCGGCATTGCCGCCGTTCGAACGGCCATAATGCCCAGGTCCCGCGAAACTACGCACCACCACCTTGTCCCTGGGGATGGAGAGCATGTGTGCAATGCCGGAACGCAACGCTTGCGGGTTCTGTGTGTGCGTGTAGACAAACACTGTCCCGTCGGGACGCACGTCGGCGGTCGCCATTGTGGGCCCGATCGGCCCGTGCTTCAGGTAAGGACGGTAATACGTCGCCGAAAGCTTTTTGGCCGGCCTCGCCAGCGCGGCTGCCACATCGCCGGTCGATTTCTTGCTTGTCTCCACCGGAGCCGATTTCCAGTCCGCATCTTCTTTCAGGAACTGAAAGAGCCGCGCATCCGTTGGCAGTCCCATCCACTCGGTCCACTGCGTGCCGGAAGCGACCTGCCGCGCCGCTTTGATGGCCTCCCATTCCGTGGGGGCAACCACGCCGACAAGATTTCCCTTCACGATGACTCGCGCATTTGGAAAACGAGTTTTATCGAGAGGACCTACCGAAACGAGTTTCGACCCCAGTGTCTTCGGGTGCACCATGCGGGCATGCAGCATTCCGGGAAGACGGACGTCGGTAACCCACGTTTCCTTTGCCGTTACTTTAGAGACAGTGACCGGGTTGGTAAACGACTTGCCGACCACCGTGTACTCGCTGACGGGCTTCAGCGGAGGATTGCCGTCCACCGTCAGGCCGAACATAGTGATGTCGCCCTTGACCGGTATCGTGAGGTTTAGCTTCTGGTTTTTGACCAATTCGCCGTAGGAGATACTCTTCCCGCCGCCGGACACAATGCCGTCCTTTACGGAAAGCTGGTCCTTGGGTACGCCGAGCCGTTGCGAAGCCAGTTCGAGCAGCGCTTGATAAACATAGGCGGCGGTTTTTCGGATGTTCGGCATCCCGCCTTGGAGAAAATCGAACGCTCCGCTGCCATCGGGCGTGCGGTCCGTGTCCCCTGTTATGACCGTGGTGATGGCTTCGAACGGGACCCGGAGTTCGTCCGCCGCAATCTGCCGGTAGGCGGTGAACACGCTGCTTGTGCCGAAGTCGGGCTTGCCGGCGCGAATCAGGATCGTGTTGTCGGCATGAATTTCGATCCACGACTGCGGCAGCGTGGGATTCAGGCTCGTGCTGCTTTCGGCCGCGCCGGAGCTCTGCATGCCCTCCGCGCCAACCAGCCGGAAGCCGGCCAGCAGGACACCGCCGGTTGTCACGAATCCGCGGCGCGAAAGCGATGCGCCGAAAACATTACCGATGCGATCCTCCGGTTTTGACTTATTGGCGATCATAAGACGTCCCTCCTTCTCGCCATTTGCGTAGCTGCAAGCTGCACAGCCTGAATAATCGCCAGGTAAGTGCCGCAGCGGCAAAGATGCGGAGATACTCCCGAAGTAAATGCCTCCTTGATCTGCGCAACCGTCGGCGAGGGATTGCTCTCCAACAGTTCGGTAGCTTTGATCATCATGCCGTTCTGGCAAAATCCGCACTGGGGCGTCTGCTGGTCGACCCAGGCCTGCTGCACCGGATGCAGAGTTTTCTTTGCCTGTTCGTCAGTCAGGCCCCTCTGCTTCGCCCAGCGCGCCGGAAGTCCTTCCAGCGTTGTGACATCTTTATCGTCCACGACCGAAAGAGGCGTGATGCAGGATCGCACCTCCTTGCCATTAAGCAGCACGGAACACGCTCCGCACTGCGCGAGCCCGCAACCGAATTGAGGGCCCGAAAGCTCGAGATCGTTACGTAAGACATAGAGTAGAGGCGTGTCGGCCGGGGCTTGCACCTCGCGCTTCACTCCATTCACGAGAATAGTGGCCATAGTAATCTCCCTTTCAGAATTCGACCTCAATTCCGCGTCGCCGCTAATAGAAATAATAGTCTCTACAGAACCACGCGCGTAAGCAAGCGGCCTCACCGCGCCGAAAACGCCAGCAGCACATTCCCCGGCATGCCGCCCCACTGCCCATAACCGGAGTTGACGAAGATCATGCCATTAGCGACTGCCGGACCGGCCACATCCAACGAGCCCCCATGCGCGGGCCGACCGTCCACTGTTGGGAACTCACGCGCGGTATCCATGTCCCAGAGAACCTTCCCGGTCTCCGTCGAATAAGCGCGCAGGTGGCCGTCTACCGACCCGGAGAACACCGCGCCCGGAATCGCCGTCACAGCCGCGGATTGCGCCGGTGAGCAGTCCGTTCGCCCTGCGGCGCACGGGATGGCCGCGGCGCTCCATTCGATTTTGCCGGTTGCCGGGTCAAGCGCGTAGAGTCCGCCTCCTTGCTTGGGGTTCGGCACCAGCTTGTAATGTTTCGGCGACTTCGCGTCAGGCACCGCGCCCAGTCCTAAATCGGAGATGGCGACGTACACCTTGCTGCCGTCCGAAGCCGAGCCCCACTGGCTTCCGCCAAGCGGCCCTCCCTTGCCCAGGCGCGTCTGCCACAGCACTTTGCCTTTGGCATCGGGATCGACGCCATATGCCATACCGGACTTCTGTGCGATCGCCAGCACGCGCTTTCCACCGCTCAGATTGAGCAAGATGGGCGGCTGGCCAAAATCAGAATCAGCCCCATGCTTTTTCGGACAATTGCCGGGAAGTGGCATCGAACACGCGTTGGTGAACACATCGTCCTCAGTAAGTTGAGCCGACCACAGTAACTTGCCGGTTTTCAGATCCATCGCCAGAACGGCGTCGCTTGTGTTGGTCGGAGGGTCCGAGTAGTTATCGCCAGTGGCTACGTAGAGCGCGCCCGCTTGCTCATCGATGGTTGGCGTAGCCCAGACGGCAGCACCCGAAGGACCATATTGCTGCGTTCCCGCGGGACTCTTTTCTGTGGGTTTGGCCTTGTCGGGGATCGTAAAAGTCTGCCATAATTTTTCGCCTGTGGCAGCCTTCAGAGCCACCACGCTGCCGCGAAACGTGCAGCACTGGTACTTCGGATCGGCGCCAAGAACTTCTTCGAATGAGGAGAATGCCTGGTAGACAACACCGTTGTAATAACGCGGCGTGGCTGTGCCCACCGTAGCAAAATGCTCGGCAGGCCGGACCTTCCAAAGCAATTGCCCGGTCTGCGCATTGAGCGCGTACACATGGCCTCCGGTATCGGTGAAAAATACAGCGCGTGTGCCGCCCGCGTCTCCCAGGGCCGCCCCGCCGCGAATCCCGGACGCTGCTCGAAATCCCCAGAACGTGCAGCCCGAACCGGCATCGAGCGCGTAAAAGGCTCCCGTAGCGGAGCCCACGAACACGGTATCTCCCAGTACTGCCGGCTGCGAACGTGCTTCGGTCACTGCGCCCAGATTGAACGCCCATTTGAGCTTCAGTTTGTCCAGGCTGCCAGCGCTGAATCCGGCTGCAGCCGAATCTTGAAAACGTGAATTAGTAATGCTTGTGCTCCAGCCGTTCCATTCAGGAGTGTTCGCGCCATTCGGGAAAGCCGGTTCGGTTTTGCAGGTGCGAGTCAGCGCCGGAGCGGCCGCAGCCCCGTGCGACTCGCCTGTGGGTCCAATGTAGCGAATCAGCGCAAGCAGTTCTATCGTTGAAAGGCCCGCCGCCTGGCTTTTCATGATCCCGCGCGTTAGCGCCTCGTAAATGGCCTCGCCGCTCATCGCTTTGATGGTGCTCAGCGACGGTACACGCGGCCCCGGCGAGTCGTGGCACGCCGCGCAACGCTCCTTGTAAATTGCTGCGCCATCCTGCCCGTTGAGCAGCGAAGTCACAAACACAAACAGACAGAGATATCGCATGCTAAATAAAATCTCGCTTTCTCGATTGAATGAATAATGTGAGAGCCAGGATGAGCGCAATCGATCCAAACTCCCCCAGTAAGATCGTCACCGCCGCCGGGTTCCAGACCGCCGCGGGCGCAGTCCAATTCTCCGTAAGCGAGGGAAGGCTGGCCAGCAAATACCAGGCAAGCCAATAAGAGGAGTTGCACGCGACACTGGCCGCGATCAGCCATCCTTCGGATTCACCGGCCAGCGCAGCCGAGGAGATGAGACAAAAACCGATGAGCGGCAGCACGGCCACAATCACCAGCGTCGGAATCACGCCGCGCGGGGCGATGTGGCCGGTTTCGACGAGAATCAGCGCGGAGATCAATAGCGTGAGCCATGGCACCAGGAACATCGCCCAAATCGACACAATTTTCGCGATGCTGTACTGCACCGAAGAGACCGGAAGGCTCATGATGAAGGCCAGCGTCTGCTTCTTTCGCTCGTTGATAATGGCTGAGACCGGCAGCATGCTGCCCAGAATGCACAGCGCCACAAAGAACCACACGCTCCCCACTAACCGCGCCGTTCCGCGGCCGTACAGCGCGATCGCCAGCGCAACAATACCCGCCCCCAGCGTAAGCGAAATCAGCAGCCGGTTGATACGCCAGTCCTTCAAAATCAAATGCCCGATTACCGCGCCGTTCATGCTTCCACCTCCTCCCGGCTGTGCTCTACATTGGCAACGAAGATCTCTTCGAGCGTCATATTCTCAATGCGCTGCACGCGCGCCCCGGAACTTTCATACGCGCTGGCAAGGTCCGGCGCAAAGGCATTCGATGTCGCGACTGCCAGCCTGCCCTCGCGCTGCACTCCGATGATGCCCGGCAGCGCCGGCAATTCAACTCCCCGCGGAACTTCCAGGCGCAGCCGGCGCCAGCGGTCCAGATACGTTTCCTTATCCATCGAGTCGATGATCCGGCCGCGATCGATGAACGTGATTTGATCCGAAATCTGCTCCACGTCCTGAGTGTTGTGCGACGAGAACAAAACGCTGCGCTCCTCGTCGGCCATCACGTTGGTCAATTCGCGGAGAATCTCGTGGCGGGCTACTGGATCGAGACCCGTAGTGGGCTCGTCTAACACCAGCAGTTTGGGCTTGCGCGCCAGCACCAGAAGCAGCGCCGATTTCACGCGCTGGCCGTGCGAGAGCCCCTTAATCTTCTGCTCGGCCCGCAATCCAAAACGTTTGAGCAGAAGCTGGGCGTAGGCACCGTCCCAAGTGGGGTAGATCGACCGGATGAAATCCATGTGCCAGCCGAGCGTCATGGACTCGTACAGGCGCATATCCTCCGATGCGAAACCGATGTCCCATTTGGCAGCGACCTGCTCGGAAGGCATGTTGCGCCCGAGCACGCGAGCGACGCCCGAATCCTGATGCACCAGGCCCATCAAAATGCGAATGGTGGTGGATTTACCCGCGCCGTTCGCCCCGATGAGCCCCATGATCTGGCCCCGCGGAAGCTCCAGGTGCATGTTGTCGAGCGTGAAATAGCGGTACTTCTTGCTGACCCCACGCAGTTCTACGGCGAGATCTGTCATATGAGTTCCTCTTCCTTTTGCGCCACCCGGTCCCCGGCTTGGCGCAAGCGGTCTTCGAGCTCGTCCAGTGGTATGCCCATCTCCGCCGCGATGCGCGCGGCCTGCTCTAAATGCGCTCGCAGTTCCTGCTCACGCAGGCGCGCGCCTAGCCCCGGTGTCGATGACACACGCGAGCCCTTGCCCGGCTGCGTGATGATCACTCCCTCGCGTTCGAGTTCGTAATAGGCGCGCTTGACCGTGATCACGCTTACCTGAAGATCGACCGCAAGCTGGCGGATAGACGGGATCGGTTGGCCGTCTACCCAATTACCAGCCGCAATCCGCTGCTTGATGCGCTCCATGATCTGGAGATACATGGGGCGTTTGTCGGATTGCGAAAGAGCAAGCACGCCAGGGATCTGTGTATACCCAGTATACACAGACGGGGATGGTCATGTTTTCGTCTACCCGGCTTTTTCGAAACCCATTCCGGGCGACATAGAATAAGAAAATAAGACATGGCGAGTTCGCCTTCTCATATCACCCGCTTAGTGCCGGTAATTGCCCATGCGGTCGCTGTGTTCGGTGACGAGCAGAAGGCTACGCATTGGCTCTCTGCACCACTGCCGCTTTTCAAAAACCGCGCTCCTCAAGATTTGTTGGAAATCAACGAGGGTATGCGGCTGGTCGAGCAGACCCTTACGCGGATCGAGCACAACATTCCATCCTAAAATGCCTCGGCGCATCTTCTGGGTGTGCCGTTCCATCTATGCACGACTGCACGGCGAGGGGGCGCGGCGTGTGGGCGGCCGCTGGCATTCAATCGGGCACCCGGTCGTCTATATGGCCGAAAGCGTTGCTTTGGCGGTGCTCGAGAATCTCGTTCACATGACCCGCCAGGATTTCCCGCGCGGCTATGTTGTAGTTGCTGCTTCAATTCCCGATCGGCTACAGATCCTCGGATGACGAATTACGGCTCCGTTACGGAAACCTGAGTTCTGAAGCACTCGGAGAGCGATGGATTGAAGCTCGTGCTTCCGCGGTTCTCCGAGTCGGTTCGACTGTCATACCGGCGGAGCATAATTACTTACTAAATCCAAAGCATCCGGAATTCAACGAGATTGTTATTGAAATGCCGGTGCCGTTCGAATTTGACGAGCGCCTCGTCGGATCGCACTAAAATGGCCAGCGGTCGCTTTGACGCGTTAACTAGCCGCCCTCCACCAACGCCCTTTGCAATACCCGTTGCGTCGCCTCGTCCAGCTTCCCGCCTTCGCGCGTCACATAAAACACATCGATGGCCTTGTGCCCTTCGGTGTCGATCAGAACCACTTCGATATCGCAGCCGTTGCAGCTCAAGGTGGAAGCCAGCTCGTACAGCAGACCGGGCCGGTCTTCCCCAATGAACTCGATCAACGTCGAATGGTCTGAGGCTTCATGGTTGAACCGGACGTTCGGTGCAATACGCGCTGCGTGGCTGCTGGGTCGCGGCGCGGCCCGCCGGCGCTTCAGTAAATCCGAAACCTGGAGCGAGCCGCGCACTACGCATTCGACCGTCCATTGCAGCCGGTTCACCTCGCCCGAATTCAACTCCAGCGTCCGCATCGGATCGTTAAACCGGAACAGATCGAGCACCGTGTGGCTGGCATTGGAAAACGCCTCGGCCTTCAAAATATTCATGCCGAAGCTGGCCAGCGCACCGCACAGAGACGCAAACAGCCCGGGCCGGTCCCCCGCCACCACGGTCATCAAATACGCACCGGCCGCCGGTTGAATCTCTACCGCAACGCCTTCGCTCTTCCGCCGCTGCTCGAGCTGAAAATGCCGCTCCCTCTCGGCTTCGGTGTGCGTGCGCAGATAGCGCATCGGCAGTCCTTCCAGGAAACGCGCCAACTCCGGCCGGCCCGCTATACCGCTCGGCTGGATACGGCTGGTCGAAAGCTCGCGCGTGAGCTGTTCCGTCCCCAGCGTGTACGTTCGCCAGAGCTGTTCCAGCCGCCACGGTGTCATCGCCGTTGGGTTGACTGCGCTGATATCGGCGTAGGTGAGCAGCGTCAACCGGCGCAAATCTTCCTGAATGCCCACCTGCGATGTCAGCAGCCGCGCAGTCGCCGGATCGTCCAGATCGCGCCCGTTCATAAGCTGCGAAAGAACCAGGTGCTGCTCAATCAAGAAATCGATCGCCTGCTGTGCCCCGGCGGGAACTTTTAACCGGTTCAGAATCTGTGCCCCGGTTTCGAGCGACCCGCGCACATGATCCCCCGGCGCCGTTCCTTTCCCGATATCGTGCAAGAACAACGCCATACGCAAGATGGCGGGCTCATCCTCTTCCAGAAAAAGCTCGCGGAACCGCGCCGGTGCCCCCGCTCCGCTCGCGAGCCCGTCGATGGACTCAATCGCCACCAGTGTGTGCTCATCCACCGTATAGCGATGATAAAAATCGCGCACCACCAGCCCATCGATGCTGTGCCATTCCGGAATGGCCGCGGCCAGCACACCCGTTTCCTGCATGGCGCGCAGCGCGAGTCCCGCCTTCGGTTGCGCGAGCAGTTCGCGCCAGATCGTCCAATCCCCGGAAGACTCGCGGAACTGCGCCTCAATCTGCATCAGCGCGGTTCGCAGCCGCCGTTTGGCGTCCCAGGAAAGCGGTACTCCATGCCGCGCGGCAAATGTGAACAACCGCAGAACCGATTCAGCCGAACTGAACGTTTGCGCCGGATTGCGCAGAAAGATACGCTCGCGCGAGACCGTAAATTCGGAAGTCGATAACCGCCCGCGCCAGTCGCGGAACTGCCGCAACAGCGATTGATCGTGCGCGTCGATGAACTCCAAAGCCCGCACCGTGGTCTGAAACAGCCGCCGCGCGTGCCTGTAGTACTCGCGCATCCAGTCTTCCGGAGGCATGGCTCTCGGCGGAAGAGATTGCGCGGCCTCGTCCTGCAGCTCGAAATTCAGCAGGTTGTTATCGCGTCCGGTCCGCAGATGCAGAAAACAGCGGATAGCGAAAAGACAACTCCGCGCCGCCTCCACTGCTTCCGGCGATTCGCTAACCGCATCCGGATTCGATTCGAGCTGCGAAAACCAGCGCAGAAAATGAATATCCCGGATGCCGCCCGGAGCCTCCTTAATATTTGGTTCGAGATGGTAAACCGTACCATTGAACTTTGCGTGCCGGTTTCGCACCAGCTCCGCCAGCCGCCGCGTCAAAGCCGGCGCGCTTTTCCGGTAAAATTCCGGCAGCTTGTCATGGAGCGCATGAAACAGGCGCGCATCCCCGGTAACCAGCCGTAAATCGAGCAGGCTGATGTTCAATTCCGTATTCTGCTCGTGCAGCCGGAGGCACTCCTCGATCGTTCGAACCGAGTGGCTCGCGTGCAGACCCGCGTCCCAAAGCGCATGCAGGAATGCGGCAATCGGATCTCGAATGCCTTCCAGATCCGATTCCACTGCGAACAGCAGCAGCAGATCGACGTCCGAATGCGGAAACAGCTCCCGCCGTCCATAACCGCCCACTGCCGTAACGGAAAAAGCCGATCCAATGTTGGGTGCGAGATGCAGCGCGGCCGCCTCGGCGACAATCGCATCCACCTGCGCCGTCCGGGTTTCCAGCAGAGGCAGCGGACCGCGTTCGCGAAGTTCAGCGAGCGTGAGCGCCTCTTGAACCACTACAGCGCAGCCTCTCCCGTGTCGTCGTTACGAATGCGAATCGCATCGATCACGTCGTAAATAAAGATTTTTCCGTCGCCGATACGGCCGGTGCGCGCCGCGCGCGAAATAATCTGTGCCGTTTCCTGCAGCCGCGCGTCGGGCACCACCGTCTCAATCTTCACCTTCGGCAGCAGATCCACCTCGTACTCCATGCCGCGATACACCTCGCGGTGCCCTTTCTGCCGGCCGTGCCCGCGCACTTCCGTGATGGTGAGCCCATCCACGCCGATATTCTTGAGCGCCTCTTTCACTTCGTCTAATTTGTGTGGCTGGATAATCGCTTCGATTTTCTTCATGGCTGCCTGCCTTCACCCCTCCAGATTGTAGGCTTCCTCTCCATGCATACTCAGATCCAGCCCTTCGATCTCCTGCTCGGGCGTCGCGCGCACCCCCACCAGCGCATCCACAATCTTCAGCGCAATCAAACTTCCGATAATCGCCAGCACCCACGAAATCGCCACACCACCAAGCTGATTGAGGACCTGCCCGGGATTCCCGTCTACCCAGCCGAGCGGCAGCACGTGTCCGGCCGCGTCCTTCAATCCATCATTCACAGCGCTCGTGGCGAAAACTCCCGTGAGGATCGCCCCCACCGTCCCGCCCGCTCCGTGCACGCCGAACGCATCCAGCGTGTCGTCGTAGCCGAACTTGTTCTTCACCGTGGTCACCATGAAATAGCAAACAATCCCCGCGATGAAGCCGATCAGCAGAGCAGGGAACGGCTTCACGAAACCGGAAGCCGGCGTGATGGCCACCAGCCCGGCCACCGCCCCCGAAATGCCGCCCAGCATGCTCGGCTTCCCGTGCCGGACCCATTCGGCGAAAATCCACCCCAGCGCCGCTGCGGCCGCCCCGAAATGCGTCGCCACAAACGCGCTGCTCGCGAGTCCCGACGCATTCACCGCGCTCCCGGCATTAAACCCGAACCACCCGACCCACAGCAGACAAGCCCCAATCACGCTCAGCACCAGGTTGTGCGGCTTCATCGGTTCGCGCGGAAATCCCACTCGTTTGCCTAGATACAACGCGCATACCAGTGCGCTCACGCCGGAGGTGATGTGCACCACGGTCCCTCCCGCAAAATCCAGGCACGGCAGCTTTCCTCCCAGAAAGGCGTTCAGCAGTCCGCCCTTGCCCCACACCATGTGCGCCATAGGGAAATACACCAGCGTGGACCACAGACACGTAAACAGCAGCATGGCGCTAAACTTCATCCGCTCCGCAAAGGCGCCCGAAATCAGCGCGGGCGTGATGATAGCGAACATGAGCTGGAAAATCATGTATGTCTGGTGCGGAACGGTAGCGCCGTAGTCCGGATTCGGCGCCGCGCCCACGTTCCGGAGAAACACATAATCGAATCCGCCGTAATAGGGCGTTCCGCTGGCGAACGAGAGACTATACCCGTAAACCGCCCACAGCACCGTCACCACCGCCATCAGAATGAAGCTGTGCATCATTGTCGAGAGCACGTTTTTGTGGCGAACCAGGCCGCCGTAAAACAGGGCAAGCCCCGGCCCGGTCATCAGCAGAACCAGGGCGGAGCTGGCGAGCATCCAGGCGTTGTCCCCGGACAGTTGCGCGGATTTTACGGCCGCTTCGAGCGCCGCGAGCTTCTGGTCTGCGGCCGTGCCCGATTGCGCGAGCAGCCCGCTCGCGCCCAGGCCCAATAAAAGCGAAACTCTGAATACACGATTCATAGCGGACGGACTTGTACTTTTACCAAAGCCTCAAGTTATCAGCTTTTGCGGCTCTGACGAACTTCTAAATTTCTATCCGCTATATCGAAATGTTTTATGTAGGGTCGCCAGTCCTGGCGACCGGCCGGCTCCCAGCCGGCTTTGGCTTTATGCTAGGAACATGCCCAAAACTGTGTACATCCGAAATCTTCCCGATCATGTACACAAGATCCTGAAGTCTCGCGCGGCCCGCGAGGGAATGACCCTATCCGAGTTTCTCAAACGCGAGTTGGAACGTATCGCTGCCAGACCGGATTTCTCGGACCTGGTTGGGCAGTGAGTTCCCAATAAGGCATTCGAGGACATCGTCGCGGCGCAACGGCAGATCGATCCAAACAAATGGAGCTGAAGATTGCTGTGCGGCGGACGGCCTTGCCGTCTGCTTTCAAAACGTCAAATTCGCCCCAAGCTGGATCCATCTTGGCAGCGCCTGGCTCGTGGCCCGGCCAAAGGTTGCGCTGGACAGATCCTGGCTGCCCGAACCCCAGTTCAGATTCGCGTAATTAAACAAATTGAAAAATTCGAACCGCAATTGCAGGTTCACTCGTTCCGCAATTCGCGTATCCTTCAAAAGCGCCGCGTCTGTCTCGGCAAATTTCGGCGCGCGGAACCCGCCCCAGCGCTCGTTTCCTTCCTGCCCGAATGAGGGATTGACAAACTGGCCCGGCGTGAACACGCCGTTCAAGAATCCCTGCCGCGTGCGCAGCATGTTGTACGATTGCACGTTCGGATAATCGTAGTTATCCCCGTCGGCGTTGTAATCGCCGCTTCCCGCTGCATACCCCGTATACTGTCCAGCCGCGTTCTTCGCCGGCGCGAAGGCTGCGCTCGTATACACCGTGAACGGGTATCCGCTCTGCAGAATCGAGGTGCCGCTAATCGACCAGCCGCTCGTCACACGACCCAGGAAACCGTGTCCTTGATTTGCGCCCGGCAGCGTAAAATTCCACCCGAGCGAGAGCCGGTTCGGCGCATCCCACACGGAAGGCCCGTAATATTGCCCTGGATTAATCCAAGTCGGATACACCTGCGTGTCGTCCTTTGATGAGGAACGCGTGTACGACGCCGTCACAAACCCTCGGCTCCCGAATCGCGCCCGCCCCGCCACAATCAACGCATTGAAATTGGAATAGCGGTCATTTTGCGTATAGTAAATTTGCCCGAAGCTCGAATTCAGCCGGGTGGGAATCAGGCTATTGTGCGCGATTAAGTCTCCCGGAATGCTGTTGATGTCCACTCCATAGCTCACCGAAGCCTGCTGGCCCCCCCCGGAGAGCAGATCCGTTGCGTGCGTGCCGCTGTAGCCCACGGAAGCCACAAACATGCTTCCGATCTTTCGCTCCACGCTGGCCGAGTAATTGTAGGCCACCGGCGATTTCAGATTCGGATCGATCGCTCCGATGGCCGGCTGCAAACCCACGATTCCTCCATGCGCATCGAGCTGGCCGCCGGCTACCGCCGGATAGGTGTATCCGAACGGTGGAGTCGTGTTATTCGTCCCCAGACTCAACAGCGGAGGCGTTGCCGTTCCCGAAAAGAATGTCGGATAAATAGGACCCGGCGGATTCCCCCGGTACTGTTCCTGCACGTTGGCCAGCGTGGGCCAGTTATGAAACACGCCCGCGCCGCCTCGCACGCTCCACTCTCCCTTCCCGGTCGGGTCCCACGCAATGCCGCCGCGCGGGCTCAGAATATCGGTGATCGACCGGTTCAAGGCATGATGATGCTGAATCGCGGCGCCATTCGCGATTTGTTGATAAATCGTTTGCCCCGGCCCCAGGAAGAAGTTCCCGAATACGGTTAGCGGATCGCGCGACCAAGGATTTCCAAAATCGTCCCAGCGCAGGCCGAAATTAATCGTCAGATTGCTGCGCGCCTTCCAGGAGTCTTCCGCAAAAAGACCCCAGGTCGCTCCGGCGGCGTTCCAATCCCACAGCACCGGCTTACCCGTCAGGGGATTGTACGCGACGCCCGTCTCGGTGAACGGGCGGTCCGCTACCAGATCCAGCATGTTCTTGTAATTGAATGTCGGCTGCGAATGCGGCCCCTGGAAGTTCTCGACATCGTCGCCAAACCAGCCTTCGTAGCCGAATTTCAGCGTATGCGGTCCCTGGATGTGCGTTAACACGTCGCGCCAGTGATAGTTGTGCTGGATGAAATCTCCGGCTGCGAACCCCGCGCCGAAGCCCGTTCCGAGCCCCGTCACGCTAATAACCGGAACCGAAAACAGTCCCGTCGCCGGAGCAATTCCTTCCACCCGGTTCGTCCCGAAAGCCGCCTCATTCAGCGTTGTGGGCGAAAACGTGTGGGTCTCGTTTACCTGAATGGCGCGCTGATACGTATTGTTCGTCGTCGCGAAAGCCGGCCGTACGGTCGACGTTCCGTAGTCCAGCGTCGTGCGGTAAAAGTTGCCGTAAATGCGGTCGTTCTTAAAATACTTGTCGATGCGCACATTCCACTGCACGCCGTTGCGATAACTGGACGACGTAAAAATGCCCGTGTCGAGCACGGGGAGACTGCACGGTAGATTGTTCGTTGCAGACGTTCCGCACGTTCCCGGAAATAACTGGGCGGCGGTCTTTGAAACGCCGGTAACGGCCGCGCCGGTTGGCTTGTAGGTCGTCAATAGCTTCGTGCCGAAGGTATTCGGATAATTGGTCTGCGCCCACTGCGTAAACGCCGGATCTTCAAAAGTCGTCAAACTTCCCGCCGAAGTCGAGGACCACAACGGCTCCACCGACCCGAAAAAGAAAAACTGGTGATGCGGAATGATCGGGCCGCCCAGCGACGCGGACATATTATTGCTGTGAAACGGCGAGTAGTGGTGAATAAACTCGGTCCCCACAAACAGATGCTGGTTCGTAAAGTAATCGCTCACGTTCCCGTGAAAGCTGTCCGTGCCCGATTTGGTCGTCATCACCATCTGGATCGAGCTCGCGCGTCCGTAGTCGACGTTATAGGTATTGGTTTGTACCGTCGTCTCGTCGATTGAATCCGGATTGGGCGTCAGGTTCAAAACTCCGGGCCGGATCGCGCTGCTGATGTCCAGGCCGTCCACGATGAACATGTTCGCCACGCTGCCCTGTCCATTCGCGCTGAGATCTACCTGGGTCTCCGTAGAGTAGTTATCCACGCCCGACCCCGGGCTCCCGCTCGCGCTGGTCCCCTTGCCAACCGCCCCCGGCGCCAGCGTCGCCAGTGAAATCATGTTCCGTCCCGGAAGCGGCAGCTCGGAGAGTGTAGTGGTTTGCAGCGTAAGTTCGTTCCGGGTCTCTGCCGTGTTGAGCAGCGGAGCCTCACCCGTCACTACCACCGCTTGAGACGCGCTCGCTACGTTCATCTGAATCGGCACGTTTAAGTTCTGATTCGTCTCGAGCGTCAGATTCACGCTCGTCTTCGCGAATCCCGGCGCTTCGGAGGTGAGCTGGTAACTGCCCGGCGCGAGGCTCACAAACCGGAAATTTCCGTTGGCGTCCGATACCGATGTCGCGCTCACCTGGGTCCCGGTATTCACCAGGGTCAAAGAGGCTTTCGGCACCACGGCGCCGCTCGGATCCTCCACCACCCCCTGGATGCTCGCGTTGAACTGGCCATACGCTACGGCCGTCGAGAAGACCAACAGAATGATTGACCAGCCACACTGTTCCCGCATACACGCCCTCCCACTACGGGAAATATATACATCAGGAACATGTCTGAGTCAAACAAAAAGTAAACGCTTTCATTAACCTGCTAGTACCAGAACACAAACAAAAAGGGCGCAGAGCTTTCACCCTGCGCCCGGAGTCTGTAGTAGAGAAACCTCTTCTGCCTTAGTGCGTCGCTACCTCGACGTTGATGGTCCGCGGCTTCGCCACTTCCTTCTTCGGGAGCGTGATTGTCAGAACACCGTTCTTGTAATCGGCCTTCACCTTGTCGCCGTCTACCGTCTCCGGCAGGCTGAACGCCCGGACAAACTTGCCATACGACCGCTCAATCCGGTGGAAGCCCCTGCCGTTCTTCTGCTCTTCGAACTTCCGCTCGCCCTTCAGAGTCAGCGTCCCGTTCTCGAGCTGGATACCTACGTCCTTGGGATCGATATCCGGAACATCCGCCTTCAGAACCAGTTCGTTCTCGGTCTCATAAATGTCCACCGGAGGCGTCCAGGGGCGCGACGCCGGTTCGCTGAATAAACGCGACAGCGAATCCTGGAACAGCCGGAGCCCGGCCGGGAAATCCTCAAAATCACCACCGAATGGGTTGTACCTGGTAACAGCCATTGTCATACCTCCAAGCCTTGATCTGGCTACAACTCAATCATAAAATCTGCGTGTGTACTTGTCAAGTCATGTGAGCAGAAAAATTTTGGGTCCGTTCCCCACCTTTCCCGCATCTCCTCCCGTATGTCCAACCTCCATGAAGGCGATTCCGCCCCCGAAATCGCACTCGATACCGATTCCGGCCACCCCTTCCATCTCTCCTCCCTGAAAGGCCAGAACGTGGTCCTGTACTTCTATCCGAAGGCCGACACCCCCGGCTGTACGAAGGAAGCCTGCGCCTTCCGCGACACGTCCCAGAAGTTCACTAAGGCCAATACCGTGATCGTGGGTGTCTCCCCCGACCCGTCCAAAGCCCAAGCCAAATTCAAGGACAAGTTCGACCTGCCGTTCACCCTGCTGGCCGACACGGACCACCAAGCAGCCGAAGCCTACGGCGTCTGGAAGGAAAAGAGCATGTACGGCAAGAAGTACATGGGGATCGAACGGACCACCTTCGTCATCGATCCGGTGGGCCGCATCAAAAAGATTTTTCCCAAAGTGAAGGTCGACGGCCACGCCGAAGAAGTCCTCGCCGCCATTTCAGAACCCTGAGCGTCAGCGAGGGGTTACAGCGGGAGCGAGGGGCTCACCCCCGCAAATACTTCCGATAGATCCTCAGCACATCCCAAAATGCCGTAAAGAAATCGGTAGGCCGTACTTTGGATCCGCGCACGTCCTCCCAGGCCTGCAGCGGAAACTCATAAATCGCCCGCTCCATGCGCTGGCGGTCTCCGCCGTGAAGCCTCAAAAACCGTGCGATGATTTCGACATCGAACACCCACTTCGAGAGAAACGGCTCCGCAAACGCCTGCCGCAGTTCAGGCGTCACACGAAACAGCTTCGCTCCGCATTGCGTGTCATAGATGGCCAGCCCCAGCGCGGTCGATACCGTTGTGGCAAAAATGCGACCCAGGTAGTGCCGCGCTGCCCGGCGCTCCACGTGACGCCCCAGCAGTTTCACGCGCGCGCCGAAGATCATCTCCACTTCCGGATGCCGGTCCAGGATACACAGAAAATCGTCCACTGCCTCGAGCGGCGTCGCCAGATCCGCGTCCCAGTATCCGATGATGTCCTGCTCATAGTGGTCCAGCGCCGCCATCACTCCCAGCCGGACCGCCTCTGCCTTGCCGCGATTGCGCCCGCATCGCAGAACCTGAGCCTGCCGTTCGTGTCCCCGGCAAAGCGTTTCCAGAACCTGAAATGTTTCGTCGCGGCTGCCGTCATCCACGAACAGCAGGCGCGTCGTGCCGTTTTCTTCCAGAAATTGGCGGAACGCGGCTGTGTTCAGCCGGTGCGCCTCGTTGTAGCAGGGGACCACCAGCGAAACGCGATAGCGGGCCTTACTCTCCATTCAGCGGCAGCTTCACCGTCCTTCCGGACCGCGCTGATTGGCGCGCCGCATCCAGAATCTCGCTCACCACTACGTTCATTTCGAGCGAAGATAAGCTGCCGTCCTCCTGGATACTCCCATGGATCACCGCGGCGAAGTAATGCAGCGGATCGTCATACGGCGCCTTCAGCGGAGAAGTGTCTTCAATCTGCGCCTGTTTCTCTCCCTTGCGCCGCACATCGATTTTGTCCCGCAACACTGTCTTCGCATATCCGGTCTTGCCGTACACGTCCATGTCCTTGCGGTCGAACGGCCAGTTCCAGGATCCCTGCAGAATCGCCACCGCATTCCGATATTTCAAAATCACGTTCGCTTCGTCATCCACGTTCGGATAAATTTCCGGCTGAAGCTGCTGCGTTACCGCCGTCACCGCCTGGGGAGTTTCTCCCTTCATGAGCCACGTCATCAAATCCGCGCCGTAGCAGCCGAAATCGTACAGCGCCCCGGCGCCGTTGAGTTTCGGATCGCTCAGCCATGCGAAAAATTCCGGCTGCACATGAATGGCCTTCGGCCCCGCATGCCCGTCCCGCACCACTACTTTTCGAACCTCTCCCAGCGCGCCTTGCTCCAGTAAATCGTGCGCGGCCCGGTTGCTCGCATACCAGGTCGTCTCGTAATCCACTAGCACATGAACGTGCCTCGCTTTCGCCGCCTGCTCCATCGCGAGCGCGTCCTTGTAACTCACCGCCAGCGGCTTCTCCATCATCACGTGAACGCTCTGCCGCGCGCACTGCTCCACTACTTTAGTGTGGTCGTATGTGTTGGTAAACACGAGAACACCTTCCGGGTGAACGTGCGAGATCATTTCGTCGACGCTTGCAAAGTAAAGCTTGGGGTCGAGGTGCAGCCGCTGCACATAGCGATCGAATAGCGCACGATCGGGATCAACTATGCCGACAATCTGCACATCCGAGCGATGCAGCGCTCCTCCCGCCGGTACCAGCGCGCCGCCATTGAGAAATCCGCCAACGTGTCCGTGTTCCAATCCCACAATGCCGAGCCGCAGCGGAGCACTGACCGCCATGCTCACAACCGCGATCGCCAACACAACAACGCGCATTGTACCCATTGCCTCATTGTGCGCTAAATTCATTCCAGACATGCAACCCAGTATTAACCGTCGCGACTTTCTCGCCGGTTCCACAGCCGCGGCCGCTCTCGCTGTCGATGCTCGCCGTCCCAACATCCTCCACATCATGTCGGATCAACAGCAATGGGCTAGCATCGCGAACCGTTCTCTCTGCCGCACGCCGAACCTGAACCGCCTCGCCGAATCCGGCATGCTCTTCGAGCGCAGCTACACGCCCTGCGCGCTGTGCTGCCCCGCTCGCGCCATGATTCTCTCGGGCGCCTATCACTGGCACAATGGCGTCTTCAACCAGATCCATTCGTCTCCCTCCGTGCACCGGGACATGTATCCCGATGTCGTGCTCTATGCGAATCGCCTGAAAGAGGCCGGATATCGCGTCGGCTACACCGGCAAGTGGCACGCAAGCTGGTTTCGTTGTCCCGCGGATTTCGGTTACGAAATGGCCGCTGTGGCTGGCTGCGACCCGCAGGTTCTGCGCAAATACGATCTCAATCCGGACCGCGTCGAAGGCCCGAAAGAAAAACTGGTCCGCCATCCTTTGCATTTCGTCCGCTGGCCCGGAGACAAGGATTATGCGGAATGGGGATACGATGAAGGACCGGAAGAAGCCACCCACTCCTGGTATGTCGCAGAGTGCGCCATCCGCATGCTGAAGCGCTTTTCGAAAGGCACGCAGCCCTGGCTGCTCGAAACGCATTTCGTCGATCCACACGATCCTTACTTTCCGCTGAAGAGCTACCTGGACCATTACGATCCACGCTCCATTCCCGTGGCGAAGAACCTATACGACACCTTCGAAAACAAACCCGGGCTCAATAGGCGCGAAGCATCGATCTGGGGCCCAGTCACGGAAGCCGATTACCAGCAGAGCCGCGCCTGTTATTACGCGTTTATTGAACAACTCGACCATCAAATCGGGCGCTTGCTCCACGCTCTCGAAGAAACCGGCCAGGCCAATAACACCATGGTCGTCTTTACCACCGATCACGGCGACCTCTGTGGCAATCACCACATGTGGCTCAAGGGATGGATGCCCTACGAAGAAACCTATCGCGTGCCGCTGATCGTTTCCTGGCCGGGAGTGACCAAGCCCGGCTCGCGTTGCGGCCGTCTCGTGCAAACCCACGACCTCGCCTATACGTACGTCCAAGCCGCTGGCGCGCGCCCGTTGCCGTTTCAGGACGGAGTCGCGCTGCAACCGCTGCTCGAAAATCCCTCCGCTTCCTGGACGGACCAGATTCTCTGCGCCTATTACGGAGGAGAATTCCTCTACACCCAGCGCATCGCCATCACGAACCGCTTCAAATATGTCTTCAACGGCTTCGACATCGACGAACTCTACGACTTGGATCGCGATCCCGGCGAACTGCACAACGTCATCGACAAACCGGAGTATTCAAAATACACCGACGATATGCGCGCCCGCCTCTACGAAATGATGGCCAAGGTCGAAGATCCCTATGGCTTGCCGCCCACCTGGCATCAGGCCGGCAATCGCCCCAACCGCTACGGAGCCCCCCGCTACCTCCCCCAAGGCAAACGCCTGACCTGACGCTCCATCTGAATAGTGGGGCAGGCGCGAGCCTGCGGCGGCCGCAAGGCCGCCCAATGCGATATAACACGCACAAGACCCTTATGCCCTTTCGCGCCATCCTCCTCCTCAGCCTTCTCGCCCTCTCCGCCTTCTCCCAAGTCGACACCGGCTCCATTACCGGACAGGTGACCGACCCATCCGGCGGCGCCGTTCCCGCTGCCAAAGTCTCGCTCAAAAATCAAGACACCGGTGCCACCGAACAAACTCTCACAGGCGACCACGGCAATTACACCTTTTCTCCGGTACACGTCGGCACTTACTCTATCTCCGTCGAGCAGCCAGGCTTCGCCACCGCCGTACGCTCCAATGTAGCCGTCAGCATCCAGCAGCAACTGTTGATCAACTTTACCCTTCAGCCCGGCGCCGTCCAACAGGTGGTGGATGTCACCGCCTCCGTCCCGATTCTTCAAACCGAAAGCGCCTCGGTCGGCCAGGTGGTGCAAAAGCGCCAAATCAACGATCTCCCCCTGAACGGCCGCAATTATTTTTTCCTGGCGCAACTAGCCGCAGGCGTATCCTTTGGCCAGAAAGACACGCGCGGCGAGGACAACAACGGCCGTTTCAGCGCCAACGGGACCCGCCCGACTCAAAACGACTTTCTTCTCGATGGAATCGATAACAACTCCTCCATCATTTCCCGCCAGAACGGGAAGGATTTCGTCGTCCAAACGCCCGTTGACGCCCTCTCCGAATTCAAGATTCAAACCAACAATTACAGCGCCGAGTTCGGCCGCTCCGCCGGAGCCGTCATGAACGCCACCGTGAAATCCGGAACGAACTCATTTCATGGCGACGCTTGGGAATTCCTCCGCAATGACGCGCTCGATGCCAACGATTTCTTCCTCAACGCCGCCGGCACCGCTAACCCGGAGTTCCGCCGCAACCAATTCGGGTTCACCCAGGGCGGTCCTGTGATTTTGCCCAAGCTGTACAACGGCCGCAATAAGACATTCTTCTTCGCCGATTACGAAGGAACGCGCATTCGCCAGGGCGCCACCGAAACCGCCACGGTTCCTACGCTCGCCGAACGAAACAGCGGCTTCACGAATTTGTCCGACTTAATCTCCGGGCAGACTGGCTCCTACACCGACGCGCTCGGACGCAAGTACCCCGCCGGAACCATTTTCGATCCGGCCACCACGCAGCGTGCCGGCTCCGGCTACGTGCGAAATCCGCTTCCCGGCAATCTGCTCCCCGCATCCCGAATCGATCCGAACGCCGTCAAGTTGCTCAATCTCCTGCCTGCTCCCAATTCGCCGGGCATCTTCAACAACTACGTCGTCGCCCCGATCTTTGCCGACAACGTGAACAGCTTTGATATTCGCCTCGATGAAGACCTCAGCGAAAAGGACCGCTTCTTCGGACGCTACAGCTACAACAACCACGTTCAGCTCCATCCCGGCCCGTTCTCCGGTTATGCCGATGGCGGCGATTCCCTAATTCACAGCAACCTGACCGATCGCGCCCAGAATGGCCTTTTCGGTGAAACGCATATCTTCAGCCCGTATTGGGTCAACGAATTTCGTCTGGGCGTCAATCGCGAGCATGCGCTGTGGCTTCAGCCCAACGGCGATATCTCCGGTATCCCGCAGCAATTCGGGATTCAAGGCGTGCCGCAAGGCCCGCAGAATGGAGGTCTCCCGCAGTTCAATGTGGGCAGCCTCTCCCGGTTTGGATCGTACGGATTTCTTCCCAGCAGTAAGTACGGCACCACGCCCCAACTCACCGACGATCTCACGTTCACGCACGGCGCCAACACGCTCAAAGTCGGAGTGGAGCTCCAGCGCGTTCTGCAACCCTTCACCCAACCTCCCCAATCCCGCGGCGCATTCTCCTACTCCGGCGTATTTACTTCCGTCATTGGCCAGGCGGACAGCTCCACCGCGATCGCCCAAATGTTGCTGCTGCCAACTGCTTCCTCCAATCTCGCCGGCGCTAATCAAGTCCAGCTTTCGAATCTCGTGGAGCATAGCCTCATTCGAAGTTATTTTGGCGCTTACATACAAGACGATTGGAAAGTAACTCCGAAGCTGACCCTCAATCTGGGAGTCCGCTACGATTACTATTCGTTTCCGCATGACCGCCTGGGGCAGCTCGCCAATTTTTTGCCCGAGGCGAATCTCGCAGGCGGTGTCTACCTAGCCACGCCCCGGATTGCGCCCGTCATCCCCGTCGCCTTTACCACCGCTCTCAATGCCGAAGGCATTCAGGTCCAGCAGGGCGGTTCCATTCTCGGCAATGCGCAGAAGCTGAACTTCGCGCCTCGTTTCGGGTTCGCTTACAAATTGTTTCCGCGTTTGGTAGTCCGCGGCGGTTACGGGATTTTCTACGGCGGAATCGAAGAGATCGGCGGTTCGCCTCTCATTACCGAAAATTTTCCCATCGAATACACCATCACCCGCACCAGCACGAGTCCGGAAACACCCATTGCCGCAGACAATTCCCTGGGCCTGCTTAGTACAACCTTTCAAAACCTTTCCATCGTGCCTTCGGCCGTCGCTCCCGCGGGCGTGCCGCTGATCGGGTTCCAGTACAACTGGAAAACTCCGTACACTCAAAGCGAGAATCTGATCTTTCAATACCAGCTCAGTGCGACGAGCACGCTGACTGTCGGTTACATCGCCTCCAATAGCCGCCACGGCGAAGTGTTACTCAATCCGAACACACCCCGCGAACTTCTCCCGCCCGGAGCGAATCTCGCCAATTATGCTCCCTATCCGAAGACTGCCCTCTCCGGAAACTTCTACACCGCCACTGCGGCCAGCAGCAACTACAATTCGCTGCAAACAACGCTTGAAAAAACGTTCTCTCACGGTTTGAGCCTCCTCGCCGATTTCACCTGGCAAAAGACTCTGACCAACGCCCGCGATCCGCTTGAAAACGATATCGGCGGATACCGCGCGCCCTGGCTCGCCGGTTTCGGCATCCGGAAAGATTTTGCGCTGGCCGATTTCGATGTGCCCCGTATGTTTCACGTGAGCGGCATTTACGAGCTGCCGTTCGGCGCCGGCCGGCGCTTTGCCTCCTCTGCTCGCGGCCTGACAGGCGCTCTGATCGGCGGTTGGAGCCTGAATTGGATCGCAACCGTGCAGGACGGCCAGCCCTTCACAGTCGGCTGCGCCCGCGCGACCAGCACGAGTTTCGGCTGCAATGCCCTAATGGTGCCAGGTGTCAATCGGTATGCGAATAGCAGTGTGGCGCATTTTATAAACGCGGCAGCATTTGCCAACCCGCCCGCTGTCACGGCAGTCGGACAAGCCGATTACGCTCCGCTCGGCGGCGCCGCCACCCAAGTGACTGGCCCTCCATTCCGCCGGCTGGATCTTTCTCTATTCAAGCGTTTCTCCATCACCGAGCGCGTCTATTCCGAGTTCCGCGCCGAGGTCTTCAACCTGACAAATACCGCGAATTTCGCAAATCCCGGTAACTTGAATTTCGCGAACTTAACGAATTTCGGTCAAATTACCGCCACTCGCGACTCCCCCAATGACCCGCGCGAAATTCAGTTTGGCCTAAAACTCTATTGGTAAGGTCAAGCTAGATGAACCGCCGCTCGTTCCTCAAACTTGCCCTTGTTGCGCCGGGCGCTGCATTCAAGCCGGCCACGCAACCCACTCCCAACATCCTCTTCATGCTGATGGACGATCTGGGCTGGCACGACACCGGGCCGTATGGAAACACGTTCATCGACACGCCGAGCCTCAATCGCCTCGCCCAGGAGAGCGCTTTGTTCACCAATGCCTACGCCGCGTGCCCGGTCTGTTCTCCCACGCGCGCCAGCATTATGACCGGCAAGTATCCTGCCCGCCTTCATCTCACCGACTGGATTCCCGGCCGCAAGCAATGGCCGTACGCCAAACTGCTGACGCCCGCTTTCGAGCAGCACTTACCGCTTGAAGAGACCACCATCGCGGAAGCCGTTCATTCCCGTGGGTATCGCAGCGCCGCCATCGGCAAATGGCATCTCGGCGGCAATGGCTTTCTCCCCACCAATCAGGGTTTCGATATCAACATCGCAGGAACCGCCGCCGGCAGTCCGCCAACTTATTTCGGCCCGCTCACCCTGCCGGGTCTGCAACTCGAACCCGGTGAGTTTCTCACTCAGCGCCTCACCTACGAAGGTTCACGCTTTATAAAAGAGAGCAATACGACTCCGTTCTTTTTATACGAGGCGCAATTTACCGTTCACATTCCGCTGCAGGCCCCGCAGCCGCTCATTCAGAAATATCGCAACCGCGACACGGGCGATGTCGATCCCACTTACTGCGCTATGGTCGAAACCGCCGATACCTGCGTCGGCCAGCTCTTGAAATCACTCGAAGAAACCGGAAAATCAAAAAACACTATCGTGGTTTTCTTCTCTGATAACGGGGGCGTCCGCTATCAGGCTCGCTGGCCCAAACCCGTCACTAACAACGCTCCGCTGCGCGCCGGAAAAGGGCATTTATATGAAGGCGGAATTCGCGAGCCGTTACTGATCCGCTGGCCGGGCGTGACGAAGCCAGGCAGCAAAATCGACGTGCCCGTGTGCAGCATCGATTTTCTGCCGGCTTTCTGCGACGCCCTCGGCGTCGAGTCTCCGCGCGCCGATGGCATCTCGATCAAGCCGCTTCTGCAGTCAGGCACGATTCCCGAGCGCCCGCTCTTCTGGCATTACCCGCATTACAGCGATCAAGGCGGCAAACCTTCCGGCGCAGTCCGCCTCGGTGATTGGAAGCTAATCGAATTCTTTGAGGACAACCGGCTCGAACTATTCAACCTGAAGGACGATCTGGGCGAGCGCCGCAATCTCGTCCTGATTGAATCGGAGCGCGCCCGCAAATTGCACGCGCTCCTGCAAGACTGGCGCAAATCGGT
Organism: Bryobacteraceae bacterium; assembly: GCA_035651215.1. Classification (GTDB taxonomy): domain Bacteria; phylum Acidobacteriota; class Terriglobia; order Bryobacterales; family Bryobacteraceae; genus Bog-105. The sequence goes on from DASRGE010000052.1 coordinate 76,960, forward strand.
AAACGCCGCAATGCCCACGCCCAATCCCAATTACGATCCCGCCCGCGCCAGTGAAGGCCTGACCGGCTACCAAGCCCTCACCCCGCCTGTGCAAAAACCATAACCAACCTCTGTTTGATGCGTTCCCCGCTCCACATCGGAACCCCGCGCGTGAGCAAGGGGTCGCGTCCTCAAGGGATTCGTTCCCCCAACTCCCAGTACTAACTATCCAAACTCAGCACTAAGCCGTACCATTACGTTCTCACACCGAACCCGATTGACGCCTGTCAGTGACCCTCTTACAGTGTGGTTAGCCAGTTATTTGGAACCGCCTGACCGTCTCGATTCATGATTCGTAATCCGTTGCCGATGAGTTCTTAGGCATGCAGCAAATAGTTCGCAAGGGTATTAAGGACATTCTGGTGGAAGAGATTCCGGATCCGGTCGCGACCTCGCATCACGTTCTCATCCAACCTGCCTTTTCCCTCATCAGCAGCGGCACCGAGACCGCAAGCATTCACCAGGAAGGCGTGATGAAGGAAGTGGCCGACAACCCGTCCCACATCCGAAAAGTCCTGGATGTGATGAAAATCAACGGGCCAACTGCCACAATTCGCGAAGTTCGCGCCAAATTTAGCGAATATGCCGCTCTGGGTTATTCTGGCGCCGGCATTCTAATAGAAAAACACCCCACCGTAACGGACCTCGAAATCGGCGCCCGCGTTGCTTATGGGGGCGAAGGAACCGGTCACGCCGAAACCATCGTGACCGGCCGCAATCTCGTTGCGCGCGTCCCCGAGGACGTTTCGCTCGAGCACGCGTCCTTTGCCACCCTCGGCGCCATTGCGATGAATGCCGTTCGCATCGCTCGCCTTGAAATCGGGGATCGCGTCGCCGTCATCGGCCTTGGCTTGGTCGGCCAGATCGTCGCGCAACTGGCACGCTTGCAGGGCGCTGTCGTGATCGCGACGGATCTCAAGCCGGAGCGCGTCGACCTGGCCCAGAAACTTGGCGCCCAACACGCTATTTCAGGCGGCGGTGCGCTCAAAGAGCAAGTCGCCGCAGTTACGGATGGAAAGGGCGCCGATTGCGTCATCATCGCCGCGGCGTCCAAATCGTCCGGACCCTGCCGGGCCGCGCTCGAAATTTGCCGCGATCGCGGCCGCATCGTTGTTCTGGGCGCCGTCGATGTCGCGTTCCCGTGGAACGACATGTATCTGAAAGAAATTCAACTGTACATGTCGCGCGCCTATGGGCCCGGCAGTTACGATCCGGCCTACGAAAAACAAGGCCGTGATTATCCGTTCTCCTACATTCGCTGGACCGAAAACCGCAACATGGAAGAGTTTCTGCGCTTGATCGGTTCCGGTCAGGTGCAGGTCGGTCCCCTCATTACGCATCGCTTCGCGTTGCAGGATGGCCCGCAAGCCTACTCGACAATTCTCGATCCCGCCTCGAACAGCTTGGCGGTCCTGCTGCAATATCCGGCGCAGGACCCGGCCGCCGGCCTGCAGTTCAAGCCCCGGCGTACTGTGACGCTCTCCACGGCGCAGAAGCGCGAAGGCAAACTGGGTGTCGCTCTGGTCGGAGCGGGAAACTTGGCCCGTTGGGCGCATCTTCCCAATCTCACGAAGAACCCGGCGGTCGAGCTTCGCGCCGTTCACTCCGCCAACGGCGTACGCGGCAAGAGTTACGCCGCCCGTTTTGGCGCTGCCTATTGTTCCACCGATTACCAGCAAATTTTGGACGATTCGAGTATCGACCTGGTCTTCATCACCAGCCGGAATCAATATCACGCAACCCAGGCGCTAATGGCGCTGCACGCCGGCAAGCATGTGTTCGTCGAAAAGCCGATGGCGCTCACCGAACAGGAATGCAGCGAGCTCGTCTACGCCGCCAGCCACAGCGGCCGTCAGCTTACGGTAGGTTTTAATCGCCGCTTCGCTCCGTTCTATAAGCCGTTAAAGGCGCATCTCGCCAAGCGAACCTCCCCGGCCGTGCTGCACTGCCGCATCAATTCGCCCGGCATTTCGGGCTCGTACTGGATGGCGGACCCATCCACCGGTGGCGCGATTCTCGGCGAAGCCTGCCACTTCGTCGACCTGATGTATTGGCTTCTCGATGCCGAACCGGTCAGCGTCTCCGCTTACTCACTCCCAACCGGAAGGCAGGACCCGATCGGCGAAAACAACCTGGTGGCGTGTTTCCAATTCGCCGACGGTTCCATCGGCAACCTGACCTATTGCACCGTAGGCAGCCGCACTTCTGGTGGCGAGCGTGTCGAAGCATACGTGCAAGGGCTCGCCGTTCACACCGAAGATTTCAAGCGGCTCACCATCGCCGGCTCCATCCGCCGCAATCAGAAAAAGCTGTTCGCCGAAAAAGGATACGGCGCCCAGATCGACGAATTTATCCGCGATCTCACCGCAGGCAAGCCGGCTTCCATTACAGTCCGCGACGGCGCGCGCGCTACCATCGGCTGTCTGCGCATGCTCGAATCCGCGCGCGATGGAGCCCCCAAAAGCATCGACTGGGACCGTGCCCTCCCCTGACGCCCTGTGGCGCACGCTTCACCGTGCCGCGCGGGCTTCAGCCTGCGGAACTTAATCCATGCTCTTTAACTCCGCCCAGTTCCTCATCTTCTTCCCGCTGGTCACTGCGGCGTACTTCCTCCTCCCCCACCGTTACCGCGCCTGGTGGCTGCTCGCGGCAAGCTGCTACTTCTATATGTGCTTCAAGGCCATTTACATTTTCATTCTGGCCTTCACCATCGCCGTCGATTACAGCGCCGGCATCCTGATCGAAAACGCCACGGGAACACGCCGGCGCTTGTATCTCCTGATGAGCATATGTGCGAATGCGGGCGTCCTCGCCGGATTCAAATACTTCAATTTCTTAAACGATAACTTTCGGAGCCTCTCCGCAGTGCTCGGATTTCACTACCCAATCCCCGACCTCGGAATCCTGCTTCCCATCGGCCTTTCCTTCCACACGTTTCAATCGCTCAGCTACACCATCGAGGTCTATCGCGGGTGCCAGAAAGCCGAACGCAAGCCGCACTTGCTTGCCGTCTACGTTATGTTTTATCCGCAGCTCGTCGCCGGCCCCATCGAGCGCCCTCAAAATCTGTTGCATCAGTTTTACGAACGGCACTATCTGGAATACACACAAGTGGTATCCGGCTTAAAACTGATGCTCTGGGGCTTTATCAAGAAAGTCGTAATCGCAGATCGCCTCGCGCCATTCGTCAATCAGGTCTATTCGAATCCGCACGACTACCCGGGCATTTCGCTCATCATCGCCACCCTCTTCTTCGGCATCCAGATCTATTGCGACTTCTCCGGCTATTCCGATATCGCCATCGGCGCCGCGCGCGTCATGGGCTTCCGCCTCATGAAGAACTTCGATCGCCCTTACTTCAGCGCCTCGGTTGCAGAATTCTGGCGGCGCTGGCATATTTCGCTCTCCACCTGGTTTCGCGATTACGTCTATTTCCCCTTGGGAGGCAGTCGTGTCCCGGTTCCTCGCTGGTACGCCAACCTGATGATCACGTTTCTAATCAGCGGCCTCTGGCACGGCGCTAGCTGGACCTACGTCATCTGGGGCGGGCTCAACGGCATCTACTTGGTTATCGAGCAGATTCTAAAACGCTCGTTTGGCCAATCGCCTCCCTATCGCGCAACCCTCGCGGCATTCCCGGCCGGGTATCGGTTCCTTCGAACATGCATCACCTTCGCACTCATCAGCTTTGCATGGATCTTTTTCCGCGCCAAAACCTTTGCCGATGCCCGGTACATTGCCGGCCATCTCGGCGCCGGCCTGACCCGGTTACCGGCGCAGCTTCAGAATCCGGCCTTCCAGAAAGTAAACATTCTGATGCGTCTGGACAAAACCGAATTCTTGATCGCCGTCGCCGCGATCTGCGTTCTCTTCGCCGTCGAGTTACTCCAGTCCCGTGTCAGCGTCAGTAGCCTCCTCAGCGCGCAGCCTGCCTGGCTGCGCTGGTCCTTCTATTACGCCGCTATCATGGTTCTGGTCTTTTTCGGAGCCTACAGTAGCTCCCAGGAGTTCATCTATTTCCAGTTCTGAACTCAGCGCGGTTCGCTTGCTCTTTCGGCGTGCGATTCTGCTCGTCTTGCCCTTGCTGGTACTGTGCGCGGCCGTCGTGGCTATCGATCCGTTCGATTATTTCGGCATCAGCCATCTCGTGCCCGATCGCGTAAAGCTCGAAACCTCTTATCAACTCAACGCCTGTCTCTGGAAAATGATCCAGTATGCCCGCCGGCCTTGTCCGAACCTGCTGTTGGGCGATTCTCGCATGCTGTCCCTGAACGAGCAGGACGTGAGCCGCGTCGCAGGCCGCCCGTTCGCCAATATGGCCTATGGCGGTGCCAGCCTGAACGAAGTGATTCAGACCTTCTGGTTCGCCGCCACCCAAACCCGTATTCGCGAAGCGTGGATCGGTTTCGGGTTCAACATGTATGACGACTATAACTATACAAACCGCACCGAAGCGTTCCTCTCGATGCGCCAGAATCCGCTGCTCTATTTCGCGAACCGGACGGTGCTGAAGTGCGCCGCCTACAATGTCTATTACGATTACAAAGGAATCGATCCGAAACTCGGCGTTCCCACCGAAACGCGCGAACAGTTCTGGCAGGAACAGTTAGGACCCCTTACGGCGGCCTGGTACTCGCGGTATGTCTACCCGCAAATCTATCATCGCGAGTTACAAAAGATTGCCGGTTACTGCCGGGCCAACCACATAAACTTGGGCTTCATCATTTTTCCCACTCACATCGACCTGCAGCGCCGCGTCTATGATTTCGGCCTCGAAGACGACTATCGCCGGTTCAAGCAGGATTTGTCCGCGCTAGCGACTACGTTCGACTTCGACTACCCCAACCCGATCACCGAAAGCCGCTCGAACTTCCGCGATCCCTATCACTTTACCGGCGCCATCGGCCAAAAAATCATTCACCAAGTCTGGTGCCCCGCGTCTATAGAACAGAACCGCGACCGCAAGGGAGCGGCCCTTTCCCTGTGTTCTTCCTCGCGCTAATCCTCCTCTCCTCCTCTCCCGATCTCCTCGACCAGGGCTACCACGAGATGTACAACCTCCAGTTTGATGCAGCGCACCAGACTTTCCACGGTTTCGAAGCCGCTCACCCGGACGACCCCTTAGGTCCTGTCTCTGACGCCGCGGCTTACCTTTTCTATGAATTCGACCGTCTGCAGATCCTGCGCTCGGACTTCTTCACCAGCGACTCGAAATTCCTGGACGGGAAAGCGCTGAAGCCCGATCCCGCGGTCAAACAGCGCTTCGAGGCCGATCTAGACAAGACAAAGCAATTGGCCAAACCCGATAACGAACGGGGGATGTTTGCAACCGTGTTACGCCTCGCCTTGCAAGCCGATTACGATGCATTGATCGACAAACGCTATGGACAATCTCTAACCGAGATTAAAAGCGCTCGCAACGAAGCCACGAAATTACTCGCAAAACATCCGCACTGTTACGATGCGTACCTTGCGCCCGGAGTCGAGAACTATCTTCTAAGTCAGAAATCTGCGCCCATTCGCTGGCTGCTCAGCCTGACCGGTGCCCAAACCGACAAGCAAAAAGGCATTCAGGATCTGAAACTCGTAGCCGAAAAAGGCAATTATCTAAAACCCTACGCGAAGGTGCTGCTCGCCATCGCCGCACTGCGCGACCACGATAAAAACCGCGCAAAACAGCTAGTCACCGAGCTCGCCCGACAATTCCCCCACAACGACCTCTTCCAACAGGAACTCAAACACCTCAGTTGAATGTGGCGCGCTTCATCAGCGTGCCGTGCCGAACTTCAGTTCGGCATCCTCCTCCACCCTCCCAAATCCCCGGAAAAACACTCCATACACTCTCGCAAGCTGCGTCCGCTCAATCAGAAAACTCAACACCGACGTAAACACAATACTCGTAAACACCACGCAATAGGTCACCGATTGCAGCGCCGCTCCACCCGGGAGTTTTTCTTGCAGCGGCAGCGAAGCAAGCACCACCGCCGCCAGCCCCTTGGGACTCATAATCGCCACCAGCGAGGCATCGCGAACCGGTGTCGTACGCGCCAGCCCGATCCACGCCGCCGGAATTCGAATCAAAAAGATGAGCACCGATAAAGCAAGTCCTACATAGACCACGGGCAGATCGGTGAACTTGATCGACACGCCGACATAGATAAAAAAGAACGTCTTCAGCAGGAACACCACTTCGCCCAGAAATACCCGCTCCTGCTCGTTCAGCGTAATCGCCGCGTTCGGCAGGTACCGCCGCATCCAGCTCATCCCGTGAAACACTTCGATGTTTCCCAGAACCGCGCCAAACACCACCGCGGCCACATACCCGCTGAACCCCAGCAGTTCCACAATTCCGAACAGCACGAACACAAACGCCGGCGTGGTGAAGATCGAATTTTCCAAACCGCGCACGCGCTTCAACAGCGTGGACCAAATCACCGCGCCCGCGACACCCGCGAGACTTGCTAGGATGAGCGTCGCCAGAATCTGCCCGATCACTTGGCCCAGGCGCATCTTGCCGAGCCGGTAACTGTCTATAAATCCGATCGCAATCACAATGCTGAACACGTCGCTCAACGCAGATTCCAGAAACACGACGGTTTTCGAAGACTGCGCCATGCTGAGCCGGCGGGTCAGCGGAACAATCACCGCTGGTGACGTCGACCCGATAATCGCGCCCAGCATGAACGTCAGCCGCAAGTCGAGTCGGAGTAAATAATGCGCCGCCACGCCCACCCCAATCATAGTGAGGAAAAAATTGGTCAGCGTCAGGCTCAGCGTCGGCCGGATCGCTCCTCGCAGCACATCCAGGTCCAGGCTGAGCCCCGCCTCGAACAGGATAATGATCAGCGTGACCGTCGCAAAAACCGGACCGATAGCGCCGAAGTTCTCCGGCGTGACCAGATGGAACGTTGGACCTAGCAGAATGCCGATAATTGTCAGCAGCAATACGTCGGGAACGCGCGTTTTACTGAAAATTCCAGTAAACGCGTGTGCCGCAAAAACAAGCGCTCCGACAACCAGAATATTGGTGGCGACGTGCATAGCGGGAACATTGCGGGAAAAATTTAGATGCTGCGCACGGCCATGCTGACAACATCATCGATTTCAATCGCCTCTTTCACGACGAAAGGTTCTCCGTATTTTACGCCAATCAGGTTTCCATAGAACCGCGCAATCGCGGCCAGCCGCTCGCGTATCTCCTGATGGGATGGAAACAGCTCGGATGCTTCGTCCGTTTCCCCGTACTGCGACGCATAGCTGAGCAGCGCCGCCATGCGTTGCTCGAACTGCCGCGATATATCCACCACAAACGAAGGCGTCACATTGGCGTACAGCGAAGAGTAAAGGATCTTGAAAGGCCGGTGCGGCGGAACATCTTCTTCCAACCGGCGCAGCCCCGCCAGAAAACAGGCCTCGTATCCGATCTCGCAAGCCCGGTAGTGATCTGGATGACGGCCCGTCCAGTAGGGCAGAATCACCACTCTCGGCCGCACCCGCCGGATCACCGCTCCGAGCGTCATGCGCGCCGTAATCGTATTCTCCAGCCGCGCATCCGGCCACCGCAGATTGTGCCGCCACGCCAGGCGCAAATGCCGCGCCGCCTCTTCCGACTCCCGAATCCGAATCTCCGGCGTTCCGCGGCTTCCCATATCGCCGGCGGTTAAATCGAGCCCTCCCGTCCGATACCCCTGCTCCGCCATGCGCAGCAGCGTCCCGCCGCACGTCTGCTCGATATCGTCCGGATGCGCCGCGATCGCCAGCACATCCAGCTCCGGGAAATCAGAACCCTGAGCGTGAGCGAGGGGTCTCAATACGAATACCGCTTCCGCCTGGTCCCCACAAACAACCGCACCAGCAGGATCCCCGACAAAAACCCGCCCACATGCGCAAACCACGCGATCCCCTGTGCCTGCGAAACGGAACTCAGCGATCCCAACCCGCTCAACACCTGAATCGCAAACCAGTAGATCAACATGATGGCCGCCGGAAGCTCCGTCGTCGTCACGAAGAAGATAATGAAAATCAACGTGACCACGCGCACACGCGGATACAGAATTAGAAACGCGCCCATCACGCCCGCAATCGCGCCGCTCGCGCCCAGCGTGGGAATCGGGCTACCAAATGTCGTAATGAACTGCACAAACGCCGACGCAATCCCGGAGATCAGATAGAACACCAAAAACTTCGCCGCTCCCATCGCATCCTCGATATGCGATCCGAACACCCATAGGAACCACATATTCCCGATAAGATGCAGCCACCCTCCATGCAAAAACATGGAAGTGACGAACGAGGTCAAATGAATCTGATCCGGTACCAGCGCGTAGTGCTCAATGAAACGGTCCCGCAAATACATCGGATACGAAATTTCCTTGAGAAAACAGAACACGTTCGCGGCGATGATGAGCAGCGTCATTGCCGGAACCGATTGCCGGTAAAGCAGCGCGCGAAGAGGAATCATTGGTTCGAAGCCGAGGCTTGAGCGAGCTTCACTCCGACGCGGTCCGCGATTTCGGCCGATTCCCGCCGCACCACCTTACCCGTGCACGCCGCCGCCAGCAGCGCTTCCACTTCTGTGCCGTCCGGAACATGCCCGCGGGCGCCAATCGCCGTGCAGTTCAACGCCGCCGCCGCGTTCGAATAATCGAGCGCCGCTGCCATCGGCATGCCCTGCAAGACGGCGTAGCAGAACGCGCCGTGAAACACATCGCCCGCCCCGGTTGTGTCCGCGCACGTCACTTCGTACGCCGGTGAATACGTCCAGCAGCCGTTTTCGAGAGCCAGCGAGCCCTTGTCGCCCAGCGTCATCGCCGCAATCCGGAAGCCGTATTCGCTCTGGAGCAGCGATAGCGCCGTGAACGGATCTGCTTCTCCGGTCCATTTCTCCGGCCACGCCGAGCCGGCCACTAAATAATCGACATGCCGCAGTACCTGGTCAAAACCCGGATACACCGTATCGACATCGATCGAAACCGGCACGCCATGCCGCCGCGCAAAAGACGCCGCGTAAGCCGCTGCCTCCGTATCGTAGCCGTCAATATGTAACAGCCGGGCGCTCGCAATATCCTCTGTGCAAATATCCGAGGGACGAAGCCGCAGGCAATCCGAACGCTGCCACAGCACCGTCCGCTCGCCTGTGCGCTGGTCGATCAATATATAAGCCGTCTGATTCGGGCAGCCTTCCCGGACAATCAAACCGCTCGTATCCACGCCTGTATTGTCTAGGCTCTCGCGCTGGATCTGGCCACGCAGATCGTCGCCAATCGTCCCAACGTACTTGGCCCGCAGGCCCAGCCTGGCGCACGTCACCACGGCCGTCGCTATCTGTCCTCCCGGGCTCAGCAGTTCGCGGTCGAATGCGATTTTCCCGGCGTACGGAGGAAATTCGGGAACCAGTATAAGAGTATCGGTCGCGTTGAGCCCGATGCCCAACACATCAATCGTAGGACTCAAGTATGTTCCTCATGACCCAAACGCCGGAACGGAGCCGCGACCGCTAGGGAGCGGTCTTTCATCTGAGCCTACTTCTGAATGGAATTCGGAACCTCGTATAGGTAAATGGTGTGCGTCGCTCCGTGATGGCCTTCCGTTTCGGAGGTATCGATCGGCTTCCACCCCGGAATCGGATAATCGTAAGAAACGACGCGCGTCTTCGGATGGAGATACTGTTCCAGCTTCGGCCGGAGCCGGTCATTCGCGGTCGTCGCCAGATACAGCGTCACCACGTTCGCATCGCTCAGGTTGGTCCGCATGAAATCGCCGTGGATCACCTTCACTTCGTTCTGCAATCCCGCCCGCTTCACATTCTCCGCGGCCGTCCGCGCCAGGTGCTCTGAGATCTCAATCCCCACCGCCCGCACTTTGTACTTCTCCGCCGCCGCAATCAGGATCCTTCCATCGCCGCAGCCCAGGTCATAGAGCGTCTCGCCCGGCTTTAACTTCGCCAGTTCCAACATCTTATCGACCGCCTGTTCCGGCGAGTTAACGTATGGCGCAAGGTTATTCCGGAAATCCGACAGATCGGGCGTTTGGGCGCAGACCACGCCCCCCAAGGCAAGCAACACCGAGACCAGAATGCTCGACCGAAGCACTCGAAATCTCATTTTACCTCTCTCCCCTGATCCCTCTAGTGTACGCGAACAGAACCCCGACCGTAAGGGAGGGGTCTTCGTGCCCTACTGCCCCGTTGGCACGCTCGCCGCCCGCGCCACCGCCCGTTCGTGTTTCGACCGCACAATCCGGTTCACCATCTCCGTCGTCGAAAACCACAAATCCCGCGGCCGCGAAATGGTGTACTCTGTCCCGCGAAACACCCGAATCGCCCGGCTGATGGAGTCCTTCCAGGGCACCGCCTGCGGGTTGGGATTGTAATTCAGGTAAAACACCGGGCATTCAATATCTCCGATGCGTTTCAGGTCGTCCTGGGGTACATCCGCGTCGAGCATCGCCTTCGGCCCCGCGAAAACCACCGCATCCGGATGGGTCGCCGAATTCACTTCCTTCTCAATCAGGTCCTCCAGGAAATCCGTCTCACTGTGCTTCTGCTCCAGCTTCTGAATGTTCACCGTGCCCAACTGCATCGATTGCAGCGCCTTACCCAGGGCAGGGAAATCGATGCGCTCCTCCGGTTGCTGCCGGTAGAGAACCCGGGTCTCCCCCACATTGAACGCCACCAGGGACACGCGTCCCACGTGCGGGTCGCGTTCTACCGCCTTGAGAATGCTGACCAGTGCGTCCGTATCATTCCGGTCCAGTGCGCTGGAAAGCGCGTTCGGGGGCGCGAAATTCACCAGCAGCTTCACATTCAAGTTCGCCTCCGGATCGTGCCGTGGATGCGCCGGACCGTCGTTAACGAAAGGCTCCGCCACCGACTGCGCAATCTCGTTCGGCTTCAGAAACAGCGGCATTCCCTTGTCTTTCGGAGGCAGGGTCGCCTCCACGTCCCAGCTTGAAGAACACAACCGCTCCGCGCGGTCCCGCATTAGCCAGTCCACATGGTACTGTCCCTCGCCCAGATCGATCCCCCCGTCCAGGCTGGCCTCGCCCTTCGCATCCTCTTCGATCACTGGGACCCGGATGTGTTGGACGAAGTACACCGCCCGGTCCCCATGCCCTTGCGGAAACGCCCGGAACACGACCGTCAGCAGTTCTCCTTGCCCCGAGAGTTCGCGCAGCGGGACCGTCACATCGTATCCGCCATGGAACCGCAAGTCGAACCCTAGGTCGGCCTTGCGCGGAGTAACAGTACACGGCAGGTCTTTGCGATCCTCGCCGGCTTCCAGTATCGCCAGGTCGGACGGCATGATCATCACGTTCTGGCCCGGTTCAGGAGGCTTGAGCAGCAACTGAGAAAAAGCCGGTATCGCCAGCAATCCAGTCAGTATCCAAAAGGCTAACAACCGCGATGCCATAGTCCCCCAAGAGACTTGTTCCGTTCAAAGTCGGAGCAAGCGGATGGCTACATTATTATGCCCTAGCACGAACCTGCTAAATGTGAAATTTTATCTGAAAACTTGCCGGAAATCTCCCGGTACCAGATGCGGCAAGTTCTACTCGTTCTTATGACGCTTTACGCCTGTGATACAGTTCGTGGTTTATGGCATCCCGCAGCGTGAATAAAGTCATCCTCCTGGGCAATCTGGGCCGCGATGCTGAAACGAAATTTACTCCGTCCGGAGTTTCTGTAACGCGCTTCTCGGTTGGCACGAACCGAAGCTGGAAAGATCAGCAGACCGGCGAGTGGAAGGAAGAGACCAACTGGACCAACGTCGTCCTGTGGCGTCAGGAGAACCTCGCCAATTACCTGACCAAAGGCCAGCGCGTCTACGTCGAGGGCCGCCTCCGCAACTACAGCTACGACGATAAAGAAGGTAAGAAAGTCTACGCGACCGAAGTCGTCGCCGACGAAGTGATTCTGGCGGGTGGCCGCAGCGAAGGCGCGCCGGTCCAGGAATCCGCCCCTCGCGCCAGCGCCCCGCCCCGCGGCCGCACACCTGCCCCTCCTCACGAAGAACCCTTCGCCGACATGAACGTCACCGACGACGACGTCCCCTTCTAACGGGTTTGTGCCGTGGGCTTCAGCCCCACGGTCTACCCCGTACCGGTATATACTTCCGCTACGCCATCAGGCACTTATGTTAGCCCGGCATCCGTCGCTATCATCCGGGCATGAAAATCGCGCGGTCCGTTTTCGCCGCGTTGCTGTTCTCCTGCGTTGTAGACGCTGCTGAGATCCACGGCACCGTGGTGGATTCCTATCTCGGCCAGCCGCTCTCGAACATAGACATCCAACTCGGGCAGTATCGTACTCGCTCCAATGCAACCGGCCAGTTCGCCATCGAAAACATCCTTCCCGGCGATTACCTCCTGCGCATCTCGACCGTCGGCTACCGCCTCAGTACCACGCAATTCCACCTGGAATCCAGCGAGACGAAAGAGTTCCAGATCGTTCTCACGCCCGACGCGCTGCGCCATACCGACAGCATAACCGTCCGATCCGGATCGCTCTTCGATCCAGTCAACGAGAACCAGCCCGGCCAGTTCTCTCTCGGCGGCAACGACCTCAAGAACCTCGGCACTGTTCTCGCCGACGACCCCCTTCGCGCCGTTCAGGCCGTGCCCGGAGTCGCCTCCAACGACGATTTCGAGGCGCGCTTTTCCATCCAGGGCGCCGATTTCAACCGCATCGGCATCTATCTGGACGGCATCCTGCTCCACGACGCCGTTCACACCGTAGAAGGCACCGATGTATCCGGATCGGCTAGCGTCTTCAATACCGACCTCGTGGATCACATCGAGGTCTACGACGGCGCCTTCCCGGCGCAGTTCCAGGACAGCTCCGCCGGGGTCCTCGATGTCGATCTCCGCGATGGCAGCCGGGACCGCTACTCGTTCCGCCTGTTCGCCAACTTCGCCGACGCGGGCGGCATGGCCGAAGGCCCCCTCGGCCAACTGAACCAGTGCTCCTGGATCACCGGCTTTCGCAAAAGCTATTTGCAGTACATTCTTAACCAGGCCCTCACCGATCCCTCCATGGCCTTCGGAATCGAAGATGTTCAGGGCCGTCTGGCCTGTAATGTGGGGCCGCGCCAAACTTTGACTCTCGACCTCATCGACAGCAACACCGGCCTGAACCGCACCAGCGTCATACGCCAGCTTGGAGCGAACTCCCTCATGCTCGCCGATCAGCGCCTGAAGCTCGCGAATTTCGGCTGGCGCTATACCCCGAGCGACGGTTTGCTCATCACAAATCACGTCGCCTGGATCGGCGACAGCTTCAACGACCGCAATCCCCGGCGCGCGCCGCTCGCCAGCGGCAATTACCGCGAGTGGGCCTGGAACGGGAGCGTCTCCTGGATGTGGAATTCCCGCAATCCGCTCAACGCGGGCGTGAACCTGCGCTCTATCGCCGACGCCGGATACGCCAATCAATACAACTCCCCAACCGTCGTTCAGGTCCAGGAGTTCTATCGTGGAAACGGCCTTCTCACTGGCGGGTTCCTCGGTCAGTCCTGGAGTGCCTGGAACGGCCGCTTGCATTTCAGCGGTGGCCTGCGCTGGGATCGCCACTCGGTAGACGCCGTCTCCGTCGCCTCTCCCCAGGGCTCGCTCGCCCTTGGCATCACTTCGTCAACCCGCATCGAATTGGGTTGGGGCGAGTACTCGCAATTCCCCGAAATCTCGCAATTCTTTTCCAACCTGGGCAGCCGTGCTCTTTTACCGTTGCGCTCCACTCACGCCGTTGCCGGAATCGAGCAGCGCATCGGAGTGCGCATCCGCCTGCGCGCCGAACTCTACGACCGCGAAGACCGCGACCTGACCTATCAGCCCTTTCTCGATCCGAGACTCATCGGCTCAATCGTATTCATCCCGCCGCGCAATCCTCTCTATACAAACTCCCTGAGAGAGCGCTCCCGCGGAGCCCAAGTCTTTTTGCAGCGCGTCAGCGCCAATGGCCTGAGTGGCTGGGTTTCTTACGCCTACAGCAAAAGCTGGATGCACGACGGCATCTTGAACCAGACGTTTCCGGCCGATTGGGATCAGCGCCATACCATCGGCGCCTACGCCGGTTACCGCATTCGCCCCACCATCAACCTGAGCGCCCGCTGGACCTATGGCAGCGGCTTCCCGCTCCCCGGTTACTACCAGCTCTATAAAATTCCAATCGGTCCTGTATACCGCCTGAGTAGCGAACGCAACACGTTCCGCATCGGTCCCTACCAGCGCCTGGATGTCCGGATCAATAAAGTCTGGACGCACCGCGCCTGGAAAACCACTCTCTACGGCGAAGTGATGAACGTGACGAACCGGGCCAACTACCGCTTCGACAGCATGGACGGCTACTATCCTTCCAACCGGCTCGCCTACGTCACAATCGACAAAATGTTCCCGGTCCTGCCGTCAGTAGGTGTTGTTTTTGAAAGGTAATCGCCCCCCATAAATCGTGCAGCGACTTCACCGTGTACCGGTACAGCGAACCGCGATCCATCTGACGCGAAATCGGTTCATCGCGATAAATCAGAATCGCGTCAATCGCCTTCACCGTCACTGGCTCGCTGGTCGGCCGGAGCGTATGCTGCACATGAATCTCGCCCTCCACCACATCCACCCGCACCGCTTCGTTTTCATCCACCGCCAGCGCAATCGTCGCCGGCTCATGCGCGCTGATGATTGCGAACGGCGTAAACACGCGTTGCTGCGTTTGCCCCGCCACCGGCTGTAAATGAATCCGCACATGTCCGGCGAGCACGTCCAGCAAATCGCCCGTGTTTGCCGTATTCTGTCGGAAGATCACCCGCGAGTTGCTGAACAGCTCGAAACTGCTACCGCCCGCCACTTCGAACCGCGCGTACCCATCGGCCCCGGTCGTAATGATCTGCCGGACCGGAACCCGTTCACCCGAACTCACCGCCCATGGCCGGTCGTCGCGAATGCGTGTAACCTGTCCCGTAACCGCCGTGGCATGGGCCGCGTAGGCTTGCATCACCGCCGGATCCACCGGCAAGCCCTGGACGAACATTGCTAACAGCGGCAGCAACACAACCTTGATTCTTTCACAACCACCTCACATCCGCTTTGCCGGCCACGCCTCGCTCTTGACTATCCCCGCGCCCTCCCGAATCGTCACTAGATGATTCGCCTGCACGTTCGGAATCCGCTCCGTCGCCCCGTTCGGCCACCGAATTACGAGGTCCGCTTTTTCCGCCGAACCCAACCCAAAATGCAGCCGCAAATCGTTCACCGAATAAAAGCTCGCCTGGCTCAACACTTCCTGCGCCTGGATTTTCCCGCCATAATGCGCCGTCACGCGCGCCCCGATCGCCGAGCGGTTCGACTTCGTCCCAATCAGCTTCACCTTGAGCCAGCGGTTATCGCCCTTCATGTCGTTGCGCAGCAGCGATGGCGGCTCATTCAAATTCATCACCAGCACATCGATGTCGCCGTCATTGTCGAAATCGCCGAACGCCGCCCCGCGGCTCGCATGCGGCGCTGCAATGCCCGGTCCGGCCTGATCCAGCAGCTCCTCAAACCGCCCGTTCCGCAAATTCCGAAACACAATCCGCGGATCTTTAAACGGGTAATTCGGCAGCGACTTCTCGATCTCCGGATACACGCTGCCCGTCACCCACAGCAGATCCGGATACCCATCGTTGTCCAGATCGAAAATGCCCGCGCCCCAACTGATGAAGCGCGTCTCCACTCCCAATCCCGCCGAGTTCGTCACGTCCTCGAAACCGCCCTTGCCATCATTCCGATACAGCACCGCCGTGTCATCGGCAAAGTGCGTCTTCAAAATGTCCAGGTTGCCGTCGAGATTGTAATCGCCGATCCCCAGCCCCATCCCGGCCTGTTCCATGCCGTCCTCATTCAGCGCGACCCCGCTCTCCAGCCCAATCTCGGTGAACGTTCCGTCACGGTTGTTCTTAAACAGAAAGCTGGGCGTCGAATCGCACGCGACATAAATATCGGGCCAGCCGTCGTTATCGAAATCGGCCGCCACCGACGTCATGCAATAACTGCCCTTCGCCTTCGCCACGCCGGATTTTTCGCTGACATCCGTAAATGTGCCATCGCCGTTGTTATGGAACAGCTCCACGCTCCCCGGCGGCAACCCGCGCGGCCCGCAGTTCACGGGAATGCCTTTCCAGTTGCAGTACGCGCTCTCGCCCGGCTTCGGAATCTTCTCCGGATCGAACTGCAGATAATTCGCGACAAACAGGTCCAAATGTCCATCGCGGTCATAGTCGACAAACGTGCAGCCCGAGCCCCATTTCGTCGCCGCGCCCAGCAAACCGGCTTTTTCGGTCACATCCGTAAACGTCCCGTCGCCGTTATTGCGGAACAGCGCGTTGTGCCCGTAGTACGTAATAAAGAGGTCGTCGAAACCGTCGTTGTTGTAATCGCCGATCGCCACCGCCGACGTCCATCCGCTGCGCCCCAGGCCCGACTTCTCCGAAACATCCGTAAACGTGCCGTCCCGGTTGTTCTTATATAAGCGGTTGAACGCGCCCGGCGGCGGGCCTTGCATCAACGAGCCGCTCAGCAGCAGAATATCGAGCCAGCCGTCGTTGTCGTAATCGAACAGCGCGCACCCGCACCCGACCGTCTCCAGAATATAGGTCTTATGATCCGGCGGCCCATAAATTAAAGGAGCGTGCAAACCAGCCTGCGCCGCCACATCCACAAAACACGCATTAAACGGCAGACCCGACGGCTTCCCGCGCGGCTGCGGCTTCACCCCGCGCGACGACACGCCCTGCGCCCAGGCGCCCACCACCGGGGCGCCCAGTAGCGCGAGCACATTCCGTCTGGTCAACCTACCGAACTGCATCGTTCGCAGTGTAACTCGATTCCGAGCCGCGACCGCCAGGAAGCGGTCTTACCGGTACCCGTGATGCTGGGTCGCCTGATCGATTGCCAATCCGGCAACACCGCCCAGAATCGCGCCGACCACCGCGCCCTGCCCATGTCCAGCCGCGGCGCCGATCGCCGCGCCCGCCGCCGCGCTGCCGGCGACTATGGCCGCATCGCGCCCCGCATGCGAGTCGCGGCCGTAATCGTAATACCGCCCGTCATAGCGAGGATGCTCGTCATACCGAACCCGGTCATCGCGCCACCGATTATGATCGTTGCGGTCGCGGTGCTCGACCTGTCGATAGTGATCCGAATCATGATAAGAGGCCGCCTGCGCCGGCAACCCGGTCCCAGTAAACACGACACTCAAAATAGCTAACATCGCAGTGGGAAGAACCCGTTTCATAACTAACTGCCTCCACTCCTCAGATGCCCATCCCTTCGCTAAGTCGCGTCATATCAGGAATTTAATAGAACATAGCCCCAATACGGGATGGATCGGCGAGCAGTGCAGCTTCCCGATGTCGCAGTTCTGGGCCTTCGGGCGCTACCGCGATGCAAGAAGCTGGGCTTGCGGCACGCGCTGCGAATGCATTTGTGAGAGCCATTCCTGAAGCATCAATATGCTCCAGATTTGGTGCCCATAATCCCGCTCGCCGGAAACGTGCTCTTCCCATTTTTTGCGAATGCAGGCTGGATTCAGAAGGCCCTCCCGCGCGAGGCGCGCTTCGGAGAGCAGCGATTCGGCCCAAGGCCGCAGCTCGGATCTGAGCCATTGCCCCAGCGGAACGGAAAACCCCATCTTGGGCCGATCGATCAGTTCCCGCGGCACGTAGCGGTACAGCACATTGCGCAGCATTAACTTGGGTTTCGAATGATGTATACGCATTCTGGCGGGTAAAGACCAGCTAAGTTCAATGATTCGGTGATCAAGAAGGGGTACCCGTCCTTCAAGCGCAACGCTCATCGCTGCTCGGTCGATCTTTACAAGAATGTCGTCTGGAAGATAGCACAGCGTATCGGCCGCCATCATCTGCTCGGTCAACGACCATCCCTCGATGAAGTTCTTGGACCGCAATGGGGGAGATACCGCATCCTGCGACAGTAAATCGGCCGGATTGTTCCATAAAGATGTAAGCGCGTCGTACATGTCGGCGGGCGTACCACAGGCCAGCAGCGAACCTAGCCTCTCTGCTTTATCACTGAAGTTACGGACCGGAAGCTTTTGCGCGAATAGCCGCGACAATCCGGAATTGTT
This sequence comes from Bryobacteraceae bacterium, assembly GCA_035651215.1. Taxonomy (GTDB): domain Bacteria; phylum Acidobacteriota; class Terriglobia; order Bryobacterales; family Bryobacteraceae; genus Bog-105. Next base: position 95,111 of record DASRGE010000052.1, read on the forward strand.
GGCAAGCAAACCCGCTGCCTGTACCCACCGCAGCCGCGATTCCGCCACTCGCCGGATTGCGGGCGGCATTCGGTTCCGAATAGCCCAGATTTTGCGTCCCCAGCCATATCGCTCGTAACCTCCAAAGAGCTCATCCCCTCCGTCGCCTGAGAGCGCAACGGTAACATGGCGCCTCGCGAGCTGGGATACCAGACAAGTTGGAATTTGCGATGAATCTGCGAACGGTTCGTCGTAAATCCAGGCTAGCTTTGGAATAATCTCCAATGCCTCGCGCGATCGGACTGTTAGCTCCGTGTGATCCGTACCGATGTGCTTCGCGATGGCCGCCGCATGGTGGGCTTCATTGTACGTCGTCGATTCAAATCCGATCGTAAATGTCTTTATCCGTCTTGCCGACTGCGCCTGCATCATTGCGACCACGGTGCTCGAATCGATGCCGCCCGAGAGCAGCGCTCCGAGAGGGACATCCGACTGCATGCGGATCCGCACCGCATCAAGCAGTAGCTTTTCGAGAAGCTCCGATGCTTCAGCTTCTGTCCCCCGGAATGGCCGCTCGGCTGCGCCCCGCAATATTTCCCCAAAGGACCAGTACGGCTGAGGTTCCGGCTCCGCCCCGTAATTGTCAGCTCGAATTCTGAGGTGCGTTCCCGGCGGAAGCTTGCGAATGCCCAGAAATATGGATAGCGGGCCCGGTATATAACCGCGCTTCAAGAACTGTCCGACAGCAGCCATATCGATTCGGTTATCGAAATCCGTGTAACAGCGGATGGCCTTGAGTTCCGAAGCAAATACGAAGGCTCCGCCGGCCCATCCGTAATACAGCGGCTTCTCGCCAATGCGATCCCGAAACAGATGAAGAACGCGCCCCTTGCAGTCCCAAGCCGCAATCGCAAACATGCCGTTGGAGCGCGCCACCGCTTCTCGTGGCCCCCAGTGCGCTATGGCCTCGACCAGCACTTCCGTATCCGAGCTGCCCCGGAATTTCACTCCTTGCGTGATCAGCTCGCTTCGCAGGTCCTTATGGTTGTAGATCTCTCCGTTAAAGACAATGGCGTAACGCCCGCAGCGGGATCGCATGGGCTGGTGGCCGAGCGGAGAAAGGTCCAGAATCGAGAGTCGTGTGTGGCCGAGCGCGACGCCGGCATGTGTATCAATCCATTCTCCCGAATCATCCGGACCCCGATGAGAGAGCGCATGGATCATCGCGGCGATCGACTCCCGGGCCGGCTCCCCAGTGCCCCCACGTGAGGTAAGGAAGCCCGCTATGCCGCACATTGCGCGATGTCCTCGTAAAGCTGCTCATAACGGCGGGCGACTGCCTTGATACTGAAGTGTTCCAACATGCGGGACCTTGCCTGCTGCCCCAATTCGCGCCGGTAAGCCGCGCCCGCTTCAATCAGCCCCGAACACTCCCCGGCCAGCGCCTCGGGCTGGGAAGGCGGCACGATGCGGCCCGTCTGGCCGATTAACATAGCCGCAGAGCCCACATTTGTGGCTACGCAAGGCACCCCGCTCGCCATCGCTTCGCCCAGCACGTTCGAGAATCCTTCCCCGGTGGACGAAGAGACAGCAATGTCTAGCGCTGCAAAAATACGCGGCATATCTTCTCTCATCCCGAGCAGATGTACGTTTTCTGTCAATTGCTCCTCCCCCAGCCAGCCGGTGAGTTCGGGATTGCTTTGGTCGATGCCCCGGCCGCACAGGAGAAAATGTGTCGAAGGATGAGCGGCCTGCACCTGTCGCGCGGCGCGGACGAACGTGCGATAGTCTTTTTGAACATCGAACCTTCCGGCAATTCCGATGAGGATCGCATCTGGCGGGATGGATCGTTCCCGCCGGAAATCAGCGCGGCTTTGAGAATCGGGCCGGAACGCGTCGCAATCGAATCCGTTCGGGATGGTCACGAGTCGGCGGCGCGCGTACCCGAACGACGCATGGAGTTCGCGAGATTCGTCCGAGCAACACACGATCCGGCAAGGTATCCAACGGGACAGCAGCGCGCATGCCTTTGCGACCTTTAACGTCATTGGACTGTTCACGTCGCGCGATAAATTGCCATGCCTGATATTCCACACGATGCGCGATCGAACCCCCAGCCTCGCGGCAAGGCTCCCGGCCAGATCTGAATGGTACATCCACGTCTGCACCACATCGGGCTTCCAAACCCGCAGCCATCGCGCGAGCGTAACGACGCGAGCCGGAGTTATCCGCCCGCGAATCATGTTCAGCGTATGTACCGGTACCCCCAGTCTGCGGATGCGCTCGCCAACCGGACCATCGCCAGTAAGAGACACGACTCTCGACGCGAAACGATTGCGATCTAGGTTAGTGATAACTTTGTGGAGCATCATTTCCGCTCCACCGATGTCTAGATCGGTGATGATGTGGACGATTGAGGGCATTGGGTATTGGGATTTGGATTCCAGCGCTAATGCGCCCGCGCTGTCGTTCGGCGATATGCTGAAAACGCTATCCTTACAAATGGAATTGGCGCAATGCTTAGCGCAATAATCGTGATTGAATGCAGAGCGCCAAGTTCGCCAGATCTCCCGCGCTGCCTCGCACTCTTCCGGTCTCCCGCCAGAAGCCAATACACAGCAGATCCCAGTCGACGTATCCGCAGCTCTTCGGGAGCCCATCGGCGAAGCAGATCAGAGTGTTGTGTCAGATAAAGATCTTGCAGCTCTGCGTATTCCCGCGCGCGGTTGATCTGATTCTTGACTGAAGTGAGCCGATTGGGAGCGTCTCCGTTCACCTGTGTTACGGTCGTGCTCCATGCTGGGATTCCTGCGTCCTCAGCTATTTGTAACCAGAGCAATCCCTCACCGCCGACTCTGATCTTTGGGTATTCGTACGACGCCTCCAGAAAAGCCGCCACATTGATCACTGGTACAAAATCACCACGCAGCATACCGTTAAGCAGATGTGTAGGGCGCAGGAGAATGAAGTCGCCTGGCATTGTGGCTCCAGATCCACTGAAGAAAAGCACCGGTTTCTGAGCCAGGCACGTATCCTCTCCGATGTGGGCCGCGATTTTAGAGCACGCTCCTCGGATTAGGTTGTCATCGTCATCAAGAATCAGAGCGTACCGGCTTCTCGCGGCTCTCAGGCCAGCCATGCGTGCTGGTCCTGGCCCAGAACAATGGTTGAGTCGCACGTACGTGACTTCCGGAAACTCGGCTCTTACCACCTTTTCCGTGCCGTCCTCCGAAGCATCATCTACAACGATGATGTCCGGTTTAGCGATTCCCTCAGCCGCGGCGGATGAAATTGCCCGGCCGACGAGACGAGATCGGTTCCGGGTTGCTATTACTACGCTAAATCGCTCCATTTTTTCGAGGCGGTGAATATGCTAGGCCCGCTGACCTTAACAGGGCATGGAAAATAGAAGAGGGAATGATGAAGTGTATCCAATCGGAAATCTCCACGCCGATCGGGTGATAAAGACAAATGAAAGAATAGGCAAACAGTCCGCAAATCGCACCGTGGTGCAACGCTCGAAGTCCTGGAAAGGGTAACTTTTGAATAGACTTCACGGCCCCGCGAAGCTGCGGCACCCACCATAACAACGTCAAAGTAATTGCGAGAAACCCGAGTAGCCCAAGATCCGCCCAGGATTGCAAATAAGCATTATGCACAACGACAGTTTCGCCGTCTGGGAAGTATTTTGTTGATCCTAACCCGTGACCCCAAAGCGGATGCATACGTATTTCGTTAATCGCAAGCACCATCGCTCCGTAACGCGCTAAATCGTTGTCCTGAATCGTATCTCCGATCCCACCCGTGTTGCCTTCGAACAGCTTAGTTACCCGAGAGTTGACCGGAAGGCCCGAGCCGGTCTGAAGCGTACTCCGCCCTCCAGCGATGATCGTGACGCCAAGCACGGCCCCTGTCAGGCAGAGCAATCTGCGAAATGCAGTTCTACGGTTCGTTCTTGAGCGCAAACTCACACAAGCAACATAAACGGTGAGAAGAATCAAGCAGAGAGCACCCGTTCTGGAGCCATCTGCCAGAACTATGTAGACCGAGCTAACAGCGACGGCGAAATACCACCACTTGTGTCTCTTGCTTTGAAGAGAACCGTATGCGCCATATCCAAATGTAAGCAGACCAAGAAATGCGAGTGGACCAGGAAGGTTGAGAACGGTTCCCCAACGGGCGGCTCCGTACTCTGCAGAGGTCGGAAGCAGACCAAGTCGTCCGAACACCATCAGTACCGCATTGAGAATGGTCGCAAATCCCGCTGAAAGCATGCTCACGCGAACGAACTTCGACTCTCCGCCGATCATGGGACACAAAATCAGGAAAATAAAAGACAGTTTGGTCGCCTGCAACAGGCCCTGAACATTCATGTTGTTTAGCATTGATGTAAGTGCCATGATCCCGACCAGAGGGATCGCCCCTAAAGATGGTCTACAAATCGGCAAACGTAATCGACGCGCGTTCCGACTGGCTATGACGAGAATGAATGGCAATGAGAGCCAATCGACATACGGTACATAGAACGTATTGATTTCGGAGCTGAGCGCCACTACAATCCAGGCGAATAATGCTACTGTGACGGCATCTATCTTGATTGGGTGCGCGTAAAATGCAACATGCCCGCTTGCCGCGATCCCTTTCTGAGGCAGATCCATAGGGGAGAGTACCGCCAGCCTTCGGTTCATAGAGGTGTGGCTTCCGGTTTAAGGCAAATAGACCCGCAGACATGGTCATTTGTTGTCCGTCGACTCTTCAAGTTGGCGAGTAACATTCGGGCAATTACGGTATATGCTACTGATGCGGCTATCCAAGCAAATAGCAAAGCGGTCGCCATTCCAAGCGTGCCGGCTTGCCGATGAGCGCAAAGCCAAGCTATAAATACCAGACTCGGACTCCAGATCAGCATTACTAGCGTTTGCCACTTTAAAGAAGCCATCGTTCCGATAACCTGATATACAGATGTCGCGTATGCCTCCACCACGCCCGCTATCAAAAGCAACGCAAAGAAGCCACTATCGACCTGGTGGGAGTGTCCGAAGGAGCCGAGGAGCGGCTTGCGAAGCGCAAAAGTTGTAAGAGCCGCCGAGAATGCAAGACCGACGCTAAACACCACGCCTTTCCGGTACAGGCTCTTGTACGCAGCGGGATTATTCCTATATTCTGCTCGTGACAGATATGCGGCCAATACTCGTTGAAGGACCACCGGAACAAATAGTATTCCAAGCCGGAAGTTAGTCGCGACTGCAAATGCGCCTATAACGGCGATACCATTCGGCTGCATACTACTGATTGCTATAAGTGCCCACAGTGCAATTGAGACTAGCACGCCAGCAATGGACGCGGGCAGAGCGATGTCTGTCACTGGACGGCGGTCGACGAGACAGCGCCTGTAGTCGAGAGAGATATAGTTCCGCGCCAAAACTCGGTGGAGCACCAGGCCCGTATGTGACCACGTACATAGGCTGATTGCAGTCAACGCGACAATCGCGCCGATGAGGCCATAACGCGTCAGCAGCACGCTCAGCACTATGCTTATCGCAAGCTGCACGGCATTAATCTGGGCCGTTTGACGAAATGCCAGAAATCCCGCGAGAGCACCGGTTTGAAAGCCGTTCATCGTCATAAATAGCGCATATGGTGCGCCAAACCGGAGTGCTGGCGCTAGCTCCGGCCTGCCAATTGCTGCCCCAAGCTGACGCGCAAAACATAGTAGGACGCCAACGGCTAATAGACCAGTCACCACCGCAATGGACTTGCAGAGCGCGAGAGATCGCTCAAGACTGGCATCTTTCGAAGACAGGTTAAAAGATACGCAGCGCGTTGCTGTCATGCCCATTGACAAGCTGGCGATCGACACCGCGGCTGAAAGAGTGCTTAGAACCAGGGCATATCTACCGAACTCATTTGACGATAGACATCGTGCGAAGATGATGCTGAGCGAGATGTTCTGAATCTGCAACACGGCCGAGGACAGGAGCGCCCACGAACAGTTGGCGCCGTACGAATTCCAGAGAAGCTGGCACCGAAGTGTAGCCGAGCGTATTCGCTTAGCTCCGGCAATGCGTGGGAGCACTATGCCCGTCGGTTGTGCGCTCATAGCGGTGCGAACTCTAATACGCCTGTCGTTCGAACGCGGAATTACTTAGATTGTTCGGCTTCCCTGCGTTGAAATCGACCAGGAGTTTCTTGACGTGCTGAGCGCTCAGGACACCTACCGCGGCCAAGATAAACCCAAGTAGAGCTGATATGCCAACGAGAACCGATCGTGGCGGCCATGACTTCCTATCCGGCACTACCGCCCGATCCACCACCTGAATCACTGGCGCCTGTTTCGCCTCATCGATCCGTGCCGCTTCATACTGCTTGGCGAGCAGCTCATAAAGGGTTTCGTGGTATTTCAAGTCGCGAAGCTTGCGGATATATTCGAGGCTTGCTTCAGGCAGCTTACTCGCCGAAAGATCGAAGCTGGAATCCGAACTGCTCTTGGCGTCGAGTTTCGTGAGCTGGGCCTGAAAGCCTTTGATCTCTTGCTGCAGCATCTGCACCTGCGGATTCTCGTCTGTCGCGAAAGTGCGCATAGCCTGGAGTTGGACTTCGCGGCTCGCAATTTGGGCCCGAAGCTGTGCGGCGGCGCGAATAAGCGCTTCCGCCTGCCCTGTGGGCGCCAGCAATCCAGTGGATTGCTCGGTATTCTTCAACGCGATCTCGGCGCTGGCGAGTGCGTCCTTCTCTTTCGCAAGCTGTTGTTCGAAAAACAGCCGGCGCTGCGAGGCGTCGGTCAACGCTAGGCGGGAGTTTTGTTTATAGAGCCCGTCGACATAGGCATTCGCCAAAGCGGCCGCCCGTTTGGGATCGTGGTCTTCTACGGAGATCCTGATAAGAGAATCCTTGCCGCTGCTGAACGAGGCATGCTTCGCTAGTTCCTTGCGCGTTTCCGACAGTAGCTTCTTGTTGTAAACCGCTTGTAAATGAAATTCCGAGATGAGCCCATCCGTAAGCGTCCGGCTTTCGAGGATGCCGATATAAACATCGGCCGGATTCTTGATCCCGAGCGAAGACGCCATGCCGGACGCCGCCAGGCCTCCGAGCGCGCCGGAAGCGAGAGCGGCTAAAGAAGACTGTTGCTGCTGCGGAGGGAGGATGGTCGCTTCGGCCGTGTACCAAGGCGGCAGAAGAAAGACGATAACTGCCGACATGAGCCCTGTGGCAAGAGCTACGCTAAGGATCAGGCGTTTGTGCTGCAGAAGAGTAGTAAATACATCGATGAGAGAGATTTCGCTCTCGGTCTCCGGGGTTTCGGCGGCAAGGAGAGCGGCTTGCAGATGCTCAAGGGCTTCGGTAGTAAGTTGTGGCATGTTAGTAGCTCTCAGGTATTTAGTCCTCGCAGCAAGTCAATAATCTGGTCTAATTTCTTTTCGAACTTGTCAAACGGTATGTCGGCTACGCCGGAAAGTTCCATCTCGGGACTGAGAGCTAACACCGCACTCCGTGCTCCATCGGAAATAGAACTGCCGCTCTCCTCGCAAACCGTTTTTAAGCGCTCGTATTCTGGTTGGGTCAGGCGGAATGTCACGACGTGATTCCGCGCTTCCCGCTTTACGAATTTCATCTCGAAATGGGTTTGTTCAGGCCTATCAGCCCTGCACTGATACGGAATCGCCCGAGCAAGGCGCCTCCGGATGATGCTCGCGCTCTCTGAGTTCTCAATGAAGCCGTTTCGCAGTTGCCGCCCTCAAATTCCCGGCGGATCGTCTGTCGGCCAAGAAAATCGCCCGGCAGAGCATCCTGATAGTCCGCGGCAAATTAAATTGCGGATACAAGATGTATACGCAAAAGTTCAGTACCTGCAGCATCGGATTTATCTCATGAAAAGTGGCCCTGGCCGATAAAAACCGGCGGCCGCATAAGCATCGGAGACTACTCCCGTCCATCCCTCACTACCTCTGTGGATAAGAAATGGCCTGACTCGGCCGCAATTGAATGTCAGAGGCTACATCCTTGCTAATCACCGAAACTCTAGAAACCACCGTTGCGCAAACAACCAGCCCGGTCGATTTGCTTCGAAGGCGAATCAAAACGAGGAAGGCGCGAGTCGGCATAATCGGCCTTGGTTATGTCGGCCTACCGCTCGCTGTCGAGTTCGCCAGAGCCGGCTTCGACGTCGTCGGTATCGACGTACAGCAGTCAAAGATCGAGCTCGTCAATTCCGGTCGCTCGTACATTAAAGACGTCGATGGCGAGACCTTTACGCGTCTTGTGAAAAGCGGTAAGCTTCGGGCCACGTCGGATTTCTCCGTCATCGCCGAACTTGACACGGTGGACATCTGCGTTCCTACGCCGCTTCGGAAAACCAAAGATCCTGATATGAGCTACGTTATCTCTGCCGCCGAAGCAATTGCCCGGTATGTGCGTCCCGGCCTTCTGGTCATGCTTGAGTCGACTACATATCCAGGCACAACCGACGAGCTCATCCTTCCAAGACTCGCCGAATCGGGCTTGAAAGTTGGCGAGGATTTCTTTCTCTGCTTTTCACCTGAGCGCGTCGATCCTGGTAATCCGAAGTTCCAAACCGCAAACATCCCAAAGGTCGTCGGAGGCATTACTCCGAACTGTACGGAAATCGGCACGTTGTTCTACAAGCAGGCACTGGAGACCGTCGTGCCTGTGAGTGGCACCCGCGTCGCTGAAATGGTAAAGCTGCTCGAAAACACGTTCCGGATGATTAACATCGGGCTTGTAAACGAGCTCGCCGTCATGTGCGAACGCATGAACATCGATGTCTGGGAAGTCATCGATGCAGCCGCGACAAAACCGTTCGGCTTTATGCCCTTCTACCCTGGCCCGGGCTTGGGTGGGCATTGCATTCCGATCGATCCGTACTATCTTTCGTGGAAAAGCAAGGAGAGTGGCTTTCAGGCGAGGTTCATCGAGCTGGCTGGTGAAGTAAACGGCCGCATGCCTGAATTCGTCATTGAAAAGATCCAGACCGCTTTGAACGATGTCCACAAACCGCTTCGTGGTTCGCATGTACACATTGTCGGTACGGCCTATAAGCGCGATATTGACGATGTTCGCGAATCTCCTGCCCTCGACATCATCCTGCTTCTCGAGCGTAAGGGTGCCAGCGTCACCTATTCAGACCCATACGTTCCTAAAATTCAGATGAATGGAAAGCTGCTGGAATCTCAGGATTTGCTCACCAGCGCTGCTCAATCGGATTGCGTCGTGATTGTGACGGATCACGGGAGCCTGGATTATAAGGCAATACTCGAAAACAGTAAGTTGATCGTTGATACACGGAACGCCTTGAGAGGCTTCAAGTCGGAAAAAATCATCAAGCTCTGAACATCTTCGGCCTCTTTGTGGCGCGGGCACTCCTGCCCGCCGCGTCCGGGCTTATCGGGACGCTTGGCTTTGTGCACCGTCGCCATGCCCATACTTACCCCGCGCAAATGAAACTCTTCCACCTGATCACAACAACGCAAAGCCTCGGTTTCCTCAGAGGACAGGCCGCGTTCATGAGATCGGAGGGACTCGACGTGCACATCGTTTCGAGCCCGGGCCCGGAACTCGCCGCCTTTGGCGAACGGGAAGCGGTCCGTACCCACGCGGTCCGCATGGTGCGGCGGATCTCCCCGTTACAAGACATCGTTTCGATATGCAACCTCTTTGCGTTGTTCCGCCGCGAGCGCCCCGATATTGTTCACGTCCACACTCCTAAGGCAAGTCTTGTCGGCGTCATCGCAGCTTGGGCAGCGCGTGTTCCTCATCGAATCTTTCATAGTCATGGTCTTCCGCACTCGACTGCCAGCGGTTTTGGTCGGGCACTACTGCTATGGTCGACTAAGCTTCCATCCGTGCTAGCAACCCGCGTGCTATGCGTCAGCCCGTCCGTTGCCGCGCAAATGGCGGAAGAAAAGTTATGTCCTGTTGAAAAGCTTGCCGTTCTGCACTACGGCAGCAGCAACGGGGTGGAAGCAAAAAAAGCATTTTGCCCGGTTCCACACGCAAAAGGAGAAAGTAGAGCAGCGCTTGGCTTTGCACCGGGAGACCTGATCATCGGGTTCGCCGGCCGGTTAGTTCGCGACAAAGGTCTCAGTGAGCTGTATAGGGCATGGACTGCAATTCGCGAAGAGTTCCCGAACACATATCTTCTAATCGCGGGATGTCCCGAAAATCGGGACGCTCTGCCGCCGGAAGTCCTTCGGGGGCTTCAGTCCGATTCTCGTGTCCGAATGCTCGGCCAGTTCGCAAATATGCCGCAGTTTTACGCGGCGCTCGATCTTTTTGCGTTGCCGTCCTATCGCGAGGGGCTTCCCAGCGTGGTACTGGAGAGTGCTGCCATGGGGATTCCCTCGGTAACCACGCGTGCCGTCGGCGCCATCGACTCCGTTGTTGACGGTGCCACGGGCTTGCTGGTGGATGTCGGGAACTCGTTGCAGCTCGAAAAAGCTTTACGGCGCTACCTCAAAGATCCACAGCTCCGAGACCGGCACGGCAAGCAAGCCCGGGAACGCGTCTTGCATCTCTTTTGTCCGGAGGATGTCTGGCGAGCGATTTTGTCTGAATATCAATCGCTCGTATCTGAATCGCGCGCCGGGTTGCGCCAACAATTCATGAAACGCGCGGCCAAAAGAACTTTGGACATATGCGTTTCCTCAATATCTCTGGCTATTGCTGCCCCGCTCCTCGCAATGATTGCCTTGTTTGTACGGCTGCGGATGGGGCGTCCCGTGCTCTTCCGTCAAATCCGCCCGGGCCTCAACGAGCGCCCGTTTCAAATGCTTAAATTCCGCACCATGCGCGACGCGTATTGCCACAACGGCGAACCGTTGCCCGATCGTGAACGGCTCACTCGCCTCGGAGAGTTTTTGAGACGCACCAGTCTCGACGAACTGCCCGAACTCTGGAACGTGCTCAAAGGCGATATGAGCCTGGTCGGGCCGCGGCCGCTGCTGCTTGAGTATCTGCCACGATATAACGATCTCCAGCGGCGCCGGCATGACATGAAGCCAGGCATCACGGGATGGGCGCAGGTCAACGGAAGGAATGCTCTTACGTGGCAGGAGAAATTTGATCTCGACCTCTGGTATATCGAGAATTTTTCTTTGTCGCTCGACTTAAAAATTTTATGGATGACGTTCTCGACAGTGCTTCGGAGTCACGGCGTGGCGCAACAGGGGCATGTCACGATGCCCAAATTCGCGGGGAACGTCCCGGAACCGGATGCACACGAGCCGGCCTGACAATCTGGGGTGCTGGTGGCCATGCCAAAGTCGTGCTCGATACCGCGAAGGCTCTCGGCTACACTCAAGTGCGAGTCGTCGACGATGCACCCCATGCCGCCAACTTACTGGGTTGCCCCATCGCTAAACCGCCGGCCAACTCTGATTTGCTGGAAGCGCATGCAGCATTTGTAATTGCCATCGGCGATAATGGCGCCCGCGCTCGCTGCTTCTCGCGCGCCCTCGCCCTCGGCTGGACACCCGTTACCCTTGTTCATCCCACCGCGCTGGTCTCACCTGGCGCAAAACTGGGCGCCGGAACTGTTGTTCTCCCCCGAGCAGTTATAAACACCGGCGCAATCATTGGTGAGAACTGTATTATCAATACCGCTGCCATCGTTGAACACGATTGCACGGTAGGCGATCACGTACATATTTCGCCTTCGGCCACTCTCGCCGGAGGCGTGAGTATCGGAGCCTTCGCGCATGTCGGGATTGGAGCCTCGCTATTACCCGGCTGCGGCATCGGCGAACGTTCGATTCTCGGCGCGGGTGCTGTCGTGTTGCGGTCCGTTCCGGAAGGCGTCACCGCTGTCGGAGTTCCCGCCCGTGTTCTGAAATCTCGCCAGAGCCTCGCATCCCCTCCAACCGCTTCACCCTCCGCCCGCATCCTTCTCTCCGTCCCGCACATGGGCGGCCAGGAACAGGACTTTGTGCAAGAGGCGTTTGCCTCCAACTGGCTCTCCACCGTCGGCCCCCATGTAACTGCTTTCGAGCAAGAGTTCGGTTCGCTCCTGGGGACTCATGCGCTTGCCACCGCAAGTGGCACTGCTGCCATCCACCTGGGCCTTCGTGCTCTGGGCGTTGGTCCCGGCGACACGGTCTTCTGCTCCGACTTCACCTTCGTCGCAAGCGCGAATCCCATCCTCTATCTCGGAGCCGAGCCGGTCTTTATCGACAGCAATCGGAGCACCTGGAACATGGACCCCGGCCTGCTCCGTCAGGCGCTCGCGCGCGCCGCCGCTAAAGGACAGCTTCCGAAGGCCGTTGTGGTCGTCCACCTCTTCGGCCAATGCGCCGATATGGATCCAATTCTCGAAACTTGCGGACGCTATGGCGTCCCCGTGCTCGAAGATGCGGCCGAGGCTCTCGGAGCCGTATATAAGGGACGGCCCGCGGGCACGCTCGGCGATCTTGCCGTGTTTTCGTTCAACGGCAACAAAATCATCACCACCACCGGCGGCGGCATGCTCGTCTCCCACAACCCGGAGTGGATCCTGAAAGCAAAACACTGGTCCACGCAGGCGCGCGAGGCTGGTATCGCCTATCATCATGCCGAATTGGGCTACAACTACCGCATGAGCAACGTTCTCGCCGGTATAGGGCGCGGGCAGCTCCGCGTGCTTGACCTGCGCGTTCGCCAGCGCCGCGCCATCGCGCTACGCTATGCCGAAGCTTTCCGCGATCTGCCTGGAATTGAGTGGATGCCGCAGGCCCCTTATGGTCTCCACACCAACTGGCTCAGTTGCTTCTTGATTGATGAAGCTGAATTTGGGTGCTCGCGCGATGAGTTGATCGCGCTGCTCGACGCCGCGGATATCGAAACGCGCCCTGTCTGGAAACCCATGCACCTCCAGCCGCTATATGAGTCGGCTGCGTGTTGGGGAGGTGCCGTCGGTGAGGATCTCTTCCGGCGCGGAATCTGCCTGCCCAGTTCCAGCAGCCTTTCGTCCGCGGAGCAAACTTACGTCATCGATCGCGTGCGCGCGGCTGCCGCCCGCCGGTCCGTGTGCAGGGAAGCGGCGGTTCACGTCTAAAACCCGATGAGCATGCGACTGTTAAGAAAACTCTCTACACTGACCTCGGGGGAGCTCGGCAACGGAGCAAAGCACGTGGGTGCGCTTTATGCCGTTCAACTTTTGTTGGCTCTGACGGCGGGTGTCACGGCTTTCCTCCTCCGATTCGATTTTGCGATTCCGTCCCGTATGGGTGTTTGCTTTGCATTCGCCATCGCTACCTGGCTGATTGTCAAGCCCGCTTCGCTGTATCTATTTGGCGGAACGCATGCAGCCTGGCGATACTTCTCCACTCCGGATCTGATTCGTGTCCTGGCCGCCAACGTCGTCGGTGTCGCGATCGCGGCCGCGGTCCTCATCCTCTTCTGTCCGGTTCGCTGTCCGCTTTCGATCTTGATTATCGATGCGCTGACCTCTTTACTGCTGAACACGGGCGTGCGCGCCGGTACGCGTTTGTGCTTCGAACTTTGCGCGCAACGGCAAGGCTCGCCGCGTGTGCGCACGTTTATCTATGGAGCGGGACAAGCCGGTGTCATGCTGCTGCAGGAGGCGCGCAACAACCGCGAATTCGCCCATGAGATTTGCGGATTCATCGATGATGCCAAGCACGCCGGGCTGCTCCTGCAAGGCGTGCGCGTGCTCGGCGCAGGACCCGACCTGAAGCGGTTGGCCGCCGAGCATCGCGTCAGTGAGATTCTCATCGCGGTTCCATCCGCCGATGGCGCTGCCATGACCCGGATCGCGCAACACTGTCGCAACGCGGGCGTTGCTTTCAAGACAATGCCTCCGCTTTCGGAGATTCTTTCTGGCCGCTCTCTTACAACTCAGTTGCGCGACGTGGCGCTGGAGGATCTGCTCGGTCGTACCAGCGTAAAACTCGACAACGAGAAGATCAGAACGAAAATCGAAGGCCAGGTGGTGCTCGTCTCGGGCGCCGCGGGCTCCATCGGCTCGGAACTGTGCAGGCAGATCGCCCGCTTCCGGCCGGCTGGGCTGGTGGCCTTCGAAATCTCCGAGACAGCCCTATTTTTTCTGGAGCGCGAGATGCGCCACTCCTTCCCGGACCTTCACTTCTGTCCGGAGATCGGCAGCATCCAAAACATGCACCGCCTTCGCGAAGTCTTTGGGCAGTACCGGCCCTCGCTCGTTCTACATGCCGCCGCCTACAAACACGTTCCTCTGATGGAACGGCATCTCTTCGAGGCGGTGGAAAACAACGTTTTTGGGACCTACAACTTGGCCGCTGTCTCTGCGGAATGGGGCGTTCAGGACTTCGTCATGATCTCGTCGGATAAAGCCGTGAATCCGACAAATATCATGGGCGCCACCAAGCGTGTGGCCGAACTGATGATCCGGTCCTTTCCTCCTGGAGGTCCGCGCTATGTTTCCGTCCGGTTCGGCAACGTCCTCGGCAGCAATGGCAGCGTCATTCCGATCTTTAAACAACAGATTGCGGCCGGTGGCCCCGTTACCATCACCCACCCGGAGATCGAGCGCTTTTTCATGACCATCCCCGAGGCTTCGCAACTCGTGCTGCAGGCATGCACCATGGGCCGCGGCGGTGAGGTCTTCGTGCTCGATATGGGTAAGCCGGTCAAGATCCTCGATTTGGCCACGCAGTTGATTCAGCTTTCAGGACTGGAACTCGGCCGGGATATCCAGATCAAATTCACCGGACTCAGGCCGGGTGAAAAAATGTATGAGGAACTCAGTCTTCCCGAGGAAGACATGCTTCCTACTCGCCACAGCAAAATCAAGGTCTTCGCCGGTACTGGCTTTGAGCTGGGTGATATGAGAGCTCACTTGCAGCGGTTGCGGAAGGCTTGCGAACATCGCAACGCCAAAGCTCTGGTTCGCGAGTTAAAAACCATTGTTCCCGATTACACAGCTAGCCAGGATGTAATGGAGCGCGCCTTCACTGATAACCTGATTACTCTCGATCGCGTACTGCGTATCGCCCCCGCCGCCGGTGAGCCGGTCACAACTATGCAGGCGTCTATTTCCTGAATCGTTTCAATCAGTTACGGGAATCGCCCCATCTGCTTGAAAATCGCCCGGGCTACCTTGCGGACATCGCTTCGGACGTATCTCTTTTTTTTATAGACGGTAAAAACCCGCTCCTCCCCCATTTTTATGGGAAAATGGAGCCGGCCTTTGGTGGGCTGCGCCACTTGCATTCGGAAACAAAACGAGTAGAACAGGTGATCGCGGCCGAGTTTGAAGCCCTCGACGGCTGTTGACCAGGGATGGCCATTTCCGGTCGGTAAACGGGCTTCAGATCGTAAGTTGGTAGCGACATTCGTAACGCGAATTACCGAAGTCGCTCAATGCGAACGCACCAAAAAATCCTTCCCGCGCATCCAACAACAGAGGACGCTATGAAGCGACATTCCCAGCTTGTCAACGCGAAGTACGACGCGTTAATGTTTGCAAAATCGCCGGATGACGCGCGCCGGGCGGCCCGGGAACTGGTAATTGCGGTTCTGGGAGAATCCGCTACCGCGATGCCGCTCGACGAGGCGCTACGCGAGTGCTGCCGGGAACTCAGGCCCTCCGAAGATCCGAAAGAGCAGGCGCGGTTTGAAGCCGAGTTCGTCGAACTCGGTATTTGGCCCAACACCCCGCAGCGCGCTGCTGCGTAACATAAACTAACCAACAGGAGAGTGCGGTTGGCTGAAAACAGCACGGCGGTCGTGTGCCGCTACTTGGAAGAAGCGATCGCGGCCGAGGCCCGTTCGGAAGCGCAATCCCGCGGCTTTGCTGGCGAGGGCGATGACGAAGACGTGCGCGCCGCCTTTGCGCGCCACGTCGAAGATGCCCGGTTGCAGCAGGAGCGGCTCACGCAACGCCTTCAGGAACTCGGTGGCCGCCTCTCGGACCGGAAGAGTTTTCTCGATCAGGTGCTCGAGGGGACGCCGAAGCTGGCCGAATCCGGTGGCCTGCTGGAGGAGCGTACCTTGCAAAACCTGATCGTGGCGTTCACCACGAAAAAGGCCGAGTCCGCTATGTACGAAGCGCTCGCCGCAACCGCGGAAGCGGCGGGCGATGCCGCCACGGCCCGTCTCGCGCGTGGCAGCCAGAAAGAAGAAGCCGCCGCAGCCGAACAACTCTGGCATTTTCTGCCGTCCCGCTCCAAGATCGCCTACAACATGCTCACGGTGACTGAGGTCGACCCCTCCGTCGAAACCAAAGCAGCTACCAACCGCGTGGTCTAGTGCTTACGAACAGAACCCCGACCGTGAGGGAGGGGGCCCCATGATTCCCAGCGAAGTCCGGATCGTCGAAGTCGGCCCGCGCGACGGACTGCAAAACGAAAAGCAAACCGTTCCCGTCGACGTGAAAGTAGCTCTGATCGAGTCGCTCGCCAACGCCGGACTGCGAACCATCGAAGCGGGCAGCTTTGTCTCTCCCGACTGGGTGCCGCAGATGGCCGATACGGACGCCGTTCTGAAGCAGCTCCGGCGCGGTTCCGGCATCCGCTATCCCGTGCTCGTGCCGAACGAAAAGGGTCTCGAAGCCGCGCTCGATTCCGGCGCAAACGACATCGCTGTATTCACCGCCGCCTCCGAAACATTCTGCCAGCGCAACATCAACTGCTCGATTGCCGAGAGCCTGGGAAAAATTCGCGCCGTGGTCGAACGTGCGCTCGCCCGAGGCTTGCGTGTTCGCGGCTACATCTCGTGCGTGCTCGGCTGTCCGTACGAAGGCGAGATCCGGTTCGAGGCAGTCACTACCGCAGCGAAAGAACTCTGGCAGATGGGCTGTCAGGAAATTTCGCTCGGCGACACCATCGGTGTCGGCACCCCGGTCGAGGCGCAAAAGCTGCTCGACAAAGTGGCCGAGCTCGTTCCCATGCGCCGCCTTGCCGTGCATTTTCACGACACCTGGGGACAGGCGCTCGCGAACATTCTGGCCTGCCTGCAGCTTGGCGTAACCGTAGTGGACAGCTCCGTCGCGGGACTGGGTGGGTGCCCCTATGCGCCCGGAGCGGCCGGCAACGTTGCCACGGAAGACGTGGTTTACATGCTGACTGGCATGGGCGTGGAAACCGGTGTCGATCTGATGAAGCTGATCGCGGCCGGAAAGATGATCTGCAATGCGCTGGGCCGCCCACCCGCGTCGAAAGTCGCCCTGGCCTTCCACGCTCATTCCGCGCTCAATGCCCAACGAGCAAAGCAGCACTAGCCAGCAACAGCGCGGGCGGAGTGATCAGTATTCCGAATTTCAAAAATTCCCAATAACTTACGTGCTCGCCTTCCCTGCGCAGCGCGATGAGCCACAGGATCGTCGCGAGCGATCCCGCGATCGAGAGATTCGGACCGAGATCCACACCGACCACCAGCGCGTTTCGAATGAGCTGCGGAATGTGATCCTGCACCGCCCGCCCGGTCAGCAGGCCAACCGGCAGATTGTTTCCGATATTGCACAAAATCGCCACGCCGAACGAACTCGCAAGAGTGCCCGCCAGCGGCGCCCAACGGCCAACATGATTCAGCGCATCGCGCACATCTTGGACAGCGCCCACTGCATCGATTCCTTCCACCACAACAAACAAACCGGCGACCAGCGGCAACACGCCCCACGAGATATCCTTCAGCACCGGAACAAACGCAGTTCGATCCAAAACCAGCACCGCGCCGAACACGACCAGCGCCGAGACCAACGTTGGCATCCCGAGATCTTTCCCAAGAGCCGACGCAATCACAAGCACAATCGCCGAGGCAATAATCCCGAACGCAACCAGCCGTCCGGATGCGGGCAAATCATCCGTTCGAACCTTGCCCTCCATCGGCCCTCGCAATTCGCTTCTCGACAGCCACCGGAGCAGGAAGTACGTCGCTGCAATGGAAAGCAACGAGGGCAGCGCAAAGAAGCGCAGCCAGTCGACAAGTGGCGGCATCGCCCTCCCAAAGATGACCAGATTGGCCGGATTCGAAATGGGCAGCACAAAACTCGCGGCATTGGCGATGAACGCGCAGATAAACAGATACGGCAGCACCGCGCCCCTGGCTTTTTTGACCGCCGCATAGACAGCCGGAGTCAGTACAACAGCCGTCGCGTCGTTGGACAGCAGCGTCGTAACAACAATCCCCACCACGTAGACAAGCGAGAAAAGCTTCAACTGCGACCCGCGTGCCGCGAGCACTGCATGCGACGCCAGCCAATCGAAGAGCCCTTGCCGTCTCGCGAGTTCCGCCAGCAGCATCATCCCGGCGAGAAAAACATAAACGTCCGTCCCGCGTTGCACCGCTGACAATGCCTGCGCCGGCGTGATGAACCGGAACACGAGCAGCAGAATCGCGCCCAAGCAGGCCCACACGGCTTCCGGCCAGCGTTTCGGACGTACAAGGATTCCAAAGATTGTGAGGGCAGCAATGGCCCAGACACCCCAATGATTCATGCGCGTGATATATTTCAGCCGTGAATGGCCGGTTTCTCACAATCTCCAGTGCTTTGATGGTACTGAGCCTCGCGCAGGCGAACGGGCAAAATGAACAGAAACCCGATCTGACGAAGCAGCCGACGCTGTTTGTGGTTGGTTACGCGCATCTCGATACGCAATGGCGCTGGGAGTACCCGCAAGTGATCAGCGAGTACATTCCCAAGACGATGCACACCAACTTCGACTACTTCGAAAAGTACCCGCATTACATCTTCAACTTTAGCGGCGCCAATCGCTACCACATGATGGAGGAGTATTATCCGCGCGATTACGAAAAGGTGAAGGACTTCATTCACGCGGGCCGCTGGTATCCGGCCGGTTCTTCCATGGAAGAGAGCGACGTCAATTCTCCCTCCGCGGAATCCATCTTCCGCCAGATTCTATATGGAAACGAATTCTTCCGGCGCGAATTCGGTGTCGCAAGCGCCGAGTACATGCTGCCGGATTGCTTCGGCTTCCCGGCCTCGCTTCCGAGCATTCTGTTTCATGCCGGTATCAAAGGCTTCTCAACCCAGAAACTGACGTGGGGCTCCTCGGCTCCGGTGGGCGGTCCGGGCTCTCCCGAAGATACACCCGAAGGAATTCCGTTCAATGTCGGTATGTGGATCGGACCGGATGGCAAAGGCGTCATCTCGGCGCTGAATCCGGGCAGTTATAGCGGCTCGATCACCACCGATCTCAGCAAAAGCCCAACTCCCGCCGAGGAAGAGAACCGCAGAAATCCGCCCGTGGATTGGCCCAAGCGCATCGAGCTCGATGGCAAGGCAACAGGTGTGTATGCCGATTATCATTACTACGGCACGGGCGATACCGGCGGCGCGCCCTCCGAGTCTTCGGTGAAATTGCTGGAGGCGATTGTCACCAAAAGCGAGACTGTGCTTCCCTCGCCGAACCAATCGCGAGCTCCTTGGGCTCAGCCTGCGTCCGAGCCAACCGGACCGGAAGTGCGCGTAGGAACCGGGCCGGTGCATGTGATCTCGTCGAAAGCGGACCAGATGTTTTTGGATATCACGCCCGCCGAAGCCGCGCATTTACTGACCTATAAAGGCGAACTGGAGCTAACGAATCATTCGGCCGGATCGCTCACTTCGGAGGCGTATCAGAAGCGCTGGAACCGGAAGAACGAAATCCTCGCGGACGCAGCCGAACAGACCTCGCTCGCCGCGCAATGGCTCGGCGGCAGAAAATATCCCATCGATCGCTTGAATGAAGCGTGGCGATTGGTGATGGGCGGCCAGTTTCACGACATCATGGCTGGGACCGCAACGCCCAAAGCGTACGAATATTCCTGGAACGACGATGTCCTGGCGATGAACCAGTTCGCGCAAGTCGTCACCAGCGCGACGGACGCCGTATCGGCCGCACTCGATACCCGTACGAACGGAATTCCCATAGTTGTGTTCAATCAGCTTTCCATTCCGAGACAAGACGTCGTGGAGGCAACCGTCCAGTTCCCCGAAGGAACGCCGAAAGCCGTGCGCGTAACCGGCCCGGACGGCCGGGAAGTCCCATCGCAGGTAGAAGGAACGAAGATACTCTTCCTCGCCAGCGTGCCTTCGGATGGCTTCGCCGTATACGATGTGCGGCCCGGCGAGTCCGCTCGCCTGTCCAGTTCCGAATTGAAAGTGTCGGACTCTTCGCTCGAAAATGCGCGCTATCGCGTTCACATCGATCAGAACGGCGACGTGAGCAGCATCTTCGATAAACAACTGAACAAAGAACTGCTGGCCGGCCCGGCGCGCCTAAGTTTCCAGTACGAGCAGCCACAACAATGGCCCGCCTGGAACATGGACTGGGAGGATCAGAGCAAGCCGCCGGCGGGATACGTCGATGGCCCCGCAAAGATCAAAATCGTGGAGAACGGTCCGGTTCGCGTAGCCCTTCAGATCGACCGCGATGCGCGCGGCTCGCATTTCGTACAGACGGTACGCTTGTCGTCGGGCGACGCCGGAAATCGCGTCGAGTTCGTGAACGGCATCGATTGGAAGACCGGACAATCGGCCTTAAAAGCAATCTTCCCCCTGACCGCCGCAAATCCCGAAGCAACGTACAACTGGGAAGTTGGAACTATTCAGCGCGGGAACGACACGCCGAAGAAGTTCGAATATCCCTCGCACGAGTGGTTCGATCTAACCGACAAGAGCGGCAGCTATGGTGTTACGGTGCTTTCCGACTGCAAGTTCGCCTCCGACAAGCCCAACGACAACACACTGCGCCTCACGCTCGTTTATACGCCCGGCGTCAATCCTCGGATGCAGCAATACAGCGATCAGGGCACGCAGGACTGGGGCGAACATCATTTTATTTACGGCCTTGCCGCTCATGCAGGCGACTGGCGGCGCGGCGAAACCGACTGGCAGGGATACCGCTTGAATGAGCCGCTGCTTGCCTTCGAAGCAACGAAGCATGCGGGATCGCTCGGCAAGCGCTTCTCGCTTCTCAACGTGAGCAGCAATCACGTCCGCGTCTTGGCGTTGAAGAAAGCGGAAGACGGCGATGATGCGGTAGTGCGTCTAGTGGAAGTGAATGGCGAGAACGAGCCGAACATACATCTGAAATTCGGCGCGAGCGTGCTCGCCGCCCGTGAGATCAATGCACAGGAGCAGCCGCTCGGTTCCACCAATGTCTCAGGCGGGGAACTCGTCACCAGCTTCACTCCATTTCAGGTACGCACGTTCGCCGTGAAGCTCAGTCCGGCCGCGGCCAAGGCCGGAGAGATCGCCTCGCAGCCGGTGACGCTCCCTTACGATCGCGAAGTGACCAGCACGGACGGCTCGCATTCGAACGGCGGCGGCTTCGACGCCGCGGGCGAAGCGATACCGGCGGAGATGCTGCCCGGTGAGATTCACTATAGCGGCATTACGTTCAAGCTCGGGCCTGCGGGCGGACCGAACGCCGTCGTTGCGAAGGGGCAAACAATCCAGTTGCCGTCCGGCCATTTCAATCGCGTGTATGTACTCGCAGCGTCGGCGGAAGGCGACCAGAATGCGACATTCCGGGCCGGCGGCACTTCTGCCAATTGGAACATTGAAAACTGGACCGGATTCATCGGCCAGTGGTACGACCGGGTCTGGAACGAAAAGGTCGTCAACGTTCCGCCGCGGCCGCTCCCGCCGAACATCAAGCCGGGGTCGCCCGAAGCGCAGCGCTTCGAAGCGTTCATGGCGCAGCACCGCACCCGCAAAGCGCTCGAATTCTCGGGTCACATCAACCCGGGGTTCATCAAACCGGCGCCAGTCGCGTGGTTCGCCTCCCACCGCCACACGGCAGATGGCCAGAACGAGCCGTATTCATACGCCTATCTCTTCGCCTACGAAATGGACGTTCCCGCCGGTACGCACAGCTTGACACTGCCGGACAATGACAAGATCCGTGTCATGGCTGTAACAGTCTCGCAAGAGAGCAGCGCGGTTCATCCAGTCCAACCATTGGTCGACGAAACCCCCAGCGAGGCTGCCTCCGTCCCAAATGGAGGATAGTAGTAAATGATGTTGTTTCGTAGTTCCGCCATCGCTCTGGGCCTCCTCGGAGCTGCGCTTGCAATGAGCGCCGCGACACCGATCACCCCCAAACCGGACCCCACGCCCGACCAGATCCAGGACATTATTAAGAAGTTCACCCAGAAAGAAACCGACTTCGCCATTGCCCGCGAAAACTACACGTACCGGCAAACCAGCAAGATCGTGGAAACGGACCCTCCCGGCGGAACCTGGGAGGTCGTCGAGGAAGTTACTTTCGATGATCGGAACAAGCGGACTTCGAAGGTGCTCTATGCGCCCGCGACGGAGCTGGAACACATCATGATGACCCAGGAAGATGAGCAGGACCTGCGTAATGTCATGCCATTTGTCATGACCAACGACACGCTTCCCGAATACGAGGTCCATTACGTCGGCCGCGAGCAGGTGGACGAGATCCCCTGTTACGTCTTCTCCGTCCGCCCCAAGGTCCTCACCAAAGACCGCAAGCGCTATTTCGAGGGACAGATCTGGGTGGACGATCAGGACCTGCAAATCGTCAAAACGTACGGCCGCTCCACCGGGTACCTGGGCAAGCATGAAGATCAGCAGTTCCCAAAATTTCAGACCTACCGTGAGCAGATCGACGGAAAATATTGGTTCCCGACCTACACGTATGCCGACGATACGCTGAACTTCAAAGACGGGCAATCGCAACGCATCAAAGTCGTAGTCAAATACGACCACTACAAGAAGTGGGAATTCAAGACGAACAGTACGATTACCTATGGTCCCATCGGCGGAGCGAGCCCCGAAAATACGACTCCGCCGACCACCCCACCAAATCCGCCCAAGCAGTGAGTGTTTGAATCATGCGTTTTGCTGTCCTGCTCCTCATCGCGCAGATTGGCTTCGCTGCGGATACCCCCGCGCCGGACATTCACAACTTCATCAAGGTGAATGACCATATCTACCGGGGCGCTGAACCCTCGGCTGTTGGCGTTCAGGAACTCGGTGCCATGGGCATCAAGATCGTGCTGGATTTACGTGAGGCAGGCGCCGGTACGCAAACGGAACAGCGCGAGGTAGAGAAGCTTCACATCAAGTACATCAATCTGCCGATGAAGCCTTTTTCCGCCCCCAACAAGGACGAAATGGAGCGCGCGCTCTCTATCCTGATAAACAGTTCCGATCCTGT
Organism: Bryobacteraceae bacterium; assembly: GCA_035651215.1. Lineage (GTDB taxonomy): Bacteria > Acidobacteriota > Terriglobia > Bryobacterales > Bryobacteraceae > Bog-105. Next base: position 118,213 of record DASRGE010000052.1, read on the forward strand.
TTTCGTGCACTGCCGCCGCGGCAAGGACCGCACCGGAACCGTCATTGCCTGTTACCGCATCCAGCACGACGGCTGGACGAATATTCATGCGCTCGAGGAGGCGAAGAGTCATGGAATGAGCTTCGCCGAGCGCGGCATGCGCGCCTACATTCTGCATTTCAAGCCGTTCACGCAATTCAGCGTACTTGCGGCTGGCCGCTGATCCACGAACTTCTACCATCCTCGCCTTCTGCTATCTGCGTCAGGTACTCTCGTTGCGTAACACGCCCGGCTCGAAACTAGTCCTCTTGTCGGATACGTGGACGGGCCGCTTAACCCTAAACCTTATGCGCTCAACCACTTATTGCGCCAGTTTAGTTAAAACCAGTAAGGTGAAAACGCTCTCGTGTGTTTAAATGAAGGGGTTTGAATGCCTGAGCTGAACCGAAAAGGTCAACGGCGCAGGCGTCTGTTGGACAGGCGTCTGCGGGAGGGAAAACTGCTATTGCGGGGTGCGGCGGATACCGATCACCCCATCATGGCGCATATCATTCCTATCCGCCGCTGTAACTTGTCGTGCGCCTATTGCAACGAATACGACAACTATTCGAAGCCGGTCCCGCTCGATACCATGCTGCACCGCCTGGAGCTTTTGGGCCGGTTGCGGACAGGCGTCATTACCCTCAGCGGCGGCGAGCCGCTGCTGCACCCGGAACTGGATCAGATCATTCAGGGCATTCGCAAAAACGCGATTCTGGCGGGTCTCATTACCAACGGCTATCTGCTAACCGCAGATCGCGTGCGCCGCCTCAACGATGCGGGCCTCGATTACCTGCAGATCAGCATCGATAACGTCATGCCCGATGACGTATCGAAAAAGAGCCTCAAGGTTCTGGACAAAAAGCTGCAAATCCTGGCCGAGCATGCCGATTTCCATGTAAACATCAACTCGGTGCTGGGCGGCGGAATCCGCAACCCCGAAGACGCGCTGATCGTTGGAAAGCGCGCCATGGAACTGGGCTTCACCTCGACGGTCGGCATCATCCATGATGGCGACGGGCAACTGCGTCCTCTTGCAAACCGCGAACGCGAGGTCTTTCTCGAAATGAAGAAGTTCGAGAAAAGGCACTTCTCCCGCATCAACTATTTCCAGGAAAAGATCGCGAACGGCCAACCGAGCGACTGGCGCTGCCGTGCCGGTTCCCGCTACCTGTATATCTGCGAGGATGGGCTGGTGCATTACTGTTCCCAGCAGCGCGGCTTTCCGGCCAAGCCGCTCGAAGACTATACGGTGGAAGACATCCGGCGCGAATACATCACCCAGAAATCGTGTGCTCCTTTCTGCACCATTTCCTGTGTGCACCAGATCTCCTATTTCGACGGATTCCGAGGCAAGCAAACCCGCACTGTCGAACCGGTTCCGGAAGATCAGTTAGTCACCATTAAAGCCGCCGGGCTCTAATGACGGGCATCGTCGCGGACCCCCGCGTCAAACAGCACGATACCGGGCCGGGGCATCCCGAGCAACCGGCGCGTTTCGATGCAATAATCAACCACTTCGAGCGTGTGGACCTGCTTGGCGCTCTGTCCCGGATCGAATCGCGTATCGCAACAGACGACGAGCTGGCGTTAGCACACGACCGCTCGTATATCGAGCTCGTAACGCGCGAAATCGCGCAGGCCCGTGCGCAACTCAGCACCGGCGATACGGATCTCTGTCCTGCTTCGGAGTTCTGTGCCCGCGTGGCTGCCGGATCAGTGCTCGCAGCGGTAGATGCCGTTTTTGGAGGCGCGGTGGCAAACGCATTCTGTGTGGTCCGGCCGCCGGGACATCATGCGAACGCGAACCGCGGGATGGGCTTCTGCCTGTTCAACAACGTCGCGATCGCGGCCCGCTATGCACAAAAGCGCTACTCCGCCGAGCGAGTCCTGATTGCCGATTGGGACGTACACCACGGCAACGGCACCCAGGATATCTTCTACGAAGATGGATCCGTGTTGTTCTTCAGCACCCATCAATCGCCCTGGTATCCCGGCACCGGCGATACTTCGGAGCAGGGCGCCGGAGCCGGCCTGGGCACGACCATCAACTGCCCGTTTCCCGCTGGCGCCGGCGGGCCGGAAATCCTCGGAGCATTTCAGAATCGCCTCTTAGTCGCCGCCAAAGAGTTCAAGCCCGATTTCATCTTGATTTCCGCGGGATTCGATTCGCGGATCGGCGATCCTCTGGGCCTGTTTCGTCTCACCGACAACGACTTCGGGGAACTGACTCGCATGCTGACCGATCTGGCCGCGGACTGCTGCGGAAACCGTCTCGTCTCGGTGCTCGAAGGCGGTTACAACCTGGAAGGTCTCGCGCGCGCCAGCGAAGTGCATTTGCGTGAATTGTCGGGCGAGAGCCGCTGATATACTTCGGTTTCTGCATGAGTCAGAAGGATATATGCGAAGAAAAGTAACGGTAATCGGCGCCGGAAATGTCGGCGCAAATACAGCCCAGAAAATCGTAGCGAAAGAACTGGCGGACGTTGTACTGGTCGACGTCGTAGAAGGTGTTCCCCAAGGCAAGGGCCTGGACATGCTCGAATCGGCTCCGGTCGAAGGGTATGACGTCCAGATCGTTGGCACGAACGGCTACGACGAGACCGCCAATTCCGATGTAGTCGTCATCACCGCCGGGTTTCCCCGCAAACCGGGTATGAGCCGCGACGATCTCCTGATCGCAAACTACGAAGTAGTGAAGAGCGCGACCGAACAGGCCGTGAAGCGTTCGCCGAATGCGATTCTGGTGCTGGTCACGAATCCGCTGGATGCCATGTGCTGGACCGCTTTGCAAGTCTCCGGTTTCCCCCGCGAGCGAGTGATCGGCATGGCGGGTGTCCTCGATTCCGCGCGCTTCCGCACCTTCATCGCGCAGGAGCTCAACGTCTCCGTTGAGAACGTGACCGCCATGGTGCTCGGAGGACATGGCGACACGATGGTCCCGCTTGTCCGGCTCACGAACGTGAACGGGATACCGCTTACCGAGATTATCGATCAAGCGACCATCGACCGGCTGGTACAGCGGACGCGTGATGGCGGAGCCGAAATCGTCAAATATCTCAAGACGGGAAGCGCCTATTATGCCCCGGCGGCTTCGGCAGTGGAGATGGTGGAATCGATTCTCCGCGACAAGAAAAAAGTTCTGCCCTGTGCCGCCTACCTGCAAGGTGAGTACGGAATCCGCGACCTGTTCGTGGGCGTGCCCGTCAAACTCGGTAAAGAAGGCATCGAGAAGATCTACGAACTCAAGTTGGACGCGAGCGAACAGGCTGCGCTTAAGAAAAGCGCCGATGCGGTGCAAGAACTGGTATCGGTTCTGAAGCAGAAGGTGCAAAAGCCGGCAGCAGCAAACCAGTAGTGGCAGTAACAGCAGAAGGCGGCAAACCTCGCATCGACCCGCGGTACGCGTGTTTCGGCATGAAACTCGCGCCATCGAAGATCCACCGCTGGGGTGTTTACGCGACCGAGCATATCCCCGCGGGCCGGAAAGTCATCGAGTATACGGGCGAAAAGATCAGCCGGCGCGAAACGAAGCGCCGCGCGAACACGCGCGATTTCATCTATCTCTTCACGCTCGACGCCTACTGGACCATCGACGGTGCCGTTGGAGGCTCCGGTGCCGAGTACATCAATCACTCCTGCGAGCCGAATCTGGCAGCCCGGATTGTAAAAGGCCATATCCTTTATATGAGCCTTCGCGATATCAAGCCCGGCGAGGAGCTCACGGTGGATTACCGTTTCGATAAGAAAGTGGAAAAGGTAATCTGCCGCTGTGGCGCGCCGAAGTGCCGGGGAACGATTAATGTGGCGGATTGATTAACAACGTCGCGCTATACATTTTGGACATGGCTGCGGAACCACGCGTCCAGAGATTGCTTGGTTACTCGACCTGTAGTGTAGAGATGAATGAGCCAGTCGTACAGTTCGCGATCGGCGAAACGCAAAATGTACCCGTTCATTTCATAGAAAACGGCTGTTGCTGTTATGGCAGTTCTTTTGTTTCCATCCATGAAAGGATGATTCTGCAGGAGGCTTTCGCAGAGTGCGGCTCCCTCTTCAATGATGTCTTGGTAGTACCCGGTTTGAGGCCGGGCTGCGGCGGCCTCCAAGGCGCCACGATCGCGGACGCCTGCGGTGCCACCGAATGACTCCACCATCTCAAGATTGATCTGAATCAACTCGTCAATCGAGAGATATACGGTCATTGCGCGAGCAATCTTAGCAGCTCGGGATGCTCTCGCTTAAATCGATCCAGCGCCTCACGGAAAGTTGGTCGCGGCTTAGCATCTTTCAACAGAGTGTTCACAAACTCTTCAACCACGGCTCGCTGCTCCGGAGATAATCGAAGGATCTGTTGGGTGAGATTTTGCGCATTCTGCATGCATGGGATCCTTATCCAAATTATCGCAGCCCTTGATGACCTCGGCTCAGAATCTCACAAAATTTCAGCTCAGAAGTTCAACGATCGCTTCGGTTGCGAAGCGCGTGCTGTCGCAGCCCTGAACCATCCGCACATCTCGGCGCTTTACGACATCGGGCCGGATTATCCGGTGATGGAGTATGTCGAAGACGAGCCGCTCAAAGGCCCGCTGCCGCTCGCAAAAGTGCTGGAGCATGCGAAAAAAACACCGCAATTGTCGCGATCCCTTGGATGACTCGGGTCCGGGCAATGGCTGTCTAACTTTTCGACATCGACGACGGCCAGCGCCGCGAATCCGGACGCGGGCTCTTGGCCCCTGCCGTTGCTGCTCACCCGCATCAGCATTCGATCCAGCCCGACCACGGCGGGCCAGATCCAGCCGACTCAGCCGCAACAGCGCTATTGAATTTGTTTGCTGGTAAGCAGAGGTAATTTTGGAAGCGGTCTACGCAGCGCCGGCTTAGCTAAATTTAGATTAGCGGAGAGGCGCCGCAGCCGAGCTTCGTTACATTGGCGTATCCTGAAAGCATGCCGACGACTACATCGATCACGTTCCCGGATGATCTGTTGCAGGATATCGACCGCGTGGATAAGGACCGTTCAGCATTTCTGGAGCGCGCTGCACGCCGGTATCTTGCGGAACTCGGTTCCGAACAACGTCGCCGAAGGGATGCTACGGACAAGGATATCTACGAACATCACGCGGTACAACTTAACTCAGAAGCTGCTGAAGTGCTCGGCTTTCAAAGCCTGCCCGAGTAGATGCGGCGCGGTGATTTGTATTTAGTACAGAGACCTGGTTCGCCACATCCAAAGCGCCAGCGGGTGTTTGCTGTCGTGAGCAGGCAAGCGTTGATTGAAAGCAAATTCTCTACTGTCATTTGCTGTCCGGTGTATTCGAGACATGACGGCCTGAGTACGCAAGTTGCAGTCGGAGTGGAAGAAGGGCCGAAGCACGAAAGTAGGCTGCATTGCGACGAACTGGTCAGTCTTCCGAAAGCTTTGTTGACGAGATACGTCGGTTACCTGAGCCCTGACAAGCAACTCGAATTGGACACGGCTCTGGCGGTGGCCCTCGGGTTGAAATAAGCGACTAACAGTGACCGTTCCGCCGCGCGATTCATTTCGAGGTACAATCGCTCCACTGAGATGTCTGCTAAGGTCGGCACGCACCTGGGCCCGTACGAAATCGTTTCCCGGGCCGGTGCCGGCGGCATGGGCGAGGTATGGAAAGCACGCGATACGCGGCTTGGCCGCACGGTCGCGATCAAAATTTCAGACCAGAAATTCAGTGATCGCTTCGACTGCGAAGCGCATGCGGTCGCGGCCCTGAACCATCCGCATATCTCGGCGCTGTACGATATCGGGCCGGATTATCTGGTCATGGAATATGTCGAAGGCGAGCCGCTGAACGGCCCGCTGCCGCTCGCGAAAGCACTGGAGTATGCGAAGCAAATCCTGGACGCTTTACATGCGGCTCACCGCGCGGGCATCGTGCATCGGGATCTCAAGCCGGCCAACATTCTCGTTGCGAAGAGCGGCGTAAAGGTCCTCGACTTCGGGCTTGCGAAGCGAACAAAAGCAGCATCCAGCCTGGACGGTCTGACCGCTCTGGGTACTCGGTCCCTGAGCGGCGAAGGCAACATCGTGGGCACGTTGCACTACATGGCACCCGAGCAGTTACAAGGGAAGCATGTCGATGCACGTGCCGACATTTTTGCCTTCGGCTGCGTTCTCTACGAGATGATCACCGGCAAACGAGCGTTCGACGGCGGAAGCCCGGCCAGCGTGATTGCAGCCGTCGTGGAGCGGCCGGCGCCTTCCATTTCGAATATCGCGCCCGAGTCGCTCGACCGGATTTTGAGGCGCTGCCTCGCGAAAGATCCCGAAGAACGCTGGGAATCGGCGTTGGACGTTAAGGCCAGTCTCGAATGTGTCGCGATGGAACCGCCAAAATTTCCGACGCCTCGCTTCCGATGGCTTCCTTGGGTTCTCGCTTGCTTCGCTCCAATCGCGCTCGCGGTCGTTGCCGTTTACTTCCGCAAGCCCACGCCGGAATCATCCCCCGTGCGCTTCCGGATTTATGCGCCGGAGAGCGCATCGTTTGCATCTGTCTATGGCCCTAACGGAAGTCCGCCGGCCTTTTCGCCCGATGGACGGCGAATCGCATTCGCGGCCGTGGATGCCAGCGGCACTCGGCGGCTCTGGGTGCGTTCGCTCGACGCATTCCAGCCATATCCGCTCTCCGGAACGGATGGTGCTATCGATCCATTCTGGTCATCAGATGGCAAATCCATCGGATTCTTTGCTGGGGGCAAGCTCAAACGAATTGACGCTTCCGGCGGATCGCTGCTCACGTTAGCGGATGCAGGCAACGGCCGGGGCGGCACGTGGAATCAAAATGGCGTGATCGTGTTCGCGCCGAACGCGCGGGCCGGGCTCGAGCGGATCTCGGCATCCGGTAGTTCGCCGGTGTCAGTCACGTCGGCGCAGCCCGCCGAGTCACATCGTTGGCCCTGGTTCCTGCCGGACGGGAAACACTTTGTGTACATCGATACGATTCTGGGCACCGGCCGCGGAACGCTACGGCTTGGATCGCTTGAAACGCACGAAAGCCGAGTTCTTGCGGACGCCGAATCAAACGCGATCTGGAGTGGCGGCCATCTTTTGTTTATGAAGTCCGGCATGCTGGTTGCGCAGCCATTCGATCTGAAGCACCTCTCCCTTACGGGTGAGCCGATCACAATAGGCGAGGGAATTCGAAGCGATACGGTCGGGATGGTTGGCGCGTTCAGCGCTTCGGCCACCGGGCAGCTGCTTTACGAGGGCGGTTTTGACGATCTCCGCCTCACCTGGTTAGACCGCAGAGGAAAGCTGCTCGGGACGGTGGGCGATAGTGCTCAATTTACCTCCATTCAACTCTCACGTGACCAGCGAAAAGCAGTGGTTACCGAGCGCAGCACGGGACGGGGGCGTATCTGGATCTACGATATGGTTCGCGGTCTGCGTTCGCGCTTCACGCTGGATGACAGCATCGAGAATTACCCGGTGTTGTCGGCCGATGGAAGCACGATTGTATTTTCTTCGAATCGCAACGGCGGAGTCGATCTCTATCAGCGGTCAGTTGAAAATCCAGGCCGCTCCGAGCTGATCTATGCGGACAAATCGGTGAAGGAGCCATTGAGCCTAACGCCGGATAACAAGTATCTGTTGTATTCGGTCATGAGCGATCCGCGGACCGGGAGCGACCTCTGGCTTTTGCAGGACCCTCTGGGGCCGCCCGGAAAAGCCAAGGCGATGCCATTTGCACAGACGAGATTCAATGAAATACGTGGATGCTTCTCGCCCGACGGACGCTGGATCGCTTACACCTCAGATGAATCGGGTCAGTTCGAGGTTTATGTGGTGCCCTTTCGCGGTCCGGGCGCCCGGCAGCAGGTCTCTGTCGGCGGTGGATTCCAATCGCGTTGGCGTGGAGGTGGTAAAGAAATTTTTTATGTTAGCCTCAATAACCAACTGATGGTTGCGACGTTTCGCGCCGGAGCACACAATTCACTTGAAGTCGGCACACCCGAACCGCTTTTTTCGCTCAACGGCGACGCATCATCCGGCATGTTTGATGTCTCCGCCGATGGTCAACGTGTACTGATAGTCGCCCCGCAACAGCGGCAACGTGGCGAGTCGATCAGCGTAGTTCAGAACTGGACGGCCGGATTGAAACGGTAATTTACTCCGGACACGCTTCCCCCTCCACACCCGCTGCCCAAGCCATCGCGCCTTCGAGCATCTTCAAATGCAGCGGCTCGCGATACGTGCTCGCCGAATGACCCAGCGCGGAATAAAACACGCGGCCTTTCCCGACGCAGTGTTTCCAGATAATCGGATGGTCCGTCCCCATGCTGATGTCTTTCCAAAACATCTTCGGACGATACGTCCGCTCATCCAAAGTGGCAAGCACCTTTACACCCTCGCTGCGGGGGCTCTTCTCAAACGAATACCATTCGTCGACGCGGGTCCACTCGCTTGGCAGATCCTTGGTCGCCGGATCATGCGTGTCTTCGATATGGATGGTCGCCTCCTGGAATTGCGGATGAAGCGGGTGTCCTTTGAACTGCGCTCCGATTAACGTCTCGACGTACCACCGCCATTCATAGCGGGGATCGCCGCCCGCACCATGGATGCCGACAAACCCTCCGCCGTCTTCGATGTAACCGCGAAACGCGTTTTTCTGATCCGGTGTGAGTACGTCACCGCTCGTGTTGTTCCAAACCGTCGCTTGGAAGCTGCTCAAATCGGCCTGGTTGAACACCGCGCCGTTCTCCGTGAAGAACGCCGACCAGTTTCGCCGCCGGCAAATCTCGGCCAGTGCTGCTTTGGCAGCCCGAATCGCATTATCGTCGCGGAAGCCGTTCGTCTTGGAAAACACGAGAATCGCCGGTGGATTTAATTGCGTAGGTAACTGCGGCGGCACGGTCTCATAGATGTGAGCTCCGTAATAAACCCTACGAATCATGAGCCCGGCGTAGACTCCAAAGCCAACCGCTATCACAGCAATGCCGAGAAGCGACCATTTGGCGATTTTCTTAACCATGACTGCTATCTCCCGAATCGATATTGTACAGCGTACGAAGTAGTGTACACTGTACAAAAGCTCTGCCGTGCCAAAAAAAACTATCCATCGTGTAAAACAGCGGAAGCGATCGTCCTCAACCTGGGACACGGCCGTCCAGCAGGACGCCGGGACCAGTCTGACCCGCGAGCGAATTGTTGAGGCGGGAATAACAATTGCTGACCGCCACGGCTTGGCTGCCGTGTCGGTCAGAAGAATCGCGGCGCAACTCCAATCGAGCCCCATGGCGCTCTACCATTACGTTCCGAGCAAGCGCGATCTCCTGAATCTGATGCTGGACGCATGTCACGCGGAATTCCAATGGCCGGGAGCCCCGATCACCGGCTGGCGTGGCGTACTAAGTCATTTTGCGCGCGAAAGCCGGCGATCTCTGAAGCGTCATCCGTGGGCGAGCGTACTTCGCGCCGCAGATCCCGAGTACGGTCCGGGCGGCATCCGCACTCTCGAATCGTTGCTCACGCGCTTATTCGAATTCGGCCTCGACATGAGAACGGCTATCCGGGCGATCGGCGTTCTGTTTGTGTTTGTGAACGGGTTCGTGACGGCGGAAGCTGCTCCGCGGAAACCGGCCAATCAGCCCAGATTTTCGAAAGTGATTCTTGCGACGGGGAGGTTCCCCAACGTTGCCCGCTTTGTCGAAATGGGCGCCGAGCTGCCGGATGACGAAGGCTTTGAACGTGCCCTGAATTGGATTTTGGACGGTATTGAAGCCGACCTTCATACCAAGAGGAATGTTCATGCCGCGCGGCGGAAGAAAAGTGCGTAGCTCTCAAACCTAAGGAGTCACCGTAATGATGATAAGCACCTCCCGCAGATCCTTCCTGAAAACGGCAGCCGCTATCCCGGCTCTTCACCCTCGCTCTATGAACGGAGATCCTATGAATGTACCGGTTGGCCTTGAACTGTACACAGTGGGCAAAGAGATGGACGCCGACCCCTTCGGCACGCTCAAGCAGGTGGCGGCCATCGGTTACAAGAACGTCGAATTGTCCCCAATGGGCAAGACCCCGCTTCAGGATTTGAAGAAGGCACTGAAGGATGCGGGCCTGCCGAATCCGGCGGGGCACTATCTTCTCCCCGATCTGATGAGCAAACTCGATCAAAATATGAGCGCTGCCAGGCAACTGGCGCAAGAGTACATGATCGTGAGCGTGCCATGGATCGCCGATCCTTCGCGCATCAAAAGCGATCCCGCCGGAGGTCAGATGGCATTCTTCCTCGCGCTGTTGCAATCATTGACGTTGGACGATTGGAAGTGGAATGCCGACCAATTCAACAAAATCGGTGAACAGGTCAAGAAGGCCGGTTTGCAACTTGGTTATCACAACCACAACTTCGATTTCAAACCATACGGTTCCACCACAGGCTATGACGAATTCATTCGTCTCACCGACCCCGATCTGGTCAAGCTGGAACTGGATTGCGGCTGGGTGGCGGTCGCGGGTCACGATCCCGTCGCTTATTTGACGAAATATCCGGACCGCTACCGCCTACTGCACATCAAGGATTTTCGTAAGGGTTTTAGGCCCACAACAAAACTGATGGATCAGGGCCCGAATGCACCTGTTCCAACGGAACTCGGCCGGGGCGCCATCGATTACCGGAGGATTCTCGAAGTCGCGAGCAAGGGGCAGATCCGCGGGATATTCGTGGAACAAGAGCCGCCATTCACCGAAATGCCGGCGCTCGAAGCCATTAAAGTAGATTACAACTATCTCAAGAATTTGCAGATATGAGGATGCCCACTATGTACGTGCGGGTTGCGGCCGTGCTGTTGCTCACCATACCACTAAGCGCGCATCAAGCAGACCAGGCGGCCAGAGCGGAAGAGCAGAGGAATGCTCAACAGCCGAAGAAGGATGCGACACAAAAAGAGAAAACGGAGAACGCGCTGGCCAATCTGCTAGGCGGTCCGAAACTGGACCAAGCCGCGGCCGAGCGTGGCCGGAAGATTTTTGTGCCCACCTGCGGGTTCTGCCATGGCAACGACGCGCGCGGCAAGAGCGGCCCCGACCTGGTTCGCTCGGCGCTGGTATTGCACGACAATAAAGGCGATACCATCGGCCCGGTGATCCGCAATGGCCGGCCCGATCGAGGCATGCCCGCCTTCCCATCCCTCTCCTCCGAGCAGATTGCCGACATCTCAACGTTCCTGCACTCGCGGGCAGCCGACGTATCGAATCGCTTCGCATACAAGATCGGAGACATCGTTACCGGCAATCCCCAGAAAGGCGCTGCTTTCTTCAACGGGGAAGGCCATTGCGACACCTGCCACTCGCCCACTGGCGATCTCGCGCACGTGGCAAGCAAATATGATGCGGTGGAACTCCAGCGCCGGATGCTGTATCCCGCGCCCAATCTGCTTGACGTGTATCTGGGCAAAGTCGTGAAGCCGCCCGCGCCGACCAAGGTGACGGTCCATCTTCCTTCCGGTGAGCAGGTCTCCGGAACGCTCGATCATATCGATGAATTCGCCGTGACGATGCACGATTCTTCCGGCTGGTACCGCTCGTTTTCCCGCGAGAATGCCACGGTGGATGTCCAGGACCCGCGCGCCGCGCACGCGGCCCTGTTGCCGAAGTATACGGATGACGATATGCACAATGTTCTTGCTTACTTGGAGACTCTGAAATGAGAACACCGGCACTTGCGCTCGCCCTGTTGCTTGCGCCCGCAATTTACTTTGCGCAGCAACTCAGTCCACAAGCGCTGTTGAAGCCCGTTGTCGACGGTTGGCCAACGTATAACGGCGATTACTCGGGACGCCGACATAGCCCTTTGACTCAGATCAACACTTCCAATGTTGCTTCGCTCGCGACTGCCTGGACCTATCGCGCCACCAATTACGGCGCTGGCGGCTTTGGTTCCGTAATTAAATCGACTCCGATCCAGGTCAACGGCGTTCTGTACTTCACCATGCCCGATAACGTCTGGGCCGTGGATGCGCGCACGGGCAGGGAAGTCTGGCATTACAAGTATCCACCCAACCAGGGCGGGCACATCGGCCAGCGCGGCGTTGCGATGTGGGGGAACTGGTTGTACTTTGAAACTCCAGACTGCAATTTGATCTCTTTGAACGCGAAAGACGGCAAGGAGCGCTGGCGAAAACAGATTGCCGATGTGAAGCTCGAATACTTCTGCACCATGTCGCCCTTGGTGGTCGGGAATCATATTATTGCCGGAGTTGGGGGTGACTCGCTGGACAATCCCGGGTATTTGGAATCGCGCGATCCCGAAACCGGCGATGTGCAGTGGCATTGGAACACAGAGCCCAAAGCGGGCGAGCCTGGCGCTGAGTCCTGGCCCGATGCCGACGCCCGAGGTCACGGCGGCGGCATGACTTGGATGACGGGCACTTATGATCCCGACTTACACCTCATTTACTGGGGCACCGGCAATCCGAACCCGGTGCACGCTGGAGAGGCGCGGAAGGGGGACAATCTGTGGACCTGCTCCATCGTCGCCCTGAATGTCGATACGGGAAAGATGGCTTGGGGTTATCAAGTCTCACCGCATGACACGCACGATTGGGATGCAGTGCAGACGCCCATTCTGTTCGATGCCGAGTTCAACGGCAAACCACGAAAGCTGCTCGCGCAGGCCAGCCGCAATGGATTCTTTTTTGTGCTCGACCGCACGAACGGCGAGCATCTGCTGACCGCGCCGTTCATCCAGAGCAACTGGAGCAAAGGCATCAACGCCAACGGCCAACCGATTCCAGATCCGAAAAAAGAGCCATCGCGCAACGGCACGCTCGTGTCTCCCAGCTCCAACGGCGCATCGAACTGGTTCGCGCCCAGCTTCGATCCTTCCACTGGCCTTTTCTACGTTGTGGCCTCGCAGAGTTACAGCGTTTTTTATTTGACGGCAGAAGGAAAGGCGGAGGGCTTCGCCGGGCGCGACGACTTTCTGAATTTCCCGGGAACGATCAAGGCCATCGACTATAAGACGGGCGAGATTCGTTGGACTCACGACGTGGGCGGCATGGGCACTGGCCTGTTAACCACAGCCGGTAACCTGCTCTTTGCTGGTGACAATTCCGGCCACATCCTCGCAATGGATGACCGGAACGGCAAAACGCTCTGGCACACCACGGTCGGGGCCAACCAGGCGAACGGCGCGATTACGTATCAACTGGATGGGAAGCAGTACGTCGTTGCCGGAGCCGGTGATTCATTGGTCGCGTTTGCTTTGCCCACTGCGCGATAATACGCTTTTCTCAAACGCGATATGGGCCGCTTGCTTACTATTTAGCGTCGTTCCCTGACAGCAAGCCTGGCCAAAACTTCCGGCGGGACGCTAAACAACGCAGCGGTCAAATACTCCGGCGAAGCGTTTTCTGCGCGCGCTTCCATCAGCGACATTTGCATCCACGGAAAATCGGGATCGGACTCCGGCATCTTATGAAGGAGAGCTTTCGCCTCCCGCAACGCAGACCAGGAAGCGTCGGAATGGAGAAGGAAGTCGAACAGCTCGCGCCGGCATTCGGTACACTCTGGTGCTAGCTGAACTGCCTTGGTCAGATAGAGGCGAGCTTTCAGCCGAGCGCGCCCGCCGAAGATAGGACCCTTGATATCCGCCTGCACTGCATACGACTTCCCAAGCCACAGGTACGGCTCAGCGCCACTGGGATTCGCCTTCGCCGTCGATTCAAATTGGGAAATGGCCTTCTGAAACTCCCCAGCGAAATAGTAGTTTTTGCCACGCTGGAGGCCGTCGCTCAGAGCGGCCGCCGAAATGGCGGAAGTGGCGACCATCAAAAGCAGGGCTGTATTCCGGACAAGCTGTATACGCATCTCAGACTCCGTTGAAACTTGGATCTATAGATGTACGCGTAAGGCGAAAGGAAATCGGCTCAGCCCTGCAGCAAATTCCCACTGCTGCCCAAAAAGCGCAGACGTACAGCGCCGGCTTTGGTCACGCCGCATTACTCAGGAGCACCGTCTGGTGTACCGTGTGGCCGGCGAAGCTATTGATTTTCTTCAGGCTCGCTATCACTATTGATCACTCCCTTCACACAATCGTCAACACCCGCGCCCCGCGTATTCCTGGCGATCCCACGAAATCGCGCCAGGCGCTCGCCAACCGTTCCACTCCTTCACGAATCAACTCATCCGGCAACAGAAACGGAATGCGCAGATACTCAATACACGAATCATCTGCTGAAAACAGCGGTCCCGGCGTAATGGCGACGCCATGCCGCGCCGCCAAGTGCGCAAACTGGCGAGCATCGGAACCGGGCAATCGCACCCACAAAAACAATCCACCTTTCGGCACTTGAAACTCCCAGGCGGGCAGTTTCTCTCGCAACAAGCTCGCTAACAAATCCCGCCGCGTCTGCAACTGCGCTCGCCGCAACTCTTTGGCCTGCTTCATAGCCGAGAGCAACTGCGCCGCAATGGCCTGCGTCAATGGCGAAGAGCCCAGGTCCGACGCCGTCTTCACGCGCGCTAACTTTGTGATCGCCGCCGCCGGAGCGCGCAGCCAGCCGACGCGCAAGCCTCCCCAGAAAAGCTTGCTGAGAGAGCCCACCGTGAAAACCGTCGAACCCGGAGCCGCATAGCAGGCAATCCAGCGTGGCGGCCGTTCGCCCGAGATCGCGAGTTCGCTCATGCAATGGTCTTCAAGCAAGGGTACGCCGAAATCGTCCGCCACTTTCGCCAGGGACTGCCGCGCATACTCCGGCATCACCACGCCGGTCGGGTTGTGATACGTCGGGGTCAAATAGATCATCCGCGATCCGGTCGCAACTAATTTGTCCCGCGCTTCGCCCGGCGCCACATGCTCCGGACCAACCGCGAGCGGCGCCAGCCGCGCTCCGGTAAAGCGAAATACATCCAGGCCGCCAAAATAGGTCGGGCTCTCCACCAATACGCTATCTCCGCGTTGCACGTACAGGGCGGTCGCGATCGCAATGGCCTGTTGCGCTCCATTCGTGACCAAAATCTGATCGGGTGTTGTTGCCAATTCCCGCTCGGAATAGTAGGTGGCAATAGCCTGTCGAAGCGTGGGAAGTCCGAGCGGCAGGTAATGCCGCTCGGAGAGCAGCGAATTCAGCGTGCCCGGCGCAATCTCATACAGCTCACGAGGTAGTTCGGCCAGCGGCTTGGTCGTCCCGGCCGCGAAGTCAATGACGGAATCGTCAATCTGCAGCAAATTCAGCGTGGAACTGCCGGCGAGCATCAACTCCTGTGTCACTTCGCGCGCCCGCACCGCGGATTCCGTACACACGTAGGTTCCGCTGCCGGGCCGGCTTTCGAGCCAACCATCCGCTTTCAAATTTCCATAGGCCGTCAGAACGGTGGTTCGGCTCAACGCCAGCGCCTGAGCCAAATTTCGTTCCGCCGGCAAGCGCAGCCCGGGAGGCAGTAAGCCCTGCGCAATCGCCCGCTGGAGCGCCCTGCCCAACCGGGTATGCAGCGGCCCGCGCCCCTCGGCCCAATTCCCTAACTGCCGGATGAAGGATTGTGTATCCAATACAGTCCAATATGCGCCAAACTGGATCTTTTTATCAAGACCGATTGTTCCTAATATCAGCTATACGCCATGACCAATTACCAACTGCCTCGACCACAAGTGCTCGCGCAAAATCCCGTAGACAGAACGCCGGCTTTGGTGCTCGATGCAGCGCAACGCGCGGCGGCTTACGTCGAGATGATTCGAAATCGACGCGTTGTGCCGACGCCGCAAGCCTTGGCCCGTCTGGAAGAATTCTCAGAACCGCTCTCGGAAATCGGTACGCCACCAGAAGCGGTATTGGCGCTTCTCGATGAGATTGGGTCGCCCGCCACCATGGCCACCACCGGAGGGCGCTATTTCGGATTCATCATCGGAGGCAGTCTGCCAGCCGCAATGGCAGCTAACATTCTGGCGGCCGCGTGGGATCAGAACGTCGCGTTGCGCAGCATGTCGCCGGTCGGAGCAGCGCTGGAAGACGTGGCGCTGGAGTGGGTTCGAGATCTCCTGCAACTCCCGGAAGGCTGCGCAGGCGCGCTGGTAACCGGCGCCACCATGGCGAATTTCACCTGCATCGCTGCCGCGCGCACGTCACTTTTAAAACGCCTCGGCTGGGATGTCGAATCACGGGGTCTCTTCGGCGCGCCTCCGGTTACGGTTGTCGTGGGCGAAGAGGTTCATGCGTCAGTGCAGAAAGCGCTCGCACTCGCCGGGTTCGGTCGTGACCGCGTCATCGTAGTGCCCACGGATAAGCAGGGCCGCATGCGTCCTGACTGCTTTCCGAAACTCGATTCGCCGTGCTTGGTCTGCATTCAAGCCGGCAATGTCAATACCGGGAGCGTGGACCCTGCCGCCGAAATACGCGCGCTCACAAAGGCCAGCGGGAGCTGGATTCATGTCGACGGCGCATTGGGTCTCTGGGCGCTCTGCTCCCTATGGAAGAAGAATCTGCTGGCCGGAGTGGTTGAGGCCGATTCCTGGGCCACCGACGGCCACAAGTGGCTGAACGTTCCCTACGAATGCGGCATCGCCTTTGTGCGCGAGGCCGCGTCGCTCTACCGCGCCATGAACGCGGACGCCTCGTATCTGCCTCCCGGAGCAAAGCGCGATCCCATGCGCTGGACACCCGAAATGTCCCAGCGCGCTCGCGGCGTCGCGCTTTGGGCAGCGCTGAAGTCGCTGGGGCGTTCCGGCGTCCGCGACCTAATCGACCGGACGTGCGAATTAGCGCAGTTCTTTGCCGTGCGGCTGTCGGATGCAGGCTATGAAATCCTGAACGACGTCGTGCTCAATCAGGTGCTCGTGTCGTTTGGGTCCGATGAAGTCACGCGCGCCGTCCTGGAGGCGCTGCAAAAAGAAGGCACCTGCTGGTGCAGCGGCTCGGTATGGCACGGACGCGTCTGTATGCGTATCAGTGTGAGTTCTTGGGCTACGACGAAGTTGGATGTCAGCCGCTCGGTGCATACCATCGTACGTATCGCCAAGGAGTGCCGAGCCCGAGAATCATGACCCGGATAGCACAATAGCCGTCCTGTGGAACATCTGCCAGAGAGGCACTCCTGAAACGAGTAGGTGAAACGGGAGCGCTCGGCTGGTTGCGGGCCATCCCGCATCCCCGCCTGCGAACTCCTATGCAGTTGATTGATCATCTATATTTCGTCGCCGAACACGACGATCATCATCTTGCGATCATCTGGGAATTGCTGGAATTTCAGGTAGCGACAGAACCCCGCGCGGAAGCAAGGGGTTTCCTTCATCGCGGCCCCACTGACCTCGTTAGCTGCGTTGGACTGTGTTAGTTTGGTGCGCGGAGGCACCCATGTCATCATCTCGACGCGATTTTCTGAAAGCCGGCCTCGCTGCCACCGCATTACCGGCTGTAGCCGCTGCCATCCCCACGAAAGCTTCCGCTACTGACTGGGTCACGCTCGGAAAATCAAATGTCCAGGTGACACATCTGGCATTGGGAACCGGAACGCATTCGGGCGCCCAACAGCGCCATCTCGGACAGGAACAGTTCACGCGTTTGGTGCGCTACGCCTACGACCACGGCATTCGCTTCTTTGAGACCGCGGACTCTTATCACGGCATGCCGGAGATGCTGGCCGTCGCACTGAAGGGCTTGCCGCGCGATTCCTATCGCCTGATGACCAAGTACGACGTGCATCACTCCGAAGACCCCACGGCGGCCATTCACCGGGTGATCGGGGCCTTGGGCACGGATTATGTCGACATCCTGCTTCTGCATTGTGTTCGCAGCCCGAACTGGCCGGAAGAAACCAAGCACCTGCAGGACGCCTACCAGGCGGCAAAGGAAAAGAAGCTCATCATGGCCCATGGAGCGTCCGTGCATGGCAAGCAGGCCCTTGCCAGGTTTCCGGGTAATCCGTTTCTGGATGTTGCCATGATCCGCATGAACCACAACGGCACGCGCATGGATACGCCGTCCATGCAAGATATCGACGAAAGGGGCGATGTCCCGTACGTTGTCGATCACATGCACCGCACCAAAGCTGGCGGCGCGGGCATCATCAGCATGAAACTGGTCGGCGAAGGCCAGTTCAGAAATCCCGACGATCGCCAGGCCGCTTTGAATTTTGCATTCCGCAAGGCCGGTGTGGACTGCGTGACGATTGGATTCGGAAGCACCGGTGAAGTCGACGAAGCCATCAAGCGCATCTCCACCGCTTTGAACGCTTAGCAGGTTAGGCGTGGCGTTTTTCACATAACTACCCGGCGCCTGGATCCTTTTATGCTGGCGCCCTTGCCTCTATTGCCCTGATCCCGGGATTGAAGTACCATCATTTCCACATCCGAGTTTCCCGAGAGGTACCTACGTATGAGGAGCGTTCACAGAATCATGGGCGGCGGAGGTACACAACTCCATGTCGTCGAGACAGGTAATCCAAGAGGTCACCCCATCCTGTTCATTCATGGGCTTTCGCAGTGCTGGCTTACGTGGAGCCGGCAGATGAATTCGGAGTTGAACGAGCACTGCCGTCTTGTCGCCATCGACCTGCGGGGCCATGGTCTCTCGGACCGGCCGCGCGAGGGCTATGTTGACTCCGCGTTGTGGGCTGATGACGTTAATGCGGTCATACGGGATCTGAAGCTCGATCATCCGCTCCTTTGCGGTTGGTCCTATGGTCCACTGGTCATTCTCGACTATATTCGCCACTACGGGGAGGATAATCTCAGCGGGCTCTGTTTCATCGGGGGGGTTACAAAGCTTGGCAGTAAGGAAGCAATCTCGGTGCTCACCCCAGAGTTTCTCGGCCTCGTACCGGGTTTCTTCGCGACGGATGTGGAAGAGAGTGTACGTAGTCTTGAATCGCTTTTGCGGCTCTGCTTTCCCCAAGGACTCTCGGCTGAAGAGCGGTACTTAATGCTTGGCGCGAGCATTTCGGTTCCGCCCTATGTCCGCCGGGCATTGCTGTCTCGCTCATTTAGCAACGACGATCTACTGCCAAAGATCCGCAAACCTGTACTAATCACCCATGGCGCCGATGATGCGGTGGTCAGGCCGGCGGCTGTCGATCAGCACAAGGCTGCAATCCCCCACGCACAAATCGAAATGCACAAAGCGGGACATGCACCCTTCTGGGATGATGCGGCGGCCTTTAACCAGCGCATATTCACGTTCGTGAGCCGCGCCTGAGCGGCCTCCCTACTGCGCTACCTGCAGCTCATTCACCACCCGCGTAACTCCATCCAGTTGCGCCACCGCCTTTTCGGCCTGCCGTTTCTGCTCGGGCGAGTTCACCGTTCCACGTAAGGTCACCACGCGACCGGCGGCGTCCACGTCCACGCTCGTCACTGTAGAAAGGCCCACATCCGTCGCGAGTTTCGCCTTCACCTTAGCAACCAGGGCGGCCCGGTCCAGCTTCTGGGCCGCCTCCCGCGACTCGTTTGAGTTCAGCGCCCGATTGATCTGGCGGTTGAGCTGGTGCGCTTCCTGCTTGGCTTCGTTTCCTAACTTTTTCGCTTCCCGCCGGGCTTCATCGGCCTGCTCGTGCGCTCGCTCCTGTTGCCTATCACTGCACGACATACACAGGCCTACACCAAGCGCAATACAGCAGATCGCAAATTTCGTTCTCATACCCGCGCTAGCCGTTCGATATGTCCCGTGGGAACGCCGTTTCGCAATCTGGCCGACAGCCCGTACTAGAACCGAACGCGATGGGTAGAGAGTAATACGACGTTCTAAGCACTCAAGTGAAGAGTACAACTGCCGATAAGGAGCCTGGACAGAATATGGATCCGGACTTACATACGAACCAGAAAATAGTTTCCATTTGCGAGTCGCAGCCGCTTACTGTCAATGGACTCCTGCACCTGCTCGAATCGACGCCCGACCTGAAATTCGGGTCGGCGCATGCTTCTCCGGCAGAATGGATGCTGAGCCCCAACGCGGATAAGACGGACATTCTCATCATTGATAAAGGGCTCGGCGCCAAAACGGTGCTCGATGCCTTGAGCCAGCTCCCCATCGGCGACCGGGCAACCGGCGGACATGTTCCCGGCGTGATTGTTTGGGGAATGTCGATTACCGAAGCGGAGGCATTGCGCTTCCTGCAGGTCGGCGCCAAAGGAATTCTGCGGAAATCGGCCGATACCGGAACGGTCCTGAACTGCCTGCGCGCAGTTGCGCAAGGCCGGAGCTGGATGCAGGATTCGGTGTTCCGCGATGCGGCAGCGCTCGATGCTCACATCCGCACGGATCTGACCCCGCGCGAGCATCAAGTCATGGAATTGGTCGAGCAGGGTTTCAAGAACCGCGAAATCGCCCAGGAGCTGGGAATTCGCCCCGGCACGGTCAAAATTCACCTGAAGCACATCTTCGAAAAAACGGGCGTTCGCGGCCGCCACGGCCTTGCCCTCAACGGCCTGCGCCAAAAAGGCGTCATCTCGCTCCTCAGCATGTAGCTGTGGCGCACGCTTCTAGCGTGCCGGCGGGCAGTTCACTGCCCGCGGCCCCTCTCTTGACAATAGGCGAACAAAAGACGAAAATACCTGTGAGTTGGACCAAACCGTCAAACTCGTCGGCATTGCGCGCCTGGCAGCGGAAGGGACACTCCTAGCCGAAAAACGCCGGGTCGAATACCGGACCCTGCCCACGCGCAAATGGCTGAACCGGTGCGATTCGAACCGGGTCCCCTTCCACTGGACCATCAATCCTTATCGCGGCTGTGAGTTCGGCTGCAAATACTGCTACGCCCGCTTCACGCACGAATTTCTGGAGCGCCGCGAACTCGACGCCTTTGAAACCGAGATTTACGCGAAAGACTGGGACGCCTCCGCGTTCGCCGACGAGTTGAAGCACGTTAAGCCGGGCCAGGTGATCGGGATCGGCACTGCGACCGATCCTTACCAGCCCGCCGAGCGCAAATTCGGCCGGACGCGAGCAGCCCTTTCAGCCATGAAGGAACTCCGCGGCGCTTGTATTTTCATTACAACTAAGTCGGATCTCGTCGCGCGAGATGCCGACCTGCTCCAACCGATGGCCGAGCGCAACGAAGTGGCCGTCACGCTCACCGTCACCACAATGAATCGTGACCTTGCGCGCTTGACCGAGCCATATGCGCCGCGGCCCGACCTGCGCATCGAAGCCGTCACTCGCCTCAACGCCTCTGGCGTTCCTGCTGGAGTCATCGCCAGTCCCGTTTTGCCTTTGCTTACCGATTCGGAAGAGAGTCTGGAAGCAGTGGCCCGCGCGGCAAAACGCGCCGGAGCCCGGCACTTCGGCGCCAACGTGCTCTTTCTGAAACCCGCGGCGCAGCGCGTCTTCTTTCCGTTCTTAGCGCATCAATTCCCGGAGTACCTCCGCAAATATCAAATCAGCTACGCCTCCGGTGCATTCTTGAAAGGAACCTATCCGGAGCGCATTCGCAACACCGTCCGCGAGATTCGTCAGCGCGTTGGTCTTGGGGGCCGCGGCATGGAACGCGCCGAATTGCCGCACCCTCCCGAAGCCCAAATGCGGCTGTTCTGAAATCCGCCTCTGCTATTGTGGACTTCAATTGACACGCCATGCACATCTCTCTGGCGAATAAGACCGCCGTGGTCACGGGCGCGGGGCGGGGCATCGGCCGCGCCATTGCTCAAAAGTTAGCCGCCGCCGGTGCGTCCACGTTGCTCGCCGATATCGACGACTCCGCCCTCGACGAGGCGAAAAATGAGATCCAGAAAACGGGCAGTAAACTCTCTGCGATTGCCGGAGATTTGAGCGATCCCCGTTTTCCCCAAACCGTGATCGACCGCGCCGTTCAGGAGTTCGGCTCCGTTGACATCATCGTCAACAACGCGGGCTACACCTGGGACAACGTGATTCAAAAAACGAGCGACGAACAGTTTCAGGCGATGCTCGACATCCACGTCGTCGCTCCGTTCCGGTTGCTGCGCGCCGCTTCACACTGGATCCGCGAGGCAGCGAAAAAGGAAAGCGAAACCGGACGGCCGCGCGTGCGCAAGGTCGTGAACATCACTTCGATCTCAGGCTTGGACGGCAATCCGGGCCAGGTTGGTTATTCGTCCGGCAAGGCTGCAGTCGTCGGTCTGACCAAGACCTTGGCGAGGGAATGGGGCCGCTATAATGTAACCGTCAACGCAGTCGGTTTCGGCCTGATCGACACCCGGCTCATCAAGCCGCTGGGCGATGCCGAAACCGCCATTTCGATTGGAGCCCGCCAAGTGCGGGTCGGGATGCAGCCGCAAGTCCGGGAAGAAACCACTCGCATGATTCCGCTGGGCCGGCTCGGCACTCCTGACGACGCCGCCAACGCCGTGTTTTTTTTCTGCTCGCCTTTATCCGATTACGTGACCGGCGAAGTCTTAGTCTGCAGCGGGGGTATTCGCTTCTAAGCGCTCAGAAGCACGCTTCTTGCGGTCGCCCAAAACGTGCAACACGGCCGGGAGCAGGGAAACGGCAATGATTAGCAGTACCACCTTCTCAAAATTCTGCCGGATCAAGGGAACACCCCCGAGCAGGTAGCCCGCCGTAATCATCGAAGTCACCCACCCGATCGCCCCCACGATGTTGAACGTGAGAAACCGCGCGTAGCGCATCTTGCCCACTCCCGCGATGAATGCGGCAAACGTCCGGATGATGGGCACAAACTTCGCGTAGATGATCGTCTTACCGCCGTGCCGTTCATAAAACGCGTGGGTTCGATCCAGATATTCCCGGCGAAAAATCCGCGAGTTCTTCCGCTGGAATAGCGAATAGCCCAGTGTGCTCCCCAGCAGGAAGCCAATCCCATCGCCCAGGATGGAGGCAAAGGCCAACATCCCGATCATCGTGCCAATCGGCAGTTTCCCGGCGCCCGAGACCACGCCGACCGTGAACAGCAGCGAATCACCCGGCAGGAAAAAGCCCACCAGCAAACCGCTTTCAGCAAATACTACGGCGAAAAGAACCAGATATCCGATCCATCCCGTCAACACCGTTGATAGGAGTTGGATCAGTTGATTCGGATCCGTGAGGCTCCGCAGGAAATGAATGAATTCGGCCAACAGGGATCCTATCCTTGGTAGTTGCCGATGATCCTACTGATCGCGGTTTCGTTCATCTTGATCTTGCCGCGGCGCTTCAGATCTTTGACCACGCTATCCCGGAACAGCGGCTGTTGTATCGCTTGCCGCTGCTGGGTCAGGCTCTGGATCACCGAGTCCTTGTTTTTGGCGAACTGGTTCATGTCGGCGGGGATCTTCTGAGAAACGCGGCAGACAAACTGACCGGATTGCGCCGCAATCGGGCCGGCGATGCCGCCCACATTCTCCTTGAACGCGCTCGAAAGCATGGTCGCCGCTCCGATCCCTTCGGCCGCCCCGTCAATCGTGAACGGCGGCGCAGTTTTCACGGTCAGGCCGTATTGTTTGGCAATACTCTGCAGCGATTCGCCTTTCTTGGCGCGATCGGCTGCCGCTTTTGCTGCTTCCTGCGCCAGCCGGTCTGATTCGGCTGCCACGTACTTCTGCAGCACCTCGTTCTGCACTTCCGCGTAATTCGCATCGCGCGCCGGAGAGATGCCGGTCACGATAGCAAACGCCGCCTTACCCTGCTGATCCATATTGACCACATCGGTGATGCCGCCCTTCGGCGTCGAAAACACCGCATTGGTCAACTCCGGCTGGTTCACTTCGGGCAGCGGACTGCCGGAGGCGAGGTTGTCCAGCTTGACGAATTTCAGGTTGTATTTCTTCGCGATCGCCTCGGACTGGCTCGGAGTTTTGCGAATCTCGTCGTGTGCGGCGTCGATGGCTTTCTTCAAATCGTCGGCCGCCACCTGCTTTTTCGCCTCCATCAAAAGTTGCGGCTTCACTTCATCGAAGCTCTGCGTGTGGGCCTGCTGTTTATCTTCCACCTGAATGATGTGGTAGCCGTATTCGGTCTCGACGAGCCCGCTCAATTCGCCTGGCTTCAGCGAAAAGGCCGTCTTCTCGAAATTCGGAACGGTTTGGCCGCGCACGATCCAGCCCAGCTCGCCGCCTTTTTCCGCCGAACCGGTGTCGTCGGAATCTTTCTTCGCCAGCTCCGCAAAATTCGCGCCGTGTTGAAGCTGTTTCAAAATGTCTTCCGCTTTCGCCTTCAGCTTCGGAGCTTCGTCCTTCGGCTTGCCTTGCGTCTTGATCAGGATGTGCCGCACCTTCACGCGTTCCGGCGTCCGGTAGCTATCGATATTGTCCTGGTATTCCTGATGGAGCTGCTGGTCGGAAACTTGCGCGCTCTGCATGAAATCGGCCGTGCTTCCCACAATCAGCTCGACATTGCGCTTCTCCGGAATGCGAAACAGCGCCCGGTTCTTGTCGAAATAGGCCTTCACCGCCGCCGGATCTTTATTCACTTTCGAGGCAAAATCCTTGCCTTGAAATTCGATGTATTCCAAGCCGATTTTCAGGTTTTTGCGCTGATATTCGGCCTTGGCTTCCGCATCCGACACAATCAGCGACTGCGCCTCCAAATTCTCGAGCTGCGCCCCAAGCATGGCTTCCCGCTGCTGCTTTTCGAAATCGGTCGGCGTCATCCCTTGCTGCGCCAGAACAGCTTGATAAACCTGCAGATCGAACTTGCCGCCCAGGGCCGGAGCAACCTCCGCCTGAATCGCGTCCGCGAGCTGCTGATCCGAAACGCGAAGCCCCATTTCGCGGGCTTTGTACGCCATCGCCTTCGCTTCAATGAGCTGATTCACAATCGACGGGATGTACATCGCCATGATGCCCTTGGGCAGATTGGTCTGGCCGCGGGTTACGCGTTCAATGGCGTGCTGGAGATCGGTCGTTGTGATTTTTTGATCCCCTACCGCCGCCACGACATTTTGGCCGGATACATTGGGACCGCCAGGGCCGCCCGGGATCAGGTAGACAAGCATGGAGGCAGCCACCAGGACAAGCAGCGCGCCCAGCAAAATGCGCACACTTTTCTCACGGCTGCGGAATAGGTCAAACATAGAGGAATACTAAGAGGGAAACTGTTGCCAGTATACCGAATTTGCGGTCTTTACGCGCGTGGCGCACGCTTGAGCGTGCTGCTGTGGCCTTCAGGCTACGGTCGTCCCTTACGCCGACGCCTTCAACGCCCGCGGCTCTACCTCTAGATCCTGGACGAAAACAAAATAGTGCCGGCCTTCCCAGCGCACCTTGAGCGTGCGTTCGTTAAAACCTTCGCCGCAAACTTCCAAGTGAGCGCCTTGCGGCAATTGGCCGATAAGCCCAAGATGTGTATGTCCGTTTTCGGTTTGTTCAATGTTGATGGCCGCAATAACCTTTGAGAGTGTAATAGGGGACAAAATCTGCGGGTGTGTCATGAAAATTCCGGGCAAACTTACGAGAAGTGTTCTGTCTCTAACGTTAAACGCTTTGCAGTTTGGATGAAACTAGGGCGTACCCGCGTTTTTCCGAGGAACCTAGCGGCCTGCGATGGCTGCTAGTTTGCGAACCGGCTCCAGGTCTTGCAGAAACACGAAGTAGAGGATTCCGTTGCAGCGAACCTTAATCGTTTCAGGATCGAACCCGCTGCCGCAAGCCTCTAGTTCCGAAAATCGAGGAAGTTGCGTGATGAGCCCCAGGCGATTCTGTTCGCCCTCGGGCACAATCTGGATGGCAGGAATGTTGCGGGTAAGGACATACGTCCTGTCCGGAGGGACAGGGAGGGAGCGTGACCGCAGATGCGTGTCAACCGCTTCCAGGGTTGCAGTGTACGGCATAACTGGGGACTACCTTACAAGTCTACCCTAAAATTTAGTATTTGTATAGTAGGCAACCCCTGATTTCCTATCAGGAAATACCCTGATTCACTTGCTCTGTGCAACAACCCACAAGCTGTTTTAAGATTCCGTCCGCATAGGAGTTGGAGCTGGTCCTGAAGCACCAGCGCATGGCGGCGGAATTATCAAGCACGAAAGCTGGCAATGGCGGCCTGCGTCAATCAAATCCCGTATGGTGATTCCGTCAGGCAGTGGATGTCGCTCTCGGCGTTCCAACAGGCGGTGCGCTGCTGCCCGCGCCTGGGTCTTGTCAAAGGGTCGACTACCGAACCTCTGGACAACGAAGTTGCGCTCACGTTCCACCCACAGGGAAAAAGCTTCCTGCGCGGCATCTTCGGGTCGATGAATTCGGCCGCTTTCAATTGCCTGCTAGACGAAGATCTGCTGCTCCGGCGTGAAATCAACTTCCATGCCCCAAATGTAGGCGGTTAGCGGCTGGCTGCCAACTTCTCCCCGGCTCGCCCAACTTCACTTACTCTGCGCAAACAAACCGCGCCACGATTCATCCAACGCGATCCAATGCTGCGATTCTTCATCCCAACTGGGAGCCAGATCCGGAACATGCAGCAAACCGTGGCCTTCCGAACAAAATAGCTCAATTCCTGACCAATCGAGCAGAAGACAACCCGGACAACCAACCCGCACCGGAAAACAGAGCAGCCGCAGGCAGACTCGGCAGCGCGCGCGCTGGTCCGCCACGGACCAGAACAGCACCCCCATCGTCCCTAGAATGTAGAGCCAGACCAGGAATGGTCCGCTGGCGGGATCCCGCGACGCGTATAACAAGGATGATTCCGACCGGCTCCATTCCAGAACAGCCACGAACACCACCGCGAACGCAAGCATGAGCTTCGCACAGAAGAAAGCGACACGCCGCCGGGTAGCAGCACGGCGTTCCCGTGTCCACGCCGGCCCGATGTTCCGGATGTGTACCCGCGACACCATGCACGTGAGAATGGCCGAGAGCAGCGCCGCGATCGCAAACATGCGAACCGGAGTCCAGAGCGCATCCTTAAAGAACGAGATGCGCAGTTGTGACGTGAAAAAGTAATAACAGACGTTTTCCGAAATCCGGGTCAGTTCCTTGTCCAGAGCGTGTGCCGTAGCGCCCGGCCGCGCGCGAGCCACAATCATAGCCGAGCTTTCCGGAGTGAACGGCTGCACCAGATAGACCGACGCATGCCGCGATAGAAATTCGAACCGCGCGGGGAGTACCGCCTCCACTGGATAAAATGTCCGGCCAATGCGCACCTTGGACCCGATCGCGCCCGGCCGTGCCTGAAACAGCGAAACCCAGGCGCGATGATCGAGTACCACCGCCGAATGCTCGGCCGCCACCGTCCCGAGTTCCGGCCGGACACGAAATACCTCGAACAGCGCCGGTTGCGTGGTGATGACGAGCGGTCTGGGTACAGGCCGGTTCGGTACCGAAAATGTCGAATAGTTGATATTGAACGGGGCGACACTTTCCAGAAGCTGACTATGATGCGTCCACGCGGGCACCACGTCCGGCGGCAATCCCTTATCGCCGCCCCCGACAATCGGATGCAGCCAGATAAAGACCAGCCGGTCCGACGCGTTATGGGGCCCAAGAAACAGCTCGCGCGTCGCGGGCAGACCCGAGCTCAGAAAAGCGACCAGCAGCAACAGGGCGGCGAACGTTCCCAGGCAGGTCCACGGCGAGCGTGCCCACTCCCGGAACCGGTGGCGAACGGCATCTTGCGAGGCGCAATGCCAGGCGGCGTCCGGGAACGCCCCACAGCAGTTACGAATCAGCGCGAAGGCTTCACGCCGGTCCCACAACCCGGCATGCAACAAAAACTGCCAGCGATGCCAGATCTCGGCGGTCCATTCCTGTCTCCAGTCTTGGCGCCGGTCGCGCGGCACGAGCGGCGCGGCGCAACGAATTAGAAAATCGCACACCACCACCGCGAAGGCGCGCTTCGGCTTCGCTGCCATAACGTGCTCTCACCGCCGCGGTTTGGCGGCGGCTAATTTTCCGAGCAGCGGATAGCGCTTCTGCGATTGCTCAAGCACCTGTGCGCCTACTCGGGTGATTCGATAATACTTGCGGGCCGGCCGCTGTTCGGCCACTGCCTTTTTTTCCGGCTCCCATTGAGATGCGATCCAGCCCTCCGTTTCCATCCGGCGCAGCGCGGGATACACGGTGCCGCTCGGCAAACCGGTGGCATCCATAATATCGAAACCATAACTGCACCCGTTATCCACGGTCTGGAGGATCAGGGCGGCCGTATGAGAGAGTTTTGCGGATTCGCTCATAGCTATATAGAATCCTACAACTTTTATATGAGCACGTGGCAGAACATATCTGGTGGGGCAGGCGCGAGCCTGCGGCGGCCGCATAGGCCGCCTGGTTTTTCTCATGTCAACTTCAACACCTCGAACGCCGCCTGCGGCCGCTCTTCAAACGTAAGCACCTCTTCTTCGGTCAGAATCTCCTGCTGGCTGCGCCGCAGCAAATACCAGACAACCAGCAGCAAAATCGCCAGGCTGACAAACCTCCACGGATCAGCCAGCATCCAACGCTCAATCGAGCTCACCAGCGGAACGAACAGGAGAACCCCTAGCAGCGCTCCCAGAAGCCGGATCATCAACTGCCGGGCTTCCGGCTGCGTCGCGCAGGTGAATGGGATTTTGCGGAACCGCAGCAACACGGTTTCGATCAGAACCATCGTAAGTGCCACCACCGTCCCGACGTGCAATAGCATAACGGACCAGCCAAAACGATACGTCATCGCCGCAATCAGCGCCACTTCCCATGGCACCGTGAGCAAAAGCAGCAGTCTGCGCGCGACCGACTGCGGTAGCGGATTCGGATCGTCTGTCGAAACACGAAACATCCAGTTCGCGTGCAGCGCCGCGGGAATATCGAAAGCAAACCGTAATCCGGTCACCACGAAAAAAGCGATGAACAACGGCACTGATAGAAAATCCACATCCGGCAGCCGCGCATTTGCGCTGTGGCGAATGCCATCGAAAGCCGTTTGTGCGATGATTACCAGCCCAATCCCGAGATAACCGCCGAAGAACATCAAATGCTGCTCGCTGCGTGCCAGCACTTTCGCAGCGAAGCTAATGCACGCGTATTCGAACGGCGACCGGAATAGCAATTTTGGAATCCATTGCGGATGGGGCAAACGGAACCGCCGATGTGCCGCGCCCACCGCTTCCAGCGATTCGGATAAGCGCAAAAATTGCCGGCGATAGCAGAGCACATAGGCTGCGATGCCTAACACGATCTCCAGCGCAAGCCCAACCAAAGCCCGCTGGCCGAGTTGCGCCATGGCATGCCCCGCCAGCCCTGCAACGTTTTCATACACGCCTAAGAACCAAAACGAAGGCAGCCAGCGCAAATAGACTCCGGGATGCAGGACGTGCCCCGACAGAAGCTGAATAAACAGATTGGAAAAGAACTCGCTTAGCAGCACGACGACGAGCAGCATCCTTACGGCAATGGAGACCGGCCGGAACAAAGATTTCGGCAGTAGCAGCGTCAGCAGCCCCACCAGAAAGAACACTCCGAAAAAGCTGAACAAACTGGCCGAGAGCACGCTCGCGAGATGGCTGGTGCCGATGCGAAAGAATGCGCTGAACGTTCCGTCGCGCATCGTAACTACCGCTGGAAAGATAACGGACGAAAACACATTCAGATCGAGGCCGAACAGCAGGCCCAACCCCAGCAACGCAACGAAGTTGGCGAGGAAGACCTGGCGAATCGGGAACGGCAGCGCGGCCAGATTCGCAAAATCCCGGCGATCCGGAAAAAGGCGGTTCCACCGCAGCACCATCACCAGACCCGTCACCGTCATCGAGAGCACGACGAAAAAATATTCATCGCTGATCGAGGCCCGGTAAGGGTCGAAATGCAGTTGCCCGCGGAACCATTGGATCAGCGTCGAATATTTGTCCATCAGAAACAGCGAGACCAGCGCTCCCGGTGATGCGATGAGCGCCAGGACGACGCCCAGCCCGACGCTCAGGGCTGCGCCGTCTTCCTGCTCGCTCGCAAACATCCGCTTCACAAAGTGCCTTACCAACATCCAAAACGGAGTTCGCGGAAGCAAAACGGACCAGTCGAAGGAGCGTCTCACCGGCTCACCACCGCTTCCACAATCGCTTGCGCCGATTGCTCGGCGTCGACCTCCTGCACCAGGTGCGAAAACGCCGATTCGAGCGAAGACATCGACTGGAACCGCTTCAACTCTTCGACAGACCCGTACGCGACCGGTTTGCCCTTTTGCAGAATGATCACGTGCGAGCACAGCTTTTCGACTACTTCGAGCACGTGCGAGCAATAGAAGATCATTTTTCCCTCGCGGCTCAGCTTCGAAACCAGATTCCGGAAGATAAGCACCGACGTGACATCAAGCCCGGAGAGCGGCTCGTCGAAGATCAGGAGGTCCGGATTGTGCAGCAGGGCCGAAATCAAAAGGATGCGCTGCCGCATGCCTTTGGAATACGCCGAAATCGTGGTGTGCCGGTTGGGAAAGAGCGAGAACAGCTCGAGCATCGCCTTCGCGCGTTGCCCGATCACTCGCCCCGGAAGCCCGCGCAAGCGGCCCACTAGTTCCAGATACTCGAGACCCGTAAGGAATGGATAGAGATTAGCCTCTTCCGGCACATAACCGAGTTTGCGTTTATAAGCCGTCAGGTCTTCCTGAATGTTGTAGCCCTGAAACAAGACCTTGCCGCTAGTGGGTTGCATGAGGCCGGTGATGATTTTGACCGTTGTGCTCTTGCCCGATCCGTTTGGACCGAGATAGCCGAGCACTTCGCCGGGAGCAATCGAAAAGCTGACGTTATCGACCGCGGGAATGGAGCTGTAGCACTTGGTGAGGGAGCAGACTTCAAGCATCCTATCCGGTAGGATACTACATAGCAAGATCTCCCAACACCCAGCACACCTGACACCGAGTCGGGAGCGTCAGCGACCCGTGATCGGAACCCCGCGCGTAAGCAAGGGGTCTTCCGCCGGAATCTCAATCCGGTCCTTCAAATCCCGGCCCATGGCCAGGCACGCGATCCACGGTACATTCATAAATCGCATCCCCAGATTTCGCGCAAACAACGAAAACCCCGATTTGGGCGCAAAGAAATTCGCAAACGCCAAGGCGGCTTTTTGCTTACGAAGCACGAACGGTCCGAAACTATCCTGATACGAGACGAACGCGCGCCGGTAGTCGCCATTGCAATGCGTGAGTGCATGCGCGAGCAAGTACGCTGCCGTCATAGCCAGTGCCGAGCCCTGTCCCGCAAGCAGGGAAACACAAAACGCGGCATCGCCCACCAGCGACACTCGCCCTCTGCTCCAGCTTTCGGGTCCCATCCGGATCTGGCTCACTCGATCGAAATAGAGCTGCGAAGCCTGATCCAGGGCATCCAATATCTGTGGGCACTCCCAGCCGCCCTTCCCAAACTGTTCACGGAGCACGTGCTTCTGATCCGGCAAATCCCCAATGTCGAGGTTGCTGTCGGCAAACGTGAACAAGAACATCGTGCGATTGCCTCGCATCGAAAATCGCGCGATTTGCCGGCCTACTTCGGTGTACATCACATACACCAACTCATCTCTGGGCGCGTATCCATCCACTTCGAGTGCCGCAACTTTGTAGCCTAGATAGTTTTCAAACTGCGGCTCGGGGCCGAAAGCAATCTCGCGTACTCGGGAATGCAACCCGTCCGCTCCAATCACCAGATCGAACTCTCGTTCGGAACCGCTTTCGAACGTCACCCGGGCACCGCCTTCATCCTGATCGATGCACTGCACGCCGTCGCCAAAGATGCTCTCCACCCGGCCCTCGATCAATCCGAAAATGGCTGCCGCCAAATCCCCGCGGCTCAAACTGAGATAGCGTCCGCCGGTAATCCGTGAGAACGTGTCGGCGCGAAATCCGCTGATGCGGCGGCCATCGCGATCCACCACCCGCACTTCCCGCACGATGTAGCCCTTCTGCTTCAATTCCGGCAACAGCCCCATACGCTCCGCGATTTCATAGCCCGCGCCCCAAAAATCGATAACGTATCCGCCGGTCCGCAGGACGGGCGACTTTTCGACCAGAGTGACTGGAAATCCCTGCCGGTTTAGCCAATACGCAAGCGTCGGCCCTGCAATGCCCGCCCCGGAAATCAGAATTCTCACCCGCTCACCTCTTACGAGCTTCACACGATACAGAACCCCGCGCGTAAGCAAGGGGCAATCTCGAATGTGATGCTAAAATGTATCACATGACTAAGGCGTCTATCCGCGACCTGCGCTATGGATTCAAGAGAATCGAGCGCCTTCTGCGTCAGGGGGAGGAAATTCAAATTACGAATCGTCGTCGCGTCATTGCTCGTCTGATTCCCGAAAGCGACGAGCCCCCAACGAAGCTCCCGGATTTCCTCAAACGGTTGCGTGCCACGTACGGTGACAAAATTCTTTCTCCCAGTGGCGCGGATCTGGTCGCGGAGGACCGGAGCCGGTATTGAGAGTCTATCTGGATACCAGTTTTCTGATCTCGCTGTACAGCCCCGACGCGAACTCCACGGCGGCGGCGCAAATTATCCAGGCGCCAAAGAACATTCACCTCCTATCTACATTCACTGAGTCGGAAATGGTCAACGCGCTGCAATTGCGCGTATTTCGAAAGGAAATTTCACCGGCCCAGGCGAAATCTTCGTTACGTGATTTCGAACAGGATTTGCGCCAAGGGGTCTTTCAATTGGTCCGATTGCCAGAAGAAGCCTTTCAACGCGCTCATCAAATCTCGCGCCAAACGACCGCGCGCTTGGGGACACGGACTGCGGACCTGTTACATGTCGCCGCCGCTCTCGAGTTGAACGCCGATTGTCTTTACAGCTTCGATCGCCAGCAGCGCAAGCTCGCCCAGGTATTTAAGTTAAAGCTCAACTGACAGATTTCGTTGGTGTGGGGTCGCCATTCTTGGCGACAAGCCGGTTTCAAACCGGCTTCACTCATCCGCGTAAATCTTCACTAGCCGGTAAAGAAACGTACGCCCTTCGTAAACCGACTTCACACGAATTCGCTCGTTCAGGCCGTGAATATTCCCGTGGTCCGGGTCCTGGAACAGACCGGAAACGCCATAGGTGGGGATACCCGCCGGGTTCAGAAACTGTGCATCTGTTGCGCCGGGTAGCAAAAGCGGCACAACGGGAATTCCCGGCCACAGTTCGTCGGCCACCTTCTCAATCGGCTTCAAAATCTCTGGCGTCAATGGGGCCGGCTGCGCCATCGGTCCGCGAACCTCTGGAATCGTGACCTTCACTTTGGGGTCGCCAATAATCGATACAAGTTTTGCGAGCACCGCTTCGCGCGGCACGCCCGGGAAGATCCGGCAATTGATGTTGGCCGTCGCGCGTTGAGGAAGCGCATTCGTGGCGTGACCCGCCGAAAGCAGGGTCGCCACGCAAGTCGTGCGCAGCATCGCATGCCATTCCGGATTTTCGTTGAGTACGGCGGCGGCGTCAGCATCTTCTGGGTTTTTGACAATCGCGGTCATGGCTGCCCCCGCCGCGCCGCCCGCAACCTTCGACATTGCTGTGAAATAGGCCCGGTTCACGGCATTCAGTTGAACCGGAAATTCGTAGCGGCTAATCTTGTCGAGAGCGCGCACCAGCGTGTAGATGGCATTGTTCGGAACGGGCAAAGAACTGTGTCCTCCCGGATTGGTAACTTCCAGCCGGAAGTTCTGAGACATCTTTTCTGCTGCTTCCACATTGAGCGCCACGCGCCGCCCTTGCGCATCCAAAGCACCGCCCGCTCCCTCGTTCAGCGCAAACTCTGCGTCGATCGCTTCGCGCTCGTGTGTGGCCAGCCAACCCGCGCCATTCAGCGCGCCATTGGTTTCCTCGCCGCACGTCAGCGCCAGTTTGATGGAGCGCTTGGGCCGGAACCCTTCTTCGCGATAACGAACCAGATTGTCCACCCAGATCGCGGCTTGGGCTTTATCGTCATTCACTCCGCGAGCGTAGAAATAGCCGTTCTCTTCGATCATTCGGAACGGATCGCGGCTCCAGTCCTCGCGTTTGGCCTCCACCACGTCCAGGTGCGCCAGCATCAGAATGGCCTTGGCATTTGGATCGGAACCGTGCAGCACGGCCACGAGCCCGCCTTCTTTCGGATGGCCGTCCGGGGCGAACACCTGTACATCCTGGTCCGGGTACCCGGCTGCTTTCAACCGCTCCGCCACCCGCCTTGCCGCCAGGGTGCAGTCGCCGGCCGACAGCGTAGTGTTCGTCTCGACGAGTTCCTGGAGCGTCGCGCGAAACCGTGTCAGGCCCGCATCGCCGGTCTGCGAATACGCCGCGTCACCACAAAAGAGCACCAGCATGCACGACGCAAGGATGCAACTCCTCTTCGGCAAGGAAACCTCCGCTAAGAATTGCGCAAGTGTATCACAGGCTCAGTAGCTTCAACTTTCTGCACACTGGACATCTGCACACTGGACCGAACCTACAGAACCCCGCGCGTAAGCAGGGGCTCGCCATGCCCGGTCGTCTCCGCATTGCCTTAGCGGTCGATCATGCGTTCCAGTTGTTCGGGATACCGGGCTCCCTGCACCGTGATCTTCGAAGCGGCTCTATCAATCTCGCGGAGATCGCCGGCCGTCAGCTCGATTTCCGCCGCCCCGAGATTCTCCTCCAGGCGGTGCATCTTCGTCGTACCCGGAATCGGGACGATCCACGGCTTCTGCGCCAGAAGCCACCCCAGAGCGATCTGAGCGGGCGTCGCCTTCTTCTTTTCCGCCACAGCACGGAGCAATTCCACGAGCTCTTGATTCGCCTTCCGGGCCTCCGGCGTAAAGCGCGGGACCACGTTGCGGAAGTCGCTGCTGTCAAATGTCGTGCTCTCGTCAATCTTCCCCGTGAGAAAGCCCTTGCCGAGCGGGCTGAACGGAACGAAGCCGATTCCGAGTTCTTCCAGCGCCGGCAGCACCTCCTGTTCGGGCTCTCTCCACCACAGCGAATATTCGCTTTGAAGCGCCGAGACGGGCTGCACCGCGTGCGCGCGGCGGATCGTTCGCACACCGGCTTCGGAAAGTCCCAAGTGTTTGACCTTGCCTTGCTGAATCAGTTCCTTCACCGTGCCGGCAACATCTTCGATCGGCACGTTGGAATCGACGCGATGCTGGTAAAACAGATCGATCACATCGCTTCGCAAACGCTTCAAGGATTCATCCGCGACTTGCCTGATGCGCTCCGGGCGGCTGTCCATTCCTTTTTTCGGATCTCCGTCTTTGAAGCCGAACTTGGTCGCGACAACAACCGCTTTGCGGAAGGGCTCGACGGCTTCACCCAGAAGTTCCTCATTGGCAAACGGGCCGTACGCCTCCGCCGTATCGAAGAAAGTGACTCCGCGGTCGAACGCCGACCGGATCAACGCAATCGCCTGCTGCTTATCAGTTGCCGGACCGTACCCGAAACTGAGTCCCATGCAGCCAAGGCCGATCTCCGAGACTTCTAAACCACTCTTTCCTAATGTGCGCTTTTGCATGACGTCTGTTTTTCAGGTTAACGGGAAGCGGTCGGAACCGTTATCCCAATCCTGTCGAATTGCCGTCTGCTCTCCGGTTCGCTCTCAATTCCCTGCTTCTTCTTCCACGCCTCTAACTGCCTCTCCAATTTCTGTTTTTCTGCCTCGAGCCGCGCCAGTGCCACTTGGTGCCTCTCAATATCCTTCCGCAATCCCTGTAGCACACCCCACGCCCGGTAAAACGCCCGCTCGCACGAAGTCTTATATCGCTGCTTGAGCTCCAGATCGTGCTGCTTCTGAGCCACCCACAATTCCCGGTTGTCCCCATCCAATGCCTGGTCCGGCCCCGCGCATAGCGCGGCTTCCGCCTCCCACAACCGCCGTTGCGCGCGCTGCAGGAGCCAGTCGTTCAAAATCAGTATCTCGACCAGCCGCTCTTCCTGATACCCTCGGGCTCGAACTCGGCCATCCACCCTCTGTGTATCCGGTCGAAATCCTCCTGGCACTCATCGGGCAGAAGCAGCGTCTTCGCACAGCAGCCGTGCTTGATTGCATTCAGATGGGAGTTGTTCTTTTCGCGCGTGAGCATATCGCCCCAGCGTGTCCCATAGGGGTATTGCTCCACGCCCCGTCCGACCACCTAAGTGTCTGATTTTAATTGAGATAAAATTCTTTCGATTTTTGCGAACGTCCCTTGTCCATCCCCCTCGAATTTCGTTTCGCAAAATCGCCTAACTTCCCTCTGCCGCCAGCACAACGCACGAAATATTGTCCGGCCCTCCGGCGCTGCGCGCCCCCTGGATCAAGCGCTTTGCCAAATCTTCCGGTCCTGGCCCGGGCTGCCGGAGGCTGTTCTCGCCCCGGTGTTTCGCAACAAAGGGATTATCCGGTCTGAATTGCAGCCTCTTGCCGCCGCTGAAGTAAGCGGCGATCAAGCCGCCATCCGTTGCACCCGCCGAACAGAACAGGTCACTCAGTTTGGCCGGCAGACACCGGTTGAGCAAGCACTCACCGTTCGTTTGGAAAAAAAGATGGACGCTGGATAATATCGGCCATTAATTAGCATCCTTGCTGTCAGCGAGGATAGCCAACGTGTATAGACTTGTAATACTATTTGCGCTCATGATGAGCACAGTAGCAAACTTATTAACCCGCGCAGGTCTTTTTCGATCGGGCCCGTCCTTACGGAACGCGCCGAGGCCATCGGCCGCAACAAACTCTTTATCGGGTTTTCATACCAATACTTCAGCTTCGACAATGTCGATGGCGTGAATCTCCATAGATTCCCCGGCGTTCTGCAACATGAGCACGAAACCGGCGCGCTTTACGAACAGGACTCCATCGCGACGCTCGCCGACATACGGCGAAAAATTTGCCTTGTTTTGGCAGCTCTTGCCGCTGCCTGACGCCGTGATCGCTCACATGCTTCGCATAGATCGACAGAAAGTGATCAATCTGCGCAAAGCGGCCGGCGCTCGCCTCTCGCGCGAAATTCTGGCCGCTCCTAATAATCAAAGATCAGCGTCAGGGTGCCGTTGATGATCGGGTCCAGCGAAGCCTTCCGGTCCGCTACGCAGATATCGATCCTTGTGTACCCTTTCCCTTTGAAACTCCCGCCGGTATCCACTACGCGAAACTCGATACTCTTACTATTGTTCGCGCGTTCAATCTCCGGAATCTTGACAACGGTCCCATAGGAGATCTCTGGAATCTTGTCCATCGCGCAGGAAACGTACGATGCCTTTCCAGCCAGGAAGTCTTGCAGGGTGTTCAGCTTCTTTCCTTTTATATCTACGAAACCGCCCTCCAGTTGACTGGAGGACGGAAAATAGCCGGACCCTTGCGCATGATAAGTGTGACTTGCCATATCTGTCGATTCAACCTCTCACTAACAATTGCGAACTTTCCGGGAGAACTTGCGCAAAAAACGCGGCTGGAATTCGCATGTTTCTAGTGAGAGCCTATGTACGAACTGGAACTTGATAAAGCGAAGCTCAAAACCGTCAAAGACCATCGCTACTATGTATTCCTCGCCGCGCCGTCCACTCACAAAGATCAGGAGGACCGGCCCACTGAGTACGCGGATCCAAAAGAACTGAAGACCTATACGGGGGCGGGAAGTAATGGCTCCGCCAAGCTGCTTCCTGCGGTGCTCAACGATACCAACTCGTTCATGACGGCTCTCCTCGAATATGGGAATACGATCAATGACTGGAGCATGTGTAGCGCGGTCGTTCAGAACGGCTACCGGCCAGATGATGCATCGCAGGGGCGCAACTATTTGCGGATCATCAAAGAGACAATCGCCAAAAATCCGAAAATATTTGGCTCCGCAACGTTTCCCGATAGTTTGAACGAGGAAGCTCAGGGCGTGTTGGGGCGGCGCGGAGACCCGCGCCGTACAGCGTTCCAGCAAAGAGTGGGGGCGGCGCCGGGCTGGACTCCCGCGTTAGCGAACCAGTTGTTTCAAATCGTTGACAGATACTACGCACCCAGGGGGTCGAACCCGCATGCCACCGGGCTGGTGTTCGATCTGGATTTTTCCATTTACTACAACGGCGGGGAGGTCCAACTCGGCGCCAATCCAAAGTACAACAGCGCGGCTTTGCAAAGCGCCGCCGGAATGTGGATCAACAAATACGCCCCGCAGTTCGGCTTCGATTCCTACGATACCGGCGCCGAGGTGTGGCACTTGGAATACAGGAAGAAGGTGGCGTAGGAAATCCAGTGACAGCCCTAGCGGGATACTATTTTCAATGCCTCTTCAAATCGTGTCTGCTGCCTGTCTTGTAATAGCTGATTCCAGTGCGCCTTGGCGTAAGCAATTTTCATTTCCTTGCTCTCTAGATTGATCTCCCCGGTCCAGAGGCGCCGTTGGAAATCTCTGAAATCCGGGACATCTTCACACAGATTCACCGGCTCGGTCGCCGAACTCATAAACACGAATGCCATGGTGTAGAAGATATGGGCCAAATGCTGCGTGAGAAAGAATCGGGCGAGTTGGTAGCTGTCAGGCGGCTTGCCAAAATACTCCTGCAGATAGAGGCTTTCCTCTGCCTCATTGGTAACGAGCAAGTTCGCAACCACCGCCAGGTCGGCATACCGGTCGTTTAGAAAAGCAGCCTCCCAGTCGACCAGCCATACGCGACGCCCGTCGAAGAGGATATTGTCCGGCTTGAACAAGTCGTTGTGACTTGACACCATATCTGAATCGGTATGCGGGTAGGCCGCTAACAGTTGCTGGTGCCAATTGAAAAGACGCTCGCTTTCGTTTCGTGGGAGAAAGTTCGCGGCGTGAAATCGCTGGATGAACCCGTCGAGCGCAGGCCCTCTGTTCATCAGGAACATGCAGGAGGTGTTGAGGTGATGGGCCCTTCCCGGAAACGGCGGGAGTCCATGGAGAATCCGCAGGACAGCGGGCATGCGGACAAGAGCCTCGGCCCTTGGAAAGGGCACGCTCTCTACAAAATCGGTGATGGCAATCCGATCCGCGATGTTGGCGTACCGGATACGCGGCGCCAAGCCCGCTTCAGCCGCCGCCTTCATACACGCGAAGTGATCTGGACATGTCGGATCTTGCGCGCGCGTGACGATCCGCAATAGGAAAGGCGATCCCCCTATAACAATCCGATGGACCAGGGCCCCGCTGCGGCCCTTGGTCAGCATGCGGATGTCTTCAAACGTTGTTACACCGAAAGCCTCTTGCAGGCCCCGAGTTACTGCCTCAATCTTCTCCTGCGGGATCATGGTCTCCCGATCCTATACGAAGACGAGGTCGAAATCCAGTCTTGTTTTCAACGATTTAGCTTGCTAAGCTGGAGTTAGGGCGCAGGAAGGAAATGCCGTACTCGTGGCCCACACGAATCATGGCCTTCAAGTCCGGCGGAGCCGGCGCGCGCTCAGGCGCCAGGTACTGCGCCGGTTTGCCGAGCCTCCGGAAATAATTTTCGAACCCGCCGGGTGTGATGTAACCCAGCCAGCGCGCATGGTTGGAAAGAATCTTGAACGTGTGCGGAACGCTTCTGGGCAGGAATGCAGTGTCGCCGGGTTCCAGCACGAGTTCGTCTTCCCCGCGGAAAACCTTCAGCTTGCCTTCCAGGAGATGGAAGCACTCGTCCTCGTTTGCGTGGACGTGCAGCGGCGGTTCGCCGCCCGGAGGTCCGTAAGCCTCAATTAACGAGAATGCGCCATTGGTTTGGGCGGAATCGATGTGGATGGTGATCAACCCTCCCAGGAACCACAGGGAACGAGCGAGCCGCTCCTGGTCCCGAATCTGTTCAATCGCATTTAACGCAGTTGCCATGCTGGTTATCTCCTTGCCTAATACGCGAGAAGAGGCCAGCCATTTGGCTCAACGTGAATTGCGCAAGATCTCTTTTTTCAAAAAAGCCTTCGCGAGCGTCCAATCCCGCTTGGTCGTAGCCGGCGAAATGCCCAACACACCGGCAGTCTCTTCGATCGTCAAGCCGCCGAAATAGCGCAGCTCAACGATCCGGCTCTGCTGAGGATCGATCCTGGCGAGCGCTTCGAGCGCATCGTCCAGAGCAACCAAATCCAGGTCTTTCTCATCGGCCGGAGCGAGCGCCTCATCGAGCGAGAGCTTGACGTTACTGCCGCCGCGCTTGGCGGCCACTTTGGCGCGCGCGTGGTCCAC
Source organism: Bryobacteraceae bacterium (assembly GCA_035651215.1). Taxonomy (GTDB): domain Bacteria; phylum Acidobacteriota; class Terriglobia; order Bryobacterales; family Bryobacteraceae; genus Bog-105. Next base: position 158,146 of record DASRGE010000052.1, read on the forward strand.
CAGGATTCGGCGGATCAGCTCTGCCGCGAGCGCAAAGAACTGATTGCGATTTTGCCATGCCACATTGCGCTGATCGATCAGCCGGAGGTACGCCTCATGCACCAACGCCGTACCTTGCAAAGTATGATCTGGGCGTTCGTGCCGGAGATACGATTTCGCCAGCCGGCGCAGCTCGTTATACACCAACGGCGTGAGATTATCGAGCGCAGCGCGGTCGCCCGCGCTCCACCGCGCCAGAAGTTGAGTAACTTCGGCCGAGTCCTGGCTCACGATCGATCCTCCGCTTTGGCATCCTGAATCAGAACCACATCCGCTGTGGTCATCCCGCGAGAGTAGACCAGTTCGCCATTTTGCGACCAGTCAAATGAGTAGATGTCACCGGATATAAATTCCGTGAGCGGCCGGGCTTTACGGCCATCCACGGGTTGTATCCACAAGTTGGCAACCCCATCCTTGAAGTCAAGAAATGTGATTGCGTCGCCATTCGGAGTCCAACGTAGAGTCGTGTCGGGCAGAGCGGATGGAGTGGAATCGAAGATACGCAGTGGCTCTCCGCCTCCGGGAGCAAACAGAGCCAGCTTCCATCGCGGATTGTCCACCGTCGGACTGAACCAGGCAGCGATCTGTCCTGTTTTGGCGGAAACCGCGGGGTGCATGGTAAAGGATTTGGTTAGCTGCACGGAAGGCCCTCCGTCGCGCGGGACTTTCCAGAGAGTGAAGAGGCCTTTGGGCTCCGATTGATGAAAAACGACGAAGCGGCCGTCGGGCGTGAATTGGGGCCAGTTACCGTCGCGCTGGCCGCGGCTTAGTTGCTGCTGTCCGTTCCCATCGGCATTCACGCGCCACACGTGCCAGTTACTGGTGCGATTCGAATGAAACGCGATCGTCTTTCCATCCGGCGAAGAGGCCGGTGCGTAGTTGCGGCCCGCTCCCGAAACAATCTGGCGCGCACCGCTCCCATCGGCGTTCATCACCCAAATGTCCGCTGAGCCGGTTGCATCGGAAGCGTATAGGAGCCTGCCATCCGGCATCCAGGCAAGATCGAAATATCGCCCGCTGCCCTGCGTGAGCTGGCGAGTGGCCGCATTGGGCGAGAACGGATTCGTCACATAGATATTCGAGAGAGTCCGGCGCTGAACCGATACGATTGCCGAATCGTTTGCGGTTACGCTCGCGCCCGCGTAATCGTCCAGATCGCTGTCGATGGCGCGCGCTTCGCCTCTTGGGTACGCTACATGCCAGATTTGCTGGAAAGAAGAATCCTGCTGCTGCCCCACCACAACGAGCGCCGATTTGTTTCCGGTCCAGGCAATATGCCCGACCCACTGCCAGCGGGGAGAAGGAATCAAAAGCCGGGCGTTCCGGGTGGAAGATATCACGTACAGCTTCAGAAGAAACCCCTTGCTGTCGCGGTCTTCCGTCGCAACCGCCACCTCTTTCGCGTCCGGCGACCAGGAAGGAGTGCAGTCCCAGGTAAAGCGCTGCGGATACGCCAGAGAGGCCAAAAGTCGACGCCTTCCGCTAGAAATATCGGTCATCCACAGCTCGTCGCGATCTGCAGCCTTGTTCGATTGCAGAAATGCCGCGTACCTGCCATCCGGCGAAAGACTGACCGGACCGCCAAACGTAAGGGGGATCGGAACAGGCGCGCCTCCGGAGAGAGCAAGGGTCAGCACACGTCGATCTAGCGGCTGCTTGGCTGCATAGTTCACAAACGAAATCTTTTGTCCACCATCAGTGAAGTTCAAATCCGCGACGATGCCCTCTATCCGGGGCAGCAGTTCCACCGTGCGCGATGCTTTCATATCCCGAACAAATAGTGCCGTAGCGCCATCCTTCATAGCGGTGTAGGCGACGTGCTTGCCGTCGGGCGAGATCGCCGCTTGCGCCGCAATTCCGTTCGAGGTGAGGCGCGTGAACTTCAGATCCTGAAACGGCACGCGCCGGGAGCCCAGGTGCGAGAACGCCAGCAGCATCACGACGAGCAAGATGAGAGCTGCGGCGACTGGAGCGGCTCGGAGCCACAGCGATGACCTGCGATTGGTTTTCTCCGATACAGTTGCTTTTTCCGGCTGCGTCTTCGCGACCAGTTTGGCGAAGAGCGGCTGGTTCCGAAGCCGGTCCCAGCGTGGATCGACAGCGATCCAGGAAACCCACCAGTCTCCATTATCATAGGCCTGCTGCAGGCATTCCAAGGCTCCGGGAATATCATCCACGGCGAGGCAGGCCGAGGCGCGATCGTAGCCCGAAACGTATTTCTTGCGAGCTGTTTCCTCCAGACGATCCCGTAAAACGCGTGCCGCTGTTTGATTGCCACAGGCGCGTTCGGCCTGCGCCAGCGCGCACGCCGCGGCGGAACTGCCGTCGCTCAGCTCATAAGCGCGCCGGGCGGCTTCGCGCGCTTGATCCGAGTTGCCGGCCTGGAGATAGCACCAGACAAGCACATCATCGATTGCGGCGGAGGGCACGCGCAGATCGCGAGCTGTATCGAGGAGCAGTTCGATGGCCCGATCGAACTGGCGCGCGTGGTAGTGCACGAAGCCAAGCGCGGCCGCGATGGACGGTAAATTCGGATCGATTTTGCGGGCGCGTTCCAAGCTGGCAATCGCCAGTTCCTGCCGGTTGCAGGCTGAGTTCAATAGGCCGAACCAATAATGCGCGCCCGCGTATTCCGGATTGCGGATGATGGCCAGATTGAAGTGTTTCGCGGCGGCGGCATAGTCGCGCGCGTACGCCCAGTAGGCCACACCCAAAGAGGTGTGCGCTTCGCTCAACGACGGATCCAATTCAATGGCGGTCCGGGCGGACTGCATTGCGGCCGCGAAGCTTTCGCGCGGAGGCAATCCGCTCCAAATCCCCAGCCGCAGATAGTAATCGGCCAGACCGGCATGCGCGCGAGCATAGTTGGGATCCGCCGCCACCGCTTGCGTAAAACACACGAGCGATTTGGCCAGTTCTTCTTGGTTGCCCAGGCTCCTGTTCCAGTGCCAGCGCCCCCGCAGATAGGCTTCATGCGCTCTGCCGTTGGCGGTTCCCGATCGAAAAATCCGTTCGCGTTCTTCTCCGGTGAGATGCGGAATTAGAGCCAAAGCCACTTGCTCGGCAATGGAATCTTCCAACTTCAACAGGTCGCCGGCTTGCTCGTCGAATTGCCCGGACCAGATGGTGATTCCGGCTTCGGTATACACCAGTTGCACGCTGACGCGGACGCATTCGCCGCTCTTGTAAAGAGAGCCCTCTAGAATGTACTTGACGCGCAGTTCTTTTGCGATGCGCGCAGCGTCGCCCCCATCCGCGAATTTCAGTACCGCGCTCATGGGCCGGACCGAGAATCGCTCGATGCGGCTCAGGCGCGTGACCAGCACCTCCGCAATGCCGGAGGCGAGAAAGCCCGCGGCACTCTCGTCCGCATGAAGTACGCGCAGCGGAAGGATCGCGACGGAGATTTCGGTGGATGCGGTTTCCGAGCTGAAATCGGCGCGTGAGGTCGCTTCGGGAGGGAATCCCTCCAGATACCGTTTGAGATCGGCGGCAAAGGCCTCGACAGTCGGATAGCGTTCGCCTGGATCCCAGCGAATCGCGTTCAGCACGATGGCGCGAAGGTGAGGAGAGAGATGGGCTTCGCGAGGCCGTTCACCGGCGGTCGCGGGATTCGGCTGAACTACGTTCAAGCTGGGCCGCTCTCCACATAGCAGCTCATAGAGAATGACGCCGAGGGAATAGACGTCGCTGCGCACGGTGGCCAGTTCGCCCCGGATCTGTTCCGGACTGGCATAGGCGGGAGTGAGGATACGGAAGCCGGCAAGCGTGGCGTCGCTCGCGGTTTCGGCGGCATCCATTCCCATGATTTTGGCGATGCCGAAATCGAGGAGCTTAGGAACCCCGCTCTCCTTCACGAGAACGTTGCCGGGTTTCAAGTCGCGATGAATGATGTTGCGCTCGTGCGCGTATTGCACGCCGGAACAGACCTTCAAGAACAACTCGACGCGCGCACGGGTATGCAGAGAGTGATTGTCGCAGTATTGGGTGATCGGCTGGCCTTCGACGTACTCCATCACGAAATACGGAAGCCCGGTTTCGGTGGTCCCACCGTCGATCAGCCGAGCTACGAAAGGGCTTTCGAGGCGCGCGAGAATCTGCCGCTCGTGGCGGAATCTGCGAATCGAGAATTCGTCCTCGCGTCCGTGCCGGATCAGCTTGATCGCGACTCGCTTGTTGAACTCTCCGTCGGCGCGGGTTGCGAGATACACGGCGCCCATGCCGCCGCGGCCGATCTGGCGTTCGAGGTGATACGCCCCGATTCGTTGATTAGGCGGGAGCTCGTCGGGCTGACCTGGGCAGGCTTCCGTGTCGGGCAGGTCCAGATTGGGTAAGTCCAGAGGCTCCAGAGGATGCGCGAGGAAATCGTCCGATTGGTCGTAGGCGAGCAGGAGAGAGTTCAATTCGGCGCGCAGCGTTCGGTCATTCCCGCAGCGCTCGTTGAGGAAATCTTCGCGCTCCGAGGCTGTCAGGGCCAGAGCCGAATCCAGGAGCGATTTCAGCTCGGCCCAATGGCCCGCGCCGCTGTTGAGTTTCGTTCCCGATGGCAAAGCGTCCCGATCCGGTCCCATGACGCACGTCCCCTGCTGTCTTCCCAAGCCAAGGGTAACTTATTTTATCTAACGGGAAAAGATTAGAAGTGCGCTGGCAAAGAATTTTGACCTATTGCGCCTCGAAACGGGCCAGCGAAACGCCACTCGCGTCGTACAACTCGAGTTGTTTTCCCGTGACCTTCCACGTGCTGACCCGTTTCAACATATCCAGAAACGCTTTCTCGGTATCCATACCTTCCATGCAAGCCATCATCGTACCGGCCATCTGGCCTAACGTGAGCTGATTGCCATTCAACTCATAGCTGCCGGCCAGCCGGTTGCAGCCGCCCGATCCGCTAACACGCCGGGACTCGGAGTTCAGGACAAAATGGGGTTCCCGTTGTTCGGAGGCTGCATGGATCGGCGTGTCACCGAGGCGAACCAGCTTCCAGTCTGTGTTTTCGAGCGATGCCGTTGGCGCAGCTCCGCCTGGCGCAACGGAGCCGTGAGTCCGCCGTAACAATAACGTAAGCTGATTGCTTTGCCCGGCGCTCAGAACCGGGTAGCGATCACTGCTAAAGAACAAGTTGCCGTCAACCACGATCTGCGCCTTCACGACATACCGGTGACTCCGATTGATACGCGAGGGATCGTAAGTGACTTCGAACGGGATGGGAGGATTACCCGGATGTTCGATGCGGGTGCGACCGATCACTTCGGCCGGAGCATCCGCTCTGGAGACGTCTTCCAGCACAGCCTCAAATTCCGCGTTCGGAGGCAATGCCATACGCTCCCGATAGTTAGCCGTTCCTCCAAGCCTGGATATTTTGCTTTGCGGCTGCGAGGTTGACGCGGATAGAGGCCGCAAGATCGGTGCTTCTCTGCCAATTTCGAATTGAACGCCGGTTGCCCTTGAAGGACAACACAGTGCATCACCAGCAGCATACCGGAGGTATTCAGCGGAGAGCCGAGTATCGCTTTCAAGAGTTATCCGGCTGAGAGCGCCGTCGCTGCGGCTGTCCATCGGTTGAGGGGAGAGGGTGCCGGCGAACACCCCGCGCACGAACACAAAAGCCTGATGCTGCCGTGGCCGGCACATGCCATCGTAGCTGGCTGTGGCACGGATCACGAGAGTCCGCCAGCCACCTTGATAGGCACCGAACAGCTCCCATCCCTGCTCCTGAAGACGTCTGTCTTCCGGCAGCTCGGCAGGCCGCGCCAACGTTCGGCAGCGAGCATCCATGGGGCCCCGGGTCCGCGGTGCGGCGGGAATGGAGGCACCAGCGTTGTTCCAGGAAGCGGGCTTTGCATCATCCAGCCAGGAAGCGACTGTCATGTGCGCATGGGCCGCCTCAGCGTGGAACGCCATAATGGCAAGCGTGAGCAATATGATTCGCGCCATGCTCGAGTTCATTGGCGTGCGTTTGTTTAAGATTTGTTCGCAACCTGAAGATCGTTTTCGACGCTGAATACACCGGGCACAGAATTGGCGCGCATCTCGGCGACCGCCAGATCCGCATCCGAATCGACGACACCTGTCAACGTCACATTACCGTTTTCCACAATGATGTGGATTGCATGATACCCGATAGGTGGATCGTTCGTTATTCCTCCCGCCATGCGAGCTACTGATCCGGCACCCCTCGGTCCGCTGCGATTTGAAGTGTAACGTTGCAGTGCGGGATAACGATATATGCTCCGATAGACCGCGGCGCGAATTCGATCATCGTTGGGAGAGACCGGTAGGACCTCGATTCGGTTCTCTACGTTTCCGACGCCTTCAATCTTCTTAACAGTGTTCTCAATGCTGGACTTCAGAGTCGGTCGGGATGCCTTGCCAAGCAAAATCACCGTGCCGCCGTGGAGAGCGAAGTGAATAGAATCGAAAACGCCATAGAGCGGTTGTGTGACAATCTGCTTACGAATTTGCTCGGCCAATTTCAAGGTTGCTTGTTGTTTGGCGTCGGCATTTTCGGTTTCCTGTTGAGCGGCAAGACAAGGTGTGAGCAGGGCTACTGCAAGGACGCCTCGAGCAATTCCATTCTTGATCTGAAGATTCATCGTTTTCTCCTATGTACGAAGACGGCGGATTATGCGGGTAGGCCGATTATAAATCGGATTTCCGACAAATCAAATAGCGGTAAGTGCGGGTGTGTGCGCGCGGAGGGCGGCAAATTCAAACTTGTAATTCAAATAACGCTGATTTGTCTGCAGACCAATGTTGCGCGGGAGTTCGCAGCAGTGATCGCCATTCGGCCATAAAGGCACGCACTGAGTATACTTAGCGGAACGAGGGATGCGATTCAAATAGATTCCCCATTTCTGGTCTTTGTTCTCTCGGTCGCCGCATTCTGGATATCTGCGCAAGCCGGCCTTTACCTTCAGAGGCGCCGTCAAGATGCGGAAATAGTCGCGCGCGAAGACCTCGTCATGCTTCTCACGGCCACGCTGACACTGCTGGCCCTCATTATCGGATTCACTTTTTCGATGGCGGTAGCCGAATACGATCGGCGCAAAACTTCAGAACAGAAGGAGGCCGACGCCATCGCTACGGAATATGTTCGCGTGAGCCTGTTGCGGGCAGACGATGCGAACAAAATTCGTGAGCTGCTTGTAAAGTACCTGCGGCAGCGTATTTTGTTCTACACAAGTCGCGATGCGCGGCAGTTGCGCAAGGTCGAAGCCGCGACCACCCGATTGCAGGCGGACCTCTGGTCGGCGATCCAGACGGCCGGGGTGATGAAACCGGATCCCCTCATGGCCCTCGTGATTTCCGGAATGGACGACGTGTTCAGTTCCCAGGCGTCCGCGCAAGCGGCCTGGAGCAACCGTATCCCGTTGGAAGCCTGGGTTCTGATGGGCGTGATCGCCATCTGCGGAAATCTCCTGCTGGGCTATATTGCGCAATGCAATCGAATCAAAGCCAAGCGATTTTTTGTGTTACCGCTGATGGTATCCATCGCCTTCTTTCTGGTAGCCGATCTGGACAATCCGCGCCATGGAGTCATCCGGGCCAATCCGCAGAACCTGATGAATCTCTCGCGATCGCTGTGAGCGCCGCGCCAACAAGGTTTATGGTGGGCCCTGTAGGATTTGAACCTACGACCAAAGGATTATGAGTCCTCTGCTCTGACCGCTGAGCTAAGGGCCCGGTGAGATTGCCAAGAGGCTAACTGCAAATACCACTTCAGTTTAGCGTTATGGGCGAGTGGAAGCGTCCAAGTTGTTTCTCAAGCGATTCCTGGGCCCGAGTCCCTGTAAAACTCCCTGTAGTTTCCGAGCTGGACAAGGCGCGGTAAATATTTGATCGCACTCCTTGTTCCGTGCATGCCAAAATGAGACCCGCCCCGTCGCTCAAAGTGAATCCAGACCACCGCCCCGGATACCGGCAGGCCAGTGAAGCCCGCTTGAGTCCAATCCTGCGATGCGGCTGATGGACGACATACAGTGAGCAGTTTGGAAGTGGGTTCGGCTGGCCTACCAGACGGGCTAACGAAAACGTAGAGCGCCGTCAGCAGCAATGCGGATTGCCGTCAATTCACTCGGAGATCACCTTGGAACTGCAACGATTGCGCTGTTCCGCACCTCATATGCGAATGGCTGTAGGGCTACTTTTAGTTCGCAGGATTCATGCTTGTTGGGATTGCCGATCTCAGTCGTACTGATGACCAATTTTAGCCCCTCTTTCTTCCAGCGTGCAGGGTAGTATCCAGACCCTTGGCTGGGCAGAAATGGGCGGCTACATGCAAAAGTGAATGTAAATCCATGGTTCCCTTCCGCGCTGAGTAAATTGCCATATCCAAAACCGCTGGCACCATAAGGTGACGTGTTCCACTGGGTTTGAGTAATCTGCACTCGAAGGTCATAATCAGCACCATTTCGTTTCTGATGCTGGAATTGAACATTTCTTGACCGCTCTGAACGCGCCCTGTCTCCAATCGTGCCATCGACGGACGATCTCTTGCTTTTGTCCCCTGCCCATGCCAAAGCATTATTTGCAATTTGGATCACGGCGTCCTTCGCCTTAGCCCATTCGGCATCGCTCATCCTGGGCTTCTTTTTGGAAACAGCAAACACATCATCCGCATTATCCAAAAGACCGTGTGCGGCAGATTTCACCTCCACAATTAGCTCTGCGTCCTTGCCGGTCCCGCCGAGTTGTGGGCCGTACAAAGACACGTAATACATAGCAGTAAAATATTTCGCGTCATCACGCAGCATCTCTTCGCACTTGTCAATCAAATCCCTCTCTCGACCGGAATCGGTTATCGCCAACTTGCCGAGCGACGCAATAAAATATTCCAGCCGATCATGCTTGAAGTCGCTGTCGGGATATTTGGCTTCCCACGAGTTCAGAAGCCGGAGCCTCTCCCTATCATCCTGAGTGCGAGCGATTGTCGAATATAGATCGTATTCTCCACGATCTCTATATTTCCTGGTCGAATCATGCAGCAACCTAAAATTGACCTCCACTTGCGCTTGAGTCGCAACCGGCTCACCGCCCTTCATGCCGGGTCGAAAACGCCACTTCATGACAGCTTCAATCGCCTTTTCGTCCAAGCCCATGCCTAGTGGTCGGATAATATGGATGTCACGGGGCACTCCATGGTCGTCAACCACGATCGAGAGCAGAACCGTGCCAGAATAGTTTGCCTTGTACGCCTCTTCTGAATAGTCAGGCTCGACCTTGTCGATAAGAATCGGTGCGGAGACATCGCCAGCGATACGGTAAACTCCTCCCTCCTGTTTCGATGCGGCAGCATCATTTGAAAGCGACTGGGGTCTTGCGCCCGAAACACGACCGCCTGAAAAGGGGAGTGTCCTACTTAGGTCGTCTGCATGTAAATTCGCCGACCAGACCTGCTCGCCAGCAAACAGGAGCGACGCAGAACTAGTGAGAGCGAGAAGAGTCCGTAATAGGCTCGGCAATATTTCTCCCGATTGGTTTCGATGTTGGTGTTCGAAAGTTTAGGTTACGTGAAAATCTTAACGGAGCACAAGCAGCCGCGAATCGGTTGCGTAACGGTACACTTAGCCATTACCGCTGAAAGGTGAATTGCCTGGAGCGCTTCGATTGCGATATAGCGTTTTAGTGCGCGGGAAGCGAGAGGTAAAGCGACAGCCAGCAGACAAGGCTGGGGACTAAAAGCAGCAGCGCGTAGCCTAGCCATACCTTCATACGGTGGGGCAGTGGCTGCTTTGACTTGAAGATAGGTTTCGGTGGCTCTTCATCTGGGAAGATCGAGGAAAAACTGGCCGGGCTTTCGGCGTATAGAGCCATCTTCATCCGGCGCACTTCCGACTCAGGCAGCTCAAGGTTGCCATTTTTCCAGGCCCTAAGCTTACTCCCAAGCGACCAAATCAAACAGTGGCTCATTGCCTTCCATGTTCCAGTTCGTCGTACCCCTCAATCTTGTCACTTTTGGGTTGTACTGCTCAATAAAATCCTGTCTCGTATCGGCTGCGAATTTAATCAGGAGGTGAATGGCTATATGGCGACACACCCCCATGCCGTCTTCAGCTTGAAATCCAGACCCCCCGCCCGGCACTGGCAGGCACAGTGAAGGCCGCCATTCAGCGGCGGCGGCTTACGGCTGATCTTCAACGAATAGTGGACGGATCGGAGCAACTCTGGCTGTGTGGAAGCTTTCAGTCCAGGCTACTCTTTTCCACGCCCCTGGTGGACTGCTTTCAAGCGAGTTTACGATGGTTTATTTTGCATGCTCCTGCCAGCGGATCTGATTCGCCGATTTTCGGCCCTGCTGTAGCTCCTGATCTATTTGCGCCTGATTCGATCCTGCAATTGCGTGCACGGCAACTTTGAACATGTCCGGCACCGGAATCATGAGGTTCAGCGGATCTGCATACAAGCGGGTCATTTCTGCCGAGACCTCGCTGAAATCGAGCGGAGGCTCTTTGAGCCAGGCCCGATCAGACGGTGAAAGCTCGGAATATTGCTTAACGCCCGTGCAGAGGTAAACAATCCGCGCCGTCAATCCCACGGTACGGCCACTGAAAAATCCCATGATCTAGGCCAGGCGCTCAGGGCCTTGGAACAGTTCGAGCCACGCATGCCCGTTCAACTCAATCCCGGTTTTGTAGTATGTGGACCCGTCTTTGGCTTCCACGGCCACGCACAACCCGGATACGATCGCTACTATCGCGACCACTCTTCGCATCATCGCCTTGTCTCCACCGGCTTCGGCAACACCGCTATTAGCTTGTACGTCTCTGAGGCCATCGTTTTGCCGTCGATACTTACTGGCCAGATCAACTTGGCCTTGTCTTTATTGAAATCTGCTTCGATTTCGTCCACCAAGGGCATACGGCAGCTTCGATGATTGCCGCGTGGACCGGCAAAGCGCTCTGCGAATTTGCTTTCGCAGTTAACCACGGCCACTCGACCGTCAGGCAGTTCAAGCGAGAACGTTGCGCCACGGACGTGGTATGAGACCTGTTGAGCGGGCATATTCAAAGCGGTTGTTCTGGCGGAACCGTTGCAATTGACCGTATTCACTGCTGCAAGGCAGTTTACATTGGCGGCTGAGTTAGAGTTGAAATATCCCGGCACTACGTATGTGTAGTCGGTTTCATTGTCTTGCCGATTAAGTACTTTGACGTGAAGCTTTTGGGCGAATGCCGGTGCCACCGTCAATAGGACGAAATATGCCAGGAGGAGAGATCGGCTTTCGTTTTTGACACCCCACAGGATCGTGGCATTGTTGCTGGTATCTGAAATATTTAACTTGAATTTCTTTTCCATTTTTTATAGTGCGCGCAGCGCCCTCTCTCGGAAGCCGATCATCAGCAGAACCGGCAACGCGATCAGTCCGAAGCTGGCGGGTTCAGGAACACTCGTTGGATCGCTCGGGATCGGCACACCAGCCACATAGAGAGTGCCCGGTACGCTTACCGACTCGATATCGTGTCCATCGATATCCCACTGGATGCGTACTGGCGCGGTAGCGGTTGTGTAGGCAAAGCCGCTACCATCGCTTTCCACTGTAGATAGATCGAACGTCCAGGTGCCTCCGGTATCCTGCCAAGGGTCAGGGCCAATGAGCCCAGCGCTGACTGTCATCGTGTTGCCCGACTGGGTAAACGTGCCGCCCATACACCAGAAGCCGATTTCGTCAATGAAGGCGTAATGGTTGTCTAGTGAATAGCAACCGTCAGCCGATATAGGCAGCACACTGAGCGTGTCAGCATGGAGAGAAGCCCCAGAAAACACCAACAGGGATAGAGCGGAGAGAGCATAAAGGCTGCCTCTGGTTATGAAAGGTTTTAACGAGTAACTCATGGCGAATAGCGCCATTGTAGTTAGCCGGGTGACTTATGGATAGCTACATTACTGATATAACTACGCCTCCTAGTCCTTAGGGAATAGAGAATAATAGAACAGTGTGGAACCGCGCATGCCCGACGAGAAAGGCGGACGCGAGCATTAAAACCTTTCAACGCTATCGGTAGCTGCATGGAGGAATAGCGGGAGTGCAGGAGTCAACTGAACCGTCTTGTAAAGACCGCGCATATACTGAGTCCCAGCGACTAGAGTCTAATCGAGGCAAGCCGCTTATGGGCGACATACGGCCAGCAGTTCGCTACAACTCACGGCTAATCCCAACTCATATTTTCGAGCGATTCTCAGACCGCCTTAATCCACAACGGTGTAGGACGAGCAGAACTGTTCATCCCTGCGTGAAGACGGGTACACTTACTTTTCTGCTTATATGTACCGAATAAAACCCCTTTGCTGTCTTCTTCTACTCGCCTGTCTGGTCCAGGCCCAAGATATACTTAACAATGAGGCAATAATCAGGCTTGTAAATGCACGCTTAAGCGACGAGGTGATTTTGAGAATGGTGAATGCCCAGCCGGGAAGGTATGCCACAACACCAGACGCGATTATCACGCTGAAGCAGGCGGGGGTTAGCGATAAGGTGATCGCTGCCCTGGTGACTAGTTCAAAATCCGAGACAGCATCGGTATTGCCTGTAACTCCTTCGGGTGATCCCCTTGTTCTTCATGATGGAACCCCAGTTCGGCTTCGGCTCACCCGCAACCTCTCGTCCAGCGACACTGTTGCTGGGACCAACGTCGATTTCGACGTTATTGAGGACGTGAAAGTTGCGGATTTGATTGTCATCGCCAGGGGAGCCAAGGCAATCGGTACGATTACCGATGCAGAGCACAAAAAAAGAGTAGCCCGAGGTGGAAAGGTGAACGTAACGATTGACTTCGCGAGGCTCGTGAATGGCGACAAGGTCGCACTTCGGGCCGTTAAAGAAGCAAGTGGCGGTGGACACACGGGCGGGATGACTGCGGGAATGGTCGCAACTGCCGTCGTTTTCTGGCCAGCGGCACCATTCTTTTTGTTCATGCACGGTAAGGATGCCAACATCCCGGAGGGTACCGAAATTACGGCTTTCACCCAAGGTGAGCTGAAACTGGATCGAGCGAAGCTAGCGCAAGCCGCAAAAGTGGCAGAGTAAAACAGTTCAGTGTCAGGCAGCGCAATGAAGGCCGACTGTGAATGGCAAGGGTGACCTTCGACATATAGCGGTATCGGTAGAGCCTTCATGGAACTGGTTGCCCCACTGCTGAGCGCGAGGAAGCCGGTACCAGCCTGCCCCGAAACGAGTAGCAGGAGCGAGCAGAGGAGATTGGGGAATTGTCCTTTCATATATCGCCGGATTACAATACTCCGAACGGAAAAACCCAGCAGGATGCGGAACCCGTTCCCAGTAAATACGCATGGATCGAAGAACCAGCCTGGAAGCAGGTGCTCGGCAACAGGCGTGCGCATTCACAAGGCCCCCATTCGATGAACAGCTCGTCTAACTTTCTATTCTGTGCAATCTGTGGCACTCAAAACATGCTACCCGCGAAGTTCTGCAAACAGTGCGGAAGAGAACTAGTGGGAAGACCAGGCGATCGTCGAGCTGAAAAGTGGATGTTGTGGTTAGCAGGAAGTACGACCGGCATGATACTTCTCTTTGCCCTCTGCTTGGCAAATAGCCGGTCTAATGCAGAAGCGGGTTCGATGTTTTTCACCATACTCTTCATCTCTGCCGTCATGAGTGGGTTCGTTTACTGTGCCGGAAATGTCATGGAGAAGATTGGGGTACCACGCTGGATCGGCATTCTAGCTATACTTCCCGCCGTCAACGTTATTCTGTTTGTTACCGCCAGCTTCGTCGAGTGGCCAATTCAAAAACGAGTCAGAGATTTAGAGAAGCGGATTCAATCAATGCAGCCAGATCCGAAGGTGGGCTGAGCATCTCCCATTTACTTAGCCGGTTGATCGGATTTGAAATTCGGCGGTTCCCCTCAAGCCCGATATGACGAGCCAAGGCCCAGACAACTACCTTCAGAGCATGCGGCTGAATGTGGACGTGCAATGAGCACCTGACGAATTCATCCAGAGGAATCTGTCAGATTTGTCACTGGATTCTGCTGTTTGCCTTTCCGAAGTGCCCTAACGCTTACATCCGAGAATCCAAAAGGATTAGCGATAACGAGAGCGCTCCAGGGCGCGGAATCCAAGCAGTAGAAATAACATCACTGACCGGAATCGTTCACGCACGGATACCTAGCCACTGCCAGCTTTTACGTGGATAGAGCGCGGCCCCGCTTACGACGTGTATCGTTTCGGGTGGCGCATCATACGAAGGCAGCTTCAGCGTCGGTGAGCATTCGATTACCGCGAATTACGGCGGCACTTCCCAGTTTGCTCCTGCATCTGCTTCGCGCAGCGTGACTGTTGCTCCGTTGCTCGATGATCTCTGCGATTCCGTCGAGTGTGGGCTGTAGCGCTTTCTGGCGTTGCGGCCCACACAATGCGCGGTATCCCGTGAGTAGCCGGGGGTGTTTGTACCACGCACTACCGCCCGCTTTGGGCAGTCCGTGCTTTTATTTGCTCATTTCTGGGAACGACCGGCCTGGCTAGTATTTCTTCCGCCGTGAGATTTACGTCGTACATGTCCTCCACGGCAATCTTCCGTTCAATGAGCAGTGCAAACGTCGCTGCAACGTCACTAAGTAAATCTAACTCTTCATCAGGAGCGGTGTCCCCCGACATCCATTTGTAAATGGTGGCACGATTTACACCGGACTTTTTTGCAAACTTCGTCATACGAATGTGAGCAAGCCTAAGCAACATGTGAATCGTCTTGTGTAGTATCTCATGCGGCTGCATAGTGGAACCGCCCGCGCCAATTCTTTCCGCTGCTCGATCACGCCAGAGATGGCTGCGAGTAGCCAGCAATTTGTGCAATTCCAATCCTGTACCCCACATCACCTGCTCTTCCGCACCATCAATCTTCGCACGAATGGTGAGTAGGGAGCACACGGCGGCTCGTGCTGCCTCCCGTTGGCCATCCACTACCGGAATGGCGATTGCCGAAAGCTGGAGGGCTTTGTGCAATAGCAGGTCTTCATATTCCTTCAGGTGCCACTCACTAACAACAAGTGACAGTTGGACTTCGGCGTACTGGTCGAACTCCGTTAGCGCCTGTTCGAGATACTTCTCTCTGTCGATCTCAATCCGGACCTTCACTGCATCCGATTGCAAAGCCGACAGGAGCCGATCAAAATCAAATTCAGGGTCAGACATATTAGAAAGCCGCTATCATAGCGTCACAATTGAAATCACGCAAGCGAAATTTTCAGCGTGCGACATGTCAATCCAATCGGGGCGCATAGGGGCGGGTGCAGCCCGCAAATTACTGGCGATCCACTCGCATTTAGAGTCAGTTAGATCGACAGTGAGCGACACCCGGCGCTGATGACGATGTACTTCACCGGAACACCACTGAGTGTATGAAGAATACACAGACACTGCTCAAAAATGACCAAAGGTTAGCGCCGGGGCATAAAAACCAATCCGGCACTCAACCGGAAAAACACGACCTGAAAGCGGCGCTGGACAAGACGATCGTGGGTGTCACTTGGAACCCATCTCTCTTCGATCCCATGCCGTTTGAAATACGCGATCCAGAGTTAAAAGCCATGCTGCTGGTTGCGCTCGCGAGCCATCGGCAGAACCTCGTGGGTAACGTCGATCGGAAAGCAGCGGCGCAGCGTTGCCAGAAGTTGCTGGAAACGCTCATGGAACCGTACGGGTTTCGCATTAGAGACTACGCGGCGTTGGCGGAAGCGATCGATGTTGATCCTCGCGCCGTGCTTCGCAAGATCAAAGCGGCGATGATGCCTGCCCATCGCAATGTAGACGGGAGCGCGTTTTGAACGCTCCTCTCTCACTCGAAGACGTAGATCTTCAAGGCACCACCACCGGATGGAATCCGCCCATCCCGTTCGATGATGAACCGCTGGCTGTCATGCCAGCGGACATCCTGCCGGGAGACATCGGCAGATATACGGCTGCTTTGAGCCTAGCCACTGAAACTCCTCCGGAGTTGGCCACGTTGATGGTTCTCGGAGCCATCTCCTGTGCGCTTGGAGGCAAGATCGCGGTTGAGGCAGAACCGGGATATATTGAACCAGCCCATTTATACGTGTGTTGTGCGCTCGAAAGCGGAAGCCGTAAAACAGCCGTAGTGAACGCTGCGACAGCGCCCCTGTCCTCCTGGGAAATCCAGGAGCGAAAGCGTTTGGAATCAGAGATTCAGCGCGTATCCAGTGAGAGAAAGACTGCCGAAGCGATCGTGGAGAAGATCCGGCGCAGCCTTGATGCTGATCCGGAGTGGGGCGAGGAAACGCAGCAGCTACAGGGAAAGATTGCCGATCTGGAGGCTAACCTCCCGGTGGTTCCAGTGGCTCCGCTACTGTGGACATCGGATTCCACGCCCGAGAAGATCGAGTGTCTTCTGGCGCAACACGGTGAACGCTTCGCCGTTATTTCCGATGAAGGCGGTATTTTCGATATTCTCGGCGGGCGGTACAGCAAGGGCATGAATCTGGACATGTTCCTGAAAGGGCATGCCGGAAGCCCGGTGAGAGTACATCGAACCTCTCGCGAGGAAGTCATGCTGGAGAAGCCAGCGCTTACGATGGCGATCTCTCCACAACCGGGCGTTCTGCGGGAATTGCAATCGAATGCGGCGTTCCGCCATAGAGGAATGCTGGCGCGAATTCTATTCGCGTTACCTCCATCGAATGTCGGCGATCGCAAGCTGATCCCGAATCCGATTCCTACGAGCGTACACGAGGCATACAGCCGAGCCATTGAACGGATGCTGGATTGGCAGCCGGAAGAGCGACTCGTTCTAGCGCTGTCTGGGACCTCCTACTTGCGGTGGAAGGAATTTCAGCGCCAGACCGAACTTGATATGCGCGATGGCGAGATGCTCTGCCGTATTCGTGACTGGGGCAGCAAGCTTCCTGGAGCCACTCTGCGGATGGCTGGGCTGCTCCATGCGGCTATCCAGCCGAATCTGTCAAATTTGTCACTGGAAATTGCACAGCCGACGATCGAAATAGCCCTAATGCTCGGTCGCGTGTTCATCAGCCATGCCCTCGCAGTCTTCAGATTGATTTCTGAAGATAGCGATAGGCTGAATGCGAAGCGAGTACTCGCATGGATAGTCCAGCAGAATTCGCCGCAAGTGTCCAAGCGGGATTGCTTCCGCGCACATCAACACCTCTTCGGGAAAGTTGAAGGATTGGACGCGATCCTCAGGATCTTGGAGGCACGCAAGATGATCCGAATCGGCAGTTGGAGCACTTCGACAAAATCGGGTGAAACGATTGAAGTGAATCCTGCGCTTCTGGTCGCGGATTGAGTGGTAGGAAGGCTGGATCGCACGATCAAAGCGCTCCAGCCCGCCTCTGCATTAAGGTTACTCCAATTCTGATTCTGCGAAACTTGGTGACAAATTTGACAGATTTACCCGGCTAGCGCATCAGGCCGAGCGATCGAGCCTGCCGAATCAGCGCCCTGAGCCGATCCCGCGTTGTTAGGCCATTCTGGGATGCGGTGCCGGTATCCATGTCATTGCCAATCAGCCGATTTATCTCGGCAGCGATGCCCGGCTTACGATTCAATCTGCATGCCTCAACACGAACCGTATTGGGCTTAGCATGCGTGTTGTAGGCCCGCCGGTATGCGGCAGCCAAGCTACATCCATCGGCAAAGTATCGAGCGAACTGGCGCTGTTTGTGCGTGAGCAATGGCATTAGCAGCGGACTTAACGTTGTGTTCAAGTTGGGCATCTCTGACCCCTAATGCTCGGTTAATCGCGATTGCAAAGATGGCCTGCAAATCGCTGATTCATCAGCTGGAATCGGGAACGCGGACGGCAGGAACAGAAACAGGGCATACCTTAACAGGTAGTTCCGTTACGTCTAGTCATTGCAAGAAACGTAGGCGTAGGTTTCTCATAGTGATAGATGTCGAAGATCAAAATACCGGATGACGTGATGGAATACTTTCGTAAAACTGGGGCTCTCGGCGGCAAGTCCCGAGCGAAGAAGTACTCCAAGAAGCAATTAAGCGAATGGGGCAAGAAAGGCGGACGGCCCAGAGCAAGCGATAGCAACAGAGTGAAGAAAGGGAAAAGCTAATGGCTGTATATCGTCCGAAGCGCAATGGCGTTCAATCGAAAATTTATGTTTGTGAATTCGTCTATCAGACCAAGCGGATTCAAGAAAGCACAGGTTGTAAATCGAGGACTGCTGCACTCGCCTGGGAGAAGCAGCGCAAAGCGGAGCTGGAGCGAGCGCACGCGGGTCTACCCATGGAGCAGAAGGCGAGGCGCATCAGTACCCTAACTGAGATTATCCGGCCCTATCTCAAAGGTTACGCATTGAATCACAGGGCTTCGAGCTTGGCATTCGCGAAGACCAAACTCCGAAATGTCGAGCGGCTTCAAGGTGCGGTTTTGCTGGCAGACTTGGCAGAAGATCGGGTTCGGGAATACATCTCAACGCGCCAAGCTGAGAAGGCGAGTGGGCGGACGATCAACATGGAGCTTGGAGAGCTGTCCCGCGCCATAGGCCATCCGTGGTCGCTTTTATGGCCTAGAGTGCGAAAGCTCGAAGAGCGAAAAGATGTTGGACGAGCACTCTCACCGGAAGAGCAGACGCGAATCTTGGATGCCGCCCTGTCGCTGCGATCACCAGTGATCCGTGCGCTCATCCCTACTCTGCTGCTTACCGGCATGCGTTCCGGGGAGGCGATGTCACTGCGATGGAGCCAAGTTGACCTCTTCGGAAGAATGATAAGCGTCGGACGTGCCAAAACTTCCAACGGCACCGGGAGGCTGATTCCCATCAATGATGAACTGGCACACGTCCTAGCCGCTCATCGCGAGTGGTTTGAATCGCATTTTGGTGAGCCGAAGCCGGATAATTGCGTTTTCCCGTTCGGTTCACCTCAGCCGACCCAGCCCGATAAACCTGTGACCGACATTAGCTCTGGTTGGGATCTCGTTCGACAAATAGCCGGTGTCCATTGTCGCTTGCACGACCTCCGACACACCTTCTGCACTCGATTGGCGGAAGCGGGCGTGCCGGAGAGCACAATGCTCTCGCTGATGGGGCATATGAGCCGGGCGATGCTGGAGCGTTATAGCCACATTCGCATAGCTGCAAAGCGGGAAGCGGTGGCTGGCATAAGATTACGCCCGGCGAAACCCGATTCGGACCTAGTCCCTGTGAAAGTCCCTGTAGTTGGCAAGATTTCGAGCATCAACTAGGGGCTATGTGATTGATTTCCTGTAGGATTTGAACCTACGACCAAAGGATTATGAGTCCTCTGCTCTGACCGCTGAGCTAAGGGCCCGGTGAGATTGCCAAGAGGCTAACTGCAAATACCACTTCAGTTTAGCGTTATGGGCGAATGAGCTGGTCCGAGGCGTGTCTGATGCGGCTCTTGACCCTGACGATGTGAAAGGCTCTCGTTGGCAGCATCGAACCAGGTTATATCCGCATCAGATCCCAAGGAAATCACGCTTGTAAGCCAGTCGCTTGAAACTACATTAACCGGATAATCCTAAGTCGTCGGCCGGCAAAACGCTTGTAGGCCAGGATTCATCGATTACTTCAAAGCCGATATCAAACTTCTGCGCTTCGGCGAGAGGTACGCAGCGGCGGACCACACAGTTGCGCGTCACGTCGCCACCGAGCGTTACCCGAATATCGGTGCCGACCGGAAATGACCGGGTCACAAATACGCGCCCGCCGCATTTCGAGATGTCCTGCATTACACCGAGGCACCTGGCGGCTTGGGACTCGACCCGGGCGGGCAAGTAGACTTGCTTGCGCTCGTGGAGGCGGTGGGCAATACCGGCGTCTTCGATCATTCTCAATGGGCACTTTGCCCCTCGAAGTCTTATCGTACATCGCCGCGGCCTTTGCGAGTAATTGCCGGCGATCATTTAAACAAACTCAGGAGAATCTGGTCCGCCTGATTCAACTGAATGAGTATGCAGGCCGAGTCGATTGACGTATACTGCCCGAGTTGCGATTCCGCGTGCGTCTATTTCCCTGAAGTCCCGGAGAGTTGCCGGAACTGCGGTGCGTCGTTCTTAGACCTTGCTGCGCCTGGCGCAGAGAAACCAGCGGACCATTTCCCAATCAGAGCCGGTTTTCTTGCGACGCTCGGGATTGTGGGCGGCATCGCGATGGGGGCCTGGGAACACCACACCAAGAATAAGTGGCTGATGTGAGATGCGCTGCCGGCCGTGCGAACTGTGGACTCGGAGCCGAAGCTTGGCTGATGGAGCATGGCGTGACTCCTATGTCAACAAAGACATACAAGGGGGAGGAGCGCAACAGCGGCGCGTGCTCGGCCAAATCCAGCCAGAGCGCGTGTGACCCAGAAATTTTAAGGCAGGCTGTTGTAGTTTTCTCTTCTGGATTGCGCTTCCCTGAGTGAGGGGCAGCGGCGAAGCGGCTCACTCAAGGAGAAATCAAATGTTCAAGACGTTTTCCACGATGACTTTTCTCGGGCTGCTCGGTCTGTCGGCGGTTCGAGCGCAAGCTGGCCAAGGGCTGGAAGCGAAGATTCCGTTTGAGTTTACGGTCCGGAATGCGAGCTTGCCGGCTGGTACCTATAACGTGAAATATGACAACACTACGCAGGTACTCTCGATCCGTGGTTGGAGGTTGGGTGCAGCGGCGACGACGGCAGTGCCGAATGCACGGGCGAAGGGCCCGAGCGAGCTGATCTTTCACTGTTACAACAGAGCCTGCCATCTTGCTGAAGTGTCAGAGGGAGCAGGTGGCGAAGCTCTGAAAATCCCGCAGGGCCCGCAAGAGCATCAGGTGATGGCGGTTACGCGCGCGGTGCTGATGACGGCTCGGGTTAAATGAAGTTTCGAGCGTGGATGTGGGGCCCGGATCGGCACTGCCGGCGTCAGGTGCAGCGTGCCGTTCCAGACCCCACCGGTAGTCCATCACAGCAGCGTAGCTGCGCTATCGTGTCGGTTGCCCACTCCTCATCTTGACGCTGTCGTCAAACGGTAACTGAATAGTGGCGGTCTTTCCTGGCTTTATGTTGATCGGTGCGGGTGTGCCAGGGGTCTTACTGTAGAGGCCCAGAGACGATCCTTCGGGCGGCGGCGATTGAGCATCCCACTGGCCGCTTGGATCGTAAGCCGCACTCACATAAGCGGGCGTCTTTTTTACGTCGCTGAATGTCACAACACCGTCCTTGGACGATGTGGATTCAATTGCGGCAGGCATAACGCCGCCGCTTTTGGCAAACTCCGGCGAATCCCACACGACCACATAGATCTTATGTTTCTCATCGACGGTTCCCGAGCCCGAATAGTGAACGCGCACTTCGATCTTGGAAGGCGCGGTGGCGGCTTGCGGAAAGGCTGGTCGAAAGGTACTGAGCAGCAGTGCAAGAAACGCACCAGAGGCGGCGACGATGTGGTACTTCATGCGGTCCTCCTACAACGTTGAAATGAGAATGAGCATATCACTTATTCAAGACAAATGGGGATCGACCCCCGCGAGGCGCGACGCAGTTCCGGCAGCGGCTCTCGCGTGTCATCATTCGGCAAAAAATCAGGCTGACGGGCCGGCTATAGCGGTACGCGGCGTCAGCGAGTCCGAGCGAAACGAGGGCGCAGCGAGGCAGTTATGCGGCTGTACCGGTAACCTCGATGCCGATGAGGTGGCCATCGATCAATTCGGAACGATGCCGGACCATTCCGGTGAGTTCGCCCAAATTAGACGAAATCGTCACCGCGATACCGAGCGGGAGGTGGCGGTCCACCACTAGACCGAGCCCGCCGGCCGACATGCTCCTGGCCATTCCGAGTTGGTTTAATGTTGCCCCGTTGTCTTCCCAGGAGATCATCACCAGGCTGGAATCGGGCAGTCGGGGGCGTGAGCGTAGTTCTATCATCTGAGAGATGCGTAAAGGGAGTTGGGTACCCGCCCGGGCCTTCTCACCAGATAATCCTGTCGAGGGCACGTCTGCCGGGACGTGATGCCGGGCGATGTCGTTTACTTCGTAGAGTCTTCACGGGTACCGAATTCGTGCCCCCGGTTACGTGTCAAAGGTCCCCACCGGGAACTACGGAGGGCTGTCACTTGAAGCGACGAAGTTTTCTCGGTTTTGCAGCAGGTTTCCTTTCGCTCAGCGCCGCCACAGCGGAACCGTCGATTCCGATCATCGACACGCATATCCATCTGTTCGATCCACGGCGGCCGCAAGGTGTCCCCTGGCCGCCCAAAGATAATCCCATTCTGTATAAACCCGCTTTGCCCGATCGATATGCGAGGCTCGCGGAGCCGCTCGGCGTAGTTGGGGCCATCGAAATCGAAGCGAGTCCATGGTTGGAAGATAACCAGTGGGTTCTGGACATCGCGGCGAAAAATCCGATTATCGTGGGCACGGTCGGAGATCTGGAACCGGGCAAGCCCGAATTCCGGAGGCAGCTCGAACGATTTCACAAGAATCCGTTGTTTCTGGGAATCCGCTACGGCAATTTGTGGGGGCGCGACTTAGGAGCGCGCGTGTCCGATCCGGCTTTTGTCGCAGATCTAAAAATAGTCGCTGATGCCGGTCTCGTGCTCGATACCGCGAATCCGACGCCGGCGCTGATTCGAGATATCCTCCGGCTCACGGACCGGGTGTCCAGTCTACGCGTCGTTATGGATCACCTGCCGCATCTTCAGCCTCTGCCGCCGGATGTGAATGAATTGAGCAAACGTCCGAAGGTTTATGTTAAAGTCTCTGAAGTCTTACAGCGTGTAAATGGACGCGTCATGTTCGACCCAAGTTACTACCGGCCCGTGTTGGATAATTTGTGGGATTTATTCGGCGAAGATCGTCTCCTGTACGGAAGCGACTGGCCTAACAGCGATCCGTGGGGAACGTATGCGCAAGTGCTCGGCGTGGTTCGTCCATATTTTCTGAGCAAAGGCCGCACGGCAGCGGAAAAGTTCTTCTGGCGGAATTCGGCGGCCGCCTATCGCTGGATCAAACGTACCGAAAAACAACCATAAGGAGGAGCGCCTTGGCTCGTCTTCTGCTATGCCTCTTGTTATTACCGTGCCTCCATGCGGAAATGATGAAGAGCCAATTCTTCAAGACGTCCGATAACATCCGCATTCACTACCTCGATGCCGGGAGTGGGCGGCCCATCGTTTTCATTCCCGGCTGGACGATGCCCGCCTGGATCTGGGAGCGGCAAATCAATGAGTTCTCGAAGAAGTATCACGTGATTGCCGTCGATCCACGCTCGCAGGGCGAGAGCGACAAACCGCCATATGGCCATTTGCCCGAAACGCGCGCTCGCGACTATAAGGAGCTTGTGGACCATGCTGGCCTGCAGCGTCCGGTTCTCGTTGGCTGGTCGTTGGCCTGTGGCGAGCTGATGAAATACGTAGAACAATTTGGTACAGATAACGTGGGCGGCTTGGTCCTAGTGGACGGATTCATTGCGGATAAGCCGGTCCCTAGCATGTTCACCGTCATGTCCGGATGGATGAATCAGCTTCAGCAGGACCGCCGCAAGCAAGCCGACGGCTTTGTCCGGAGCATGTTCAAAAAGCCCCAGCCCGAAGATTACATACAACGACTGGTCAATGCATCTGTAGAAACTCCAGCCGACACCGCAGTCACGCTCATCTATAACATGATTGCCGTTGGGGATCTCTCCAACGCTCTCGCCAAGATCAATAAGCCGGTGCTGTTTACTTATCAACCCGAGACGCAGCAGACAGCCGATCTATTGAAATTAAGGCTCGGTGATAAAGTTCGATTGGAGCGCTTCGACGGAGACGGCCATGCCTTGTTTGTCGATGACCCGGATAAATTCAATCGTGCGCTGGCAAATTTCCTGCAAAGTCTGCCCGAATAACTTCAGAAGAGATGCCCCAGTTTTTCCCGCTTGGTCTTGAGATACTCGGCCGTAGTTTCGAGTGGCGGTACGATAATCGGAGCGCGCTCTACCACCTTAATGCCCGCACGTTCCAAAGCTGCGACCTTTTCCGGGTTATTGGATAGCAGCCGCACTTGCGATACGTGGAAATATTTCAAAATTGCAGCAGGCAGAACGTAATCACGCAAATCGGCATCGAAGCCTAACTTCTCGTTGGCTTCCACGGTATCTAACCCGCCGTCCTGCAACTCATAAGCGCGCAGCTTATTGAGCAAGCCGATCCCGCGGCCTTCCTGATGCTCATATATCAGCAATCCGCGTGCTTCGGCCACAATCTGATCGAGCGCGAGTTCCAGTTGCGAGCGGCAATCGCAGCGCAAACTGTGAAATACATCACCGGTGAGACACTGCGAATGAATTCGCACTAGCGGAGCTCCGCGTTCCGCCGCTAAATCGCCCAGCTTCAGCACCACGGCCTCTTCTATTTCTTTGGGGCGAACGCCTTCAAATCCGTAAATGCGAAAACGCCCGAACCGGCTGGGAAAATCGGCTTCAGCGACCTTGTTCAGTTTGAAATCTTCCAAATTCTGCAGCTCACCTACGGAGTTGGATGTGAAAAGCGGGCGCAGGATGCGGGCGCGAGGCTTTGAATCTATTATAGAAGCCAAGGCCGCATGCTGAATCAACAACAGGTCGCCACACTCCTGATTCGGGTGGCCGTTTCCACGTCGATCGCGAGCGTGCTGATGCGCTTTGCCAGCATCCAGAAGGTGCTGTTGCGCGAGGAGCGCACCGTGGGCGACCGCGTCAAATTGGCATTACTGTTTTCGGTGCTGTTCGGCGCCAGTTCCGCGTTCCGGATTCTGAGCCGGGATCAGTATCCGGCCATCGATCTATCGCTCGAAGGCGCAGTCATTGCCGGCATGCTAGGAGGCTACGTCAGCGGCCTGATCACCGGGCTCTGTGTGTCCGTGCCGGATATGTGCACCGAACATTGGATGTCGATGCCCTTGTTTGCGGCCGCCGGGCTGATTGGCGCGCTGATCCACGATTTGGCGCCGCGCGAAGAAGACATCTGGTACTTCTCACCCTTCATCGATCTCAACCTTTACCGCTTGCTCCGCCAAATCATCCTTTTAAAGCGGCAGGCCATCAAGCCGCAAGTGATCCGGCGAGCGGCATTCAACTCTATCTGCAACGTGCTTGTGGTACTGGCCGAATCCTTACGCTGGGGCGTCTTTATGCTTTTCAGCCGGCACGGTACGTTCTTCCCCTTTGCCGGGAAGCCGCCGGAACCTACCATATTGAGCCCCGAGGTCTTCTTTGCGTCCGCAGCCAGCACCTTGTTTGCCGTCGCGCTTCCCATTCGCGTCTGGTCCAGTTTCCGAGCCGAGCGGCGACTCGCAGAGCAGACCGCGAGCCTGATGGAAGCGCGGTTGACCGCACTGACCAATCAAATCAATCCGCACTTCCTGTTTAATACGCTCAATTCCGTATCGAGTCTGATCCGCATCGACCCCGACCGCGCGCGCGGCATGATCTACCGGCTCTCGAAAATTCTGCGCCGGCTGCTGCGCAAAACCGAAAACTTTGCTCCGTTGCGCGAAGAGATCTCGTTTATTGACGACTATCTGGCCATCGAGATGGTTCGCTTCGGCGACAAGCTACGCTTCCAGAAAGATATTCAGGAAAATACACTGGACCGCCTGGTCCCCAGCATGATTCTGCAGCCGATCATCGAGAACTCCATCCGCCACGGCTTATCGAGCAAGGTAGAAGGCGGGACCGTCAAGCTTCACACCTGGCTGGAAGGTTCGCGTTTGCACATTCTGATTGAAGATGATGGAGTTGGCGTGCAGGAATCGAAACTCGCGACGCTCTTCCAGCAAGGCATCGGCGTCAGCAACGTGAACGAACGTTTGCGCGTCCTATTCGGTACCAGCTATCGCATGTCCATCGACAGCCGGCCCGGCGAAGGCACCCAGACGCTGATCGAAATTCCCGAACTGGAGAATATTGCCGAAACCGAGCCGGAGACGTCAGCGAGCTTGAGTTGATTTAAGCCGAATACTTCGCGGCCTGTATGCCCGCCAAAACGCCGCGCATATAGGAAAAGCTCTTCTGCATGCCCGGGAGCGGATTATCGGCCTGTACCTCATACTCCAGATTCACGCAGCCGCCGTATTTCATCTTGATGAGCTGCAGGAAAATCTGCGGAATCGGAAGCTTTCCATCTCCCACCGGTACCTGGCTATCTCTCGCCATCGGATTGGCGAGATCTTTGATGTGCATGTCAAGCAGGCGCGACCCTGCTTCCGCGATTGACTCGACGACGTTTACGCCGGTGCGCGAAGTGTGCCCGACATCGATGCACAACCCGCAGCGCGGGTCCATGTTCTTGACGATCTTCAAAACGCTTTGTGGCGTCGGGAAATACTTATCTTCCGGCCCGTGATTGTGCACCGCGATCTTGATGTTGTATTCCTTGACGTACGGTTCGAGCTTGGGAAGAGTAACGGGTGTCGGAGCGCAGACGATCAGCGGAAAACCGGCGCGCTTGGCGTAATCGAATTTGTGGCGGATGTCGGCAGGATCGTCCTTCTGAAAAGAGACATTCCCGCAGCCCACGAGAATAATGCCGGCCTGCTCGAATTCCTTTTTCGCCTCATCGATCTGCTCCGGTGTGCTGTCGAGAGCCAGGTGGAAATCCTTGATGTTCAGGTAAGGAGTTCCCAGCTCTTTCGTCATTTCGATCGCTTTCGCACGTGGGAATTTGCGGAAGGAATACGAGGCAACGCCGAGCTTAAAGTTCGCGCCCGCGATGTGATATTGCTGGGCGCGCAAAGCGCCGGCCACGCCAATCGCTCCCGCTACCGTCCCGACCCACGTCCGGCGGCTGAGATTGTGGTCAGACATTGCTAGATTGCCTCCAGTTCTTCTTCGAGTAATTGCTTTTGATAAAGATCGGCGTAATAGCCGCCGCGCTCCAATAGCTGCTCATGCGTACCAATTTCTACCACAGTCCCGTGGCTGAGCACGATGATGCGGTCTGCATTCTGCACAGTAGACACGCGATGCGAGATCAGGATCGTAGTCCGATCGCGCATCACGCCCGCGAGGCCGTTTAGAATTCTTTCCTCTGTCACAGTATCCACGCTCGAGAGCGCGTCATCCAGAATGAGGATGCGCGGATCGCGCAGAATCGCACGTGCAATGGCGGTTCGCTGCTTCTGGCCGCCGGAAAGAGTCAAGCCGCGCTCGCCAATCACCGTATCGAGGCCTTTGGGGAACGTTGCAATATCCGGCCCGAGGCCCGCAATCTCAGCCGCGCGTACGATCTGCTCCGGTGTAGCGCTGGCAACACCCCAGGCGATGTTTCCGCCAAGCGTCGCGCTAAAGAGGAAGGTTTCTTGCGGCACGAACCCGATCTGTCGGCGCAGTTCATCGAGATCGAACTGCTTCACGTCCACGCCTCCAATCTCCACAACACCACTCGTCGGATCGAGCAGGCGCGGAATCAAATTGACCAGGCTCGTCTTACCGCTCCCGGTGTGACCCACGATCGCAACAGTTTCTCCTGATCCGATATCGAGATCGATTCCGGAAAGCACCTGCCGTCCTCCGAGTTCGAGCGTCACGCCACGGAACCGGATATCTGAAGAATACTCAGCCGGGCTCAGCGCGGAAACGGCTGGCGATGCAATGCCGGGCCGCTCGTGCAGCATTTCGTTGATCCGGTTCAGCGAGGCTGTTCCGCGCTGCATCAGATTCACCACCCAGCCGAAGGCGATCATCGGCCAGATCAGCATTCCCATATAGGTGTTGAACATGACGAAGCTGCCCATAGTGATGCGGCCTGCCAGAAGCTGCCGGCCGCCAAACCAAAGCACCAGCAGGAACGTGACGCCGATCAGCGCCTGCAAGCAAGGTTGAAACATGCTCTGGATGCGGGCCAGCCCGATATTTTCACGAACGTACTGGCGGTTCAAGCTTTCGAACTGGTCGACTTCCGCCTGCTCCTGCGCGTACGCGCGAATAATGCGCACGCCCGCCAGGTTCTCCTGCACCTTGCTGCTGATATCGGAGAACATCCTTTGAATACGCTCAAAGCGCGTATGAATACGGCGGCCGAACAACACCACCGCCACCGATACCAGGGGCGCGGGACTCAGCGCGATCAAGGTGAGGCGCAGATCGCTGTGTACCATCACCGCTACAGAAAGGATCAGCATGATGCTGGTCTCGGTCCAATACATCACGCCTGGACCGAGCATCATCCGGACCGCGTTCAGATCGTTCGTGCTGCGCGCCATGATGTCGCCGGTCCGGTAGCGCGAATAGAAATCCTGAGAAAGCTCCACCAGATGCGCAAATAGGTCGTTCCGCAGGTCGTATTCGATATCGCGCGAGATGCCGATGATGATGACGCGCATCCAGTACTGAAACAGACCCTTGACCAGTGAGAGCCCCACCAATAACGCCGCGAGTTGGAGCACGATCCGAAGCTGAAAGCCGCGGGTGAGCGAGTCGATTCCATCTTTAATCACAAGCGGCAACGCGGCGGCCAGGGCGTCCTTCATGAGCAAAGCGCCGATGCCGAGCGACAAGCCGCCCCGGTACCGGCGCATGTAGGGCCAGAGCGTCGATAGCGATTTCAGCATCAGAATCCCAACCCGGTGGCCACCGTCTTTAGCCACTCAATCAAGAATGTCTTCCGCCCCTCGCGGCTCGTCCACCATCCGTCCGGACTGAAAAACGGATCAGGCGCGGGGACGACGGCAACTTGCAGCCCCGGATTCTGGCTGCGCATCAGGCGCGCCGCGCGGCGCGTGTGATAGTTACTGGTCACCAGCAATATCTTGCGGATCCCATGCTCCCGAAGATATTTTCCGATGAATACGGTCTCGCTTCGGGTGGAATGAGCGTCGTTCGGTAGCGGATGGAAGAGTGAAGTGGGATAGCCTTCCTGCTCCGCATAGTGGATCGTCATATCGGATTCGTGGCCCAATAGCATCCGGGGGCCGCTCACAAGTACGTATGGTGCATACCCCTGGGTCGCCAGTTGCGCTGCTTTTATGATGCGGCAACCGTAGTCGTCGCCTCCAAGCACAACAATAGCTTGCGCCTTTTGCGGTCCGTCGTTTTCCACCAGGACGCGGCCTGCCGCGGCAACCAGAGCGTGGCGGCCAAACCAGAGGGCTGCTGCAAGGAGCAGCAAGACAAGGAAGAGGTAGCTGCAACCGCGGCCGCGGAAGATCAAGCGGCGGCGTTAGTCCTCATCGGGGTTATTGGAGTCGTTATTGCGGGAGTCGAGCCGGCCCACGGTCTTGAGCTTCTGATACATCCGCTCGATCTCTTCTTCCTCGCCTTGGCTCACCATCCGGACGGGCGGTTCGGCCGCGGGCTGATCCGGGTTGGCGCTGTTGAGGTTCGCCCAGTTCCAGTAATCGCGATACGGGACGCCATCGAAGGTAGCGAGATGGGAGTTTTTGCGCAAACTGACGATCAGTTTGGCGATTCGCTCCGGTTCGCCGGGATAGATGAGCCACTTCTGGCGGGAATTGGTCAGTTTGAGCTTTAGAATCAGGGGTGAGACAAACCGGCTGCTATTGACCTCCCGGACTTCGCGCCAGGCGATGGCGCGCTCGCCGATGTTGAACTGAGTTTCTCCTATGCGGATGGCGGGTCTGGCGGACAGCCAAAACAACACTGCCGCCGTACTTGCGCAGAGTGCGCCGGGGATAAAGGCAAGCGGCGCGCGGAGACCGCACAGCACGCAGATCAGGGAGCCTGCCAGGGCTGCCCAACCGACCCGGGCATATAAGCGAGAGGGCTGATAGATCTCGACGCTCGGCTCCATGTCTCCAGGCTACTCCCCGTTGTTTTAGCCGTCAATGACGGTTTTTGCAGCAATTGGCCGGCGCGCCATTTGAATCCCAATCCGCACATACCCAATGCCGCTAAGAGTTGTAAATAGCGTTACCAACCCCAGCGCAATCAGCTCCGGCCACAGAAAAAAGGCATTTGGGAACGCCGCGTGCATAAGGACCAGCAGGACTAGGACGATTTGAAAAAAGGTACTCACCTTGCCAAGCAAGGAAGGCGGGAACCGCCGGATGTCTCGGAGTACGCGGAGCAATAGTGCCCCGATGGCAATCACGAAGTCCCGGGCGATCACCAGCCCAACGAGCCAGCCAGGGAGTAAGCCCACCACTCCCGTGACCACAAAAAGCGCCACAAGCATCGTTTTATCAGCTACTGGATCGAGAATCATGCCAAACCGGCCGGCTACCCCGAGCTTGCGGGCCGTGAAGCCATCGAACCAGTCCGTAAGGCCCGCGACCAGCACCAAGCCCAAGGCGGCGCGGTACTCCGCATTCAGTACTAGCCAGACCAGGAAGGGCGACGCGGCCAGGCGCGTCAGCGTAAGCAGAGAAGGTAGCTGGCGTAACACACGCGTTTTAAGCGACGCAGCTCCTAATAGACAGTCGCGTGGGTAGCGACTTCCCGCCGCCGGCTCGAATTTCTGTCGAACGTGACGATCTCATATAAAGAAGGATCGGACATGAGCTGGTTGACGAGCGCCACATGCATCGCATGCCCTGCTTTTTCGGCCACCACGCACCCCAGCAGCGGCCGGCCGATCAGCGCCAGATCGCCAATCAAATCCAGCGCTTTGTGGCGGCAGCACTCGTCGGCAAACCGCAGACCGCCCGGATTCGCCACACTGTCGCGGGTAAAGCAGACGGCGTTTTCGAGAGACGCGCCGCGGATCAGCCCCATTTCGCGCATCTGGTCGAGTTCGTATTCGAAGCCAAAAGTCCGGGCCGGAGCGATCTCGCGCGCATAGGCCTCTGGAGTTACTTCGAGTTCCAGTTTCTGTTCGCCGACCAGCGGATGATCGAAAAAATTACGGCAGCGCAGATGGAACCGGTCGGATGGCAGAATCGAGACTCGCTTGCCGTGCGCCTCTACCGTGACTGGCTTCAAAATGCGCATGTACCGCCGCAGCCGGCGCGATGCCTGGCGGCCCGCCTTCCGCAGAAGCTGCACAAAGGGCAAACCGCTTCCATCCAGAATAGGAAGCTCCAGATTGTCCAGCTCCACAAAGGCGTTGTCGATTCCCATGCTATACAGCACGCTCAACAGGTGTTCGGTGGTCGAAATGAAGATGCCTTTGGGATGCATCAGGCTCGTTGCATAGCTGACCCTCTCCACGAATTCCCAGCTTGCGGGAATGGGAGTGTTGTCGAGATCGGTTCGTATAAAGACGATCCCGGTGGCAGGGGGAGCGGGGGTGATGCGAAGGTGGACGGGCGCCCCATGATGAAGGCCGCGGCCATGCACTTCCACAGGACGGCATGTCGTCGCTTCGTAGTACATGCGAACCATTCAGCATAGCAGGGCAGACCTGGACTTGCCCCTAATCATTTGATTCTAGGGAACTTGGGCCGTTATTGGTGTGGCTTTTCTGCAACAATGCTCCGGCGGGGCCCGATAGCTGTTGCGGTTTAGCCGCAAGGCCGGGCCCCTTCGAGCCGGGCAGTCTCCTGCCTGTGATGAAATGGAGATTCACAGTGAACAGATTGAGATGAAAAGAAAAATCCGTTCGACGACAATCTTGTGTGTTCGGCGCAACGGCAAAGTAGTACTGGCCGGTGACGGACAAGTCACCATGGGAAACGAGGTCCTGAAAGGAGGCGCCAAAAAACTGCGCCGCCTCTATAACGGCAAGATCCTGTCCGGGTTTGCGGGCTCCACCGCCGACGCCTTCGCGCTCTTCGCGCGCTTTGAAGCCAAGCTGGAGCAATTTACCGGAAACCTGCCGCGCAGCGTGGTGGAGCTTGCGAAAGATTGGCGCACCGACCGCATGCTGCGGCATCTCGAAGCCCTGCTGCTGGTGGCCGATACGGCCAACATCTACATCGTCAGCGGAACCGGAGACGTGATTGAACCGGACAGTCCGGTGGCGGCAATTGGGTCCGGCGGAGCGTACGCGAAGTGCGCGGCAACGGCGCTGCTGGAAAATACGAACCTGGGCGCGCGCGAGATCGTCGAAAAGGCTATGAAGATTGCGGGCGAGGTGTGCATATACACGAACGGAAACGTCACCTATGAGGAGCTGGCGTAATGGTGATTTATCTTCCTCAGCAATCCACGGATGAAACCCCCCTGCTCGATGAGCTGACTCCGCGCGAAATCGTTACGGAGCTGGACAAGCATGTCATCGGCCAAGCCGACGCCAAACGTTCGGTAGCCATTGCACTCCGCAACCGGGTCCGCCGTCAGAAGCTCGAGCCCGAAATGGCCGAAGAGGTGATGCCCAAGAACATCCTCATGATCGGTCCCACTGGAGTCGGCAAAACGGAAATCGCCCGGCGCCTGGCTAAACTGGCAAACTCGCCTTTTTTGAAGGTGGAAGCGAGTAAGTTCACCGAAGTGGGCTATGTCGGCCGCGATGTGGAATCGATCATTCGCGATCTGGTGGATATAGCTATTGATATGGTTCGCGAAGAGCGTTTGGAGCAGGTGGCCGATCGCGCGGAACAGCAGGCGGAAGAACGTCTGCTCGATCTGTTGATGCCTCCACAACCGGAGGCCACCGAGAGTGCCGAGCGAACGCGGGAAAAGTTGCGCGAAAAGCTCCGGGCGGGCAAACTGGACGACCGCATGGTGGAAGTGGACGTCAAAGAGCGCGGACCCACATTCGAAGTTTCGACAAACGGGAATATGGAGGAGATGGACATCAATTTGAAAGATGTCATTCCCGGCCTGTTCGGTCCTCGCACCCGGAAGCGGAACATGCGCGTCTCCGAAGCTTTGGAGTACCTGATCCAGGAAGAAGAACAAAAGCTGGTGGATATGGACCAGGTGACGCGCATTGCGTTAGAGCGCGTCGAGCGGAACGGCATTGTCTTTCTTGACGAAATCGACAAGATCGCGGGCAGGGAAGGCGGGCACGGGCCGGACGTGAGCCGCGAGGGTGTACAGCGCGATATTCTGCCCATCGTCGAAGGCACCACCGTAAATACCCGGCACGGATTTGTACGCACCGATCATATTTTGTTCATTGCCGCGGGCGCGTTTCACGTCTCGAAGCCCGCGGACCTGATTCCGGAACTGCAAGGGCGCTTTCCCATTCGCGTGGAGCTGAAGTCCCTGAGCGAGGGGGATTTCATTCGCATTCTGCGGGAACCGAAATCGGCGCTGGTGAAGCAATATTCGGCTTTGCTTGAAACCGAAGGAATCAAGCTCAGCTTCACCGACGACGCCCTGACTGAGATTGCTCGGATTGCCGCCCAGGTGAACGAGAACGCTGAAAACATCGGCGCGCGGCGGCTCCACACGATCATGGAAAAGCTGCTCGAAGAGATCTCGTTTGAAGGGCCGGACCTGAAAAAGAAGAACATCAAAATCGATTCCGCCTACGTTCGCAAGCAGTTGACCGATATCGTGAAGGATCAGGACCTCAGCAGGTACATTCTGTAGTGCGTGGCACGCCGCTGGCAATCGGGGGGCTGATGGCCAGCCTCGTAGGCTGCGGGTATGTGGGGCCGGTCGTACCGCCCTCGCCCGAAATTCCGGCTGCTGTTACCGATTTGGCGGCGGTAGAGCGCGGCGACAAAATCCTGATCACCTTTAATACGCCGCTGCGCACGACCGACAACCTGTCCATCCGGAAATTTTCAGAGATCGACTTGCGGGTAGGACCAGCATCCATCCCGTTCGATTTCGACCAGTGGGCGGCAGCCGCAAGACGCTATCAACTCACGCCGCCTGCTCCCAACGAGAAAGACTTTCCTAGAGCCAACCCCATGTCGGATGCGATTCCTGCCTCTGAATGGAGCGGGAAACGCATTGCCATTGCGGTAAGGACGGCTGTCAAGAGGAGCGATCATTATTCTCCCTGGTCGAATCGCGTCGTGCTTACGGTGGTGCCTCCACTTCAGCCGCCGGTGATTACCGTGGAAGCGACGGCTCAGGGAATTCGAGTCGGTTGGTCTTCGGAAGGCGAAGGTCTCACCTATCGCGTGTACCGGCAGGGACCCGGCGATAAGCAACCCGTCCAGATCGGAACATCGGAGAAACCAGAGTACGTCGATACCACTGCTCAATACGACACCACTTATCAGTATTCTGTCGTTGCCGTGCATGGATCGGCGGAGAGCCTTATGTCCAAACTGGTTCCGATCACTCCCAAGGATGTATTTCCGCCCAGCATTCCGGCCGGAGTCACGGCTTTGGCCGCGCCCGAATCGATCGAGCTCTCCTGGCAGCGCAGCCCCGAATCGGACCTGAAAGGCTATTATCTGTACCGCTCGGTCGATGGTAGTCCCTTTAGCAAAATAGGCGGCCTGCTCCAGTTGCCTACTTACAGTGATCGCGACGTGGAGCACGGAAAGACTTACCGCTATGAAGTGAGCGCCGTCGATCAGAAAGATAACGAGAGCGACAAGTCGAAACCCGCCGAAGTAAACTTCTAGCGGTGGCTTACATTTAGCCCCCGTGTTCGGGGCGAGCCGCGTCCGCATCGGCGGCGAGATCCCGCAACATTTCGAAGAACTGTTCACTTTGGCCGATGAACAACCCATCGCCGGTGAGAGCGGTGAGCGCGCCCACGGCAGCGCCCTTGCTCCGAGTCGGCCGAATGATCGAACAGGAAGGAAATTTCCGGCTGAGGAAGGGACAGGGCTCCGGCATGATCAAATTGGCCTGCAACAATTCCGGCTGGCTGGTGGTCAGGTCCACGAACGTCACCGTTGCCTTCGTAATCGGGTCTGTGTCGGTCAGCGGAGTTGCATTGCCTGCCTTGTCCTGCCAAGTTTGAAAATGCATGGTCTCTGTGGGGCCGATACTGAGCAAAATCCGCAAGACCCGCCGGCTCGTCACTCGTTGCGCCAGCGAGGGATAGAGAGTGGTTCCGCCTTGCTCGATAAAGGCAAAGTGGAATCCCGCTGTGAATGCGATCGCTTTCAGGTGATCGGTCGGGTGGCTAATAATGCTGCCGGCGGTATCGGCATCGCTTCTGGGGATGGCGGGATGCTGCCCGACATTCAACCCCTTCACTGCCTGGGGGAACGTGAACCCAGGGTCGAGATCGGGATTGTTGTTGCTGCTGCGATAACGCGTCCAGAAGCTGGTGTCCACACTGAGCTGCGTCAGGTTAGTAAGTCGTCCTTTGACCGAGGACCCTTCGGCGGCGCTGCCCGCCAGAGTGCGAAACGTGGGACCATTCAGGAGATCGATTTCGGCCGTCGAAGCACCTTTAGAAGCTAAGTAAGCCCTCAGAAAGGCCGCGTGACTGAACTCATCGTCCGTGTTGTCATGAATGTACTCCGGCATGTCC
Source organism: Bryobacteraceae bacterium (assembly GCA_035651215.1). Classification (GTDB taxonomy): domain Bacteria; phylum Acidobacteriota; class Terriglobia; order Bryobacterales; family Bryobacteraceae; genus Bog-105. Next base: position 193,368 of record DASRGE010000052.1, read on the forward strand.
ATATCCAGCACCGTAAGCGCATCCGTGTAGCGGGTTCCCGCCAGTCGCCTTGGCGAACTCGTTGTCCTGCGTTCCTCCGAGTTCCCAATATTGCTCCCATAGATCGCTCTCCAGGATTTCCGCCGCGGCCAGGAACCGCAGAATCGCTGCATCTCCTCTGGTAAGCTGGCCGCCGTCGTCATCATCATCCTCATCGTCAAGGTCTTTGGCGAATAGCGATGAACCGCGGGCCAAAAGTCCGGCGCCTACGGATGCGGTGCCGGCGGCCAATCCTCTTCTAAGAAAAGAGCGCCGGTTCGCCGCCCTCCTCACATTCACATTAGCTGTTGAAACAGAAGAGCGCTTTCTGAGCCATGACCGCCAGAGAGTGGTACGACGAACTTGGGTTACCGCTGCACTGGTCTCCGGCGAAGTAGCTGCTCCAGGAGATCGATCGCTGCATCTACGTCGCTATAAGACATTTCGCCTACGTAAGCCTGAAGCAGACGTTCGACGGTGGTCGATTGCTCCTCACGAACCGGCGATTCGAATGAGCAGATATCGGAAAGTAGGCGGCTTCGCGCCTCATGCCGGGAAACCGGCAGAAGATGTGCTGATCCGGTTTGGACGTTCGCGCGCCTCGCAAACACAAGGTAATCGACCGTGCTTGTCTGAGCGATGCGTTGATCGGGAAGAGCTCTTTGTTGCTCTGAAAATGGTGTTCCAGCATCGGATCGCGCGTCCGGCAGCGGAGGATTTCCGATCACCACCCGTTCGGTCTGACGGCGCACTAGGCAACTAGCCTCGTCGGAAATGGACGTCCAACCACGGCGAGCGCAAGCAGAGGCGAGCGAGAGCTTGCCGGGGCGTGGTTCTTCCATCAACAAAACTCCCTGTCCGCTCTTTGCCACGCACGCTGCGCGAATGGTTACGAGATGCAGGCTCTCCAGTAGCGTGTATGCCATTGCCTCGACAAAATGGTAACGGAGATACCCCGAGTTGTTTACAGCAGTCTTCGTCAGCCACGCGGATCCGAATCCTCCGCTCAAATCGCACGTCGCAAAATTTTTCGAGTTAGCCATCATGATCAAGAGATGGTGCTGAACATGCAAAACCGGAGCAGGGGGACAGCGTCTATTGGTATGTTTGGAGACCGATATCCGCAGTTCGATAGGGGTCTCCTGAAAAGACTGCTGAACGGCAGCCCAACTCTGGCCGGCGACTTTCATGACCGCCGGATGATTCGACTTGATCTGAACCGGGAAGCCGTACGGATAGAACATGCGATCAAAGGGCAGCGGAATGGACGCAAGGGAGGCGTCCCGCAGAGACTTGGTTCGGTCGCCAACATAAATCATTCGAATCACCCTGCATCGATTGCGCCGGTTCAGCTACATTACAAATCGATACCCCACTCCGTGAATCGTCAAAAAGTGTCTGGGCGCTGTGGGATCGGGCTCGAATTTGTTCCGCAGCTTGACCACGTGCGCGTCCACAGTCCGGCTGTTCGGGTACGCCTCATAACCCCAAACCGAGTTTAGGAGTGTGTCTCGCGTAAGCGCCCGATCCGCATTTTGAACGAAATACAGTAGCAGATTGTACTCGCAAGGAGTAACTTTCGCTTCTTTGCCCCGGCACACGACGACACGCCGCTCGGGCTCGATCTCAACCTCGCCAAAGCGGATCGTCCTTCCTCCGCTGAACACTGTCCGCCGCAGGATAGCGCGAATGCGGGCCAATAGTTCGCGCATGCTGAACGGCTTCGCCATACAATCGTCGGCGCCCATCTCAAGGATTAAAATCCTTTCCACCTCATCCCCGGTTGGACTCAGAACGATAATGGGCGTTCGGATCTTTGCATCCCGCAGTTGGGCACACAGATCGATGCCGCTAATGCCGGGCACAGGCAGGTCCAGAAGAAGAAGTTGAGGACTTTGTGTGCGCGCCCTATTCAGCCCGGTTTCCACATCGCCAGCCCAAATTGGCTTCAGGTTTTCCTGTTCCAGCATCGCGCCGATGGTACTGCGGACATTCTCGTCGCCATGCAGAACCAGAATTTTGTTCATCGCAATCCATACTCCCGGTTGCATCTTGGCTCAAAAACTCTCTCGCTCCAATTCCCGGCAAATCCTTTTTATGTACCAATCAGGTCCCGGCGTATGTGCTTGAATCTCCAATACTTTCGCGGGAATGGTCCAAAATGGCGTATACTGTCCCCAACACATTTCGTGCGGCATAGAACAGATGCCGAAACCCTCAAAAATCGTCCGGTTCGGCGCGTTCGAGGCGAATCTCGAGACCGGCGAGTTACGCAAGCAAGGTCTCAAACTGCGCTTGCCGGAACAAGCCTTTCAGATCTTGGCGATGCTGCTGGAACGCCCGGGAGAAGTGGTCGGCCGCGAGGAACTGCGGCATCGCCTCTGGCCCGGACAGACATTTTTTGACTCCGATCACGGCATAAACAAAGCCGTCAACCGGTTGCGCGAGGCGCTGAACGATTCGGCGGCAACTCCGCGCTTCATTGAAACGCTTGCGCGGCGCGGATATCGTCTGATCGCGCCGGTTAGTACGGCGGAATCGTCCTACGTGGATATACCCGGCGACCCCGGCCGCGTGCGTTTGGCGGTCCTCCCATTCGAAAACCTGAACGGGGATCCTGAGCATGAGTTTTTTAGCGACGGACTTACGGAAGAGATGATTTCCGAACTGGGCCGGCTCAATCCAAGCCGCCTGGGAGTCATTGCGCGCACCTCCTCGATGCAGTACAAGCGTACGGAGAAACGCATCGACGAGATCGGTAAAGAGCTCGAAGTGGAGTATATCCTCGAAGGAAGCGTTCGCCGGGCGGAAAGCCGCGCCCGGATCACGGCACAGCTTATTCAAGTACGCGATCAAACACACTTGTGGGCTGAGAGCTACAATCGCGAACTTGCCGACGTCCTGCAGGTTCAGCATGAGGTAGCTCAGCGTGTAGCGGCTACTCTGGCCGTTGAGCTACTCGCCAAAGCGAGCAGGTATGCCCGGCCGGTTTCGCCGGAAGCCTATGAGGCTTACCTGCGAGGCCGGTTCTTTTGGAACCAAGGCACGGATCGAGCCGCGACGACGGCGATCGAGTGGTTTGAGAGAGCGCTGGAGCAAGATCCGAAGTACGCGCTCGCTTACTCCGGAATCGCCGATTGCTACGGAAGGCTTGCCTGGTACGGCGCGTTGCCGCCTCGCGAAGCGAGTCCCAAGGCAAAACTGGCGGCCACGCGGGCGCTCGAAATTGACGGCCGCCTCGGCGAAGCACATGCTTCCATGGCTTTGGTTCGTTTTTGGTACGAATGGAACTGGTCTGAAGCCGAGCACGAATTTCAGCGCGCCATCGATCTCAGCCCGAACTATGCGCCCGCTCACAATTGGTACGCGGCTTACCTGAATGCAATGCAACGCTTCGACCAGGCCGCTGCCGAACAGAAGATAGCGCAGGAACTGGATCCGCTTTCGCTTACCATCGCCATGAATGCGGCGGATCCGTATTATTTCTCACGCCGGTACTCTTTAGCGATGAAACATCTGGAGCGTGTTCTCCAGCGCGAGCCGAACTTTTTTCCCGCGCATTACAATTTGGGCAAGACTTACGCTCTGGCCGGAAAGTATCAAGAAGCAATCGCTGCTTTCGAAACGGCGGTGCGCCTGTCAGGAGTGCCGGGAGCGAATACCGCACTCGGCTATGCTTACGCGCGCGCCGGGCAGGTAGACCAGGCTCAGATCATCCAAAAGCAAGCGGAGGAGCTTGCGATCGATCATTACATCCCGGCGCCCCAGCTCGTGTTGAGTTCGCTTGGACTCGGCGAGAAAAGCAAAGCGTTAACTCAACTCGAAAAGGGGTTTGAGGAGCGATCGTACCTGATGATTTACCTCAAAGCCGATCCCATCTATGACTCTCTTCGCTCGGATCCGGCTTTTATGAACCTCCTGGAGCGAATGAATTTCCAAGTGCGGTGGTCTTGATATGGGACGCTTGGCCTCGGTGCCTATCCTTGCCGCACGCCCATCACCGAGCTCAAGCGCCTCGTTGTAGGGCGGCCCCCGGGACCGCGCCGGACGCCCCGTCCGGCTCGTTGGGAATTCGCGACCTGGGAAGGCCGTCGCGCACCCGGCAAGACCGTATGCCCTATCTCCTGTGTTAGCATCGAAGCCATGAGGGCGAGTTCGTTACCGGGAGCTCATGCTTGCTCAACTTCCTGACGACGTCGATAGCGTCCTTCCAGGATTTTTTGCTCCTCTCCGGCCGCGCCTTTCTCAATCTTGTTCGCCGTCCGCATTACTACGCTGACGTCGTCCTCCAGATGGACATCATCGGCGTAGGTAGCCTGCCTATTGTCCTTTTAACCGGACTTTTCAGCGGCCTCATTATCGCCTTGCAAATGGCGCGCGCGCTGAACACGTATGGAGCCAGCAGCCAGGTGGGCGCAATCGTATCCCTGACGCTCGTTCGCGAATTAGGTCCGGTCTTAACTGCGCTGCTGGTAGCGGGCCGGAACGCATCCGGAATCGCAAGCGAACTCGGTTCCATGAAGGTGACAGAGCAGATCGACGCGATGCGGGCGCTCGGTACCGACCCTGTTCAAAAACTTGTAACCCCGCGCCTCACCGCCACGGCCCTCATGCTGCCTTGCCTTACGGTCCTGGCGGACGCAATCGGCTTGTTCGGCGCATATTTGGTTGCTGTTCCATTGCTTCACATCATTAGCGGCGGGCAGTACTGGTCCACGTCCTGGCGGGCCTTGGTAATGAATGATGTCGCGCAAGGCCTGATTAAGCCGTTCCTTTTCGGCATGATCGTTTCCCTCGTGGGCTGCTTTTATGGACTGCGAACGACTGGCGGCACGCAGGGCGTCGGATACGCGACCACCCAAGCGGTTGTGGCCGCATCGATCTGGATCTTTTTCGCGACTTTCTTGATCGACAAGATTTTTGTCGGCTTGCACTGATATGCCGGATTCGCCGATCCTGGAATTTACCGATGTGAGCCTGCGTTATGGACAAACCTGGGCTCTGCGCAAGGTGTCGTTGCGGCTGAATCCGGGAGAGACTCGCATCATCTTTGGGGAAGCGGGGAGCGGAAAGACAACCCTCTTAAAAGCGGTCATCGGGCTGGTGCCGGTCGACCAGGGAAACATCTACTTGTTTGGCCAGGATGTCACGTCCTTAAAGGAATCGGAACTTTTTGCGCTCCGTAGCCGGGCCGGATTCGTCTTTCAGGAAGGGGGCCTGTTCGATTCGCTCTCCGTTGGAGAGAACGTGGAATATCCTCTGCTAAACCGTCAAACCAGCGAAGCGGCCCACGCCGGCGCTCCGGACGGCAATCTGGAGCCGCGGGTGCGGGAAACTCTCCGGTTTGTCGAGTTGGAACAAACATTCGACAAATTTCCGAGCCAGATTTCAGGCGGAATGCGCCGCCGCGTCGGCATCGCGCGGGCCATTGTGACGGAACCGCCTTTGGTGCTCTATGATTCCCCAACCGCCGGCCTAGATCCGATTACCGCGAACACCATCATGGCCTTGATCCTGAAGGAGCGCGACGTCCGGAATTCCGCTTCCCTGATTGTGACCCACCGCTATCAGGATGGCGAAATTATGTCCGATTTCCGCTACGATCCCGAACAGGAAGGGGTGGCTCGCTTGTCAGATAATCCCGACGTTCCGGCTCCGCATCCGACTAAGTTCATTGTCATGCGCGGGGGAGAAATTGTGTTTTTCGGCACGCGCCAGGAACTTGAGCAGTCCAACGATCCGTACGTCAAACGATTTGTGCATCACGAGGAGTAGCGAATGCCCAGTAAAGAACGAGTGAGCATGGCGCAATTGAAGGTGGGGGTTCTTGGCATTGTCGCCCTGAGCTGTATCACGCTCCTGATTTTCCTGCTCACCGGAAACGTAACCTGGTTCCAACAAAAGATTCCCCTGCATGCCTATGTGTCCGATGCCGCGGGACTTACGCCGGGCGCCGATGTGGACGTCAATGGAATTCCAGCGGGCAAGGTGAACAGCGTCACCCTATCCGGAGAACGCGACCCGCAGAAGGCTGTAAAGGTTGATTTTCAGGTGGATCAGCCGATGCTCAAAAATATCCCGAGCGATTCCGTAGCTGCCATTGCATCCGGTAACTTACTCGGCAGCACCAAGTATCTTCAGATCACCAGAGGAAGCAGCCCGGAGACGATTCAGCCGGGCGCTACCATGAAATCGAGCAACACGCAGGAATTCGATCAGCTTGTGCAGCAGGGTTTTGGCGTGCTTGATTCGGCGCAGGCGATCTTACAAAGGATTCAGACCATTGTTGCCGACGTGGAGAATGGGCAGGGATCGCTTGGCAAGCTGCTGGTCGATCCAAGCCTCTATGACAGTCTGCAGGCGACCGTCAACCAGGTCCAGTTACTGACCACCACGCTGAATTCAAAAACCGGAACAGTGGGACACCTAATCAACGACAATGAATTTTATAACCAGATTCAAGGTGTTGTTGCCAAGGTGGACAATATTATCAACGGAATTCAACAGGGACAAGGGACGGCTGGTCTTCTGATCAAGGATCCGAAGGTCTACAACGACCTGGATAGCTCTCTGAAACAACTGAACACGATTCTGACCAACTTGAACGCCGGTAAAGGTACGGCAGGCCAGTTACTCGCAAGCGACAAACTCGGACGCCAGATATCGGCAACGCTCGATAAAGTCAATCTCACTCTGGATAAAGTAAATTCTGGCCAGGGTACCGTGGGGCAATTGATGGTCAACCCATCGCTTTACAACTCGCTCAACGGAACGACGGAAGAGCTGCACGGGTTACTGCGGGATTTCCGGGCGAACCCGAAGAAGTTCCTTTCCATCAAGCTGCACATTTTCTAGCCGTTGAAGCAGCTCATCATCAACGCCGACGATTTCGGCTTCACGCATGACGTAAACGCCGGGATTCTTCATTGCCACTTACAAGGAGTGCTGACCTCAACTACGTTGATGGCAACCGGCAAAGCGTTCGCCGATGCCGTCCAGATAACAAAGCGGACGCCCACCTTGGACGTCGGCTGCCACCTTGTCTTGGTCCAGGGCAATTCGGTGTTGACGGGGCGTCCCCTACCGGAAAAGCCGCGCGAACTGCTCGTTGCACTCGCCCGCCGGCAATTGAATGTCTACGCCGAACTGCGGGCGCAGATCGAAAAGATCCTGGATGCAGGAATCCGGCCTACACACCTCGATTCCCACAAGCACACGCATATCGTCCCCACAATCTTTCGCGCCGTGGTACGGCTGGCTCACGAATTTGAAATTCCTTACGTTCGGCTGCCCCTAGCCGGACGCTACTATCGCCGCATGGCCCGCGGCCTGAATGTGCACATGACGGATCACTTCTTTGGGTTCCGACTGACCGGTCGGCTTGATGAGCAGAGTTTTGCACGCGCGCTCGCGAATCTCCCGGAAGGCACCACTGAGTTCATGTGCCATCCGGGGTTTCTGGGCGACGAACTGCGCCACGCAAAAACACGCTTGAAGGAAGCACGGGTAAAAGAACTGGAAGCTCTGACCTCACCGAAAGTCCGCGAAATCATGGCCGCAAAGGGAATTGTGTTGGCGGCGTTCGATAAGGTCGCCAGTGCTGGCGGCGAAGCGTCCTGCTGAGTCTCGTCGCTTCACTCGGAAAACGTTTTCGATGCACGCCGGATTTCATCGAAGAGGTGCGGCGTACAGCGAAAATCTGTACTCTGCAATCGCAATAGGGCCTCGTCAAGGACAATCAGCCGCTTACGGGCCGCCTGCAGAAGTACCCCAAGGGTACCGGTGACCTCTAAACCTTGCTGCCGGGCTAAGTTCGCTGCTCGTCGCTCGTCAAGGAGCAGAAGATCCGCGCAGACCTTTTGCGCCAGGTGAATCGCCCCGGCTTCACCGGCATCAAGGCCGGCGAGCGCGGACGGGCGCGGCTCCGGGACTTCGCGAACATCCAGCCACTTCGGCCTGGCTACGATCCACTGACGTACGATGGCCGGTGTTTTTTTGGTGCATGAGTTCCTCGACGACGGTTCGCAGAACCAGAAGTCCGTCATATAGCGCCGGCAGAAGCTCCTCACAGTCAATCTGTACTAAATAATTCAAAGGTGAGGTATCGGCGACGACCAGGATCACCTTATTGGAGCAGACCCTTTTCTTCGAGCCGCTTCATCGTCTCCAAGTCGCGCTCGAGATCGTCGATTGAGTAGGAGTGATCGTAAATCTGCCGATCCTTTAGGAAACCGTCAAACTCGAATCGGGTCATGCCGAGCAACTGAGCTGCTTGATAATGAGTCAGTTTCTCGGAGCGGTACCCCTCGATAACAAGCGCTTCGAGCGCTTCACGGCCAGGATCGCAGTGGCCTGCGACGTCATCGGGCAGCTCGACCGTAATCTGCATGAACTCAGACTAGCACTGTTCAAGGGGTCGTGGCACTATCGCACGCAATATGATGCCTTTATCTACACCGAGCCGGAAGCGTAAGCGCCCCAATCTGGCTTATTTACGGTCGTAGCAGCAACCCGCTTGGCAGCTTTTTATACGGCGAATTAGTTCTCAGCAGCACCCGCCCATCGAAGATCGTCAGATCCACTTTCGTATCCGCGATCTTCACTGGATCGATCGCAAAAATATCCTGCGAAAGAACGATAACATCCGCTAATTTACCCGGTTCAATAGAACCCTTAATATTCTCCTCGAAGCTCGCATAAGCCGAACCCATCGTATAAGCTTGCACCGCTTCTTCGACCGTGATCTTCTGCTCGGGTATCCATCCATCCGGATGTTTGCCGTCGAGCGTGCGCCGCGTAACTGCGGCATAGATCCCCAGGATTGGGCTCATCGGCGCAACATCCCAGTCTGATCCGAACGCCAGCGTCGCTCCTGAATCCAGCAGCGACCGGAACGCATACGTTGTCTTCGCGCGCTCCGGCCCAATGCGTTTTTCGGCCCAGCGCCCGTCATCGATGCAGTGATACGGCTGCATCGAAGCGATCGCATGCAACTGGGCAAAGCGCGGAATATCGGAAGGCAGCAGATGTTGCGCATGCTCGATCCGCAGCCGGCGATCGCGTTGTACATGCAATTTCTCCAGCCGCTCATAAAATCCAAGGATTGTGTTATTCGCCTTGTCGCCGATCGCATGAATGGCAATCTGTAATCCAGCTCGATCCGCGGCTTCGATATTGCGCCACATCTGCTCGGGATTCGCCAGCTCCGCGCTCGCGATGCCGTTCGTATTCGGGGCATCGAGATACGGCTGAAACATCAGCGCCGTGGTCGATCCGAGCGAACCGTCCGCGAATCCCTTCACCCCGCCAATGTGCAGATATTCATTTCCGAAATCCGCCAAAATCCCGACATTCGCCAGTCGCTGCCACGCCGGCAGCGGCTGATGGCCGGAGATGCGCACGTGCAGCTCGCCATCGTGAAGCATGGACTGATACACGCGAAAGACATCCGGTGCGGCGGACATGTCCTGCACGCTGGTCACGCCTTGCTCGTTCGCGTAATTCTGGGCGGCTTTGATCGCGGTGCGGATCTGGTCGGGCGTTGGTGGCGGAATTACCTTCTGCACCAATTCCTGCGCCGCGTCTTTCAGAATTCCAGTGGGTTCGCCATTCGCATCGCGAACAATCACTCCTCCCGGCACGTCTTTGGTGTTCCTATCCACGCCTGCCAGCCGCAGCGCCAAAGAATTAGCAAGCGACATATGGCCGTCCAGCCGGTTGATGAACACCGGCCAGTTCGGAGTGACCGGATCAATCAACTGCCGCGTCGGAAGCGCTGGCGGATTCCAGTTCTCGTGATCCCAATCGCCGCCCGTAATCCACCGCCCGGCGGGTTGCCTTCGCGCAAACTCCGCCAGCGTGTCCCGAAACTCCTGAGGCGACTTGGAATAACGTAATTGAGGTCCGGCCAGGTTCGCGCCGCCGTCGTAGAAATGGACGTGGGCATCGTTGAAACCCGGCAGGACGCGTTTGCCTTCCAGGTCGATCACCGGCGTCTCCGGCTGCTTCAAATTCAGAATTTCGGATGTGCTTCCCACCGCGGCAATACGGTTCCCGGCAATCGCGACCGCTTCCGCCTCGGGTTGTTTGGGATTGCCGGTCCAGATTTTGCCGTTGATGAGCAGCAGGCGCGTTGAAGTTTGTGCGTGCGCCCCGAAAGTTGCGGTTGCCAACAGAGCCGCGACCGCTAGGGAGTATCCCACGGCCCTTCGGGCCGCAGACAGCAATGAAAGCGCAGCCCCTATTTCGAGGACACGCCGACACAGAGCCAGGGAGCGTAAGCGACCCCAGTTCGGAACCCCGAGCGTCAGCGAGGGGCCGTGACTTTCAACGGAGCGGTTTCCGATTGCAACCCGCATCGACTCAGACCGGAGTGGCCGCGTACTCGAACCCGACATACTGCACTTCTTCTTCGAGGTCGAACCCGAACCGGTCTCGTACGCGTTTCTTAAGCTCTTGGATAATCGCCACCAGATCTGCCGCCGTGCCCGCGCCGTCATTATATATGAGGTTCGCGTGATATTCAGCCACCTGGATATCGCCGCGCCGCATTCCTTTGACGCCGGTCTGCTCCAGAAACCACGCGGAAGGTACTTTCCCCTCGCGCACGACCTTGGGCGGAATCTCCGCTTGCGCATGCGGCGGCAGCGCGGCAAACAGCAGATTTTTGAAGATGCTCCCGGCGCACTTCATGCTGGGAGGATATTTCACATCGCGAATGGCTCGAATCTCCTGCGCAATGCGTAGAAGTTCGGCGGGGTCGCCATTTTGAAACCGCAGATCCGCAGCCAAAATAATCCAGTCTTTGCGATCTTTGAAGATGCTGTCGCGATAGCGAAACCGGCAGTCTTCGCGCGCAACTGTTCTGATCGTGCCGCCGTCCGCGATCAAAGCCTGTTCGACAAGCTCCTGGATGGAGTGTCCATACGCGCCGGCGTTCCCGTAAACCGCGCCGCCTAGATATCCAGGAATCCCGGTCATCGTTTCGAGACCCTTTAAACCCAGCTCGATACTCCGATCCACCACGTCTTGCAGCACCGCACCGGATTCCACATGCAGAAGCATGCCGCTGTGCTGAATCTGCGCGCCACGGAAGCGCAAGATCAGGCCGTCAAAACCTTCGTCGGAAACCACCAGGTTGGTTCCCCCGCCAATCACCAGACGCGGCAGCGCCAGCGTTTCCGCCGTGCGGAGTGCTTCGCGAAACGCTTCGAGATCCGTGGTATCGCAGAGCACCGCAGCCGGACCACCGATACCGAACCGGGTGTATCCGGCAAGCGGAGCATTGACGGCAACGGTCAAGTTCGGAATGGCAGCCAGGCGGTTTGCCGCCGCTGAAGGTAAGTGCATTACTTGTCCTGATTATAGGTGCGTTCTGCCCGTTCAATTTCGCATGATGCCCGTCAACCGGCGCCTACAGAACCCCGCGCGTAAACAAGGGGCGCTCGCCGGTTCGATAAACTGATAGACCAATAAAGGTGAAATGAGATACTTCGCCGTACTCATTGCCGTCCTCGCGTCCGGTACCGTTCTACAGGCGCGATCCGGAGACCAACCCGCCGTCGAGTTTCAAAAAGAGATCGCGCCCATCTTCCGGAGTTCCTGCGCGCCCTGCCACATCACCGCCGTAATGGGCAAGCTGAAGCTCGATTCCGAAGCGTCCGTGCTAAAAGGCGGTGAATCGGGCCCGGTCGTCGTTGCCGGCCACAGCGCTGACAGTCTACTGGTCAAGCGCCTTCTGGGGACGACCGATGCGCCGCGCATGCCCATGGGCGCGCCGCCGCTTTCGCCGGACAAAATCAAAATGATTCGCGCCTGGATTGACGCCGGTGCATTCGAAAACGCCGCATCAGCCACTTCGGAAACGGCGTCGCCAATGCCCGCCGGCGGCAACTCATCCTCGCCCATGTTCGCGAAAGAGGTCCGGCCCATCCTGGCCTCGCGCTGTTATGGATGCCACGGTCCGGACGTCCAGCAGAACGGCCTGCGTCTCGATTCCCTGGCCGCGATTTTGAAAGGCAGCGACTATGGTCCGGTCGTTGTTCCCGGACAGAGCGCCAAGAGCCGCCTCATCCGCCGTCTTCTCGCCGAAGAGCGGCCGCAAATGCCATATGGTGGTCCAGCTCTATCTGCCGCCGAAGTGCAGACCATCCGGTCCTGGATCGACATCGGCGCGCCCGGTCCGGACGATCGAACGCCGGTAGGCGCCAGCAAGCCCCCGAAACACTGGGCCTATCTAGCTCCCGTGCGTCCATCCCCTCGCGCGGTCAAGGACGGGGCGTGGTGCCGGAACCCGATCGACAACTTCATCCTGGCGAAGCTGGAGAAATCAGGACTGCGTCCCTCTCCAGAGGCCGATCCCGCTACTCTGATCCGCCGCGTGTACCTCGATTTGATCGGCCTTCCTCCTCCGCCGGACGTTGTGGATGCTTTCACCAAAGATCACAGCGATGCTGCCTACAACAAGATTGTTGATAACCTGCTCGCGTCGCCGCGCTATGGCGAGCACTGGGCGACTCAATGGCTCGATCTGGCCCGCTATGCCGATAGCAACGGATACGAGAAAGACCGCAGCCGCACCGCTTGGGAGTATCGCGACTGGGTGATTCGCGCGCTGAACGCCAACATGTCTTTTCGGGACTTCACCATCGATCAGATCGCCGGCGACATGTTGCCCAACCCCACCAAAGACCAGCTCATCGCGACCGGCTTCAATCGCAACTCGATGCTGAACCAGGAGGGCGGCATCGACGTGAATGAATATTACTACTACAGCCTGGTCGATCGCGTGAACACAACCGCTTCCGTCTGGCTCGGTTCCACGCTTGGCTGCGCGCAGTGCCACAACCACAAGTTCGATCCATTCACGCAGAAAGACTATTACCGCTTTTTAGCTTTCTTCAATAACAGCGAGCACGGGATGGCGGGCAACGGAGACCACTGGATGGAGGAGCCGGAACTGGAACTGCCCACCCCGGAACAGGAAGCGAAGAGCAAAGAGCTGCGTTCGCGAATCGCGCAACTCGAAAGCGTTTTGAACACGCAGACTCCTGCACTGGATGCGGCCCAGGCGAAGTGGGAGTCGCAATTGCAGAGTGCCCAAAACCAGTGGACCACGCTCACTCCTTTTGAGCACAAGTCCGTTGGCGGCGCGGTGCTCAAGGTTCTCCCGGACGGCTCCATCCTCGCCACCGGCTCCAATCCCCAGGCCGACACCTATGTGCTGGAAGCCAAAACGGCTCTGGCCGGGATCACCGGCGTGCGTCTGGAAGTTTTGCCCGATCCGAGTCTTCCCCATTCCGGTCCAGGCCGCGACAGCGCGGGCAATTTCTTTCTGAGCGACTTCGATGTGGACGTGTCGCCTGCAACCGGTGGGCAAGAGCCGCAACCTGTGAAATGGGTCAAAGCGGCCGAGGACGAATCGCAGTCCGGCTATTCCGTCAAGAACCTGATCGAAAGAAAGCCCGGCCAGCTTGCCGGGTGGGCGATCGAAGAGACGGACCCGGTTCCGGTATCGCGCTCCGCCGTCTTTCTACCCGAAAAGCCCTTCAGCAGCGCCGGAGGTTCAGTACTAACGATTACGCTGAAACACCAGATGCGTCATGCGTCCCGCAACATTGGCCGGTTTCGCATCTCCGTAACCACATCGTCCGATCCTGCATTCATCGTCCGCATACCAGCGAGCCTCCGGCCGCTTCTTCGCGTCTCGAACGCCCAGCGCACACCCGAACAAAAGGAACGCTTATCGGCAGCCTTTCGGGCCGTTGCCCCGGTTCTTGACCCAACGCGTAAGCAAATCGAAGCGCTCAATAAAGAGGTGAAGAAGCTCGGCATTCCCACTGCGCTGGTGCTGCGGGAACGGCCCGGCTACCAAAGGCCATCCGCCTATATCCGCGAGCGCGGAACATTTACGAGTCCTGGTGAACTGGTCTATGCGGACGTGCCCAGTGCTTTACCGCCGCTGCCCAAAGACGCCATGCCGAACCGCCTTGGTCTGGCCGAATGGTTGGTAAGCAATAGCAATCCCTTAACGGCACGCGTGACCGTCAACCATTTCTGGGAAGCAATCTTTGGACACGGAATCGTCGAAACCGCCGAGGACTTCGGCACGCAGGGCGATCCGCCCACGCATCCGGAACTGCTCGACTGGCTGGCGACCGAGTTCATGCAGAGCGGCTGGGACATGAAGAAGATTCAGCGCTTGATGGTGACGTCCGCGACATACCGGCAGAGTTCTGCTGTTTCTCAGGATCTACAGGCGCGCGATCCCTACAACAAACTGTACGCGCGCGGTCCGCGCTTCCGCGTGAACGCCGAGACCGTCCACGACATCGCACTCAGCGCCAGCGGATTGCTGAGTTCGAAAATGTACGGTCCGCCGGTGTTCCCCTACCAGCCCGAAGGAATCTGGGACATTCCGTACAGCAACGAGAAATGGATTCCAAGCACAGGTGAAGATCGCTACCGGCGCGCGGTATACACGTTCCTCCGCCGCAGCGCGCCGTATCCGAGCCTGATCACGTACGATGCTCCCAGCCGTGAGTTCTGCACGGTTCGCCGCGTGCGCACCAATACTCCGCTACAGGCGCTAACCAGCCTGAATGATCCTTTCTTCTTCGATGCTGCTCGCGCTATGGCCAAGCGCATCCTGGCGAACGCCGGGAATGAAGCGGATCGCATCGCTTACGGATTCCGTCTGGTCGTCGCGCGCCCGCCTACTCGGGAAGAAGCTGCGGCGATCGCGAATTTCTACCGTAAGCAGTTGGAATCCTATTCCAAGAACACGGATCTCGCTTACAAGACGATCGCGGCAACTCCCAATTCCGTGAGCAATGCAGCGGACCTGGCGGCCTGGACCATGGTCGCGAACGTACTTCTCAATATGGACGAAACAATCACGAAGGACTAGAACAATGAAGCCATTTTTTTCTCCTAAGGAGGAGTTGCTTCGCGCGTCCACGCGGCGTCACTTTTTCCGCCAGACCGGCTTCGGCATTGGCGCTGCCGCGCTGACCGGGCTGATAGACCAATCTCTATTCGGCGCGCCGGCGGCCACGGACGCCAATCCGCTCGCTCCCAAGGCGCCGATGTTTTCCGCCAAGGCGAAGAGCATTATTTATCTCTTCATGGCGGGCGCGCCCTCCCAGTTGGATCTGCTCGACTCGAAGCCGGCGCTGCAAAAATACGATGGCCAGAATGTGCCCGCCGAACTGACAAAGGGCGAGCGATTCGCATTTATCAAAGGCACGCCGAAGCTGCTGGGCTCGCCCTATGAGTTCCGGCGCTGTGGCAAATCGGGAGTCGAGATTTCCGAGCTCCTCCCGCATCTGCAGGGCGTTGCGGATGACATCACGTTGATCCGCTCGGTGCATACCACTCAGTTCAATCACGCACCCGCGCAGATCTTCATGAACACCGGGTTTCAGATCATTGGCCGCCCGAGTATGGGCGCTTGGATGACCTATGGCCTGGGCAGCGAGTGCAAAGATTTGCCCGGCTTTGTGGTGCTCATTTCGGGGGAAAATCAGCCGGATGGGGGCAAAGCTTGCTGGGGCAGCGGTTTTCTACCAACCGTTTACCAGGGCGTGGAATTCCGGTCGCAAGGCGACCCCGTTCTATTCCTGACGAATCCCGAAGGCGTTTCGGAAAATAGCCGGCGCGAGTCGCTCGATCTGCTGAAAAACCTCAACGAGACGGAACTTTCGCGTAATGGTGATCCCGAAATTCTCACCCGCATCAACTCCTATGAGATGGCGTATCGAATGCAGTCGAGCGTTCCCGAATTGGTAGACATCGCCAAAGAGCCCGCATCCATTCACGAAATGTATGGCACGCAGCCGGGGAAAAAATCGTTCGCGAATAACTGTCTGCTCGCACGCCGGCTGGTCGAGCGCGGAGTGCGCTTCGTGCAGCTCTATCATCGCGGTTGGGATAACCACGGCACATCCAGCCATGACGACATCGTCAACCGGCTTCCGTCCTTATGCCAAGAAACGGATCGTGCGGCGGCGGCCCTCGTCACCGATCTCAAGCAGCGCGGATTACTCGAGAGCACGATTGTCGTTTGGGGCGGGGAATTCGGCAGAACGCCCATGAATGAAGCCCGCAACAATTCCAAATTCCTGGGCCGCGATCATCACCCGCGTGCTTTCTCCATGTGGGTGGCCGGCGCCGGTTTCAAGCCCGGCATTGCGTACGGAACAACCGACGAAATTGGCTACAACATCGCCGAAAATCCGGTCGACGTTCACGACCTGCACGCCACGGTGCTCCACCAGATGGGGATCGATCACACCAAGCTAACCTACCGTTTCCAGGGCCGGGATTTCCGGTTAACGGACGTGGCCGGAAATGTGGTGCAAGCGCTGATAAGCTGAGGTGCTATTCCCCCGCCAGTCTATCCAACGCCTCGCCCGTAACCCGAAAAATCGTCCAGTCGTGCATCGGAACCGCACCCAGCCGCCGGTAAAAATTAATTGCCGGCTGGTTCCAATCCAACACGGCCCATTCAAGCCGCCCAGCCGAAGATTCCTTCGCGACGCGCGCCAGGTATTGGAGCAATGCCGTCCCGACGCCCCTTCCGCGATGAGCCGGTTCCACGAACAGATCTTCCAAATAAATACCCGGCCGCCCTAGAAATGTAGAGAAGTTGCGAAAATAAACCGCGAATCCGGCGGGTTCTTCCTCCCACCACGCCAGCACTACGTCAGCCACGCGCTCCGGACCGAAAAGGCTCCTCCGCAAACTTTCTTCATCCGCCGTGGCATGATCGAGCAACTTCTCGAATTCGGCTAGCTTCCGAATGAAAGTCAGAATGAGCGGAAGATGACACGGCTCGGCCGGAGCGATCCGTAACCCGTTCGGCTTAGAGGACATGCTCTGATACTATCGACACAGACTGCTGAGGGCGGATGAAATTCTTTCTCGATACGGCGAATCTGCGCGAACTCAAGAGTGTACTGGATTGGGGCATTATCGACGGTGTCACCACCAATCCAAGCCTCATCGCGAAGGAAGGAATCCCGGTCGAAGAGCAGATTCGAAAGATTTGCGCTCTCATTGATGGCGACGTCAGCGCGGAAGTCGTATCGACCACCGCGGAAGAGATGATCGAAGAGGGGCACCGGCTGGCCCGTATTCATCCCAATGTTGTCGTAAAAGTGCCGCTGATTCCCGAGGGAATCAAGGCTGTCTCCACACTGTCCAAAGCAGACATCCGCACGAATGTCACGCTCTGTTTCAGCGCCGCGCAGGCGCTTCTTGCAGCGAAGGCGGGAGCGTACATCGTGAGTCCGTTCATCGGCCGCGTGGACGATATCGGCTGGCCCGGAATGGACCTGATTCGGGATATTGTCACGATTTACTCGAATTACGGCTACAAAACGCAAGTGCTCGCGGCTTCCATTCGCGGACCCCACCAGGTGGTGCAAGCGGCCAAAGCCGGAGCGCACATCGCCACCTTGCCGTTTAAGGTTCTGGAGCAGATGTTCTTCCATCCGCTAACCGAACGCGGCCTGGAGCAATTTCTAAACGATCATCGCAAAGCGTTCGAGCTGGTAAACGCCTAACCTGCCCTACTTGCCCTCATCAACCGGTCTAGAATCCCCACCCACTCCGGACTCTCCGGTGGCGCTTCCACTCCAATCCAATCCCAACCTTCCGCATCCGCCTTGTGCAATTCCGCATAGAGCCGCGCCGCATATTGGCTTCGTTCCGCAGGCATGGGGATGATGTATCCTCTGCCAGCGGGTTTTGGCGCTCCCTGCGCCAATACATAAAACGGAGTGCGCGGCGCATAATGCCGCGGATGCAACCCGGGGGATTCCTGAATTTGCGGAACACCCATCTCGCGGTCCCATGCTATCCCGGTCACAGCCTCCAGATCCTCCTGCGTGATCATGCCGGGACGCAGCACCACGGGAGGAATACGCCGCAACGAAGCAACCGTCGATTCGATTCCCACCTGCGTCGGCCCACCATCCAAAATCAAGTCGACTCGATCGCTCAACCCCGCTTGCACGTGTTCAGCCGTCGTGGGAGAAATCTGCGTAAACCGGTTCGCGCTCGGCGCTGCGATCGGCACTCCGGCTCTGCGGATCAATTCAATTGCGATCGATTGCGCCGGCATCCGCACCCCTACCGAATCGAGTCCAGCGGTGACCAGATCTGAAATGACCGGAGCTTTTCTCAACACGAGCGTCAGCGGCCCTGGCCAGAAGCGCGCGGCTAGCTTTTGCGCCATCTGGGGCCAGTCGGCAACGATGGATCGCGCCATCGCCTCGTCGGAAACATGCACGATGAGTGGGCTGGCCCGCGGCCTCTCCTTCGCTTCGTAGATCCGCGCGACGGCCTCCGCATCCAGCGCATTCGCTCCCAGGCCGTACACGGTCTCCGTCGGAAACGCGACCAGCTTGCCTTGTTTGATCAACTCGGCGGCGCGCGCCAGGTTCTCCTCTGTCGGCGGAACGATCACGTGCCTGTTATTCGGGCAGATCTTCTTTGCCGTCGCCGGACGTCTTACCCGTCTTGCGCCAAACCAAATAAGCGTGAATGAGCGCGTCGATATCGCCATCTAGCACGCGATCCACATCGCCAATCGCGAGCTTGGTCCGGTGATCCTTGATTAAGCGATAGGGAGCGAGCACGTAACTCCGGATCTGGCTTCCGAAGTTGATTTCGAGCTTCGAATCCTCCAGCTTCTGGTCCGCCGCGCGCTTCTTTTCCATCTCGTATTCATAGAGCTTGGCGCGAAGCTGTTTCATGGCGCTGGCGCGATTCTTGTGCTGCGAACGCTCGTTCTGGCACTGCACGACTATGCCGGTAGGCAAATGCGTGAAGCGCACAGCCGATTCGGTTCGGTTCACGTGCTGTCCGCCCGCGCCGCTGGCCCGGAAGACATCTATCTTCAAGTCTTCCGGCTTGATCTCGATGTTAATGTCTTCATCGATCTGCGGATATACGAAGACCGATGCAAACGAGGTGTGCCGCCGCGCATTGGCGTCAAACGGCGAAATGCGCACCAGCCGGTGCACGCCCACTTCGGACTGCAACTGGCCGTAAATGTTTTCGCCGTTGATCTCGACGGTGGCCGATTTGATGCCCGCGCCCTCGCCTTCCAGACGGTCAGTAATGACTGCATCGAACTTGTGGCGCTCGGCCCAGCGCAGATACATGCGCAGCAGCATTTCGGCCCAATCCTGGCTTTCGGTGCCGCCCGCGCCTGGATGGATGACGACGATCGCATCGCGCGCATCGTTCTCGCCCGAAAGCAGCATGCCCGTTTCCAACTGCTCCAGCTTGGCCTCGAACGCCCGGATTTCGCGCTCCAGATCGCCATTCACGTTCTCGCCCTCGCGGGCCAGCTCGAAAAGCGTATCGATGTCCGAAGTCACCGCCGCGACAGACGACGAATTCTGAATATCTTCCTCCAGGCGCTTCCGCTGCTGCATCACGCGCTGGCTTTTTTCCGGCTGGTTCCAGAAATCCGGCTTTTCAATTTCAGCTTCGAGTTTCTTTAATTCACGCTGCTTGGTGGGGGCGTCAAAGATAGCTCCGCACAGCTTCACCCTGCTGGCGGAGCGCAACGTACTCTCTTTCCAACTCTTCCAAAGTCATTCCATTGTTAGTTTACAGTGGCCGGTGAAAATGCCAGTCTACGGCCCACTTATGGAATGGAGCCCACCGCCGAACTGAGCCGCGACCAGAGGTAGCCGTCTCTTACGAACGTGACCTATTTCATAACCTTTACCTGCTACGGATGCCACCTCCATGGCCACCAATCCGGGTCAGTTGATCGCCACCGCAGACTGTTCGGTGGCCCGCTACTGGAGCCTGATTTGGAGCGAATGACACGCGAACACGAGCGTATGGACCACGCGCCATATGAGTTGGACGAGAGACGCCGCAAAGTCGTGCTCCACGCGATGCAGGAACGCGGCCGAGACCACGGCTGGAAACTGTTAGCGGCACATGTGCTCTATACACGTTCATCTGATCGTGTCAGCGGAAATCCGCCCCGAAAGAATCATGAACGACCTCAAATCTTTCGCCAGCCGCTGCTTGAATCGGGGAGAGCCTCGATCCGCCAACTTGCAAGCGTTGGGCAAGGCACGGAAGTACGCGGTGGCTCTGGAAACGCCAGGATGTACTCTCGGCCATCCGGTATGTAATTGGCGGGCAAGGTACGTCTATGGCTGTGTTTGAGAGCCTCGATTCGATTTAGAGAATCCGAACTGAGCCGCGACCAGAGAGAGCGGTTTTTTTGGTAAACCCCCTCCCTTCGTTACAATAAAAGCACGGAATCATAGCGATCGAATAACAGAGATTCGTCTTGAGGGGATCTCTGTCCGTTGCTCCAAGTCATAATTCCAAAGAACCACCCACCATGCCGCAAGGAAATGACCCCGAGTTGGGTATTAATAGCTGGTTAGAAGACGAGCTCTACCATCAGTATCAATTCGATCGAAAGAGCGTCGACGAAGGCTGGACGGGATTGTTTCAGCATCATGCCGAAAACGGCGAAGCGTCGTCGGCTAGTAATGGAGCGGCGTCGAACCTGAGCACTGCGGTTGTTGCCGAGGCACCCATGGCAGGTGATGTTCCCGAACCGCCCCGCCGTGACATTCCCGAGCCACCCCGCCAGGAACCGCCGCAGCGAGTACCACCCGAACGCGAGCCGCTGCAGCCCGAACCCCCACGCCGCGAACCCCCCCAGCCCGCACCCGCTCCCCAGGAAACGCGTACGGCAGTGAAGCCGCAGCCGGCCGCTTCTCCCGGTACCGCCGAGGTAACCAAGTCCACCCAGCTTCCCGCGAAACCGGAATCGAAAGCCGTCGGACCCGCCGATCAGCTTGTCCCGTTGCGCGGCGCCGCCGCCCGCATCGCAGAAAACATGACCGCGAGTCTGGCCATTCCGGTCGCCACTTCGCAGCGTCAGGTTCCGGTTCGCGTCATCGAAGAAAACCGCAATACCATCAACCGCCAGCGCGCTTTGCAAGGCCGCGACAAGCTGAGCTTCACGCACATCATCGCCTGGGCCATCGTGAAAGCCGTGAAATCGAATCTGGCGCTGAACCATGCTTTCGCGCAAAATGGCGGCGAGCCGTTCCGCGTCGTGCGAAATCACGTGAACATTGGTCTCGCCGTCGACGTCGCGGCCAAAGACGGCACGCGCTCGCTGAAAGTCCCGAATGTCAAGAACGCCGACGGCATGAACTTCGCCCAGTTTGTTGCCGCTTACGACGACATCGTCGCGCGCGCGCGGACCAACAAGCTCCAGGTGTCCGATTTCGAAGGCACCACCATTTCCTTAACCAATCCCGGCACGGTAGGTACCTTCGGTTCGGTTCCGCGGCTGATGCCCGGTCAAGGCGCCATCATCGCAACCGGCGCCATCGATTACCCGGCCGAATTCGCGGCCGCCAGTCCGGAAACCCGCGCGCTGCTCGGCTTGAGCAAGGTGCTGATGATCACTTGCACCTACGATCACCGCATTATCCAAGGCGCGGAATCCGGAGCGTTTCTCGCCAAACTGCAGCAGCTCCTGCAAGGCGAAGATGGCTTCTACGAAGGCATCTTCCGCGATCTCAAGATTCCCTACATGCCGGTCCGCTGGCAGACCGATCAGCAGATCGCGCCCAACCGGTACTCCGCGGTCAATACCGATGTCGCCAAAGAAGCGGCCGTCATTCAGTTGATCAATTCCTACCGGATTCGCGGCCATTTGCTGGCGAATACGAATCCTCTGGGTTCCGAGCCGGCCTATCACCCGGAACTCGATCCCGCTTCCTACGGACTCTCCATATGGGATCTCGACCGGCCGTTTCTGGCTGGAGCCGTAAAAGCTCCGAGTGGCGCTATCGGCTCCTACATGCAGCCGTACGAAACGCTGCGCGAAATCTTAGACCGCCTCCGCGCGACCTATTGCGGATCCATCGGCATCGAGTACATGCACATTCAGGACCCGGCGCAAAAACAGTGGCTCCAGGACCGCATGGAAGCCACCATGAATCTCTGGCCGCTCGATGACTCGATCCGCCATCGCATTCTGAACCGCTTGATCCAGGCCGAAGAGTTCGAGCATTTCCTGCAAAGCCGCTTCGTCGGGCAAAAACGTTTCGGATTGGAGGGCCTGGAAAGCACCATTCCCGTGCTCGACGAAATTCTGGAGCGCGCCGCCAATGAGAACGTGCATGAATCGGTGATCGGCATGGCCCATCGCGGCCGTCTCAACGTGCTGGCCAACGTCGTCGGCAAATCGATGGTCCAGGTCTTCTCGGAATTCGAAGGCGAGCCCGATCCCGAGAGCGTGCAAGGCTCCGGCGATGTCAAGTATCACTTGGGCGCGAGCGGCATCCACACCTCCACTTTGGGGAACGAGATCCTCGTTTCCGTTGCGTTCAATCCGAGCCACCTGGAAGCCGTCGATCCGGTCGTGGAAGGCTTGGTGCGGCCCAAACAGGACCGTCTTGGCGATACAGAACGCTCCCGCGTCATTCCGATTCTGATGCACGGCGATGCCGCGTTCATCGGGCAGGGTGTTGTCGCCGAAGTGTTGCAGCTTTCGCAGCTCGAAGGCTATAAGACCGGCGGCACCATCCACATCGTCACGAATAACCAGATCGGCTTCACCACGAATCCGCTCGAAGGCCGCAGCAGCGTCTATGCCACCGACGTTGCGTTATCCGTCCAAGCCCCCATCCTGCATGTGAACGCGGACGATCCCGAAGCCTGCATTCGCGCCGCGCAGCTTGCCTACGACTACCGCCAGCATTTCAAACGCGACGTCGTGATCGACATTATCGGCTATCGCCGCCAGGGCCACAACGAGGCCGACGACCCCAGCTACACGCAGCCGGTGATGTACCGCAAGATCAAAGCGCTCGCGACCGTAGCCACGCAGTACGCCGAGCGGCTGGTCCGCGAAAAATTTGTCACGGCGGATTTCGTGGAGAATCTCCGCAAGCAGGAGCGCAAACAGCTCAGCGACACCTACGATCACGCGAAACAGCACCGTGAGAGCTTCGTGATGGAAGAGTTTGCCGTCGCGCCTGCCGAAGAAGTGTTCCAGCCGATTCCTTCCACCGCTGCCACCTACGACACGCTGGCCAGCGTCATCGAGAAATGCACCACCTTGCCGGAGGACTTTCATCTCCATCCGAAGCTGAAGAACCTAATTGACAAACGGCACGAAGCTTTGAAGGGCGGCCCCATCGACTGGGGTTTTGCGGAAACCCTGGCGTTCGGCAGCCTGGTGCTCGAAGGCACTCCGGTTCGCCTGGCGGGCGAAGATGTTTCGCGCGGCACCTTCACCCAGCGCCATCTCGAATTCAGCGATTACGAGACCGGACAATGCTATGTGCCGCTGAAGCATCTCGACCCGCGTCAGGCCAAATTCGAAGTAGTCGATAGTCTGCTCAGCGAATACGCCGCCATGGGCTTCGAATTCGGCTACAGCGTGGCCGATCCCTTAACGCTCGTCATGTGGGAAGCCCAATTCGGCGATTTCGTCAATGGTGCCCAGATCATCATCGACCAGTTCATTGTCTCGGCCGAATCGAAATGGAATCAGCCGAGCGGCCTGGTTCTCCTGCTTCCGCATGGGTTCGAAGGCCAAGGGCCGGAGCACTCCAGCGCCCGTATCGAGCGCTTCCTGCAACTGTGCGCCGAAAACAACATTCAGGTCTGCAACTGCACCACGCCCGCGCAATACTTCCACCTATTGCGGCGCCAGATGTACGGCGGAGCGGACCGCCGCGGCATTCGCAAGCCGCTCATCATCTTTACCCCAAAATTCCTGCTGCGCTACCCGAAAGCGGCCTCGCGATTGGAAGAGCTCACGAGCGGCGCGTTCCAGGAAGTCATCGGGGATTCGCAATATGTCGGCAGTCAGATTCGCCGCATTCTGCTCTGTTCGGGCAAAGTCTATTACGATCTGCTGAACAAGCGCGAAGAGCTCGGCCGCGGCGACGTTGCGATCATTCGTCTTGAGCAGCTTTATCCGTTCCCGCTCCAGCGATTGACCGACATTCTGCGCCGCTACTCAGACAACGCCGAGCTCTTCTGGGTTCAGGAAGAGCCTGAAAATATGGGCCCCTGGTACTTCGTCGAAGAGCAGATGCAGCCCATTATCAACCCGAGCGGTAACGGCGCGCCCTTGCGCCGCCAGCTTCGCTACGTAGGACGGCCCACCGCGGCAAGTCCGGCCGCAGGCGCCCACAAAGTCCATCACGATCAGCAGGAAGCGCTGGTAAGCGAAGCCTTTGCCTCCGCTCCGGTCGTGGTGCGCAAAGCCCGCCGCCTCGTCCGCAAAAAACGCTAACGGAGCCGCGACCGCGAGGGAGCGGTATCGCTCAGTACAAAATTGATAACCTATCGTCGCATGATCGACGATCCTCTCTCCCGCCGCGGATTTCTGCGCGGCGCTCTCGCTTCCGCCGCGTTCACCATCGTGCCGCGCCACGTCCTCGGTCGCGGCTTCGTCCCGCCCAGCGATAAAGTAACCATCGCCTCCATCGGGATGGGACGGCAAGGCCAAGCCGTCACCATGGAGTTGCTCGCGCGTCCCGATACGCAAATCATCGCCGTGTGCGACTGCAATGAGAAGGCGATGAACTATGTCGAATACGGCGACAACGCGCTGCTCAAAGCCGCCCGCAAATTACTCGGCCCGGGCTACGAGAACTGGGGCGCGGATCTGACCTCTCCCGGCGAGGTGCAGCTCACCCACACATTTCGCACCAGCCTCGGAATGGGCGGCCGCGAACCCGCCAAGCGTCTCGTCGAAGCGTATTATGGTTCCCGCAAAGAGTCCGCTTCCGGCGCGTATAAGGGATGCAACGCCTACAAAGATTTCCGCGAGCTTCTTTCCAAAGAAAAAGACCTCGACGCCGTCTACATCGCCACGCCGGATCACTGGCACGCGGCAATTACCATGGCCGCCATGCGCCAGCGCAAGCATGTTCTGTGTCAAAAGCCGATGACGCACAACATTGCCGATGCCCGCCGCGTCGCCTCGCTCGCTCGCGAGATGAAGGTGGCCACCTCCCTCCCGGTGAACAATCCTTCGTCGGAAAGCACGAAACTCATTTCCGATTGGCTCGCCGACGGAGCAATCGGGCACGTACGCGAGGTGCACAACTGGTCGAGCCGCCCCTACTGGCCCCAGGGTGTCGACCGCCCCTCGACCGTAGACCCCGTTCCGCCCGGTTTCGATTGGGATCTCTGGCTCGGCCCCGCCCCCGAGCGTCCATTCAATAAGGCGTACTTGCCGTTTGTCTGGCGCGGCTGGTACGATTTCGGCGACGGTTCTTTCGGCGACATGGGCTGCTACAGTTTCGCCGGCGTCTTCAAAATTCTGAATCTCACGCCGCCCGTTTCCGTGGAATCCAGCACTTCGGAATCCTATGACGAAACGTTCCCGAAAGCCTCGATCGTGCACCTGAACTTCCCCGCCGTCGGCAACCGGCCGGAAGTGCGCATGTCCTGGTATGATGGCGGCCTTCGGCCCGCGCGTCCCGCTGGGTTGCGCCCGGAAGATCAGCATTTCTTCGAAGTCGGCGATGAGAACGAAGGCATCCTCTATGTTGGCGATAAGGGGTTCTTATTGGCCGGCTTCAACGGAGACCGTCCCCGCGTCTACCCCGAATCCTCGAAATATCCCACTCCACCGCCGCCGCCCCGCGGCCAGCAGCATCACGACATCGCCATCGATCAATGGATCGCTGCCTGCAAAGGCGGCCCCACTCCGGTTGCGAATTTCGAAAGCCAAGCCCCCGTCACTGAAGCCTTTCTCCTCGGCTGCATCGCCCAGCGCCGGCCCGGCGATTTCCTCGAATGGGACACCGCCCAAATGCGCATTACCAGCTCGGAAAAAGCGAACGCCTTGATCGATCCGCCCGTACGCAGCGAGTACCGCGTCTAACGACGCGGAGGTCTTCTCACACCTTCAACTTCTTCAAATACGGCACGCTCTCGCGCATATAATCTAGATTCATCTCAACAAAATAATTCTTGATCCCGCCCGTTTTCGCCGCAGTAAAAATTCGCTTCCAATCGAGCGTGCCCTGCCCAATCGGCACAATCTTCTTTTCAGTTGCCGACCACCCCTGCGCGTGCATGGAGATGAACCGCCCTGGATATTTCGTGAAGTACTCGGCCGCGTCGAATCCTTGGCTGATGGTCGAGACCTGAAACTGAAACTTCACCAGCTTCGGATCAAGAAGCTCAAACAGCACATCGTACGTGCGCTTGCCATCGACGGTCGAAAGCTCAAATCCTTCGTTGTGTAGCCCCTGTTGTATCCCTGCCGCATGCGAGGATTCGGCCATCTTGTTATATTCATCGGCCGCGCGCTTCACATCGTCCATCGTCGGATTTCGCGGCCCGCCCAGGCTCGGCACCATCATCTGCGTCAGCCCAATCTCCTTCGCCCACGCAATCCGCCCCTGTAGATCCTTCCGCAACTCATCGATACTGAAGTGCGAACTATGGCACGTCAGATTGAGGTCGCTCAAGAGTTTCCGCAGCTCAGGCCCTTTGTAGTTGCCGACCACCGCAAACCCGGCTTTGGCGTAACCAACCGGTGAACACAACTCAATGGCCTGGAATCCTGCGTTGGCCAGTTGCTTGAGCGTTCCCGGAAAATCCTCTGCAATCATTTTTCGGACTGGGTACGTCTGGCACCCGATCGGCAGCCCCAGCGGATTCGCCCGGAGCGGAACACGCGACGCCACTCCCGCCACCGCCGCGCTCTGTATGAATTCCCTTCTGGAAACTTTCACCATGGAGACAATTTCTCACACCGAGTGCGACGTGGCGCACGCTTCAGCGTGCTGGCGGCGGCTTCAGCCGCCGCTCCCCTCAAAAAATCAACTTCAGCCCCAATTGCAGCAACCGCGGCTCATGCGCCTTATTCGGCATCAGGAAATTCGAATCCGGGCAGCCCGTGTTATTCGCCGTAAAGCAACTCAAAGTATTATTCACCTGATTGAACTGCGTGTGATTGAACACATTGAACGCTTCCGCGCGGAACTCGAAGTGCGCTCTTTCCGTAATGTAGAAGTTCTTGAACAGACCCATATCGAAATTCAGCCGGTCCGGGTTGCGCAACAAATTGCGTCCCGCATCGCCGAATGTAAGGCCGGTGGGCGCCGCAAAGGCAGTGGGATTATAGAGCACCGGGCCAAGCACGCCGGCCACGGCCTTCTGGGGCGGAGTGCTCCAGGGATTTCCCACGACATCCGCGAAGCCGCCGCTAATGCCCGTGCCGTTCCCGACACCAGGTCCGGGGTAGAGATTGTTGCCGCTGCTGACCTGCACGCTGAAAGGCGTACCGGTCGCATAGCTAGTCAGGCCCGACAGTTCCCAGCCGCCAAACAATTTGCCCGCCAGGCTCTTATGGTTCGATAGCAACGGCAAATCGAGAACATACCCAACCGTCAGAACATGCGTCTGGTCGAAATTCGAACTAGCCCGCGTCAAATGCAGATTGTAGGAATCGAGGAAATTCGTGTCATAGCGATCCGAGGAGTCATCGATGGAGTGGCTGTAGGAATAGGCCAGCGTAATCTGAGATCGTCCGGCAGTTCGGCGCAGCGAAACCTGTAACGCATTGTAAATGGAGTTCGCTTGCTGCTCGATGTAACTGATGTTGTTGTAGCCTTGATACGGCCGGTATGGGTCGGCTGCGTTGCCGCAGACCACCGACAAGTCTTGTGCCGCAAGCCCGGTAATCGTCTTACCGTTCACGACCGCGCTCACGTTCGGCAGGCCATAGTTCGTGACCGTCCCACACTCCGTGGCGCTAACCGGCTGTCCCTGTCGGAACGGGTTCTGGCTCCTCGGCACAGGCAGTAACTGGTTCAGGTCGATCTGGTCGGATAGATGCGTCCCCTTGCTGCCAACGTAAGAAATGGTGCCCACCGTGTTGTGCGCGATGTCGTGTTGAATATCGAAGTGCCATTGCTGCACGTAAGGCCAGCGTACCTGCTGCGCGTAAGCCGTCGGCCCGGTGGTCCCGAACAAACCCGCGCCTCCAATGTTTGTGTAGCCCGTGATGTTGTACTGCGTCGGCGTCAGCATCGTCGGCGGGTTGCCTTCAAGACCCGAGATCGCCTCGTTCCCATTCAGATGCTCGAAGAAAATGCCGTATCCGCCGCGAATGGCCCATTTCCCATCGCCGAAGGGATCCCATGCAAATCCAAATCGCGGAGCAGGATTGAACAGATGTCCCTTCATGCAACCAGCCGGAGTTCCGTTCTTGCCGCAAGCCGCAAACCCGTCATAAAAGTTTCCTGACCCGGGAATCAGATCTCCCGCCACTCCTGTGACATCGCCGTTTACGTCAATTGCCGGTGCGTTGGCCGGGTTGTACAACGACGGGAAGAAGTTATAGAAATTGTGATACTTCTCCGGGTATGTCCCAAACAGGCTAATTCTCAGTCCAAGGTTCAGCGTTAGATGCGAGCTCACGTGCCAGTCATCCTGTATGTACGGCTCAAAAATCTTTGATCGATAGTAATACTTGATCTGCTGATTAGTCTGATAGAAGCTTCCGATTCTACCTGCTAAGAAATCCGCCCAGGGATTACCCGTAGTCACTGTCGAGGTGTTGTAAAAGCTCAAGAACCCCTGGGTCTCGGCGCTGGCGTCTTCGTTCTTCTGCAAGGCTTCAAAATAGAATCCGGCGTAAATGTTATGCGAACCGGCGCTCTTCGCGATCTGGTCGCGATAGGTATAAGTCGGATTCGAATTCGTCCAAGGATATCCGGCTGCATCGGCCGTGAATCCACCGCCGCTTCCGTACGGAGACCCGATCGAAACTCCCGGCAACTTCCCCCCGAATCCGTTATTGAATAAACCGGTCATCGTCATCGAAGGCGGGCGTGCCACCACGCCGGTCGGAGTCAGAAAGATGTGATCCGTGGTATAGGAAAACGTAAATTCATTCAGAAGCGTCGGCGAAATACTGGTCGCCATGTGCGCCACCATGCTGACGCCCGGTCCGACAAAGTTCGTTGTCTCGGTCGGGAAGGTATCGCTGCTCCATAACGACGTTGGTGTAACCGTATTCCAGGAATCGTGAATGAACCGGTAGAAGAAGTGATTGTTGTCGTTGAAATTATGATCGATCCGAACTAACTCTTCGCGCCAGTTCGTCGGAGTACTCAGGGTGCCGTTGAAATAGGATTGGAAGCCGTTGTCCGTGGTCGGCGCCGGGATCATCGGCATGATCGATTGCGCGTTCGAGTCAATCGGAACCGTGTTGTTCGGATAATAAGCGCCCGTGGCCGGGTTCACCGGACAGTTGGGAAATCCCGCCGTATCCACCGGGCTGCCGCCCGTCGGGCAAACGTCGTTGAAGATCCCATGCCGTTCGGCATTCGAAGGCACCTGCACATCGAAAGTCTGTGGCGTCCTCTCTTTCCGCCATTCCTCGCTGAAGAAAAAGAAAGTCTTGTCTTTAGACTTGTTATACAGGCCCGGAATCCATACGGGTCCGCCAATCGTATATCCGTAATCGTTCTTCTTGTAAGGCGGATTGTCCGTCGCAAAGAAGTTACGCGCATTGAACGCGTCATTGCGCACAAACTCATACAAGTCGCCGTGGAACTCTTTAGTTCCGGATTTGGTCACGGTCTCCACTGTCCCCGACCCGTTCCGGCCATACTGTGCGCCATAATTCGAGGTCAGTACTTTCACTTCGGCAATTGCATCCACACTGGGATACACGTTGATGGTCCCGTTGCTGCCCGAGTCCATGTTGTCGCCGCCGTCCACTTCCCAGTTGTTGTATTCCGTGCGGCCGCCATTCACGCTCCACGCGACGCTGCCATACACGCCCACCGTCCCCTCATCTTGGCCGGTCTGATTGGTAACTCCCGGAGTCAGGCTCATCAACTGTGTGAAATTCCGCCCGTTCAGAACGATCTGGCTGATCTCTTTGCCCGTAACCACGCCGGACAGTTCCGCTGTCTCGGTCTGTACCTGGGTCGTTGACGCCTCAATCTGTACCGTGGTTTTGACTGCCCCAACCGTCAGCGTGGCGTCGGCGCGGGTACGCTCGGCCACGCGCAGCACGATTCCTCTGGTTTGAAAATCATTGAATCCGGTCGCGCTTATATTGACGTTGTAAATCCCCGGCGGAATCGCGGCCTGCAGATATTCGCCATCCGCATTCGTCGTGGTTTTATAAATCGTGCCTTGCTGCGTGTTCGTGATGGTGACACTTGCGTTGGGCACAACGGCCCCGCTGTTATCGCGCACCGTGCCGGTAATGGAGCCGGTGCCCTGTGCCAACATCGGCAACGAGCTGCACACAAAAACGGCCAGCAGCAGCGCTGACCTCGAAAAACCTCGATACATGTGTTTGCCCCTGCTGCTTACCCGAGTTCAGCTCACAGAACTCGATCTCGCTTGGTACTGTAATCGCGAACATACAATTTGTCAAGATATTCTCAAGAAAATGCCAAGAGGTTGTAAGGTTCTGGCGCTGTATGCTATATGCGCTCTCGCCTTCGGGCAATCCATTCGTGAGTTATACGATCGAACGCAGCAGGCGCTGGCCAGCGGCGACTTAGCTGGTGCTGAAACTGCCATCCGCCAAATTCTCGCCATGGCCCCCAATGACCCGGGTGCGCACGGCAATCTGGCGGTCGTTTATATGCGCCGCCAGCAATGGGAACAGGCTTTGGCGGAATTGCACACCACCGAGCGTTTGGCGCCCAATGTTGCCGGCGTTCGGCTCAACATAGCACTAATCTATTACCATCAGAATCGTTTTCAATTAGCCATCCCGCAGCTTGACGCTTTTCTGCGCAAGCAGCCGGACTCTTCGCAGGCCACTTACCTTTTGGCGCTGTGTGATGTATTTACCGCGCGGTATGCGGCCGCGCTGCCGCTGCTCCAGACGCTTTGGGATACGCACTCCACCGATTTGGCTTTTCTGTATGTGATGGCTGTGGCCGCAAATGGCGCTCACCGCGACGATTTGGAGAAAAGGGCGATTGATCGAATGATGGACGTTGGAAAGGGCTCTGCGGAAGTCCACCTCTACATCGGAAAAGCCTATCTCTCCCGCCAGCAGGATGAAAATGCCCGGAAGGAATTGGAGACAGCGGCAAAACTGAATCCCCGGCTTCCCTTCGTTCACTATTTTCTCGGCGCTGTCGCGCGGCGTTTAGGCAATCAGACCCACGCGCGTGATGAGTTCCTTGCCGACGTCGCAATCGAGCCGGATGTCGCGCTCGATTACGATCAGTTGGGTTCCGTCTCCCTGGCGCTCTCACAATACTCCGAAGCCGAGCGATATTTCCGGCAAGCCATTCGCTTACAACCGGACCTGGCCAGCTCGCATTTCGGACTGGCAAAGATTCTCGAACAGCGAAAAGATTGGAAAGACGCGCTGGCTCAGATCGATACGGCTGAGCGCCTGGCGCCCGATAGCGCGACCATTCACTACGTGCGCGCCCGCATCCTACGCGGCAACGGGCGGGAAGCGGAAGCCAAACGGGAACTCCTCGCGGCCTCGCGCATGCAAGCCTCCGCTCGCGACAAACTCCAGGAACTGATCAGCGGAAAAAACACTCCCGACCCCGACCTCCCATCGCCACGCTAACGCCGCAAATTTGATCAACCAGCAGAGCCGCGACCGCGAGGGAGCGGTTTTTCCGGGAGCGAACGACACCGCAACAGAGGCGGAAGCGTAAGCGACCCCGGATCGGAACCCTGAGCGTAAGCGAGGGGCCGCGACCGCCAGGGAGCGATTTTCTCTACTTCTTCGGCGGTGGCTCTTGCACCGGCCCGAACGTAACCGTCGATTCCGCCCCGAACCGCTTGTAATTCATATACCGGATCACCACGCGAATCCGCTGGGGCCAATCCCGGAAATACAGCGTGTCGTCGGCATACGTCTCCACCGGAAACAGCCACTTGCCATCGATTTCGCGCCGGATCGTGGTGAAATGCGGAAACAGGTTCTGCTCCCGCAGCGTATCGATCTGCGGAACCGCCTGCCCCTCGCTCCGCACCACGCCGAAATCCGATTCCCGCACCCACAGCGTTCCCTCGAAGAATCGCTGTCCGGAAAGAATCTGCTTCGGCCGCACATACTCCACGAAGCAGAGCTGCCCATCCATCGTCTGTTCGCCTTTGTATTCGCCTTCATACATCCAAACTTTGTCCGAGGTCAGCAGAAACGGATCGATATTCCGAATATCGTTGAAATCTTCGGGAGTCAGCTTAATGCGCGTCAGCGTATTCTTGGGTGCCTCCACAATCTGCTCATACCGGCCCCGGTTCGGCGAAAAGGTGACGTCCAGAACTTCGTGATATTGTCCGGTCACCGCCCCCTGCTGATTAAATTCCTGAATGGTAATCGACTGCCGGTACGTATAGTCGTCCCGCGCGATCGCGTTTTGGGTTTCCCGTTCTGCGATTTTCTTGAGCAGTCCCGGAGGCGGCTCGGCGGCCGCCAGCCGGCAACCGGCGCAAACGAAGGCTGATGCTACGATGAGGGCGATGTTTCGGACGATCCGTCCGTTTTTCATAGCTTTAGTGTGCTCTTGGATAGTGCTGTTGGCGGCCGCGCTCTACTATTCGTCTGCGCGTCCGCATTCTCATTGGATCATGACAGCCGCTCTCCCCGCGTTTCTGCTGGAAGCCTTCTTCTACACAGGTTCCATCAATGAAGAGACGCGAATGTGCCTCGCTCGAATACGGGGGTCCACACGACAAGCCGCGCTTTTATGGCTGACCGCGGTACTGCCCTATTTGGTCTTCAGCTTCGCGGCAGGCACGTTTCAGCGAAACGCGTTCTATTTGCTGGCGCTGTTATCCGCGATTCTGGTGTTTTGGTTTGTGCTGACGCCGCGCCGCATCTCCTACGACATCGGCTTTCTCGTGATTGCCGCCGCCCCCATCCTGATGCGGGTCTTCCGGCGCATTTATATCTCACCCGATCCACAATTGCGGATCGATATCCTCGGCCATCTTATGTGGATCAGGCTGGGCATTGTGGCGCTGCTGGTGTTCCGCAAATGGAATCCGGGCTCGTTCGGCTTCTGGCCGCGCGCGCATGAATGGCGCACCGGCATGCTTTGGTACGGCTTCGCCATCGTGCCGATTGTGGCATTAGCGCTCGCTATTCATGATGTCCGTTTCGAACCGGTCGCGGGAAGCTGGTGGCAAATCGTCGGAATCGGCTTGGGCACGTTTTTCGGGGTCCTGTGGGTGGTCGCGCTCAGCGAAGAACTGTTCTTTCGCGGAGTGATCGAGCGGGCTATGTTGAAAAGCTGGCAATCGCCTGTGCTGGCCGTGGGCCTCTCGGCGCTCTTCTTCGGCAGCGTCCATCTCTGGTTCCACCAGTTTCCGGATTGGCGGCGCGCATTGGTAGCCGGAGTCTTAGGCGTCGCTTGCGGTATTGCCTATCTCCGCGCCGATAGCGTCCGCGCCTCCATGGTGACGCACGCCTTTGTGGTCGCCACCTGGCGCATGTTCTTCAAGTAACCCCAACCAGCTTCAACCAGCAGCATCCATAACCGCGAGCCCACGTTTGAACAGCAGGCGCGCTCAAAGAACCGATCGAAAACCTCCATCGTCCAGTCCCGCAAAGGAGCCGGAGGCCATGCCCGGTGGTGCACTACCGAAAAATCGTACTCATGAAAGACCGCCAGCCCCCGCGCGGTTGTCGTGCCCTCATCACGTATGCGGATCTGCCGGACATCGCTGTAGGCTATCATCGGTGGAAACACCCATCAGGATGCGCGGGCGCTAAGCGCTGAAAGCTGAAAGCGAATCGCTTTTCCCCCCTTACCGCCGCATGAGCACTCGTCTCGACGCTTGGTTGTTGACTCGGTGAATCAACAACTTAGCCTGACTGCCGCCCCAACCCAAACCCATTCACAACCTAAATCACTTTTAGATTCAGGAACTTACCGGAAAACGCTTGGAACGCCATGCGATACTGGTATCGAAATCAAATTTAGAAAACGCCGGACGAGACGCCGCTCTCTTCCGGCGTTTTCTTTTAGGAGCCCAACTTCATGTCTACTTCTGCCCAAGTCGCCACGAATCAGGCGAACTCGCAACACTCCACCGGTCCCAAGACCGAAGAAGGCAAAGCCGTTTCCTGCCTGAACAACTTCCGCCATGGCCTCGCGGGCGTGCAATTCTCCGTGCTACCCGGCGAATGCGAAGAAGAATACGATACCCTCGTTGCCGGATTGAAAACCGAACACCAGCCGGCGACCATCACCGAATGCATTCTGGTCGAAAAACTGGCTCAGCATTTCTGGCTCAGCCAGCGCGCCCAACGCTACGCGGATCTCTCGATGGATAACGAAAAACAGTTCTCCCTCTTCCTGCGCTATCAAACGACCAACGACCGC